>LNEL01000037.1 GCA_001464935.1 Gammaproteobacteria bacterium Ga0077536
GGCGGTTATGGGGCCGCGCTCGCGAGATCTGTTGCAGACACTGACACCGGCCGATCTGTCGAACGGCGCCTTTCCATTGGGTGACAGTCGCCAAGTTGAGCTGGGATACGCCTTCGTCCGTGCATCGCGCATTTCCTATGTCGGCGAACTCGGCTGGGAACTGTGTATCCCAACGGAGTACGCGGCGAGCGTGCTCGACATAGTGCTCGACGCCGGACGCGACAGCGGGCTCCGAATGGTCGGCATGCACGCGTTGAATTCGTTGCGCATCGAAAAAGGCTATTGCCACTACGGACACGACATCAGCGACACCGATACTCCCCTGGAGGCCGGGCTGCAGTTCGCTGTTCGGCACGACAAGCCAGGGGGATACATCGGGTATGAGGCGATGCAACGCCAGTCGCACAATGGAATTCGAAAGCGCCTCGTTCAATTCGTGCTCGAGGACCCTCGCGATATGGCGAGACGACGCACTAGTGGGTTACATCCGATCCGGTATGTACGGCCACAGCCTGGGAGCAGCAGTGGGTCTCGGCTACGTGGTTCGCGAGGCGCTCATCGATGACCACTATATCCTCAGCGGCAAGTACGAGATCGAAGTCGCCGGGACGCGCTATGCGGCTACACCGTCTCTCAAGGCTTTGCACGACCCCGGCAACGAACGGATTAAGGCCTGAATTGGCCCTCCGTCTGATCTCGTCGTCTGGAATGAGAATCGCGAGAAACCTACGACGAAGCAATTGACCGTAGACGATGGAATGGAGAAGTGAGTCCAGAGAACGGGGCGGACGAAGCAGGAGATGGGCGACATCACTATTTCGCCATGCAGGTATTCGCCTGCCTGGTTTGCGGTCCTTCGCTCTTTTGTAGCCTGGGTGTAGCGCGCAGCGCGAAACCCGGGAGCCGCCTGTCAGAGACCGCAGATCCCGGGTTTCACTGAGTTTCACCCGGGCTACCGGGAGCTTTCATGAGACCGTGTGATGATCAGCCTGTTGGGCTTCCTTCGTCAGCCCAACCTACCCCCGCCCCACGAACGGCATCTTGCTCGCCACGATCGTCGTGAACAGCACGTTCGCGCTCAGCGGCAGGCTGGCCATCTGCAGCACGGCGTCCGCGACATGGCGCACATCCATGCGGTCTTCCGCGCGCAGGGTGCCGTCTGCCTGGCGCACGCCGCTTGCCATCGCGGCGGTCATGTCGGTGGCGGCGTTGCCGATGTCGATTTGCCCGCAGCAGATGTCGAAAGGGCGGCCGTCGAGCGCGAGCGTTCTGGTCAGGCCCGTGACTGCGTGCTTGGTGCTGGTGTAGGCCACGGAACCCGGGCGCGGGGCGTGGGCGGAGATCGAACCGTTGTTGATGATTCTGCCGCCCTGCGGTGACTGTGCACGCATCTGGCGGAAGGCCGCGCGGGCGCACAGGAACATGCCATCCAGATTCACGGCCACCGTCGCCCGCCAATCCTCTGGCGATATCTCGTCGATGAGACCCGAGGGGCCGAAGCGGCCGGCGTTGTTGAACAGCACGTCCAAGCGGCCAAACTCCGCCACTGCGCTTGCAAACGCGGCATCGACCTCAGCAGCCTGCGTGACATCAGCCGGCAGCACAAGCGCGTTGGCGCGCCCTGCGGCGAGGGACGCGAGTGCCTCGCTACGGCGTGCAATCAAGCCCACGTGACAGCCGGCGTCCAGAAAGCGCTCCGCAGTCGCGCGGCCGATACCGGCGCTTGCGCCGGTGATGAGAATGCTGGGCATGACTAAACGGCGTGGCGGATCATGGGGGCGTGCTCCATGTCGGAAATGTCGAACGGCATTTTGTTTGGATCATGACCGAACTCAGTCGCGTCGGGAATGCAGGACTTGACCGTACGAACGAAGTCGCCTGCAGGCGCGTGGAGCCCTGGAGCCAGGTCGCGTTCGCAGTCCGCATCGGTAACTGGGGTCTCCGCACCGGCATCAGAGCCAACGCGTGCTTGCACCGCGTACCGGCCATCAATATGATGCTCATCATATGAGCTCGACCACCCCCACGTTAAAAGAGTCCACGCACAAGCGCATTGTCGACACCGCGGCAAAGGCGATCAGGCGCAGCGGCTGCAATGGCACGAGCATCGCGGACATCATGAAAGTGGCAGGGTTGACGCATGGCGGCTTCTACGCCCATTTCGCGTCGCGCGATGCGATGCTGGCGGAGGCTGTGGATTGTGCCGGCAATGAAAGTGTCGCCGCGCTCAAACAGGCGGCAGCACAAGCGGCACCTCGGGATGCCCTGCAGGCGATCGCTGGCGCCTATCTTTCGCGAAACCATGTCGAGAACGTGGAGGAGGGATGCCTGATTGCTGCGCTCGCTTCAGAGATCCCACGGCAAGTGCCAGAAGTGCGGTGCGCGGCCACCCGCGTCGTCGAGCAGATGATCGATCTCGTCGCCCGTCACGCGAATGGCGCAGGGGGGCCCGGCACGCATGAACAGGCGCTCGCGACAGTGGCCACGATGGTCGGCGCACTGGTGTTGGCGCGCACGGTAGAGGACCCCGCACTTGCCGACGCATTACTGAAAGCGGCACTGACACGTCTGCCGCACGCTGACAGCTGTTGAATGCCGCCGCTCCATTTTTTTTGCCCCGGAATATGATGTCCATCATATTCCGGTTGCAAGGCGCGGAGCCGGCACCGTCGGCTGAAACCCCGTGGCTCACTCCTGGAGAACGACATGACACAGTCTCACCCTGCGAACAGCGCCGCCACCGTCGCCACACGTCAGGTCAACGTCGGTGACGTACGATATGCCTATCGCGTACTGGGCCCGGAAGTGCCGCTCGATCCAACGCCCGTTCTCTTCCTGCAGCGCTTCCGCGGCACGCTGGACGACTGGGATCCCGCGTTCGTCGACGAGCTTGCCAAAACTCGCACGGTCATCCTCTTCAGCGACGCCGCGATCGGGTCTTCGACGGGTACTGCCGCCACCAGCGTCGATCAGAAGGCCCGCAACGCAGCCGAATTCGCGCGAGCACTCGGACACGAACGCATCGATGTGCTCGGCTTTTCAATGGGAGGGTTCGTCTCCCAAGCCATCGCGATGGCCGAACCTGCACTCGTGCGCAAGGTTGTGCTCGTTGGCACTGGTCCTGGCGGCAATCCGGAGAACGAACCACCGACCGACATCGTGTTTCAAATAGCAACGCGCCCCAGCTATGGCTTCGAGGATGTCCGTTACCTGTTCTTCGCGCTGGGCCGTGACGACGAGACGCATGCGTTCATCGAGCGCATGGCGCTACGGACCGAGCATCGGGAACCGCCGGTCGGGCCAGAGGTGATTGGCGTGATGGGCCAGCTCATCATGGATTTCATGAATGGCCAAAGCGGCCACTTCAGCCGTCTCCGGGAATTGCGGCAGCCGACACTGATTGTATCGGGCGATCGCGATCCCTTTTTCCCCGCGAAGAACCACTGGATTTTGTACCGGGAACTGCCAGACGCGCAGTTGGCGATGTACCCCAACGCAGGTCACGGGCCTCACCAACAACACCCACAGCAGGTTGCGGCTCAGATTGAATGTTTTCTGAAATCCACTTGATCGCGCCGCCAATAGGAGTATTGGCGCCAGCGGCAAGTCCATTGATTCAATAGGATCGCTCGCCGCCAAAGACAGGAGCCGCGGCCGCTCCCGGTCATCGGGCGATGCCGCAGAACGCGTCTCGGAAAGCGGTCGAAACTCCAACTTGAGAGGTCACCAGAACATGACATCTACGCCCACATCATCAAGCGGCACTGCCGCCGTCGCGCTCATCGTCGGCGGCGGCCCAGGTATCAGTGCCAGTTGTGCTCGCCTGTTTGCCCGGCATGGGCTGCGCGTTGCCGTGGCCGCGCGTGACCCGGACAAGCCGGTCATGCTGGCCTTGGAAAGGGAATGCAATGTCCGACGCTTCGCTTGCGACGCCGCGGATCCCGCCGCCATTGCCGGTTTGTTTGCAGCAGTGAGTCGCGATCTGGGCACTCCTCGGCTGGTGGTGCACAACATCGACGGCCGCGCCATGGAAATTCTCCGGAAGCCCATCACCGAGGCCGACCCGGCGCTGGTCCGCCAGGTGTTGATTGATTCCGCGTTCAGCGCGTTTCTGGTCGGCCAGCAGGCAGCTTCCACCATGTTGCGCGAACCACCGGACGAGAATGGCCTGCGTGGCACGATTCTGTTCACGAACGCGAGTGCCGCGATCAAGGGTTATCCCAAGAGCGCAGCGTTCGCCATGGCTTGTCACGCCAAGGCGGGCCTCACGCAGAGCATGGCTCGCGAGCTGATGCCACAGGGCATCCACGTGGCGCATGTGCCGATCGATGGCGCCGTGGGCTGGGTGCGCGAAGATGGTTCGCGCCAGCACCGACTCGCCGGCAGCGACGAGAACGACAACCTGCTGCACCCGGACCACATCGCTGCGACTTATTGGAATCTTCACCAGCAGCACCGCTCTGCCTGGTCTGTGGAGGTTGTGCTGCGGCCATGGCTCGAGAACTGGTGAGCACCAAATCCCGACATGACGTTACAGATGCTGACCTGGCCATGCGTTGTCGGCGGTCGACCGTTTTGGGTGGTAAGGCGTTTCACGAAGGAGGGATAGCGCAATGAAATCGACTACGAAGAGAAAGTACTGGAGCATCATTTCGCCGAACATGCCGGCCGCGAAAGTGGCGGAACTCGCACGGCAACAGGAAAGTGCCGGACTCGCCGGCACGTATTCATGCCAGGTTTACGGCCCGCCGTTCACCGCCCTCGGCGCGGCGGCCACTTCAACTTCCCGCATGCACCTGGCCACGGGAATCGCGATTGCACTGACCCGGAGCCCGTTTGAAACGGCCATGGCGGCCATCGATCTCGATCATCTCAGCGAAGGGCGGTTCATTCTCGGGCTGGGTTCGAGCGTGAAGTCGTGGACCGGCGGCATTTTCGGCATGCCGTATGAGAAGCCCGTCGCGCAGTTGCGTGAAGCCATCGAAGTGATCCGCAAAGTCATCGCCCTGAGCCACACCGGGACGTTGACGCAACACAAGGGCACCTACTACCAGTTTGATTTCTCCGAGCTGCAGCCTCCGCCGCCGCCCTTGCGCACGCGAGTGCCCATCTGGATAGCCGCGCTGCGCGGCGCCATGACGCAACTGGGCGCCGAGATCGGTGACGGCGTCATCGGCCACCCGGTGTGGACGGTCGATTGGCTCCGCGAAGTGATCGTCAAGGATATCAAGAAGGGGCTCGACCGCAGCCACAGGCAACGTTCCGATATCGAAGTGAACACCTGGTTATGGACGACGCCAAACACAGACCGGCGCAAGTCCATTGAAGATGCACGAGCGGTGGTTGCCTTCTATGCCGGGGTTGCACAGTACGAGCCCTTCTTTGCAGCGCATGGCTACGCTGAGGTCTGCAAGAAGCTGCAGCACGGGGTACAGCAAGGCAGCTATAAGAGCGTCACGCACCTGGTGCCAGACGAGATGGCAGAGAGATTTGTGTTGGCGGGCACGCCGGACGAAGTTCGCAATCGCCTCGAGCCGATGTGGGAATTCATTGATTCCGTTGCACTACTGCCGCCGCTCTACACGCTTTCCCAGGAGGAGATCCAATCCTACTTTCATACGATAGGTGAAACGTTTTATTCGGATCTCTGAATGGCTGAGCGCTATCCTGGCGCCAGCCGCGTGTTGTTGTGAACGCACCCCGACATCCGGCCACCAAAGGATGCCGAGCCACCCTTGGGCCGATGCCCGCTGCGCGTGAACGCGCGTGGCGCTTTTCGAGTCCAGCCTTTACCAGGATTCGCCGAACGGTCTCAGTTCCACATTGAAGGACCAGGCGGAGCGATCCTGCTGGATGAGATGCAACACCTCATCGGCAATGGCGGCAGGCTGGATGAAGAACTCGTCCGGGCGCCCGGCGAACTGCCGGCGCGTCCATTCGAGATCGATCACGGCGTCGATTGTCACGTAGGCGACGTGCACACCCTGTGGCCCGAGATCGCGGGCCATGGCCTCGGTCAGAATCCGCTGCGCGGCCTTCGTCGGCGCGAAACCGGCGAAGTTGGCCTTGCCGCGCCAGGCAGACGTATTGCCCGTCACCACCACGCTGCCGCGCCCGGCGGCAACCATCGCCGGGGTCAGCGCTTGCGCGAGCTGCAGCAGAGCCACGGTATTGATCTCGAAATTCTGCCTGAGCGACTCGGGCGTGATATCGCGAAACGTGCCGAACGTAGCGCCGACGGCATTATGAATCAGGACTTCAGGAGCTCCCATGTCGCGCCGTACGGCCGCGAGCGCATCCGCGAGTGACGCAGGCTCGCTCACATCGCAGGGGTAGCCGCGCGAGTCGGGCAGTTCTTTCGCGAGTGTGGCCAGGCGCTCGGTACTGCGCGCCAGCATGGCGACGGCGTAGCCGGCGCCCGCCAGGCGCCGTGCGATGGCAGAGCCGGTCCCGGGGCCGACACCGGTCACGAGGGCGACAGGAGTAGTCATGGGCAAGTCCTCGCAAATCTCAGGGGAGGTTCTCCAGGCGCGCAAGATGCGGCTCGAGATCGGCGGCAAACGCGGGGTGGGCACGCAGTCGCGAGAAGTGCTCGGCCGCACGGGGGTAATGATCCGGGAAGCCCGCTGGCAGAACGGGCGTGAGCTTGCGCTCGGCAAGATGCGCACTACTGGCCCGTTCATACCAGAGCATCGTCATCTCACACGCAAAGCAGATGTCGGCAAGGCTGAGCGAGTCGCCGACCAGCGCGACGCGCCCGGGTGCCAGCGTCAGTTCGATGGCCTTCAGATACACCTCGACCGCGGCCTGCGCCGCGGCATGTGCGGTCGGCGCGACGTCCTTCGCACGCAGCCCGAGCAGGTAGGCCTGAGTGTCGCGGCCCAGCACCAGGCTCGCGTCGAGAAACGAATCGATACGCGAGGCCTCAAAAGGGTCGCGGCCGTACAGCGATAGTTGGGCTTCTCCGAGCCGCACCACGGCGCGTGCGATGCTGTTTGATTCAAAGATGCCGGTGCGGCCGTCCGGGCTGAAGGCGGCGGGCACGGTTCCAAACGGGTGGGCGTCGAGAAAGGCCGCCGTCTTGTGCAGCGGTGTATCGCCGAAACCCACGCGACCCATTCGCCGGGTGCTTGCATCCTCGCGATCGGCGGCAGTGAGTGGGCGCGCATCGAAATCCCACAGCCAGTCCACCAGTCCTTCAGGCGTGTCGCCGCGCACTTCCACGATGACGCCGTTGAGGCGCGCGGCGATCGTCGCCTTCCACACGCGAGGATTCGGCCGATACGAAAAAATGCGGAGTGCGGGCGTCACGAATGCCTATCTCCTGCTCGCGAATATCGCCTGCGAGTTGTCATGGGCCGCCGCCGCTTCCGTTGCATCCGCAGGCCGCAGGCGAACCGGCACGTGCTTGTGATAAGGCGTGCCGGCTATCGGATCGCGCCAACGCGCATCGGTCAGCTGGTTGACGCGCGGGCCACACACGCGTCGCGTACCGTCGGTCGCAGGGTAGGCCTGCCCGTAGCCGTGAGGCAGAACCACGTAGCCGGGCCGCAGCCCGGCATCGACATGTGCCCGCGCCACCACGCTTCCCCGCGATGACTCGACGACCACCCAATCCGCCTCGGTGAGGCCAAGTTCAGCCAGGTCGCCCGGATGGATGAACAGCGCGCCGTCCGGATCACGTTTGCGCGCATGGGGCGAGCGCAGGATCTGGTTCACGTTCTGCGCGCGGCGCTGGCCGGCCGACAGCACGAACGGATACCGCGGGTCTGCGAGGAGTGGGGAGGCATCGAGCGCGGCAATCTCCTCGAGCAGGGGTGGGATTACGAGACGCACACGGCGATCCAGCGTTTCGATGAGATCCCACACGGATTCATCGATGCAGAACGCGATGCCCGACGGCGACTCTACGATGCGCTGGAACAGCAGTGCCCCCAGTGCACGTGCGTCCATGCCCCTGTCCGGGCTAGCGCCCAGCGCTGCGGCGACCGCCGACGGCCGGGTCCGTGCGAGCCGCTGCGTCGCCCCCCACAACGGGGCCGCCGCCGCCGTGCCCGCCGGCATGCTTGGGCCCAGCGTGGCGTAGAGCAGCAGGGCCGCCGCGGGTGCCGACTGTGGATGTTCGCGCAGCAGCGATTCGAATGCGGGGCCGAACACCTCCGGACCGTTCAGTGCTGCCTCCATGGCCGTCGCCATTGCGCCGGGTGGCGGCAGCAGGCCGCAGGCACGGGCGAGGCGGAGATAGATCTCAGGCTCAGGCAGGCTACCCGGCAACGGTTCGAGCACCGGTCGCCGCACATGGATGTAGTTCGTCGGTGCCTCGAATGTGAACAGGGTGTACTCGCATTTCTCGTACTGCGAACTCGCGGGCAGGACATAGTCGGCGCGCGCCGCGGTTTCGGTGAACGCAACGTCAACCACCACCATCAGATCCAGTCTCGACAGCGCTGCCTCCAGCCGCTGTGTATCGGCCGCCGTGTTGAGCGGGTTGCTGCTGTCCACCCACAGCGCGCGCAGCCGCTCGGGGTGCTCGGATTCAATCGCCTCCGACAATGCGTTCGGCGGCAGCAGGCCGGCGATGATTTCGATGTCGAGCGGCGCGTAGCGTTGGCCACGGCCATTGCTCCACAGCGGCTGCAGCCAACTGTGCAGGGTATTGGTGCCGTGGCGGCCGAAATGGCCCGTGACGAGGTACAGCAACTTTTCCAGGTAGGAATTGAGCGTCGAGTGCAGGCCCTGCTGGATACCGAGTTCGGCGCGCACCACCATTGATTTGGCCGCCGCAATCATGTCTACCAGCTGCTCGAGGACAGCGAACGTGACGTCGGCAGCCGCCGCGCAGGCGTCGATATCGACCGCCCGAAAAGTTGCTTCGATGGCGTCGAAGCCGCCCGTATGCGCATCGAGGAAAGCGCGATCCGCGTGACCCCGCCGGATCAGCAGCGCGATGAGGGCCGTGAGCAACCAGGCGTCCGCGCCAGGGCGTACCGCGATGTGAAGGTCCGCAAGCTCAGCTGTCTCGGTGCGCCGGGGGTCGATGACGACCAGGCTGCGCGCGGGATCCTTCGCGAGCTGATTCAGTTGCTGGCGGGCGTTGCTGAAGCCGTGCGCG
This sequence comes from Gammaproteobacteria bacterium Ga0077536, assembly GCA_001464935.1. Classification (GTDB taxonomy): domain Bacteria; phylum Pseudomonadota; class Gammaproteobacteria. The sequence continues at coordinate 9,113 of LNEL01000037.1, forward strand.
AGCCAGGGGTTGGCGCCGAGCACGATGAGCAGATCACAGTGCTCGATGTCCTCCGCGGTGTGACAGGTCTGCGCGCCGAACAGGTGGCCATTGACCCAGAAATCGCCGGTCTTTTCCTGGGCGAGCGCATTGAACACGTGGCGCGACCCGAGGGCGCGCAGGAAGCCATTCGCAAAAGCACCGCCAGCATGATTCCCCTGGCCGCCGCCGCCGTAGAGCGCTAGCGTCTGTGCCCCATGGGCATCGAGCAGCATGCGCAAGCGAGCGGCAATCTCGGCAATCGCCGTATCCCAGTCGATGGCATCGAAGCCGCCATCCGCGCGCCGGCGAAGTGGCGACGTCAGCCGGTCGGCGTGATGGACATAGTCCACGATGCTCTGAGCCTTGTTGCACAAGTATCCGCGCGTGCGGGGATGCTCGGCATCACCTCGCACCTGCGCGATACGCGCCGACGGCCCATCGCCGTGTACTGCGATGTCGAGGCCGCAATTCACGTAGCAGAGATTGCATGCACTTTTGTGCCACCGAAGCTCGGTCATGTTGATGTTCTCCGGGTCACTGCGAACGCGCAGGACAGTCCACGGGCCGGTGGTAATGTGTCGACTGAAAGTGGATGATAAAGATCATCCGGAATTCAGGATGATACCCATCATCCTGAAAGTCAACGACGCGGCATGAGTCATCTGCACATGGGACATTCGAAAGCAGCAAAGTCCGATAGCCGGCAGCGCATTCTCGAAATCGCGGCCAGGCGCTTTCGCGAGCACGGCGTAGAGGGCCTCGGCATCGCTGAGCTGATGGAGGAGGCCGGGCTCACGCACGGTGGCTTCTACCGCCATTTCGAATCACGAGACGAACTCGTGGCCCAGGCTATCGAGGCGGCATTGCAGCAGAACGTCGGCCGCGTCTCGCGCACAGTCGAGCGTGCGGGAAAAGATTCTTTGCGGGGCCTGCTCGACCGATACCTGAGCCTGGCACACCGTGACGCGCCTGGGGAGGGCTGCACAGTCGCAGCGCTGGCGGCTGATGTCGCGCGCAGCAGTGAGCAGACGCGCAGCGCCTATACTCGCCACGTCCAGCAGTTTCTCGAGATCATTGTCAAAGCGCTGGACGGCGACACGGCAAAAGCGACCAGAAAGCAGGCGATCTGCACGCTCAGCGCCATGGTCGGCGCGCTGGCGCTTGCGCGGGCTGTGAATGATGAGGGACTTTCCGAGGAGATCCTGAAGTCCACCTTGCACACACTCAAGAAGGCGAGCGCGCGAGGCGAGTAACGCGGGCTGCCCGCAGCTTCTTGCATCCAGCAAAGCGCCTCGCCCGCTTTGCACAGCGGTGATTGCTTCGATTACTGGCTCGGCACGCTTTCAGTATCCCGCTCGCCGCTATCCATCGGCGTCATTTCTGCAACCACCATGTGGCGAGCGGTATTCACGGTGGTGAACTGGGCCGGGTGGGGTCGCTCGCTACAACATTTAAAAGGACAACTACGGCGCGTGTGCGTTGTTGGGCCTGGGGACGTTCGCGTCTGTCAGCGGTGTCCGCGACCGTGCATGCCGGCAGGGCCGGCTGCCTCCGGATGGGGGATGCCGCTGTCATCCGTGGGCCAAATGTCTGCGCGGCACGCTCGATTCCCGCGCTGCGTCATCGTTATGCTCTGCTTCAGCCTCGGTCGAGACCGCTGGCGGATTTCAAGCTCTTCGGAATTGATCCCTGAATGGCCGCTGCGAAGCTGCGGCGCCCTAACGAAGGACAGACTGTTCATGACTACAGATGTGGAAGTACTCGATGTGCTCGTGATCGGTGCCGGTTTCTCCGGCCTGTACCAGCTCGACCGGCTGCGGCGGCTCGGGTACGCGGTGAAGATTTACGAGGCCGCGCCGGCGCTGGGCGGTGTGTGGTACTGGAATTGCTATCCGGGCGCGCGCTGCGACACCTATGGCCCGCTGTACCAGTACTCGAACCCGGATTTGTGGCAGGGCTGGGACTTCGACGAGCTCTACCCGTCGTGGGACAAGATTCGCGAATACTTTCACTACGTCGATGAGAAGCTCGGCCTCAGCCGCGACATCCGCTACAACACGCGCGTCAGCGGTGCGAGCTTCGACGAGGCGCAGCACCGCTGGATCGTGCGTACGGAGAATGGCGGCATCGCCCATGCGCGCTACCTGCTGATGTGCACGGGCATCGGCTCGAAACCGTATACGCCACCCATTCCCGGGCTCGAGTCCTTCGCCGGCCGCGTGCACCACACGGCGCAGTGGCCGCAGGAGGGCGTGGATCTGTCGGGGCGGCACGTCGGCGTGATTGGCACGGGCGCCACCGGCGTGCAGGTGATCCAGGAGCTCGGGCCGGTGGTGGCCTCGCTCACGGTGTTCCAGCGCACGCCGAACATGGCGCTGCCCATGCGCCAGCAGCAGCTCGATGACGCCGGCAAACGCGCCCTGCGCGAGAACATGCAGGAGCGGTACGCGAAGCGCGCGCGCACCTTCGGCGGTTATGATTTCGATTTCAACGACTACGCCGGCCCCACCGCCGCCGGCCTCACGCCCGAACGCATCCAGCAGATGTACGAGGAGTACTGGGCACTCGGCGGCTTCGTGCCGTGGCTCGGCAACTTCGCGGAGATCTGGACCGACGAACGCCTGAACCGCGTGGCCTACGACTTCTGGCGCGACAAAGTGCGCCAACGCATCCGGGATCCATGGATGGCCGAGAAGCTCGCACCCACCGAGCCGCCGCATCCTTATGGCGTGAAGCGCATCTCGCTCGAGCAGCGCTACTACGAGGTGTTCAACCAGCCGAATGTCACGCTCGTCGATCTCAAGGAAACGCCGATTGAGCGCGTCACCCCGCAGGGCGTGTTGACTGCGGATGGCCGCGAGCACGCGCTCGACACGCTGGTGCTCGCCACGGGCTTCGACATGGTGTCCGGTGGCCTCACGGCGATCGATCTCCGCGGCACGCACGGCCGGTCGCTGCGCGAGCAGTGGCAGGGCGGGGTGAACGCGTATCTCGGCACGATGACGCACGGCTTTCCGAACATGCTGTTCGTCTACGGGCCGCAAGCGCCGGCAGGCCTGAGCAACGGACCGAGCTCATCGGAGATTCACGGCGACGAAGTCATCCACCTGCTCGAACACCTGCGGCGAACGGGCCGCACGCGCGTGGAATCCACCCTCGAAGCGGATGCCGCCTGGCGCAAACGCATCGACGACTACGCCGCCGCCACGCTCTTCGCCCGCGCGGATTCGTGGTACATGTCGGCAAACGTGCCGGGCAAGGTCAGGCAGATGATCAACTATCCAATGGGCATCCCGGATTATCTCGCGCAGTGGCGTGCCGCGGAGCAGGCGGGATTTGCGGGGTTCGAGATCGCTTGAGGCGGGGGTGTTGGGCTTCCTTCGTCAGCCCAACAGTCGTTGTCTCACCCGGCCCCACGCAAGCGCGATGTCGCCCGGGTACGACGCAGTGAAGCCCGGGATCTGCGGAGTCTGATACGCCGTTCCCGGGTTCCGCGCTGCGCGCTACACCCGGGCTACACGGGGCGCCGGACGGGCAGTTTCACAGAACCTGCGATGGGGCCGGGGGCGGCGCCATTTGGAAGACGCATGGGCGCCGTGCTGATTTTCGTGACGTCGCTCCCAATGCCCGCGACGGATATCGGCGACATCCCTCACCCGTGGCACCGCCGTGCCGCAGCCGGCGGCACGGCGTGGGTGTGCTCCCGCACATCGCGTCCCGCGGCTCGCCGGCACACTCTGCCGCGCCTGTCCTGCGTCACGTCAGTATTCGGAATGCGTGCGCGCAGTACAGTGGGCGTCGACCATCACCGATGGAGGAACTTTCGATGAGCATGATGAAAGCAGCAGTCTTCGTGGCGCCGGGCCGCATCGAACTGGCGGACAAGCAGATCCCGGACGTCGGGCCCAACGACGCGCTGATGCGGATCACCACCACCACCATCTGTGGCACCGACGTGCACATCCTCAAGGGCGAGTATCCCGTGAAGCCGGGCCTGACCGTGGGGCACGAGCCGGTCGGCATCATCGAGAAGCTCGGCAGCGCGGTGCAGGGCTATCGCGAAGGACAGCGCGTGATCGCCGGCGCCATCTGCCCCACGTTCACGTCTTACTCGTGCCAGGACGGCGCGCCGTCGCAGGACGGCAGCTATCTGATCGAGAGCGGCCAGTGCGGCGCGCACGGCTACAAGGCGACGGCCGGCTGGCGCTTCGGCAATCTGATCGACGGCACGCAGGCCGAGTACGTGCTGGTGCCGGACGCACAGGCGAACCTCGCGCCGATTCCGGACGGACTCACCGACGACCAGGTGCTGATGTGCCCGGACATCATGTCGACGGGCTTCAAGGGCGCCGAGAACGCCAACATCAAAATCGGCGACGTCGTCGCGATCTTCGCGCAGGGGCCGATCGGGCTCTGCGCCACCGCCGGCGCGCGCCTGCTCGGCGCGAGCACCATCATCGCCGTGGATGGCAACGATCACCGCCTCGGCATCGCCAGCGTGATGGGGGCGGACGTCACGCTGAACTTCCACCAGTGCGATCCGGTCGCGGAGATCATGAAACTCACCGGCGGGCGTGGCGTGGACGCCGCGATCGAAGCGCTCGGCACGCAGGGCACGTTCGAGTCCTCACTGCGCGTACTGAAGCCGGGTGGCACGCTGTCGAGCCTCGGTGTGTACTCGACCGATCTGACGATTCCGCTCGGCGCCTTCGCGGCCGGGCTCGGCGATCATCGCATCGTCACGGCGCTCTGTCCGGGCGGCAAGGAGCGGATGCGACGCCTGATGAACGTGGTGGCCTCGAACCGGGTCAACCTCGGCGCGCTCGTCACGCACCACTTCAGCCTCGACGAGATCGTCGCCGCCTACGATCTGTTCGCGCATCAGCGGGACGGCGTGTTGAAGGTGGCGATCAAGCCGTGATTGAGCTCGGCAGGCAACGAAAGAGGCGGCGATGCCTGCCGGGTGATTCGGTACCGCCCGCTTCGCCGCGGCGCTGATGCTTGCTCGAAAGAGATGAATCAGTATGGACGCGACAGCGTAATCTCCGGTCCGCAGTCGCGCGCGACGCTGCGCGCTTCTGCGAAGCCCGCGTCGGTGATGGCCGGTGGGCCGGGCGCTGGCGAGTAGCGCAGCCCGCGCTGGCCGGCACCGGCGTCGCTTTCTGCCTGTACAGGCAGTGTGCCCAGGTAAAGGCCATCGACATGGCCGGGGACGTCGATGATCCACCCTGGCACGGGCAGGTATTCGCTGGCCATCACATCGGGCGAACCGTGGGTCGCCACGCGCAACGTGTATTTGCCGGGCATGACGGAGAAGTAAGTCCAGCCTTCGAGATAGTGCTCATAGCCACACCATTTCGACTTGAACGCCCTGGCTTCGCCATGTCGGTTCAGCAGGACTTTCGGGTTGTCACTCAACCGGGTCTTCGCGTCGATCGGCTGTCCGGGCGTCGCGTGCGGGTGCCGGGTTTCAAGCTTCAGGAACAGCACCACTTCATTCGTCCCGACCTGCCAGCAACGCGTGCGCCCCTCGGGAGAAACCGGGGAATCCAGTGTCGCCATGCCGGCCACCATGCCGCGCTCGTCATATCGAAACTGCATGGCCAGGCCAGCCCGCCACCAGTCATACACGACAGTCCGCTCTGGCTCCCGCCAGTATTGCGGCAGGCCGAGCGCCGATCGCACGTCATGCTGCCGGGAGACGCCAGGCTGAATGGTGCGCATGCGATCAGTGAGGCCTTGTCGGACCCACATCCTGATTTTCTCGGCGGGTGGCGTCGGGTCATTCAGAACCATGCGCTCGACGCGACGCAGTCTGTCGTGCGGCATAGCCGCCGCTGGCGCGGTCGCGCTTCAGGATATCGAGCGGCAGGGGCACCGGTGTCAGAACCAGCAGGGCCTGGTAGCCCTTCTCAGAAACGGTCCAGCGATACAGCAACACGCGCTCGGCTTCCCAGTCTTCAGTCGGTTCTCCGAGCTGGGCGATCACTTCCTGCCGAGTGGACACCCCGACACGCAAGGCGCCGGTTTGGGCGGTCGTGACTGCCTTCCCGGTCGTCTCGGTTTTTGCGCCCGGCAACGGTACGACCACGCAGCCTGCCAGTGCGCAGAGGGCAAGCGTGAGCACCGCGGTGAACGAAGATCGGCCTTGGCGTAATTGCATCTCTCCATTCTCGGAGTCGAATGCGGCTGTCGTCTTGACGCACGTCAGTCACGATCGAAGGAGCAGATCACCACTAACGCCTGTCGCGGCGTCCACACGACCGCGCTTGATTCGAACTCGCGAAGGGTCTGAAAGGGGGCGATTTTCACCAAGCTGGCCAACACTCAGAGCTGCGCATGCCCGAGGTCATCGCGAAGAAAACTGCGCGCCGCCGCCGGCGTCCAGTTCTCGTGATCTTCGCTGTAGCCGATCACGCCGCACATGACCGGGCGCCCGATCTCACATCTCGCCAGCGATGAAGGCTTCGGCGATCGCTCGGGCTTCGAACGCATGTTCCGGCGGGCGTTCGGTGCGTCGCCGCGCGCGTGGTGGCGCGCAGGGCAACCACGCGCGCGCTGATTCGTCGCAGGCCGGATGCGTGATCAGCGGGGGCCGAATACCCGCGTGACGAGTTCACTGTCGAGGTACTGGCGCACGTGCCGGATTCTCCCGTCTGCGAGTTCGAATACGAGGCAGTAGTCGTTGTTGTACGCGAGGCCGGCATGGGACTCGGCGTGGCCTTTCGCTTCCACAATGACACGATCGCCTTCGGCCGTGACCGCATTGACCTGCACGACAATGCCCGCTTTCAGCACGGAGCCGACGACCTCGAACAGCCCTTTCGACAGTTCGTCCTTGCCATGGAAGCTGCCCGCGAAGCGGTGAGTCCCGAAGAAGGTCCACGTCACATCGTCCGCCAGATTGCGCATGACCGTGGTCAGATCACCGGCTGAAAAGGCTTCCAGCGTCTCGAGGACAAGCTGGCGATTGGAAGTCGGCATGGTGTTGGATGTTCCTTGTGAGTGGGTGGGAACGCCGCTTTGGGATCGAGGCCAGGCCAAAGTCAGGGTCTGGTCGAGGCGACGGTTGTCGACTGGCCCGTGTTCGGCGAAAGGCGCCTGTTTGGCCAACTGGCGCAGCCGCGACTTCCCGGGGGTGAAGTTCGGTCGGGTGTGTCGTCAGCGCGCGAGCGTTCGCCATCGCACCGGTCCACGAGAGGTGTGGCCGCGCGCTCACGCCTAGAGACGCGCATACCCCAGGTAATCGCGAAAGAAACTGCGCGCCGCCGCTGGTGTCCAGTTCTCGTGATCTTCGCCGTAGCCGACCACGCCGCCGCCCAGGTCCCATTCAGTGAGACAGTTGATCGACAGCATGTTCGGGTTCAGCGGCACGCCGAGCTTGTTCAGGCAGCGGCCTTCGGCGTCCAGCGTGCGGCCGAGTGCGTCGACGCCGGTGACGCGCACGCGCGTCGGGTAGCCGGTGGTGACGTCGCGCGCGAGCACTTCGCGCTGCGCCTGCGCGAGCTTGGACCACACGCCGTCGCGGATCAGGTAGCCGTGGTAGGACTCGTAAGCACCGTCACGCCAGGCCGTGATGGTGTGGAAGGCGTCCTGCGGCGAGGCGGTCGCGTAGGTATAGCCATTGCGTGCCGGCCCCTTCGGCACGATGCCGCGGCCGAACTGCGAGCGCAGGCCCCACGAGCGATCGCGAAAGCCGTAGGCGTCGACCGTGTACTCACGGCCGTGCAACACGATGCGGCCTTCGTAACGGCCGGGCTGATCGAGATGGCCTTTGCCGAGATAATGCGGTGGCGCGATCGCGGTGAAGGTCAGGTCGACGCTGATTTCGTCATTGCCGTCCGGATCGCGATAGCCCACCGCGTAGCGCGTCAGCGGTTCGAGACAGCGGATGGAGATCCCGTTCGGACAGACGATGTCTGAGAGCGGCTGATCCGGCATCTGCAGATGCCAGAAGTTTTTCGCATACAGGCAATTCCACGGCTGATCGCCTTCGTCGTTCCAGAAATAGACGCCACCGGCCATCACCTTCTGGTTCGGCCGGAAGAACGGATAGAGCTGGCCGGAGAGTTTGTGTGCCGGCACCGTGAAAGTGAACCAGCAGGTCTCGGTGCGCTCCGGATCGTCGTCCAGCGGCGGGTGAAACTCGTCGTCGGGGTGTGGGGCGTTCACGGCAGTTCCTCCATCGCGAGGGCTTCGGTCAACAGGGCGCACATCGGGTTCAGGGCGATCACGTCCGCGTCGGGCGCCAGCCGTCCGGCATCCATGCGCCGCTCGAGAAAGCGATGGTAAATGATGGCGAGGCGCGCCATGCCGAACTGGAACCACCACAGCACATCGGGTTGCGCCTGCCCGGCCAGGCGCGCGTAGGTGTCGACGGTCGCCTGCGGCGAGGGCAGATGCGGCAGGCGAGAGAGGCCCGGCGCGCGCCACTGCGCCCAGTCGAGCACCAGCCAGAAACTCAGGTCTTCCTGCGGATCGGACAGGCCGCACAGTTCCCAGTCGAGCAGCGCGCGCAGCCCGGCGCCCTGCAGCACGCAGTTGCTGATCTTCGCGTCGCCCCAGTGCACGCGCGGACGCGTCTGCGGTGGGCGGCTGGCCTCGAGCCGGTCGAGTGCGTCGTGCAGAAACGGTACCGGCCAGCGCGATCCCCAGGCCAGCAGATCGCGCCACTGCTGCACGCGGCGCAGCGCCGGCTCGGCGTCCAGTGCCATGCCCCACGGCGCGTCGACGAGGAAGTCGAAGCCGTCGCGCACGGGATCGAGCGCATGCAGCTGCACCATCGCCGCGATGCCCGCCTCCCACGCCGCGACCTGGTCGGCCGGCGCCATGTCGCCGAGAAACCCGCCGCCGTGATACGAAGGATTGTCGCTGGGCACACGGCCGTCGACCTTGTCCATCACGTAGAACGGCGCACCGAGCAGTGTGGCATCCGGTTCGACCCAGCGGACCCGCGCGACCGGGATCGTCGTGACTGCGCCGATGCGTTGCTGGATACGCGCCATCGTGACGAGATCGTAATCGCGGAAAAGCCCGGCGCCCGCGGGGCCCACCTGCATCACGAGCGATTCGCAGCGCGGGCCCAGGTGACACTCGAACAGGTAGGTCTCGTTCGACAGCCCGGCGCCGGACGGACGCGTCAGGCCGCGAACCTCGGCACCCGCGTAGCCGGGCCGGGTCGCGAGCCAGATGCCAAGCGCGCGTTGCACCTCGATGATGTCGCGGCGGCCGGCTTTCGGTGTCTCGCTCACGCGCGCGCGCCGTCCGCACACGGCAGGGTGTCGAATGCGCGGTGGCTTCCCATCAAGACAATTCCTCGTCGCCCGGGTCGGGCGCGCAGCGCGCCACCCGGGGTCTCCGGCCTCGGCGGGGGGATCCCGCGCCGAGGCAGTTGGCACACGTCACCCGGAAACTTCGACCCCCGCATGGTGGCGATCGGGCCATGCGTCGACAGCACCGCCTGCTGTGCGGGTCCGGCCGAACCACACAGCCGGTGCGGATCTGCGTCAGCTCGCGTTGACCTTCGGCATGATCTCTTCGACCAGCCGCTTCATGTCATCGAGGGTCTTGGAGACCGGCACACCGCTGAACGGCGGCCACAGCAGCGGCATGTTCATGCCGGCGTCCTTGAAGCGCTTCAGGTTGTCGGTGATCTGGGCAGCGGTGCCGACCAGCAGATTGCTCAGCTTGCCGTTCGGGGTCTGGTCGGTGGGTTCGTCGGTGATCGTGAACCAGATCATGCTGCACATATCGAAGCCGTCATCGAGTGATCGGCCACTGCCCAGTGCATCGAGTTCGCGCTGGATCTCGCTGCGCCAGCGGACGATTTCTTGCGGCGTGTCCTGAATGCCGATCCAGCCCGCGAGCCCGTACTTCGCGATGCGGCGCGCGGAGCGCTTCGGATCCTTGAGACCGCTGAAGTAAATCGGCGGGCAGGGCTTCTGCAGCGGTTTGGCGCCGAAGCCGCAGCTCTCGAAGTCGGCGAACTCGCCGTGGTATTCGAAGAGTTCGTTCGTCCAGATCCCCTGCAGCACTTCGATCGTCTCGCGCACGTGCTGGTGCCGTTTCGGGAAGATGTGCGCCGCGCTCGCCGCCGCGAACTCCTCGGGCATCCAGCCGGAGCCCAGGCCCACGTTGAGCCTGCCGTTCGACAGGTGGTCGACGGTCGCGAGCTCGCCTGCCAGCACGCCGGGCGCGCGGTAGGGGGTGTCGATGATGCTCATGCCGATGCGCAGCCTGCTGGTCTTTGCCGCGAGCCACGGAATCAGCGGCATGCCGTGCAGCCACTGGCCGCGCGCGGATACCGGCAGCGCTTTCGGGAACTGCTCCATCATGCCGAACGGGTGCTGGAGTTTCGCTTGGTCGGAGGCTTCGGGCACCACGATCCGGTCGAGCGTCCAGACCGAGTCGAAGTCGAGCGACTCGGCGAGCGCCGTGAGGTCTTCAAGTTCCTTGACCGTGACCTGGTCACGGAAATTCGGCAGATACAGAGCGAGTTTCATCGGTGGTCTCCTCGACGAATCCAGGGGTGCGGCTGGGCGGCCCGGTCGGGCATCGCCATCACGGGTCATGCGTCAACGCGCATGTCGTGCGCGCAGTATGAAACCCCAGTTTTCGACTCAACGCGATCTTGCAGTGCACCCACTGACGTGTCGGTCTGCGAGCTGGCGTGGGCGTGAATGGAAGCGCGGGGAATGCAGGAGAGGCGGGAGTGCCGAGCGTCCTGAGCGGACATGTGCGTGGCGTCGTGCCGCAGCATGCGATCGCGATTTCAATGCGGGACACCCACCGATTCGTTTGGCACTACGCCGATGTGTGCCACAAAGCGTGGGTGTCCCCGATCGGAGCTGCGCGTGGCGCCGTGCCGCAGCATGCGATCGTTGCTTCAATCCGGGACACCCACCGGATTATTCGGTACCGCGTTGCCGCGGGCCACAAAGCGTGGGTGTCCCCGCTTTTCATGCCGCCGTGGTGCCGGCGAGTCGTGCCAGCGCCACGCCGGCCAGCACGATGTGAATCAACGTGATGACCACCGACAGTCCGTGCAGTGTCTTGAAGCGCGCCCGCGCGCCGGTGTCGGTGGCGCGATTGATGGCGGGCATCAGGATTTGCCGGACGGGCAGCGTCGTCAGCACGATGGTGGCCAGCAGGCCTGCCGACCGCGCATCGAACGGCCAGGCGAGTGCGGTGGCGGCGGCGGATATACCGATCACGAACAGGTAGAACAGCGGAAACGCGCGCCGGATCGTCGGCCCGGCCACCTCGGGCGGCAAGGCGGTGAAGAGAAAGGCCGCGAAGCCGAAGGAGTACAGCACCATGCCGCCGAACAGCAACGCGGTGATCAACAGTGCAGCGGTCAGCATGCGTCGGCCTCCGGCTTGCGCGCGAGTCCCATGTAGAGGATCGCGGTCAGCGGCACCGGCCCGAACGTGAGATCGAGCCGCCGGTTCAGCCCGCGCGGGCCCAGTCCGGTGAGCGGGCCGGGCAACAGGCCCACGCGCGCCAGTGCCTTGCGCAACTCGCGCGGCGTGATGTAGCGGGCCGGATCGTGTGTGCCCCGCGGCAACAGTCGCAGGAGATCCTCGGCCACGGTGATCGTCGCAAGGCGCGCGAGCGGATTGCGGTTGATCGTGTCGAACAGGAACAGGCCGCCAGGGCGCAGCACGCGCGCGATCTCGGCCAGCACGCGGTGCAGATCGGCCACGTGCTCCAGCACGTCGACGCAGATCACCGCATCGAAGCCGGCGTCCGCATAGGGCAGGGCCTCGCCGACACCCACGTCATAGCGGATCTCCAGCGCCGCGGCGCGGGCGTGGCGACGCGCTGCCGCGACCGCGCCGGCCGCGGGGTCGAGCCCGGTGACCCGGGCGCCCCGCGCCGCGAGTGCCTCGGCCATGAAACCACCGGCGCAGCCGAGGTCGAGCACGGCCTTGCCGCGCCACTCGATGTGCCGGTCGAACCAGGTCAGCCGGCCTGGCACGAGGTTTTTCAAGGTGCGGATCCAGCGCACTTCGTCCGACCACCACTGGTCGGCCGCCCGGTCGTAGATGCTCAGGTCATTGCGCATGGGGTGGGTCCTCGGCGTCGGTCAGGCGCGGGATGGCGTAGGGCACGCTGGCGCGGTAGCGACGGAACTGCTCGCCATAACGCGCGGCATAGCGGCGTTCCTTGAGGCGCGGCGCCAGCAGGCAGTAGGCGGTGTAGCTGATCGCCAGCGCCAACTGGTCCGGTGTCCACACCGGCACGGTCCACAGCGTCAGCGCAAAGGCGACGTAAATGGGCTGGCGAATGAGCCGGAACAGACCCGCAGTCGGCATCGCCGGAAACACGGGGCGGATTTTCGCCAGCAACGACAGCCAGCCGAGCGCGCCCGACTGCACCTCGGCGCCGGCGTCGAAACTCGCTTTCAACAGCAGCAGCCAGCTCGCGCCGTAGGCGACGCAGATCGCCCAGAACACGGCGCCCTCGGCTCGCCACCACACGATTCCCGACGGTGTCCAGAGCGCGAACAGCGCGAGCAACTGAAGCGATGCGACGATGGCATAAGTCGTGGTGGCGAGCGTCGCGCCATGCGGGCCGGGGATGAGTCGCGCCAGCCAGCGCCCGCCGGGACCGGTCAGGAGCAGTGAGTGGCCGAGCGGGAACTGCAGGATCAGCGTCGCGTTCGCGAGCAGCGCCCAGGGCCAGGGCACGCGGCCCAGGCTCTCGCTCAGGCCGAAGAACATCGCGGCGATCATGGCCATCACCGCCGCTGCAAACACCGTGTGGCAGGTCAGCCCGAGCCCCAGCGCCAGCGCAATCCGCGCCGGCCCCGGCGGCGGATGCAGAGCCGCGCGCAGCAGGGCGAGCAGGCGGGCAATGCGCGGGTCGTCCATCATCGGAGCTGCGCCAGCAACGCATGGGACAGCAGGTCGTCAGCCATGGCGGTGCCGCTGGTCCAGGCATCCTCGACCCGTCGGCCGAGGCACCAGTCCCCGCCGAGATACAGCGACCCGCCCGCGTCGCGCAGGAATGGCACGCCGAGCGGGGCCGCGACCTGCGCGTAGCGCCAGCGGTGCGCGGTGGCGTGCCTCACGCGGTCGCTCGTCACACCGAGCCGTTCGCAGAGCATCGGCAGCATGCGCGCGACGAGGGCCGCCGGCTCATCGTCGACGTGCGCAGCGCTGAACGTCGGGCCGGCCTGCGCCACCCAGGTCACCACCTCGGCGGTCGGGCGGCCGGGCTTCGCGCTGTCCTGCGCGATCCACGCGAGCGCGTCGTCCGGCGCCGCGCGGGTCACGAACGGTGCGGGCGCGGCAATGCCGGCCATCAGCGTCAGGCACGGGTCCATGCGCACGGCGCCCAGCCGCGCCGCCCATGGGTGCTCAGCGCCGAGCAGCCCCGCCACCTGTGGCGCAGGCACGGTGATGACGACGCGCGCCGCACGGAGGCCTGCATCCCCCGCCAGCACCTGCCAGCCGCCATCGGCGGGCCGGATCGCGGAGACATGAAAGCCCTGGCGCACGTCCAGCCCCGACGCCATGGCCTTGCCGAGCGTTGCCATGTCGGGCGTGCCGACCACGCGGGCGCGGCCCGACCCCTCGAGCCAGGCGGCGGCGTCGCCTGTGGCCGCGAGCTCACGCAGCACGGCGGCGAAACCCGGCCCCTGCGCGGTCACGTACTGCGCGCCGTGGTCGAACTGCAACCCGTCCGAGCGGCGGGTCGACACCCGGCCGCCGGCCGCGCGTCCCTTGTCGAACAGCACCGGCTGCACCCCCGCCTGCGCGAGCCGCCGCGCGCAGGCGAGCCCGGCCATCCCGGCCCCGATGATGGCGACGCGGATCATGTCAGCCCCCACTGCGCGAGGAGGCGCGGGATTCGTTGCTTGACCTTGAAGAAGCCCGCCGTGGCATGGGGCCAGAGCGCGCTGTCCCAGTCGCGCTGCCATTCGGTGAGAGTGATGCCCCGCGCGGTCAGGAATAGGGCGGCGTCGGCCAGCCAGTCGTGAAGCGGCCCGCGCGGCACATGGGGCGTGACGATCTGCGTCACGCCCGCCGCTGTCGCCCAGCGCGCAAGTTCCTCCGGGTGCTCGGCCCGAAGGGCGCTCGCCGTGACCCCGGCGCGTGCAGCCGCATCCGCCAGCGCAGCGCGTTCGAAGCGCGCGACCCCCTCGGCGACGCTGCGCGGTGAGCGCAGGTGGCTGGCGGCCAGCGTGGCGGCCGCGCGGAGGTCGAGCCCGTCCAGCGCGAAGTCCTCGAGCCGGCAGTCTTCTTCGGTGATGAGCAGCCCGGTTGGCCGGCCGGGCTGTGGCGGGATGACGGCACGCAGCGGCAGCACGGGCGGCAGTCCGTCGGGCTCGGTCGACTCGAGGCTTCGGGTGATTTCCGCGAGGTCGCCGTCGCGCGGGACGAACCGTTGCGCGGTGAACGTGGCGATGTTGCCGGCCCGCGCGCGATACGGTTTGCCGCGCGTGTGCAGCCCCGCAACCCAGCGCCAGCCCAGCGTGTTCGAGGCCGGATCGCCGTCGAGCAGGTGCCGATAGAAGAAATCTGCGCCGAGCCGCCACGGCAGGCCCAGCGTGAAGATCCAGATCGACGCGAACCACATCCGCGCGTGGTTGTGCAGGTAGCCGGTGTCCACCAGTTCCTGCGCCCAGGCGTCGAAACAGGCGAGGCCGGTCTCGCCGGCTTCGGCCCGGACCACGTTCAGGCGCAGCCGATCGTCGCGGTCGACGGCGGCGAGATCGATCGCCAGTCCTTCCCGATAGCTGTCCCAGACCTGCGGACGATGCTCCAGCCAGCCCTTGAAATATCCGCGCCAGAACACTTCCTCGATGAACTTCCCGGCCGGCCCCGGACCATGCGCGGCGAGCGCCGTGGCGACAACCTCTGCTTCAGTCACCAGGCGGCGGCGGATCCAGGGCGACAGGACGGACACCGCCGTGTGCTTCCCCGGCCCATGGTCGTGGTTGCGCCCGTTGGCATAGCGCCATCCCATGGCGGGCGCGAAGGCCTGGCAGCGCGCCAGGCCGTGGGCGCGAGTGGCGGTGAGGTCGAGCATTGGGTTGTCGTGATCTTCCGGATTGAGGCGCGTGCGCCTCGCAGGTCAGTGACGAGTCGCGGTCAGCCGCCGGCCCATGCCCACGCGCGGTCTGTCCTGCTCGACACTACGGTGGCTGGCCTCGTCCGGACTGATCCCGCAAACCTGAATGGCCAACCCGCGGACAATCCGACAGGGTCAACGGAAGCGGATGGTTAATGCGGGGACACCCATCGGTTCGTTTGGCAACGCGCCGCTGCGTGCGACAAACGGTGGGTGTCCCCGATCGGGCATGAACCCGGCGCGGTGCCGCAGCATGCGTTTACGAATTCCGGGACACCCATCGTTTGGTTCGGCAACGTGCGGCTGCGTGCAACAAATGGTGGGTGTCCCTGATTGGGCATGAACCCGGCTCGGTGCCGCAGCATGCGTTTACGAATTCTGGGACACCCATCGGTTCGTTCGGCCACGTGCCGCTGTGCCCGGCAAACGATGGGTGTCCCCGCGCGAACACGAACTCGACGCCGTGCCGCAGCATGCGACGCGGCCGGGAAAGTGGGCGTCCCCGCTCAGCGCACCTGCGTGCGGCGAACGGCGGGTGACGCGATCGGCCCGATCGCGAATGATGCGCGGGTGCTCAATCCGGGCTGCGCCGTTTGGCCGTATGCTTGAACGCATCACCATCAGCATTGCGCGCCCATGGACCTCGACCTCGATACCGGCAGGCTCTACGTCTTTCTCGGCGGGCTCGCCTGCTTCGCGTTGATCGAAAGCCTGTGGCCGGCGCGTCCGTGGACGGGCCCGCGCTGGCGCCGGTGGGCGTTTCACGGCGGGGTGGCGGCCGTGAACACGGTGCTGATGCGGCTCGTCGTCTACGTGCCCTCGCTGCTGTGGCTCGTGTATGTCGAAGAGGAGGGCTGGGGCATTTCGCGCATGCTCGGTCTCGTCGGCTGGACGGAGATCGTGCTGTCGATCGTCGTGCTCGATCTGTTCGATTACTTCTGGCATCGCGCCAACCATCGCGTCCGACCGCTCTGGCGCATGCACAAGGCTCATCACGCGGACACGGCGATGGACGTGACGACCGCGCTGCGCTTTCACCCCGGCGAACTCATGTACTCGGGCGTCGCGAAGGCGATTTGGGTGTTCATCTGGGGGCCGACGATGGTGGCGTGGTTCCTGTTCGAGGCGTTGATCAGCCTGTGTGCGCAGTTCCATCACAGCAATATCGATTTCCCGGATCCGATCGAACGCGTGCTGTCGTGGTTCATCGTCACGCCGCGTTACCACGCCGCGCATCACGCGGTCGACAGGCGTTACGGCGACGCCAATTTTTCGACCATTCTGAGCGTCTGGGATCGGCTGTTCGGCAGTTACGCCGCACCCGCCGCGCATGGGGCGACCACGCGCGCCCCCGACGCACTCGGCCTGCCGGAAGGCCGTGCGCTCGCGCTGTCCTGGCGGGCCTGGCTCGACGAGCCGTTCCGTTCGCGCAATCTCGCCCTGCCCCGGGTACCGGCGGGGGTGCACGAGTCCCCTGATTCGACGTAGCATCAGGCCGGCGGGCGAGTGCCGTATGCTGCGTCCACCACCGTTCCACCATCCAGTAGAGGACCTCATCCCATGAAACTCATCACCCTGTTGCTGCTCTGCCTGCCCCTGTTCGTGTCGGCCGCCGATCACGGGGGTGAAGCAGCAGAACCGATGGAACATGGCGGCGCACCCGCGGAAGCGAAGGACGAGGCCACGACGCCGGCCGCTGCAGACGATGAGGCGGGTAAGGCTGCCGAACACGCCGGCGAACCGGCCGATGCGAAGGAGTAACGCGCGCCCCACGCTCGTCACCCGGTCGTGCCCCGGACGGTGAAACGCGGACTCTGCGCCGGCGCCGGTGTCGCGCTCGCCCTGTGGGCGTGCGCGGCGCTGGCGGACGACCCGGCGCCGCGCGCGGTCGAGGCGCCACCGCAGAAGTACTACGTCGAGGACATCAAGGCCGCGATGCTCGCGCACATCGGGGCGCGCGTGGACGACGCCGGCGTGTTCCGGATCCGCGACGAGAAAACCGGCGAAACTCTCGCGCTGAAGTTCGTGAAGATTCACGACCCCGTCCGCCGCATCGACGGTCGCACCTATTTCGCCTGTACCGACTTCCACGTCGTCGGCGAGCCGGACAAGCTCTACGACCTCGATTTCTGGATGCGGCCTGACGCAGGCCGGCTGCGCATCTACGACGAGAAAATCCACAAGGAGCCGCGCCACTCCCCGCTCTATGGCTGGTACAAACAGCCGCGCTACACCTTCGTGAAGGACGAGATCGTCCTGCTGTACTGAGCGCGGCAGACGGCGCTGATCAGAGACGCGTGGCGATGTCGGGCAGCCAGTTGACCGCCCAGGCTTCCAGTCGCTTGTCGAGCCCGCTCAACACGAGCACGCCGAGCACGAGCAGGGCCCAGCCCAGCCAGCGCTTGCCGGCGCTGGCCCCGGCCAGCAGGCCGGGGCGCACGCGTTTCAGCGCGCCGGCCGAGGCGAGCCCCGCCACGAGCAGCGTGCTGGCCGTGCCCAGGCCGAAGGCGAGCATCACGATGAAGGATTGCAGCAGCTGCTGCCCGAACGAGGCGAGCGCAATGGCGGCGCCAAGTGTCGGGCCGACGCACGGAAGCCAGACCAGGCCGAGCATCAGGCCGATCCAGAACTGGCCGGGCCAGCCATTCGCGCCGTGTTCGCGTGCCGGGCTGAACCCGGCTGTCAGGCGTGACAGAGCTGCGGTCAGCCACTGGCCGAAGCGCGGCAGCACCAGGGCGAGCGCGACGACGATCAGCAGCACCGCTGCCACGTAGCGGAACAGTTCGGGATCGAGCCCCAGGCTCACCAGCGCAAAGCTGAGCAGCGTCCCGGCGAGGGCGAAGGCGAGCGACAGACCGCCCGCCAGCGCCACAGGGCCGGCACGACCGATCCCGGCCGCGCTGCCCATCACGATGGGCACCAGTGGCCACACGCACGGCGACAGCACGCTCAACACCCCGGCGGCGAAGGCGAGCGGCAGCGTGCCGAGTTCGACGCTCATGGCGTGGCGGCCGCATCCAACGCTTCGGCAATCGCGGCCGGCCGGGTTTCGCCGACGCTGAACCACGTGCGTGTCTCACCGCGGAACAGCAGCAGGGTCGACTGGCGCGGCGCCTTGAAGTGCTTGACCCACGCTTTCTGCTTGTCGAAATCGACGACGAGCCGATGCAGGGTCACCGCCGGCCGGGACGCTTCATACGCGTCCAGCGCGCGCGCCTGCTTCTTGCAGGTCGGGCACCAGTCCGCATGGACATCGACCAGGATCAACGCGTCCTTCGCCTGCAACTCGGCAAAGCGGCTCTCGCTGAACGGTTCCGTGCCCGCCGCAGCGGGTCCGCTGGCGAGCGCGGTCAGCAGCCAGGCGAGCGCGTGAAGGCGCCGGAATCTCGTGCGAGGCATGCTGTCGGTGCCGGCCTGGACTTGCTGAATATTCATGATGGCGTTCCTCTCGAGATGATGGAAGGTCGGCGGCCCGCGCGCGCCATGCAAGGCGCAATTCACCGGCAAGTCCGCGCCGGGATTCAGGGCCGCCCAACGAACCATTCGTACGGCAGGGGCCATTGGTTACAGCCAGGCGGGAACATGGTGTCGAAAGTCGAACGGTCCCTGCGCCGCTGCATCATTGCCTGATCGGCGTCAGCCTCCGGCGCCCGTCAGGGGTGCAGATTGAATGCCGACGTTCAATCTTTCAGACGGAGGTGTGTGATGCGCAAACGCGGAACTGCCCGAACCTGTCTCGGCTGCGCGCTCGGTCTGCTGGCCTCATTGCCCGGGCAGGCGGCGGCGCAGTTGCTGTGGGGCGGCAGCCTCTATGAATACGTGCCCACCTACACGACCTGGAACGTGGCGAAGGCGGCAGCGGAGTCGATGAGTTATCACGGCTTTGGCGGCCGGCTCGCGACAATCACCTCGGCTGCCGAACAGGCCGCCGTTGCGTCGCTCGTGGTGCCGAACACCTATGTCATGCTCGGCGCGAGCGATGCCGCGCAGGAAGGAACCTGGCGGTGGGAGACCGGTCCCGAAGCCGGCACGATCTTCTGGCAGGACGGGGCGACGCCCGACGGTCAGTACGCGAACTGGCGGCCTGGCGAGCCCAACAACGTTCAACCGAACGAAGACTATCTCGTGATGTACCAGGGCGGCTGGAATGATTCGGCTGCGAATGCGTTCCTGCACGGCGGCTACCTGGTCGAGTACACGCTCGGCAGCCATGGCTTCGATTTCGCGATGACGAACGATCATCTCGGCGCGATTCGCAATCTCTCGCCGACAGCCCGACTGGTCGGTCTCGACCTCCGGCTGGCAGGCGACACGTTCATCGATGCCGCAGCCACGCTGCCGGGCACCGAGTTCTCCGCATGGAGCCTGATCGACGCGAGTCCCGGCGCTACCTGGGTGCGGCCGAATGGCGCGATCACGGATGGCAGCCAGGCCGTGACCCTCGAGCTCGATCTCGCGCCGCTCGATGAGCTGCACTTCCAGGTCGATCTCGACCGCGCCTCTGCCGTCGATGGCCCGGGCATCGCGGCGGGAACGATGGTCACGGCCTTTTTCGAGTTGGGCAGCCTGCGCTACGCCGTATCCGGCAAGGTCGGCGCGACCGAGGCGACGGTGCTGGGGACGACGTTTCCGTATTCGGCGCGCGGCATGCTGACGAGCCCGGTGCCGGTGCCTGCCAGCTGGCTGTTGTTCGGCACCGGTCTGGTGGCCGTGGTCCGGCGGATGCGCCGCGCGGCCTGAGCGGGCGCAAACCCCGGGCCATGCGAACGGCCCCGCGCGCCTGCAACCGACAGGTCAGCCGCGCCGCAGGTGCGTGGTATCCGCGACCAGTACGCGCCGTCCGTCCTTGCCGCTCAGCACGGTGCGCACCACGGCCGTGTTCCGCCCGCGATGTTCGAGGCGCGCGTCGGCGCGGATATGGCTGCCTTCGCCTGCGCTCAGAAAGCACGCGGAGATCCCGGAGACCGCCCAGTCGCGCGGCAACGCGGCGCCCGCTGTCGCGAGTGCCATGCCGAGCTGCAGGCCGCCCTGCAGGTGGCCGACGCGGTTGCCGAGGTGCGGGCCGTTCGGCGTCACGCAGTGCGCGCCGTCGGCGGTGGCCTCGGGCAGGAAACCCCAGAAATGGCGCAGGAAACCTTCATTATCTCCGGCCGCGCACAACGCCTGTTCGGCGCGCGCGAGGATCAGGGCTTCACGCGTGTCGAGTGCGTGTTCGGCGAGCGGGGTGGCGCCCGCGTGCACCGCGCTGACGATCGGATGCATCGTCGTGCCCAGCGGCGGATTCATCACCATGAAGGCGCCGGTGCCGAACAGCGCCAGCTGGCCGTTCGCATGCAGCGATACGCTGCACAGGCCCTGGCGGCTGTCGCTGCCGTCGACGAACTGCTGACACTCGCCCCGGCTCTCGAGCGCGCCGGCGAGCGGTGCACCGGTGAACTGCAGGCTCATGCTGACCGTCGCGAGTCGCTGCTCGGGCGAGAGCAGCGCGCGCACGGCGGTGGCCATCGCGACATCGGCGAGCAGACAGATCGCACTCGGATCCGTCTGTCCCGCGCCATCGTCGCTGTGCGCGCCGTGATCCATCTCCACGCGCGCGCCGCGCGGCGAGGACTCTGCAAAGCGCACGCCGAGAAAATTGCCGGCAAAGGTGAAGCCCGGTGTGCGGTTCAGGGCGAGGGCAGTGAGGACACGGTGGCGTAGGGCGTTCATGGTGGCGGCTGCTGGCGGAGACCGGCAGCATAACTGCTGCGTGGGGCAGTGAGCAGGCTTCGACTGAGGGTGGTCCGCATGTCCGCGTGTGGCGAAGTCGGGCGATGGCGCGCATCGGGCGCAGACTCCCAAGGTCGTGCGTGTCATTGAATTCACGACGAGCGCCACGCGTCTCGCGTCGTCGCGCGCGCTTCTGCTAGATTGCTGATGGTGAAAGCGCGCCAGTCGTTGCTTGCTGAGCAAGTGCCTGTCCGGCACCTCCGTGTAACCCGGGTATGGCGCGCAGCGCGGAACCCGGGAGTGGCCTGTCAGACGCCGCAGATCCCGGGTTCCACTGCGTTTCACCCGGGCTACTCCGCGCTTGCAGCATGAGGGACGTGCATCACCTGGCATCATGAAAGTTCGGGACAGCCTGCCGTAGCCCGGATGCAGCATCACGGAATCCGGGATCGGGGGCTTGCGCGGCGTTGAACCGCGGCAGCCGGGTGGCGTGGCGCGGGTGCCGGGAATGAACGGAGGCGCCGCCGCGATCCCGGATTGCGCTGCGCTTCATCCGGGCTACGTGAGGCCCTGCTCGCGTTGCAAGCGGGCGACCAAAGCGCGCCGGGCATGCACGTGCACAACAACCAACGCCGTGAGTCGGGGTTTTCGCCCCAGTCCATGGCGAGTGTCGATGACGACGGCGAACGGGAGACTGTGATGCGGGCGAGTCGCCGCGACTTTTTCGGGCGCGTTTCGGGCTGGCTGGGCGCTGTGGCGCTCGGTGGCGTGGGCGCGCACGCGGCCGCGGACACCACGAAGATGCAGGGCGCGCCGGTACGTGCGTACGGTGTCCGCGCGGCCTACGAGAAAGCCGCGCGCTGGCTGGTGCCGTCGCGCTATCCGACCAGCACCGCGTCGTTCACGCCCCTGGCCGCGCTGCACGGCACGGTCACGCCGTCTGCGCTGCATTTCGAACGGCATCATGCGGGCGTGCCGGACATCGATCCGGTCGCGCACCGTCTGCTCGTGCATGGCCTGGTCGATCGCCCGCTCGCGTTCACCGTCGAGGAGCTCGGGCGTTTCCCGGTGACGCAGCGTCAGTACTTCATCGAATGCTCCGGCAATACGAACACCGAGTGGGCAGGGCCCCGCGGCGCGGACGTGCAGCAGACGCACGGGCTGATGTCCTGCAGCGAATGGTGCGGCGTGCGCCTCGCAGAGGTGCTGGCGGAATGCGGCGTGCAGCCGGCGGCGGCGTGGATCGTGTTCGAAGGCGCGGACGGCGCCGCGATGACGCGCAGCCTGCCGCTCGCGAAGTGTCTCGACGACGTGCTGCTCGCGTATGCGCAGAATGGCGAAGCGCTGCGGCCGGAGCAGGGCTACCCACTGCGGCTGATCGTGCCGGGTTGGGAAGGCAGCACGCACGTGAAGTGGCTGCGCCGCGCGAAAGTGACGGCCGAGCCCTATTACACGCGCGAAGAAACCGCGAAGTACACCGATCTGATGCCTGACGGGCGGGCCCGCAGCTTCAGCTTCGTGATGGAAGCCAAGTCCGTGATCACGACGCCGTCGCCGGGATCCACGCTGGTGCGCGGCGAGCACGAGATCCGCGGCCTCGCGTGGTCCGGCCGCGGGCGCATCACGCGCGTCGAAGTGTCGGCGGACGGCGGCGCGAGCTGGCAGACGGCACAGCTGCACGGCCCGGTGATGCCGCTATGTCACACGCGTTTCACCCTGCCCTGGCGCTGGGACGGGGGGCCTGCCGTGCTCGCCTCACGCGCGACGGATGAGACCGGCTATGTCCAGCCGACGCGCGAGGCGCTCACGGCCGTGCGCGGCGTGCGTTCTTTCTATCACTACAACGCGATCCAGCAGTGGCGCGTCACTGCGTCGGGTACGCTCGAGAATGTCTGAACCTCGCCGCCCGAGGGGGCGACACGTGGCGTGTGGAATCGCGATCGCGCTGCTCGCCAGCGGCGCCACGCGTGCCCAGGCCGCGCCACGCGGCCTCGGCAGCGTGCCGCACGCAGCGGACATCGCCGCGCTCGACATCGCGATCGGCCCGCGCGGGGATGAGTTGCCGCCGGGCGCCGGCAGCGTGGCCGAAGGTGCCGCGATCTACGCCGGGCGCTGCGCAGCCTGTCATGGTGCGAACGGCCACGAAGGGCCGGACATGAAACTCGTCGGTGGACAGGGCACGCTCGCGAGCGCCGCGCCCGTGCTCACCATCGGCAGCTACTGGCCGTACGCGACCACGCTGTTCGACTACATCCGGCGTGCGATGCCGTTCACCGCGCCCGGCTCGCTCGAGGCGGACGACGTGTATGCGCTGACGGCCTTCCTGCTGCACGCGAACGGCATCGTCGCCGCCGACACCGTGCTCGATCGCGCGCGTCTACCGACGGTGCGCATGCCGAACCGCGACGGCTTCGTCCCGGACCCCAGACCGGACGTGCCCTGAGCGAGCGATGGGCACGCCCGGCGCGCCGCGTCGCCACACGGGATGTGCCTTCGAATGCGCGAACGGCGGCCGGGCGCCTCCCGCTTTCCCAGCCTTCGGCCGGCATGCGAACATCAATCCGGTGCCGCACGCAGGACGACCATGAAACGCTTCAGCAAGCTCACGAACGGCCATCTGTTCCCAGTGGTGCCGTCCCCGCTGCTCGCGGCGATTGCGCGCCTGGTCCGGCTCGAGACCGTGCGCTCCGTGTCTTGTCCGTTCAAGGATCCGGCGGTGTGGCGCGTGCTCGTCGACGAGCAACTGCGGCGCGCGGCGATGCTCGACGTGCATCCGCAGCTGGCCTTCGGCCTGACCGGGCCGGACGCCGACCTGGGCCATGTGCCGCTGCAGGCCTGGGGCGGCTTCGTGCACCTGCCCTACGAGGGCGCGGCACCGGCCGATCTGTTCATCAGGCCCGCGTGGCGCGCCACGTTCCCCGAATATGGCGGCGCGGACGGCTCGCTGTCGGCGGTCGTGCATGGCGTCGAAAGCCTGGAAGTCGGCTACTTCTGCCATCACCTGCTGACCAACGACGACATGGGCGAACTTGCGTGTGCGTCGCGCGAGGACGTCGGCGACGGCTGGGTGGCCTACGCGTCGAAGCGCCCGTACGCCACGGCGGATCGGCGCTGGGCCCTGTGGGCCCTGAAAGAAGCAGGGCGCTGAGCACGCTGCGATCGGGCCTCTCGGCGTGCCCGTGGTGTGCCCGACAGGCCGACGTGCGATCAGCGCAGCCGCACGACGTGATCCGACTCGCCCTTGCGCACTTCGACGATCGCGTCGAGGCCCTTCACCATGTCCGAGAAATTCGCATAGCCGTGATCCTTCGTATCGAAGGTGGGGTCGAGGCGCTTGATCATGTGCCACACGGGGCCCTTGTTGACCCACGGTTCGCCGTTCGCCTCGGACAGCAGACGCACGGCGCGTTTCAGCAACTCGGCGGCGGGGCTGGGCACCGGCGTTGTGGCCGGGGTGTCGCCGTCGTCGGACGCTGAGTCCGGCGCCGCGGCATCGTCGAACAGGCTCTCGTAATAACGGAACTCGTGACAGCTCTTGGCCCAGTGTCGATTCGTGGCCTTGCGTGTGCCGACGCCGATCAGGGTTCTGCCAGCCGCCTTGATCTTCTGCGACACGGGCATGAAGTCGCTGTCGCCGCCGACGATGATGACGGTGCCGAGATGTGCGAAGCGGGCGATGTCCTCGGTCGCATCGAGGCAGAGCTTGATGTCCGCGCCGTTCTTCGCCGACGCGCCGGGCGGAAACAGCTGAATCAGTTCGACCGCACACTGCAGCAGCGCATCGCGGTAGCGGCCGTAGTACTGCCAGTTGCAGTACGCGCGGTTGATCGCGATCGGCCCGAACGAGGCGCCGAGTTCCACGATCGCCTGGATGTCCACCAGCGGCTCCTGCACCTTGAAGCGGTTGTCGGGCTTGCTGTAGTAGCCCTCGCCGAACTTCGCCTCGATGAGGCCGGCATGCAGATTCTCGAAATCCCAGTACAGCGCGACGGAGCGGTTTTCTTCGTTGTCGTGGCGAGGCATGAGGACTTCCGTACAGAGTAGTGAAGGGAGTTTACTGCCTGCGGCCCCTCGCGGCCCGGCCGCCGCGCGACATTCGCGCCCGGGCGCACTGGCGCTGCCGGCCAAAGCAGCGTTAACTGGACCTCCAGTTCCTGCCCGTTGTACACCGCATGACCATTCTGCTCTGGTTGCTCGTGGCCCTCCTGATCCTGATCGGTATCGCCGGCGTGCTGTTTCCCGCGCTGCCCGGCACGCCGCTGGTGTTCATCGGGCTGGTGCTCGCCGCGTACATCGACGACTTCACCCGCGTCGACTGGTGGCCCACGCTGACGGTGCTGGGTCTGCTGACCGCGTTGTCGCTGGTCGCGGACGTCCTGGCCACGGCGCTCGGTGCCAAACGCGTCGGTGCGAGTGGCAAGGCGCTGTGGGGCGCGGCGCTGGGCTCGGTCGTCGGCATTTTCTTCGGCATCCCGGGGCTCGTGCTCGGCCCGTTCATCGGCGCGGCCGCAGGACAGTACATGAGCCACGGCAATCTGCTGCACGCCGGCAAGGTCGGGATCGGCACCTGGCTCGGCATCCTGATAGGCGTGGCGCTGAAGGTCGCGCTGATCTTCGCGATGATCGGCGTGTTCCTGACGGCCTATTACCTGTGAGCAAGGCTTGAAGCCACTCGTGCGCCCAGCGCGAAACCGGGCGGCTGCTCGGCAGTGGACATCCTTCCTGCGGCGTCAGCCGTTTGCGAACGACAACGACGGGTAAAGTGGTCTGCGCCCGGGGAGACCTCGTCGGCCGCCAGACAGGTGTGTCATCGAGCCTGTCTGTCACTGCCGACCTGCGGCGCAGCAATGTCCTGTGCATCGAACTCGGGTGCTGTTGTGTGAAGTATTTCCCCTGCGGGAAGCGTCACGAGGCAGCGCAGGACGGCTTACTAGTCTATATCGATTATGTTCGCCCGCCGTCGGCGCATGGTAATGCTGGCACCTGATGACGTCCGCATTCCTGGGCACAAAAGTCGGGAACCATCAGGCTTTGCGCCGGCCACCGCGGCTGAGGATGAGTTCCTGGAGAAGCGACGCTATGCGCTTTCACCTACTCGATCCGTTAAGGGGAATGGCGGCGCTGTGGGTATTCACCTACCACTACACTTTTTCGACTGCATTCCGGCAATCGTTTCCGTTCCTGCACGAACTGTTCAAACAGGGCGATCGGGGCGTTCCCGTTTTCTTCGTGATTTCGGGCTTCTGCATCATGGCCACCGCGAAGTCCCTGATCCGGCGAGCCGGCCCCAGTCGCGACTTTCTCGTCCGACGAGCCCTCCGGATCTTCCCGACCTACTGGGCGTCCATACTCGTGGTGATCGCAGTGCCGTTCACGGCCGGCTTTCTCGGCATGTTGAAATCCGGCCTGTACGGGCTGCCCCACAGCGGCGACGAGTGGCGCGCACCCTTTCATGATTTTGATTTCTTCGAGTGGATTCGCTATGCCTCGCTGACGCAGGTCTTCTATCCATTCCCTGATGCCAACGCACTGTCAGTGAAGTTCACCGAACTCAACGCAGTTTACTGGTCTCTGGCCATCGAGTTTCAGTTCTACGTCGTGGTCGCTGTGGCATTGACGCGGCGCCAGCATTTCATCGGGATACTGGCGTTGATCACGATCATCTCGGTGCCCTTTGTGTTCTGGCCTGCGAGCACGATCTTCGGAATCTTCCTTCCTTACTGGCCGATGTTCGTGTTCGGCATGCTGGTTTACCTGTTGCTCGAGATTGGCACTTCCCCGCAGCGAATGCTGGGCGCCAGGCACAGAATGCTGGCAACGGTGCTCGTTGGCGCAATCGGGGTGCTATACGCCTTTACGGTGCTGATGGCGCTCGAGGTAGAGCCTGTGGTGTTCGCCGCCTTCTTCGCCATTGCCACCTGGTGTCTGTTCGCGCTCGATGACTCGTTCGTGAACCTCCTGTATGGCGGATTCTTGCCGGGACGGGTGCTGGCTGCCGGCTGTGCCGCACTCGGTTCAATGTCTTACTCGCTCTATCTCCTCCACGGCCGACTGCAACAGCTGACGACGCAGTTCGTGCGGCAAATACTGCCGATGAATTCAATTGCCCACGATGTCGGTGCAATCGTGCTGACCTGTCTGCTGGTGTATGGTTTTTATGTGTTGTTCGAAGCCCCGTTTGCGGCAGCGAGTGCCCGGCGCCGGGGGTAAGCGCGGGAAACAAACGGGCCGCGCGTGCGAATCTCGCTGCTCCGTGTCGATGCCGACACTTCCGATAGTTCATGCGCCAGACGCGCGCCGTGACAGCGACGAGTGAGTCGGGCTTGAATGATGCGGCAAGCCCGGTGAGGCTCGCCCTGGCGGCGCCCATTTCGGCCTGTCATGCAAGAGACTGCCGCTGCAGCACTTCCCCTCGATATTCCCTGTCCTGATGGTGGCCCGCCTGATCCTCCCGGCTGGAGAAGTGCTGCTTGAACGATTCAGGACTGTTGCCGCTAGACGGGTCAATTCAGCCCGTGGCGGCCTTCCTGCCGTGGTCGCCGCGGTTCATCTCGAGGTACTGCGGTGCCGGCCGCAGCCCGATGGCCTGCGCGACGCGGTTGGCGTAGGCGTAGAACGCGGCGAGTGACGCGATGGCCCAGATGCCGTCGTCGCTGAAGCCGACGTCGCGCAGGCGGTCGCGGTCCTCTTCTTCGATCGCTTCCGCCTGCCGATGCACCTTCACCGTGAAGTCCAGCATCGCCCGATGACGCGGCGACAGGTCGGCGAGCTTGTAGTTGCGCGACAGGTACTCGGTGAACAGCGCGTCCCCCGTGACACCGCGCAACAAGGCGCCATGGTGCGCCGTGCAGTACACGCAGCCGTTGGTGGCCGCGCTGACCAGCGCAATCATCTCGTGTTCGAGGTGGGTGAGGCCGGCATCCGTCCGCTCCACTTCTGCATACAGCTGCAGAAATACTTTCAGGCGCTGGTTGTCGGTGCTGAACACGCGAATGAAGTGCGGCATGAAGCCATACTTCTTCACGATGCCCTTGACGACGCGTTTCATGTCGGCGTCGAGATTGTCGTGCTCCTGCAGGTTGAGCCCGCAAACGTCCAGTGTGCCTGCCATGCGTCCCTCCTCTCGTGCGTGTGAGTCGAACAGCGGTCGCGCGCCGCGCGCGTCCCGGCAAGCATAGTCCTCCCGGGGCGGCGCCGCTGCCGGGGATGCACCGCCGTGCGGCGGCGAACGCTGGACGCTCAGCGTCGGCCCGGCCCCCGGTCATGGGCGCTCGCCGAGGCCTCGAGCGCATCGCGCGCGCCCGGGCTGAAAAAGGTCTTGGCACAGACGCGACAGATCCAGCGGTCGTGACCGCGAAACGGGCTGTTGCTGAGCGTGATGGCCTTGCCGGTGGCATCCCAGCAGATCGTGCAATACGGACCCAGGCGCTCGCCGCCCGGCATCTGTCGCCAATACACGGGATCATCAAAGCGCATCTGGTGTTGCTCGCGGTGCTCCTGTTCCAACTGCAGCAGCTTGTGCGCGAGTTCGAGGTGCAGGCCCTGGACGACGCCGAGCTTGCGTTTGGCCTCGGCCAGCATCGCGCGCGGATCGGCGGGCACGTCCGGCCGGGCTTCGCCAGTAATCTGGTCGAGCATCGCGAGGGCGTCGCGCGCGGTCGTTTTCGCGGTTCGCAACATCTCGAGTGCGTCAGCAATGTGGTCTGGCATTTTGAATTCCAATGCTTGTACCGGGCCTGCTGATGGCCTTGGTGGTGACGGGCGGGAAGCCCGACAAAATGTCCCCGCGTCGGTTCCGGAGGCTTCAACCGCCGTCCCCGGCGGCAGGGAACGGCAGTTCGCGTGTCCCGATACTGACTGCCGACAGCCACGCGAGGGCGGTATCGATATCGTTGAAGAACATGACGTCGCTGCTGCCGGCGTTGGCCGTGGCCTTGAACTGCCGGGTGATGTCATCGGTCGCGTATTCGTGCAGGCAGAACGCCACGCGCAGGCCCGGTTGCTCGAGCGCACCGAGGAAGTCGCCATGCTTGATGGCGTCCAGCGAACCCATGTTGCGTGGTGGGCTGTGGCCCTCGATCAGCACGCGCTGGCACTGGTGGTCGCGACAGATCACGAGCACCTCGCCCCACAGCGGCAGCATGTGCCCGAGTGAAATCACGAACGCGGGACCCAACTCCACGTGCACGACTTCGCCAATCGTTCTCACGTTGTAGAGATAGCTCATGGCCTCACCATCATTCTGCCCGCCGACTGCACTGGCTGAATGCACAGCATCGGCCAGCCGGGGAAGAAATGCAGGTGACGAAAGTCCGATCCCGATACGGGCTGGCAATTGTCTGACAGCGCGCTGCCGACGCACGTCGGTGCGTGTGCCTGCCGCCACGTGCAGCACGTGTCGCTGAATCAGGGAGCGATGTGTCGACGCCCGCAGCGGCGACCCGGAGGGCGACGCGTTGCGCGTGCCATCCGGGCTGCCGCAGGCTGCGATCAGACTGGCGTGAACATCGGGACCGGCGGGCCGCCGTCGGAGGGTTTGAACACCACGCGCACGGCCTGGCCGATCTCGAGCGCGTCGAGATCGCAGTCGACGATGTTCGTCATCATCGAGATCCCTTCATCGAGCGTGACATAGGCAATCGCGTAGGGTGTCGGCAGCACGCGGCGGGACACGCTGAAGGTGTAAATCGTGCCCGTGCCGCTGGCCGTGACCCACTCGGTACAGTCGCTGAAACAGTGCGGACAGATTGCGCGCGGCAGGTGATGGTATTCGCCGCAGGCGAGGCAGCGCTTGATCAGCAGCTCGCCGCGGGCGGCGGCGTCGAAGAAGGGCTGATTCTCGGGCGTCGGGACTGGCGCGGTGATCGTGCGATCCTGGTAAACGGTGGTCATGATTCAAGCCCGCTCCATGATGAGGGTGGCGCTGCCGTGGCGCGAGCTGATCACGCCGCCTGTGCCGTGCGCGAGCGCGAGCCCGCAGTTCGCGACCTGGACCTTCGGATGTGCTTCGCCACGCAGCTGACGGACCGCTTCGATGATCTTCGTCATGCCGCCGCGGTTCGCCGGGTGGTTGTTGCAGAGCCCGCCGCCGTCGGTGTTGAACGGCAGCTTGCCGACGCCCGAGATCAGATTGCCGTCCGCGACGAAGCGCCCGCCGTCGCCCTTCGCGCAGAAACCGAGATCTTCGAGCTGCATCAGCACGGTGATCGTGAAGCTGTCGTAAATGGAGGCGTACTGGATGTCCGCGGGCTTGACGCCCGCCTCCTCGAACGCCGCCGGCCCGGAGAAACGGCCGGCCGTGTACGTGAGATCGATCTTGCCGCCGTTCAGCGCCTTGATGGAGCAGCCGGCGCCGAGCAGGTTGATCACGGGCTTGTTCAGGGTGCGCGCAATCTCCGGTCGCGCCAGCACCACCGCGCCGCCGCCGTCACTGACGACGCAGCAGTCGAGCCGGTGCAGCGGATCGGACATCATCGGCGAATTCACGACGTCTTCGACCGTCACGACATCGCGCAGCATCGCGTGCTCGTTGTACTGCGCATGATGGGACGCCGCGACCTTGACCCACGCGAGCTGTTCACTCGTCGTGCCGTACTCGTGCATATGGCGTTTCGCCGCCATCGCATACTGGTTCAGGGTGACTGCGTGATACGGCAGTTCGAACGGCACGTCGGGCGCATTCGCGCCGAAATTGCGCGGCACGGTTCCGCTCGAACCCTCGGAACGCGGACGCCCGGCGAGCGTCACCAGCACGATATCGGCCTTGCCGGTCGCGATCGCCTCGGCTGCATGGGCCACGTGGATCAGGTACGAGGAGCCGCCGGTGTCGGTGGAGTCCATGTGCCGCACACGCAGGTTCATGTAATCGACCATGGCCAGCGGCCCGAGGCCCGGCGCGTCGCCGGCGCAGGCATAGCCGTCGATGTCGCGATGCGTGAGTCCCGCGTCCGCGAGCGCGCCATGGGCGACTTCCGCGTGGAGCTGGGCGATGGTCTTGTCCGGCGCTTTGCGCGTGGGGTGTTCGTAGATGCCGACGATGCAGGCTTTTCGTTTGAGGCTCACGCCTGGGTGTCCTTGTGTATCTTGTGTGGGTCCGGGGGCCGACGTCGGCGACGTGTCTGCCGCCGGCCGGGAATCCGGGATTGTACGGCGCTGGCGGCCCGGGTCGAAACCATCAGAAAGGGGGAGTAAACGTCGCCCGTCGCAGGGCACGACAACCATCGACGATCGGATTGCAGATCGCGCATGCCGCGGCCGGCAGGTCGGATGATAAAACCGGCACTGGCGAATGTGCGACGCAGCATCCGACCCGTTTGACGCCTGCGCGTTTCCCCACCACCATGCGGCACGAACCCACACGCTGACGGCAGGCCAACCCTTGGGCGATGTCCTCGATTTTCCCACGCACGTCCCCGACGCGGCGAGCCCGGCGCAGCACTACGTGCGCGTGACGCGCGAACACCCCCGGGGCTACGTCGAGTTCCAGTTCTCGATGGGCGATCCGTCGCTGTATCTCGAGATGACGCTGCCGCCGGCCGCCTTCGACGAGTTCTGCGCGCGTCATGCCGTCGTCCACCTCAGTGACGAACAGGCCGCCGCGGTCGACATCGCCGATCAACGCTGGTACGCCGGCTCTCCGACGAGCGAGGACCCTCATGTCGATTGATCTGAAGACCACCAGCATCGAGCCCCTGCGCAAGACCTTCGATCACATCGCCGAGAAGCTCGGCGGCGACAAGGCGGCCACGCGTTACCAGGAAGCGGTGTGGGGGCTGCAGCCCCAGCTGAATTTCCACTACCGGCCGACCTGGGATCAGCGCTACGCGCTGTACGATCCGCGCCGCACCGCGATCGTGATGAAGGACTTCGACGATCTCGTCGACCCGCGACAGTACTACTATGGCACGTGGACGATGCAGCGCGGCCGCCAGCAGGACGCGCAGGAGCGCAACTTCGAACTCGTCGAGAAACGCGAACTGCTCGCGGGACTCGACGCCGCGTGGCGCGACCGGCTCACACGCTTCGTGCTGCCGCTGCGCCACGTGGCCTGGGCCGGCAACACCAACAATTCGTTCATCTGTGCGTATGGCTACGGCGCGCCGATCACCTCCGCCGCCGGCATGCACATGATGGACGAGCTGGGCGTGGCGCAATACATCAGTCGCATCGGGCTCGTGCTCGCCGACAACGAAACGACGCTGCTGGACGCGGCCAAAGACGCCTGGATGACCGCCCCGATGTGGCAGCCGCTGCGCGAACTCGTCGAACGCTCGATGGTGACCCAGGACTGGTTCGAACTGTTCGTCGCGCAGAACTTCGTGATCGACGGCCTGATCTACCCGCTGGCCTTCGATCGCTTCGATGCCCACCTCGTTGCGCACGGCGGCGCGGCGTTTCCGATGCTGACGGAGTTCATCGTCGACTGGCATGCCGAATCGGCGCGCTGGGTCGACGCGATGCTGAAGATGGCGGCGGCCGAAACGCCGGCGAACCGTCAGCACCTCGACGCCTGGTTCGCGCAGTGGCTGCCCGCGGTGGCCGGCGCGCTCGAGCCGCTCGCGGCGTTCGCGTTCGGTGACACCGGCGCGCTGACGGACGTCACCGCCGCGCTGCGTGCGCGCGCCGGCAAGCTCGGTCTCGGCGGCTAGCGGCGGCCATGGCAGACAAGGTCTTCATCGCGCTCCAGAACAATGCCGATGCGCAGCCGATCATCCTGGCCATCGCGGCCGACAACCCGGAGGCGGTCGTCGTCGAGTCGCCCGGCATGGTCAAGATCGATTGCCCGGGCCGGCTCGTGATTCGCCGCGCGTCGATCGAGGCGCAAATCGGGCGCGATTTCGATTTGCAGGAGCTTCATCTCAACCTGATTTCGCTCGGTGGCAACATCGACGAGGACGACGACGAGTTCGTCCTGTCCTGGCAGCGCTGAGCGCGCGCCACCCCCGTTCAACGAGGATCAGCCACATGGCCAAAGGAAAGAAACTCGGACTGAAGGAGCGCTACGCGCTGATGACGCGCGGCCTCGACTGGGAAACCAGCTATCAGCCGATGGACGCGGTGTTTCCTTACGATCACTACGAAGGCATCAAGATCAAGGACTGGGACGGTTGGGCCGATCCGTTCCGCCTGACGATGGATGCGTACTGGAAGTACCAGGCCGAGAAGGAGCGCAAGCTCTACGCGATCCTCGACGCTTTCCAGCAGAACAACGGCCAGCTGAACATTTCCGAGGCGCGCTACCTGAGTGCCGTCAAGCTCTGGCTGCAGGGCATCACGCCGCTCGAATACGCCGCGCATCGCGGCTTTGCGCATGCCGGGCGCGCGTTCCGCGGCGCGGGTGCCCGCATCGCGTGCCAGATGCAGTCGCTCGACGAACTGCGTCACGCGCAGACGCAGCTTCATGCGTTCAGCCACTACAACAAGTTCTTCCATGGCTTTCACGGCTTCGCGCACATGCGGGATCGCGCGTGGTACCTGTCGATCCCGAAGAGCTTCTTCGAAGACGCGATGACGGCCGGCCCGTTCGAGTTCGTGACCTCGATTTCCTTCGCCTTCGAGTACGTGCTGACGAACCTGCTGTTCATGCCCTTCGTGTCGGGCGCGGCGTACAACGGCGACATGGCGACGACCACCTTCGGCTTCTCCGCGCAGTCCGATGAGTCGCGCCACATGACGCTCGGCCTCGAAGTCGTCAAGTTCATGCTCCAGCAGCACGAGGACAACGTGCCGATCGTGCAGGCCTGGCTCGACAAGTGGTTCTGGCGCGGCTATCGCCTGCTGGGCCTCGTCGGCACGATGATGGACTACATGTTGCCGAAGAAGGTGATGTCCTGGCAGGAGGCCTGGGGCATCTACTGGGAAGAGAACGGCATCGCGCTGTTCCACGATCTGGCGCGCTACGGCATCCGGCTGCCGAAGCACCACGAAGTCGCGGCGAAGGAGAAGCACCGCCTGACCCACGAGATGTGGCTGACGCTCTACCAGTACGGCAACGCGCTGAGCCTGCACACCTGGATTCCGGACGATGCCGAACTCGACTGGATGAGCGAGAAGTACGGCGCGAGCTTCGATGAACGCTACCGCCCGCGTCTCGTTTATCTGCGCGAACGCGAGCAGCGCGGCGAACGCTATTTCAACAACCGGCTGCCGATGGTCTGCCAGGTGTGCCAGATTCCGGTGTTCTACACCGAGCCGGACGACCCGCTGGTCCAGTGCGTGCGCATCGTCGAAGCCGGCGGCACGAAGCATCACTGCTGCTCGGACGGCTGCGCGGACATTTTCCGTCGCGAGCCGGAGAAATACGTGCAGGCGCTGTTGCCGCCGCAGCAGATCTACCGCGGCGAAGCCGGCGGGGCGCGCGACATCTGGGAGTATGCGGCGTGGCTGCACCTCGAGAAGGATGTCGACACCGGCGAGTATCGCGGCTCGCCCGACCAGCAGCACTGGGCGCAATGGCAGCAGGCCCACAAGGCCACACCGGCGGATGCGGCCTGAGGGATTCTGGCGATGAGCGTGAAGCACCTGGGCGAGGCCTACGAGTATCCGTCCGAGAACCGCATCGAGCGCTACGGCGGCGACATCAACTTCTACGTGCGCTGGGAGCAGCACCTGATGTTCGCCTGTCCCGCGGCCTATCGCGCGCCGGTCGCGATGCCGTTCGGAGACTTCGCCGAACAGATGCTGCGACCGGACTATGCGGCGCATCCGGACACCGCGCGGCTCGACTTCGCGCGCTGCGTCTGGAAGCTCGACAAGGCCCCGTGGCAGCCGGATCTCGGCAAATCGATCGCCGACAACGGCATCGGTCACATGAGCTACATCGAGTTCAGCGCGCCGGGTCTCGATGGTCTCGACGGCAAGGGTTACTGAGCGCGAGGCACCGGTGAGCTATCGCCTGACCATCGAGCCACTGGGCGAAACACTCGACGTCGAAGACGGGCAGAGCATTCTCGACTGCGCGCTGCGCGCCGGGATCTGGCTGCCGTATGCGTGCAATCACGGGCTCTGCGGCACCTGCAAGATCGAGATCGTCGACGGTGAGGTCGCGCACCACCATGCGTCGTCGTTCGCGCTGATGGATCTCGAGCGCGAGGAGGGCAAGGCACTCGCGTGCTGCGCGACGCTGCTGTCCGATGTGACGATCGAAGCGGAACTCGACGAAGAGCCCGACGCCGCGCGCCTGCCCGTCGGCGATTATCGCGGCCGCGTGACGCGCATCGCCGATCTCACGCCGACGATCAAAGGGATCTGGCTCGCGCTCGACGGCGACGGCCTGGCGTTTCAGGCCGGGCAGTACGTCAATCTGCAGCTCCCGGGCCTGGACGCCCCGCGCGCCTTCTCGATCGCGAGCGCACCGGCGAGCCGCCACGAGATCGAACTGAACGTGCGCCGGGTCGACGGTGGCGCCGGCACGGCCTGGCTGCACGACACGCTCCGCGTGGGCACCGAACTGGTGTTCACCGCGCCGCTCGGCCGCTTCTTCGTGCGGCGATCCGCGCCCGGACCGCTGCTGTTCCTGGCCGGCGGCTCGGGGCTGTCGAGCCCGAAATCGATGATTCTCGACCTGCTGGCGGCAGGCGACACGCGCGCGATCACCCTGGTGCACGGCGCGCGCACCCGCGCCGAGTTGTATGACGTGGCGCTCTTCACCGAACTGGCCGGGCGCCACGCGAACTTCCGCTACGTGCCGGCGCTGTCGGACGCGGCCGACGACGCGGCGTGGGCGGGCGCGCGTGGCTACGTGCACGAAGTGGCAGGCCAGCTGTACGACGGCCGCTTCGAGGGCCTGAACGCGTATCTGTGCGGCCCGCCGGCGATGATCGACGCCTGCCTCACCACCCTGATGCGGGGCCGCCTGTTCGAGGAGCACATTTTCACCGAGCAGTTCTTCACCGCCGCCGATGCGGCAGCCCCGGCGCGCCGCAGCGCCTTGTTCAGGAAGTTCTGATGCTGCCGGCCGCGCGCTCTGTCGAATCGCGCGCGCAGGCGGGCTGATCCGATGCCGCGCCACCGAGTGTTCATCGAAGACACGCAGGAAAGCTTCGCCTGCGACGAGGCGCAGTCCGTGCTCCTCGGCATGGAGGCGCTGGGGCGCAAGGGCATCCCGGTGGGCTGTCGCAACGGCGGCTGCGGCGTGTGCAAGGTGGAAGTCACCAGCGGGCAGTACGTGACGCGCGTGATGAGCCGCGCGCACGTGAGCGCGGAAGAGGAAGCCTCCGGCCGCGCGCTCGCGTGCCGAATCAGGCCGACGACGGATTTGAGGCTGCGCGTGCTGGGCTCGATGCGCGCGACGGTCTGCGGCGACACCAGGGCGTCGGCGACCGACGCACCCTGACAACGAAACGAAGGAGACGACATGGCGATCAATGGAGTTCTGCGGCCCGGCCACGCGGTGCTGCGCGCGCTCGATCTCGACGAATCCGTGCACTTCTACACTGAAGTGCTCGGTCTCCAGGAGACGGGCCGTGACAAGTCGGGCCGCGTCTACCTCAAGGCCTGGGACGAGCGCGATCACAACAGCGTCGTACTGCGCCAGGCCGATCGCGCCGGGCTCGACTGTTTCGGCTTCAAGGTCCTGAACGACGCCACGCTGAACACGCTCGAAGGACGGCTGCGCGAGTATGGCGTCAGCACCGAGCGCGTGCCGGCCGGCGACATGCTCGAGACCGGCGAGCGCGTGCGCTTCCAGATCCCGACTGGTCACCTGATCGAGTTGTATGCGCAGAAGACCTCGGTCGGCAACGGGCTCGGCGATCTGAACCCGGAAGCGTGGGCCCCAAACCAGAAAGGCATTTCGCCGCTGCGCATGGATCACGCGCTGATTTACGGCGGCGACATCGACGGCAATCGCCGGCTGTTCGAGGACGTCCTCGAGTTCACACTGGTCGAACGCGTGAAGCTCGAGGACGGGACCACCGATCTCGCGACCTGGCTGACCTGCTCGAACAAGGCGCACGACATCGCGATGGTGCGTCACCACGAGGACGCCAAACTGCATCACGTGTCGTTCATGCTCGAAACCTGGGAGTCGGTGCTGCGCGCGGCGGACATCATGAGCATGAACCGCGTGTCGATCGACATGGGGCCGACCCGCCACGGCATCACGCGCGGCACGACGATTTACTTCTTCGACCCGTCCGGCAACCGGCTCGAAACCTTCAGCGGCGGCTACCAGTGGTATCCCGACCAGAACCCGATCACCTGGACGTGGGACGAAGTGGGGCGCGCGATCTACTACCACGATCGCAAGCTGAACCCGGCCTTCCTGAGCGTCGTGACCTGAGCCTGCTGCGATGAAACAGTTCATGAATTTCATCAACGGCGAGTTCGTCGCCAGCGGCAAGACCTTCGAGAACCGCGCGCCGACCGACAACTCGCTGATTGGGCTCGTGCACGAAGCGGGGGCCGCCGAGGTGGACGCGGCGGTGAAAGCCGCGCGCGCGGCGCTGCGCGGCGACTGGGGTCGCATGAGTGCGGCGAAGCGCACCGAGATGCTGCATGCGGTCGCCGACGGCATCAACCGCCGCTTCGATGACTTCCTGCAGGCGGAGATGGCCGACACCGGCAAACCGCTCTCGCTGGCCTCGCACATCGACATCCCGCGCGGCGCGGCGAACTTCAAGGTGTTCGCCGATCTCGTCCACAACGTGCCGACCGAAAGCTTCCGCATGACGACCCCGGACGGTGGCACCGCCGTCAGCTATGGCGTGCGTTCGCCGCTGGGCGTCATTGCGGTCGTGTGTCCATGGAACCTGCCGTTGCTGCTGATGACCTGGAAGGTCGGGCCGGCGCTCGCCTGCGGCAACACGGTGGTGGTGAAGCCGTCGGAGGAGACCCCGGCCACCGCGACGCTGCTCGGCGAAGTGATGAAGGCCGTCGGCGTCCCGGACGGCGTGTACAACGTCGTGCACGGATTCGGGCCGGATTCCGCCGGCGAGTACCTGACGCGGCATCCGGGCGTCAGCGGCATCACGTTCACCGGTGAAACACGCACCGGCGAAGTCATCATGACGGCGGCTGCGCGGGGCGTGCGGCCCGTCAGCTTCGAACTCGGCGGCAAGAACGCGGGCATCGTGTTCGCCGACGCCAACTTCGAACAGGCCGTTGCCGGCATCGCGCGCAGCAGCTTCGAGAATTGCGGCCAGGTGTGTCTCGGCACCGAGCGCGTCTACGTGCAGCGACCCATTTTCGAGCGTTTCGTGCAGGCGCTGAAAGCGCGCGCCGAGGCGCTGGTGATCGGGCCGTCGACACAACCCGGTGTCGGGCTCGGGCCGTTGATTTCCGCCGAGCACCAACGCAAGGTGCTGTCCTACTATGAGCGCGCGCGCGCCGAGGGCGCGACGGTGGTGACCGGCGGCGGCGTGCCCGAGATGCCGGCGGCGCTGGCGGCGGGGCACTGGGTGCAGCCGACAATCTGGACCGGCCTGCCGGAAACAGCCGCAGTCGTGCGCGAGGAAGTATTCGGGCCGTGCTGCCATGTCGCGCCGTTCGACACGGTCGACGAAGTCATCGCGCTCGCCAACGACACCGATTACGGCCTGTGCACGACGGTATGGACGCAGGACGTGTCGGTTGCCAACCGCTGCGGCCAGGAGATCGACGTGGGCCTGTGCTGGATCAACAGCTGGTTCCTGCGCGATCTGCGCACGGCGTTTGGCGGCGCTAAGGCGTCCGGCATCGGCCGCGAGGGGGGCGTGCATTCGCTGGAGTTCTACAGCGAACTTCGCAACGTGATGGTCAAATTATGAGGGCACTGGGTTGAACGCCGGAAAAATCACGCACTACGGCGACGAACTGCACGCGGCCCTCGCCGCGCGCCGGACCGTTGAACCGCTGACGGATCGCGAGCCGGACATCACGATCGACGACGCCTATCGCATCCAGCTGCGGATGATCCAGCATCGGCTGGACGCCGGAGAGACCGTCATCGGCAAGAAGATCGGGGTGACCAGCAAGATCGTGATGGACATGCTGAACGTGGACCAGCCGGACTTCGGCCATCTGCTGTCGGGCATGGTGATGCCGGAGGGCGAGGCGATCGCGATGTCGACGCTGATCGCGCCGAAGGCCGAAGCCGAAGTCGCCTTCATGCTGAAGCGCGATCTGAACGGCCCCGGCGTGACGGCGGCCGATGTGCTGCGCGCGACGGAGTTCGTGCTGCCGTGCTTCGAAATCGTCGACTCCCGCATTCACGACTGGCGGATCAGGATCCAGGACACGATCGCCGACAACGCGTCGTGCGGCGTGCTGGTACTTGGCGGTGTCTGTCGCAGCCCGCGTGATCTCGATCTAGCGCTGGCCGGGATGGTGCTCGAGAAGAACGGCGAAGTGATCAGCACCTCGGCCGGCGCCTCGGTGCAGGGTTCGCCGGTCAACGCCGTGGTGTGGCTTGCGAATACGTTGGGCCGCCTCGGCATTCCGTTGAAGGCTGGCGAGGTGATCCTGTCGGGCTCGCAGTCGCCGCTCGTGCCGGTCGTCGCCGGCGACTACCTGCGGTGCAGCGTGGGCGGCCTCGGCAGCACCAGCGTGCGCTTCTCCTGATCCCGACAGTATTCAAGGGTCACCATGACACTCGACGACGACACGATTGCCGGCCTCGCCGCGCATCTCGAGGCCGCGGAACTGAACGTCCGCGACGTCACCAAGATCACCGACGATCACCCGGGCATGGACTGGGAGGACGCCTATGCCATCCAGGACGCGCTGCGTCGTCGCCGGGAGGCGCGCGGCCATCCGGTCGTGGGCTACAAGGCCGGGCTGACGTCGTTTGCGAAAATGAAGCAGATGGGCGTCGCGACCCCGGTCTTCGGCTTCGTCGCCGCCGACATGAGCTGTCAGGACGGTGGCGAGATTCGGGTCGCTGGACTTATCCACCCGAAGGTCGAAGCCGAAATCTGCGTGGTGACGAAGACCACGCTCAGCGGGCCGACCTGCCACCTCGGGCAAGTGCTCGCAGCAGTCGACTTCGTGCTGCCGGCGCTCGAAGTGATCGACAGCCGCTATCGTGATTTCAAGTTCGATTTGAAGAGCGTGGTCGCGGACAACACCTCGGCGTCGCGCTTCGTCGCCGGCACCTGTTCACGCGATCTCCAGGCGCTCGATCTGCGCACGCTCGGCGTGGTGCTCGAAAAGAATGGCAGGATACTCGCGATGGCGGCGGGCGCCGCCGTGCTGGGGCACCCGCTGAACGCCGTCAGCATGCTGGTCGCGCATCTGCACGCGCGCGGGCGCGTGCTGCCGGCCGGGAGCTTCGTGATGACGGGCGGCGTGACCGAAGCGATCGCCGTCGAACCCGGCGATCACGTCGTGGCGCGCTATCAGGACCTGGGCTCGGTTTCCATCCGCTTCACCTGAGCGCGAAGCGCGGCCATGCACCCGGGTGCAAGCCCCGGTCCATGGCGTAGGGTGGGCAGACGCAGGAAGCCCAACATCGGTCTCTGCATGACTACCCGATCACGCCGGCTGGTGACGCTGCGAGGGTGAATGCGTTGGGCTTCCTGCGTCAGCCCATCGGCCATGAGGGACCCGCCTCACTCGGCCTCATGAAAGCTCGGGGTAGCCCGGGTGCAACGCAGTGGAACCCGGGATTTTCGGCGTCTGACAGGCTGCTCCCGGGTTCCGCGCTGCGCGCTCCACCCGGGCCACTCGAGGGCGCCGGATAGGTACTTTCACAGCAACCTGCGACCGGAACAGGATCGTGATTGGCCATCCAGAGGCTGTCCCGCCATGGAACAACCTCAGGCGCGCCACCCGGCTGCCGCCAGGGTCGGTTGACGAAGCCCGTTTACCGCACGGCCGCCCGCTAGGCCGGCACCAGGCCCAGGATCGCTTCGGCTGCTGCCGGTTTCACGAGGTGGTGATCGAAACCGGCCTGCAGCGATTTCTCGCGATCTTCGGGCTGCCCGTATCCCGTCAACGCAATCAGCACGCTCTTCGCGGTGCGCGGATCCGCGCGCAGCTGGCGCGCGATTTCGAATCCGTCCATGTCGGGCAGACCGATGTCGAGCAGAATCACCGCCGGCCGTTCACGCGCCGCGAGGTCCAGTGCGCTCGCGCCTTCGTAGGCCGAGATCACATCGTGACCATGCATCTGCAGCAGCAGCGCCAGGCTGTCGGTCGCATCGCGGTTGTCGTCGACGAGCAGGATGCGCTTGCCGACGGGCACAGCGGTGGCCCGCGGCGCCGGCGTCTCGAGCGTCACCACCGGTGTCTCGATGCACGGCAGCCGCACGACGAACTCGCTGCCACGCCCGCGGCCGGCGCTGTGCGCGCTGACGCGACCGCCGTGCTTTTCGATCAGCCGCTTGACCAGCGAAAGGCCTATCCCGAGACCGCCCTCGGCGCGATCGAGGCTGTTGTCCGCCTGGTAGAAGAGCTCGAAAATGTTGCTCAGCGAGTGGGCGTCGATGCCGCGACCGTTGTCGCGCACGCGCACCACCGCGAACTCACCGTCGCTCCAGCGGCTGCGCTCGAGCGTGATCTCGATATGGCCGGCGTTGTCGGTGTACTTGGCGGCGTTGTTCAGCAGATTGCTGACGACCTGCGCCAGGCGCGTGAAGTCGCCATCGACCGTGACGGGCACCGCCGGCAGCTGGATCGTCAGTTGATGTTCGCGGGCCGTGAGCAGTGGCCGGCTCGTCTCGACCGCGTGGCGCACGACCTCCGCGAGATTCACCGGCTCCTTCTGCAGCACGATGCGGCCGCGCGACACGCGCGAGACATCGAGCAGATCATCGACGAGGTGCACGAGCTGGTTGACCTGGCGCTCGATCATCGCGCGTGCGCCCTCGATCGTGGGGTCGCGTGGCGCGGCCGAGCGCATCAGTTCGACGGCATTGACGATCGGCGACAGCGGATTGCGCAGTTCGTGCGCGAGCATCGCGAGAAACTCGTCCTTGCGGCGCGCGGAATCCTGCAGCAGCGTCTCGGCCTGCTTGCGCTCCGTGATGTCGACGCACACGCCGACGAAGCGCTCCGCCCGGCCGTGCGAGTCGAAAAAGAAGCGGCCGGCCGTGTCGACCCACAGCAGGCGGCTGTCGTCGCGCCGCTGCAGACGATGTTCGCAGCGGAACACATCCTGCTCGCGCTCGGCGCGCGACCACTCGGCGAGCAGGCGCGACAGATCGTCCGGCGGCACCGCCTGCTGCCACATTTCGAACGGTGACTCGCATTCGTCGCCGGCGCCAAGCCCGAGCAGCAGATGGTGGCTCTTCGACCAGTGCGTGACGCCGCTGACGAGATCCGTGTCCCAGGTCGCGACGGCTGCGATCTCCATCGCGAGCTGCAGCCGTTCTTCGGACAGCCGCAGCGCGAGTTCCGCCTCCTTGCGCGAGGTGATGTCCGCGTGCGTGCCCAGCGCCCGCAACGGCGTGCCGTCCGGCGCGCGTTCGACGACACGTCCGCGATCGATCACCCAGCGCCAGGAGCCATTGCGGTGGCGCAGGCGATGTTCTGACTCGTAATAGGCCGTGGTGCCATCGAGATGCGCGGCGAGGATGGCCTTCACGCGCGCCATGTCCTGGGGATGGACGAGCCGCTCCCACGTGCTGAGACTCTGTTCCAGTTCGTGCAGCTCGTAGCCGAGTATCGCGGCCCACTTGCCGTCGTAGGTCACGTCATTGGTGACGCAGTTCCAGTCCCAGAAGCCGAGCTTGCCGGCATCCAGCGCCATCATGAACTTGTTCTGGCTCGTGCGGACCTGCGCCTCGGCCTGTTTGCGGTCCTCGATTTCCAGGGCCACGCCGACCCAGTGCGTGTCGGTGATGTCGGCCTGCTTCACCGGCTGGACCCGGACGTGCAGCATCCGGTAGATCCCGTCCGCGCCGCGCACCGGGAGCTCGAGGTCGCCGGCCTCGCCCGACTCGAACAGCGTGCGCCAGCGCGCGAATGCTTCGCTGCGGGTCTCGGGCGGCAGCACGTTGACCCAGCCCATGCCCCGCAGCTCAGACAGTGGCAGGCCGGTGAACCGCTCGGTGAACGGGTTCACGTAGAGCAATGAACCGTCCGCATGCGCCTGGAACACGACGAGGGGCGCATCCTCCGCCAGCGCGCGATAGCGCACTTCATTGTCCTGCAGTGCGAGGCGCGACAGCTCGGCGCGGTTGACGATCTCGATGAGCTTGCCGATGACGTCCGCGATTTCCTGCAGCGTCGAAATCTCGTCCGCGGACCAGTTCCGC
The DNA here is from genome assembly GCA_001464935.1 of Gammaproteobacteria bacterium Ga0077536. GTDB lineage: Bacteria > Pseudomonadota > Gammaproteobacteria. The sequence continues at coordinate 52,102 of LNEL01000037.1, forward strand.
GCCTTGTCGTCCATTACGCACACCGCGCCTATCGAGCGGCCACGCACGTGCAGCGGCACCCCGAGATAGGCGGCGAGGTCGGGCGTGGCTTCGAGCGCATGGTGTTCGAAGCGCGGGTCCAGTCTCAGATCGGACACCACCAGCGGCCGGTCCGTGATCGCGACGTACGCGCAACTGATGCCGGGCCCGACGCGCTCGAGCTTCGGTGTTTCCGTGCCCACCGTGTTCTCGACCGCGCTCTTGACGAAGACATACTGGTCGTCGGTGATCGAGATGTAGCACGCCGCCGCCTTCAGCACGTGGCGCGCGAGGTTGCCGTAACGGTCGAGTTCCGCGTCCGGCTCCGGCCCGTGCAGGCCCGAGGCGCGCACGACTGCCAGCCGCGAGGCATCCCTCAGCGGTTCGGAAAATCCGTCGTGATCGACGTCAGACATCGGCGGCCACGCGTCGCAGTGAGCGGGCGGCCGCAGGTGAGGGCAGTTCATGCACGCAGGTGGGCACACGTTCCACCGCCAGCGGACGCGCGGAGAAGGCCATCTGGGGCATGATCATTGCGGCCTCCGGCAACTCGGTGAACAGCCGTTGAATGGTGTCGGCGGACAGGGTTCTTGTCTGTAAGACAACGCCTGACACTTCGACTTCCCGCGCCCCGGACGGCGCCTGGTGAGATCCTGGATCTTCAGACCGGCACTGCCAACGTCGCCGCGTCGCCTAGCCTCCCCCTGATCTCGGCCGGGATCGGGCATTTCTTCAGGGTCACCGGCTCCACGCTCACGCAGATGGCCCGCGCGGTGAACACCGGCTTGCCGTCGACCGTCCCGACATACCCGATATCGAACGACGTCGATCCATAACGCACGATGCCGACTTCGATCACAAGCAGGTCCCCACTGTGCGCCGGCGCCTGCCATTCGAGCACCGAGCGCACCACCATCCAGTCCCAGCCCAGCGACTTGAAGTTGCCACCCGGCGACAGGCTGCTGATCCACTGCTCGCTCGCGTCGTCCATGTACACCATGTAGTTGGCGTTGAAGACCACGCCCTGTTGATCGCACTCGCCGTAGCGGACGCGGGTCTGGTAACGGAAGGGCATCGGCAAGACCTCGGGCAGTGGAAAGGCAGCGTCGGATTATAGAGGGGCCGATGCTTCTGCCGCCCGGATTCGGTTGCGTGTCGGCAGGGCGGCAGGGCGGGCGTTGGACACCGGCCTCACAGTCGTGTCGCCAAGCCCTCCAGCGCCTCCCAATCCGGCACCGACTGGTAGTTGACCCCCGCCGCGAGCACCTTCGGCGTCGCTTCCGGTGGTAGCAGGCGGATGGTGTTCAGGATGACCTGCGTGGCGCCGGCGTCGAAGTGCTGTTGGACGCGGTCGCGGATCTGCGCTTCCGTGCCCCAGGCGACGAGGGCGTCGATCAGGCGGTTGCTGCCGCCGCCCTGCAGGTCCTGCTCGGTGTAGCCAAGGCGCAGCCAGTTCTTGTAGTGGTTCGGCGTCACGAAGTAGAACTCGAGCGCCTTGCGGGCCGCGGCGCGCGCGGCTTTGGCGTCCGTGGTCCAGCACACGTGCTGCGCGGTGCAGAGCCATTTGTCGGGGCCGATGATCTCGCGCGTGCGGCGGGTGTGCTCGGGCGGTGAGTTGAACGGGTGGGCACCACAGGTGCGCGTGCCGGACAGTTCGATCATCTTCCAGCCGAGGGCGCCGAGCACCACCGGCGGATCTTCGCCGAGCAGATGTTCGCGCGCGCGGTCCATGTCATCGAGGTAGTTGCGCATCGTCGTCAGCGGCTTGCCGTAGGCGTGGCCGTGCGCGCCGCTGACGATCGACTCGTGCGAGACGCCGAGGCCCATCACGAAGCGATCGCCGTGGAAGGACCGGAGGCTGCGGCCACTCTGCACGCAGGTCATCGGATCCCGCCCGTAGATGTTCGCAATGCCGCTCGCAATGGTGATGCGCTCGGTCTGGCTCAGCAGGTAACCGCCGAGCGTGAAGCTCTCGTAGTAATACACCTCCGGATACCAGATCGACTGGTAGCCCAGCGCCTCGATGCGCCGGGCGGCAGTCGCCAGTTCGGCGCCAGAGAAATTGTCGGGATACAGGAATACGCCAACGCTTTTGTCGGTGATGGACATGACTCGCTTCCCTCTGGCGCTGGTGGCGCTCGTTATCGGATGCTGGCGTACAGTCCCGCTTCGTAGCCGATCAGGGTCTTCAGCACCTGCGGGTCGTTCGCCGGCAAGAGCTGCATCATCAGCACGGCCGTCAGCTTTCGCGTGGGGTCGATCCAGTAGAACGTGTTGTGCACGCCGGCCCAGGCCAGGCTGTGCGCCGCGCGGCAGCCGGGAATGTCTTCGGTGTTGATCACGAAGGACAGCCCCCACTTCGCCACCTGGCCCGGGAACAGTTCGGCGGACAGTGCCATCGCCGGGTTGTCGCTGACGAAAGGTGGCACCTCGATGTCGCCGATCGCGTTCTGGCCCATCAGCTTGACGGTGGCTTCGCTCAGCACGCGCGCGCCGTCGAGGCTGCCACCGTTCAGGATCATGCGTGTGAAGCGCAGGTAGTCCGGCCCGGTCGAGTAAAGACCACCGCCGCCCATGTGGAAGTCGGCGTCACTCGGGAACTCGAAGTCGAGGCGGTTGACGGCGCCGTCCGGCGTGCGCGCGGCGGCGGCGACGAGGCGTGCCTGCATGTCCGGTCGCAGCACGAAGCTCGTGTCCTTCATCTGCAGCGGGCCCAGCAGGTGGCGTTGCAGATAGTCCTCGAGCTTCAGGCCGCTGACGATTTCGACGATACGCCCGACCCAGTCGATGCCGATGCCGTATTCCCAGCGCTCGCCCGGATCGAACACCAGCGGGGCCTGCAGCGAACCGTACTGACAGGTCGCGATCGACGGCAGGCCGGCCTGCGCCATGTAGCGGCCGACGTTCGCGTTGAACAGGTCATACGAGTAACCGCTCGTGTGCGTCAGCAGATGTCGCAGCGTGACGTCACGCTTCGGCGCGCGCAGCTGGGGTGTGCCGTCCGCGTTGAAGCCGAGCAGGACTTGCGCCTCGCCGATCTGCGGCGCGATCTCCTTCATCGCCTGGTCCAGCGCGAGCTTGCCCTGCTCGACGAGCTGCATCACGGCGGCCGCGGTGATGGCCTTGGTCATCGACGCGATGCGGAACACCGTGTCGAGTTGCATGGGCGGCGTGTCGCCGGGGCCGGCCTTGCCGAAGGCGCCGGTGTAGATGACGCCGTTGGCGTCGGCCGCGAGGGCGACGATGCCGGGCACGGCGCCTTCGGCGATGGCAGTGGACAGATGCTGGTCTATCGCGGAATTCGACACGGGGCCCCCGGCTGACAGTGGTGATGGTGCGCCGATTATACGGGGCGCCTGCGACATTGCGCCGGCGCTGGTCGGACCTCGACGACCGCGTGTCGGGTCGTGGCCGATGATGCGCTGCAGTGTGCCTGTCAGACAGCCGCGCGCGTCACGGCCGGGTGGGCCAGGGGCGACGGGGGCACGCATATACTGCCTGCGAACACGGAGCATCGACGTGCAATCCTGGCCCGAGATTCGCACCTGGCGTCGCGCGCAGCGCGAACTGCTGTTGGCCCGCAGAATGGCGATGACGGTCGCCGCACGAACGGCGATTGCGGCGCGCATCGAACGCGAGCTGCTCGACGTGGCGGCGTCGCTGCCGCTCGCCTGCGTCGGCTATTACTGGCCGTTCAAGGGCGAGACGGATCTGCATCCGCTGGTCGCGCAGTTGATCGAACGTGGCGCGACAGCAGCCCTCCCCGTCGTCGTCGAGAAGCAGGCGCCGATGATCTTCCGAGCGTGGGCGCCGGGACAGCCGCTCGCGCGCGGCATCTGGGACATTCCGATCCCGGCCGACGGGCCGCCGGTACAGCCGAGTCTGCTGCTCGTGCCGCTGCTGGGTTTTGATGGCGCGGGGTTCCGGCTCGGGTACGGCGGGGGCTACTACGATCGCACGCTGGCGGCGCTGCACGAGAAGCCGTTGACGATAGGCGTCGGTGGCGCGGGCGGCAGGCTCGACACCATCCACCCGCAAGCGCACGACATCCCGATGGATCGCATCGTCACCGAAGATGGCTGGCTGGAACCCGACGCACCGATGCCCGATCCGCCGCGCGAGTCGCGCGCGCCCGCATCCTCACCGTGCCAGATCGCCGATGCGCCGGCCGACTACATGGGGTACATCGATGCGCCGACGCTGGCGAACACTCTCAACGAACTGCTGATGGCCGAGCGCGCGGGTGCCCGTGCGGTCGCGGCAATCGCCAAGCGCGAGGCCGCCTGGGGCGAGCAGGCCCTGCTGCAGTCCGTCGTGCACGATGAAGCCTCGTGCTGCGCGATGCTGACACGGCAGATCGCAAGGCTCGGCGCGACGCCGTCGGCGCAGACCGGCGAGTTCTATCACAGGCTCATCGCGGTCGACGATTACGCGCAGCAGCTGGCGTTGCTCAATCGCGGGCAGGTCTGGGTGGTCAGAAAACTGCTTGACGTCCTGCCGCGCGTGCAGGACCCCGAACTCGCGCGCGACCTGCGCGCGATGCTCGACGTGCATGAGCGCAACATCGCCGCCTGCGCGGCGGTGCTGACGGACGACGATCGGCGTCCGTAAGCGGCGCGTGAAGGGGCCCGGATCCGGGAGCTGGGTGTAGGGCCGGGGCCGGCGGTCCGGCTTGAACGGCTGCCAACAGGGACGCCCTTGTTCGGCTTCCTGTGTCAGCCCAACGGTCATGAGGTCTCAGCCTCACCCGACCACATGAAAGTTCGGGGTAGCCCGGGTGCAACGCAGTGGAACCCGGGATCTACGGGCGCTGCCAGGCCGCTCCCGGGATCCGCGCTGCGCGCTCCTCCCGGGCTACTTCGTGCCATGCGCATGCACTTTGACAGCAACCTGCGAAAGCCGGGATCGGGTGTCTGCACGGCGTTGAACCGCGGCAGCCCGACCGCAGGTCAGGGGTGCCGGGGATGAGCGGCGGCGGCGCCGCGATGCCGGAATGCCCTGCGCTTCATCCGGGCGGCGAGAGGCCATGCTCGCGCTGCGACCGGGCACCCAAAGAGCGCCGGACAATGCACTTTCACCGCAGCCTGCGCGAGCATTCGATGTTTACGTTGCGATGGGGTCAGGCGGCGTCCGTATAGCGCGGCTGTTTCGCTTTGCAGTAGGCGAGCTTCTGCACGATCCGGTCACCGCGGAAGTGGTAGAGGTCGAGGCCTTCCAGCACCTTCGCCTTGCCGTCCATCGTCAGGTGACAGTCCCAGCTCGCCATCACCTTGTCGGCGTCGACGTCGATGAACAGATCGCGCCCGACGAAGGTGACGGCGCCGAACTGCCCCGAGAACAGCGGTTCGAAGGCCCGGCGGATCGCGGCTTTGCCGTGATTGACCGGGCCGTTGACCTCCTCGTACACCGCATCGTCGGCGAACCAGGTCATCAGGCCGTCGAGATCGTTGCGGTTGAAGCAGGCGGTGAAGGCTTCGATGATGTGGGTGAGTTGAGTGCGACGATCGGACACGGTGAGACTCCTCTGATGGTTCCTCGAGTTTAGCAGGCTCGAGAACAGGGACTGCGGTCCCCGGTGGCGTGTACGTGGGCATCGCCCGCGGGCGGCTTTCATCGGCTTGATGGATGACAGTCCCGGCAGCGGGCATTAGCATTCGGTGCCAAACCACGATCACTGACATGTGCGATGTCGCGCCGACACTCGCATCACCACCCTGACAGACCCCAAGGATAGCGATGCAAGTCATGCCCCACGCTGCGCGATACCTGCGCCCCCTCGCCCTGTGGGCTGCCGTGGCGGCACAGGCGCTGCACCCGGCCGCGGCCGACGCGCCCAGACTCACTGAAGGCGATCGCCCTTACGGCGCGCTGTTCCGCGCGCTGGGCGGCAGCGACATCGAACGCACTTACGGCATCAGCGTGCTCGGCTTCGGGCATCTCACCGGGGCCTGGTCGAACAACGACATCGCGACCACGAGGCTGCAGAACGGGCGCGGTCGCAGCATTCAACCGCAGGGCGGGTTGCTGCAGGACGAGGGCGTGAACCTGAACCAGCTCGGCCTCATCGCGTGCAAGGGGGCCGGTTGTCCGCCCGGGCGCCTGTTCGAGGCGAATCGCAACGTGCTGAGCCGGGTCACGCCGCTGCCGGGTCCGCGGGGCGAGGCCGTGATCGTCGATTGGGCGGTGTCGGCGGTCTATGGCGAAGACGCGGTGTTCTGGAAGACCAAGGGCATGGACGACTGGTCGTGGGATGCCGATCGCGAACATCGGCTCGCGATCACGCAGTGGTATCTCGATATCTATCTGCCGGTGTGGGAGGGCGCCAGTGTGTTGCTCGGCAGCTGGCACTCGCCGCTGGCGCAGGAGATCGGATATCCCTTCGTGCCGCCGAACTGGTTCTCGAGCCGCACCTACGCGTTCGCGGCGGCGCCCGCCAAGCATGTCGGTGGGTTGGCGCAGTTCAAGCTGCCGCTGAATCCCGCATTCGGCCACGCGAGCGCGAGCTTCGGCGTGGTCACGGACTGGAATGCAATCGACTTCGGATCCGGTGACACCGGCCCGAGTTTCCTGTTTTTCGGCGCATGGCGCAGTCCTGACATGCGTACCTGGGTCGATCTCGAAATCATCTACGGCAACGGCGAAGACGACTTCGGTGACACGGTCGTCAAGGACGGCATCCTCCGTTCGAGCGGTGGTGGCACGCAGTACCTGGCGCTCAGTTCGACGAACGAGTATCTCGATCGCGCACTGGCGTTCCTGAATGCATCACACCAGTGGACTCCGAAGCTCGCCGTCGTATTCGAGTCGATGTTCGGGTTCCAGGCCGGCGGCGATCTGAGTCCGCTGCCGTTCGCAATCACGCAGGACTCAGCGTTCTATGGCGCGAATCTCGGCTTTCGTTATCAGCTCGCCGAGCGCGTGCACACGGCGCTGCGCGGCGAGTGGTTTCGTGACGAACATGCGGCGAATGTCGGCTGGGGTGGGGTGGGCGCGGTCGGCGGCGATGTCTATGCGCTGACGGCCAATGTGTCCTGGGAGCCGACGCCGTTTCTGTTGCTGCGGCCGGAGATCAAGTTCGACGTGTACGACGGCGGCGGGCATCTGTTCGCCGTCGGCAGCAACGGGCTGGCGCGCGAAGACGCCCAGTTGCTCGGCGTGATGAACCTCGAGTTCCGGTTCTGATCGCGACGTCTGTGACAGGCTGATTCTACAGGGCGCCGCGGGCCGGCGGCGTGACCTGTGGCCGCTTGCGCGAGCCTTTCTGCTTGCCCTCCAACAGCGCGCGCCAGCGCGTCATCTGAACACTAACGTGAAGACGTCTGCGTCGCGTTGAAGGCGCCGAATGGCGTGTCGCCTCGCGCAGCGGTGGCTGCCCGCGCGCCTGCTTGATCGGCGTCAATCGCTGATACCGTGACAGACGGATACTGACAAAAGGCGTCACCAGTAACAACAAAAGAGGAGCCCACTCCTCTGCGCGGCCGCCCCCGTGGCGCCCGCCTCCCTGCAGGAGGGGTCATGTCGCGATCGACCGCCCGTCGTCGTGCCCAGCGCGGCATCGCCGCGTTCACGGCATTCAGCATGTTCTGGTCCAGCGTGCTACCCGCACAAACGATGATCCTGCCCGACGGCAACACGGCCACGCGGGTCGAGGCGGCTGGCCACGTGGCGAACGTGAGCACCGGCACGGTCCGTGGCGCGAATGCCTTCAACTCCTTCAGCCGTTTCAATGTCGGCGCCGGCGACACCGTCAATCTGCACCTGCCGAACGGCACGCAGCACCTGTTGAACCTCGTGCACGACGAGCGCACGGCGATCGACGGCGTGCTGAATTCAATCCGCAACGGACAGGTCGGCGGCACGCTGTACTTCGCCAATCCGCACGGCCTCGTCGTCGGCCCGTCGGGCGTGGTGAACACGGGGGCCTTGCACGCCGTGACGCCGACGCAGGACTTCATGCGGCGCTTCTTCAATGCGCCCGGCGAGCCGTCGGCAGACGCCACCGCGCAGCTGATGAACGGCAGCGCGCCGCTGAATCCCGACGGGCTCATTTCGATCCAGGGCAAGGTCAACACGGTGTCGGGCGCGACGCTCGACGCGGGCCGGATCAACGTCGCCGGCGAAATCCGCGCCACCGCGCCGGCCGCTGCCGGCTTTGCCGATGCGGTGAACCTGTCCGGTCTCGACACCGCCGCCGGTGTCACGCTCGAGGCCGGCGAGATCAGCCTGCAGGCTACGGGGGATGTCGAACTGTCCGGCACGCTCGTGGCCGAGGGCCGCGACGGCGTCAACGGCGGTGACATCGCCATCGCGGCCGGACGCGACATCCGGCTCGAGGCACCGGCCCGGGTCAGCGTGTCCGGCCGCGGCGCGGACTCCGACGGTGGCCGCGTCGTCGTAATGGCCGACAGGACCACGCACTTCGCGGCCGGTGCGACCGTCGAAGCCCGCGGCGGGGATCAGTCCGGTGACGGTGGCTTCATCGAGCTGAGTGCCCGCGAACGCGTGCACCTCGCCGGCGGGCGCCTCGATGCCGGCGCGCCCAACGGCCGCGGCGGCGACGTGCTGCTCGATCCGCCGAGCTTCGAACTGACCGACGGCAGCGCCAGCCCCGGCGCACCGTCCACGCTGGTGTTCAGCGGCAGCAGCCTCACGCTCGAGGCGGACGATTTCATCCGCCTCGACAACTTCTCGATCTCGACGCGGGTGATGGACGGCAGCGGCAACTCGACGGCCGACTCCGGCAGCATCACGTTGATCTCGGAAAAGATCGAACTCCTCAACGGCTCGACACTGAACGCCAGCGCGAACAACGGACGGAAAGCGGGCAACATTTCGCTGCTCGCGACCGGCAAGTCCCTCTCGGCCACCGGTGGCCAGGTGCTCATCGAGGATTCATCGCTGCTCGCCACGGCCAACATCGCCGGCAACGGCGGCAAGATTCTCGTCACGGCGAGCGAAAGTGAGCCACTGCCCGATCCGTTCGTGGCCCAGGCCGATGGCGTCATCGGGCTGAAAGGGGCGCAACTGAAAGGTCGCGAGATCGAGGTGACCGCAGCCGCGGATGCGGGTTTCGTCGAACTGTCGGATCACGAAGACCTGGCCAGCGTCGTTGAAGAGGATTCACCATTCTGGAACGCGGAGCTGCTCGGCAACGAGTTCTTCAATTTCTTCACCGATTTCAGAACGTTTCTCGGCGTCAAGGTTGCCCGCTCGACCGCCACGCTGACCCTTGAAAGCAGCGCGCTGGGCGCGACGACCACGATCGAGGCGACCGGCGAGGCGAAGTTGACGGCCCAGGCGTCCGCCGCCGCGAACATCGACACCTATGGCATCGCGGCGTCGGTCGGCTATGCGCGCAGCAAGGCCGACGCGACCGTCGACGTGAAGGCGGGGAGCAGAATCTCGGCCGGTGGTCCGTTGACGGTCGGCGCCTACGTCGAGAACGAGATCGACGTCACGGCGACGGTGATCGACCCGTCGGAGAAGAACAAGGGCAGCGTGCCGGTGGATGTCGCGGTCGCGGTCACCGAGGCCTATGGCACGGCGACCACGACCATCGCGTCCGGCGCCACGCTCACCGGCACCGGGACCGGCGCGACGGATACGGTCAGCGTCGTCTCGCATGTCGACAAGGATCTGTCGACCAGCGTCGATGCCGGGGCCGGCAACGATTTTCTCGGCGCTGCCGTCGGCGTCACGCTGTCGAATACGCAGGCCCGCACCACCGTCAACGGCGCCGTGGAAGCGGCGGGCAAGCTCGCCGTCGAGGCGACGGTCACCACCGAGGGCAATGAGGGCGAAGTGAGCAGCGCCATCGGCGACACGTTCTTCGAGTACTCCAAGGACGACCTCGCCAACACCAAGTATGCGCGACTGAACAAGGCCACTTTCCTTCAGCGCCTCACCGAATGGGTCTTCGACAAGCAGGAAGCCAGCGGCGAAGTGGCCGGGGAAGCGGGCAGCGCAGCCGATGGCAGCGATACGAAGACGAACTCCTTCATGCGCGACAACGGCATCGCGGCGGCGGTCCTGATTGCGAACCACACCAATGAAGCGCACGCGGTGATCGGCGGGGGAGCGGATCTCGAAGCGGGTGGCGACCTGTCGGTGCTCGCCGAAACCAGCGATCAGCAGACGCTCAGTGCGACCAGCGAAGTCGCGCCGTCGCGGGACAACCCTGACGAGCCCGGTGCGCCGCCACCGCCCGGCGACAAGAAGAATGCACTGGCCGCGTCCGTCATCGTCGCCAATTTCGACAATGTCGCGAAGGCCGTGGTCGACGGCACGGGCGCGAGCCCGGCGCGGCTCGATGCCCTCGGCACGATCGCCGTGGAGGCCAACACGCTCAATCCGTACGAGATCAACTGGGCGCCGCTGGAACTGGCCGAGGACGGCTTCACGATCTCCGGCTTTCTCGATGCGATTCCGGGATCCGACTTCGGTGTGCCGGGCACTTTCTTCAATTCCTGGGCGCAGGCAGCGGCCGAAGGGGAAGACATCGGGGTGGCGGGCAGCGTCAACGTGCTCGACTTCGACAATACGGCGGAAGCGCGGATCGATGACGCCGTGATCAACGGCGATGCGACATTCTTCGGCAGCGATAGCGCGGGTGATGTCGAAGTCACCGCGAGCGCCGAGGTGATGACGGTCAACATGTCCGGGGTCGCCGAGTTCTTTCTCGAAGCCATCAAGAACTACAAGCAGATGTTCTCCACGGGCGGCAGCAAGGCCGGCGTGGGTGGTAGTTATCTCGGCACCTCGTACACGAACAATGTGCTGGCATCGATCGAGAATGGCGCCGAAGTCGATGCGCGCGATCTCCTCGTGTCCGCGCTGACGGACGTGACCAACGTCTCGATCGCGATATCGGGCGCGAAGGCCGGCAAGTTTGCGTTCGGCGGCAGCTTCTCGCGCGTCGGGGTGACGAACTTCACCACCGCGCGCATCGGCGACGGCGCGGACGTCGACGCCACCGGTGTGCTGTCGATTCTCGCCAACGACACGGCACTCGACGTCAACGTCGCCGGCGGCATTGCCGTGGCCAAGAACCTGGGCGTCGGCGCCTCCATCACCTGGAACGACATCGAACGCCAGACGCTCGCCCTCATCGGCACCGATCCGTTCGCGGCGACGCCCGTGGCCGGCAGCGGTAGCGTGAATGCGGACGGGGCGATGTCGCTGACCGCCACCAGCGGCGGCGACATCTGGACCGCGTCACTGGCCGGCGCGGTCGCCGGCAACGACAAGGACACACCGACGGCCTCGACGCCGACGGTCAAGACCGATCCGGAATCCGTGCCTGAACCGGGCGCGGAAGAGGAGGAACCCGGCGCGCCCGCGCGGCCAGCCGCGAAGCCCAAGGCCGATGTGGCCCGCACCACCGGCAACAAGGGCCTCAGCGGTCTGCACATCTCGGCCGACGTTGCGATCAACGAAATCGACGATGACACCAAGGCCTATGTGAACGGGGGCGCGAGCGTGTCGAGCGGCGTGGCGACCGCGCCGGCGGTGGGCGCGACGGTGCCCGCGTCACTGGCACTGTCGGCGACCAACGACAGCGAGATCTGGGCGCTTGGCGGCGCGGTGACGGCGAATCTCGGCACCGGTGACAGTGGCACCTCGGTCGGTCTTGCCGGATCGTTCGCGCTGAACGACATTTTCGGTGCCACTGAAGCCTTCCTCGCTGGCAGCCGGCCCGTCAGCTCGAAGGGCGACATCACGCTCGACGCCACGCGCTCGGGCGGCATCCGCGCGCTGACCGCCAGTGTCGCAGGCACGGCACAGAAGTCGGGCCTGAACCTGTCCGGCAACGTGTCGATCAACGAACTCGACAATGTCACCGCGGCCTATCTCCTGGGGGCGGACATCAACGCGTCGGCCGAGGCCAGCAATGCACAGGCGGGTGCGTTGACGCTGTCGGCGGAAGACGACTCATCGATTTACGCCATCGGTGGTGCATTGACACTCGGCGGCAAGGGCGGATTCGGCGCGACCGTCGTCGTCAACGACGTCGGCAACGAGACCCAGGCCTACAGCAGCCGCTCGCGCGTGCGCACCGCCGGGGACTTCGCGCTGAGCGCGCGCAACGCGAACGACATCCGTTCGATAGGCGCCTCGCTCGGCATCACGCAAGGCGCGTTCTCGGCGTCCGGCGTCGGCGTCGCGAACACCTTCAAGGGCCACCGGGTCGCGGCCTGGGTCGACAATACCGGCACGGCCTACATGACGCCGGCGACCGCCAACAGTCCGGCGGCGCCGGACTACGAACTCCATGTGCTCGGCAATGTGACGATTGACGCCGAGGACGAATCCGAAATCGAAACCATCGCGGCCGCCGCCGGCGCCGCGAAGACAGCCGGCATCGGCGTGTCCGTCGCGGTGAACCGCATCGAACAGAGCGGTGTGAGCGCGTATGCGAAGAACGTGGGCTATCACCGCGTCGATCGCGATTTCAGCCTGGCGGCGCGCAGCCTGGCCGGCCAGTTCGCGGCGACGGACGGCAATGACCTCGACGACGATCCTGACAATGAAGCGGACAGCGGCGGGATCCGCGTCATCGCCGGTGCGGTCGGCATCGGCAAGGGCGTCGGCGCTGGCGTCGCTGTCGCGGTGAATCGGCTGTCGGCCACCACCGATGCCTTCATCAGCGGCCCGCTCGCCGACATCACGGCCAACAACGTGACGGTGGACGCGACCGGCGCGGGCTCGATCACGGCGATCGCCGCCGGCGTCGGCGCAAGCGGCAGCTTCGGGCTCGGTGGCTCGGTGGTGACGAACTACATCGGCAATACCACCTCTGCGCGCATCGACGGCGGCGCGACGGTGGAAGCCAAGCACGACGTCGGCGTTCGCGCGCAGACCGACGACCGGATCTCGGTCGCGGCCGGCAGCGCCGGCATCGGCCTGAACGGCGTCGGCCTCGGTGCCGCGATCACCGTCAACAAGATCGACAGCGCGACGACCGCGCGCATTGGCAACGGCACCGGCGATCGCACCCACGTGCTCGCCCGGACCGGCGACGCGACGGGGACCGGCCTCACGGTCGCCAACGGCCGGCTGGCCGGCGATGTCGTGCTCGGCGACGCGGTGGAGATAGCCCAGTACAGCGGCCCTGATCTGAAGAGCCTGCGCGAAGACGCCACGAAGCAGGTCACCGGCGTCGCAGTCAATTCGATGAGCACGCAGCACATCGAGAACATCGACGTCACCGTCGGTGCCGGCAAGGTCGGGCTCGGCGCGGCGGTCAACGTGAATCTCATCAAGGGCAGCAGCGCCGCGGAAATCATCAACGCCGATATCAACCGGGCCACGGGCGCCGCGAACCAGCAGGTCGACGTGACCGCGGGCAATGTCGCCTATGGCAACGGCTTCGTCGGCAATGTCACCGTCGGCATGGGTGCCGCGGGCGCCGGGGTGGACACCCATGTGTTCGGCCGTACGACACGTGCGGGCGTGACGAACAGCACGCTCGACGCGAAAGACAGCATCCGCGTCGATGCCGAATCGCTGCAGGGCGCCTCGTCGCTGGTGATCGGCGCGGCGGTCGGTGGGGTGGCACTCGTCGGCAGTGGCTCGGTCGCGAAGTTCGCCGGCGTCACCGAGGCTTTCGTGTCGAACTCGAACCTCGATGCGCGCCGCATCGACATTCGGGCCGACGCCGAGGATCGCCTGCACCTCGCGGGCGGCGGACTCGCCGTCGGCGCCGGCACCGCCGCGTCCGGCACCTTTGCGCTCGCGATCAACGACAGCACGACGCGCGCCGTCATCGACGGGGGGCTGAGCGCGCGTTCCGCGCTGTGGGCGGCAGACGGCGTATCGGTGATCGCCAACGGCCTGATGGACATCACCACCTACGCCATCGGTGGCGCGGGCGCTGGCGGCACCGGCATCGCCGGCGTGGCGTCGGTGAACCTTGCGACGGGGCTCGTCGAAGCGCGGGTGCAGGCGGCCGACATCGGCCAGAAAGTCGGCGACACCGAGCGGCCGGTCGGCAGCCTCGAGATCGAGGCCGAGGGTGACATCACCCTCATGAACATTGCCGGTGGCGTCGGCGCGGGCTTCGGCGGCGGCGTCGGCGCCGGCGCGAGCGTGAACATACTGAAGAGCCGCGTCGTCGCGACACTGGCCGACAGCACCGTCAAGGCGAAAAAGGCCGGCGCCAACAGCGGTGCCGTGAACGTGACGGCGCACAGCACGAACGACGTCGATGCGACTGCAATCATGGCCGGCGCTGGCGGCAGCTTCGGCATCGGTGGCGCGGCGGTCGTCACGCTGATCGGCGAGAAGCCGGACGCCGAGGCGAATCGCGAGATCGACCAGGGCGGCAGTGGCACCTTGTCGACGGCCGACAGTCTCGGCAGTTCATCGCGCCTCGACGACGTCGGCACGACGGACAACGTGGCCTTCGGCGCAGACGATCGCACAGCGGTGGACGGGCAGTCGACGCACGCGGTCAAGCAGAACGTCAACGACACGAGCAGGATCTACGAGACCGCGGCGCGCATCACCAACACGACGATCGACGCGGCGACCACGCTTGTCCAGGCGCGTGACGAGAGCGTCGCGAAAACCCTCGTCGGGGGCTTCGGCGTGTCGCTCGGACTCGGCGCCGGCGGCGGCGTCGGCGTGACCTTCATGCGCAGCAATGTGCAGGCCTCTATCGACGCCGACTCTTCTCTCACGCTCAGCGAAGCCCTGCGTGTGCGTGCGCTGGTCGGTCCCGATCCGGAAACGACGCCACCGGAAATCTCCGGCCTCGTCGACATCCAGGCGATCGCCGGCGCGGCGGGACTCGTGGGCCTCGGCGCGGCCGTGGGCGTGGCGAAGGTCGACAACGTCGTCAGCGCCGAGGTCGACGGCAGCGTGACGGCCGGCAGCGTCGTCATCGAAGCGCGCGACGACACCAGCATCGAAATCGACGCGACGAACTCGACTCTCGGCGCAGCGGCGGCCGGTGTGTCGTTCGGCCGCGCGAACAAGACGAGCCACGTCACGGCAGCGACCGTCGGCGGCACGGCGGCGCGCCACACCACGATCGTCACGACCGATACGGATGCCACGACGCCGGACGGCAGCGTCACGATCAGGGCCGCGAGCGGCGGCAAGATCGACGTCGAGGTGACGGCGGCAGCCGGCGGACTCGGCATCGCGGCCAGTGGTGCCGACGCGCGCGCCGATGACCAGTCCACCGTGACCGCGAAGACGGGCCGGCACAGCGAGTTCCGCCTCGGCAGCGCCGCGCTCAACGTGTCGGCGGTCAGCGAGAGCGCGACGCGGGCGCTGGCCCATGGCTATAGCGTGTCGGGAGGCGCTGCCGTCGGCGTCTCGATCGCCAAGGCCACGGCCGGTACGACGGTGTTGGCGCTGCTCGACGAAGCCACGAAGATCGCCGCCGGCGGCCTCAGCGTCAGCGCGTCCCAGGTGCGGCGCGACGACAGCGAATTCGGCCTGATGCCGACTGCTTATTCATACGCCAGCGGTTCGGGCGGCGGCCTGCTGGTCGGCATCAATGCGAGCCAGAGCGACGCGATCACCGGTGCGAACGTGCGCGCCGCGCTGAACAGCGGCACGCTGCTCGACATCAGCGGCGATGTCGGCGTGTTCGCGACCGGCAGCGGCCTCGCGCAGGCCGATGTCAGCGGGCTCGCGGCCGGCGCCTTCGCCTTCGGCGCGAACAAGTCGACGGCAAGTTCGACCGGCACGACCGTCGCGGAAATCGCCGCGGTGCGCAATGACGCAGCGGACGGCACGGCGATCGACGGCAATCTCACCGTCAGCGCCGTCGGCAGCGATGGTGCCTGGGCGTCGGCCGAAGCGGGCGCGGGCGGCATCGTCGCCGGGGCGGTCGCGAGCGCGAAGACCTTCAACACGTCGACGGCCACCGCCACGGTGACGTCGGCGCCGGTCGTCAGCGGGCGACTCACCATCGAGGCCCGGCATCGCGCCGACCTCGGCGGCAGCGTGAACTCCACCAGTGCGTCTGTCGTCGGCGCGAGTGGCGGCGAGGCGGTGCACTCGGTGGTGTCGACCGTGACGGCCGAGATAACCGACAACGCGAACCTGCGGGCCGGCGGGCTCGGCATGCTGGCGCATAACAGTGCCTACAAGTTCAGCAATGGCTTCGACCTCACGGCCGGCGCGGGCGGCATCTTCGGTGGTGCGGCGGCGAGCACCTACAGCGGTGTGACGCTGAATACCAGGGCGGTGATCGGCCCGCACGCGCAGGTGCGGCTGACCGCGCCGACCGACGCCGGCGGCGGGGCGTCCGTGGCCGCCGAGAACCACATCCAGCTGAACGACCGCGTGAAACTGGACGCCGGTGGCGCAATTGCCGTCGCGCTCGCGAAGTCCACGATCAGTGCCAGCCTGCTCGCGAGCGCGACGCTCGGCGAAGGCGCACTGCTCGACAGCCTCGGGGATGTCTATTTCGCGGCCGGCAACCAGGGGTCGGCCTTCGCCAGCGCGAACGCCAAGACCTATGGCCTCGCCGGGGCGGCGCAGGGCCATTCGGTGTCGACGATCAACGCTGACGCGCTGGTCGGCGTGGCCACGCTGGCGCGCATCCGCAGCGACGGCGACATCACGCTGGCCGCGGGCCGCGACGCCAACGGCGCGGCGGACGCGCTGACGGCCACGGCGCGCACCGATCTCTACAACAAGACCGTTTTCCCGGTCGAGACCTCGCCCGACGCCGACGCGAGCGTCGTGCATCACAGCACCGTGGACGTCGCGGCCGGCGGCCGCGTGAACGCGGTGCAGGACATCACGCTGATTGCCGATCGCGGCTACGTCGTCGCCGATGGCAGCGGCATCGGCAAGGACCTGTACCGCGAGCTGATCGCCGCGATCGCGAGCTTCTTCAGCAACCTGTTCGGTGGCGGCGACGTGTCGCTGGACATCCACGGTGGTTCGAGCAGCGTGCAGAATCTCGGTATCGCACGCGTCAACGGCGAAGTCGCGGCCGGCATCCAGCATGCGCAGAAGCTCGCGTTCAACCGTGCCGGCGAGAAGACCGCACAGACCGAAGGCGTGCGCTACACGATCACGGACGAAGACATCGTGCAGAACCTGCTGAGCGACCTGAAGGACTACGAAGCCCTCGTCGCCGATTACGCGGGGAATCCGAAGGCCCAGGCGGCGTACGAAAACGAGGTGCTGCGGATTCAGACCCAGTTGCGCGATCTCGGCTACACGGCCGATGTCACGAAGAACGACGGCAGCGAACTCGTGCCGGTACTCGAAGTGATGGCGAAGTTCGTTAATGTCGAGGATGTCCGCGCGCGCGGCGGCAACGTCACGGTGGAGGCAGGCGCACTGGTCGGCAGCGGCCTGCTCGATGCGCCAGGCGACGCGTCGATCGAAATCGACAACGCGAGCGCGATGAACGTCCGGCTCAAGAAGATGACAATTGAGGACGTCGGCGGGCGCCTGACCCTGAACGGCGCACTCGTCAGGAATAACGTGGACATCAACCTGCGCAACGGGGCGGGTGCGACAGCCGACTTCGACTTTCCCAATCGCCCAGGCGCTGGCGGGCCGCCGAAGATCAGCGTCAACAATACGTACATTCCCGATCCCAGGCCCGAGCCGGAGCCCGGGCAGGAACCCGATATCGATGGCAGCATCCACCGCGCGCCGGACATCCAGATCACCGACGATCTCACCAACCTCAACGGCGTGATCAGCGTGAAGAACGCGCGCGGCAGCGTGCTCGTCACCGGTGACGATCCCGAATCCGGCCCGCGCATCACCGCCGACACGATCGACATCGCGGCCGGCGGCGATTTCGTCCAGGCCTATGTCAACGGCCTGTACAACATCGGCGGCGAGGCGAACGATCCGAGCAGGCTGTGGCGTGACATCGCGCTGGCGGCAGAGGCGCAGAAGACCGATCGGGTCGACGACACTGGCGCAAGAAACGGCAGCGGTTCGATCATCGCCGGCAACAATGTCTACATCAGCGCGCGCTATCTCAATATCAATGGCACTATCCAGAGTGGCATCGACGACTGGTCGCTGACGCTGGATGAGGACCTCGCCGACGACATGGACGCGTTCCGTGACGACTACCGCGCGACGTTGCTCGCCGGCGGGACGCCCGAGGCCAGCCTGCTCCAGCTGTCGGCGTTCATCGACGATCCGCAGGGCACGATCGGCGCATTCTACAACGCCGAGACCGATCGCATCGAACTGGAGAGTGTGCGCGTGCGCGGCGGCTACATGCAGCTGTTCGGCGAGATCATCAGCACCGGCGGTGGCCAGCTGAACGTGATCGACGGCTATGGCCGCATCTCGGTGACCAACGACACCGGCCGCGAACTCGTGGTCAACAGTCTCGACACCGGCAACGGCATCGAGGGCAAGCTGATGATCACCAACACCGGCCGCATGGCCACGGTGGTGGATCCGAAGAACCCCGGCGCTGCGCTGCGTGCACGGCCGGTGACGACGAAGATCGAGCGGCTCGGCGCGAACGTCCGGCGCCAGGATCTCGTCTTGATCAACGGCGAAGAGGTCGCGATCGACGATCCGGACTTCGAGCTTGGCACCCGTGACACGCACTACACTCCGGTGAGTGGCACGCACTACGTCTGGACGACCGGCAAGGACTACGTCGACAAGTACCTTGGGATGGCGTCCACGACTTCGCTGTTCGGCTTCATTCCGATCGACAGCAGTCCCTACAACATCGGCTATTTCGGACCGACTGCGGTGCAGGATCAGCCGATTCGCCTCGGCGAGTTCGTCGAAGTCGCGGGCGCTGACGCCCCGGACTACAGCTACGACTTCGAGCATCACACGACGCCGGGCAGCGAGGCCCAGTACGCCGGACGTGAAAGCTGGTCCGAATGCAGCTTCTGGTTCTTCGGCTGCATCGCGCGAACCTATTACATCAGGGACACCTGGATCTCGGGCAGCCGCGATTTCAACACCCACTCGGTGCGCGCCGATCATCAGATCGACATCCGCTTCATCGGCGACGACGTCGGCGCGCTCTCGATCACCAGCGATGCGAGCCTGCACCTGAACGGCCTCGTCCGGAACACGAGCGGCACCGCCGCGCTGACCTCGACCGATGGCAGCATCGATGCGATGTCCGACTTTGCGGCGATTCGGGCGCGGGACATCAACCTCGGCGCCTCGACCGGGATTGGCAGCGTCGCGGCACCGGTCGTCACCGAGGCGCTCGGTGGCGCGGTATCGGCGACGACAGCCACCGGCGACGTCGCGCTCGCGACCGGGCAGGGCGATCTCGTGATCCGGCAGGTGTCGACCGGTGGCGGCAGCGCGCTGCTGAGCGCCGATGGCAGCCTGCTCGGCACCAGTGGCGGCCTGTTGCCGCACGTGTCCGCCCGGCGCATCGAATTGAATGCGGCGCTCGGCAGCATCGGATCCGGCAGCGAGGCGCTGCGGATCGCGGCCGGCGTGCGCACGGACACGGGCCCTGACAGCGGGCTCGATGCCGGGCTGTCGGCGCTGGCCGTCGGCAACATCGATCTCGTGCAGACGAGTGGCGATCTCGCCCTCGACAGCGTGGTCTCGCTCGACGGCGACGTCACGATCGCCGCCCTCGATGGCTCTTTGCTCGACGGCAACACGCATGACGTGCGCGATACGCGGGCCGAGACCGAACTGCTCGCGCTGTGGAAGGGGCTCGGCCTGACCGGCGCCGAAGCGGAGACGAGCCGTCTCGAGACCATTGCGGCCTACAAGGCGAACAAGGAAGCGGAATATCGTCGCTACTGGCAGTATCGGACGCGCGAAGTCCTCGACGACGACGGCCTGGTGACCGGCAGCGAGATCGTGGCTTACGACCCCGCATTCACCTATATCGTCAGCGGCACGGAACGGCAGAGTCTCACCGACGCCGGTCTCGACGCCAGCGCCATCGGGGAATACGCCGAGAACCGCACGAGCGAGTATCACCGCCTGCACGGGACCTGGGGGGGCGGATCCTACAATCCGGACTTCAGCTACACGGTCACCGGCACGATTGACGATCCGGACACCGAACTCGGCAGGCTCAGCGAAGGCTACCTGTGGCAGGAAAACGAGCTGCGCTACGGGCTGTCCGGCAATGTCGTGTTCAAGACCGTCACCGATACCGAAACCGCGATCGAGGAGGCCAACGTCACCGGGCGCCACGTCAGCCTGACGGCACGCCAGGGCAGTGTCGGTGCGGAGCGCACACCGATCGTGATCGACGGCAAGCAGGAAGGGCTCGAAGACTTCCAGCGCATCGCGCTCGCCGCGGCCGAAGCCGACGACATCGCGATGGACACGGTGAAGGAGGAAGTCACCGTTCTGCGCCGCGAAGACGTCGACGTCTTCGCGACCGGCGCCATCGCCATCGAAGGCCGCGATCACGTGTATCTCGGCGGCGAGACCGACCTGAACGTCGAGGCCGTGACCAGCGATGGCCAGGTGCGGATCAAGGGCGCGGGCGGGATCTTCGACGTGTCGACCGGGCCGGCGCCGACCGTGCAGGCCGGCGGGCTCATCGTCGAGGCCGCGCAGGGAGACATCGGAGCAGCGGGCGATCCGCTGCGCATCGCGCTCGCATCGGGCACCAGCCTCACGGCGCGGGCCGGCGGCTCGTTGTTCATCGACGAAGGGGCGCGTGAACTGCGCGTCGCCGAAGTCTTCGCGCGCAATACGGCGAGTCTCGCGGCCGAGGGCTCGATCCTCGACACGCGGGCGGCGGCGGTCGTCGCCGTCAACGCGGCGGCCGTCCGGTTGACGAGCCGGCACGGCGACATCGGCACCGCCGCGCACCCGTTTGCCCTGCGCGCACGCGATGGCGGCAGCGTCGGTGGCAGCGCCGCGGGCAGCATCGACCTCACGAGTCCGGCGGATCACCTGATGATTGGATCCCTGGTCGCCGGTGGCGACGTCAGGCTCGTCAGCGCCGGGTCACTGAAGAGCACGGGCGCGGCGCCGAACGTCATCGGCCGGGAGATCAGCCTGCAGGCGCTCGGCGGCACGCTCGGCAGCCCCGACGCGGTCTTCTCGATCGACTCGAACGGCGGCGTCACGGCACTGGCCGATACGGGCCTGTGGCTCGAGGAATGGAACGGCGACCTGTTCGCGCGCCGGATTGCCACCCGGACGGGGCCGCTCAATGTGCGCGTGCGCAACGGCAACGCGATCTTCGACACGCTCGTGTCGGACGAGGTGCTGAAGCTCACGCTTGCCGGCGGCTCGCTCAGCGTAGCCTACATCGATGCGCTGGGCGTCGAACTGTCGCTGCTGGAGGAAGGGGCGCGCCTGGCGGTGGGTGACCTGCATGTGCGTGACGCGGTGCGCCTGAAGGCCGATCACATCTATCTGCCGCAGGTGTTCCACAAGGGCGTACCCGACACATTGCGCGTCGCCGCGGTTGGCAACGACGGCGGGCTGTCCGACGAGGTGACGATGCACATCGAGTCGCCGTCGCCGGTGCTGTTCGACCAGCTCCGGGCGCGGACGGCGAATATTTTCAGCAGCAGCGGTGTGCTCCAGTTCGAGGACACGACGATCGCGCAGGACGCCAACATCGCGCACCCGGGCACGGTGGTCAGCGTCGTCAATGGCGTACCGACCCTGACGCGCGCGAACGTGCAGCTGTTCAGCGACGGTCGGGCGTTCCGTCTCGTGCTGACCGACGGGCAGCGGCTCGTCACCGATGCGGTCATCGTCGACTATGACGACGGCCTGATTCTCAACGCGTTCAGCACCGAGAACAGCGTGCTGCGCCAGACGCGCAAAGTGTTCTCGGTGCAGGACAGCCAGGGTGGGCCGCTGTTCGAACCCGATGCACTCGAAGATGCGGCGCTGCTCGATTTCGGGCCGCTCGGCGGCGAGCGCTTCTGGACGCTGCCGGCGCGCGACGGCGCAGCCGTCGAACCTTAGGAGCGCTCGATGGCGATGCAAAAAAAGCCCGCCAGGGCTGGCATGTGCGCGCTGGTACTGCTGGCAGGGCTGGTCGCGCTGCCCGTCGAGACCGTCCGGGCCCAGGCCGCCGCGCGCGACGACGCGGGCGCAATTCAGCGTCGTGCGCTCGACACGCTCGACCAGGCGCGGCGCGAACAGCAGATGCGCGATCGCGAGGCGGCCGGGCGCCGGCCGGCGCTCGAACCGCCGGCGGTGCCGGCGCTGCAGGTCCCGCCGGCCCTGAAAGACTACCGCTTCCGCGTGACGCGCATCGCGCATGAGCCGTCCGCGATTCTCAGCGCGGAGGAGCTGTCGACGATCACCGGGCACTACGAGGGCCGGGAGATCCTCTTCGGCGACCTGGCCAGCCTGATCGCCGAATTCAATGCGCTCTACGCAGCGAAGAACGTGCTGGCGCGCGCGGTGCTGCCGCCGCAGCGCGTGACCGACGGCGTGGTGACGGTGCGCCTGATCGAGGCGCGCATCGATGCGCTGAAGCTCCGTGAGAACCGCTCGACGGCCGATGTCTACATCACGCGCAGGATGGCGGTGGCGCAGGGCGAACTGGTCGCGCTCGATCGGCTGCGCGACAGCCTCGTCGATTTCAACCTTCGCAACGATCTCAGCCTGCGCGCCGAACTCGCGCCCGGCAGCGCCTTCGGCACCACGGACATCGTGCTGATCGCCCAGGAGCCACCCCGTTGGGAGGCGACACTCGGCTTCGACAATGCGGGCACCGAGTCGGTGGGCGAGGAGCGCGTGGCGCTGAACGTCGTCGCGCGCAGCCTGAGCGGCTACCGCGATCGGCTGATCGCCGCTGGCATGTTCACCGAGGGCTCGCGCACGGGCTCCGTCCTCTTCGACGTGCCCGTCAGCCGTCGCGGCACGCGGGCGGGTGTCGGCTTCGATGCCAGTGAGATCGAGATCGTCAACGGCCCGCTGGCGGAGGCCGACGTCGCCGGCACCGCCAGCACGCTGAGCCTGCAGTTGACCCATCCGTTCGTGGCCCAACCCGCACTGCGCGTCGATGGCGGCCTCGTCTATCGCGCCAAGCACTCGAGTACCGATTTCTTCGACATCGAGATCGCCGACATCACGGTGCGCACGCTCGACTACAGCCTGTCGCTGACGCGCTTCGACGAGCGTGGCTCGTGGTACACGCAGCAGGGCTTCGTGTCGGGCATCGACGGCATCGGCAGCGATCAGAGCTTCTTTCTGTACCGCGGCGAAGTCCAGCGCTGGCAGCGGCTGTGGGGCGCGTCGCTGCTGCGCGTGCGGGTGCAGGGGCAGTGGTCGGACACGGCGCTGCTGCCGCCGTCCGAGCAGTTCCAACTCGGTGGACGCTACACCGTGCGCGGCTTTCGGGAAGGCCTGCTGATCGGCGACGACGGCTACCTCGTCGATGCCGAACTGCGCGCGCCGCTGCCGCTCGCCCGCTACGGCACGCTGGGTCAACGCCTCGATGGACGGGTCAGCGGCAAACTGTTCGTCGATCACGGCGCCGCGTTTCCATTCAAGGGCGCGGGCCGCGACATCGGCGCCGAGGACTACCTGACCTCGGCCGGCTTCGGCCTCGATTACACGCCGGTCAACGGCGCGTCCGTGCAACTCGCATGGAGCTTTCCGATTGGTTTCCGCGATGACGGCGAAGACTATCGCTTCATGTTCCTCGTCCAGCTCGGACTGCCGGCGCTGGCCGATGCGTTCAGACGCTGATCCGGCGGATACGAGCCCGGACGTCGCATCCGTCAGCCCTACGGCCACGCCCCACCCGGCCACTTGAAAGCCCGGTATCACCTGTCGTCGCCCGGATGCAGCATCGCGGAATCCGGGATCGGGGGTTAGCACAGCGATGAACCGCGGCAGCCCGCCCCAGATCAGAGGTGCCAGGGGTGAGCGGCGGCGTCGCCGTGATCATGGTGAGTGATCGAATCTGCGCCCAGCGATTGAGCGTTCATCGTGGATTCGGCGCGCGCCCGTACCTCGTCTGACGACCCCCGCCCGCTGTCGACTGCCGGCAGCAGTCGCGCTTGTCCGACAGCCGGACGCAAGGTCGCGTGTTATTCAGCTCCCGACTGCCTGCCGGCGGCCTGACGTCCATCGTCCGGGTCGTTGCGCGCGAACCAACCAACCGGGGCACCCATGGCTCGCCAGCTGCGAACCTGTCATTGCGCGACTGCGCCCAATCCTGCGGCGGGCCGCACCGTGCGTGGCACGCCATCGACCGGGCCCTGCGCCGAACGCGCGGGATGACGATGCCCGACGCCGCGCGCATTCTGATAGTCGACGATGAGACCGGCATTCGTGACATGGTGGCCGAATACCTGTCCGGCTTCGGCTATGACGTCGCCACCGCCGCGGATGCCGCGATGGCGCGCGCCGAGGTCGCAGCCGCGGCGCCCGATCTGGCCATCCTCGACATCCGGATGCCCGGCGAAGACGGGCTCAGTCTGCTGCGTCATCTGCGCGCGCATCACCGCATGGCCATCGTCATGCTGACCTCGGTCGATGATCTCGTCGACCGCATCGTCGGCCTGGAGGTGGGCGCCGATGATTATCTGACCAAGCCCTTCGATCCGAGGGAACTGCTCGCGCGCATCAAGGCGATCCTGCGTCGGCAGCACCAGGGTGACGACGACCGTCCTGCCGTCGCGCCGGGCGTGCCATTCGGGCACTGCCGTCTCGATCTCGAACAGGCGGCGCTGTTCGATGAGCAGGGCGCGGAGATTCCGCTGTCCGCTGCGGAGTTCCGCCTGCTGTGCGCGTTTCACGAGCGTCCGAACCATGTGTTCTCGCGCGACGAACTCCTCGAGCGGGTCCAGGGGCGCGACTGGGACGGTCACGACAGGAGCATCGATATCCGCATCGCCCGCCTGCGACAGAAGATCGAGCGGGTGCCCGACAAGCCGACGGTGATCAAGACGGTGCGCGGTGCCGGCTATCTCTATGCCAAGCCACGCGCTTGAGCAGCCGGCCGGCGCCGGGACCGGACGCGGTGTCCGGCGCAAGACGCTCGCCGGCGCGACGCTGCTCCAGGTCGGCGTCGGCACCACGCTGGCACTGGCGCTGGCGACGCTGGTCGGCTACCGACTCATCTCACACCAGATTGAGCAACGCGTCCTCGCCCAGCTGAACGAGTACGTCGTGCAGCGCAGCCAGAGCGAAGATGAACTGTTCCGGCTCGCGCGCGACCTGCAGCAGGCGATTCGACGCTCCGTGCTCGCGGAAATGACGCGGTACCGCAGCCTTGACGCGCTGGCGCGCTTCGATGAACTGTTCATGCGCTATCCGGACGGCGCGGTGCGCAGTCGCCCGTCACAGACGATGGGCGACACGCCCATCACCGGGTGGGTGCACCGTGATACGCCGCTGGGCAGTGAACTCAAGCAGCGAATGGTGTTGTTCCATGACGTCGTCCGGCAGTTCATGCCGAGCGCGCTCGTGCGATTTTCCGACATCTATTTCACGGCGCCCGAGCAGGTCAGTCTCGGCACCGACCCGCCCGGCCTTACGCTGTGGGCAATGACGGTGCCGCCGGACTTCGATCAGAACGCGGAGGAATGGGCGCAGATCGCGGAGGCGCAGCGTAACCCGCGACGCGAAACCGCGTGGACCGGCGTGTACGTGGACCCGGTCTGGAACAAGCTGATGGTGACCGTGGCGACGCCCATCGATCATGCCGGACGGCATCTCGGCAGCATCAGCTTCGATCATCTCATCGACGATCTGAACGAGCGACTGCTCGCACCCGGCCTCGCCGGCGCGCGCCATGCGGTGTTCCAGGGTGACGGCCGCCTGATCGCGCATTCCGAGAAGTTCGACGAGATTCAGGCCGCGGGCGGACATTACTTCATCACCGCTAGCGGTGATCCGATGCTCATGGCGCTGTTGGCCGCGGTGCAGGGCAGTACAAAAGCCAGCCTGGCGGGCTTCGATCCGATCTCCGATCAGTACTATTCGATCAGCCGTCTGACGGGGCCTTCGTGGTATTTCGCCTCGTCGATACCCGGTTCGCTCGTGCGTGCCCAGGCCTTCAAGTCGTCGCAATGGGTGCTGTGGAGCGGGCTCGGCGCGTTTGCGCTGCTGGTGCCGGCATTGTTGATGGTGTTGCGCCGGCAGATCGCTGTACCGCTGGCGCGACTGACCCGCGCGGCAGAGCGCATTGCCGCCGGGGAGCGGATCTCACACCTGGTCGCCAGCGATCACGACGAGCTCGCGCGGCTCGCATTGGCCTTCAACCACATGGCCGACAAGAT
This sequence comes from Gammaproteobacteria bacterium Ga0077536, assembly GCA_001464935.1. Taxonomy (GTDB): domain Bacteria; phylum Pseudomonadota; class Gammaproteobacteria. Next base: position 78,288 of record LNEL01000037.1, read on the forward strand.
CTCCGAGCGCGATGTCGCCTTGCGCGAAGAGAAGGCCGAACTGCAGCAGGCGCTCGCGGCCCGTCGCGACACGGAAGAGCGCTGGCGGGCGATGACGCGCCGGCTCTCGGATTTCATCGTCGTGCTCGACGGTGATCTGCGCAATGTCTACGTGAGCCCGAACATGCATACGATCCTCGGCTACAGCGCGGACGAACGCATCGGTGTCACGGGCTTCGAACTCGTGCATCCGGAGGATCTGGACGCGGTCAGGCAACAGATCGACATCGCGTTGGCGAAGCCCGGCACGGACACGCATCCCTTTCGCTACCGGATGCGCTGTCATGACGGCAGCTACAAGTACCTGGAAGCGACCTGGATCAACCTCCTCGAGAATCCCACTGTCCACGGCATCATCTCGAACGTGCGCGACGTCACCGATATCGTGCGCGCCGAGCAGGAGATCGCGCAGCAGCGCGAGGCGCTCTACCAGGCCGAGAAGCTGTCGGCCATGGGATCGCTGCTCGCCGGCGTGGCGCACGAACTGAACAACCCGCTGTCCGTGGTGGTGGGGCGCTCGCTGATGCTCGAAGAGCAGGCAGGGACGGAAAGCACCCGCCAGGCGGCGCAGAAGATCCGGGTGGCCGCCGAGCGCTGCGCGAGAATCGTGGCGTCGTTCCTGGCGATGGCGCGGCGTCAGAAGGCGCGCTTTGCACCGGTGCAGATCGAGCGGGTGCTCGGGGGTGCGCTGGAGATGGTCGAGTACGGCCTGCGCAGCCACGGCATCACGGCCGAGCTGGTGTGCGATGAAGACCTGCCCGAAATCGCGGGTGACGCGGATCAGTTGCACCAGGTGTTCACGAACCTGTTCGTCAATGCCCAGCATGCGATGGCTGAAGTGAGCGGCACGCGGCGCATGACGGTGCGCGCCAGGCGCGTCGAGGAGACGGCCTCGATCATCGTCGAGGTCATCGACACCGGTACCGGCATGTCACCCGAAGTGCTCGCGCGCGCGTTCGATCCCTACTTCACGACCAAGCCCCTCGGCAAAGGAACGGGCGTCGGCCTGTCCGTCAGTCTCGGCATCGTGCACGCGCATGGGGGCAAACTGTCGGCGCGCAATGTCGAGGGCGGCGGCACCTGCGTCAGCGTCGTCCTGCCGGTGGGCAAGCCGGTGCCTAAGACGTCTGAAGTGCAGGCGTCCACCGCGGGCACACAGCGTCCTCAGCAGGTCTTGATCGTCGACGATGAAGAGGAAGTACGTCTGCTGCTGGCGGACATCCTCGAGCACGCCGGGCATGCCGTCGACACGGTGGCGAGCGGCAGTGCGGCCCTGTCCCGGCTCGCGGAACAACACTGCGACATCGTGATCACCGATCTGCGCATGCCGGATCTGGACGGGCAAAGCCTCTATACGGAGATCGCGCGCCGCTGGCCGGCGCTCGCGTTGCGTACGGCATTCGTGACCGGCGACAACCTGAGCGTCGGTATCCGCGATTTTCTCGCGCACAGCGGTCGGCCCGTGATCGAAAAGCCGTTCGTGCCCGACGAGGTGAGACGCGTGGTCGCGGCGCTTGCCGACTGACGGCTGCACCCGCCAACCGGTTGCCCTGCGGCGGCCCTGGCCGGGGCCGCGCGAGGCGTCAGCGGGCGATGGCCATCAGTGCGCGAGCCGAATACATTGACGCGGAGGGGGCGCTGCCTGCCTTTGCATGCGGGCATCGTCCGACAACGGGGCGATCCCGTGGCTGGCATCGCCGCCGTGAACAAGGAATCGGGTGGCTGTCGTGTTCGCGCATGCCGGACGCCGGGTGCGCGGCCAATGGCAGAAGCAACTTCAATCCAGGGGGGGCACATGACTCAGCAGCAACGCATTCGACATCTCGCGATAGCGCTCGGCATCTTCGGCGTGTTTCTCGTCATCGGCGTGTATCCGCTGATGAACTGGCTGTGGCCCGATGGCTGGGCCTGGGAGCCGCGACAGACGGAGTACGAGCAGATGATTGCCGGCGTCTATGCGACGCTCGGCGTGTTCCTGCTGCTCGCGGTGCGCGAGCCGCTGGCCCACCGCAGTCTGATCCAGTTCACGATCTGGTCGAGCATCGTGCACGCGACAATCATGGCGATCCAGGCCGGCCACGATCACGCCGAACGTGCGAACCTGATTGGCGATGTGCCGGCACTGTTCGCGATGGCCTTAGTGCTGTGGTGGCTGTTGCGCGCCGCAAGCCGCTCGCCGGCCGAATGACAGGCGGCGCCCCGCGGCGCTGATTCGTCGCGACACGAACGGCGGCCATCGGCGGCGCAGCGCCGGTGCTGGCTCGCGTTTTTTGCGGCAGTTTAAGTCTGGCTTAAGGCGGGCCGGCTAGCTTATGGCCATGCAGACAGATCACGACGAGGCCCGTGCGCTGCAGCGCTCGCACGCGATGCCACATATCCTGTCGACGTCCTCGACGATGCTCGGTGTGTGCATGACCGTGCTGTCGCTGACCAAGTTGAGCCATGATCCGCTGCCGTACTGGCTGATCGACAAGGTGGTCGCGCTCGCGGCCCTGCTGTTCCTCACCAGCTGTCTGTGTTCCTTCGTGTCGCTGCGCGATGTGTCGCATGGCCTCGCGCGGTCGCTGCGGCTGGAGCAGCGGGCCGAGTGGATTTTCATGACCGGTCTGCTGCTGCTCGGGGTCGGCGCCGTCATCCTCGCGTTCGTCGTGGAATAGGGCGTACGCACACCGCCGGCCCTGTCCGGCCGGGTATGATCCGCGTCTGCCCACTTTGGCGAATTCCAAGGCCCGATCCCGGCCCATTCCTATGATCAGAGCTCAACTCTCGCGCCTGGGTGCGGGATGGCGCGAGGTGCGCGCCGTCGTGCGCCTGTCGCTGTCCGGTGCAACACAGGATTACACCCAGGGCTCGGTCAGGCGGGCCGCGATCCTGCTGGCCATTCCGATGATGCTCGAGATGGCGATGGAGTCGCTGTTCACGATCGTCGACATCTTCTTCGTGGCGGGGCTCGGGGCGGCGGCAGTGGCGGTCGTGGGGCTGACCGAAGCGGTCCTGACGCTGGTGTATGCGCTGGGGCTCGGGCTCGGCATGGGGGCGACAGCGCTCGTCGCACGGCGCATCGGCGAGCACGACGCCGCGGGTGCCCGGCTCGTGGCAGTACAGGCGCTGTGGGTCGGGGCGCTGGTCGCGTTGGCGCTCGGCGTGAGCGGCGCACTGTTCGCGCGTGACATCCTCGAAGCGATGGGGGCGGCGCCCGAGGTGATCGCGGAAGGAAGCAGCTACACGCTGGTGATGCTCGCGGGATCGGGCACGATTTCGAGCCTGTTCCTGATCAACGGCGTGTTCCGCGGTGCCGGCGACGCGACGATTGCGATGCGCTCGATGTGGCTCGCGAACGGGATCAATATCGTGCTCGATCCCTGTCTCATCTTTGGCTGGGGACCGTTTCCCGAACTCGGCGTCACGGGCGCGGCGGTCGCCACGACGATCGGCCGCGGCACCGGTGTGCTCTATCAACTGGCGTGCCTCGCCGGGCCGCGCAGCCGCGTGCCACTCGCACGGCAGTCTTTGCGTCCGGTGCCGCGAATCATCGGCGCGCTGCTGCGTGTGTCTCTCGGCGGCGTCGCGCAGTTTCTCGTCGCGACGTCGAGCTGGGTCGTGCTGATGCGCTTCATGGCGCCCTACGGCAGCGCCGCGGTCGCCGGTTACACGATCGCGATCCGCATCCTCGCATTCTCGCTGCTGCCCGCATGGGGACTCGCCAACGCGGCCGCGACGCTGGTTGGTCAGAACCTGGGCGCGAAGGAACCGGCGCGGGCCGAGCACTCGGTGTGGGAGGTGGCGAAATTCAGCGCGACGGTCATGGCAGGCGTGGCCGTGCTGTCATTCGTTTTCGCACCGGCGATCATCGGTGTGTTCACCGCTGACGCGGCGGTGCTCGCGCACGGCGTTGCGTGTCTGCGCATCGTCGCCTGCGGTTACAGCTTCTACGCCGTCGGCATGATCGTGAGCCAGGCCTTCAACGGCGCGGGTGATACGACCACCCCGACACTGATCAATCTGATCGGCTTCTGGGTGCTGCAGATTCCGCTCGCCTGGGCGTTGACGCGCCACACGGCGCTCGGCCCCACCGGTGTCTACGTCGCCGTCCTGTGTGCCGAATCATTCATCGCATGCCTCTCGGTCGTCGTCTTCCGTCGCGGCCGCTGGAAGTTGCAGCGTTTGTGACCGTTCCAGGGGCGGCGTCGGTCGTTACGCCGAACCCTGGGACGACGCCACATCGTCGGGGACCACCTGGTGCCAGTGCTTTCCACCGTTGCCGAGGTAAGCGAGCTCTTCCGCACTCGACGCCCGCCCGAGGATCGCGTTGCGATGCGGAAAGCGCCCGAAGCGTTCGATGATCACATGGTGGTCGTGCGCCGCCTGCAGGCAGTCGCGAAAGACCGGCGTGAATTCCGCCGGTGAGCGCGCATGCTCGCGCTCGTAGCCAGCGATGCAGCGCCGCTGCAAGGCCAGATCTTCGGCGTGTTCGAACGGCAGATAGAAGAACGGCACTTCGATCGGATGCAGTTGCGCCGGCAAATCCTCGCGCTCCGCTGCGAGCGCGATGGCCTGGGCGGCGGGATCACAGGCGAACGCAAGGGGGCTGCCACGGTGGAGGTTGCGCGGCAGCTGATCGAGCGCGATCAGCAGGGCGAGCGTGCCGCGTGGCGTCGTGCGCCAGTGTGCGAACTCGCCGTTCAACGCACGCGAAGGCCAGCCGCCGAAACGCGCCTTCAGCGCAGCGTCGAAGTCAGGGTGATGGCCGAACCACAGGTCCAGGCGTTTACGTGCCGCGGCATACGAAGTCGCGGCGTCGGCAAACCAGAAGTCGAGGAGGGCGGCGGCATCGGTCGGGATAGCAGTCATCGCTGGCATCGGATGGCGGGCGCCGGATTGCGCGGCGACATTGTAGCGGAGCGCCGACTCGTCGAATCGCCACGTTCGGCCCAGAAAAAGGGGACAGACCCCAATTACCGCGATTACCGACCGTTCCAACTACCTTTGCGCAGGGCGCGGTAATTGGGGTCTGTCCCCTTTTTCCCCTCACCGCGGATTTATCAATCCGCCACGTTGAATGTGACGTGCTTCACGTCGGGAGTCCGATTCCTCGCCTACCTTGAACACCACGGGACCCGCGCCGGACACTCCCTCCTCCTGTCGCATCTGGCTCCCCCACGCCGCCAGATTTGCCGGCGCGGGTTCCTCTCCCTCCCTGTCGCATCCTCCCGACCTTGCCGGGTCGGGCGGGCAATGTTGCCAGTCCGGCGGCAGCCGGCTGCCGCGTGACCTGCCAGCACCCGGGCACCAGCCTGTCAGGGCCTGATCGAGCGGTGGCTGGCATGGCGCGTGCAACGTCAGACCTGAATTCATTGATCAGGACGCCCCCCGCGTGGACTCGACCGCCGTATCGCCGAGCGCCGCCGCAGCCCCGACCGTCGGGCCGCTGCGCGGCATTGCGCGCAAGCTGTTCGGCGACGACGGTCTGAGCTTCCGGGATGTACTCGACCTGGTGAACCCGCTGCAGCACATTCCCGTCGTCGGCAACATTTATCGCGAACTGACCGGTGACGAACTGGCGCCGGCGGTCCGCGTCGCCGGGGGCGCTTTGTTCGGGGGGCCCCTGGGCGCCGCGCTGTCGGTGGCGGGGCTCGTGATCGAAAGTGGCAAGGACGCGGTCACGGCCCCTGAAGGGACGCCAGATTCGCCGTTGCCCGACACGGACTCGATGATCGCCGCCGCGGCGGAGGCGCCGCGCGGTGGGTGGCTGATCGCTGCTGCGACCACCGGCACCGTCGCGCCCTTCGTGCCGCTGGGGCCCGCGTCACCGGTGCCGACCGCGCCGGCGACGATCGCCGCGGCGTCGGCCACGCCCCGCGGCGGGTGGATGCTCGGTGCTGCGGTGCCAGCGTCTAACGCCAGTGTGCCTGCCGGCATGCCTGGCATCGAGCCGCCGGCCTCCCCGCCCGACGCGCACCCGCCCGTGGAAAGCGCCGCGACGTCACCCATCCCTGAGGTCCGCTCCGACCTGCTCGGCCTGCGTGTTCACGCCCTCGACGGCGCGGCCGAGCACCGGCGCGACGCCCTCGACGCCTTCGCCAGCACCCGCGCTCTTGCCACACCGTTCAGCGCGCGCCTGTCCGTGCTGGCCTGACGCAGGCTTTCCGCGCATTGGCGCTATAGTGGCGCCTCCTGCCATTCATCGCCCCGGGAGGCTCCATGTCCACGCGCGTCACGATCGATTTCGTTTCCGATGTTTCCTGTCCGTGGTGCGTGATCGGCCTGAAGGCGCTCGAGCAGGCGGTCGCGAACATGACCGAAGAAATCGAAGCGGAAATCCGCTTCCAGCCGTTCGAACTGAATCCCCAGATGCCGCCCGAGGGCCAGGATCTCGACGAGCATCTGCTGCAGAAGTACGGCGCCACGCCCGAACAGTTCGCCGGCACGCGCCAGGCCATCCGCGAGCGCGGCGAAGAACTCGGCTTCGAGTTTCGCATGGACCGGCGCAACCGCATCTACAACACCTTCGATGCGCATCGCCTGTTGCACTGGGCCGAAGAAGAAGGGCGTCAACTCGAACTGAAGCACGCGCTGTTCCGCGTGTATTTCACCGAAGGCGAGAACCCGGGCGACCATGAGGTGCTCGTCCGCGTCGCCGGCGACGTCGGTCTCGATGCCGCGCGCGCGGCGGAGATCCTCGCGTCGGATGACTATGCCGACGAAGTCCGCGCCCGCGAAGAACACTTCCATGCGCTCGGCATCCAGGCCGTGCCGGCGGTGATCGTCAACGAGAAGTATCTGATCCAGGGTGGTCAGCCCGCGGCCGTTTTCGAACAGGCTCTGCGGGAAATCGCGTCGAAGTGAGGGGCGCGGTGGGTTTTGGAAGAATGGCCACCGAGCACACAGAGAACACAGAGACGAGGAAGTAGAGAATTAGACAGTCTCGCATAGCCACCCTGATGTGGATGCGACATCATCGGATGAGAATAAAGAACTCTTGTTCTTTTCTCGGTGTTCTCTGTGTTCTCGGTGGCAAAAAAAACCTGAACGAAGCTCGACGCTAAACCCAGATTTCCTCGGTATGCAGCCGGGTCAGGTGGATTTTCTTCAGTTTCCAGCCGTCGGCCTGTTTCACGTAGTCCTCGTGGTAGTGGCCCCAGCCCTTGAAGTGGCAGGTCGGCAGGCGCACGTAGTCGAACATGGCCCAGACAGCCTTCGCGGTGGTCGCGCTCGTCAGCGTGATTTCCGGCATGAAACCCTGGTGCATCGACTTCGCGCCTTTCATCAGACCGCTGACGCCCTCGATCAGCGCCGGGCGGCCTTCGCAGCCGATGTCGGTCGGCATGTCCTGACGCGGACGCGGCGCGCCTTCATAGAACGCGGAAATGTCTTCGGTGAAGCAGGACTTCCACGCTTCCCATTGCTGGGTGTCCATCAGGCGGAAATAGCGCGACTTCAGTTGCCGGATGTCTTCGAGGTCCTGCAGCGTCTGCATGTCCATGGTTCGTCCTCTCCTCTGTTTGGGGGGGAATGCTGTTTTCGTTGTAGGGCGACAGCATAGATCGACAGCTGGCGATTTGCGCCCCGTCGGACCTGCCGTTACCCTCGGCCCATGGCATGGGGCTTCATGCCGCACGAAAACATCTACATGAACGGGGAGTTGAACATGGCCAACATCGAACGACATCGCGTCGTGATCGTCGGCGCCGGCGGCGGCGCGCTGTGCATGGGCATCAAGCTGAAGGAAGCGGGCATCGATGATTTCGTGATGCTCGAGAAGGCGAGCGGTCTCGGCGGCACCTGGTATCACAACACCTATCCGGGCGCCGAATGCGACGTCCAGTCGCATCTCTATTCGTTCTCGTTCGAGCCGAAGCTCGACTGGTCGCGGCCCTTCGCCGGCCAGGCCGAGATTCTCGAATACTTCAATCATTGCGCCGACAAGTACGGACTGCGCCCGCACATCCAGCTGAACACCACCGTGGACGCGGCGACCTGGCAGGAAGATCGCGGACTGTGGAAAGTGGTCACGCGCGACGGCCGCGTGATCGAAGCCGATGCCGTGGTCAGCGCACAGGGCATGTTCAATGAACTCGTGTGGCCGAAGATTCCCGGCATCAGCGACTTCAAGGGGACCTATTTCCATTCCGCGCGCTGGAACTGGCAGCACGACCTCAGCGGCGAGCGCGTCGGCGTGATCGGCATCGCGGCGAGCGCGATTCAGTTCGTGCCCGAGCTCGCGAAGACCGCTGGCAGCCTGCACCTGTTTCAACGCACGGCGAACTGGGTGGTGCCGAAAGGCAACGAACCGTACACCGCCGAGCAGCTCGACTATTTCCGGCAGCATCCGGAAGCCGTGCAGAAGAGCCGTCAGGACATCTACGGTGTGTGGAACACGCTCGCCACCTTCGACGACAAGGAAGTGCTGGCCGACATCGAGCGCCAGGGCCTCGAACGCCTGTCGGTCGTGAAGGACCCGATCACGCGCGAGAAGCTGAAGCCGCACCATCCGTTCGGCTGCAAGCGGCCGTTGTTCTCGGATGTGTACTACCCGGTGTTCAACCGCGACAACGTGCATCTGATCACCGACACCATCGAGTGCATCACCGACAAGGGGATCAAGACCGTCGACGGCAAGGTGCACGAAGTCGACACCATCGTGTACTCCACCGGTTTCCAGACCACGCGTTACCTGTCGGCGATCGACGTGCGCGGCCGCGGTGGGCGTGACATCAACGACGCCTGGAGCGACGGCGCGCAGGCCTATGTCGGCGTCAGCACCGCGGGCTTCCCGAACCTCTTCATGATCTACGGCCCGAACACCAACCAGGGCTGCATTCTGTTCATGATCGAGCAGCAGGTGGGCTACATCGTGCGCCAGTTGCAGCGCATGAGCGCGGAGAAGCTGCGCTGGATCGACGTCAAGCCCGAAGCGATGAAGGCTTACAACGATCAGATCCAGGTCGACATCCGCAACGTCGACGTGTGGCAGGCCGAATGCGGCAACGACTTCTACTACAAGTCACCGACCGGCCGCTTCGTCACGCAGTGGCCCCACTCGATGGACGCCTTCGTCAAACGCACCAGCGGCGTCGACGCGGAAGCGTACGAGGTCTGCGCGGAAGCCTGATTCTGGTTGGGTACCCCGGCCACGGCCGGCCGGGGTGCTGTCGGCAATGCCGTCGGTTTGCCACCGAGGACACCGAGAACACGGAGGAAAGAGCGAGAAGACCATGTATTGGTCGGGCAGGGCTGCCGCGAGTGTTTTCCAGCGAGGCGCAGGGGTGGCCGTGCAAGCCCGTCATTCACATTCTGCTTTCTCCTTCTTCTCTCGGTGTTCTCGGTGTCCTCGGTGGCAAAACAGCTTTGACCCGAAGCCATTGACGCGCTGCATCAACGTCCACAGAATGCCGCTCCGCGCAGGGCTTTGCCGCTGCGTTCTTCGCCCTATCGCGCCCCGTGGCGCCTGGAGGAATGATGCGCTTGAAGATTTCCGGACTGCTGCTGCTGACGGCGACCGTCGCCGGCTGCGCGAGCAACACGATTGTGCCGAATTACGAAACGTCGAACCCGAACATCCAGGTGGGCGGCGAGAAGCCCGTCGACCTCGCGCCGACCGTCGAGAACGCGGGTTCGTTTTGCCTGCAGGTCGCCGAGCAGTGGCACGAGGACGGCAAGACGCCGGACGGCCAGAAACTGTTTGCGAAGGATACGCAGCGCAAGGTCGTGCCCTGCGAGTGACGCGGCGGGCGTCGGCGACAGTCGTCGCCAGCCCGGTGAGTGGACAATGAAAAGCCCGGGTGGCTCGCGCCAACCCGGGCTTTTTCGTTCAGGGGCCGCGTACCGCGGCCCGCGATCAGGCCGTCTGCCGGCGCTGATTGACCCGCAAGGCCACCATACCGAGGCCGAGCAGCGCGAGCGTCGTCGGTTCCGGCACGCCGCCACCGCCGCAGCCACCGGGCGTGGTGCAACCGCCGCCGCCGTTGCCGCCACCCGGGATTTCGAACGAACCCCAGCTACCCTGGAACTTCAGCGGGAAATCGGACAGCATCGCGAAGTACTTGTTGTCGGAACCGGTCGGGGCCGCGAAGTTGCCCGTCAGCGTCAGCGTCAGCTTGTCGGTGGCGCCGGCCGCGAGGCCCTGGTTCACGTTGCCGCCGGTGCAGCCGTTGGCCGCCCACACGCAGACATCAATCGTCTGGAACGCGGGGAAGTTCTGCGCCAGCGCGCCCTCCCAGGTCGTCGCCAAATCGCCAACCGCAGTGTCGTTGACGGTGACGCCGGTTGCGTTCGGATCGATGTTGAACCCAAACGACAGGATGTTGGTGTTGAAATCGCCCGGTGGCAGCACGGTCGTGTTCTTGATCGTGATGTCGAAGGCCAGGGTGGTGCTGTTGAAGGTGGTCACGTCGAACAGCGCTTCGGCAGTCAGGTCCGGGTTCGGCGTGCCGCCGGAGGTGGCGGTGCCGGCCGGCAATTTCCACTTGATCGTGAAGCTCGTCGTGCCCGGGTCGTCGCCGGCGATTTTCGGTTTCGCAATCGTGGTCTGATACGTCGGCTGCGACGGGTTGCCGTCCGAACCGCCGGTGGCTGTCGTCGTGATGATGTAGGCGGACGCGGAGCCCGCGTAGCAGGCGGCCATGGCGGTCGCGATTTGGGCGAATTTCAAGAGACGCATGGGGCCCCCTAGGGATTGTTTGGCAGATACATCAGCAATAACCGATCCAGCGAATGAAGCGTTATCAGGATCAATAACTTGCACGAGAGCCGCGTAGCATCTTCCTTGCAGGCTGTAAAAATTGCTGACAGCTGTTTGGCGCATCATCTTCACCCGGCGGGAAATTTTCCTGCGCCATCAGGCATTTGTGACAGGGAGTCGAAACCTGCCACAGGTGGTGTAGGAAAAGTGCCCATATCGTTCATTTTATCTATTTAAAGCAGTAGCTTATGAATTTCTCCCGGCCAGCCGTGTCGAGATTCTTTACAGCTCCCGCTGCAGTGCCTTCAGGAGTTCGCTCGCTGCGGCCTGCTCCGGAAAGGGGGGCGCCGACGTCAACGGGTCGAGCAGGGCGGCCGCTTCGGCCTTCTCGCCGAGACGGCTGAGACCCAGCGCGAGGTGATAGCGGATGGCCGGCACCTTGGGCTCGCGGGCCAGCGCATTGCGCAGGACCCGTACGCCCTCGCGCGCTTTGCCCGACTCGATGAACACCCAGCCGGCCGTGTCCATGCTCGCCGGATCGTCCGGGGCGAGGGCGAGCAGGCGTTCCGCCGTGGCCACCGCACGGTCATCGCCGGCCTGCTGATAGGCCCAGGCGAGATTGTTCAGCGCGGCGACGTTGCGCGCGTCGGCGCCGAGGATTTTCTCGAGCACTGCGGCCGCCTCCTGCCATCGTCCTGTGGCGAGCAGCGCGTCGCCCAGCGGCGGCAGTGCGGCCGGGGCCCGGCTCGCCAGGGCCTCGAGCTCCGTCACGGCGGTGGCCGCGTCGCCGGCCTGCAGGCGTGCCTGCGCCAGGGCAACGGCGATTGGCAGTGCGTCGGGCGCGCGCGCCAGCGCGAGCATCAGGGCCTCAACGGCCGCTGCGGGATCCTGCCGCGCCAGCGCGATCTTCGCGCGCAGACCGGGGCCGACGGGGCTGTCGGGAAACGTGGTTTCGAGCGTGCGTGCCCGCGCGGTGGCCTGTTCGAAACGCCGCAGCTGGATTTCGATTTCGCCGACTTCCTGCTGTGCACGCAATTCGTCGGGCTTCAACTGCAACACGTGCTGCGCGGTGTCGAGTGCATCGTCCAGCAGGCCGTACTGCACCTGTCGTTGCAGCACGAGGCGCAGGGCATCGATGTCGCCCGCGGCGACCTGTCGCGCGCTGCCCAGTCTCGCGGCGAGGCTGGCCTTGTCACCGGTCAACGCTGCGAGATCGACGTCCTGCAGCAGCGGCCGCACGTCACCGGGGTGTTGCCGCGTCAGGGACTGCAGCTCGCTGCGCGCGCCGTTGAGATCATGGCTCTCGAGCAGCGACGCCACGAGCGCAAGGCCCGCGTCCAGGTCCTGCGGATGCTGCTGGCGCAACGCTTTCAGATGGCGCTGCGCCTGTTTCGTCTGACCCTGCGCGGCGGCCAGATCGGCGAGGCCGCGCAGCACGTCTGCGTCGCCCGGATGTCTGGCCAGCATCTGTGCGTACAGCTTCGCGGCGCCGGTCCAGTCGCGTTCGGTGCGGGCGAGGCCCGCGAGATTGAGCTGCGCCGGCAGGTAGTCAGGCCGGATGTCGAGCGCCCGTTGCCAGGCCGCACGCGCCGCCGCCGGATCGTTGCGCATCAGGGCGAGGCTGCCGTTGAAGTTGTGGTAGGCGGGTTCCTTCGGCTGGGAGATCAGCAGCTTGTCGACGAGCGTCTGCGCCTGCTCGAGGGAACCGTCGCGCAGGGCCGTCAGCGCCTGCATGAACGGCGCGTCGCCGGTGGGATTCGCGGCAGCGGCCTTGCCGAAGGACGCGAGCGCCGCCGCATTGTCGCCCGTCGCGAGCTGCACCAGCCCGAGCTGTTGCCGCAACGTCGCGGTGTCGGCGCCCAGTTCGATCGCGCGTTCGAGCATCGCTTCGGCGAGGGTGTTGTCGCCGAGGCGCGCGTAGGTCGTGCCGAGCAGCGACAACAGCGCCGCATCCTGCTTGTGCCGCATCACGAGCGGCTCGAGCAGCGCGCGCGCATCGTTGAACTCCCCGGCCTGCAGCATCGCCGCCGCCAGCAGTTTGGTCGCGCCGAGATGATCTTTGGCGCGCGCGAGATAGCGCCGGAGGTGCTCGGCGGCCACCTGCGGCTGCCCTTCCTTCAGCGCGACCACCGCGTTCAGCATCAGGCTCGGCAGATGGCCGGCGATCACGCGTTCGGGCAATTCCTTCAGCCGTGCCCGCGCGGCAGCGAGCACCGCTTCGGACTCCGCCGTTTTGCCCTGCTGCGCGAACAGCAGCGCCTGCAGGTGCATGCCCTGCAGATCGTCGGGTTGCGCGGCGCGCACTTCGGCAAGATCGCGGGCGGCTTCATCGAGCCGGCCTGCGTCCATCAACAGGGCCGCGCGCCCGAGGCGCGCGGGCGTGTGCGAGGGTTCGAGTTCGAGCGCGCGCGAGAAATCGCGCAGCGCGTCGTCGCGCTGGCCGGTCTGGCGTTCGATGTCGGCGCGCACGAACCAGGTTTCGGCCTGTTCAGGCGCCAGGGCTTTGGCCCGATCAGCCTCGTACAGCGCGCCGCCCGCATCGCCCTGGCGCAGCTTGGCGAGCGCGCGGCCCCACAGCGGCGCGGGTGAGAGTGCATTGACCGCCTGCGCCCGATCGAACAGGGCAATGGCCTCCGCGGGCGAGCCGGTCTCGAGCTGCGCGTTGCCCTGCAGGATGAGCAGAGCCCCCTCGTCCGCCGGGGACAGCTTGCCGGCGGGATCGAGCGCGAGCAGTTCATCGAGCTTGCCCTGCAGCAGGTAACTGCGCGCGCGCGGCAGCACCGTCAGCGTCGGATCGGCGCCGAGTTTGCTGGCGCGTTCGAACGCGCCTTCGGCCAGGGCGCCGTAGCCAGCGTCGAGATAGACCTCGCCGAGCTTCAGCCACGCAGGCAGGTAGTTCGGCGCGGCCTGCACGGCGTTCTTCAATTCGATCAGCGCGCCCTTCCGCTCGTCGCGCCCGAGCAGTTCGAGCGCCCGTTCGAAGGCGGCAGCGCCGTCGTCCGGGGCCGCCAGCGCGGGAGTGCCGCCGCACGCCAGCACGGCGAGCAGGATGATCTGAAAACGGGACCTCTTCATTCGCATACCCCTGGCGGTTGAGTCGAATGCAGCGGTCCGTCGCGGCAGGAAGGCGAGCCTGCGCTGCGCGTCGGCGACAATCTGTCGGCGCGCGCGCATCTGGCCGTCATTTCACCATTGTTGACCGCGGATGACACTATCGGCCCGGCGATGCGGACGGAGGGCGCGCGACCTGCTGCATCCGGACCGCAGTCGTGGCCTAATCCTGTTTCGGACCGGCCAGCCACAGCAGAGGGGACGCACCATGACGCAAGCACTCGAACCCGTGCTCGACAGCATTCTGAATTTCACCGTCGGCAACGCCGGCGGTGCACCCGGTGTCGTCGCGATGGCGACCGATCGCCACGGCAACTTCTACGAGGGCGCCGCCGGCGTGCGCCAGCTCGGCCTGCCGCAGCCGATGACGACCGACAGCGTGATGCTGCTCGCCTCGTGCACGAAGGCGGTGACGGGTGTCGCGGTGATGCAGCTCGTCGAGGAAGGCCTGCTGTCGCTCGACGATGTCGCGAGCAAATACGTGCCCGATATCGCCGGGTGCAAGGTCTTGACGGGTTTCGACAGCACCGGTCAACCGCAGCTGCGCGCGCCGTCACGCGAGATCACCTTGCGTCACCTGATGCTGCACACCGCCGGGCTCTGCTATGAATTCTTCAGCGCCGACGAAGCGCGCTACCGCGCGGCGGCCGGCGTACCGTCGATCTTCTCGAGCTGCTACGACGCCATCAAAACCGTGCTGATCCACGACCCGGGCGAGCGCTGGTCCTACGGCCCGAATATCGACTGGCTCGGTAAGGTCGTCGAGGCGGTGCGCGGCCAGTCGCTCGGCACGGTATTTCGTGAACGCATCTTCGCGCCGCTCGGCATGCAGGACACCGGCTTCGAGATGAGCCCGTCGATGCGCGCGCGGCTCGCCGTCGTGCACCAGCGCGCGCCGGACGGCAGTCTCGCCGCACTGCCCGAACTCGTGCTGCCGCAGCCGCCGTTGATGGACATGGGCGGTCACGGGCTGTACGCGACGATCGGCGACTACATGAAATTCATCCGCATGATGCTCAACGACGGTGCCGGCCCGCACGGCCGCGTGCTCGCGGCGGACACGGTGGCCGCGATGTCGCGCAACGGTCTCGGCGATCTGAAGTGTGGCGCCTGGCGGACCGCGATGCCGCCGCTCGCCAACAGCGGTGATTTCTTCCCGGGCCTGTCGAAGTCCTGGGCCTACACCTTCCAGGTCAACGACGAAGCCTTCCCGACCGGGCGCCCGGCCGGCAGCCTCAGCTGGGCCGGTATTGCGAACTGCTTCTACTGGATCGATCGCCAGACGGGCATCGGCGGCATGTGGGGTTCGCAGGTGCTGCCGTTCATGGACATCGGATCCTATCCCGGCTTCGTCGAGTTCGAATCGGCGGTGTATCGCGCGCGCACGGCGGCCGGCCGCTGAGCGGCGCGCCGGGATCTCCGCGCCGCCCTTGAGATGCTGACGATGGCCCCCATGTCACCTGTTGGCGAATGCCCGACGAAAAGAGACGCTGCATGCCCGCTCCCCAAGATCCCTTCCGCCTGCTGACCGGCGACGGCCGCCCGCCGGGCCTGTTCGGCCGCATCGTCGCGACAATCGCGGCGGTGGGCCTGTTCGCGCTCGCGTTCACGGTGTCGGTGTTCGTGCTCGCCGGCGCCGTCGCGGTCGGCGTCCTGTTCTGGGGCTGGTTCATGTGGAAAACCCGCGCGTTGCGCCGCGATCTGCGCGAGCAGATGAACACGATGCAGCAGCGCGCGGACGCACGCGACATCACGATCATCGAGGGCGAGGTGATTCGGGAAGAGGACCGTGACCCGCGCTGAACATCGGGTCGAATTCAGCGACAGAGGACACAGCGAGAAGATGGAGGATGCAGGAGACTGAATCGTTTTTTTCGGTAATCAATTTGCCGACATCCGGGCAGCGAAGATGGCCCTGGCACCTCTGATGACTGCCGACATGCGATACATGTTGGGCTTCCTGCGTCAGCCCAACCTGCGTCCGGTCCTTGCGCCAGCACACCCTCTAACCTCGGGATTCTCTGTGGCCGGGCGAAGCCCGTCTTCCGCGGCATCGAAGAACACGGTGGCGTTGACGCACCCGAAAGGGTGTCTCCGCGTCATTTTCAAGCAAACGGTTATTCAAATTTGCAGCAATCCGTTGGATACTGGCGCCGTAGCACTTTTGAAAAGGAGGTGATCCAATGTCTAGTGAGATTCACGTGGTATCGACGCAGCCTTTGGATTCCGGCATGACTTCGGTGGAGGCCTCGAAGTAGGGCGGAAGTTCACGGAAAGTGACTGATATCCAGAGGTTGAAGATATTCGATCTCACTGAAGGCCGCAGCGATGCGGCCTTCTTTTATGGTGGGCCCGGCAGCAGCAGCCCAAGCGGGCACGCAGGCGTCAGGCCGGAACGGTCGCCGCCGACGCCAGGCTGGCCAGCGTCACCAGCCCTATCTCGGCGTGAAAGAGCCGTTCGCCACGCGCCGTGTACGCATGACACTGGTGCACGAGGCGCGCGTCGGCATCGTTTTCCTCACTGACGATCAGATTGACCCGGTCATTGCTGCGCAGGCGATCGAGTACATCGCGGTCGGTCGTGATCTGGTGATGCGAGTAGACCATCGGGCGCGCGATGAAATCGTGCCGATGATGCAGACCGCGCTCGAGCAGCGCGCTCGACAGCAGGCTCGCCGGATACAGTTCCGGGAAGTGCACGCGATCGTCGAGTTCGTCGAAGTAGCGGAAGGCGTCGATGCCAGCCGCGGACAGAAAATTCTTCGCGTTCGAGGTCAGCATGAACTTGCGCTTCAGAAACCAGCGCCCGCCCGGCACCACGCTGCGATCGGGCAGGCCGTCGAGCAGCAGCGCGAACGCGAGTTCGTCCGGCAGGGGAGCGGGCGGGCCATTGCTGGTGCGCAGGCTGCCAATCACCGCGGTGCGTCCGTTGCGCTTCATCACGAAGCGGCTCGACAGGCCATCCCCACTCGCGTCGGTCAAAGCCGGCTTGACCGCGACCGACAGCATGTCGCCGGCCCGCACCGCATCGACATAACGGATGTTCAGCGTGCTGTAGCGCTGCATGTCGTCGACGCCCGCCTGTCGCCGCGCTTCCCGGACCGCTTCGAGCAGCCACGCACCCAACTGGAAACCGAGCGCAATCGGCCCGCCGAACGGGTTGCCAGCGATCCGTTGCCACTTGTGCTTGTCGTGGAACGGATTGAAGTCGTCCGATGCGAAACGGGCGACGTCGATGTGAAACGGCGTATAGGTGATCTCGAACACGGCGCGCAGCCTTCCATGGACTCGTGACCCGGATATCGGCCGCTCCGGCGCGACACTGGAGGAGTCTGCGGGGAATCGGGAAAATCTCTCGCCACTAACCCGGGCGAACGCCCAGCGTCGTAGGTTGGGCTGACGCAGGAAGCCCAACACACGAGGCACGACCCCCAGATCAACGGCGATGCCGCTTCGCCAGGTCGCGGCAACAGGCCGTGATGGGCGCCGACACGAATCGGCGTTCAATGTCGGGCTTCCTTCGTCAGCCCAATCGACCTCCGCCGCTTGCGCAGTCGCGCCCTCAAATCTCGGTGTTCTCGGTGGGCAACACGTGCATGCCAGCACGCAGCCACGCCAATGTGCGCTCAGCGATTCAGTCGGCGTCCATCGCCGCCTGCCCGGTGAGGTGCTGCGCGAGACGCTGGCCCAGGTCGTCGATGGCCGTCGTGATGGTGGCTTCGAAATCCCCGCGTGCGATCCCGGCGTCGCGCGACAGCACCTGCAGCGGGCTGCGATAGGCCAGGCGGCGCTCGCTGGCGTTCCCCGCTGTGCCGCAGTCGCGCGTCCGTGCGCGCGCCACGATGATCAGGCGGTACTGATACCCGGGCTCGAATTCGAGTTCGAGCCCGGCGATGTCGATCCCCGCCAGCCGCGCCGGCGCAGCGCAGTCGGTGGTGCCGCCGTCCGTGTCGCGCGACGCCGCGCGGCCGCTGCGCACGAGCCGCTCGACCGCGGCGCTCGTGAGGCGGCCGGTCAGCCGGGTGGTGAAGTCGAGGTCGGGCACCAGCGTGTGCGTGACGGCGTTCGTGTCGGCCTCGTTCGAGCCGCTCTGTTGCAACGTGTCGACCAGGGTTTCGGTGACGCCGGCCACGGCCAGACTGCCTACCAACACACCGGCGCAAGGGCCGAACAGCGGACCGAGGCCGGCACAGAGCATCAGCGAGGAATTCACGGCACCCTCGTAGGGCATCGGCTGGCCCGCGATCCCGGCCGCGCGATATTGCGGCCGCAGCGTCCCGCGCGTGATCAGCTGCACGTCCTGCGGCGGCAGCGCGCGCAGGATCAGCGGGCCGGTGCCGGGTGATGGCAATCCGGGTTGCCGTGCGCAGCCGGCGAGCAGGGCCAGCATGATCAGGGCGGCCACGCAGCGGACGAAGCGGGCGGCGCGGATCCTGATGCAGCAGGGAACGATGGCGCGAGGCGCGGGTGTGTGTGCCACCGCGATGGTTTGAGACTCGGGCGGCAGCCGCGCTCGCTCGCGAGCCTGCGCTGTCATTCCCGGTAGAACAGCAGCAACAGCCCGATGGCGACGAGACTGCCCGTCCACAGCACCCCGGTGATGCGCGGCGCGGGTGGCGGCAGGCGCAGTTCGAGCCAGCGGCCGACGCCGGCGAGCACCGCGAACACCGCGATGCTCGCGTGCGATACCTCGATCAGGAATTCCTGCTTGGTGCCGAGCGCGGTATGGGTGTGCGTCAGCATGACCGCGCCGCCGAGAAAACACAGCAGCGGAAACGTGTAGCGCCAGCGCGTGGCCGCCAGCGCCCCGACCTGCACGCGCCACTCCATCACGCCGATCACGAGCGGCAGCAGGGTCGCCAGCCGGTGCTGCACGACGGAGGGGCTGCGCAGTTGCTCGAAAAAGCCCTCGTTGCCGAGCGGCCAGCCCGTGGGTTGGACGATCACCTGCAGAAACACCGCGAACGGCAGGAACACCAGCGGCCAGTGGCGCGCCCATTCTGCGAGACGCAGGCGATGCATGATCGCGAGCACCCCGATCAGCAGCACGAAGGCACCGGAGATGTTGTGATTGAAGTTGCTTTGCGCGCGTTCGGTCGCCGTCGACGGGTTGAAGAAGTCGAGCGGCGAGTAGTAGTCCGCGAGCAGCGCCGCGTAATCGGGGGGCGTCAGCTGCGGCGGCTTGGCGGAAAGCGTGTCGATGACTTCGGCGAGCGTCGCACGTTCGGTCTGAAGGTCAGCCGCCGGTGGCGTTGCTGCGAGGCTGGCGCCAAGCAACATGATCGCGAGCAGCGCGAACAGCTCGGCCTCGACGAACGCCGGCACCCGCGACAGCGCGCCGTGCCGCTCGCCCGAAGCGCGCCAGTGTCGCGTGTGCCGATGATTCAGCGCGGCGAGCGTCAGCGCAATCGCGAACAGCAGCCCTTTGGCGATGACCATGATGCCGTAGTTGGTGCCGATCACCGACGCCCAGTCGCCGACGTAAAGCGTGGCGATATACGTGCCGGCGCCGAGCAGGGTGACGACGCAGGCGAGCCCCAGCGGTGAGAAGTGTGCGAGCAGGCGCGGCCACAGATCGCTGTGCGGCTCGTGCCGTGCATCCTTGCACAACAGCAGGCCCATCACGCCACCGACCCACACGATCGCCGCAACCTGATGCAGGATGGTCACCACCATCAGTGTGGCCACGTGTTCGAGCCTGCTCACCGCATGCACGACCCACGCGCCGCTGACGATCATCGCCGCCATTGCGGCGAGTGTGCACGCCCAGCGCAGCCGGCTGTGCACATCGCCGCGCAGCCAGAGCAGCAGCACACCGAAGCCGAGCACGAGGCCGAGCCTGAAACAGCTCGCGCGCGCATAGCCCGTGGCGAGATAGTCGAGGACGGGCCACACGCCTTCTTCGTCGGCCAGACCCCAGGGACCGACGAGCAGCACGCCGGCGAGTGCCAGCGCGGTGACGAACATGGCGAGGCTCGCGACGCGCAGCACGCGTGCCTCGTATGGCGTGGCCGTCGCGCGCACCGCCGGCCGCAACACGGCGAGCACGAACACCACGCCACCGACGCCGGCCGCGAGACCGATCAGCGCCAGTGCGTGGAGCAGAACATTCAGATAACCGGCGAGTTGAACCATCGGGGCGTCACGGCAATCCCTGCAGCGTGAAGCGCAGGACGCCTTGCGTTGCATGGCCGTCGGTGGCCAGCACCTTGTAATGCAGCGTGTAGGGGCCGGCCTTGAGGTCCTGCGGCAGCGTCACGCGGATCACAGCCGGTTCGCGCGCGATGTCGGTCAGGGCCTGGGTCGCGCCGTCGGCGCGATCGAGCTTCACGTGCGCGAGCTTTTTCTCGAGCTTCGCGTTGAACTTGAGCACGATTTCAGTGGGCACGCGCGTGAGCACCGCCCGATCGGCGGGGCTCGAGCTGACCACGACGGCGTGGGCCAGCGCGTTGCCGGCGATGGCAAGTGCGCCGATCACGGCGAGCAGATATTGGAGGCAGCGAGTCATCGATGAATTTTAGCGGATCTCGTTCGACTCGCGTGATCAGAATCGGGCATGGACCCACTGTCCGGTACGGGATGACAATGCACCCTCCAGACAGGGGAAATGTTCGATGCCTGTATTCGTCGTCAGACTCGGCTCACCGCGTACGGCGCAGGAGGGCCTGCGGCTCGGCACCGTCCGTCGCCCACCGCGCGGCGTGCCGAAGGCCGATTTCGCCCGCCTCGATTATTACGACGTGTGGGTGCCGCAGCTCGCGCCGAGCCAGGCGCTGCTGAGCGTGGTCGGCGGCCCGCGTGAAGTCGCCGCGCAATGGCCGCGCTTCGAGCGCCAGTTCCTCACCGAGATGAAAGCCCCGGCGTCGGCGCAGTTGCTGGACCTGCTGGCCGCGATGTCGCACCGGTCGAATTTCGCCGTGGGCTGCTACTGCGCCGATGAATCCCGCTGTCATCGGTCGCTGCTGCGACGCCTGCTGGCGGCGCGCGGGGCGTGCCTGTCGGCCTGAGAGTCTCTCGCGCGCCCGCACAGACCGGGGCGACTGCCGCGCGCGTCAGCGGTTTTCGCGCAGACGCCCTGCTGGATTCGCGATCGCCGACCGCTACTGACAGAGGAGGCGCTCCCCTATACTGCGGACACTTTCCCGCGGAACCGATCCCATGGCACATCACCTCTCCGGCGCCGAGCGCGAATCCTTCCTGGCCGAGGCGCGTGTGGCGGTCATCAGCATCGCCTGCGCCGGACGCGGGCCACTGTCGGTGCCGATCTGGTACAGCTACGTGCCGGGCGGTGAGATTGGCCTGTGGATGGACGGCGCGTCGCGCAAGGTGGCGTTGCTGCGGCGGGCGATGCGTCTCACGCTGGTCGTGCAGGACACGTCGCGCCCGTATCGCTATGTCAGCGTCGAAGGGCCTGTCACGCAGATGAACCCGATCGACTATGACGCCGAACTGCGTCCACTCGTCGGCCGTTACCTCGGCGAGGCGGCGGTCGATGGCTATCTCGCCGGCTTCGGTGGTCCTGAGGGCGTGCGCGGCGATGTCTGCGTGCGCGTGCGGCCCGAGCACTGGCGCGCCGAACAACTGTGAACCGATGAGCGACGAGGACTGGCAGCCGCTGCACGCGGGCGAACTCGCTTTGCAGCGGCGGGCAGGCGTGGCCGGGCGCATCGGCGAGATCGCGCGCCGCGTAATTCGCGATCACATGCCCGATCAGCACCGCGAGTTCTTCGCCCTGCTGCCGACCGTCCTGCTCGGCGCGGTCGACGCCGACGGCTGGCCCGTGGCGACGATGCTCGCCGACGATCCCGGCTTCATGCAGTCGCCCGATCCGTACCATCTGCACCTGCGCGCGGCGGGCGACGCCGATGATCCCGTGCTCGCCGCGTTGACACCAGGCGCGCAGGTCGGCGTGCTGGGCCTGCAGCCGCATACGCGCCGGCGCAACCGCATGAACGGTGAGGTCCTGGCGCGCGACGCCGCGGGCCTGCGGGTAAAGGTGATCCACAGCTTCGGCAACTGCCCGAAGTACATCCAGGGCCGTGAGCCGCAGCGCCGTGCGCCGTCTGCCGCCGGGCCGACGCAACGCGGCGGCCCGCTGCTCGGCGCGGCGCTGCAGGCGCGCATCGAACGCGCGGACACCTTCTTCATTGCCAGCGCCGCCGCCGTCATGCCCGATGCTGCGCACGGCGTCGACGTGTCGCATCGCGGCGGCCTGCCAGGCTTCGTGCAGTGCACGGAGGAGGGCGGTCACAGTGTGCTGACGATCCCCGATTACCTCGGCAACTATCTGTTCAACACGCTCGGCAATCTCGCGCTGAATCCGCGCTGCGGCCTGCTGTTCGTCGATTACGACGACGGCAGCCTGTTGCATGTGGCCGGCCGCGCCGAGGTGATCTGGGACGGGCCCGCGGTGACGGCGCACGCGGGCGCCGAGCGGCTGTTGCGGATCGTCGTCGAGCGCAGCGTGCTGCGGACGGCGGCACTGCCGCTGCGCTGGAGCGCGCCGGCCTGGTCGCCCGTGCTGCCCGGCTTCACGGATAGCCGATGACAGAGGTCGCCGCCGCCGGCTCACATTGGCGGATGCTGGGGCTGGCCGTCACCGCGCAGGTCGCGGTGTCGATCATCATTCAGGGTGTGCCGACGCTCGCGCCGTTCCTGCAGGCCGATTTGTCGCTGACCCGCGCCCAGGTCGGTTTCTTCAATTCGGCGCTGATGTGCGGTTCGCTGCTCGCGATGTTCGTCGCCGGCTGGGTCGTCGACATCAAGGGTGAGCGCGTCGCGCTGATTGGCGGCAACATCGTCGTCGGCGTGTTCTGTCTCAGCATGCTGCTGACCGAATCCTTCATCGCCGCGCTGGTGGTGATGTTCGCCGCCGGCATCGGCGGCGCGTTTCCGACACCGGCCGGCAGCAAGGCCGTGATGGGCTGGTTTCCGCTGCATCAGCGTGGCACGGCGATGGGGATCCGACAGACGGGCATCCCCGTTGGCGGCGCGCTCGCCGCCGCGCTGCTGCCGGCGATCGCGCTGGCGGCGGGCTGGCGCATGGCCGTCGCGGCCGGCGGCATCGGGTGTTTTCTGAGCGCGGCGCTGTGCGCGTATGCGTATCGCAATCCACCGGACGACGACAGCGACACGCCGGGCGTGCGCCCGCCGCCCGGTGGCGCCTCGATGTTCGATCTGCTGACGCGCGACATCCTGCTGCTGGGCCTGAGCGGCGCGGTGCTGACGCTCGGCCAGTTCACGCTGATCACCTATCTCGCGCTGTACCTGAAAGAAACGCAGGGCGTGCCGATTGCCGTGTCCGCGAGCCTGCTCGTGCTCGCGCAGATCGCCGGCGCCGCCGGCCGCATCCTGTGGGGCGTCGGCAGCGATCGCCTGTTCAGTCACCGGCGCAAGCCCGCGCTGCTGCTCGCCAACGGCATGGCCGCCGTCGGTGCGCTCGCGCTCGGCTGGATACCGGCCGACACGCCGCTGTGGGTGCTGACGCCGCTGGTCACGCTCTATGCGTTCAACACCCTGGGCTGGCATGGCTGTTGGGTGTCGTTGCTCGTCGAAACCGCGCGCAGCGCGCAACAGGGCCGCACCGTCGGCCTCGGCATGTCACTGATGTATCCGGGCATCATCCTGCTGCCGCCGCTGTTCGGCTGGTTCGTCGATCGCACGCATTCGTGGCCGTGGGCATGGACGCTGCTGTCCGGCCTGCTGGTGCTCGGTATGGCGCTGCTCCTGCCGGTGCGCGAGGGGCGGCGCTGACGGGCCGCGCGACAACGATGACTGTGGTGGCGATTCCGCGGCCTGCCTTGCGCGCACTCTTCAACGAACCTCACGCCACTTGAACGCCACGACGGCGAGGCCTGCGCCGCCGATGCACAGCGCCAGCATGCCGCCCCAGAGGCCCGTGCCGGCGTTGACGTGTGCAATGTCCTCGAGCAGCGTGCGCGCCGCCTGCCCGTCGGCTTTGAGCCCGAAGGTCGGGACAGCATCGTACGGCACACCCTTGAAGGGGCCGCCACGCTCGACATGAAACCTGAGCACCGTATTCCCCGGTTCCCAGCGCTCGGCGCCATCACGCCAGGGCATGGCGCGCGTCTCGTAGACGGTCGGATCGTCCGCCAGCTGAAACTCCACCTGCGTATGCTTGCGCGAGCTGCGGTCGACGACCGCGCTGAGCACCCCTGCGACGCGATCGTAGGCGGCGGGATCGGTGGGCACCGGCCGCGGCGGGTAGATCAGGAACAGCACGCCCATGGCGGCGACGAGCGTGCTCAGGAACAGCATGAAGATCAGATCGGCGCGGGTGCGGAGTTGGAATATCGGTGGGGTGTCATCTCAACCGGGATTATCGTGACCCATGCGCAGCTGGCAGGGGTCACTGGCGGTGAGCAACGATCTACAGATCGGTGGCGACTATCGCCATCTGCGTTTCGACTTGCGTTCTGGCCAATCGGCACCGCCCTCGTCGGCGAGAAATCCCAGCAGCAGAGAGCGGATCTGAGATGCGAGAGTGCCTAGGCCACAAAGCAGAATAAATGCGCTCTTATCATCTGGACGCATGCTGGAGTCCCACCAGTACTGAAACCCACCCGCCAGCACAAGAAGCGCACCCAGAAGGCCGAACACAAGCATCTGGACCACCCGACTGGCAGTTCCCGATGGCAAGAAGAAAAACGACACCCAAGCAGCCGCGACGATGAGCAATGCAAAAATCTTCATGCACGTCCTTGTTGCACGCGCTGGGTCCGCTTTCGGAAAAAAAGCGTGCCGATGGTTTGTGGAGACGTCTGACGATGCTGTCGAAAAAGTCGGGCGTTGGCAAATGCACCAGACTTCGAGGGTCGCTTGATCCCTCTCGAAGGGCAGGTCGTCGATTGCAGGGCTTCTGATGAAGTCGGCTTCTTCATGCGTGGCGACGAAAGTTTGAGGACAGGGGCTTCCTGCAGCCTCACGAGGCTGTAGAAAAACTCTGCGGTCGAGAGCCAACGCCACCATGAGCCGCGTGCGCTTCGCACGGAGCGTTCAGCAATGCCAAACAGTGTCGCCTGTCGTAGCCCGGATGAAGCATCGCGCTGAGGGATCCCCACGAATCAGGCGCATTCGGCGTGTGCATGGATGATGAAGGGCAGGGCCTTCATGGCGTCTCGTAACGCACTGCGAG
>LNEL01000038.1 GCA_001464935.1 Gammaproteobacteria bacterium Ga0077536
GCGCAAACTTGCCCAGGTGGCTTACGGGGTGCTCCTCTCCGGTAAACCCTTCGACCCGACGATGCATGGGGCTTGCGCTTGATAACAGTATCTACGGGTACCGCGCATTGATGCTCAGCGATCTGGACGCAGTTGCCTGCGTCGCGCGAGGTCGCCCCGCGCCCTGCGCTACTTCTTGAGCCAGCCCTTGCGCCTGAAGTACCAGAACGGCGCGACGATCGACATCGCCATCAACAGCAGTGACAACGGATAGCCGAACTTCCACTCGAGTTCGGGCATGTAGCGGAAGTTCATGCCGTAGAGGCTTGCGATCAGCGTCGGCGGGAGCAGGGCGACGGACGCCACCGAGAAGATCTTGATGATCTTGTTCTGGTTGATGTTGATGAAGCCGACGGTCGCGTCCATCAGGAAGTTCAGCTTGTCGAACAGGAAGCCGGTGTGGCCATCGAGCGAATCGATGTCACGCAGAATCTGCCGCGCGGTTTCGATCTGTTCCGGCGCCAGCAGCTTGCTGCGCATCAGCGCCGACGTCGCGCGGCGCGTGTCCATGAGGTTGCGCCGGATGTGGCCGTTGACGTCTTCCTCGCGCGCGATATCGGACAGCACACCGGCGGCGATTTCGTCGTCGATGTGTGAGCCCAGCACCTTGTCGCTGAACGCGTTCAGACGCTGGTAGATGCCTTCGAGCGCATCGGCCGAATACTCGACATTCGCGGCGTAGAGTTCGAGCAGCACGTCCTTGCCGTCCTCGACGTACCCCGGCTGGCTGCGGGCGCGCAGGCGCAGCAGGCGGAACACCGGCAGATCCTCGGAGTGGACGCTGAACAGGATGTCGCCCTTCAGCACGAAGGCGACGCGCAGGTTCTCGCCGCCTTCGTCACCCAGCAGGAAGAAGTCCGAACGGATGTGCAGCTCGCCGGTGTCTTCCATGAAGAAGCGCGCGCTCGCTTCGATGTCGCCGACCTCCTCGTCTTCCTCGTCGTCGTCCGGCAGCCTGAAACCGTAGGTCTCGTAGGCCCAGGTGCGCTCTTCTTCGGTCGCCTCGTCGAAATCGACCCACACCGGACGCGCCGCGCGCATGTCTTCGAGCGAATCGACGACGAGCTGGCGCAGCCGGCCCGATTCGAGTTCGAATGCATTGATCATCGCGGCGCGGGGCCAACGCTTACGGTGAGCCGGCGGCGGCGTGCTGCACGCGGGCGGTTTCGATCGCGCCGGCGGCCTTCGCCTGGTGCAGGTCTTCGATCGTGCCTTCGTAGGTCAGGCAGAACAGCGTCTTGCCGTCGTCTCCGCCGAGCTGGCAGGCCACCGCGCGGCGGCCCGGCACTTCGATGGTGTCAGTGACTTCACCGCCGTCCTTGACCCGCAGGAACACGCTGGTCATGAAGCTCGCGACCCAGATGCCGCCGTCGACGTCGAGGCAGATCCCGTCCGGCGTGTGCTCGCCCATCGCGGCGAAGACCCGGCGGTTGGACAGGCCGCCGTCGGCGGCGATGTCGAAGGCGGTGAGGCAGTTGCCGAAGGTTTCGGCCACGACCAGCGTGCGGCCGCCGTTCATGATGACCGCCCCGTTCGGGAAGTTGAGGCCGTCGGCCACCGCACGCGTGCTGCCGTCCGTGTCGACGAGCACGAGCTTTGCCATCTTCGCTTCTTCGCCGCTCAGCAGGTTGTAACCGAAGTTGCCGACATAGGCGCGACCCCGCGCGTCCATGACCATGTCGTTGCAGTCGCCGGTGGCGAGGCCGGAGAGATCCGCGACTTTGACCAGGCTGCCATTGACGAGCTTCTTGAGCTGGCGGTCTTCCATCGAGACGATCAGCAGCGAGCCGTCCGGCGCGAAGCCGAGACCGGACGGACGCTCCGGCACCTTGCACACGACTTCACGCGCGCCGGTGGCGCTGATCGTGTAGACGGTGTAACCCCACATGTCCGACACCCACAGCTTGCCCTGATGCCAGCGGGGACCTTCGAGAAAGACGAAACCGTCGACGAGCCTGGTCGTTTGCAATGTGCTCATGCTGAATTCTCCTGGGTGGGCGATCGCGCAGCAGGGCCAGAGCCCTCGCCCGTCAACGTTCGCGGGCATCGCGCCGGGTTTGCGGGAACAGGGCGCTAGTCTAATTAGCTGCCCCCAAATAACCAACCGAACGCCGCGGCGCCGGTGACTGCCGGTTACTTCCTGCCGAACAGTTCGTCCAGCGCATTGCGCGCCGCGTCGGTCGTGGTGGGCGACGCGCTGGTCGAGCCCGTATCGAGCCCGAACAGGCTTTCCAGACCCTGTCGCGCGCCCAGTGCCGCCGGATCGGCGGCGTTGTATGCATGCGGCTTCGGCCGCAGGTAGCCGCAGAAGTTCGACTTCACCTTGTTCGTGACCTTGTCCGCGATGGGCTCGCGGCAGTCGTTCGCGACACGCGTGTCGTAATACTCGCAGAGGCGGCACACATGCAGATCCGCGCCGCAGCCGCGGCACGTCGATTCGCGCGCCAGCGGCAGCGGTTCGTCATCGAGCGACGCGCCGCAACGCCAGCATACGAGGTCATCGATCTTCTGCATCGGCCCTTCCTCAGTCGAAGCGTGCCAGCCGGTACGGCGTCAGATCGAGCGCGGTCTCGGCGCCCGCGATCTCATCGGCCACCAGCTTGCCGGCCCCGGCCGCCATCGTCCAGCCCAACGGGCCATGGCCGGTGTTCAGGTAGAGATTGCTCAGCGCGGTACGACCCATGATGCCGACACCGTCGGCGCTCATCGGGCGCAGACCCGCCCACGACAGTGCCTGCGCCGGGTCGAGATGCGCGGTGAAGTCGGGATAGAGTTGCTGCAGCAGCCGGAACAGGTTGCCGACGCGCGCCGGCGTCAGGCCCAGGTCGTAACCGGCGAACTCCGCCGTACCCGCGACGCGCAGGCGATCGCCGAGCGGACAGACGGCGGCGTGGAGCGAGTCGTCGATCACCGGCAGCGTCGGCCGCCCGGCCCAGGCGCCGGCCGGCACCGTGATCGAGTATCCCTTCGCCGGTTGCACGGGCACCGCCAGCCCGGCCTGCGCGGCCAGCGGCGTGGTGTAACTGCCGGCAGCGAGCACGAAGGCGTCGGCTTCGAAGTAGTCGCCGCTGACGGTGCTGAAGCCGAGCACGCGATCGCCGCTGCGCAGGACGCGCTTGATCGTGCTGCCATAGTGAAAAACGACGCCGCGTTGCGCGCACTGTGCGGCCAGCAGTTCGCAGAAGCGATGCGCATCGCCCGCTTCGTCAGCCGGAAAATACAGCCCGCCGGCGAGCTTCGCGCCGATCGGCGCCAGCGCGGGCTCGAGTGCGACGGCCCCCGCGCCGTCCACGACCTCGAAGGCAATGCCCCAGTCGGTGAGTTGGCGGCACATCTGTGCCGCGGCGGCGACGCCGGCCGCCGTGCGGAAGAGTTTCAGCGTGCCGCGGGCGACATAGTCGTAGCCCGTCCCGACGCTCGCGCGCAGATCGGCCATCATCGCGAGCGAGTAGCGTGCGAGATGCGCGTTCTTCTCGAAATTGCGCAGGTAGCGCTCGGGACTCGAATGGCGAATGAAGCGCAGTCCCCAGCCGAGCATGAACGGCAACGCCTTGAGGCGGAACAGCAGCGCGGCATCTTCCTGGCCGAGCATGCGCAACGCGTGCCCGAGCACGCCCGGCTCGTTCCACGGATTGGCCTGGCTCGCATGCAACATGCCGCCGTTCGCGAAGCTGGTTTCGCGGCCGGGTCCCGCGGCGCGATCGATGACCGCGACGTCCAGCCCATGCTGACGCAGATACCAGGCGGTGGTGAGGCCGAGCAGGCCGGCGCCGACGACAACGATGCGCATATCATTCACGAGCGTCAGGAAAGGAACCGGCAATTCTATCCGCTCCGCCACGCAGCGTCCCGGGCTGCGACAGATCGCGGCCCGCGCCGCCGGGTTGGGGCCGCCCGGCGGGCGTGCCTCACGCTACAAGCCGGCGTCCCCTCAGGGCACAATGCGACCAGCATGATCATTGGCGCCGACATTGGGGGCACGAAGACGCTGCTCGAAGCACGGGTCGGCGGCACGCGGGTGCTGCAGCGACGCTACGAGAATGATGCGCATGCAAGCTTCGATGACGTGCTGGACGCCTTCCTGCGCGCGCTGCGCGCGACCTGCCTGGGCCCCATCGAGCGCGCGTGCTTCGCGGTGGCGGGCCCAATCGAGGCGCGGCAGGCCACGATCACGAACCGGCCGGACTGGCAGCTCGACGCCAGCGCTCTGGGCGCGCGCCACGGGCTCGGCTCGGTCCTGCTGATCAATGATTTCGCGGCGGTCGTCGCCGGGCTGGACACGCTGCAGCCACGCGAGCGCGTGTGTCTGCAGGCCGGCGAGCCGGTGGCCGGCGGGCTGCGCCTCGCACTCGGGCCGGGCACCGGCCTCGGCGTTGCCGCGGTGGTCGACGATCGTCTGCTCGCCAGCGAAGGCGGGCATGTCGCATTCGCGCCGCTGGATGCCGACATGCTCGGGCTGTGGCGCCATCTCGGCGGCGAGCGGCAGCGCGTCACCAATGAAATGATCGTCAGTGGCAACGGGCTCGTGGCCTGTTATCGCTACTGTCTCAGCGCCAGCGGCGGCGTCGCGCCGGATCTGCTGGCCCCGGCGATCGTGGTCAAGCGCGCGTTCGACGAACAGGACACCATCGCCACGCGTGCGCTCGCCCTGTTCGCGCGCTGCTTCGGCGCCGTCGCCGGCGATCTCGCGCTGACCTTCATGGCCCGCGGCGGCGTGTATCTCGCCGGTGGCGTCACGGCGCGCGTGCTGCCCGCGCTGCAGACGCCCGGTTTCGTGTCGGCCTTCAATGCGAAGGCCGAACATGCGGGACTGGCGGCGAAAATGCCCGTGTTCGCGGTGCTGGCCGAAGACGTGGGCCTGCGCGGCGCCGTTGAACTCGCTGCGCGCGCGACCTGACCGCAGGCCCCGGTCCGCGCGGGCATGACGATCGCCGCAAGCGCGATGCGGCAGCGCAAACCGTAAAAAATGAAAGGAATTCTTGACGCCCCGCCGCCTGCTGCTGTCTACTTTTATTGACACCCGCCTCCCGGCCGGGGATGGTGCCCGCGATGAACCGCTTCAGCCAGTTAGTGATGGATACCTGGGTCGGCATGGGCTCCCGCTTCCTGCCGTTTGCCGACGCCGCCACGCCCGATCTCCCGCTGTCGCGCCTGCTGCGCCTGTCGCTGTTCCAGGTGTCGGTCGGCATGGCGACGGTGCTGCTGGTCGGGACTCTCAACCGCGTGATGATCGTCGAACTCGGCGTGCCGGCCTCGCTCGTCGCGGTCATGATTTCACTGCCGCTGCTGTTCGCGCCGTTTCGCGCCCTGATCGGCTTCCGCTCGGATACGCATCAGTCCGCGCTGGGCTGGAAGCGCGTGCCCTTCATCTGGAAGGGCACGATGCTGCAGTTCGGCGGCCTCGCGATCATGCCGTTCGCGCTGCTCGTGCTGTCCGGTGGCGGCCAGGCGGCGAACGCGCCGGCGTGGATCGGACAAGCCGGCGCGGGGCTCGCTTTCCTGCTCGTCGGCGCCGGGCTGCACATGACGCAGACCGCCGGCCTCGCGCTCGCGACCGATCTCGTCGCCGTCGAATCGCAACCGAACGTCGTCGGACTGATGTACGTGATGCTGCTGCTCGGCACGGTGGCGAGCGCGCTGGTGTTCGGCACACTGCTCGTCGACTTCACGCCCGGCCGGCTGGTGCAGGTGATCCAGGGCGCCGCGGTGACCACCGTCGCGCTGAACATGATTGCGTTGTGGAAACAGGAAACGCGGCGGCCGCTGCGCGGCGCAGCGCCGCCGAGCCATCCGGCCTTCAGACAGGCCTGGCGTGCGTACATCAGCGGCGATCTCGCGATGCGCCACCTCGTCGCCGTGGCGCTCGGCACGATGGCGTTCAGCATGCAGGACGTGCTGCTCGAGCCCTATGGCGGCCAGGTGCTGAACCTGACCGTCAGTGCCACGACCAAGCTGACCGCCACGCTCGCGATCGGCGGCCTGCTCGGATTCGGCCTCGCCTCGCGCGCGCTCAGCCGCGGCGGCAGTCCGTTCGCGATGTCCAGTTATGGCGCAATGCTCGGGATCCCGGCGTTTTTCGGCATCGTGCTCGCCGCGCCGATGTTCTCGCCGCTGCTGTTCGGCGCCGGCATCCTGATGATCGGTTTCGCGGCAGGCCTGTTCAGCCATGGCACGCTGACGGCGGCCATGCATCTTGCGCCGGTCGACCAGCGTGGACTGGCACTGGGCACCTGGGGCGCCGTGCAGGCATCAGCCGCCGGCTTTGCGGTGGCCAGCGGCGGCGTATTGCGGGATGTCGTCGCGGAACTCGTCGAGCGCGATACGCTCGGTGCGTGGCAGGCTGGCGCTGCCACGGGTTACATGGCCGTCTATGCGGTCGAAATGCTGTTGCTGCTGGCGACACTGGTGGTGCTCGCCCCATTGGCACGCCGTTCGAACCTGGCCGCGCGAGCGTCTGGCGCGCTGTCCTAGATCTCTTGAGTCTCTGCTGCAGTCACTTCTGCCGGGTTGACCAATCCCCCACCCGGCACGGTCGGTCGCGCGGAACACTGGCGCGCCGCGCGCTCAACCTGGCCCGCATGAGCCGGGTTGAACTCATCACAAGCTCAACCCGGCTGGCGGACCCGCCACCCAGCGCTACTTGGTTGTCGTAGCGTTCGCAATCAGCGTAGGCACTTCTGCCGCATTGGCTGGCGCCATCGCGACGTTCGCCGACTGTCCGCCCTGCCAATAGGCAGCCATCCAGTCGGTGCTCGTCAGGATCGAGCCGTGCACGATCAGAGAAGTCACCGCGACGGCGCCCAGGAACAGGGGCAGACCGACCGACGGATTGACCACGCACCAAATTTCTTTTTGGTTCATGCCGTCTTCTCCTTAATGCAGCCAGGGGGTGTAGATGTACGCGAGCAGATGCGCGACCAGCGCGATTGCGCCGAACACACGCGAGCCGTCGATGAGATGCTTATGCAGCTCCTCTGATTCCGCCAACGTGAGGCCCGTGGGCCAAACGCGGTTCGGATCGTTCAAGTCAGCCATAGCGGCCTCCACGAATTACCTAAGGTCCGTGCTGTACCCGCACGAGGGTTTGGAAATGCCTCCCGCCAGCGCATGCATCCGGGGATGTACCGCATCTTTTGGGAGCACTTGTAATGTTAGGCTTACATTCCACAATGTCAATTAAACCTAACAGCCCGGATTGTCATGAAGCCTGGACGAGTGCGGACCCGAGATCCGTGACGACGGGTGCGAGCGCCCGGCGCTCGCGAACCGCGACAAAACTAAAGGTGTGAATTCAGGGGCTTGCGGGCCAATCGGCGCGCACGTGGACAGGGCTGCACAGGCGGCAGCAGGGAATCAACGAGGGGTGGGGCTAGGGGGACCGGCGGCGCCAGGATGCCAGGCGGCTCACCGGCCCGGGCGGGCGAGTGTGCCGGCCGCGCCGGGATGGCGCGGCCAGCGGTGTCCGCAACGCTAGCGGCGGGCGCTCTTGACCAGCAGCGGCAGGCCCAGCATCGAGGAGAACGGCGAAGACTTCTTCGCCAGCAACGGCAGACCCAGCATCGAGGACAGCGGCGCCGGGTTACGGCCGGCGGACACGCTGCCGAAGAAGGTGCGCGACCGCTGGCCTTCACGCAGCACCGTCGGCAACTGCCAGAACGAAGAGAACGGCGAGGCGCCCTTCAACAGCAGCGGCAGGTTCAGCGCGGAGGACAGGGGCGCGGCCTCGTCCCAGGTCGGACCGGCTTCGCGCGGCTCCGGTACGCCTGACGGCACCGGGCCGGCGTTGTCCATCAGGTGCGTCACCATCCCGCCCGTGCCGAATGGCGCGCGCACGCTCACGAGCGACAGCCCGCGCTGCACACAGGCGGCATACGCTTTCGCATAGCCCTTGAGCACGTAGCCGGCGCGAATGGCAGCGGCAATGTCGTCCAGCGACTGCGCGGGTTCGCGCGGGCTGACGACATTGATGAGGCCGGCACCAAAGCCGTTGAGCACGAGGTCGTCGACCGCCTGCTGCGCTTTGGCAGCGGAGTCGTAGCAACGAATGATCGGTTGGGTCATGACGGATTCCTTTCTTTCCAGTCCGGATACGGTGGAGAAGCCCGGACAGATCTTCGAACGGGAGATCCGTCGCGTGCCCAAATGGTACAACCCGCCCTGAAGCTTGTGAATCGCGCCCGCTGCTGCACTGAGGGTTGAAGGCGCCGCCCCGCGCGGCGTTGGCGGTGGTCGCTCGCCGCAGCAGACGTCCGCGCATTGCGGGGCATGGACCTGATCTGGCATCGTCAGCCCATCTTCCTGGCCACGAGAGCGCGCAGCATGTCGAACACACTCGTGCTCACCGGCGGCAGCCGCGGCATTGGCGCCGCCACCGCGCTGCGCGCCGCGCGCGCCGGCTATGCCGTCGCGTTGACTTACCTTGGCAACGCCCAGGCAGCGTCCGCGATTGTCGAGGCGATCGAGCGCGGCGGCGGACGCGCGCTGGCGATCCAGGCCGACGTCGCGAAAGCTGACGACATCACGCGCCTGTTCGACACCGTCGATCGCGAGTTCGGTCGGCTCGACGCACTCGTCAACAACGCGGGCATCACCGCGCAGCAGATGCGTGTCGACGCGATGGACGTCGCGCGCCTGCAGCGGGTGTTCGACACCAACATTCTCGGCAGCTTCCTGTGCGCGCAGGCGGCGGTGCGCCGGATGTCGACACGTTACGGCGGCCGCGGCGGCGCCATCGTCAACCTGTCGTCCGCTGCCGCGCGGCTCGGCTCGCCGGGCGAATTCGTCGACTATGCCGCGTCGAAAGGCGCGATCGACACCTTCACGCTGGGGCTCGCCAAAGAGGTGGCTGGCGAAGGCATCCGCGTCAATGCCGTGCGGCCCGGCCTGATCGACACCGACATTCACGCCAGCAGCGGCGAGCCCGGCCGACTCGAGCGCCTGAAGCCCTCCGTGCCGCTGCAGCGCGCCGGCAGCGCCGACGAGGTCGCCGCGGCGATCGTGTGGCTGCTGTCGGATGACGCATCGTATGTGACCGGTACCTGTCTGGACGTCGCCGGCGGACGCTGAACGCGCACGGCCGCGTTCCCTGCCGCGGTCACCGGTTTTCTTGATCCGACGGCCCCGGTGCAGGCCGTGCGCGGTCTATGATGCGTCCCATGACAGTTCACGGCGCAGCGCCCGCCCCGGGCGGCGCCGTCACTCACCCGGAGAAAGTGCATGGCCCTGCTCAACAACAGTACCCGCTACGGATCGCTCTCGATCGCGCTGCACTGGCTGATGGTCGTGTTGTTCATCGCCGTCTACGCGCTGATCGAACTCCGCGGCTACTGGCCGAAAGGCCATCCGACGCGTGAGGGCATGAAGAGTCTGCACTTCATGTTCGGCCTGTCGATCTTCTTCCTGGTGTGGCTGCGCCTCGCCGCGCGCGCGCTCGGCGGCACACCCCGCATCGAACCGGCGTTGAGCGTGTGGCAGCGACGGCTGTCGGGCGCCGTGCACGGGCTGCTCTATCTGCTCATGATCGGCATGCCAATCGGCGGCTGGCTGATCCTGAGCACCGCGGGCAAACCGATTCCATTCTTCGGCCTGGAGCTGCCGGCCCTGACCGGGCCGGACGCCGCGCTGTCGAAGCAGATCAAGAGCCTGCACGAAACCGTCGGCACCGTCGGCTACTGGCTGATAGGACTGCATGCGGTGGCCGGGATCTATCACCACTATTTCGTGAGGGACAACACGCTGCTGCGCATCCTGCCGCGGCGCTGAGCGGACAACCCTCTCCACCGTCGCCGGCACGCGGTGGGCCGCTCCCCGCCGAATCCCGGACCGGCACGCCCGGTCTGCGCCTGCCGCAACCACGGCCCTTTCCCGCGCGAAGTTGACCTGGATCAGCGATTGCCCGCAGGCGGGGGGTATGGTCACGCCCGACCGATCAAAGCGCCCGCGCCATGTCCGCGGGGCACTCAGGCAGCTTTCGCGACCGAAGAGGGGCACCCCCATGCAATTCAAATCTTTCCTGCTCGCCGTCTCGACCGGGCTGACGCCGGCGCTGGCCGACGCTTCGGTATTCGGCTTTCTCGGCAACTTCGATGTCATCAACGACACCGGCAGTACCGCCCACGGCTTTGAAATCGAACTCGAAGGCCTGCACAGCAGCGATATCACCGACACGTTCGGCGGCCCCGGGCGCGGCTTTCCGTCGGGTCGGGGGTTCGACCCGGGTACCGCGGTCCAGCGCTACGGCGCACCGAGGATTGAGGACTATGTCGACGGGGCCAGCTTCGGCACCCGCGTGACCTATTTCGGCATCTTCGACGGGAACA
Source organism: Gammaproteobacteria bacterium Ga0077536 (assembly GCA_001464935.1). Classification (GTDB taxonomy): domain Bacteria; phylum Pseudomonadota; class Gammaproteobacteria. The sequence continues at coordinate 10,359 of LNEL01000038.1, forward strand.
GCTGGGACTTCGGTACGCCGAGCGGCACCTTCATCACGCCCGGCGACAACTGCTGGACGGGCGGTGGGGTGGGCTATGGCGCCGGCACTCCATGCGATCACTTCGGCGTGGGCACCACGAAGAATCCGACGAAAACCACCTACTCCTGGCTGCTCGAAACCGCGACGCCAGGGACACTCAGCAATGGTCGCGTGAATCTCCCGGCGCCCGTGCTCGACATCGTGCCACCTGCCGATCCGGTCGCGCAGCCGGTGGTCGGCGCGGCAGTCGTGGCGCCCAAGAACGAAATCGACGCCGCCCAGTTCGGCGACGCACTGTGGGTGAAGGTCTTCACGACCGAACTCGATGACGTGCTCGAACTCGAGGAGCTGGTCGGCGACAACCCAAAAGTGCGAGACGCCGAGACTGAAATCGAGTGGCAGCTGTTGCAGTTCGATCCGGGCAATCCAGACTCGCCGCCGTCCATGCTCGAAGCGGGTTATGGTGCGCCGGTCGGCGCCAATGCCGCGTCGATACTGCGCCGCTACGAGTTCTACGCCTTCAGCGGCGACTACAAGGACGAAGACCACGAAGCGATCCTGCGCCACGGCGATTCGCACCCGAACTGCGACATCGTCAATCCGGCCTGCGTGTTCGATCCGGACTTCGAATACGATCCGGACATGCCGATCGAGCTCGGACATTATCTCGGCGCGCAGAACGTCGGCGCGAACCTGATCGAGGCCCCGGCCCCGGTGCCGCTACCGGCGAGTCTGCCGCTGCTGGTGGGCGGGATGCTGCCGCTGGTCGCGCGATTGCGCCGACGCGGACGCCGCTGACACTCTCCGGGCGCGACGGCTGCATCGCGCCCGGCAGATTGCGAGTTCATCTCGCACGAGCGCGAGGATGTGGCCGCTCACGCGAGACGCTTCGCCGCGCTGCCCACAGGTGACCGGCATTCATGTTCGAGCACCGGTCGCCTGAGCGCATCGACGTGCATCGGGCGACCGGGCGCTGGGTGGCGCGCGCCGATCGCGACAAGGTGTATCCAGGCCCGGCGGTGGACGCTTCCCTCTGCGCGTGACCCACGCGGCAGTCGCTGCACTGACGGCGCCCGCCGCGCAACGGGCACGCCGGTCTACGCGCGTGCGAGGCACTCAATCAACGTCGGGGGGCGTTCGTGACGGCCTCCTGGCGTGCTCCTCACGCGCATCGGGGTGGCAGGCCGCGCAGTCTTCGAAGTCCCTGATTCCTTCTTCGAGATGTTCGTTGCGGATCCGCCGTTCGGTATGCGCGTGGCAGCCGTAGCAGGTGTACGTCGAATGGTCGTTGCCGACGTGGCAGATGTCACAGGCCTTGTCGTGGCGGCGATCGAGCACGAAGAAGTCGTCGTGTTCGAAGCTCGCCGGCGACCAGCGGTCCGCCGCATGGCATTGGCTGCAGTCAGTGTCGGCGTTCCGATGCATCTGATCGGTGGGCGCGACGTGACATCTGGCACAATCGGCACGGGCGTCGGGCCGCAACCGGGCATGCGAGAAAGACTCGGGGCTGCGCCGGGTCGGCAGCGGCACCCGATGGGCGGTGTGACACGTGGCGCAATCCTGCTCGATCAGCAGGTCATGAAAACCTCGCTTCAGGCGCCCGGATGCGATCGGCTCACCCTCAGTCGTGCGCAGCCCGATATCGGCCAGCGCATGACACGTCGTACAGCGCGCGGCAACGGCACCCCGCCACGGCTCATGACAGGCGAAACAGTCGCCGTTCAATGCCGCATGCCCGGTCCCCAATGATCCTGGACTCAGCATCAGATGCGGGTAGCGAATGACCACCGCAAGCAACACCGCGAGATTCGCGGCGATCAACCACAGCACGGGCCGTCGCGTCATTGCCAGGACCACAGCAGCAGCACGCTGACGACATGTGCCAGCGTCAGCACCGCAAACGCCAGCGTGATCGGAAAGTGCACGGCGCGCCACTGTCGGACGATGTCGAACGTCAGGCTGTCCCGATGCAGACGCTCATCGATCTCCGCCTCGGGCACGCCCTCGCTTCGCATGTGCTGCCGCGCAGACTCCAGGCGGCGACGCGCGCGCGCCAGCAGAAACTTGCCGGTCAGCCCGCTGCCGACGTTGATCAGCATGGCCCCGATGGCGAGCCACGGCAGGATTGCATGGAAGTGGATACCGGCATGGACCAGCACGAGCAGAGAGCCCAGCCACGCCATCCGTTCATGCAGACGCAGCAGGCGCATCGGCTGGCGGGATTTGATCACGCCGTGCTTGCGCAACGCGTGGCCGAACGAGAAGACGATCAGCAGCAGGCCCGGAATGCCCAGATAGCGCCCGACCCACGCGATCCCCAACGCATGCAGCAACGCATCGATCAGCGCCGCCACGACCATCAGCCCGGTGAGCGCGAGGGCGAAGGGCAGCACTTCGTGGCTGAGGAGCGCGGCCCGTAGCGTGCGTTGCGCGTGGGCGTCCGGGGCGCTCACCGCAACCGACGCGACCGCGGCGTGGCGGGGTCCCGGCGCGCCCGGCGTTGAGCTGTCCGGTGCCACACGACGGCGTCTGCCCAGCATGATGGCCACGACAATCTGCAAGAGTACGGCCGAGGTGATCAGGGCAAGAAGCGTGGTCGCTGTCATCGCACTTCCTGCTTTCGTGAGCCACAGACTGCGGCGTTCACCTGCAGACTGCGGAAATGGCAGGCCGCGTGCCTTGACTGAGATCAGTCGGTGCGGCGCGAGTCGCCCCGCAGCGACGGCGACAGCGCACTTCGCCCTGTCATGCCGCTCTTATTGCATCGATGGCTGGCCACTGCCGGCTGGCGTCGCGTGATCGAGGTCCGGACGTTTGTGGGGATCGACATGCGTCATCAGGTTCAGCACGCGGTGGCGCTGCATGACGCGCTGGCGTGCCGTGACGGCGATGTCGTGACCCTCTTCGACCGAGATCGCAGCATCGACCTCGAGATGGGCATCGACGACGATCATGTCGCCCATCTTGCGCGTGCGCACGTCATGCACGCCGCTGACGCCTGGCGTCTCGCTCAAGGTGCGTCGAATCGCGGTCACCTCTTCGTCATCGACGGCGCGATCCATCAGGTCGTGCAACGCGTCCCACGCGAAGCCCCAGCCCATCTTCGCGATCAGCAGGCCCACGATCAGCGCGGCGATCGGATCGGCGAGCGGATAGCCGGCCAGGTTGCCCGCAATGCCGATGCCGACGACCAGTGACGACGCGGCATCGGAACGCGCATGCCAGGCGTTGGCAACCAGCATGCCCGATTTGACGCGCTTGGCGATCGTCAGCATGTAGCGAAACAGGCCTTCCTTTGCCCCGAGCGCGAACAGCGCCACCCACAGCGCTGCGATGTGGACGGTCGGTATCGACGCCGGGTCGTCCAGCTTGTGAAACGCCGACCACAGCATGCCGAGTCCGACGATCAGCAACAGTGCACCGAGCACCAGCGACGCCGCCGTTTCGAAGCGCTGGTGACCGTAGGGATGATCGTCATCCGCGTCCTTGCGGCTGTGGCGCGACGCGAGCAGGACCACGAAATCGGCCACCAGATCCGACAGCGAGTGGATGCCGTCGGCCATCAGCGCCTGTGATTTCGCGAACAGGCCCACTGCGATTTGCAGCAGCGTCAGCACGAGATTGACACCGACACTGACCCACACGCTGCGCGAGGCCGCGGCGGCGCGCTCGGCCGGGCTGTGCACCGTGTCGTCGGAGTCGTCGCCGAATTGCACGAATTTCATCGCGGCGACGATAGGAGGTCGGTGCCGGCACTGCAAGCAGGACACCGGGGCCTGCAGCCTCGGCCGCGGCGTCGCATGGACGCCGACGCAAGGCGGGCCGCAGTCGGGTCGCCGTCGGGCCGGCACGTCGGCGGCAAAGTGGCTGGCACGCACCATCGCCGGATCCGGGGAGCGGATCTGGCGCATGACGCGCACGGCCGGTTCAAAGTCCGTTCACTTTCGTTCTGGTATTCTGGCCACCGAACGCTGGCTGGCACGTCTCGTGCTCGGACTGCCGGGGAAGGCGTTGCACCCGCGCCATGGCTCCAACCGCAATGACGGACTCCCACATCACCGTGAATTTCATCGAACAGGTCCCGGCCGCGCTGCAGGCCTTCCTCGCCCACTGTTACCAGAATCTGTTCGTCGAACTGCCACTATGGACGCTCGACGGCGCCAACCGCTTCTATTGGCTGTACCTGCTGACCTTCGTCCTGCTCGGTGCCTACGTGTGGCGGCGCTATTACCGCGCGGGTGCCGTCGACGCGGCCCCGGGCAGTGCCAGGGGCCTGTTTTCATTCCTGTTTCCGCGGGACATGTACACCCACCCGTCGGCCCGGCTCGACTACAAGCTGCTGCTGACCAACCGCGTGCTCGGGCCCAGCGGCTGGCTCGCGCGGCTGGTGCTCGGCAGCGCGTCGATCGCACTCGTCGCGACCTTCGTCCAGCAGGGGCTGGTCGATGTCCTGGGCAGCCGCGAAGCGGCGCCGTGGACGACGTTGCGGCTGGTCGGCTTCACGCTCGCGATTGCGCTGGTCGCCGATTTCTCGACCTACCTGGTGCACGCCCTGCACCATCGCTACTCGCTGCTGTGGGAATTCCACAAGGTGCATCACAGCGCCGAAGTGCTGACGCCGTTCACCGTGTATCGCAAACACCCGGTCTACAACCTCATTTCCCGCATGCTGGATCTGGCGATCGTCGGGCCTTTCATGGGCGTGGTCACATACCTGTTCACCAACGAACCGGCCTCGATCAAGCTGTTCGGCGCCAACTTCGTGTTCTCGATGTTCCATGTGCTCGGGGCGAACCTGCGCCATTCGCACATCTGGTGGTCGTTCGGGCCGTGGCTGAGCCGGGTGTTCATCAGCCCGGCGCAGCACCAGATTCATCACAGCAAGGATCCGCGCCACTACAACAAGAACTACGGCGAGCTCTTCGCGCTGTGGGACTGGCTGTTCGGCACACTGTACGTGCCCGGGCGGGCACCGGAGAAACTCGAGTTCGGCCTGACCGGTGAAGATGCGCAGATCCACCCGACACTGCTGTCGGCCTACCTCGTGCCGTTCACGAACTGCGGCAGGATCGTGCGCGCTCACGCGCGGCGCCTGCTCGCGGACCGCTTGCGCGCAAAGGCCGCGTTGCCGAGGTGAACCGCGCGACGTCGATCTACCTCGACCTCGTGCGGTTTCTCGCCGCGGTCGTGGTGCTGTTGACGCACCTCGCCTATCGCCGCTTCACCGGCGGCCTGATCATCGAATGGCGCAGCTTCGGCAACGACGCCGTGATGGTGTTCTTCGTGCTATCAGGCTATGTCATCGCGCATACGGTCGCCACACGTGACAAGGCCTTCCCGGATTACCTGCTCAATCGCTGCGCGCGGCTCTACTCGGTGGCAATTCCGGCCATCGTGCTGACGGTCGTGCTCGACCACGTCGGCCGGCTGATCAATCCGGCGATGTACGACGGTTTCTGGTTCCAGGGCAGCGATCCGGTCGGCCGCGTGCTGCATGCGCTGACCTTCACCAATGAACTGTGGCTCAACTCGGTGCGGCTGTTCACGAACGGACCCTACTGGTCGCTCGGTTACGAATTCTGGTACTACATGCTGTTCGCGGCCGGCTGGTTCCTGCGTGGCTGGCAGCGCGCGCTGTGGGTCGCGGCGCTGATGCTGCTGGTCGGGCCGAAAATCCTGTTGCTGTTCCCGATCTGGCTGCTCGGTGTGTGGGTGTATCGCATCAATACTTCGCAGCGCATCGGCGAAGGCGCGGGCTGGGCGCTCTTCCTCGGTTCGATTGGTTTTTACGCGGCGTTCCGCGCCGCGGGCCTCCGCGACACGCTGTTGCAGCTGACGTTCGACCTGCTCGGCCGGCGTTTCGTCGTCAATGAGCTGATGTGGTCAGACGAATTCATGAGCGCGTACGTGATCGGTACGCTCGTCGCCTGCAACTTCATCGGCATTCACGCGCTGTCCGCGCGGCTCGCACCCCTGCTGTCGCGCGGTGAAGCGGTGATTCGCGACTGGGCCGGCTACACGTTCTCGATCTACCTCTTTCACTATCCGATCCTGCAGTTCCTGGCGGCGGTGTTGCCGATCGAGCCTGACCAGGCGTGGAGCGGCGTGATGCTGTTCGTGCTGACGATGGCACTCTGTCGCGTGCTCGGCAATTACACCGAGAAGCGCAAGGAGTGGTGGCGGGATCAGCTGGGGTCGATGTCGGCCAGCGTCGCGCGTCTCGTCACGCGCTGAACGCCGCAGGGGCCGCGACTGCCGGCGTCAAACGGTCGGGGCCAGCACCAGTCCGCCGAGCGGCGGCAGATCGACCATGATCGAAGCCGCCATGCCGTGCGCCGGCCGCGCGGTGGCCGTGACCCGCGCGACGCCGACGTCGCTCCCGCCGTAGTGACGGGAGTCGCTGTTCAGCAGCACGTCGAATTCCCCGACCGTCGGCACGCCGACGACAACCCCCGCGCGCGGGACCGGCGTGAAATTGAGCGCAACGATCACATAACTGCCATCGCGGGCGAGGCGCTGATAGGACAGCGTCGAACGTGCGGCATCGTCGCAGTCGATCCAGCGAAACCCGGCCGGCTCGTGATCGCATTCGTGCAGGGCCCGTACATCACGATAGAGCCGGTTCAAGTCACCCAGCAGGCGGCTCAGGCCCGCATTCGGCGGCTGCGCCGCCTGCGCCCATTCGAGCTCCCAGTCGCTGCGCCATTCGCGGGTCTGGCCGAACTCGTTGCCCATGAAGTTCAGTTTCTTGCCGGGCGTCGTCAGCTGCAGCAGGAACATCAGGCGCAGGTTCGCGTAACGCTGCCATTCGTCGCCCGGCATCTTGTTCGGCAGGCTGCCCTTGCCGTGCACGACTTCGTCATGGGACAGCGGCAGCAGGAAATTTTCGCTGTAGGCGTAGATCTGGCCGAAGGTCAGCAGGTTGTGGTGGTAGCGTCGATAGACGGGATCGAAGTGAAAGTAGCGCAGGGTGTCGTTCATCCAGCCCATGTTCCACTTCAGCGAGAACCCGAGGCCGCCGCCGTCGACCGGGCGCGACACGAGCGGCCACGCGGTCGATTCTTCGGCGATGGTCAGCGCGCCCGGGAACTCGCCGTGCGTCATCACGTTCAGATCGCGCAGGAACGCAATCGCCTCCAGATTCTCGCGCCCGCCCTGCGCGTTCGGCAGCCATTCGCCCGGCTGGCGCGAATAGTCGAGGTAGAGCATCGAAGCCACCGCATCGACGCGCAGGCCGTCGAAATGGAATTCGGCGAGCCAGTAGTACGCGCTCGACAGCAGGAAGCTGCGCACTTCGTTGCGGCCGTAATTGAAGATGTGCGTACCCCAGTCCGGGTGGCGACCGCGGCGGGGATCGCCGTGCTCGTACAGCGCCGAGCCATCGAAGTGGGCCAGCGCGCCATCGTTGGCCGGGAAATGCCCGGGCACCCAGTCGAGAATGCAGCCGAGGTTCGCGGCGTGGCAGGCATCGATCAGCGCGCGCAGATCGTCGGGCTCGCCGAAACGCGAGGTCGGCGCGAAGAAGCCAGTGGTCTGGTAGCCCCAGGATTCGTCGAGCGGATGCTCGGTGATCGGCAGCAGTTCGATATGCGTGAAGCCCAGCGCCGCGACATAGGGCACGAGGCGCGCGGCGAGTTCGCGATACGAATAGAAGCGCCCGTCGGGATGACGCAGCCACGAGCCCGCGTGCAGTTCGTAGATGTTGACCGGCGAATGCAGCCAGTCCCAGTGGGCGCGGCGCGCGAGCCATGGCGCATCGGTCCACGCAAAGTGAGTGTCCGCCACGACGCGTGAAGAGGTGGCTGGCCGGCATTCGACGCTGCGCGCATAGGGATCTTCGCGCAGGAACACCGAGCCCGTGTCGCGCTGGCGCAGTTCGAACTTGTACAGCGCGCCGGCGCCAAGCCCGGGCACGAACAGTTCCCAGACGCCGGACACGCCGAGATTCTGCAGCAGGTGCGTGCGCCCGTCCCATGCATTGAAATCGCCGACGACGGACACGCGTTCAGCGCCCGGCGCCCACACGCGAAAGCAGATCCCGGCGATCCCGGCACGTACTTCAGGCAGAGCGCCGAGCAGGCGATAGCCCTGGTACAGGCGGCCTTCGGCGAACAGGTAGAGCGCCTGGGTCGGCGGTGCGGGCGGGAAGGCATAAGGGTCCCACGCGGTATGACCATCGGCCGTGACCCGCCAGGGGCCGGGTGGGCGACGGTCGAGTCGCACTTCGAACACGCCCGCGGCATCGACGCGCCGTGCTGCGACGCTGCTGCCGTCGAAGTCCAGCGTGACGCTCGATGCACCAGGTCGCCACACGCGCAACACCCACTCTGCGCCATCCGGGTGCACGCCGAGCACCGCGAAGGGGTCGTGGGTGCGCGCCTCAACGAGAGGACGGAGCTGGGCGTCGTAGGCAGGCATCTTGCTACTATCATAACTGGTAAGGCCTGCCGTGACGGTGCGCGGCCGCCCGGTAGACCTTCATTCCAGGACAGAGCCCCGCGCAAGCCCATGGCCAAATCGCTCGACCTCGTCTTCCTCTGGCACATGCATCAGCCGGATTACCGCTCGCCGGACAACGGCGACTTCGCGCTGCCGTGGACCTATCTCCACGCGATGAAGGACTACACCGACATGGCGGCGCACCTCGAACGACACCCGACGGTGCGCGGCGTCGTCAATTTCGTGCCCGTGCTGCTTGACCAGCTCGAAGACTACGCGGCACAGATCGCGCGGCGCGAGTTGCGCGATCCGCTGCTGCGGCTGCTGGCGCATCCGGCACCCGACAGTCTCGGACCGGCGGAGAAGCGCGCGGCCATTCACGCCTGTTTCCGCACCAATCACACGCGGACCGTCGCGCCGTTCCCGTACTACCAGCGGCTGTTCGCGCTGCAGGAACTCGCGAGCGCCCAGGGCGACGTCGCGCTCGAGTATCTCTCGGGTGCGTATTTCGCCGATCTCGTGACCTGGTATCACCTCGCCTGGACCGGCGAGACCGAACGCCGCCGCAATCCGCTGCTGACCGAACTGATGAGCAAAGGCGAAGGCTACCGCCTCGCCGATCGGATCGCCCTGCTCGACGCGATCGGCGAAATGCTGACGTCGCTGGTGCAGCGCTATCGCGCGTTGGCAGCACGGGGCCAGATCGAACTGTCGTCGACGCCGCAGGCCCATCCCATCGCGCCGCTGCTGCTGTCCTTCGCGGCGGCGCACGAAGCCTGGCCCGAAGCCGAACTGCCGAGCGCACCCTGCTATCCCGGCGGCCGCCAGCGGCTCGATGCGCACCTTGCGCGCGCGACCGCGAGCCATGCCGAGCGTTTCGGCGCCGCCCCGGCCGGCATGTGGCCGGCCGAAGGCGCGGTGTCCGGGCCCGCGCTCGAACGCTTCGCGGCGGCCGGCATCGGCTGGGCCGCGAGCGGCGAGGCTGTGCTCGCGAACACGCTCGGTCACGCGAACTATGTGCGCGAACGCGATCTGTATCGCCCGTGGCGCGACGCAAGCGGCGTGACGGTCTATTTCCGCGACGACCGACTCTCCGATCTGATTGGCTTCGAATACGCGAAGTGGCACGGCCAGGACGCGGCGCGCCATCTGATCGGCGAACTCGAAGGCATCATGGCGCGCGCGCCGGACGACGACACGCCGCTGGTGTGCGTGATGCTCGACGGCGAGAACGCGTGGGAGTACTACCCGTACAACGGGTACTACTTCTTCGAGGATCTCTACACCGCGCTCGCCGGACATCCGGCCATCCGCACCACCACGCTCGCCGCTGCCGGGACCGCGCACGCGCCGCGCCGGCAGGACCTGCCGACCCTCGTCGCCGGCAGCTGGGTCTACGGCACGCTGTCGACGTGGGTCGGCGATCCGGACAAGAACCACGCCTGGGACCTGCTGTGCAGCGCCAAGCAGAGCTACGATCTCGTGCTCGGCAGTGGCCGCCTCGACGCCGCTGACGCGGCGCGCGCCGAAGCCCTGCTGACCACCTGCGAGAGCTCCGACTGGTTCTGGTGGCTCGGCGACTACAATCCGGCCGACGCGGTCGCGAGCTTCGAAACGCTGTTCCGGCGCAATCTGCGCGCGCTCTACGTTGCGCTGAAGCTGCCGCCGCCGACGCAGCTCGATCATCCGCTGAGCCGCGGCGGCGGCAGCATGGAAGTCGGTGGCACGATGCGCCGCGCCCGCGAAGTCTGACGGCCACCCTCGAGGAACCCGATGTCGACCACCATTTCCCTGCTGCTCGGTGTCCATGCGCATCAACCGGTCGGCAATTTTCCCGCCGTCATCGACGATGCGCACGAACGCTGCTACCGGCCCTTTCTGCACACGCTTTATCGCTATCCCGACTTCCGCTTCGCCGCGCATTTTTCCGGCTGGCTGCTCGACGATCTGTGCGCGCGCCATCCCGACGACATGGCGCTGCTCGCGGCGATGGTCGCGCGCGGCCAGGTGGAACTCTTCGGCGCCGGCGACTGCGAGCCGGTGCTCGCGGCCATCCCGGCGCGTGACCGCGTCGGCCAACTGCGCGCGCTGTCGGCAAAACTCGCCCAGGGCTTCGGCGCGGCGCCGCGCGGCGCGTGGCTGACCGAACGCGTGTGGGAATCCTCGGTGGTGCCGGCCCTGGCCGACAGCGGCATCGAGTACGTGACCGTCGACGACTACCACTTTCTGTGCACCGGCCGTGAAGAACATGAACTCGGGGGCTTCTTCACCACCGAGGAGGACGGTCGCACGATCGATCTGTTCCCGATCTCCGAGGCCCTGCGCTATCGCCTGCCGTTCTCGCCGGCGGGCGAGGTCGTGCAGTTCCTGGAAGCACTCGCCGGTCGCGGCCAGGCCGCGGCCGTGTACTTCGATGACATCGAGAAGTTCGGCATCTGGCCGGAAACCTACGACTGGGTCTATACCCGTGGCTGGCTCGAGCAGTTCATCGAAGGCGTGCTCGCCTCGCCGACCATCGTGACGTCCACCTATGCCGACTTCCACGCGCGCGCCGCGACGCGCGGCATCGTGTACCTGCCGACCGCGTCCTACAGCGAAATGAACGAGTGGACACTGCCGGCGCCGGCCGCGCACGTATACGCGGCGCTGTTGAACGCAGCGAAGCAGACACCGGAGTGGCCGCGGCAGCGGCCGTTCATCCGCGGCGGCATCTGGCGCAACTTCCTGTCGCGGTACCCGGAAGCGAACTGGCTGCACAAACGCATGCTGGCGCTGTCCGCGCGGCTCGACGCGCTGCCCGCTGCGCGCGACGACGCTGCGCTGCGCGACATGCTGTACCGCGCGCAGGCGAACGACGCGTACTGGCACGGGCTGTTCGGCGGTCTTTACCTGCCGCATCTGCGGCGGGCGGTGTGGCGCAATCTGCTCGAGCTCGAGGCGGCCCTCGATGTACTGGACTGGCAGCGCCCGACGACCCCGTTCGATCTCGATCACGACGGCGCGCGCGAGCACGTGTTCGCCAATCGGGAACTGCAGGCGGTGCTGCGCGACGACGGCCGCGGCGCACTGCAGGAACTGTCGAGTTACCCGCTGCTGCAGAACTTCGGCGACGTGTTGCGACGGCATGCCGAGCACTATCACCGGGTGCCCGACGCGGCGCCTGAAACGACGGCAGAGCCGGGGCACGGCGGCATCGCGTCGGCTCACGACCGCGTGTCGTACAAGCACCAGATCACCGCCGCGGACCTCGCGCCCGACGCGTTTGCCCGTCTGCTGTTCGCCGACACCGTCCACCTCGTCGACGGCACGTGCCGTGTGCTGTCGTGTTACGCCCTGGTCGAGGCTTCGGCGACGGGCGCCGTTCTCGCTGCGCGACTCGACGCGGCCGGCATCAGCGTGCGGAAAACCTACCGGCTGGCCGGCAGCCACCTCGAGATCGAATACGCCCTCGACGCACCGGCAGGCACCACCCTGGAAACCGAGATCAATCTCGCGCTGCCGAGCTGCGATGGCTATGGCGGGCGCTATCGTCTGGACGACGGCAGTTTTCCCGGTGGCTTCGGCCAGCCGCTGCAACTGCGCGGGTGCACGGGACTCGCCTGCGAGGATGCGGAACTGGCGGGGCGCCTGTCGCTGCGCGCGGACACGCCGGTCGACATCGACGGTGCCCCGCACGAAACGGTGTCCCAGTCCGAAGCCGGGCTGGAGAAAATCATGCAGGGCGCCTGTCTGCGCCTGCGCTGGGGCGCGGGCCGGCAGCGGCTGACGATCGAGGTCGCGCGCTGTGCATCCTGGCTTTGAGGCGGCAGAGACAGCGCGAACGGAAGCACCGGCCACAGTGCGCTGTGGTTATAATGGGCCTGAACATGAAACGACTACCGGCCCAGTTGCACGCCACCCTGCCATGAGCGACGAACAGACGCCGATTCAGCTCGCCGACGTGCAGGCCGCCGGCAGCGCGATCCGCAAGGCCATCGCCGACGGCGACGGTCCGTTGCCGCCGCGGTTCCTCGTCGAGTTCCTGCTGCAGGAATGGCGCCGCTATCTCGCGCTCACCCATCATCGGCATGGGCCGTCGTCGCCGGAATGGCAGGCTGCGGTCGACGCGACCCTGCGCCTCATCATCAGCGCGCAACCGGTCCACTCGCCGGCCCAGCGCTCGAAGCTGATGCAGTCATTGCCGAAACTGGTCGCCGACATCAAGCACGGCACGGCAGTCGCGAACACGCCGCTGCCCGTGCGCGACGCCTTCCTTGGGCAGTTGCGCGACATTCATCTCGCGCTGATAGAACCCCCGAAGGACGGCAAGGAAAAGCCGGAACCCGATCTCTCGGACACCGTATCGATGGACGTGCGTGACCCGCGCTACCGGATGCTGCTCGACAGGCTCGACGGCGCCGACGGGGTCGACCACATCGAGATGTAGGCGGCGCTGCGCGTCCCGCCTTGTCCACCACCGCAGCCAGTGCGCTTCATACCGGCGGCGGCTGCCTATGTGGCGCGCTGCGCTACACCGTCGACGGCACGCTCATCGATGCCGGCTATTGCCACTGCCGCCTGTGCCAGCGCGCGAGCGGTGCACCCGTGGTGGCGTGGTTCACCGTGCCCTTCCCCGCCTTTCGCTACGTGCAGGGGACGCCGCGCGCGTATGCCTCATCCGGGCTTTATCAACGCGAATCCTGTCCGATCTGCGGTGCGCCGCTCGCCTTCCGACGGCGCACGGCGCCGGACTATATCGACATCACGATCGCGAGCCTCGACGAGCCCGCGCTGATCGCGCCCGACTATCACATCTGGCGAATGAGTCGCCTGCCGTGGTTCGAGACCGCCGATCGGCTGCCCCGCCACGACGACGCCGGGCCCGATCAGGCCTGACGTCGCCCGCGGATCAGCGCGCGGTCGACAGCTTCAGGCCGACATGGGCGGAGAGTCCTTCGGTTTCGAAGCCGAAGATGTCCTGGTAGTCGTCATCGAGCATGTTCTCGACGCGTGCGAGCAGGGACAGGTGCGGGTTCACGCGGTAGCGGCCGGCAAGACCCAGCAAGGTATAGGGCTCCAGCTTGACGCGGCTGGCCGCGAAGAACGGCGGCAGGAAGCTGTCGTCTTCGCGCGCGCCGGTGTGGGTCAGATGCAGATCGAGGCCACCGCGTCCGTCGCCCGTGGTCCAGTTCGCGCTGGCCGCGACCTGGTGGCGCGGCCGCCTGATCTCCACGACCTCGCGCCCGGTCGCGCGATCGGGCTCGGTGGCGTTGAGCCAGGTATAGCTGGTGCGCAGGTCGAGCTGACTGCCCACACTGGCGGTCGCCGTCAGTTCGACGCCGTCGCGCCTGCTGCGCCCGTCGAGATTGACGGCCGTGGCGGTGAACGTGGCCGGATCGACGACGAAGCCGTTGATCTCGTCCTCCAGGCGTTCGCTGAACCAGGTCACGCCGAGCAGCAGACGTTCTGCGAGCAGGGCCTGCGTCAGGCCGACTTCCCAGCCGCGCGAGGTTTCCGGGTTCACCGCTGTGTTGCCGATGAAGGTGGGCGAGAACAGGCCGCCGAACGAGAAGCCGAAGCGATCGAAAAAGGTCGGCGCCTTCTGACCCGTCGCGTACGCGGCCGACAGGATGGTGCCGGTGCGCGTGAAGTCGTGTGTCGCGAACACGCGGTAGGTGCCGACATCGGCGAACTCGCTGTTGTCGTCCCAGCGTCCGCTTGCGCCGAGCGTGGTGTCGTCGGCCACGGTCAGCCGGTACTCGCCCGCATAGCCGAGCACCTGGTAATCCCGGTCCTGGTTCGGATCGCCGAAAACGGTCACCGGGCCGCGCTGGCGGAAGCGCTGCTGCTCGTAATCGAGCGCGAAGGTCAGCACGTGACTGGCGGGCAGCACGAAGCCTGTCGTGCCCTGCAGCGTCGTCTGGTAATCGATGCTGTGCTTGTGACCGACGACTTCGCCTTCGAGGAACACGGCGCGGTCGAGATCTGCGTTGTCCATCTTGCTCCAGGCGCCCGACAGTTCATGCCGCCAGTGGTCATCGAACGTCGACCACCGGGCGCGCCCCTGCGCATAGGCCTGCAGGATGTCGGTCTCGCCGTCGGTGTCGCTCGGGACGCCGAGGCCGGTATCACCGTCGGTCGCGGTCTGCACGTCGGTCAGCCGCCCCGTGAACTCCAGGCGCAGCGTCGGCAGCGCCTGCCAGCCGAGGCGCGTGTTGATCGTGCCGTTGCGGTAGCCGTCTTCCTCGTCGCCGCGCTGCGCGATGTTGATGCCGCCGGTTTCGATATAGCTGACCGCAAGGCTCGCGTCGCGGCGCTCGTCGCCGGTGCCAATCGAGGCGCTGACACGCCCGGCTCCGAACGATCCGTATTCGAGGCTCGCATTCGCGTTGACGGCCCCGTCGCCGCGACGCGTGATGATGTTGACGACACCGGCCAGCGCGTCGCTGCCCCACAACGCACTCTGCGGCCCGCGCACGATCTCAACGCGCTCGATGTCGTCGACACCGAGGTGGGCGAAGTCGAATTCGTCGGCGCGCGTGATGTCATTGGCCTCGACGCCGTCGATCAGCACCAGGACATGGTTGGCTTCCGCGCCACGCACGCGCAGTTGCGTGAACTTGCCGGATCCACCGGCGCGGCCGACCGCAAAGCCGGGCACGTCGCGCAGCAGGTCGGTCAGGAACACGGGGTTGCGACGTTCGATCTGTTCGCGCGTGATCACCGTGGCGCTGGCGCCCGCATTGCGCAGCGCAGTCGGCGTGCGGGCCGCGGTGACGATGACTTCTTCGCGATGACGGGCGACGCTGCGCTCTTCGGCGCGCGTCGAACTGACGGCACAGCAGGCCACGATCAGGCAACAGGTGACACGACGCATCCGCTACTCCCTGCCTCGCTCTCACCCGAGCGGCAGCGCTGGAATCGCGGGCGGTCACGGCGGCAGTGGCGAAGGAACGACGACGCCAGACAATGCCGGAGCCACCCCACGCGACTCGGTTTGCAAGGCCAAGGGCCGGTATCCGGGCTCACGAAGGGTGCGACGGCGTGCTCGCACATGGGAGTCCCGCCTTCCCATGCAGTGGACTGCACAGTGGCCTGGAGGGATTCCGCTTCGCTGACCGTTGCGGGGGCAGCGCCGGCCTTGTTTCCGCACGGAAACGCACCGGCTTCCCGATTATCCCGCACGCTGGAAGACGTGCAGGCACCGTTGGCAAGACTGTAGAACGCGGCGAAGGTTAGCGGCCGGGGGGATCGGGCGTCAATCGGAAGTGCGGACGCGCGCCACAAACAAAACGGGGCGCGTGCTCGCGCACGCGCCCCGTTGAAGGAAACGACGGTCGGTCTTAACCGGCGACGGCGTCTTTCAGAGCCTTCAGCGCGCTGGCGCGCACGGAGGAGCTCGCCGGACGGGCTTCGACCTTGACCATCTCACCGGTGAAGGGGTTGCGGGCCATACCGGCCTTGCGTGCAGCCTTCTTCACGCGGCGCAGCTTCACGCCGAGTTCCGGTACGCTGATTTCGCCAGAACCGCGGGCGTTCAGGTGGCGAATTGCATGGTCCTTGGTGGCCGACAGCACAGCCTGCACCTGCTTCTTGGTCAGGCCGGTCGATTCCGCCACGGCGGCGAGAATCTGGCTCTTCGTTTCGCGTTCCTTGATCGCTGGTTTTGCTCGACTCATAAGTCCTCCCAGAAAAAATTGACAACCTGCGCGCAGGGGTCCGGCAGCTGTGTGGATTCAGGTTGAGACGCGACCGCTATTCTGCGGGTGGGCCTTGATAACCAGCGTAGTTACAGCTTCAGGTGCCACTGCGCTCCATCGCTTCGTTGATCTTCCGTGGCGTTTTCCTGCGGGAAAACGCCTGAAATCCAATCGCGCATACAGTGCGGGCGTTAATATAAAGGGAGAAATTCGATTTGTAAGCATTCATGGCCGCTTTTCTCGGCTTTTTTTTGGCCTTTTTGCTCAGGATGTGTCCAGTGTGGACTTCAGCGCCACACTCGCGGCGCGAACTCAGGCATCAGGCGCCGTGATGGCGCGCAATGCCGCACCGGCACCGCTGGCGAAGCGGTAAGCGACCAGTGACGACAAGGGCGTGAGGTCCGGGTTGATTTCGATCGTCGGCACGCCTGCACGCGCGCTGGTCGCGACGGGCTCATAGATGTACGGAAAGCCCGCGGTCGTGCCGATGGCGAACACGAGATCGAACCCCCGCTGCAGCGCCAGTTCGTAACGGGCGACGGCGCGCAACGGCAGCATTTCGCCGAACAGCACGACGTCCGGACGCAGAATACCGCCGCAGGCCATGCACCGCGGCGGCAGATCCATGGCGTCGAAATGCCGATGGGACCTGCGCTTGCCGCACTGCGTGCACAGCAGTTCGCGCAGTCGTCCGTGGATCTCGATCACGTCGCGGCTGCCGGCCTCCACGTGGAAGCCGTCGACGTTCTGTGTAATCACACAGACTTCGTGCCGGTGCTGGAGGTCGGCGATGATCGCGTGCGCGGCATTGGGTCGCGCGCCACGACAGGCACGCTCGATCTCGAACAGGTACTTCCAGGTCAGGGCCGGATCGCGGCGGAACGTGTCGCCGGACAGGATGTCCTCGATCGGCAGGCCTTCGTCGATCGTCATGTCATTGTAGAGACCGCCGACCCCGCGATAGGTCGGCAGGCCGGATTCGGCGGAGATCCCCGCACCGGTGATGAAAGCGATGCGCTGCGCACGGGCGAGCAGTGTCGCGACCTCCTGCACCAGCGCAGGCTCGAAGGCGGGCCGCTCGTTCATCGCGTCAGTCCACCCGGCGGAAATCGCGTTCACGGCTCGCGACTGCGGCGCGCACCCAGGCGTCGGGCAGGGTGCGGGCAGCCAGCGCGATGAGCCGGTTCAGCCGGCCGGGGATATACATGGGCAGCCCGCGCTCGACGGCCGCCAGCCCCTGCTCGACGACGTCTGCGGCCGTCATCCACAGCACGCGCGGCAGCCGCGATACCTGCGGCCGCATGCCGTTGACGTCGTGAAACTCGGTATACGTGAAACCCGGGCACAGCGCACAGACCGTGATGCCATGCGGCGCGAGCTCGGCGTGCAGGCACGCCGAGAACCGGATCATCCACGCCTTGGCCGGACCATAGAGCGTGTGGCCCGCGCTGCCCGGCATGTGACCTGCGAGCGACGCGACATTGACGATGGCGCCGCCATGCCGCGTCTGCATGCCGGGAATGACGCGATGGCAGAGTTCGGCCACGGCTTCGACCATGACCTGCTGAAAGTCGGCGTGGACCTGCCATGGACGGCCCGCGTAGCTGCCGGGCACGCCGTACCCCGCATTGTTGACGAGGACATCGACGTGGAGTCCGCGCGCCTGTATCTCGCCGAACAGTGCGGCCACTGCGCCCGGGCGTGACAGGTCGCACGGCAGCACCGTCGCGGCGGCGCCGCCGGCGCGAAGTTCGGCCGCGAGCGCTTCGAGCCTGTCGGCGCGGCGCGCGGTCAGGATGAGGTCGCAGCCGCGTCGGGCATACGCGCGGGCGAACTCGGCGCCCAGGCCCGCCGAAGCGCCGGTGACGAGCGCGAGCGGTCGCCCGCTCATGCCTCTGCCGGCACGACGGTGCGTTCGTGCGGGACGCCCGCGGCCCCCATGGCCTCGAACGCTTCGTGCGTGAAGCGGAACACCCGTCCCGAAAGATGCTCGAGCAGTTCCGTATGCCGCAAGCGGTCGAACACCGGCCCCTTGATGTCCGCGAAATGCAGACGGCGGCCACTCGCCGCGAGGACCTGGTTCAGTTCGATCAGACGCTCGAGCGCCGTCATGTCGATCGAACTGACCGAGGACATCACGAGCAGCACGTCGGTGACCGCCGGCTGCGCCTGCAGCGCGCGTTGCAGTTCGCCTTCGACCGCCGGGACGTTGCCGAAGAACAGGTTCTCGTCGACCCGCATCGCGAGCAGGTGCGGCAGCGTGTCGACGGCGACCCGGTTGATGTTGCGAAACTGCTCGGTGCCCGGCACGCGGCCGATGATCGCAATGTGCGGCCGGCTGGCGCGCCACAGGATCGACAGCAGCGACAGCAGGATGCCGAGCGCAATGCCGACCTCGACACCGGCGACCAGCACGCCGCCGGCGGTCAGCGCGAACGCGAGTCCGTCAGCGCGGGAATAGCGCCAGGTCTTCAGCAACCCGCCGATGTCGATTAGGCTCGAGGTGGGCACGATGATCGTCGCGGCGAGCACGCATATCGGCAGCTGCGTGAAAGCGCCGCTCATGGTGCTGACGACCAGCAGCATCGCGACCGCCGCAACCACGCCCGCCAGCGGCGACTGCGCACCGGCCGCATGATTGACCACGGTGCGCGAGAATCCACCCGTGACCGGCAGACCGCCAGCCACCGCAGCGGCAACGTTCGCCGCGCCGAGGCCGAGCAATTCGCGGTTGGGGTCGATCCGCTCCTGGCGCCGCATCGCGAGCGATTGCCCGACCGACACGCTCTCGACGAAACCGACGAGCGCAATGGCCGCCGCGGGCACGATCAGGGCCTCGACGGTGCCGAGGGCCGGCAGCATCCAGTGCAGTTCGGGCAAACCGCGCGGGATCGTCCCGACGACGGCGATGCCGTACCGCGTGTCGAGCGCGAGCAGATGCGTGATCAGCGTGGCGACGATCACCACCACCACCGGCGCAAGCTTGCTGCCGATGTCGGCGCTTGCCGCGCTGACGCCGAGGCGACGCAGACTCGCCGCAGCGTGCCGTCGCGCGAGGATCAGCAAGACGAGCGCACTCCCGCCGAGCGCGAGTGCTGCGCGATTGACGTCCAACAGGTGCGTCAGCAGCGACGCGGCGAGTTCGAGCGCGGTGTGACCCGCGCCCGGCATGCCGGCGAGCGACTTGATCTGTCCGATGATGATGAGCAGCGCCGAGCCCGTCGCGAAACCCGCGATGACGGGGTGGCTCAGCAGGTTGGCGACGACACCGAGACGCAGCACACCGAGCAGCAGCAGGATGGCGCCGGACAACGCCGCCAGCACGAGGGCCAGCTGGCTGTACTCGGGACTGCCGGCGACTGCCAGCGGCGCCAGCGCGGACGCCGTCATCAGCGACACCACCGCGACCGGTCCGACGGCGAGCGTGCGCGACGAACCGAACGCCGCGTAGGCGACGATCGGCAGCATGCTCGCATACAGCCCGGCCTCGGCCGGCAGGCCTGCCAGCAGCGCGTACGCGAGGCTCTGCGGCACGAGCATCACGACGACGACGAGGCCGGCGATCAGATCGTGACGCGCCTGCGTCGGCCCGTAGCCGGCAACCCAGGACGGCAGGAACCGCGAGCGCGGCGGTGAGAACATGGTGTTGGCCCGTCAGCCTCCGACGGCGAGGCGATAGAGCTTCGCGGCGCGCGCGCCCGAGCGGCAGAACGCAAGCACGGGCGTCGGCAAATCGGCGATCAGCGCCTGCATCTGCGCGACGTCCTGCGGCTTGATGTCGCTGGGGATCACGGGCAGGTATGCGTAACGCAGACCGGCCGCCGTTGCCGCCCGCTCGATCTCGGCGCTGACCGGTTGTTCAGCGCCACCTTCGTGATCGGGCCGGTTGTTGATCACGCTCTTGTAACCGGCGGCGGCCACCGCCGCCAGTTGTGCCGGCAGCAGTTGCGGGCATGTCGCGAAGTCGGCATTGAGCGTTTCGATCTGCAGTTCCATCAGTGAGCTCCCGGTTGCGGGCGCGAGACGGGCGGGGCCGTCAGAGCGCGGTTGATCAATTCATACGCCAGCATACCGACGAGCATCGCGCCGACAAAGATCACCGCCTTCGGCAGTCCTGCCCCCAGGGCCACGAGCGCCGGTCCCGGGCAGAAACCGGCCAGGCCCCAGCCCGCACCGAACGCGACGCTGCCGATGATCAGCCGTGGATCGATGTCGCGCCGGGTCGGCAGTTGCATCGGGGCACCCAGGATCGAACGGGCACGTTTGCCGGCGAACGCAAAGGCACCGCTTGCAACCGCGATTGCGCCGCCCATCACCAGCGCCAGCGACGGATCCCAGGCACCGGCGAGATCGAGAAACGCGATGACCTTGGCCGGATTCGCCATGCCGGCGAGGATGAGGCCGAGGCCGAAAATGAGTCCGCAAACAAATGACGTGAGGTTGGTCATGGCAGTGTCCTCAGGCGGCGAGCAGGTGGCGGGTGACGTAGACGGTCGCGAAGCCGGCTGCCATGAAGGTCATGGTGGCGACGAGCGAGCGTGGTGACAGGCGTGAGATACCGCAGACGCCATGTCCGCTGGTGCAGCCGGAGCCGAAGCGCGTGCCGACGCCGACCAGCAGCCCCGCGATGACGAGCAGCGGATAGTCCGCCTCGATCACGGACTCGGGTAAGGTCGTGACCAGCCCGTACAGCGTGGGCGCCAGCAGAATGCCGGCGACGAACAGGACCCGCCACGCAATATCGCCTGCACGTGGCTGCAGCAGGCCACCGAGCACACCGCTGATGCCGGCGATACGCCCGTTCAACAGCACGAACAGCGAGGCCGCGAGGCCGATGAGCACGCCGCCGCCGAGCGAAGCCCAGGGCGTGAAGTGTTGCCAGTCGATGGTCATGGGTCGTCTCTCCTTCGTTAACGACAGAACATTTGGTAGAGCTGCCCGAGCAGCAGCTCCACGCGTTCGTCTGCGATGGTGTAATAGATGTTCTTGCCTTCGCGCCGCGTGCTGACCAGCCCCTCGGTGCGCAGGACGCCGAGCTGCTGCGACAGCGTCGGCTGCCGGATGCCGAGCTGTTCCTCGAGTTCACTGACACAGCGCTCGCCCTGCGTCAGCTGGCACAGCAGCAGCAGGCGATCTTCATTGGCCAGCATGCGCAACATTGCCGTGGCGTCTGCTGCGGCGCGACGGACCTTTCGGATATCCAGCGTGGACGTGTCGGGCATCATTCTTGACCTTGTTGGGATTGGGACACTGATCGAGATTATATTATATTTTTAAATATAATATAGTATTCTGAACTGAAATCGCAACAGAGGAACGCACGATGAACCCGACGGTGAAGCATTTCTTCGACAAGGCCACGTGGACGCTGACCTACGTCGTGTATGACGAAGCGGGCGGCACGGCCGCCATCATCGACTCCGTACTCGATTACGACCCCAAGTCCGGGCGCACGAAGACCACCTCGGCCGATCAGGTCATCGAGTTCGTCCGGGCCGAACGCCTGACCGTCGCCTGGATCCTCGAAACGCACGCGCATGCCGACCATCTGTCGGCCGCCAAATACCTGCGCGCGCACCTGGGCGGCAAGACCGGCATCGGCAACCGCATCGCCACGGTGCAGCGCGTGTTCAAGCAGGTCTTCAATCTCGAAGCGTCGTTCCCGACCGACGGGCAGCAGTTCGATCATCTCTTCACTGAAGGCGAACGTTTCCCGATCGGAAAGCTGACGGGCGAGGTGCTGTTCGTGCCCGGTCACACGCCGGCCTGTGCGGCTTATGCCATCGGCGACTCGCTGTTCGTGGGCGACACGATGTTCATGCCCGACGTCGGTACCGCGCGCTGCGACTTCCCCGGGGGCGATGCGCGGACGCTGTACAAGTCCATGCGCAAGCTGCTCGATTTCCCGGCCAGCACGCGAATTTTCGTTTGTCACGACTACCCGCCGCCGGGCCGCGAAGTGCAGTGGGAGACGAGCGTTGCCGCGCAGCGGGAAAGCAATATCCACGTGCATGACGGCGTGTCCGAAGAAGCCTTCGTCGCCATGCGCAGCGCGCGCGATGCAACGCTGGAAATGCCGGTGCTGATCCTGCCGGCGATTCAGATCAACATCCGCGCCGGCGATTTCCCGCCCGCCGAGGACAATGGCGTGAGCTATCTGAAGATTCCGTTGAACGCGTTGTAAGGTCGGCACTGCGGCCGGCGCAGGCCCGCCCCTGCGCCGGCCGCGACCCTCGCATCAGGCCGGCCCGCAGGCTCGTTTGCGGACATTGCTCACGGCAATGGCGCCGGCACAGGGTCACAGTACCGGCCTGGGGGATGGTCGGAAGCCTGTCATGGATGAACCCGGATACGAGAATCCTGTTGCTCGACGCGAGGCAGTTGGACGCCTCCGCGCGTGGCAGCTGATCCTGGTGATTGCGACGATGATCGCGGCGTTGCCGGGCCGCGCGCAGGTCTACCTGCCACCACCGCCACCGGTCGTCCACCTGCCCAACCTCATCTGGAACCAGTTCATGCTGAACCAGATCCGCACGACTGCGCTCGGTTCATCGATGTTCCTCGATGTGATGATCAAGGACATGCAGGGCCTCGCCGCGACCGTCGGTCATGTGGGCGGCGCCAATGCCGCGTGGCGCGAAGGGCAAGCGCTGGCGCAGCCGAATGCGCTGTCGACGCCGGCGGCAGCCCGCCCCGGCGCGCTGGCGTTCGAGCCCTCCGGACGTTCGTTGCTGGCAGAACGCATCGCCGCCAGCGACCCCTCGCAGGACCCGGCCCAGCTCGACAGCCTGTTCTCGAATCTCTACCGCGCCTATCTCGACGCGTTTCGCGAAGAGCACGTGCGACTGGGCATGCCCTTGCACGACGTTGCCGCCGCGTTCACCGCCTACGTCGTGACGAGCTACCTGTACGCCCACGATCTGCCGGGTATCGACGCGGAGACGTCGCTTGCCGTGTACCGGCAGAGCGCCAACCGCTTCGTGGCGAATGAAACACTCGCCGCGATGACCGGGCCCGAGCGCGAACTGCTGGCGGAGACCTTCGTGGTGATGGGCGCGACGCCGCGCCTGATCTTCGAGGAAACGGGTGACCCCGCGCGCCGTCAGCAGGCAGGCCTCGACAACCTCACCCGCGTCTTCGGCGCCGATGCGGCCGCGCTCCGACTGTCGCCGGACGGCATCGGACGCTGAGCCTCACTCACCCATCACCACTCTGCCGGGACGGACCACATGGTTGGCGGCGGCGAGCGTGGTCGGCCCGCGAGTCGTGTCGACTCAGGTTTCGCGCAGGAAATAGAGGTAGTCGAGCGGCGGTGCGCGATGCCCGAGGGCGGTCAGCGCAACCGTGCATTGCCCGCGATGGTGAACCCCGTGCGTGAAGACGTGCAGCAGAGTCGGGCCGAACGGCGTGACCGTCGGCGTGCCGTCCAGCGTCCGGTAGTGGAGCTGGCCGGCGCACGAGTCCTCGTCGATCTGCGCGACGAACGACTGCCAGTCCGCGGCCTGCGCGCGCAGCGCCGCCGCCAGCTGGGCCCGGTCGGGCTCGATTTCCTCGGCCAGGTCCCGATACGGCACGAGCTGCCCGGCAAAGCGTGCGTGCCAGGTGCGCTCGGCGACCAGCAGATGGTTCAGCGTGCCGTGCAGACTCCTGAAGAACAGGCCACAGTCACGGCGGTAATCGGCGTCCGACAGCGGCGCGATCGCCGCCAGCAGGCGCGTCAGGGCCCACGCGTGAAAAGCCGCGAACGACGCGGCCACGGCCTTCATTTGACGCGCGCCGCGCGTGCGGCGCCGAGCCTCGATTCGAGCGCGCCGAGCGCGTGCTCGAGCGCTGAGCGCTCGGCCTGGCTCAGGGTATCGAGCAGGCCGCGCTCGTAGTCACGCGCGAGCGGCACGATGTCGACGTACACACGCCGACCGGCGGCCGTCAGGTTCAGCATCGAACAGCGCCGATCCTCGGGCAGCGCACGACGGCGCACATAGCGCTTGTCGATGAGCCGGGCGACGGCCCGACTGACCGTGACCTTGTCCATGTCGGTCTGCGCGCAGACGTAGTCGGCCGTGACGTCCTCACTTTGCCCGAGCACGGCGATCACCCGCCATTCGGGGATCGCAATGCCGAAGCGCTCTGCATAAAGGCCCGACAGCTCGCGGCTCACGCGATTCGCGAGCACCGACAGGCGATAAGGCAGGAATTCCGCGAGCGTGAGGCTCGCGGCCGGTGTGGCCGGGCGCGCGGCGGACTTCATGCCCGGAACTGGCTCTCGATGCCCTGCCAGCACTGCGCGTAATCGCCCTGCAGTTCGGGGCAGTGCAGTGCGAACTCGGACGGCTTGATCAGATAGCGCGACTCGAACATGAACGCGAGCGTCGCGGCATAGCGCTCAGGCCGAAGCTCCACTGAGCTCGCCTTGCGGTGCGCGGCCTCGTCAGGGCCGTGCGGCACCATGCAGTTGTGCAGGCTCGCGCCGCCCGGTTCGAAACCGCGTTCCTTGGCGTCATAAGCACCATAGATGAGGCCCATGAACTCACTCATCACATTGCGATGAAACCACGGCGGCCTGAACGTGTGCTCGGCGACCATCCAGCGCGGCGGAAAGATCACGAAATCGAGGTTGGCGACGCCCGCCGTGTCAGACGGCGAGGTCAGCACGGTGAAAATCGACGGATCCGGATGATCGTAGCTGACCGTGTTCATCGTGTTGAAGCGCAGCAGGTCGTACTTGTAGGGCACGGCCGTGCCAATCCAGGCGACGACGTCGAGCGGCGAGTACGGCAGATCGCATCGCCACAGTTGTCCGCCGGCCTTGGTGATCAGTTCGAAAGGTCCGCGCCGATCCTCGTAGCGCGCGACCGGGACAAGGAAATCGCGATCGTTCGCATAGCCGTCCGAGCCGACCGGCCCGCGCTCGGCGAGCCGCAGGGCCGCCCCGTAGTTCTCGCACACGTAGCCACGACTCGGCCCATCGGGCAGCCCGATCGCGCACTTCATCCCGCGCGGCAGCACCGCGATTTCGCCGGGTGCGACCGCGAGGCGGCCGCACTCCGTGTCCAGCCAGAGCCGCCCCTGTTGCGGCACGAACAGCAGTTCGCCGTCGTGGTCGATGAAAAAACGCTCGCTCATCGACTGGTTTGCCAGGTAGACATGAATGCCAATGCCGGTCTGCAGTGCAGCGTCGCCGTTGGCGGCAAGCGTCAACAGGCCGTCGACGAAATCGGTCGGCGTCGCCGGCACCTGCCACGGACTCCAGCGCAGCGGATCGGGCGGCCCGAACGCATTGCGCAGCGGCGCTGTCAGCAGGCGCGGTTGCGCATAGGCGACATGCGGTCCCTGCCGCACCGCAGGCCGGATCCGGTAGAACCAGGTGCGCCGGTTCTCTCGCCGCGCGACCGTGAAGGCCGTGCCGCTGAACTTCTCGGCGTACAGGCCAAAGGGCACCGCCTGCGGTGAAAACTGCCCTTGCGGCAGCGCACCAGCGAGTGCTTCGGTCGCGTGCTCATTGTGAAAGCCGGCAGCGTAGTCGAGTTCGTCGGCCGGCGTGGCCGCCGGCTCCCGTTGCGGAAGCGTCTTGATCTTCACCGCGCTCACCCGGTTGAAAATGGCCTGCCTTCGAGTATAGTTTCACTTGTAACTAATCTCAACGAGGCGCAATCGGTGAAACTGGCGAGCCTGAATGAAGGCGGTCGCGACGGCACGCTGGTCGTGGTCAGCCGCGATCTCGGCCGCGCGGTGCGCGTGCCGACGATAGCCGCAACCCTGCAGGACGCGCTCGACGACTGGGCTGCACTGGCCCCGCGTCTCGCGGCCTGCGCCACCGCACTCGATGCCGGCACGGTCGAGCACAGCTTTGCGTTCGATCCCGCCGCCTGCGCAGCACCGCTGCCACGCGCGCATCACTGGGTCGACGGCAGCGCGTACGTCAATCACGTCGAACTCGTGCGCAAGGCGCGTGGCGCGGAAATGCCCGAGAGCTTCTGGCACGAGCCGCTCGTCTACCAGGGTGGCTCGGACGATCTGCTCGGTGCGCGGGCGCCCATCGTCGCCGTCGACGAAGCGCACGGCATTGATCTCGAAGCCGAGGTCGCCGTCATCACCGATGACGTGCCGATGGGCACGAGTGCCGGTGAAGCCGCGTCGCACGTGAAGTTGCTGATGCTCGTCAACGATGTGTCGCTGCGCAACCTGATCCCGGGTGAACTGGCCAAGGGCTTCGGCTTCTACCAGTCGAAGCCGGCCACGGCGTTCTCCCCGGTCGCCATCACCCCGGACGAACTCGGCGCGCACTGGCACGACGGCAAGGTGCACCTGCCGCTGCGCACCGCCATCAATGGCGAGTGGTTCGGCGCGCCCGAGTGCGGCGTCGACATGACGTTCAGCTTCTACGACCTGATTGCCCATGTGACGCGCACACGCCGGCTCGGCGCCGGCGCGATTGTCGGTTCGGGCACCATCTCGAACTACGATCGCAGCCGCGGTTCGTGCTGCCTCGCTGAAAAGCGGATGCTGGAGACGATTGCCGACGGCGCGCCACGCACGCCGTTCCTCCGCTTCGGCGACACCGTGCGCATCGAGATGCTCGATCCGGCCGGCGACAGCCTGTTCGGCGCAATCGAACAGTGCGTCGTGCAGTACCGGCGCTGAGCGTGCATGCAGCTCTACGGCTACTGGCGCTCGACGGCCGCCTATCGCGTGCGGATTGCCTGCGGTCTCAAGGGACTGTCGCCGACCCTCGTGCCCGTCCACCTCGTGCGGGACGGCGGCGAACAGCGCGCGGCGGCGTATCTCGCGGTCAATCCGCTCGGGCTCGTGCCGACGCTGGTCGTCGATGGGCGGCCACTGACGCAGTCGCTCGCGATCATCGAATGGCTCGACGAGCAGTATCCCGCGCCGCCGCTGCTGCCCGCCGGCGCCTGGGCGCGAGCGCAGGCGCGCGAAATCGCGCAGCTGATTGCCTGCGACATCCATCCCGTCGACAACCTGCGCGTGCTGCAATACCTGGGCGGCACCCTCGGTGCGAGCGAAGAACAGACACGGGCATGGTATCGGCACTGGCTGGTCACCGGGCTCGAGGCGCTGGAATCCATGCTGGCGGCAAACCCGTCGCGGGGGCACTTCTGCTGCGGCGACACGCCGACCGTCGCCGATCTCTGCCTCGTGCCACAGCTCTACAACGCGCGCCGCTTCGAGATCGACCTCGCGTCCTGTCCGACCCTGGTGGCCATCGACGCGACCTGCGCGTCCCTCGCCGCGTTTCAACAGGCGGCGCCCGCCGCGCAGCCGGATGCCCCTGACAGGGTGGTGACATGAAGGATCGATACGCACAGCTCGACATGGCCACCCGCCGTGCGCGCGCCGCACGGCGCACGTTCCCGTTCGAGCCACCGCCCGGCACGACCGAACACGTCCCGGTGGTGATCGTCGGTGCCGGGCCGGTCGGCCTCGCCGCAGCGGCCGATCTCGCGCAGCACGGTATCGCGAACCTCGTGCTCGACAAGGTCAATACGCTGAGCGACGGCTCGCGCGCGATCTGCTGGGCGAAGCGCAGCCTCGAGATCTGCGATCGTCTGGGCATTGCCGGCCGGATGCTCGACAAGGGCATCACCTGGAACATCGGGCGCGTGTTCTGCGGCGACAAGCCCGAGCCGCTGTACAGCTTCGATCTGCTGCCGGACAAGGCGCAGAAATTCCCGGCGTTCATCAATCTGCAGCAGTACTACACCGAGGAGTACCTGATCGACAGCCTCGCGGCGCCCGCGCGCGGTGTGCGCTGGCAACACGAAGTGCGCGCACTGCGACAATCGGCGACAGGCGTCGAACTCGAGGTGCAGACGCCGGCCGGCGCTTACCGCCTGCACTGCGATTACGTCATTGCCGCCGACGGCTGCCGCAGCGCGATTCGCACGCAGCTGGGCCTCGACTTCGAGGGCCGCACGTTCGAAGACAACTTCCTGATTGCCGATGTGCGCATGCAGGCGCCCTTCCCGGCCGAGCGGCGTTTCTATTTCAATGCGCCGTTCAACGACGGGCGAACCGCGCTGATGCACCAGCAACCCGATGGCCTCTGGCGACTCGACTTCCAGCTGGGCTGGCAAATCGATCGCGAAGCGGCGATCCGGGAGGAGAACGTGACGCCACGGGTGCGCGCGATGCTCGGGCCGGACATCGAGTTCGAGTACGAGTGGGTCAGCCTCTATACGTTCCAGTGCCGACGCATGCAGCGTTTCGTGCACGATCGGGTGATCTTTGCCGGCGACGCGGCACACCTGGTGTCGCCGTTCGGCGCGCGTGGCGCGAACAGCGGCCTGCAGGACATCGACAATCTCGGCTGGAAACTCGCCGCGGTACTCAAGGGCACGGCCGGCGCGCATCTGCTCGCCAGTTATGACGAGGAGCGCTGCCACGGCGCCGACGAGAACATCGCCAATTCCACGCGCGCCACCGATTTCATGGCGCCGAAATCCGTCGCCGAAACCGCCTTCCGCGATGCCGTGCTGGAACTCGCCGAGCACCATGCGTTCGCGCGCGGCTTCGTCAACAGC
This sequence comes from Gammaproteobacteria bacterium Ga0077536, assembly GCA_001464935.1. Classification (GTDB taxonomy): domain Bacteria; phylum Pseudomonadota; class Gammaproteobacteria. The sequence continues at coordinate 39,036 of LNEL01000038.1, forward strand.
GGCAGACTGTCGACGCCCTGTTCGCAGCACGCTTCGTCGTTGACAACCGCCGATGGCGACCCGTTCGACACCTCGCTGCGCGCCGGCGACGTGTGCCTGGACGCAGCGGTACTTCACCGCGGACAGGCGGGCTGGCTGCTCGAGCAGTTGGGCCGCGATTTCTGTTGCCTCAGCTTCCTCGGCAGCGATGCCCCGCTGACCGACGGGCTCAGGGACACGCTGCCGGCGGGCGTGCGGCTGCTGACGGTGGGCGACACACCCGCCGCCGATTTGCACGACCCCAGTGGGCGGCTGCGCCAACGCTATGATGGCGCGCCGGGCACCACGTACCTGATTCGTCCCGACCAGCACATCGCCGGACGCTGGCGCCGGCTCGACGCCACGGCCGTGGCCCGCGCGCTCGCGCGTGCCACCGGTGCCATTCACCCCTCACGCGCTTAACGGAGCACTCCCATGAGCAAAGCATTCGCCTCGAAAGGCGACCTCGATCCGAAGACCGTCAGCTTCACCAGGCTCGCCGACAATGCCTATGCGTACACCGCCGAAGGTGATCCGAATACGGGCGTCATCATCGGCGACGACTGCGTGATGGTGATCGATGCGCAGGCCACCCCTGTCATGGCGCAGGACGTCGTGCGACATATCCGCACCGTCACCGACAAGCCGATCAGGCACGTCGTGCTGAGCCACTATCACGCAGTCCGCGTGCTCGGTGCGAGCGGTTACGGCGCACAAAACGTGATCGCGAGCCGCGACACCTACGATCTGATCGTCGAACGTGGCGCACAGGACTACCAGTCGGAATTCGAGCGCTTCCCGCGCCTGTTCCAGGCCGTCGATTCGATCCCCGGGCTGACCTGGCCGACGATCGTGTTCGAACGCGAACTGACGATGTGGCTCGGCAAGACCGAAGTCCGCCTGCTGCAACTGGGCCGCGGCCACACGAAGGGCGACACCGTGGCCTGGATGCCGAACGAAGGCGTGTTGTTCAGTGGTGATCTAGTCGAGTATGGCGCGACGCCTTATACCGGCGACGCCTACCTGCGCGACTGGCCGGCCACGCTCGACCGCATCGCCGAACTGAAGCCCCGCGCACTGGTGCCTGGCCGTGGCGACGCGCTGCAGACGCCGGCAGCCGTCGAGGAGTCCTTGCGCGGCACCCGCGCATTCGTCACCCGGATGTACGAAAGCGTGCGCGAGGCGCGGGCCGCCGGCAAGGATTTGAAGCAGGCCTATGACGAAACGCGCGAACGCCTGTTGCCGGAGTTCGGCCACTGGGTGATCTTCGAACACTGCCTGCCGTTCGACATCAGCCGCGCCTATGACGAAGCCGGTGGCCTCGACGATCCTCGCATCTGGACCGCAGAGCGGGACGCCGAGATGTGGCAGGCGATGGCCAACGGCTGAGCGCCATGCGCACGGAAAACGCCATCCCCGATCCGGACGGCTTCTACGCCGAACTCGTCGCGATGCACGCCGGGCTCGAACCCGGCGAGAGCCTGAAACTGTGCGCGAGGCTCATCCTGCTGCTCGCGAATGAAGTCGGCGATGCGGCGAGGCTGCGGGAAATCCTCGACGCGGCGCGCGCGCCGCGCTGACCGCAGCGTCAGACTCAGGGCGCGGGGGTCGGCAGCAGGCCCTGCGCCTGCTGCAGTTTCTTGAGCTCGCCGGACGTCTCGAGTTCGGCGATCACTGCATCGACGAGTTCAAGCAGCGCCGGATTGTCTTTCGGCACGGCAACGGCGACGGGTGAATGAGACAGGGCCCGGGAACGACTCAGGCGGCCGGGGTGGCCGGCGAGATAGACATCGATGTTGACGGCTTCACTCAGCAGGCCGTCGACAGTGCCCGCCTCGATCGCCACCGCGGCCTGATCGAAGCTGTCGAACTCGACAATCTGCTCGGGCGTCCGGCCACCGCCGATGTCATCGAACGCCTGCGCCGGCCCCGCGTCATTGCGCGCGATCACGCCGATGCGCCGGCCGCCGACGTCGGCCGCCGTGCGGATCGCCCCGCCCACCTGTTGCATCACCGCGCTCGACGCCTCGAAGTAGGGTCGCGAAAAATCGACCTGCTCGCGCAGCCCTGCGCTGGGCCGCAACATCGAGATCGCCAGGTCGACGCGACCGTCGACGACCGCCGGCACACGTTCAGGCTTGCGCATGAGCTTGATCTCGAGCTTTGCCGGATCGCCGAGCAGTTTCGCGGCCAGCGCACGCGCGATCGCGAGTTCGAAGTCACGCTTGTTGAAGTGGGCCGGATCCTTGTGTGCCGCACGCGCCGGGTTGCCTTCGTTCTTCACGCTGACAATCAGCCGATCGCGCTCGCGGATGCGGGCGAGCACCTCGTCAGCCGCGCTGGCCTGGGTCATCAGCAGCGCATTCAGCAACAGGATCGTGAGCAGGCTTTTCATTCAGTGACGGTTCCGGTGTGCATGACGGGGGCGGTCATTATGCCGCAGCCCCGGCCCGACCGGCCGGCCCGGCACCGTATCACCAACCTGATCCGGCACACCCACGGGCGGTGCTGACATGCATAGCCCGCGTGCCTGATTCTTCGATGTTCTCTGTGTGTTCGATGGCTGTCGCGTGAACTCCCCGGCGCAGACGCCGCCGTGGAGGGAAGAAATTCAGCCACGGAGACACGGAGGGCACGGAGGGCACGGAGGAAAGAGGGAGAAGATATTGATGGATTGGTGCCGCCGTGGCGTGTTGGCAGCCTTCGGGGGCGCCGGGCGTCAGAGCCCCCTCCGAACAGGCTGGCGACTATCGAAACATCATGTTTCCCCTTCGTGCCTTCTCCTTCTTTCCTCCGTGCCCTCCGTGTCTCCGTGGCTGAATTCGATTTCGATGTGCCCCGCATCCACTCGCGGCGCGAGTCTGTCGAACCGAAGGGTTCTCGCCAGGACTTCTCTCTCCGCCAGATCCAGGCAAATAAAAAAGGGCCCTCGGGGGCCCTTTTTTATTTGCCTGGATCTGGCGGAGAGAGAGGGATTCGAACCCTCGATAGAGCTTTTGACCCTATACTCCCTTAGCAGGGGAGCGCCTTCAGCCACTCGGCCATCTCTCCGGGACGCGCAGGATAACCGGCGCGACGGACGGCCGTAAAGCGAAGTGAGCGTGCGGGTGCTATTCGGCGGCGCCGACCGCCCGATCCGAGTTCTCCTGCTGGATGCGTTGATAGATTTCTTCGCGATGAACCGCAACGTCCTTCGGTGCGTTGACGCCGATGCGAACCTGGTTGCCCTTGATGCCGAGCACCGTCACGTTGACTTCGTCGCCGATCATCAGCGACTCGCCAACCCGTCTTGTCAGAATGAGCATGTCCTTTTCTCCAAACCTGCTGCGTGGACTCAGTTTGTACTAGTCTCGGGCCGCCTAGTCCCGCGAGGTTGGTGGGCGCCGACCGGGGTCAGCAAGCCATCCGTGCCTTGCGTGGCTGTAAGCCTCTAAGCGCTTTTCCCCCGGGCATGCCCGTCTGTTGCCTGCCCGCTTGCCACGTCCGCTGTAACGATAACTTTATGTACTTCCATGTCGGCCTCAAGGCCAGATGCTTCCATCAGTGAAGCCATTCTAGCGGAGCGAAATCCGGAAATCTTGATAACAAGCGTAAATTCCGGAGCGCTTCAGGCCGGGCCGGCCAGGCCGAATTCTGCGTGCAGTGCACGCACGCCGAGCTCCGCGTACTTCTCGTCGACGACCACGGAAATCTTGATTTCGGACGTCGAAATCATCTGGATGTTGATGCCTTCGGCGGCCAGCGCGCCGAACGCCCGGCTCGCAATGCCGGCGTGCGAACGCATGCCGACGCCCACCAGCGACACCTTCACGATCTTGCGGTCGCCGGTGACGTTGCGCGCCTGCAGGGTCGCCGCGCTCTGCTGCAGGATCGCCAGCGCCTTGTCGTAGTCGTTGCGGTGGACCGTGAAGGTGAAGTCGGTCGAGCCGTCCGCCCCGGTGTTCTGCACGATCATGTCGACTTCGATGTTCGCTGCCGCAATCGCGCCCAGGATGGCGCTCGCGATGCCCGGCCGGTCCGGCACGCCCGTGATGGTCAGTTTCGCCTCGTCCCGGTTCAGGGTGACGCCGGAAATCAGTGCGGCTTCCATGATGTTCTCCTCAGTCGTGATCAAGGTGCCCGGACCGTCCTCGAACGAGGACAGCACGCGCAGCGAGACCTGGTATTTGCTCGCGAATTCAACGGAACGAATCTGCAGCACCTTGGCGCCGAGACTCGCCATTTCGAGCATTTCCTCATAGGTGATGCGGTCGAGGCGCCGGGCCTCCGGCACGATGCGCGGGTCGGTCGTGTAGACGCCGTCGACATCGGTGTAGATCTGGCACTCGTCGGCCTTCAGCGCCGCGGCCATCGCCACCGCGGTGGTATCCGAGCCGCCGCGGCCGAGCGTGGTGATGCTGCCGTTGGGGTCGACGCCCTGGAAACCGGCAATCACCACCACCTTGCCCAGCGCGAGGTCTTCGCGGACCGGTGCGGCATCGATGTCGACGATCCGCGCCTTGTTGTACGCCGTGTCCGTGAGGATCTTGACCTGCGCGCCGGTGTAGGACACCGCGGGCACGCCGCAGGCTTCGAGCGCCATCGCCATCAGGCCGATCGTGACCTGTTCGCCGGTCGACAGCACGACGTCGAGTTCGCGGGCCGACGGTGGATTCTGGATTGCGCGTGCAAGGCCGAGCAGGCGATCGGTTTCGCCCGACATTGCCGACACGACGACCACCACCGAGTGCCCCTGCGCGACAGTGCGCTTCACGCGCTCGGCGACCGCCTGGATGCGTTCCGGCTTGCCCACGGAGGTGCCACCGTACTTCTGGACTATCAGACTCATACCCTATCCTGCCTACCTTGCTGTGCTGTCGTCCGGCGCGGCGCGGCCGCGACCTCTGGTCCTCGACCGTGTGGCGAGCGGTACGACGGAAAAGCGTGCCTGGCCTACCCGCCCGCGCGAGCGCTGCCGCCCTCGCGGGAGCAGGCCCCCTGCGGCACCTCCGCGCTCGTTCAGGCGGTCGCCGGCGCGGCGACGGCGCTGCTCTCGGCCCGCGAGCGCCTCAGGCGAGGCGCTCGACCACCCAGGCCTTGATGCTCGCCAGGGCCGCCGGCAGCGCGGCTGCATCAGGCCCGCCGGCCTGCGCGAGATCCGGCCGTCCACCGCCCTTGCCTCCGACCTGCCCGGCGACGAAGTTCGCGAGCTGGCCCGCGTTGACCTTGCCAACGAGATCCTTCGTGACGCCCACGACGAACTTGGCCTTGCCGTCCTCGACCGTTGCGAGCGCGATCACGGCCGGCGCGAGCTTGTCCTTCAGGCGATCCATCGCTTCGCGCAGCGTATTGGCGTCCGCGCCTTCGAGCGTCTGCACCAGCAGCTTCGCCGGGCCGATCTGCTCGGCGGCGTCGGCTGCATCGCGGCCACCGCCACCAGCGGCGAGCCTGGCTTTCAGCGCCTGCAGTTCCTTGTCCTGCGCCCGCAAACGCTCGGCGAGTTGCGCGACCTTGGTCGCGGCATCGTCCGCGCCACCGCTTTTCACGAGGCCCGCGATTCTTCGCAAAGTTGCTTCGTTGCGCAAGGTGTAATCCAGCGCAGCGGCGCCGGTGACGGCTTCGATACGCCGCACGCCGGCTGCGACGCCGCCTTCCGAGACGATGCGGAAAAGCCCGATGTCTCCGGTGCGCGCGACATGGGTGCCGCCGCACAGTTCGACCGAAAAATCCCCCATCTTCAGCACCCGGACCTCGTCCCCGTACTTTTCGCCGAACAGCGCCATCGCGCCGGCCTCGAGCGCCTGGCGGTAGTTCATCAGTTTCGTGTCGACCGGGTGGTTCGCGCGCACCTCCTGATTCACGAGCGCTTCGATGGCGACCAGTTCCTCGGCGGTCACCGCGCCCGTGTGCGCGAAATCGAAGCGCAGGCGTTCCGGGTTCACGAGCGAGCCCTTCTGTTCGACGTGGCTGCCGAGCACCTGGCGCAGCGCCGCGTGCAGGAGGTGCGTCGCCGAATGATTGGACCGCGTCGGCACGCGACGGGTGTCGTCGACTTCGGCCCGCACTTCGTCGCCGACGGCGAGCCGGCCCAGTTTCAGCTGGCCCAGGTGCAGGTGCAGGCCGCCCTGCTTGCGGGTGTCCGCGACGTCGAACAGCGCCTCGCCGCTGACCAGCCGGCCGTGGTCGCCGACCTGGCCACCGGATTCGGCGTAGAACGGCGTGCGATCGAGCACGATGACGCCGGTCGCGCCGGCCTCCAGCGCGCTGACGGGCTGGCCGTCGCGAAACAGGCCCGTGACACGCGCGCCGGCGAGAGCCGTGGTGTCGTAGCCGGCGAAGTCCTGCGCGTGGCCGAGGGCGGCGAGCGCGTCGCCGGCAATCGCGTGGGAGGTGTCGACGTTCGCAAAGTGGCTCGCCGCGCGTGCGCGTTCACGCTGCGCGTCCATCGCCGCCTCGTAGGCCGCCATGTCGATCGACAGCCCGCGCTCGCGCGCGATGTCGTTGGTCAGGTCGACCGGGAAGCCGTAGGTGTCGTTCAGCTTGAACGCGAGCTCGCCCGGGATCACCCTGCTGCCGAGTTCGCCGACGGCGTGCTCGAAGATTTTGAGTCCCTGCTCCAGCGTTTCGGCGAAGCGCTCTTCTTCCTGCTTGAGCACGTCGACGATGCGCGGGCTGCGCTCGACCAGTTGCGGATAGGCCTGCCCCATCTCGCGGGCGAGCGGCGCGACGAGTCGATGGAAGAACGGATCCTTGAAACCGAGCTTGTTGCCGTGGCGCAGCGCGCGCCGCATGATTCGGCGCAGCACGTAACCGCGGCCTTCGTTGCTCGGGATCACGCCGTCCATCACCAGGAAGGCGCAGGCGCGGATGTGATCGGCAATGACGCGCAGCGATGCCGATTCGCCGAGATCACCCGGCGCGATGTCGCGGATCGCGGTGATCAGGTGCCGGAAGAGATCGATGTCGTAGTTGTCGTGCACGCCCTGCAGCACGGCAGAGACGCGTTCGAGCCCCATGCCGGTGTCGACCGAGGGCTTCGGAATGCGCTTCATGTCGCCGTTCGCGCTGCGCTCGAACTGCATGAACACGAGATTCCAGATTTCGATGTAGCGGTCGCCGTCGGCGTCGGCTGTACCGGGCGGACCGCCGGCAACACCCGGACCGTGGTCGAAAAAGATTTCGGTGCACGGACCGCAGGGCCCCGTGTCACCCATCATCCAGAAATTGTCCTTCTCGCCGCAACGCGTGACGCGCGCGGGATCGACACCGATGTGACGGGTCCAGATGTCCGCCGCCTCATCGTCCGTTTCGAACACCGTGACCCACAGCCGGTCGGCCGGCAGGCCGAACTTCCCGGTCAACAGTTCCCAGGCGAATTCGATCGCTTCACGCTTGAAGTAATCGCCGAAGCTGAAATTGCCGAGCATCTCGAAGAAGGTGTGATGCCGGGCGGTGTAACCGACGTTGTCGAGATCGTTGTGCTTGCCGCCGGCCCGTACGCAGCGCTGGCTGCTCGTGGCGCGGCGGTTCGCACGGTCTTCGAGGCCCACGAACACGTCCTTGAACTGCACCATCCCCGCATTGGTGAACAGCAGCGACGGATCGTTGCCGGGCACGAGCGGACTGCTCGGCACGATTTCATGACCCTTGCTCGCGAAGTAGTCCAGGAAACCCTGGCGGATGTCGGCGCTTTTCATCGTTGAACGTGCTTTCGGCTTGGCTTAGTCCGTGTCGTCCGCAGCGCCCTTGAGGGCGGAGCGGATCTGCGCCGCAGTGAAGCCCCTGTATTCCAGGAAGCGCATCTGCCGGGCCCGCGTTTTCATATCGGCCGCCGGCGTGCGGAACTGGCGAACCAGGACCGCACGGGCGACGGCACTCCAGTCTTCCTCGACGCCGGCCAGCGCCGCCCGCACGGTTTCGTCCGGAATTCCGCGCTGACGCAATTCCTGGCCGATCCGCACCGGCCCCTGACCGCGGGAGATGCGGGAGCGCACGAACACTTCAACGAAGCGATCGTCGTCCTGCAGGTGCTGATCGGCAAGCTTGTCGAGCGCCTCGCCGACGACGCCGGCTTCGTGCCCGCGCCGGGTCAGCTTGCGTTCGAGTTCAGCACGGCTGTGCTCGCGGCGCGCAAGCGCCGCCAGTGCCTGGCCGCGGGCCGCTGCCGCCGGGTCGTCGCTCAGGCCTCGGCCTCCTCTTCCTCGTCGAGGCTGGTGGCCGCGACCTGGGGCATCGCGTTGGCGCGAATCTGCGCTTCGAGGTCGGCGGCCAGCTCCGGGTGCTCCTTCAGATAGACGCGGACGTTGTCCTTGCCCTGGCCCAGGCGGTCGCCCTTGTACGCATACCAGGCACCGGTCTTGTCGAGGATGCCCTGGCCCACGCCGAGTTCGATGATCTCGCTTTCGCGCGACACGCCCTGGTCGTAGACGATGTCGAAGGTCGCCTGCTTGAACGGCGGGGCGACCTTGTTCTTCACGACCTTCACCCGCGTTTCGTTGCCGATGATTTCGTCGCCGCGCTTCAGCGACCCGATGCGACGGATGTCGAGCCGGACGGAGGCGTAGAACTTCAGCGCGTTGCCGCCGGTGGTGGTTTCGGGGTTGCCGAACATCACGCCGATCTTCATGCGGATCTGGTTGATGAAGATGACCAGCGTGTTCGCGCGCTTGATGTTGCCGGTCAGCTTGCGCAGCGCCTGCGACATCAGACGGGCCTGCAGGCCGACGTGCGTGTCGCCCATTTCGCCTTCGATTTCGGCCTTCGGCGTCAGCGCCGCGACGGAGTCGACGACGATGATGTCGACGGCGCCCGAGCGCACCAGCATGTCGGTGATTTCGAGTGCCTGCTCGCCGGTGTCCGGCTGGGACACCAGGAGATCGTTGATCTTCACGCCGAGCTTTTCGGCGTAGAGCGGGTCCAGCGCATGTTCGGCGTCGACGAACGCGGCGGTACCGCCGAGCTTCTGCATTTCGGCGACACAGTGCAGCGCCAGCGTGGTCTTGCCCGAGGACTCCGGTCCGAAGATTTCAACGATGCGGCCGCGCGGCAGGCCGCCGACGCCGAGTGCGAGGTCGAGGCTCAGCGAGCCGGTCGACACGATGTCGATGTCGCGCTGTGCGCCGGCATCGCCCATGCGCATGATGGAGCCGCTGCCGAACTGTTTTTCGATCTGTGCGAGCGCCGCTCCAAGCGCTTTTTTACGATTGTCGTCCATGGTTCTCCCCCGGGATTTTGATGACTGTTGGTCGACGCGTCGAGAGCCGAAACGGCCCGGCGATTATCGCACAGGTGGGCGCGCTGTTTCACCGCAGAACACGGGGCGAAGCGGCCATTTCGCGCGACTTTCGTAGCGCGTGCCGGCGGCGCCGCGCACGGACTCGACGAGCGCGAATTCGGTCACCGTCCAGCGCACCGGGGTGATGGCCTGCGGTAGCGCCAGCGCGTCGACGTCGCGTGCGATGGTCAGGTGGCACCGGAACGCCTGGCGATCACAGGGCAGACCTGCGGCGTCCAGGCTGCTGCGCAGCGCGCCGGCCAGCGCTGTCAGCGCCGGCGGTACCTGCGCGGGGCCGAGCCAGGCCACCCGCGCCCGCTCGAACCAGCCGGCGTGATCGAAATCGAGCACGAAGGGTGTCCCCGTCGTGACGCGCGCCGCGGCCTCGGCGCAGGCGGTCGCGTCGACCGCGCCCATGAACGCGAGGGTCACATGCAGATTGCCGGCCGGCAGCGGACGACCGGCCGGGTAACGCACGTCGGCCGCCGCCGCCGCCAGTGCCGAGGCCACCGCGGGCGGCGGCATCAACGCGAAGAACAGCCGCGCGGCGCGTGGCCTCATGCCGGCTGGCGGCCCTCCGCGAGACCGATGAGGTCCGCGAGCGCCCGGAGCACGGTCTGCTCGCGCACGGCGCCGCGGTCGCCCTCGAAGCGCCGCACGCACGCGCGGGGCGCCTCGCCGGTCATGGCGTAGCCGAACCAGACAGTGCCGACCGGCTTCTCCGCACTGCCGCCGGTGGGCCCCGCGACGCCCGTCACCGCCACCGCGATCTGTGCCGCCGAACGCGCGAGCGCACCGGCCGCCATCGCCATCGCCGTTGCGCCGCTGACCGCGCCGTGTGCGTCGAGCGTCGCGACGGGCACGCCGAGCAGGTCCATTTTCGCCGCGTTCGAATACGTCACGAAGCCCCGATCGAACCAGGCGGAGCTGCCGCTGATGTCGGTGACCGCCGCGGCGATACCCCCGCCGGTGCAGGATTCCGCCGTCGCCAGCAGCCAGCCGCGGGCCTGCAGGCGCTCGCCGAGCGTGCGCGCGAGCGCGATCGATTCAGGTTCGGAATGGGCCATCGGATCAGCGCCTCGCCTTGAAGAATGACTGCAGTTGGGCGGCGGCGGCGTCTGCGAGCACCCCGCCCCGGAGTTCGACCACATGATTGAGCCGGGTCGTGTTCAGCACGTCGAGCTGCGAACCGGCCGCGCCGGTCTTGGCATCGAACGCGCCGAAGACCACGCGCGCGATGCGCGCGTGGATCAACGCGCCGCTGCACATCGCGCAGGGCTCGAGCGTCACGTACAAGGTCGCGCCCGGCAATCGATAGTTGCCGAGCCGCGCCGCCGCGGCGCGCAGCGCGACGATTTCGGCGTGGGCCGTCGGGTCGTGACTCGCAATCGGCCGGTTCCAGCCTTCGCCGACTATCGCGCCGTCGAGCACGACGAGCGCGCCGACCGGCACTTCGCCCTGGCGCGCGGCCGCGGCAGCGAGCAGCAGCGCGCGTTCGAGATAGAGTTCGTCGCGGGTGTCGTCCATGCGCAGATCGGTCGTCGCCATCGGCATCGTGTGCTTCGAAGGCCGACATCCTAGCAGGCTGGAGAACAGGGACTGCGGTCGGCGCTCGCCCCGACGACCGCGCTGGCGAGGCCCCTGCCGCGCTCAGGCCTGCAGAAACGCCAGCAGATCCTCGTTCAGCATCGTCTTGTGCGTCTCGGCGAGGCCGTGCGGCGCGCCGGCGTAGACCTTGAACGTGGCCGCCGGCAGCAGGCGGCTGCTGGCCCGGCCGGCGGCGTCGATCGGCACGATCTGATCGTCATCGCCATGGACGATCAGTGTCGGCTTGTCGAAACGCTGCAGGTCCGCGGTGAAATCGGTTTCGGAGAAGGCCTTGATGCAGTCATGGGCATTCTTGTGTCCGGCCATCATGCCCTGCAGCCAGAAGCTGTCGATCACGCCCTGTGAGCACGTGGCGCCCGGCCGGCTGAAGCCGAAGAACGGCCCCGAGGCCAGATCGCGATAGAGCTGCGAGCGATCGGCGAGGCTCGCGGCGCGGAGTTCGTCGAACACCTTCATCGGCAGTCCGCCCGGGTTGGCCGCCGTGCGCAGCATCAACGGCGGCACCGCCGAGATCAGGCCCACACGCGCCACACGGCCCGAGCCGTGGCGGCCGACGTAGCGCGCCACTTCACCGCCCCCGGTCGAAAAACCGAACAGCGACACCGCGTACAGATCGAGCGCCTCGATCAACTGTGCGAGATCGTCGGCATACTGATCCATGTCGTTGCCATGCCAGGGCTGACCCGAGCGCCCATGCCCTCGCCGATCGGGGGTCATGACCCGGTAGCCGTGCGTCGCGAGAAAGAACGCCTGGTGCTCCCAGCTGTCGGCGTTCAGCGGCCAGCCGTGACTGAGAATGACCGGGTGACCCTCGCGTGGCCCCCAGTCCCGGTAGAAGAGTTCGACATCGTCGCGGGTCGTGATCGTGGCCATGCAGACTTCCCTGTACGCGGCTGTGACCTTGAGGCTAGCAAACACGGGCCACCCGCAGCAGGCGATCGCGCATCGCCGCGGCCCGCGCCTACACCCAGCGTCGATCCCGCCTACGCCGGTGCCGGACCGCCCGCGACTGCGCGCCTCATGGATTGCAGACGTCGCACCCCGCGGGGTCGGCCGCCGGGTCGGCGACCGGCCGCAGATCGGCATGTCCGCACCCGACGCACTGCAGACGCTCGGCCCGCACTCGCCGGGTCGGCTGCCCGCAGGCCGCGCACGGCAGTCCCGGCACACGCTCGCCGACCACGAAGCCCGGTCGCCCGCAGACGGGGCAGCGGGACCACCAGTTCCGCACCAGATCGGCAGTCGCGCGCGCGATCGCCGCCATCCGCGTGGGATTGCGATCGGCGCGCATGTCGCTCTCGACGAACGCCGCCGGCGCGCGCATCAGCAGCCAGCGCACCGCATTGGCAAGCGCTGCCTCGGTGGAGAGATCCGTGAACAGTGCGCGTTGCGGCGCCGGGCGTCCCGACTCGCTGGCCATGGCCACGACGCCGTGTGCCGGAAATCCGATCCGACGGGCGAACGCCAGCGCCGTCGACACCTCACTGCAGAGCGCCTGCGCGTAGTTCGTGTCACTGCCAATGTCGTGCCCGGCGATCGAAAGACCGCGCTCGCGGTCGATCAGCAGCACCAGTTCCTGCGCGAACGGCAGCAGCGGCATCGCGGGATGGGGGCCGAAGCTGCCTTCGCTCGCGAGGCCGACCCGGAGTGTCGGCGCCAGGCCGAACGCATCGGCAATCTTGGCCCGCGCCGCTGCAAGCGCTGTGCCCTGGCGCTCGACGCTGCGAGTGAAACTGCCGTGGCGATCCGTCTCGATCCCGGGCACGGTCATCACCTCGAGGCCGAGGGGCGCGAGGATCGGCGCCATCACCCGTTCCTTGCCGTGCATCGTCGCGAGCACGGCACGCTCACCGCTGTAGCGCCACGCCTCGGCCCCGCGCGCCATCACACGTGACTCACCCAACGCAGGCCACCGACATAGCGGTGGGAGGGCCAGCCCGTTGGCGACAGTGCGAACAGATGGATCCACCGGTTGTCGACGAGATCGCGCACGGTGCGGTGCCGTTCGATGACGCGATTGAGCGCGTCGAGCGGCGCGGCGATGAACACGTTCAGACGCAGTGGCTCGTGCACATAGCCCTGACCATCGTGCACGGATTGCCACGGCAGACCGACCTTCAGATCACCACCGTTGCCTTCGAGCACACCGAGACCGGCCACGACGTTGTGCAGGACCTTGTTGCCGGCACCGAATACACCGTTGTTCACGGTCGACCCGTAGTACTGCAGATTGATCCAGCTGGCGACGACCATCGGCGCGGTCATCAGCATCTCGAGCACCTTGAAGTCCGTGTCCTGCTGCCAGTCATAGCTGTGCAGAAAGGCGCGCCCCTGCAGGTCGACGCCGACGGTGCCGGCCCGCGGCGCGGCGATGAACGCGGCGTTGCCCGCCAGGCCCCACTCGGGGCGGACCTGCGACCAGTCACGGCTGCGCGCGGTGACCTCGGCGTCGAGCGTCGGCGATTTCGCCACGCCCAGCAGGGCCGCGCGCTCGGCGCGCGCAAGGGCGGACGCCCGCGACAGGCGCTGCCGGAGCATCGCGAGATCCGCGGCATGCGAGGCCGGCACGTCAGCGGCGTCATGGATCGTGATGTCGTCGGTCGTGGTGTCGTGCACACAACCCAGAAACCACGTATCGGCGGGAATCCGGATCCCGCGCCACGTCAATGCGCCGCGCACCGCCGGGTCGTTCAGAATCTGCGCCGCGACGCGCGCATTCGCGGCGCCGGAATGGCCGCCACAGGCACCGCAGTCGAGTCCCGAGGCGTGTGGATTGTTGACCGTCGTGCTGCCGTGGCCGGTCAACATCACCAGACGCGCGAACCCGCCGGTCAGCGACATCGCGCGCAGCACCGTTTCGGCCATCGCGACCCGCTGCTCGGGCGCGAAGCCGGTGTCGCGCCCGCCCACCACGCGCGATTCGATGCGCGGACGCATGCGCGCGATGACCCTGCGGTCGAGCCCGTCGGTGTCGGGATCCGCCACCGGACGCGTGTAGCCGAAACTGTCGCTGAGCAGCTTGCCGGCGAATAGCAGCCCCATGCTCTCGACGTAGGTGAACGACGAGATCGCGGCGAATTTGAACGACTTCCACGCCTTCATGGCGCGTCTGCGCAGCAGTCTCAACCCCAGGATCTCCTGCTCCTCGTCGTGCGAGGCGTCGGCCACTGCCTCGCACACCGTATGCGTGGGCTTCAGCAGCACCGGGCACTGGGCGCCACCGTGCTGGTTGCCGATGGGCACGTACTCGATAGGAAAACCGAAGAAGCCGGCAAAGCCGAGTGTCTCGGCGGCGGGAAACACGCTTTCCAGCGCCCGCCGAAAGATCTCCGAGCGGACATCGATGCAGAATGCCGCCTGCAACGGCTTGCGCGGCGCGCGCTGCGCGTCGAGGTTCGCGCGCACCGCCGGGTTCAGCCGCGCGAACAGGCGGCGCTGGTATGCCCGTTCGTAGGCTTCCTGCAGCAGCAGATCAAGCGCGAGCCCGGGGTCGAGGATCACGGCTTCGTCGAGCAGCAGCGCGGCCGCTCCCAGGGCTTTCTGCCAGGCCAGCCGATAGGCATCGTCGGTTCTGCTCGCGTGCAGCGCGCCGGTCCACGCGAGCCGCACCGCCAGCAACTGGATCAGCGTGTCATCCACGCTGCCGTGCAGCGCGCTTTGCCACACGCGGTAACGCGCATGGGCGGCCCAGCCCAGCACATCGAACAGGCAGCGGTACAGGTAGTCGGCGAACAGGTGCCGCGGCAGGCCGAGCGTCTTGACCACTTCGACGATCGTCGCCAGCGGGTCCTCCGGCAGCGCCGCGACGCTGGCGCGGAACCCGGCTACGCCCATCAGTTCGGGATTCAGGTCGTGGCGCATCGCCGTACGCCACGCGCGATAGAGTCCGTTACCGCGGCCCGGCAGACGCCACACGCTCTGCCCTTCGTCGAAGTACGCGGCACACCACTTCGAGATTTCGTTCCGCATGAGGTTCGAGGCCTGCAGCGGCCCCACATCGTCAAGCACGGTCTCGACCGTCGGCAGCACGGGCGCGGCGGGCGCGGCGGGTTCTGCCCGGACGGCCTCGACGACGGCGGCGGCGCTGGCGGGCAGGACGTCGCGCCACGGCGCGGCGGCCAGCGCGATCTGCAGATCCTTGTCTGCAATGACGCCGTCATCGAGCGCCTGTCGGTAGAACGCGCGCGGCATCAGCATGTCGGTGCCGGTCACGCGCCTGAGGGTGGCGCAGGTCTCGTCGAAGCGCTGCGCGGTGAAGCCGAGAAAAGGATTCACCGCGACGAAGTGCTTCAACGGCCACAGCGGCGCGATGCGCTCGCAGGCCATCGCGATCGGGATCTCGAGATCCTGACGCGTCGGAAAGTCCGTCGGCGCGCACGTCGGCGCGGGACGTGACGGAACGGCATGGGCAAGGGCCTGACTCATGACTGCACTCCTGGGCTGACGAGTGAATTGAAGCGGGAGACACGGGTGGCCGCCGGCCGCACGGGCCAGTAGCGCTGAATCAGCCGGTTCGCCACGGCGTTCACGTAGAAGCCATTGGCGACATGCACGCGCAACGCCTGCCAGCGGGGGGTCTCGGCCTGTTGCGGCAGCAGACTCTGGAACAGCGACAGCGCGCTGAAGGACAGGACGACCAGGGCCACGATGACGACATCCAGCCAGCCGCGCAGCGGCGCTGTGGCGGGCAGCGCATCGGCAAAGAGGCTTTCCGTCCCCCACTGCAGCGCGAACCAGAGCGCGGCGACGCCGCAGGCGCAGGCCACGGTGCGCGCGATCACGAACATGCTGGGACGCTCGTCGATGGCGTTGGCCACGAGCTGCACGAGACCGAGCGCGACGACCGTGCCGAGCGCCAGCACGCCGGGCTTGGCCGTGAGAGTCGCCCCGAACTGCGCGCCGATGAGCGCACTGAGTCCGATGACGACGACCAGCGCGACCGCGATCCGTGCGGGATGCGGCTGGCCGCCAGGTGTCGGCGCCCACGCCGCCCGATGCACATCGATGACGCTGCCGGAGGACAGGAAGGCATGCGCCTTGTACAGCGAGTGCGCAACGATGTGCAGCAGCGCCGCGCTGAATGCGCCGAGCCCACACTGCAGCATCATGAAACCCATCTGCGCAATCGTGGAGTAGGCGAGCGCGACCTTGATCGAAGTCTGCGTCAGCATCACCACGGATCCGAACAGGGCGGTGAAGCCACCCATCAGGGCGAGCAGTTCAAGGGCTGCGCCATCGACACTGATCAGATGCGCGAAGCGCAGGACCAGAAACCCGCCGGCGTTGATGATGCCGGCGTGCAGCAGCGCGGACACGGGCGTCGGCGTCTCCATCACCTCGAGCAGCCAGCCGTGCAGCGGGAACTGTGCGGACTTCAGCAGCGCCGCACCCGCGAGCAGCAGTGCCGCGAGCGGCAGCCGGCTGTCCCCGTTGCCCCCGGCGAGATGGGCGGCGACACCGGCCTCGATCGCCGCGTAGTCGAGACTGCCGATTTGGGCATAGACGCAGCCCATGGCGCCGAGCAGGCAGGCATCGCCGAGCCGGCTGGCAATGAATTTCTTGCGGGCCGCGAGCAGCGCAGCCGGGCGATCGCGATAGAAGGTCAGCAGGCCATGCAGGCCCAGGCTGGTGGCGACCCATGCGAACGCGAACAGGAACAGATTGCCGGCCACGATCAGCGTCAGGACCGCGGCCAGGGTCAGACACAGTTGCCGGATGAAGCGGTCCTGCGCCGGGTCGCCGGCAAGATAGTGCCGGCTGTAGCGCACCACGATGAGTCCGATGAACGACACCAGGCCGAACATCGCCGCGCTGAGCGCGTCGAGGTACAGGCTGAACCCGATACCAACCGCGCCCAGCAGCGGCGTCGACCAGTCGCCGGACAAGGCCACCGCCGCGCCGGCCGCAGCGGCGCATGCCAGCGTGAACGCGGCGACGACGATGGCGGCACGCCCCGCGTCGCGACCAGCGCGAGAACCTGCCAACGCGAGCATCGCGAAGGCTGCCGGTCCTGACAGGACCAGCCACAGGAAGGGTGTCTGCATGATGGCCGTCTCCCCCGAAGTTGATGACGGCCGCCTTTATACGGATCCGGGCTTCTCGCATAAAACGGATAGATTGCATTTACTTGTTCGTTTTTATGAAAATAGCTATCGGGCGCTGAACGTCGGTCATTGCCGTCGGGGCCGGGCGTCGAGATCAGGCGCGTGGCGGCATCATCGCGGTTCGAGCACCCACGCCAGTCATCGATTGGGCTGACGCAGGAAACCCAACGCGTGCGTCGTCATGGCGAGCACATCGTCGATCGGGATCGGTGTTCTGGGTGATTGAAGGCCCGCAAAGAGAGCGATGCAGCGGTTCCTGCGTCAGCCCAACGGTCATCTGGCGCCTGCCTCGCCCGCTGTCACGAAAGCGCGGTGGAGCCCGGATGCAACGCAGTGGAACCCGGGAGGATCCATCACGGAGCAGCACACCCATGCGCGATCTCAACTACAACCACCTGCGCTACTTCTGGGTCGTCGCCCATGAAGGCAGTCTCACGCGTGCCGCCACACGCCTGCACCTGTCGCAGTCGGCGCTGTCGGTCCAGGTGCAGAAACTGGAGGCGCAGATCGGCCATCCGCTGTTCGAGCGGATCGGCAAACGTCTGAAGCTGACTGAAGCCGGGCGCATCGCACTCGACTATGCGGACACCGTGTTCAGTGCCGGCGCCGAACTGCTGAGCACCTTGCAGGGCCGTCCGGTCGACCGTCGCCGGATGTTGACGCTCGGGTCGCTGACGACCCTGTCTCGCAACTTCCAGCTCGACTTCCTGCGGCCATTGATCGGACGGGACGACGTGGAGATCGTCGTACGTTCCGGTGCGATGCGCGACCTGCTCGCCCAGCTCGAGTCGCATGCGATGGACGTGGTGCTGTCGAACTCTGCTGTGCCACGCGACGCGCGGACGCCGTTGCGCCACTACCTGCTGAACGAACAGAGTGTGAGCCTCGTCGGCAAGCCGCGCCGACGGCGCAAGCCATTCCGCTTTCCGGACGATCTGCGGCATGAGCCGGTGCTGTTGCCGGGCCCCGACAGTGAACTGCGGATGGCGTTCGATCGCCTGCTCGAACTCGCCGGCATCCGCCCCATCATTCTCGCCGAAGTCGACGACATGGCGATGCTGCGCCTGATGGCCCGTGAACACGATGCCGTGACGCTGGTGCCGCCTATCGTGGTGCGCGACGAACTCAAGGCCCGCGTGCTCGTGGAGCACTGCCAGATCCCGTCGGTCAAGGAGAGTTTTTACGCCATCGTACTGAAACGGCAGTTCCCGAATCCGCTCGTGAGCGCACTGGTCGAACGGCAGGCGCCGGCCAGGTAAGGCAGGCCGGGCCGGTCGTGCCGCCCGGCGCCCAGCGGCCCGACGCCTTACGGGCCGGGTTCGTCCGGAAACTCGTAGACGAAGATTTCGTGCGGCAGGTGGCCGGGGTCGACTTTGGCGATCTGCTTCAGATAGCCGGTGTGGATGTCATAGATCCAGCCGTGCAGCGTCGGACGCTGTTCGCGCTTCCACGCGAGCTGCACGAAGGAGAGTTCGGCAAGATGGTGTACCTGTTCGAACACGTTCAGTTCGATCAGCCGTTCATAGCGCCGCTCCTCGTCCGGCATCGCGTCGAGCTCGGTCGCGTGCAGGCGGTAGATGTCCTTCAGATGGCGCAGCCACTTGTTGATCAGTCCGAGATGGTTGCGCGACATCGCCGCGCGCACGCCACCGCAGCCGTAGTGACCGCAGACGATCACGTGCTTGACCTTCAGCACTTCGACCGCGTACTGCACGACGGACAGCATGTTGAAGTCGGTGTGCACCACCAGGTTGGCGACATTGCGGTGCACGAACAGCTCGCCGGGTTCAACGCCGGTGACTTCCTCGGCCGGCACCCGGCTGTCCGAGCAGCCTATCCACAGGTATTCCGGCTTCTGCACGCCCGAATTGCGCGTGAAGAAATCGGGACGCAGCGCCAGCTTGTCCTGGACCCAGGCCTGGTTGTTCAGCAGTAGGCGTTTGTACGAATCCGTCACGATGGCTCCCCGGTGGTCAGGTCCTGACCAGCTGCTTCTCGAAGAAATGGTGGTACTCGACCGTGATGTTCCGGAACGACGTGC
The DNA here is from genome assembly GCA_001464935.1 of Gammaproteobacteria bacterium Ga0077536. GTDB lineage: Bacteria > Pseudomonadota > Gammaproteobacteria. The sequence continues at coordinate 58,060 of LNEL01000038.1, forward strand.
CCGCCTCGTACTCGCGCAGGGTCTCATAGATGTCGCCATCCACGTACAGCGCCTTGGTGCCGTCGACAATCAGATGCGCGCCGTCCGGAATGTCGCGCAGCTTGCGCTTCAGTTCCGCCTTGTGGATGAACGACATGTCCTTGTTGAAGCGCATCAGCCAGGACTTGTCCTGATTCACGATCGTGATGGCGGCGTGATAGTTCGACCGGATGACGAAGAACAGGCCGGTCAGCAGACCGATGGCGATGCCCTTCAACAGGTCGGTGAACACGATCGCCACCAGCGTCACGGCGAACGGAATGAACTGCGTGAGGCCCTGCTGCCACATGCCGATGATGATCTTGCGTGACGAAAGTTTGTAACCGACGGCCACGAGCACGGTCGCGAGCGTCGCCAGGGGCACATGGTTCAGGGCGGCCCCGAGGAACACGACCGCGAGCAGCAACACGACACCGTGCACGAGCGTGGACAGGCGGGTGCGGGCGCCGGCGTAGACATTCGCCGAGCTGCGCACGATCACGGACGTGATCGGCAGACCGCCGAGCAAACCGCAGAACACGTTGCCGATGCCCTGGCCGCGCAGTTCACGGTTCGGATCGGAAATGCGCATTTCAGGATCGAGCTTGTCGGTGGCCTCGATACACAGCAGGGTTTCGATGGATCCTACGATCGCAATGGTGGCCGCCACGAGCCAGACATCGGGCCTGAGTATCGCCGACCAGGCGGGCATGGTGAACATGCCGGCGAAGTCCGTCACCGACTGCACGACGGGCAGCTGCACGAGCTGCTGCTTCGCGGCCGTCATCTGCCAGGACGGTAGCAGCAGTCCGAACGCCTCGTTCATCAGGGTGCCGACGATGACGCACGCCAGGGGCGCCGGCAGGACGGCGGCCCAGGCGCGTTTTTTGATCACCGGCCGTTCCCACAGCAACATCAGCGTCAGCGCGACCGCGCTGATCGCAATCGCGCCGGGACTGGGCGACATCAGCGTCGCGAGCAGCTCCGTCAGCGTGTTCGGCTGACCGGCCTGCCGGAACGACTCGTCGCCCAGGAAACCGAGATCGTTGCCGAGCGCGTGGGGGATCTGTTTGAGGATGATCACGATGCCGATCGCCGCGAGCATGCCCTTGATGACGCTGTTCGGGATGTAGTCGCCGATGACGCCGGCCCGGGCCAGTCCCAGGCCGAGCTGGAGTACACCCGACAGCAGCACCGCCACCGTGAACACCTCGAAACTGCCGAGGCTCGCGATGGCGCTCGCGACGATGACGGTCAGGCCGGCGGCGGGCCCGCTGACGCTCAGTTCCGAGCCCGAGCAGAAGGCCAGCACGATGCCGCCCACCACGCCGGCGACGATGCCGGCGAACAGCGGCGCGCCTGATGCCAGCGCGATGCCCAGACACAACGGTAAGGCAACAAGAAAAACGACGATGCCGGCGGGCACGTCACGGCGCGCCGACTGGAAATCGGGCAGGGAAAAGAATTTGGCAGCCATCGGGCGAGTTTACTGCAATGCGGAAAATTGCCCTAATCGGCCAAATTCACGAGGATTCGTGAAGTTTTCACGTGTCGAGCGAGTCGTCTCTGACAAACACGACGGAAATCCGGAAGTAATCCCGGAGGCCCGGATTCGCCGTGCCTGGACGCCCCGCTCAGCGGATCACGATCAGGTCACGATGACGGCGGACAGCGCCTCGGCCGCGCGCAGGAGATCCGCCGGCGCCATCTTCACCTGCAGGCCGCGCTGCCCGCCGTTGACGTAAATCTGCGCTTCCTGCAGGGCCGACGCCTCGACGACCGTGCGCAGTTTCCTTTTCTGCCCGAAGGGGCTCACGCCTCCGACCCGGTAACCCGTGATCCGCTCGGCGTCGGGCACGGGCATCATCGAAGCACTCTTGCCGCCGAAAGCCGCCGCGACTTTCTTCATGCTCGCCTCGCGATCCGACGGCAGCACGAGGCACACGGGCTTGCCGTCGACCTGCGCGATCAGGGTCTTCAGGACGCGCTGCGGCGGTTCGCCGAGCGACTCGGCGGCGTGCAGGCCGACGCGCTCGGCGTCGGGATCGTATGTATAGGTGTGCAGTTCGAACGGCACGGCGAGCCTGGCGAGGGCGAGCGTGGCGGGGGTGCTGAGGGCCATCAGTGGCGGCGGGGGGCGCCCATTACATCAGGCTGCTCATCAACGGGCGATCACAGCCATTGACAGGAATCGCACTGAATCTTGCATCGCAGACATGTCGCAATTCATCGCCACCGCGGGCCGGACTCTGGCCAATCAGGCTGTCCAGATTCGCAAATGACGAAGTCCGCGTCCAGCGCGACCGGCATGGGATGGCCTGCTTGCGTGCCGGGTGCTTGACGTCACTGGACGCGTAGAGTCGGGGATTGCCGCATGGCGGCGCACGGACCTGGCACATTGGCGCGCGGCATGTCCGTCGACGGCGCATCCTGAGCGAAGCGCTAGCGGTGGTTCACCCGCAGGTCGAGGTGCAAACGCCACTGGCCGTGCACCACACGACCGATTCAGTCGTCGTGCCGGGTCGTCGCTTCGACGGGCCGCCAGCAACCGCATGACGCCCGTTCGAGCCCTGCGCGGTCGAGGATCGCGATCCTGCCGCGGTGATAGCTGATCAGGCCACATGAACGCAGCGAGCCTGAGGCCAGCGTGACCGAGACGCGTCTGACGTTCAACGCGGCGGCCAGCTGCTCCTGCGTCAGGCACATCTCCGGCACACTGGCTCGATCAGCGATCATCAAAAACCAGCTGGCCAGCCGCTGCTCGAAGTGATGCGAAGCAATGCAGGCGGCCATCAGTCTGGCCTGGGTCAACTCCATCTGCACATAGCGGTAGAGCTGGCGACGCAGTTGCGGCCCGCGTTTGAGTTCGTTCGTGAACGGCGTAGCGGCCATGCGCAAAGCGGTCCCGGAGACCTGCACCTCGGCGCGAACCGCTGACACGCCGACTTCGAGTGCCAGCGGGATGCCCGCCATGCCCTCGTGACCGACCAGTCCGGTCGCGACCGTTTGCGGGCCATCGATCGTCGTCAACAGGCAGATAACGCAATCGACCGGGAAGTAGACGTGCCGGATGGGGGCGCCGGCCTCATGCAGCACATCGCCAGCTTCGAGCAGGACCGGCTCGAGAGCGGGCATCAAGCGCCGATACGCCGCGCCGTGCACGGCGGCGAGCACGCCGTTACGTCTTGGCAGCGCACACCTTGCCCTGTGCTCAGCCGCGGCCGTACGTTTGCCACGGTCGCGCAGCGCACGTCGCGCGTCAGGAAACAGGATTGCGTTGGCACTGCCATAGTCGATGACAGCATCGATCTCGCCCGCCTCGATGGCCCACAGCTCCGGTGCTCCCATCGGCAGCTGGCGCAGCACCCGCTGCAATCCCGGCGACAGGCGCCTTGTCGGGACGCTCGCCGCTGCGCCGTCATTTGCCATGAGGTTTCAGCCCGAGTGCAAGCAGGACGCGCTTCTTGTCACTGAGGTTGCCGACCACCTGCGCCGCGGGGAGGGGCGACAGTTTGGCCAGACTGGGCGTCACGAGCACGCCTTCGGCCATGGCACGCCGCGGGTTGTCGAGTACATCGACGACCTCCAGCCGATGCCCGTCCACCAGGTACTCGGCACAGATGGCCTCGAGATTCGCGATGGCCTGGATCGAGTTCGGCGCGCCGCCGACGACATACAGACGTAGCACGACGACCGTCGAGTATTGCGCCGGGGTTGCCTTGCCTTTGCGCGGGCTCACTTCGTGACTCCGTTGGTCAGCTTCCTCGCCGATGTTCTCGAGGGGTCCGCACCGCGCCTCTTGCGCAGTTCCCGCTCCCGCAGGTTCGACGAAGCCGTGTGGATGGTGTCTTCGCCGGAGTGCAGCGCCAGTGCGGCACGTTGCCGCTCCAGATCCAGCTGCAACGCCTTGATCTGGGCGGTCGTGTTGGCTTCCGCAAACTGCAGTTCGCGGCGTCTGTGATCGGACTCGGCGCGGTGCCGGAGCTGCAGGGCCTTCACCTCGGCCTCCTTCTCCCAGCGCAGGGTCCCCATCAACACCTCCCCACCGGCGGTGTAGACGTCGGACAGCGACGGACCCGCATCGCTCAGGATCAGCTCGCGCACCTGGTTGGAATGCGAGGTGCCGCGCGACTTGACGATAGTCAGGGCGCGGTTGCGTTCACCACCTCGAACCAGGTAGGACAGGTGGATCCACGTATCCGCAACGGTCGAGATCTGCAGATCCGTGGCCTCACCGCCCGGCCCGTCGGTCTCGCTGAGTGCCGTCACCATCAAAGTGATTTCCTCGTCCTTGACCCGGTAGATGAGCCGGTTGGCGACCGTGCGTGCCGCGCCCAGCGCGCCCCCCTTGGCAATTGCCGTCAACGGATCGATCACCATGCACTGCGTCCGATGGTCGCGGATCAGCGCACTGATCCTCAGCAGATGCTCTTCCGCACTGATGCCCTCGGTGCGGGCCGAATGCATTCGCAACAGGCCGGATTTGAGATGTGGCTTGAGCGCGATGCCGACGGACGACAGATTGCGCATGATCTGCCCGGCGCTCTCGTCAAAGCTGACGAACAGCGAACGCTCCCCGCGCTGACAGGCGGCCTCGATGAACTTTCCCGCGAGGGTGGTCTTGGACGTGCCCGGCACCCCGGTGATGAGTGTGCTGCTGCCGCGAAACACACCGCCGCCGAGCATGGCGTCGAGTCGATCGAAGCCCGCACTGAGCCGCTGCGTCGGTGCCTTGTGTCCGATGTCCGGTGCCTTGGTGGCCCCTACCTCGATGCCCGATGGACCGAAGCTGACCGGAAACTCGGCGGACGCGAAACCCGACCCGCGATACTTCGTGATCTGCAGCGTCTGTACCGAAATGCGATCTTCCTGGTGCCGTTCGAGCCGCACGACGCAATCGACCATGAACTGCAGGAAGCCGTAGTGCGGGGTCTCGCTCGCACTGCTCTGCGTCTTGGCCGTGACAATCGCGGTCAAGGCATTGTCGACGAGCCAATCGCGCAGGCGATAGAGCTCGCGCATCTCGGCGGACGGATCCTGCAGCAACGTCAGCAGGACATCGATGCCGTCGAACACGATCCACTGCGCGCCGATCTCCTGCTTCTTCGCCGCGAGCATCGCGAGCATCCCCACCAGGTCGAAGTCGCCGGCCTTGATGAGCGAGGGCGACAAATGGGCGTCCATGATGAACAGCTGCCGGGAGGTCAGGCCCGTCAGTCCCCAGTCGAACGTGTTGCCGTTGGCAATGATCTGACTCGCGCTTTCCTCGAACGCGACGAAGATCCCGGGCGTCCGACGTTCGCGGGCCGCATTCACCAGGCACTGCAGTGCGAATACGGTCTTGCCGGCCCCCGGGCCGCCGAGGAGCAGACTCGTGCGGTACTGGGGGAGTCCGCCATGGCTCAGGTAATCGAATCCTTCGATTCCAGTGCGCAACTTGGCCAGCGGCTGCGGAGAAGTTCTGCTGATGCTCATGTGATTTTCCGCTCGAAGTCGTCGCTCCTGAGCTCGTTTTTGTTTGAGGCCACCCCCAACTTCGGGCGATGCTGACACAAGGGTCCGGGGTCTGTATGTGTCCTACCGTACAGTTGGCGGCGCGCTGACGCAGACCGGTATGGCTGCACCCGTCACTGAAGCGATTGAAGCGCCCGAACCCGCTTGAAGCGCAAGCCGGGCATGGCCGGGCCAGTCGCTTGACCGTCACTTGCGATCCCGTCGACGACAACGACCACGGGTTCGGTGGGGCTGGAGCGATTGGGGGCCATGCAACCGACAGTCATTTCGGCAGACTCGATTGCCGCCCTGTCTGACCGTCGACGAGCACTGGCCGGGTGACTGTTCGCGCCGCCTGGCTTGCGTGTTCCACGCCGCAGGCTGGCACCCGAGCGCCCAGCGCCGGCCCGATGCGCTGAAATGACCGATCAGTGCTGCCGGTGAAGGACGGGATACCGCCACCCGCTGCGCGATATCGGCAAGGGGATTCCCGGCGGGACCGTCAGGAGGGCGTGAGGTTCACCATCAGGACGCACTCGACGCCGCTGCGTCGTTTGGCACTTCCGGAGAGACGCCGAGTCATTGCTCCGACCGGGTATCGGGGTTGTCTTGGGATGCTCGAAAACGCCGTGGGACGACGTGGCGTCACTCCCACTCGATCGTCGCCGGCGGCTTGCCCGAGATGTCGTAGACCACGCGCGAGACGCCCGGCACTTCGTTGATGATGCGGGTCGAGACGTGATCGAGGAACTCGTACGGCAGGTGCGCCCAGTGGGCGGTCATGAAGTCGATGGTTTCGACCGCGCGCAGCGCGATCACGTGATCGTAGCGACGGGCATCGCCCTGGACGCCGACCGACTTCACCGGCAGGAACACCGCGAATGCCTGGCTGACGCGGTCGTAGAGATCGTGCTTGCGCAGTTCCTCGATGAAAATCGAATCCGCGCGGCGCAGACAGTCGGCAAACGGCTTGTGAATCTCCCCGAGGATGCGCACACCGAGCCCAGGTCCCGGGAACGGATGGCGGTAGACGAGTTCGCGTTTCAGGCCGAGCTGCACGCCGAGGCGGCGCACTTCGTCCTTGAACAGCTCCTTCAGCGGCTCGATCAGCTTGAGGTTCATTTCCGCCGGCAGGCCGCCGACATTGTGATGCGACTTGATGACGTGCGCCTTGCCGGTCGACGCACCGGCCGATTCGATGACGTCCGGGTAAATCGTGCCCTGCGCGAGCCACCGCACGCCGTCGATCCGGTGCGCTTCGGCATCGAAGACCTCGATGAACACGCGACCGATGACCTTGCGCTTCTGTTCGGGGTCGTCGACGCCTGCGAGCGCATCGAGGAAGCGCTTTTCCGCATCGACGCAAATGACGTTCACGCCGAGATGCGCCTTGAACATCGCCATCACTTCGGTCGCTTCGTTCAGGCGCAGCAGGCCGTTGTCGACGAAGATGCAGGTCAGCTGCGGGCCGATCGCCTGGTGCAGCAGCGCGGCGACGACCGAGGAATCGACACCGCCCGACAGTCCGAGCAGCACGTGATCGCTGCCCACCAGCTCGCGGGCGCGGGCAATGGCGTCCTGCGCAATGTTCGCGGCATTCCACAGCGCGCGGCAGCCGCAGATGTCGTGGACGAAGCGCGACATGATCGCGGCGCCCTGCTTCGTGTGCGTGACTTCGGGATGGAACTGCAGCGCATAGTAGCGGCGCGCCTCGTCGGCCATGCCGGCGTACGGCGAACTGTCGGTCGAGGCGATGCACTTGAAACCGGGCGGCAGCGCCGTGACGTGATCGCCATGGCTCATCCAGACGTCGAGCAGCCCGTGGCTCTCGGCGTTGACCTCGTCCTGGATGTCGCGGAGCAGCGTGGAATGGCCGCGGGCGCGCACGCGCGCATAGCCGAACTCGCGCGTCGCCGAGGCCTCGACCGCGCCGCCGAGCTGCTGCGCCATCGTCTGCATGCCGTAACAGATGCCGAGCACGGGCACGCCGAGTTCGAAGACCAGTGCAGGTGCCGTCGGCCCGTCCGCCGCCGTCACGGACTCCGGGCCGCCCGACAGCACGATGCCCTTCGCGCCGAAGGCGCGGATGATGTCGGGCGAGACGTCCCACGGCTTGATCTCGCAGTAGACCTGCGCCTCGCGCACGCGGCGCGCGATGAGCTGGGTGTACTGCGAGCCGAAGTCGAGGATCAGAATGCGATCGGCATGGATATCCGTTGGGGCAGTGCTCACCGTGCTTCAATCCACCCGGTAGTTCGGCGCTTCTTTGGTGATCTGCACGTCGTGCACGTGGCTTTCGCGCATGCCGGCGAGTGTCACGCGCACGAACTTCGGCTTGGTGCGCAGTTCTTCGATGTTGCGGCAACCCGTGTAGCCCATCGCCGCACGCAGGCCGCCGATCATCTGCTGGACGATGTTGCGCAGCGGACCCTTGTACGGGACGCGCCCTTCGATGCCTTCGGGCACGAGCTTCTCGATGTCGCCACCTTCCTGGAAGTAACGGTCGGACGAACCGTGGCGCTGCGCCATCGCGCCGAGCGATCCCATGCCGCGATACGACTTGTACGAGCGCCCCTGGTAGAGCTCGACTTCGCCCGGCGCTTCTTCGGTGCCGGCGAACAGACTGCCGAGCATCACCGAATGCGCGCCGGCGACCAGCACCTTCGTCACATCGCCTGAGTAGCGGATACCGCCATCGGAAATCAGCGGGATGCCGTACTTCTCGAGCGCCGCGGCGACTTCGGACACCGCGGTGATCTGCGGCACGCCCACACCCGTGACGATGCGTGTGGTGCAGATCGAGCCCGGACCGATGCCGACCTTGACCGCGTCCGCACCGGCCTCGGCCAGCGCCAGCGCCGCCGCACCGGTCGCGATGTTGCCGCCGATGACCTGCGTGTCGGGAAACTTCTTCTTCGTGTAGCGCACGGTGTCGAGCACGCCGCGCGAGTGGCCGTGCGCGGTGTCGACGACGATGACATCGACGCCCGCTTCGACCAGCGCCTCGATGCGCTCGTAGGTGCCCGAGCCGGTGCCGACCGCGGCGCCGACGCGCAGGCGCTCGTAGCCGTCCTTGCAGGCGTTCGGAAATTCGTCGGCCTTCTGGATGTCCTTGACCGTGATGAGGCCGCGCAGCGCGAACTGGTCGTTGACGACCAGCACCTTCTCGATGCGATGCTTGTGCAGCAGCGCGATCACATCGGTCTTGTCGGCGTTTTCGGGCACGGTGATCAGCCGGTCCTGCGGCGTCATGATCTCGCGCACCGGCGCATCCATCCGCGTTTCGAAGCGCAGGTCGCGGCTCGTGACGATGCCAATCAGCTTGCCATCGGCCACCACCGGCACGCCGGAGATGCGCCGGGCGCGGGTCAGCGCGAGCACTTCGCCGATGCTCATGTCGGGCGCGACGGTGATCGGGTCGCGGATCACGCCGCTCTCGAACTTCTTGACCTGCCGCACCTGGGCCGCCTGCTCATCGGCCGGCATGTTCTTGTGAATGATGCCGATGCCGCCTTCCTGGGCCAGCGCGATCGCGAGCCTGGCTTCGGTGACGGTGTCCATCGCCGCGGCCATCAGGGGAATCTGCAGGTCGATGCCGCGGGTCAGGCGGGTCGAGAGGTTGACGTCGCGGGGGAGTACCTCGGAGTAATCCGGAAGCAGGAGGACGTCATCGAAAGTCAGACCATCGCCCGAAATGCGCATGGCGGGCACCGTTTCTGCTGCGTGGGAAGGACGGCGATTATAGGGGTCCGGGCGGGGGCGGTAAACGCAGCTGGCGTGGCGGGGCGCGCCAGACCGGTGCGAATTGGGGTTTAATGCGCGAATGACCGCCGGTGCCCGTGACATCTACTCCGTTTCCCGCCTCAACCGCGAAGTCCGCGCGGTGATCGAGGGCAACTTCGGCGCGCTGTGGCTGGAGGGCGAAATCTCGAACCTGGCGCGACCGGCGTCCGGCCACTGGTATTTCACGCTCAAGGACCCTTCCGCTCAGGTGCGCTGCGCGATGTTCCGCATGCGGACACAGCAGGTGCGCTTCAAGGTGACCGAAGGCAGCCAGGTGCTCGCCTATGCGCGCGTGGGCATGTACGAACCGCGCGGCGAGTTCCAGCTCGTCATCGAGCACCTCGAACCGGCCGGCGCGGGCCTCTTGCAACTGCGGTTCGAGGCGCTGAAGCAGAAGCTGGCCGCCGAAGGGCTGTTCGATGCTGCGAACAAGCGCCCGTTGCCGGCGTGGCCGCGGGCCATCGGCGTGGTGACCTCGGGGACCGGCGCGGCCTTGCGCGACATCCTGCACGTGCTGGGGCGGCGCAACCCGGGGATCCCCGTGATCGTCTACCCCTGCGCGGTGCAGGGCGCGGCGGCGGTGCCGGCAATCGTCGCCGCGCTGGGGGCCGCGAACCGGCGCGCCGAGGTCGACGTGCTGCTGGTCGCGCGCGGCGGCGGCTCGCTGGAAGATCTGTGGGCGTTCAACGAGGAGGCCGTGGTGCGCGCGGTGTGCGCGTCCGTCATCCCCGTGGTCAGTGGCGTCGGCCATGAAATCGATTTCACGCTGACGGATTTCGCCGCCGATGTCCGCGCGCCGACCCCGTCGGCCGCGGCCGAGATCTGCGCGCCCGATCGCGGCGAGATGCTGCGGCGATTCGCCATTCTCGAGGTGCGCGCCAGGCGCGCAGCGGGCCATCAGCTGGCGCTGGCACGACAGCGGCTCGAGGCGAACGTCGCGCGCCTGCGCCATCCCGGGCGCCGTCTCGAGGAACATGCGCAGCGGCTCGACGAGCTGTCGCGACGCCTGCCGCAGGCGCTGGACACGGTGCTTCAGTTGCGCCGCTCGCGGCTGGCCGCGGCCGTCAGCGCCCTGTCCGCCGTCACGCCGGCCCGCCGCCTCACGCTCGCGGTCGCGCGGCTCGACGCGCAAACCCGCCGCCTGCACGCCGCCATGCCTGCCCTGCTCGAACGCCGGCAGGCGCGTCTGAGAGAGACCGAACGCGCGCTGCGCGCCGTGAGCCCCGCAGCGACCCTCGAGCGGGGATACGCCATCGTCCGCACCGCGCAAGGCGCCATTGCGCGCAACGCCGCACAGTTCACGCCCGGCGCGCACCTCGTTGCGCAACTGGGCCGCGGCGCCGTGACAGCCACCGTCGACGAAGTGCGCACGGAGGACGGGACGCCGGACGACTGATGCCCGCGCCGGCAGGCGAGCGGTCCGGCTCAGTAACGCAGCGCATACCACAGCAGCCCGAGATACTCGTGCAGCGCCACCCGCGTGACGGCCAGCGCGTTGGCGTCGGGAACGAAATCGAAGGGACTGAAGGCGTAGTCGCCCTGGCGATTCACGAAGCCGATCGGCGCGGGGATCACCTCGAAGCCCACGGCTTCGAATGCCCGCCGAGCGCGCGGCATGTCCATCGCCTGGGTCACCAGCAGAATCGTGTCGACGTCGATGATTGCCCGCGCGTTGCGCGCGTTCTCAGCCGTGTTGCGGCTCTGATGTTCGATCCAGCGCACCGGGACATTGAAATCATCCTGCAGCGATTCGGCCATCAACACGCCTTCCGGCGAAGCGTCGTCGAGTGGCGAGCCGCCCACGGTCGCAATCGGCCAGCCTGTCGTGCGATGCACCCGCGCGGCGTAACGCAGGCGTTCGAGGGTGCGGTTCGAGACCGTATCCGCACCGTACTCCGGCGGACTCGTGTAACGGCCGGTGCCGGGCACGACGATCGCCGCGATGCGCGGCGTCGCCTCGCTGGCGAGATCGAAAGGCGGCGTCGCTTCGAGGCCTTCGGCGAGCAGCGCCGCCCCGAGCGGCGTCGACCCCGCATAAAGCGTCACGATGGCAAAGGCCGCCAGCGCCCGGGCGAGCCGTCGCCACGAGCGTCGCAGACACCACGCCCCGAACAGCAGCAACAGGTTCGCCGCCGGCGGCAACACCAGCCCTTTGGCGAGATAGGTGAGCAGGACATCCATGTCGACGTGGCGCGCCGCGCTTCAGCGTGCCGCGCGCGACAGCCCGTCGGACGGGCACGGCGCGGACGCGCGCGGCGGAGACTGTCGCACCGGTGCTAGCCGATGGCTTCTCCCGCGGCCTGGCGATCCGCATGGTAGGACGAGCGCACGAGTGGGCCGCTGGCGACGTTGTCGAAGCCGAGCGCGCGGCCGTAGTCGGCGAGCGCCACGAACTCGGACGGATCGACATAGCGCGCGACGGGCAGATGCGATCGGCTGGGCTGCAGGTACTGCCCGATCGTCACCATGTCGCAGTCGTGCGCGCGCAGATCGCGCAGCACCGCTTCGACTTCCGGGATTTCCTCGCCGAGACCGAGCATCAGGCCGGACTTCGTCGGCACCGCCGGGAAGCGGGCCTTGAACTGGCGAATCAGATCGAGCGACCACGCGTAGTCGGAACCCGGACGCGCCTGCAGGTACAGGCGCGGCACGGTTTCGAGATTGTGATTGAACACGTCCGGCGGCGCCACGCTGAGGCCATCGAGCGCGCGCGTCATGCGGCCGCGGAAATCCGGCACGAGGATCTCGATGCGCGTCTGTGGCGACGCGGCGCGCACGGCCGTCACGCACGCGGCGAAATGTGCCGCACCGCCGTCCCGCAGGTCGTCGCGATCGACCGAGGTGATCACGACGTAACGCAGTCCCATCGTCACCACCGCTTCGGCGACATGCGCGGGTTCGTCCGGATCGAGGGGCAGCGGCTTGCCGTGCGCGACATCGCAGAACGGGCAGCGTCGTGTGCACAGCGCGCCCATGATCATGAACGTGGCCGTGCCGTGGGCGAAACATTCGCCGAGGTTCGGGCACGACGCTTCTTCGCAGACGGTGTGCAGCGACTTCTCGCGCAACAGCTGCTTCAGCGCGACAACGCGCGGATCGGTCGGCGCCTTGGCCTTGATCCAGGCGGGCTTGCGCGGCAACGGGCCGACGGTCGGCTCGACCTTCACCGGAATTTTCGCGACTTTGTTCGCGCCGCGCTGCGCGCGATTGATGGTCTGATCGGTCATGTCGATTCCGTTCCGCCCGCGGTCGGGGCTGGTGTAGTCGTGTCATTATCGGCCGCGCGCCCGTCCGATGCAGCAGGCACGCGATCTGCGCCGAGCACCCCGGCCAGCGCCGTCGCCAGTTGCCGGGACACGGCGGGCAGCGAAACGCTGACGCCGAGCGCCGCGAGACTGGTCACGGCAAGTCCCTCATAGCCGCAGGGGTTGATACCGCGAAACGGCGCGAGATCGGGCGCGACGTTGAGCGCGAGGCCATGATACGAACAGTTACGCCGAATCCGGAGGCCCAGCGACGCGATCTTGGCCGCCCCGATGTACACCCCGGGTGCGCGCGGCCGACGCGCGGCGTCGAGCCCATGGACGGCGAGCACGCGAATCACGGCTTCTTCGAGCAGGCGCACCAGCTCGCGTGGCCCGAGGCTGCGACGCTTCATGTCGAGCAGGGTGTAGGCGACGAGCTGGCCGGGGCCGTGATAGGTCACCTGTCCGCCGCGGTCCGTATTGACGATCGGGATCGCGCCGGGATTCAGCACATGCCGCCGATCCCCGGCGAGGCCGAGGGTATACACCGGGTCGTGTTCGAGCAGCCAGAGTTCGTCCGGCGTGTGCGCGTCGCGCGCATCGACGAAGGCCTTCATCCGCTCCCAGGTGTCGACATACGGCACGCGACCGAGTTCGCGGATGATGAAGGCAGACGCGGCCGCGCTCATTCGCGCTACAACACCATCAGGATGCGCTCGTGGCCGGACAGCTCCCGGTACAGTGCGTCGAGCTGCGCCTGGCTTTCCGCCTGCACCGTCACGGTCACCGACACATAGCTGCCACCGCTGCTGGCGCGCACGCTGATCGCACCTTCCCGCACGGCTCCGACGTGGCGCAGCACGATGCCGACCACCAGCGCGTCGAAATCCTCACTCGCCCGGCCCATGATCTTCAGCGGAAAATCGCAGGGAAAGGTCAGGGCGGATTCAGTCTTGGTCGTCATGTCATCTCGGTCACAGGTGTGGCTGGGGACAATATGGGGCTCAGGGCATCGCAATCCAGGCCCTCGTCACCTTTTTCATCTGCGGCCCCGGCCTGCCCTGAGGCCCGGCGCCGGTCGCGCGCAGGGTGGCACGCCCTCATCTTAAAGCAGCATGGCGTCCGGCGCGGAACGCCCTGCGGGCCCGCAAGCACCGGGTCCACGCCGCGGCAGGCCGCTTCATCGCGGCGCGTCAGGCTGCTGGCGCCGGACGATTTCGACGATCGGCTGCGGGCGACGCATCGACGCCAGGACGACGTAAGCGTAGCGGTCGGTCAGCGTCAGCGCCTCACGGGCGGCATCGCGCGCCGCAGCCGCGAGCGCCTCGTCGTCGACCATGTTGATCAGTGGCACGACGCGCGCGTCGCCGACCCCTTGCAGCGCGCCCTCCCGGCTCGACAGCAGCCGAGCCAGGTGACGGGGCTCGAAGGGCTCACCTTCGGCGAGCCCGCAGACGGCGGCAACCCGCTCGGGCCGGTGCGCGATGCGCGCGTCCAGCGGCGCACCCAGGGCCCTGGCCGACGCCACCGCGATCACGGTGGTCGCGTCCGGCGGCAGCGCCGGTTCGTGCCGGGCCGGGGCTTTCAGGATGCGGCCGCGGGCACCATCGGCTTTCACCAGCAGCAACTCGAAACCGGCGTGGGCCCGGATGGCGGCCAGTTCATCGAAGCTCACACCGAGCAACCGGCCAGGGTTCGGGCAAGGCCTGGCGAACGCGAGACGCCGGACGGTGGCGGCTGCGCGGCACACCGGCCCGACAATATCCGCCGCCTCCGTCACCACGGCGTCGCTGGCATAGGTCTTCGGAAACGGTTCGATGTGGGCGGTCGCGGTGATGCCGAGCCGGCCGCTGAACGCATTGGCGAGCTGATAGATCGTGCTCTTCTTGCCACCGGCGCCGACCAGGCAGACCAGTCCGCCGGCGGCCGCGCCGAGCGCCTCGAGCAATGCCGCGCCGCTCACGGCGCCGCCCCGCCGCGGGCGACCGGCCATGATGCGACACGCAATGCCGCACGCTGCAGGTGATTACCGCTGGCCCGCCCTCTAGAATCGGCGGGATAAAGTGGGGAGCGCTGGGGCATGGACAATGTTGTGTTCGGGATGTTCTATCTCATCGCCATCGCGGTGCTGATTCTGCATTTCACCGGCTGGCTCGCCGAGCGCAATCTCGAGTGGATAGTCTACGTGATTGCGGTGCTGGTCTTTCCCGTCGTGCTCTACTTCTGACGTGGCGGTCTCACGCCGATGACGGCGGCAGGAATTTCGGGCGCATGTGCGCGAGCAACACCGCGCCGCCCGGCGCAGGCGTGCCCCGTCGGCTCGGCAGGTCCAGCACGTAGACTGCGCTCGTCGGCATGATCTTCGGTGTCCCGACATGCTGTTCGATGTCGCGGACGAGATAGCGCACCAGATCTTCGAGCCCAGGATTGTGGCCGACGAGCAGCACCGTCTGCTTGCGGTGCGCATCGATGACGGCGAGCAGCGTCGTCAAATCCGCAAGATAGAGCGCGGGCTCCCAGACCGTGGCCGGCGGGCTCTGACCCCACGCGACCGTCAACGCCGCGACGGTCTGGCGCGTGCGCAGGGCGGTCGAACTGACAATCCGCGACAGCCCCGGATACTGACCATGCAGCCATCCGCCGATGGCGAGCGCGTCCGCGCTGCCACGCGGTGTCAGCGCCCGGCTCGCGTCATCGCCGGACGGTGACGTGACATTGGTCTTCGCGTGCCGCATCACGATCAGCTTCGGACTGTCCATCCGCCTAATGTAAGCGTGATTCGCATCGCAGCTCCAGTGCCCGAGGTTGGGCGCGTGCGTCGGGGGCCGCTATATAGGTCCGACCCATGACCGATCCGGTCGCGGGCAAGTGGCCCCTGCAGGAATCGTTGCCGACCCCATGCACGCGTTCGCCCTGTCTTCCGCCCGCCCGCCGGACGAGCCGGTCAGCGAGACCACCATCGACCTGGCGGTGATCGCGCGCGTCAATCGTGGCGAGCGGGTCGTGGTGGCGCCACTCGAATGCGATCGCACCCAGGAGCTGTTCGACCGGACCGTGCAGCTCGTCGACGACCAGGAGCGGAACCGCCAGCAGGATCCGGGGGCGGCGCCCGCTCCACGCGTGCTCCATTACGTGCCCGAACACGACGATCTGCGCAAACGCTTCATCTTCGCCGAAGCCATCGGCAGCTACTCGGCCCTGCACGATTTGCTGAACGGCTACTCGCCCGCTTACCAGCTGTTCTCGAGCTACGAATTTCGCGTCAACGTCACCCGGCTCACGCGCGACGAAGTGCGCGTGCTCGAGGGATATCGCGACCAGGTGCATGCGGCGCTGGTGCACGCGAGCCAGTATCTCTATGACAATCTGGTCAGCGGCTTCAGCACCGAAGAACTGCAGGAGCTCAACGACATCCTGCGCGAAGCGCGTGAGCGCTACGACTGCGTGACGACGATCCTCGGCATGAACCTGATCCACGAAGTCGAGGAGGCGGTGCACCGACTGCATGCACTCGAACAGAAGATGCGTCAGGTCCAGGCCACGGTCGACGGCATCTTCCTCGTCAACAGCGAAGTGATGTTCGTCCCGGCCAACGATCTGATCGAAATCGTGAATGCCATCTTCAACGCGGTCGGCAATCCGCACGTTGCCAAGCACATCAACGGCATCATGCTGCTGGCCGCCCGCAACCTGCTCATCCAGGTGGTGTCGTTCTATTCCTATTACGGCCGACAGCAGATCTACAACGTGTTCAAGCGCAACGCCGTGACGGTCAACCAGGCCGCGATCGCGCACCACATCCGCGCCGAAATCCGCAGCCTTTTCAAGGCCTGCAAGGCCGAAAACCGGCTCGTGCTCAAGCGCGTGATGGCCCATGCCGAGCGGGAATTCGAACTGTCGGTCGAGTCCATCCGTGAGGAAGCCGAAGCCATCGCGATGGCCGCCATCGACCGGCTGCTGCCACGCGCGCCGCCGCCCGAAACGCCCCCTCCGCCCGGCTTCTTCAGGCGCGTCGCCAGCTGGTTGTTCCGGTAGCCCTGCCGGCGCTGTAAACTCCCAGCCCTGCCGGTCACGGCCAGGCCTGGAGTCTTTCATGGTGATGCTGCGCGCAAGCGTCGATCTGCTGCGGCGGGTGCCGATTTTCGGCTCGCTCACGCCGGACGAGCTTCAGCGCATCGTCAACGCCCCGGACAACATCGTCGTGGGCTATGAACCCGGGGAGCTGATCGTCGCCGAAAACGACATCGGCAACTGCATGTTCATCGTGCTCGATGGCGCGGTAGACGTCCGCATCACGGCGGTCGGCGGCCGGGAAATCACCATCGCCACGCTGAAGGCGGGCGAATTCTTCGGTGAACAGGCCCTGCTGCCCGGCTCCACCGGCCGTCGCAACGCCACCGTCCGGGCGCTGAATGCCTGCCGGCTGTTCCGGATTGCCAAGGGCAACGTGGCGCTCGGACTCGCCAGGGCCGAGGACACCAGCCTGTCCGGCACCCCGGAAAAGGCAACCGACGAAGACCGTGTGCGGATGCTCCTGCGCAGCGTGCGCCTGTTTCGCAGTCTCGCCCCGCGCGATCTGGAACGGGTTTCCGACTGGACCGAAACCATCACCTATGACGAAGGCGACATCATCCTGCGCGAGGACGAGGAAGGCGATTCGATGTACATCGTCCTCGACGGCGCGGCCGAAGTCTTCGTGATGGACGACGATGGCAAGATCGTCGTGCTCGCGCGCCTGACCCAGGGCCATTACTTCGGCGAGCAGGCGCTGCTGCCCGAAGGTTCGGGCAAGCGCAACGCGAATGTCCGGGCCGACGGCAGAACCACGCTGGTACGTGTCGCCAAGCGCTACTTCCAGCTGATCATCAACCATGACAACAAACTGATGCTCGCGCTGCAGGCCGTCGGTGACGCACAACGACGGAAGATCATCGACGCCATCGGTCGGGGCGGCGGCTGGTAGAGCAACCTGCGACGCGACGCACAGGCGCGCGCCGCATCACTTCGCCACGAACATCCTTCATGAATGCACTCGAACTGCGCGGCCTGAAGAAAACCTATGGCAACGGCCATCAGGCGCTCAAGGGCATCGACCTGACCGTCGCGGACGGGGACTTCTTCGCATTGCTCGGCCCGAACGGCGCGGGAAAATCCACCACCATCGGCATCATCACCTCGCTGGTCAACAAGTCATCCGGCACCATCGCGGTGTATGGCGTGGACGTCGACGAGGATTTCGAGACCGCCAAATCGATGCTCGGCGTCGTGCCGCAGGAGTTCAATTTCTCGCAGTTCGAAACGGTGTGGGAGATCGTCGTCAACCAGGCGGGCTTCTACGGCCTGCCGCGTGCCCGCGCGCACCAGCAGGCCGAGAAGTATCTGCGCCTGCTGGGCCTGTGGGACAAGCGCAAGGACCGCTCGCGGACCCTCTCCGGCGGCATGAAGCGGCGGCTGATGATTGCCCGCGCACTCGTGCACGAGCCGCGCCTGCTGATCCTCGACGAACCGACCGCGGGTGTCGACATCGAAGTCCGGCGCTCGATGTGGGATTTCCTGGCCGAACTCAATCGCGGCGGCACCACGGTGATCCTGACCACGCACTACCTCGAGGAAGCGGAACTGCTCTGCCGCAATATCGCGATCATCGACCGGGGCTGCATCGTCGAGAACACGACGATGAAGGAACTGCTCGCCACGCTGCATGCCGAAACCTTCGTGCTCGACGTCGGCGCGCCACTGTTGACGGTGCCGGCTCATCCGGACTTCGCATTGCACCTGATCGACAGCACGACGCTCGAAGCCGTCGTGGACCGTCGATATTCGCTGAACGACCTGTTTTCCTTCCTGTCGGGGCAGGGCATCTCCGTGGTCAGCATGCGCAACAAGGCGAACCGGCTCGAGGAACTGTTCGTCAACATGGTGCAGGAAGGCCAGCGCACCCCTCAACCGCAGGACTGATGCCGACGCCCATGCCACCCGTGATCTCCGCCCGCAGTTACTTCATCGCGTTCTCGACGCTGGTGAACAAGGAAATCAGCCGCTTTTCGCGCATCTGGTTGCAGACCATCCTGCCACCGGCGATCACGATGGCCCTGTATTTCGTGATCTTCGGCAATCTCATCGGTCCCCGCATCGGGAAGATGCACGGCTTCGATTACATGCAGTACATCGCGCCGGGCCTGATCATGATGTCGGTGATCACGAACGCCTATTCGAACGTGGTGTCGTCGTTGTTCGGAGCCAAGTTCCAGCGTCACATCGAAGAGCTGCTGGTGTCGCCGATGCCGAATCTGCTGCTGCTGATGGGATTCGTGGCCGGCGGTATCGCGCGCGGCGTCGTGGTCGGCGTCGTCGTCACGGCCACCGCCCTGTGCTTTACCGAAATTCACGTCGAACACTGGTTCACGACACTGGCCGTCGTGATCCTGACCGCCGCCCTGTTCTCGCTCGCGGGCTTCATCAACGCGCTGTACGCGAAGAAGTTCGATGACATCTCGATCGTGCCGACCTTCATCCTGACGCCGCTGACCTACCTCGGCGGCGTGTTCTATTCGATCGACATGCTGTCGTCGTTCTGGCAGACGGTCTCGCTCGGCAACCCGATACTCTACATGGTCAATGCGTTCCGCTACGGCATGCTGGGCGTCAGCGATATCGACATCGGCGTCGCCTTCGCGGTGATTCTGGCCTTCTGCGTGGCGCTCTTCGCGCTCAGCCTGTGGCTGTTGAAGCGCGGAGTCGGCTTGCGGACTTGAGCTTTTTCGCCACCGAGAACACAGAGAACACCGAGGGATGACAATTTGCTGAAACAGTACGCGACCGTGCCCCCAGCATTGGCCGCAATTTCCTCGAAATTTTCGACGCCAACAGTCGCTGCGCGCCAAAGCTTCTGCTTTTTATTCCCTCTCTGTTCTCGGTGTTCTCGGTGGCGAAATAACGGCCTACTCGAGCCGCCCGGACGACTTGAACGCGGCATAGCGCTCGACCACCCGGCGATACACGGGGCCGGGGCAGGCATGGCCGACGGCCTGACCATCGACGTGACTGACCGGCGCCAGTTCGCGCCCTGAACTGGCGAGCCAGATTTCGTCGGCGGCGAGCAGGTCCTCGCGTGTGATGTCGGCTTCGAGCACGGCATCGGCGGTGTTCGCCATCAGTTCCACGATCAGGTCGCGCGTGACGCCTGGCAACAGGTGGTTCGACAGCGGCGGCGTGCGGATGCGGCCGGCGCGGACCATGAACACATTGCTGGACGCGCCTTCGGTGATGAGGCCCTCGCGCACCAGCACGGCCTCGTCGGCGCCGGCTGCCGCGGCGTCCTGGCGCAGCAGGACGTTGCCGAGTAGCGAAATCGACTTGATGTCGCAGCGCGTCCAGCGAAAGTCCTCGCGCAGCACGATGCTCACCGTCGCCTCGGGTGGGGCAGGCGTCAGCGGTGTCGACATCACGAACACCGTGGGCACGAGTCCCGGTGGCGGCAGGTGATGGCGCGGCGCGACGCCGCGGGTGATCTGCACGTAGACGGTCTGGGCGGGGGCCGGCTCGGCGGCGACGAGCCGCTCGATCAGGGAGGTCCAGGCGGCCGGAGACAGCGGCGACGGGATGCCTGTCGCCGCGAGACTGCGCGCGAGGCGCGCCAGATGCCCGTCGAGACGAAACGGCCGGCCGGCGAACACGGGAATGACTTCGTAGACGCCGTCGCCGAACATGAATCCGCGGTCCAGCACCGACACTTTGGCCGACGCGAGCGGCAGGAATTCACCGTTGAGATAGCACAGCGACATCGCGCGGCGCCCGGCCTGCTACTCCAGCATCATCATGACGCGATCGATCAGCTGACTGACCAGTCCGCCTTCGGGCACCTCTTTGAGCGCGGTGAGCGCGACGGTAGCCACCGGCGCGTCTTCGAGCGCGACGCGCACGACACCGAGTTGCTGGCCGGCGGTGATCGGGGCGGTGATCTGCTTGCCGATTTCCGCCTTCGCGTCGAGTTCGTCATACCGGCCGCGCGGAAAAGTCACATAGACATCGCGTGGCACGCCGAGGTCGACCTGCTCGACTTCTCCCTGCCAGACGCGCGCGGAGGCCACCTTGGCACCGGCTCCGTACAGCTTGCGGGTTTCATAGAAGCGGAAGCCGTAATTCAACAGGGCCTGGCTTGCGCGGGTACGGTCGCCGTCCGACGCTGCCCCCATCACGACGGAGATCAGCCGCATGCCGTCGCGTTTGGCCGACGCGACCAGACAGTATCCCGCCGACTCGGTGTAGCCTGTCTTCATGCCATCGACCGTCGGATCCTTGCCGAGCAACCCGTTGCGGTTGCGCTGCGTGATGCCGTTGTAGCGATACTCCGGAATCTTGAACAATGCATAGATGTCCGGGAAATCATGAATCAGCGCGCGCGCCAGCGTGGCCATGTCGCGCGCCGTCGTGAAAGTGTCGGGGTTGGGAAGGCCGGTGCTGTTGGCGAACTTCGATCCCTTCATGCCGAGCGTGGCGACATGCTGGTTCATCACCGTGGCGAACGTTTCCTCCGTGCCCGACACATGTTCGGCAAGCGCAACGCTCGCATCATTGCCGGACTGGATGATGTCGCCATGCAGGAGTTCATCGACCGTCACCGGTTTGTTCACATCGATGAACATGCGCGAACCTTCCTGTTTCCACGCGTATTCGCTGACGACGGTCTGATCTTCCAGCTTGATCAGTTTCTTGCGCAGCGCATCGGCGACCGTATAAACGGTCATGATCTTGGTGAGGCTCGCCGGCTCCACCGTCATGTCGGGTTCCTGCGCCGCCAGCACTTCACCCGTATCGAAGTCCACGAGAATGTAGGCCTTCACGCCCAGATCGGGCGGCGCAGGAATGTTCGGAAACCCGGCGGCATGAACCGTGTTGACGACGAGTGCGAGGAGCGCGAGGAGCGGGGCGCTGAAGCTGCGTTTCATGAGCGTTTCGATCCGTCCGGCGCGCCGCACTGAACCGGGGCGCGCGGGATCACTGATTGACGAAATGGTGAGTCGCGATGCCGACCGTGGCGAGCGCGGACACGAGCTGATCGGCATGGTTGACGTCGCGTATCGGGCCGAGTTGCACCTTGTACAGCGGCGGTGCATGGGCCGTGTCCTCGAACACCCGGATCGGCGCACCGAGCGCGGGCTCGAGTTCGAGACGCATCCGGTCGGCGTTCGCGCGTTCGCCGAAAGCGCCGACCTGCAGATACATCCGGGGCGTGGTACCAGTCGCGGGCGCCGGGGCCGCGGCCACGCGCACCGGTGCGCCGCTGGGGCCAGCGACCGCGCGCACTTCGACGAATGCGGTGCCCTTCTGCACCACATCGAGCTTCAGCGCCGCGGCATAGGACAGGTCGATGATCCGGTTGTCCTTGAACGGGCCGCGGTCGTTCAGGCGCAGACGCACCTTGCGCCCATTCTCGAGGTTCGTGACCTCGACCCAGCAGGGCAAGGGCAAGGTCTTGTGCGCCCCGCTCATCTGGTACATGTCATAGGATTCGCGGGTCGACGTCAGCTCGCCGTGGAAATCCGGTCCATACCACGATGCAATGCCGCGCTCGACATAGCCCGCCGAGGTTTTCAGCGGCACATAGCGAATGCCGTCGACGACGTAGAACTCCGGATTGCCATAACGGCTCAACGGTTCGCCGGCGGCACCGGGAGCCGGCGCGGGCTTCGGGGCGGCCACCTTCGGAATCCCCACGGGCGCGGGCTCGCGCGACCCGAACATGCCGCAGCCCGCGAGCAGAGCGGCGAGCAGCATCGCGGAAAGGCGGGCGGCCAACCGGACACGGATGGCGAGACGGCCACGCTCGGCCGCCGTCACGGCGCGGGCCCCTTGCCGCGCGCGCGGGCAATGGATTCGGCGAGTTGCACGACGGCCAGCGCGTACTTGGGGCTGCGGTTGTAGCGCGTGATCGCGTAGAAGTTGCGCAGACCCAGCCAGTATTCGGTGGCGGTGGCGGAGCTCTCATAGCCCAGCAGCACGGCGGGAATGGCGTCGGCCGCGGCACCCAGCGCCTCCAGCGGCCGCACGCCGAGAGCAGCGTATTCGGCAAGCGAATGCGTCAGATCGACGGTCGCGCTGACCTGGGCTGCGTTCGCCGCGGACTGCGCCGCCGGCGTCGCGATGGCTTCACCGGCCCGCCAGCCGTGCGCCTTGAGATAATTGCCGACGCTGCCGATCGCGTCGCGCGGGTTGCGCCAGATATCGCGCCGGCCGTCGGCGTCGAAATCGACCGCGTAATGCCGGAAGCTGCTCGGCATGAACTGCGGCAGACCCATGGCGCCGGCATAGGAGCCGGTCGGCTGCATCGGATCCATGCCCTCTTCGCGCGTCAGCAGCAGGAAGTTCTCGAGCTCGCTGCGGAAGAACGGCGCGCGCTTGGGATAGTGAAAGGCCAGCGTGGCCAGCGCGTCGAGCACCCGATAGCTGCCGGTATTGCGGCCGTACGAGGTTTCGACGCCGATGATCGCAACGATGATTTCAGCCGGCACACCGGAGGCGGCGGCAGCGTCGGCGAGCACCGTCTCGTGTTCGCGCCAGAAGGTCACGCCGCCATTGACGCGATCGCGGGTCAGAAAGATGGGGCGGTAGGCGTGCCAGGGTTTGTACTCGGCAGGCTTCGAGATGGCGGCGAGTACGCTGTCGAGGCGCCCCGCACGCGCGAACAGCGCACCCAGGGCCGCGGTGTCGAACCCGTGCCGCTCGCTCATCTCGCTGACGAAACGGTTGACCTCGGCGGCGTCGAGTCGGCCACCCGCCGATGCGGCACTGGCGAACAGGACGAGCAGCAGGGCCAGCCAGGTGGCGGGGCGGCGGGCGCGCCCCGGGGCCCGGAGGCCGTTGAAGACCGGAGACGCTTTCATCATCGATATGTGGTTGGCGATGTTTTGACGACCGCACTATCTGGTGGTGTCACGATTCTACAATAAAGCGTCGATGGGTTTGAATCGACATCAGGATGCCCAGCCCCGTCATGATCGTCACCAGGGAAGTGCCTCCGTAACTGATCAGCGGCAACGGCACGCCGACGACCGGCAGCTGACCGGTGACCATGCCCATGTTGACGAAGATGTAGATGAACAGGGTGAACGTCAGGCTCGCGGCGATCAGGCGGCTGAATCCGTCCTGCGCATTGACGCAGATCGTGATACCACGAATCAGCACCAGCAGGTAGGCGGCGAGCAGCACCAGTACGCCGAGCAGCCCGAATTCCTCGCAATAGACCGCGAAAATGAAGTCGGTGGCCCGCTCGGGCAGGAATTCGAGATGGGACTGGGTGCCGTTCAGCCAGCCCTTGCCGGACCAGCCGCCCGAGCCGACCGCAATCGTCGACTGGATGATGTGATAGCCGGCGCCGAGCGGATCGGCTGCCGGATCGAGCATCGTGATGATGCGCTGGCGCTGGTAGTCGTGCATCGTGTACCAGCCTATCGGCGCGCACACGATGCCGACCGCAGTGGCGATTCCCATCAGGCGCCAAGAGATGCCGGCGAAGAACAGCACGAGCAGACCGGCCGCCATCACCAGGATTGCGGTCCCCAGATCGGGTTGCTCGATGATGAAGGCGCCGGGAATCACCACGATAAGAAGCGTGGCCCCGATCACCGACAAACGCGGCGGCAGCAGTTTGTCGCTGAGGAACCAGGCGACGGTCAGTGGCACCGCCAGCTTCATGATCTCCGACGGCTGAAAGCGCAACGGGCCGATTTCGAGCCAGCGGTGCGCGCCGCGTCCGGTGCCGACGATCGCCGTCGCGATCAGCAGCACCATGCCCAGGGTGTAAATGATTGGCGACCAGCGCGCGAGACGCAGTGGGCTCAGCTGCGCGATCGCGATCATGGACGTCAGCCCCATCAGCATGCGCACGCCCTGCTTGCCGACGACTTCCAGCGAGTGGTCAGACGCGCTGTAAAGCACGGACAGTCCGACCGCGCACAGCAGCAGCACACCGCCGATGAGCGGCGCGTCGATGTGCAAATCGACCAGCAGATTGCCGCTTCTACCCAGACGCATTGCCGTACGCCGTCGTCAGAAAATAGGCATCGAACAGCGCGCGTGCGATCGGGGCGGCTGCCTTGCTGCCCGATTCGCCGTTCTCGACGATGATGCCAAGCGCGATCCGCGGCTGCTCGAGCGGTGCGAAGGCAATGAAAAGGGCGTGGTCGCGCAGGTGTTTGACGATGTCCTCGTTCTTCAGCGTCACGTTCTGCTTGATGCCGAACAGCTGCGCCGTGCCGGTCTTGCCGGCGAACTGGTAACTGGCCCCGACGCTCGTGGCGCGCGCCGTGCCCCGCTGTCCCTGCACGACTTCGTGCATGCCGTTGACGACGGCGGTCCAGGCTTCCGGTTTGGCGATCGCCACCGACGGACTGACCACGGCCTGGATCTGCTCGACTTCGCCCGTTGCCGGATCCTCGATGCGCGCCACGACGCGCGGACTCATCTTGCGGCCGCGGTTGGCGACGACCGACGCGGTATAGGCGAGTTGCAGTGGGGTGGCCAGCATGAATCCCTGTCCGATGCCGTTGACGAGCGTCTCGCCCGGATACCAGGGCTGCTTGCGCGCGCGCTTCTTCCAGTCGCGAGACGGCATCAGTCCGGACAGTTCGCCCGGCAGATCGACGCCGGTCGGCACGCCGAAACCGAAGTCCGTCAGCAGCGTATGCATGCGGTCGATGCCGAGATCTTTCGCCAGCGCGTAGTAATAGACGTCGCAGGACTCGGCGAGCGAGCGCACGAGGTCCACGCCACCGTGGCCGACCTTCTGCCAGCAGCGGTACTTGTGCGACACGTTCGGCAGGCGGAACCAGCCCGGGCAGTAGGTCCGGTCGCCCGCCTGCCGCAAGCCGGTTTCGATGGCGCCGGCGGCCATCATCGGCTTCACCGTCGAGCCCGGCGGATACAGGCCCTGCAGCGCGCGATTGAACAGCGGGCGGTCCGGCGATTCGCGAAGGCTTTGATACAGACGGGTACTGATGCCGTTGACGAACTCGTTCGGGTCGAAGCTCGGGTTGCTGACGAACGCGAGCACCGCGCCGGTCTCGGGCTCGATGGCGACGATCGCGCCCTTGCGCCCCTGCAATGAATCGATCGCGGCGGCCTGCAGGCGGGTGTCGATCGACAGATGCAGATCCCGTCCCGGCACCGGCGCGGACCGCTCGACGACGCGCAGCACCCGCCCCTCGGCGTTGACTTCGACCTGCTGATAGCCGGCCGTGCCGTGCAAGACGTCCTCGTACGAACGCTCGATGCCTTCCTTGCCGATATGCGTCGTGCCGCTGTAGTCGGCGGGGTCGATGCGCTTGAGCTCGGCTTCATTGATGCGCCCGACGTAACCGACGACGGCCGCCATCTGCGAGCCGAGCGGGTAGTAGCGCGTGAGCCGGCCAGCAATGTTGAAGCCGGGGAACTGCTGACGGTTCACCGAAAACACCGCGACTTCCTGCTCGGTCAGGTTGTTCTTCAGCGGAATGGTATCGAAGCGCCGGCGCTGGCGCAGTTCGGTGCGGAAGCGCTCGAGCTGTTCATCGTCGAGTTCGATGAACTGGCGCAGGCGCCCGACCGCCTGTTCGATATCACCCGCCTTCTCCGGCACGACTTCGAGCATGAACGACGTGCGATTGTCAGCGAGCAGCACGCCGTCGCGACTGTAGATGAGCCCACGCGTCGGCGCGATCGGCAACACCCGCAGCCGGTTCTCCAACGACAGCGTGGTGTAGTGATCGTGGGACATCAGTTGCAGATAGACGAGCCGCGCGACGAGCACTCCGAGCAGCACGAGCATGCCGAGCACGGCGACGATGATCCGTCGATGGAAGATCTGGACTTCGCGACTCCGCTCCTTCATGCGCGGGCCGAAACTCATGCCGCCCCCTGCCCGCGGCGCGTGGGAGGGGCATCGCCTGGCAGGCGGATCAGGACCATCAGAACGAGCTCTTGCGGCGCACGTCGCGCAGCACGATATAGGCCCAGGGCCACAGCAACGCGCTCGTGACGGCGCCGAGCAGATAGAGTGAGCTGTAGGGTTTGGAACCGAGCAGGTTGTAGGTCAGCAGCATCGCGCCCAGATACAGAAACACCAGCGAGCCGATGACCAGAGACTGCTGGATCAGGGGAAACACCCGCACCTGCTGATGGTAGAGCACCGTCACATAGGCCACGAACGCGAGCCCCAGCGCGTGCTGGCCAAGGATCGCGCCGTGCATGACATCGAGCAGCAGACCCATGGACCAGGCGAAGAGCACGCCGATCCGTTCGGGGATCGCGAGGCACCAGTAGATCACGACGATGGCCACCCACGCGGGCCGCCATGGATGTGCCCAGTCGGGCAGCGGCACGCTCGTGAGCGCAAACGCAACGACGACACTGATCGCCACGGCACCGGTCCAGCGCAGGCCCCGCATCATGGCGTGGTGGCCGTCATGGGCGGCGCTGCTGCCTGCGCTTTCGACTGCGGCCACACCAGCAGCACCTCGCGCGAACGCCCGAGCTGCGCGGCGGGCTCGACGACGATGCGCGAGAACGGCTCGCCGGGCACGACCGACACGTCCTGCACCTTGCCGACGGGGTAGCCGGCCGGGAAGCGCTTGTCGAGGCCGGAACTGACCACGAGGTCGCCGATCGCCACGTCTGCGTTCGTCGGTACGAAACTGAGCAGCAGGCTGTCCGATTCACCGGCGCCAACCGCGATCGCGCGCAGGCCCGTGCGATTGACCTGGACCGGCAGCGCATGTCGCGCATCCGAAATCAGCATGGCGGTACTCGAGAACGGACCGACCTGGGTGACCTGGCCGAGCACCCCCTGCGCGTCCGCGATCGGCTGACCGACGTAAATGTGATGGCGACTGCCCTTGTTGATCACGATCTGGCGTGCGGCAGGATTCGAGTCGACCGCCAGGACATTGGCCACCACGACTTCCTCGCCGAGCACCGGCGAGGAATCGAGCAGTTCGCGCAACCGGCGGTTCTCCTGTTCGAGCGCGGCATAGCGCTGCGTGCGTGCACGCAGCATCAGGTTCTCGGCACGCAATGCATCGTTGTCTTCCTGCAGAGCGTCGCGCGAACGCAGATTGCCAGCGGTCGCATCGACCAGGCGCACCGGCAGCGTGACGATGTACTGCACCGGATAGACCGCCATCGACAGCGCCGCCCGCAGCGCGGAGAGATTCTGGTGACGGTGGTCGATCGAGATCAGCAGGAACGACAGGATCAGGCAGGCCACGAAGCGGGCCGTGACCGATGGCGCATCTGTGAACAGCGGCTTGATGGACTTGCCCCTCCGTGCGCGGGCAGCGGCGTTGTTATTCCAGCGCCAGGATTTCCGGGCCGTGCTCTTCGATCATCTCCAGCACGCGCCCGCCACCACGCGCGACGCAGGTCAGCGGATCGTCGGCGACGAGCACCGGCAGGCCGGTTTCTTCCATCAGCAGGCGATCGAGATCGCGCAGCAGCGCGCCACCGCCGGTCAGCACCATGCCGCGTTCCGCGACGTCCGACCCGAGTTCGGGCGGCGTTTTTTCCAGTGCGGTCTTCACCGCCTGCACGATGCCCTGCAGCGGCTCCTGCAGCGCTTCGAGAATTTCATTGCTGTTCAGCGTGAAACTGCGCGGCAGACCTTCGGCAAGGTTGCGGCCCTTGATCTCGATTTCGCGCACTTCGTTGCTCGGATAGGCGCAACCGATTTCGTGCTTGATCCGCTCGGCAGTCGCGTCACCGATCAGGCTGCCGTAATTGCGGCGGACGTAGTTGACGATGGCGTCGTCGAAACGATCGCCGCCGATACGCACCGAGTCCGAGTACACGATGCCGTTCAGCGAGATGATCGCCACTTCGGTCGTGCCGCCGCCAATGTCGAGCACCATCGAGCCGCTGGCATCGCTGACCGGCATGCCGGCGCCAATGGCCGCCGACATCGGCTCCTCGATCAGGTAGACCTCGCGGGCCCCCGCGCCTTCGGCCGACTCGCGAATTGCACGGCGTTCGACCTGCGTCGAACCGCAGGGCACGCAGACCAGCACGCGCGGACTCGGCTTGAAGATCGAATTGCCGTGCACCTTGCGGATGAAGTGCTGGAGCATTTTTTCTGTGACCGTGAAGTCCGCGATCACGCCGTCCTTCAACGGGCGGATGGCTTCGATATGGCCCGGCGTGCGGCCCAGCATGCGCTTGGCCTCGATGCCGACCGCCGCGATCTGCTTCGATCCCGAATCCTTGCCGCGCCTGATGGCAACGACCGACGGCTCATTGAGCACGATGCCCTTGCCGCGTACATAGATAAGCGTGTTCGCCGTGCCCAGATCGATGGACAGGTCGTTGGAGAACACGCCCCTCAGCATTTTGAACATTCCCTAGGCTCCCTGGCTCGGAACAGAGCTTTGAAGACGCAGCACGATTCGCGTGAAGACGGGAATGTGAGGCCGACAGACTCGAAATGGTCGTGGTAGACTGCGCCCGCGCGCGACGAGGCTGTTTGCACCCTCATCCCGTGCGGTTGAAGATGCTTCACGCCGCGCGTGACGCGCTGAAAAAATCGGTTCGTAATGTAGCAGCGGCCGTCCCGTTCGGCAAGCTGAGCACAGACGTTTTTTCCCTTGCGTTTCAACACATAACGGATTCCGGCGATGAGCATTGGTGCGACTGAGATCGAGGGCATCGCGCGCCTGGCGCGCATCAGGATCGACGCTGCCGACGTCGCGCGGTACGCCGGCCAGCTGTCGCAGATCCTGACCTACATCGAAGCGATGAACGAAGTCGACACGAGCGGCATCGAGCCGCTGGCGCACGCCATTGACGCCGTTGCCGCCTGTCGGCCCGACCTGGTCACCGAGACCGTCGATCGCGCGACGCTGCAGGCCGGCGCGCCGCGGGTCGAGGAGGGCTACTATCTCGTCCCGCGCGTGATCGAGTAGGGCTGCGATGTTCGCCGAAACCGTCACTGCCATTGCCGCCGATCTGAAGGCCGGGCGCTATTCGAGCGCCGACATCACGGAGCACTATCTCGCTCGCATCGCTGAATTCGACCCCGGGCTGAACAGCTACATCACCGTCTGCGCTGATGAAGCCCGCGCCGCTGCGGCCCGCGCCGATGCGCTGCTCGCCCGCGGCGAAGGGGGCCCGCTGACCGGCGTGCCCTATGCGAACAAGGACATCTTCTGCACGCGCGGCATCCGCACCTCGTGCGCGTCGCGGATGCTGGACAACTTCATCGCCCCGTATGACGCGACGGTCGTCGAAAAGCTGACGGGCGCCGGCATGGTCATGCTCGGCAAGACCAACATGGACGAGTTCGCGATGGGCTCGTCGAACGAAACGAGCTGGTACGGCCCGGTCCGCAACCCGTGGGACCTGTCGCGGGTGCCTGGCGGGTCGTCCGGCGGCTCGGCGGCCGCGGTTGCCGCGCGCCTGGCGCCGGTGGCTACCGGCACCGACACCGGCGGTTCGATACGCCAGCCAGCGGCGCTGTGCGGCATCACGGGCCTGAAGCCGACCTACGGCCGCGTCTCCCGCTGGGGCATGATCGCGTTTGCCTCAAGCCTGGACCAGGGTGGTCCGATGGCGCTGACGGCCGCCGATCTCGCCCTGCTGATGAACGCGATGGCGGGCCACTGCGCGCGCGATTCGACGTCGGTCGAGCGGCCGGCGGAGGACTTCACACGACTGCTCGCGCAACCGTTGACGGGGCTGCGCATCGGCCTCCCGACGCAGTATTTCGCCGCCGGGCTGGACCCCGCGATGCGCGAGGCGGTCGACGCGGCGGTCGGCGTCTTGCGCGCACTGGGTGCCGACACCGTCAGCGTCGACCTCCCGCACGCAGGCTATGCGATACCCGCGTACTACGTCGTGGCCTCCGCCGAGTGCTCGTCCAACCTGTCGCGCTACGATGGCGTGCGTTTCGGCCATCGCTGCGACGACCCGCGCGATCTCACGGATCTCTACACGCGCAGTCGCGCCGAAGGCTTCGGCGCAGAGGTCAAACGGCGAATCCTCGTCGGCACCTATGCGCTGTCCGCCGGCTACTACGACGCCTATTACGGCAAGGCCCAGCAGCTGCGGCGGCTGATCCAGCAGGACTTCACGCGCGCCTTCGCAGGCGTGGACGTGATTCTCGGCCCGACGACGCCGACCACCGCGTTCGAACTCGGACAGAAAACAGACGATCCGCTGACGATGTATCTCTCCGATGTGTACACCACCGCGGCGAACCTCGCCGGCCTGCCGGCGCTGTCGATGCCGGCCGGTCTGATCGGCGGGCTGCCGGCCGGCGTCCAGCTGATCGGCAATTACTTCGACGAGACGCGTTTGCTGAACGTCGCCCATCAGTACCAGCAGGAGACCGCCTGGCATCTCGCCCGGCCACCGCACGCATGAGTTGGGAAACCGTCATCGGCCTCGAGATCCACGTCCAGCTCGCAACGGCCAGCAAGATCTTCTCCGGCGCCGCCACCGCCTATGGCGCGGAGCCGAACACGCAGGCCTGTGCGGTCGACCTCGGCCTGCCCGGCGTGCTGCCGGTGCTCAATGCCCGCGTCGTCGAGATGGCCATAAGGCTCGGCCTAGCCCTGCACGCCGAAATCGCGCCGAGTTCGGTGTTCGCGCGCAAGAATTACTTCTATCCGGATCTGCCCAAGGGCTATCAGATCAGCCAGTACGAGCTGCCCATCGTGGCGCGCGGCCGACTGCCGATCCGGCTGGCCGACGGACGCGAGAAAGTCGTGCGCGTGACGCGCGCCCATCTCGAGGAGGACGCCGGCAAGTCCGTCCACGATGCCTATCCGGGTGCGACGGGAATCGATTTGAATCGTGCCGGCACGCCGCTGCTCGAGGTGGTGTCCGAACCTGATCTGCGCTCGGCGGAGGAAGCGGTTGCGTACATGCGCACGATGCACATGCTGGTGCGCTATCTCGGCATCTGCGACGGCAACATGCAGGAAGGCTCGTTCCGCTGCGACGCGAACGTGTCGGTGCGGCGGGCCGGCTCGGAAGTGCTTGGCACGCGGGCCGAGGTCAAGAACCTCAACTCCTTCCGGTTTCTCGAAAAGGCGATCAATTTCGAGGTCGAGCGTCAGATCGACCTGCTCGAGAGCGGGGGCAAGGTCGTGCAGGAAACCCGGCTGTATGACGCCGACCGCGACGAGACCCGCAGCATGCGCAGCAAGGAAGATGCGCACGACTATCGCTATTTTCCCGATCCCGATCTGCTGCCCATCGTCGTGACCCCGACGCAAATCGAGCGCGAACGCGCACTGATGCCGGAACTGCCGTGGGCGCGTCAGCAGCGCTATGTCACCGACTACGGTCTCAACGTGCAGGATGCCGACGCGCTCGCCCAGGATCGCGCGGTGGCCGACTACTTCGAAGCCCTGGCCGCTGCCGCCGGTGACGCGCGCGCCGCCGCCAACTGGTTGAATGGCGAAGTCTTCGCCGCCCTCAATCGTGCCGGGATGGAAATCCCGCATTGCCCGGTCGAGCCATCCGCCTTGGGGCTGCTCATTGCACGCGTGCGCGATGGCACGCTGTCAGGCTCGATGGCGAAGCAGGTGTTCGAGGCCATGTGGCAGGGCGAAGGGAGCGCCGACGAGGTCATCGAGGCGCGGGGCCTGCGCCAGGTCAACGATATCGGCGCACTCGCGGCGCTTATCGATGGTGTCATCGCCGACAGTCCATCACAGGTCGAGCAGTACCGCGCCGGCAAGGACAAGCTGTTCGGCTACTTCGTCGGCCAGGTGATGAAGAAATCGCAGGGCAAGGCGAACCCTCAGCAGGTCAACGACCTGTTGAAGGAAAAACTGGGCGGAAGCTGAAAACTCGTGCGGACAGCGCGACGCCGGATGGCGCCGCGCGGGTTTCGTTCAGACAGGGCCTACTCGGCGTCGGCCGGCGCGGCATCCACCGGCCGATCCAGCAGTTCGACAATCGCCATCGGTGCATTGTCACCGGGGCGGAAGCCGCACTTCAGCACGCGCAGGTAACCACCCGGGCGCTTCTCGAAGCGCGGGCCGAGCTGGGTGAACAGCTTCGTCACCGCGTCGCGATCGCGCAGACGGTTGAACGCCAGGCGCCGGTTTGCCACTGAATCGCGCTTCGCCAGCGTGATCAAGGGCTCGGCTTCACGCCGCAGTTCCTTGGCCTTCGGCAACGTCGTGCGGATGATCTCGTGCTGGATCAGCGAGACCGTCATGTTCTTGAACATCGCCTTGCGATGCGAGCTGGTCCGGCCAAGGTGCCGGCCTGCGTTCTGGTGCCTCATGTTCTGCTACCTCTGTTCGGGCTCATCAATTCGACAGGCGATCGTGGTCGTAGAGCCCCTTCGGTGGCCAGTTCTCCAGCCGCATGCCCAGCGACAGCCCGCGGGCCGCGAGGACATCCTTGATTTCCGTCAGTGACTTCTTGCCGAGATTCGGCGTCTTCAACAGCTCGACCTCGGTCCGCTGAATCAGATCGCCGATGTAGTAAATGCTCTCCGCCTTCAGGCAATTCGCGGAGCGCACGGTCAGTTCGAGATCATCGATCGAGCGCAGGAGAATCGGATCGACCGACGCTTCCGGACGGCTCGGCTTGTCGCCGCCGCGCTCTTCGCCCGACAGGTCGACGAACACCGACAGCTGGCTGCGCAGAATGCCGGCCGCTTCGCGCACCGCATATTCCGGGTCGATCGTGCCATTGGTTTCAATGGTGATGATCAGTTTGTCCAGGTCGGTCTGCTGCTCGACGCGCGCGCTCTGCACTTCGTAGGCCACGCGGCGCACCGGGCTGAACGAGGCGTCGAGTCGAAGACGACCAATCGACGTTTCCGTTTCTTCCGGATTGTCGCGCACGAGCGCCGGATGGTAGCCACGACCGCGAGCGACCTTCAGCGTCATGTTCAGTTCGCCGTTGACGCCGAGGCTCGCAATGTGGAACGCCGGGTCGATGATTTCGACGTCGTGATCCAGCACGATGTCCGCAGCCGTCGCCGCGCCCGCACCCTTCTTGTTCAGGGTCAGCGTCGCTTCGTCACGCGCGTGCATCTTGATCGCGAGACCCTTCAGGTTCAGCAGGATGTCGGTGACGTCTTCCTGCACGCCTTCGATCGTCGTGTACTCATGCAACACGTTTTCGATCTCGACTTCGACGACGGCAGCGCCAGTCATCGAAGATAGCAGCACGCGACGGAGCGCATTGCCCAGGGTATGGCCGAAACCCCGGTTCAGGGGCTCCAGCGTGATCTTCGCCGTGTTGCTGCCGAGCGTCTGCACGTCGACGATTTTCGGCTTCAGTAGTTCGCTCACCGCTGCGACCATGTCTTTCTCCTTCAACCCGTCTACTTCGAGTACAACTCGACGACCAGGGATTCGTTGATGTCAGCCGGCAGGTCGCTGCGTTCCGGAACACTCTTGAAGATGCCCTGCATCTTCTTCGAGTCGACGTCGAGCCATTCCGGAATACCAAGCTGCTCGGCCACCGTCAGCGAATCCACGATGCGGGTCTGCTTCTTGGCACGTTCGCGAATCGCGATCACGTCCTGAGGGCTGACCTGGTACGACGGAATGTTGACGATGCCGCCGTTCACCATGATCGCCTTGTGGCTGACCAGCTGGCGTGCCTCCGACCGCGTGGCGCCGAAGCCCATGCGATAGACGACGTTGTCCAGGCGGCATTCGAGCAGCTGCAGCAGGTTCTCACCCGTGGCGCCTTTTTTGCGCGCGGCTTCCGCGTAGTAGTTGCGGAACTGCCGCTCGAGCACGCCGTAGATGTAACGCAGCTTCTGCTTTTCGCGCAGCTGGGTTGCATAGTCGGACTGACGACGATTGCGGTTGTCGCCGTGCTGCCCCGGTGGTTTGTCGAGCTGACATTTGGACTCAATCGACCGTCCCCTGCTCTTCAGGGACAGATCCGTGCCTTGCCGACGACTCAGCTTGCACTTCGGGCCTAGATACCTCGCCATGCCTTATCCTCGATGCTTAGACTCGGCGCTTCTTGGGCGGCCGGCAGCCATTGTGCGGAATCGGTGTCACGTCCGTGATGTTCGTGATCTTGAAGCCAGCGGCGTTCAGCGAACGCACTGCGCTTTCACGGCCCGGACCGGGCCCTTTCACGAAGACATCCAGCGTCTGCGTACCAAACTCGTCGATGACACGAGACAGTTTCTCGGCCGCAACCTGCGCCGCGAACGGCGTGCTCTTGCGCGAACCTCGGAAACCGCTGCCACCCGACGTCGCCCAGGCCAACGTGTTGCCCTGGCGATCGGTGATCGTGATGATGGTGTTGTTGAACGAAGCATGGATGTGCGCCACGCCCTCCACCACCGTTTTCTTGGTCCGTTTCCGGGCCTTGGCCGCAGCCGCGTCTTTTTGTGTCGCCATTACGCTTCAACCTGCTCGATCATTTCTTGACCACGCCGCGGCGCGGGCCCTTGCGGGTGCGCGCATTGGTCCGCGTGCGCTGACCGCGCACCGGCAGACCACGGCGATGCCGCACTCCGCGATAGACGCCGAGATCCATCAAGCGTTTGATGCTCATGGACACTTCGCGACGCAAATCGCCTTCCACCGTGAATTTGCCGACCTCGGTGCGCAGCGCTTCCATCTGCTCTTCCGTCAGGTCCTTGATCTTGGTGTCCGGCGGAATTCTCGTGGCGGTGCAGATTTTGCCCGCGCGCGTGAGTCCGATCCCATAGATATGGGTCAGGGCGATCACCGTATGTTTCCGATCTGGGATGTTGACACCCGCGACGCGTGCCATAGCTCATAGACCTCGCTTGACTGTTGCTCTCAACCCTGGCGCTGCTTGTGCCGGGGGTCTTTGCAGATGATCCGAACCGTGCCCTTGCGCCGGATAACCCGGCAATTGCGGCAAAGCGGCTTGATCGATGCGCGTACTTTCATTGCTCGATTCCTCGTTGACGCCTACCGGCGCCCATAGCCCTTGAGATTGGCCTTCTTGAGCAGGCCTTCATACTGGTGCGACATCAAGTGGGCTTGCACTTGCGCCATGAAATCCATGATGACCACGACGATGATCAGCAGAGAGGTACCGCCAAAATAAAACGGCACGTTGAACTCGAGGATCAGCAATTCGGGCAGCAGGCACACCAGCGTGATGTAGATGGCGCCGGCGGCGGTCAGCCGCGTCATCACGCCGTCGATGTATCGGGCCGTCTGCTCGCCGGGGCGAAAGCCTGGCACCAGGGCACCGGATTTCTTCAGGTTGTCTGCGGTTTCCTTCGGATTGAACACAATCGCGGTGTAGAAAAACGCAAAGAAGACAATCGCGGCCGCGTATAGCATGACGTAAATCGGCTGTCCCGGCGAGAGCGTGCTGGCCAGATCGCGCAACCAGGTCAGTCCCTGCGCGTCGCCGAACCAGCCGGCAATCGTGCCCGGGAACAGGATGATGCTCGAGGCGAAAATCGGTGGTATCACGCCCGACATGTTCAGCTTCAGCGGGATGTAGCTGCTCTGCGCCTGCGTATACCCCTGACGGCTGCGCTGCTGCTTCGCATAGTTCACCGTCACTCGGCGCTGGCCGCGTTCCACGAACACGACGAGACCGGTGATCAGGATGACCAGCGCGAACAGCGCGAAGATCAGGAACAGGTGCATTTCGCCCGTCCGCGCGAGTTCCAGCGTGCCACCGACCGCGGCCGGAAGCCCAGCTGCGATGCCCGCGAAAATGATCATCGAAATGCCGTTGCCGACGCCTCGCTCGGTGACCTGCTCGCCGAGCCACATCAGGAACAGCGTGCCGGTGACCAGCGTCGTGACGCAGGTGATCTTGAAAGCGAGCCCCGGATTCATCACCAGGCTCACGCCCGCGCTGGTCTGCGACTCCATCATCACGGCAATGCCGAACGCCTGGAAGGTCGCAAGCACAACGGTGGCGTAGCGCGTGTACTGGTTGATCTTGCGGCGACCGTTCTCGCCTTCCTTCTTCAGCTGCTCGAGCTTCGGATGCACGAATGTCAGCAGCTGCAGAATGATCGAGGCCGAGATGTACGGCATGATGCCGAGCGCCAGCACCGAGAACCGCTCGAGCGAGCCACCGGAGAACATGTTGAACATGTCGAGGATGGTGCCGCGCTGCTGGTCGAACATCGCCGCGAGCGCGGACGGATTGATACCGGGCACCGGGATGTGCGAGCACACCCGGAACACGATCAACGCGCCCAGCAGGAACAGCAGCCGCTGACGGAGTTCCGTCAGTTTGCCGCCCTGGCCCATCACGGTGGGCAGATTTTTGCTCGCGGTAGCCATGGCTTACTCTTCGACGCGGCCCCCGGCGGCTTCGATGGCCGCGCGCGCGCCCTTCGTCACCTTGATGCCTGCCTTCACGGTCACCGCCCGGCTCACCGCCCCACGCGCGATGATCTTGACGTCGGTGATATCGCGGCGAATCAGCCCGGCCGCGCGCAGCGCGTCGAGATCGACCTCGAGACCGCTCAACTTGTCGAGCTCATGCAGACGGATTTCGTCGTGCGTGTCCGCGATCGGGGAGTTGAAGCCGAACTTCGGCAGGCGGCGCTGCAGCGGCATCTGGCCGCCTTCGAAGCCCACCTTGTGGTAGCCGCCGGCACGGGCCTTCTGACCCTTGTGGCCACGCCCACCGGTCTTGCCGAGACCCGAGCCGATACCTCGACCGAGGCGCTTGCGGGGCTTTTTCGAGCCCGGCGCCGGCTTGATTGTATTCAGACGCATGTCACGCCTCTTTCACTTCGAGCAGGTAATGGACCTTGTTGATCATGCCGCGATTCGCGGGCGTGTCATCGACGGTCACGGTATGGTGCATGCGGCGCAGGCCGAGCCCGCGCACGCAATCCTGGTGGGCGCCAAGGCGACCAGCGGTGCTCTTGATGAGCTTCACCTGAATTTTCTTGCCGTTGCTCATCTGATCAGCCCCGGATTTCGTCAACCGACTTGCCGCGCTTGGACGCAACGTAGTCCGGCGATGCCATGTCCTGCAGGCCCTTGATGGTGGCCCGCACGACATTGATCGGATTCGTCGAGCCGATGCACTTCGCGAGCACGTTGTGCACGCCGAGCACTTCGAACACCGCGCGCATCGGGCCGCCGGCAATGATGCCGGTACCCTGAGAAGCCGGCTGCATGTAGACCTTCGCAGCGCCGTGCTCGCCAATGACCGGATACTGCAGCGTGTCGCCACGCAGTGCGATCGTGGTCATGTTGCGACGCGCGTTCTCGAGCGCCTTCTGGATCGCCGCCGGCACTTCACGCGCCTTGCCGCGCCCCATGCCGACACGACCGGCACCGTCGCCGACCACTGTCAGGGCCGCGAAGCCGAAAATGCGACCACCCTTGACGACTTTGGCGACGCGATTCACCGCGACCAGCTTTTCCTGGAAGCCTTCCGGGCTGTCACCGATATGCTCATTCATGCTCATAGCTGCACCGTGCCGCTGGAATTAGAACTTGAGCCCGTGTTCACGGGCTGCGTCGGCCAGCGCTTTCACGCGACCATGGTATTTGAAGCCCGAACGGTCGAAGGCGACTTCCTGCACGCCGGCGGCGATAGCCCGCTCGGCGACCAGTTTGCCAACCACCGTGGCCGCTTCCACGTTGCCGCCGTGGGCCAGCGACTCGCGCAGGCTCTTTTCGACGGTCGATGCCGCCGCCACGACCGTGCCACCGTCTGCAGACAGAACCTGCGCGTAGATGTGGCGGGGTGTCCGGTGCACGCAGAGCCTGGTGGCTCCGAGCTCCGAAATATGGCGGCGAGTCTTCTGGGCCCGTCGCTGGCGCGTTGCTTTCTTGTTCATTGCATTTCGCTCAGGTCTTCTTCGCCTCTTTGCGCAGGATCTGTTCACCTGCGTACTTCACACCCTTGCCCTTGTAGGGTTCGGGGCGGCGGTAGGCGCGGATATTCGCCGCAACCTGCCCGACTTGCTGTTTGTCGACACCCTTGATCAGGATCTCGGTCTGCGTCGGCGTCTCGACCGTGATGCCTTCTGGCACCGCGAACTCGACGGGATGCGAATAGCCGAGCGTCAGGTTGAGCACCGGGCCCTTTGCCTGCGCGCGGTAGCCGACGCCCACGATTTCGAGCTTGCGCTGATAGCCCTGCGACACGCCCGTCACCATGTTGTTCAGCAGCGCGCGCGCGGTGCCCGCCTGTGCCCAGGCGCGCGGCGCCTCGTTGGCAGCGGTCACGTTCAGCACGCCGTCCGTCACGCTCGCGCTGACGTCGTCGTGAATCTGCATGGCCAGCGTGCCCATCGGGCCTTTGACCTGGACCTGGTTGCCCTGGAAATTGATCTGGACGCCAGTCGGCAGCGGGATCGGTTTTTTTGCTACGCGGGACATGGATGCTTCTCTAGTACACGGAACAAATGACTTCGCCGCCAATGCCGAGCGAGCGAGCCTGACGATCGGTCATCAAGCCGCGCGACGTCGACACGATCGCGATTCCGAGACCACCGACCACTTTCGGCAGCTTTTCGGAGCCCTTGTAGGAACGCAGGCCAGGTCGGCTGACGCGGCTGATCTTCTCGATGACCGGGCGGCCGCCGAAATATTTCAGCTCGACGACAATC
Organism: Gammaproteobacteria bacterium Ga0077536; assembly: GCA_001464935.1. Lineage (GTDB taxonomy): Bacteria > Pseudomonadota > Gammaproteobacteria. The sequence continues at coordinate 97,144 of LNEL01000038.1, forward strand.
ATCGACGACACACCCTCGCCTTCGACGTGGAAGTCCTGGATGTAGCCCTCGTTCTTCAGCACCTCGGCAATCGCGAGCTTCTTCTTCGAAGTCGGGATGCGCGTTTCGCGCTTCGCTCGCGCCTGCGCGTTGCGAATCCGGACGAACATGTCCGCGATGGGGTCTTGCATACTCATTGGCTTGGCCTCTTGTTCGTAGTGCGCCGAGGCGCTTACCAGCTCGCCTTCACGAGGCCCGGCACGTGGCCTTCCATCGCGAGACGACGCAGTTCATTGCGGCCGAGGCCGAACTTGCGGTAGTAACCGTGAGCGCGACCCGTCAGACGGCAGCGATTGCGAATGCGAGACTTGCTGGAGTCGCGCGGCAGCTTCTGCAGCCTGATGCGCGCGGCGTCCCGCTCTTCCATCGACAGCTTCTCATCGGTGATCGCGGCTTTCAGCGCGGCGCGCTTGGCTGCGAATTTCTTCGTCAGCTTGATGCGCTTCAGCTCGCGGTTGACCATCGAAGTCTTCGCCATGTGCTTACCCTCTCAGCGGGAACCGGAACGCCTGCAGCAACGCACGGCCTTCCTCGTCTGTCTTTGCCGTCGTCGAAATGCAGATGTCCATGCCGCGAATCGCGTCGACTTTGTCGTACTCGATTTCCGGGAAGATGATCTGCTCCTTGACGCCCAGCGTGTAGTTGCCACGGCCATCGAACGCGCGGCCGTTGACGCCGCGAAAGTCGCGAATACGCGGCATCGCGATGTTGATCAGCCGGTCCAGGAATTCGTACATGCGCTCGCGACGCAGCGTGACCTTTGCGCCGACCGGCCAGCCCTCGCGAACCTTGAACGCCGCGATCGACATGCGGGCCTTGGTGATGACCGGCTTCTGGCCGCTGATCTCCATCAGCTCGGCGACTGCGCTCTCGAGGACTTTCTTGTCGCCGAGTGCCTTGCCGAGGCCCATGTTGATCGTCACCTTCGTAATGCGCGGGACCTCCATCACGGAGCCGTACTGGAACTGCGTCATCAACTGCTTGACGACGGTCTCGCGATAAAAGTCCTGTAATCTCGCCATGGCTGCTGCCTTACCTGTCAGACGTCCACAACTTCGTTGTTCGACTTGAAGAAGCGCACCTTGCGGCCGTCCTCCAGCGTCTTGATGCCGACACGGTCCGGCTTCGAAGTCATGGGATTGAAAATCGCGATGTTCGAAATGTGCAGCGGGGCTTCCTGCTGCACGATGCCACCCGGCGTGCCCAGCGTCGGATTCGGCTTGGTGTGCCGTTTCACGACGTTGATGCCCTCGACGATCACCTTCTCGGTCGGCAGCACCCGCAGCACGGTGCCGCGCTTGCCCTTGTCCTTGCCGGTGGTGACGACGATCTGATCGCCCTTGCGTATCTTTTTCATGGCGTGCTACTCCTCAGGCTCACAGCACTTCCGGCGCCAGTGACACGATGCGCATGAAGCGCTCGCCGCGAAGTTCGCGGGTCACGGGTCCGAAGATGCGGGTGCCGATGGGCTGCAACTGCTTGTCGAGCAGCACGGCGGCGTTGCCGTCGAAGCGGATCACGGAACCGTCCGAACGACGCACGCCCTTGCGGGTGCGCACCACGACAGCGTTGAACACTTCACCCTTTTTGACTTTGCCACGCGGGATCGCATCCTTGATGCTGACCTTGATGACATCGCCGATGCCGGCGTAACGGCGGTGCGAACCGCCGATTACCTTGATGCACATCAGCCGGCGCGCGCCGCTGTTGTCGGCGGCATCGAGCATGGACTGCATTTGAATCATGACTATAGCTCCGGTTCAGTCCGCGCTCAGACTTCGGCAGCGCGCGTAATCACGCGCTGCAGACGCCAGGCCTTGCGCTTGGAGAGCGGGCGGCATTCTTCGATGGCCACCGTATCGCCTTCCTTGCACTCGCTGTTCTCGTCGTGCGCGAGCAGTTTGGTCGACTTGCGCATGTACTTTTTGTAAATCGGGTGCTCGACGCGGCGTTCGATCACGACGGCGATGGTCTTGTCCATCTTCGTGCTCACCACCTGGCCGGTCAGCGTCCGCTTGGTCTTGGTCTGCTGCTCCATCACGCGCTCCGGTTCTTCTCGGTCAGGATCGTCTTCAGGCGCGCGATGTCACGACGCGTCTCGCGTATCGCGCTCGGCTTCGGGCCCTGGCCCGAACCGCGCTGCATGCGCGCATTGAACTGTTCGCGCCGCTTTTCGAGCACCAGCGCCTTGAGCTCTGCGTCGGTCTTGCCGCGCAATTCCTGGATGTCTTTGGCCTTCATTACATTACCTTTCGGGCGCTGAAGGTGGTCCGGATGGGCAGCTTCGCGCCGGCCAGCCGGAAGGCTTCGCGGGCAACGCTTTCATCGACGCCTTCCATCTCGTACAGCACCATGCCGGGCTTGATCTGGGCGACCCAGTATTCAACGTTGCCCTTGCCGCTACCCATACGCACTTCGAGCGGCTTGCTGGTGATCGGCTTGTCGGGGAAGACCCGAATCCAGACGCGCGCACCACGTTTCACGGCACGGGTGATGCAGCGCCGCGCGGCTTCGATCTGGCGCGCGGTCAACTGACCACGGGTCGTGGCCTTCAGGCCGTATTCACCGAAAGACACCGCGCTGCCGCGCTGGGCAAGGCCCGTGTTGCGGCCTTTGTGTTGCTTTCGGTACTTCGTATTCTTCGGTTGCAGCACGACAGAAACTCCTTAGGCGGCGGACGTGTGCTCGGCGGCCTGTTCAGCGGCAGCGGAAGCTTCTTCGGCGCGGCTCATCACCTCACCCTTGAAGATCCACACCTTGACCCCGATCACGCCATAGGTCGTGTTCGCTTCGGCAAAGCCGTAGTCGATGTCCGCACGCAACGTGTGCAGCGGCACCCGACCTTCGCGATACCATTCCGAACGCGCGATTTCCGCGCCGTTCAATCGACCCGCCACATTGATCTTGATGCCCTGTGCGCCCAGGCGCATCGCGTTCGACACTGCGCGACGCATGGCGCGACGGAACATGATTCGGCGCTCGAGCTGCTGGGCGACCGACTCCGCGACCAGGTAGGAGTCCAGTTCCGGCTTGCGAATTTCCTCGACGCTGATATGCGCCGGCACCTTCATCAGCGCCGACACCTGCTTGCGCAGCGCTTCGATGTCCTCACCCTTCTTGCCGATCACGATGCCGGGACGGGCAGTGTGGATGACGATGCGCGCGTTGTTCGCCGGGCGCTCGATCTGGATCCGGCTCACCGACGCGTGCGCCAGTTTCTTGCGCAGGAACTTGCGGACCGCGAGGTCCGTGTTCAGGTAGTCGGCGTAGTGGCGGCTGTCGGCGTACCAGGTGGACGTCCAGTCCTTGATGATGCCGAGGCGAATGCCGTACGGATGTACTTTCTGACCCATGATTAACGCCCTGCCTCTTCGACGACCACTGTCACGTGGCTCGTGCGCTTGAAAATCTGATTGGCCCGACCGCGAGCGCGCGGCATCCAGCGCTTCATGATGGGGCCTTCGTCCACCATGATCGTCTTGACCTTCAGTTCGTCGACATCGGCGCCGTCATTGTGCTCGGCGTTCGCAATCGCGGACTCCAGCACCTTCTTGATGAGGGACGCGGCCTTCTTGTTGCTGAACGTCAGGATGTTGATCGCGCGGTCCACGGGCAGCCCGCGAATCTGGTCGGCGACGAGCCGCGCTTTCTGTGGCGTGATCCTGGCGGAGCGTAAAATGGCGGAAGTGGCCATGATCGACGGGTCCTCTTTTACTTCGTCTTCTTGTCCGCGGTGTGGCCGCGGAAAGTGCGCGTCGGGGCGAATTCGCCGAGCTTGTGCCCGATCATGTTTTCGGTGACGTACACCGGCATGTGCTGGCGGCCGTTATGGACGGCAATCGTCAGGCCGAGCATGTCCGGCACCACCATCGAGCGGCGCGACCAGGTCTTGATCGGGCGCTTGTCACTGTTCTTCCGCGCCGTGTCCACCTTGCTCTGCAGGTGGTGGTCGACGAAAGGGCCTTTCTTGATCGAACGTGGCATTCCGGCTCTCCGCTGTTAGCGTTTGTCGCGACGGCGGACGATCATGCCGTCGGTGCGCTTGTTGGTGCGGGTCTTGTAACCCTTGGTCGGCTGACCCCACGGGCTCACCGGATGCCGGCCGCCCGAGGTTCGCCCTTCGCCGCCGCCATGCGGATGGTCCACGGGGTTCATCGCCACACCGCGAACGGTCGGGCGGACACCGCGCCAGCGCTTCGCACCGGCCTTGCCGAGCTGACGCAGCGAATGTTCGTGATTGCCGACTTCGCCGATCACGGCGCGGCAGTCGATGGCGACACGGCGCATTTCGCCGGAGCGCAGCCGCAGCGTCGCGTAGGCGCCCTCACGGGCGACGTACTGGATGCCGGCACCGGCGCTGCGCGCAATCTGCGCGCCCTTGCCGGGCTTCAACTCGACGCAATGCACCGTCGCGCCGACCGGGATGTTCCGCAGCGGGAGACAGTTGCCCACCTGGATCGGCGCGTCCGTCCCCGAACGCAGCGATTGCCCGACCTCGACGCCTTTCGGCGCGATGATGTAGCGGCGCTCGCCGTCTGCGTACAGCAGCAGCGCGATGTGCGCGGACCGGTTCGGGTCGTACTCGAGCCGCTCCACCTTCGCCACGATACCATCCTTGCGGCGATCGAAGTCGATGACCCGGTAATGCTGCTTGTGACCGCCGCCGCGATGGCGCACGGTGATGCGGCCCATGTTGTTGCGGCCGGAAGTCTTCGACAGCTGCTCGACCAGCGGCGCGTGCGGAGCGCCCTTGTGCAGACCCGGCGTCGTGACGGTGACGACACCGCGACGGCCTGGTGAAGTCGGTTTTGCCTTGATGATAGCCATTGCCAGATTCCCCGCTTAGGCCGCGCCGATGAAGTCGATCGTGAAGCCGGGCTTCAGCGTGACATAGGCTTTTTTCCAGCCGGAATGTGCGCCAACCCGGCCGCGGAAGTGCGTGCCCTGGGCGCGAACGTTCAACACGCGCACGTTCTTGACCTGCACGTTGAACAGCTTTTCGACGGCCGTCTTGATTTCCGGCTTGGTCGCGTCCGACAGCACTTCGAATACGTACTGGCTGTCGGCGGAAAGGCGCATCGCCTTTTCCGACATCTGCGGCGCAACCAGCAGTTGCAACATCCGCTCTTCGTTCATGACAGTCGCTCCTGGAGCCGATTGATGGAGCCCTGCGTGATCACGACCTTGTCGAACGCGATCAGCAGCGCCGGGTCGATCGATTCGACGTCGGCGAGCCCGACCCAGTGCAGGTTGCGCGCGGACAGGTAAAGCCCGTCCGACACTTCCTCGGCGACGAGCAGCACGTCTTTCGTGTTGAACGCGGCCAGCCGGGCGACCAGTGCCTTGGTCTTCGCTTCGGCAACATCAAGGTTGTCGACGACGATCAGACGGTCCTGGCGCACCAGTTCCGACAGGATCGAACGCAGCGCGCCCTGATACATCTTGCGGTTGACCTTCTGCTCGTAGTTCCGCGGACGCGCAGCAAACGCACGACCGCCGGTACGCCACAGCGGACCGCGCGTGGTACCGGCACGGGCCTGGCCCGAGCCCTTCTGCTTCCACGGCTTGCGGCCACCGCCGCTGACTTCGGCGCGCGTCTTCTGCGCCTTGGTGCCGGCGCGGGACGCCGCGAAGTAGGCAGTGACGACCTGATGAATCAGGCCTTCGCGGTAGGGCTGGCCGAACACCGTCTCAGCGACGGCGACCGAGCCGGCTGCGCTGCCGCTCTGAAAGGAATGCAACTGAAGATCCATCGCCTGGGCCTCTATTTCTTAGCTTTGACGCTGGGCTTGATCAGCAGGTCACCGCCGCGCGACCCGGGCACGGCGCCCTTGATCAGCAGCAGGTTACGCTCGGTGTCGACCCGCACGACCTGCAGGCGCTGCGTGGTGCGCTGCTTGTTGCCCAGGTGGCCGGACATCCGCTTGCCCTTGATCACTCGGCCCGGCGTCTGACGCTGACCAATCGAGCCGGGCGCGCGGTGCGACAACGAGTTGCCGTGCGTGGCGTCGCCCATCGAGAAGTGGTGACGCTTGATCGTGCCGGCGAAGCCCTTGCCGATGGTCACACCCGTCACGTCGACGAGCGCGCCAGCCTCGAACAGATCGGCCTTCAACTCGGCGCCGGTCGCGAGATCGGCCCCTTCGTTCTCGCCGAGGCGGAATTCCCACAGACCGCGACCGACTTCGACCGACTGTTTCGCGAACTCGCCACCTTCCGGCTTCGAGATCCGGTTGCGGTGCTTGCCGCCGGCAGTGACCTGCACGGCACCGTAGCCATCGGTGTCGACCGTCTTCACGCGCAGCACGCGGTTCGGTTCGATCTCGACGACCGTGACCGGCACGGCGTCGCCTGCTTCGGTGTAAACGCGGGTCATGCCGCATTTACGTCCAATTAATCCAAGTGCCATGGCCTGCGCTCTCAATTCAGCTTGATTTGGACGTCAACGCCAGCGGCGAGGTCGAGTTTCATCAACGCGTCGACGGTCTTGTCCGTCGGGTTGACGATGTCGAGCAGCCGCTTGTGCGTGCGGATTTCGTACTGATCGCGGGCGTTCTTGTTCGCATGCGGTGACGTCAGCACCGTGAAACGCTCGGTCTTGGACGGCAGCGGAATCGGCCCACGAATCTGGGCGCCGGTGCGCTTGGCGGTCTCCACGATCTCGCGCGTCGACTGATCGATCAGTCGATGGTCGAACGCCTTGAGACGTATCCTGATGACCTGCTGGTTCATATGCTCGTTCCTGCTTGTCGGCGGCCGCCCCCGCAGTGCGGCCGCTATTGTACTACTGTTCTAGGGTCGCGCTCAGGCGATGATCTTGGCGACGACGCCCGC
>LNEL01000039.1 GCA_001464935.1 Gammaproteobacteria bacterium Ga0077536
TCTCGAGCCAGTACTGGTGGCACTTCTCGGCGGGCACATCGGCCCGTTTGCGCAGGCAGTAAACGAGTTTGATCATGGCAAAGCTCCCTTCAGTGATGGCACCGGTCAGGCCGGCAGGCTCAGCAGTTCCTTCAGGTGTTCGTCGAGCTGGCGCAGGTAGTCGGGATCCAGCCCCACGACGACCAGGTGGCCGCAGATGGATTTCAGCACGCGCAGTTCGCTGTTCTTGATCATCTTCTGCTCGGCGGCGCAGTCGCGCACCGGGAAGAACATGTCTTCGTCGATGGGCAGCACGAAAGTTTTCGCCTTGATGCGCGCGAGTGCCTTCTTGAGGTCGCCGCCCGTGTGCCGGCTCACGTCACCGCGCTGCCATTTCCAGGCCTGGGTCAGCAGCGCGTTCGGATCCATCGCGGTGAAATAGGCTTCGAGGAAGTTGGTCATGAAGTCGTCGACCGACGAGAAGCCGAGTCCACGCCAGACTTCCTGTTTGTAGAACTCCGTGCTGAAGCCCATCACCGCCCACAGCTTTGCATGGCGGCGCAGGCCGACGTGCACGTCCTCATGCGAGGCGTACCAACCGTCCTTCCAGGCCGGGTCGGACGTGATGGCGTCCATCAGCGTCTGCGTATAAAGGAAATCGTGATCGGTGTTCTTCGCGGTGCCGCAGATCGGCGCCGCGCGCTTGACCATGTCGGGATAGCGCACGGCCCATTCATAGGTCTGCTGGGCGCCCATCGAGCCGCCGACGACCAGCGCGAGTTCCTCGATGCCGAAATGCTTCGTCAGCAGTTCGTGCTGGGCGCGGACGTCGTCGCCGATGCGCACACGCGGAAAGCAGCCGCGGCCGCCCGGCGCCGGGGTATTGTGCGGCGAGCTGGAGACGCCGTTGCCGAGCTGGTTCGCGCACACGATGAAATACTTCGTCGGGTCCAGCGCGCGGCCCTTGCCGATGTAGGCCTGCTCGAAAATCTTGCTGGTGCCCGAAAACCACGACGGGATCAGGATCGCGTTGTCCTTCTTCCTGTTGAGCTTGCCGTGTGTCGCATAGGCGAGCTTGCAACCGCGGATCGTGCCGCCGTCCTCGAGCGCGAAGCTGCCGAGATCGTAGGTTTCGTAGGGCCCCTGCATGGCCTGGCTGTAGAACTCGTTCGTCAGCATGATGATTCCCCTCCGTCGTTGATCTTATTTGCCGTGTTTCGGATCGGCGACGACCATCATCGTCGTCGTCATGTAGGCCACGAGTGTCTCCTCGCCGGCCCGTCGCGCGAAGATCTCGGCGACGCACACGTGCAGCGTCCGGCCCGCGCGCACCACGTGGCCGCGGCCGATAAGGAGATCTCCGAACGCAGGCGCCACGAAATTGATCTTGTACTCGACGGTCACGACTTCCTGGCCGACCTCGAGCAGGGTCAGTGCGGCATAACCCGCGGCGCTGTCCGCCAGCGCGCCAATGATGCCGCCGTGCACGTTGCCCATCTGCTGCATGAAATCGGGCTGCAGCGGAATGTGAATCTCCGTCGTGCCAGGCGCGACGCTGACCATCTTCGCCCCGAACAAGCGCGACATAGCCGGCTGTCCCTCGAAACTCTTCCGCACCCGACGCTCGTAGTCCGGATCGCGCGGTGGTCTGGTGGTTGGCGTCTTACTCATCTTCAACTCCCTGGATTGCCACCGAGAACACCGAGAACACCGAGAGGTTCAGAGTGGCGCGGCGCCATTACAGAACTCTTTCCTCTGTGTTCTCGGTGTTCTCGGTGTTCTCGGTGGCAAAATTCAGCCTATCTGGTGATGACGACCTTGCCGTAGACCTCGCGGCTTTCGATGATCCGCAGGCCTTCGTGGACGTCGGCGAAGGGGAGGGTGCGGTAGATCACCGGGTCGATCTGGCGGCGGGCGATCATCTCGTAGAACTCGAACTGCGCCTGCTCCGGGAGCTTCGATCCGCGGTCGAGGTACTGCCCCCAGGCGAGGCCAATGACGGCCATGTTCTTCAACAGGATGCGATTGGTCTCGATCGTCGGAATGCGCCCGGCCGCGAAACCGATGATGACAATGCGTCCGTCCCACGCCACGCAGCGCTTGGCCTGGTCGAAGATGTCGCCGCCGACGGGGTCGTAGATCACATCGGCGCCGTGGCCGTTCGTCAGCGCTTTGACGCGTTCGACGAGATCTTCGCTGCGGTAGTCGATCAGGTGGTCGGCGCCGTTGTCACGACAGACCGCGAGCTTCTTCGCGTCACCCGCACAGGCGATGACGGTGGCGCCGAGCAGCTTGCCGAGTTGAATCGCGGCCAGTCCGACGCCACCGGCCGCACCGAGCACGAGCAGCGTTTCGCCGGCCTGCAGGTGCGCGCGGTGAGTGAGGCCGAACCACGACGTGCCGTAGGTCACGCTGAGCGCCGCGGCCTGCCCGTCGGTGACATGCGCCGGCACGGTCCAGGCGGACTGGTTGTGGACGAGAAAGGCATCCGCCAGCGTGCCGCCCGAGTGGCAGAAGCCGACGGCGCGATCGCCGATCTTGAACTTGCTGCCCGGGCCGACCGCCTCGACGACGCCGACGGCTTCGACGCCCGGCACCGCGGGCAGTGGCGCCTTGTGCTGGTACTTGCCCTGGATGATCAGCAGGTCCGGGAAATTCAGCGACACGGCGCTGGTGCGCACCAGGGCTTCGCCGGGCCCCGGGGTCGGCAGTGGACGCGTGGTCCAGTGCAGGACGTCGCTGTAATGACCGTGGCTGTCGAACTGCCAGGCCTGCATGCTTGCTGTGCTCATCGACACTTCCTCGGCACTACAGCGCGGTGCTGGCGGGTTCGGCGATGACTTCGTTTTCGATGTAGCCGAGCTTGTCGATCTCCACGCGCACCTTGTCGCCGACCTTCAGATACTTGTGCGGCTTGAAGCCGATGCCGACGCCGCTGGGCGTCCCCGTCAGCACCAGGTCGCCGGGCTCCAGCGTGAATGCCTTCGTCAGCGTTTCAATCTGGTGGTAACAGTCGAACACGAGATGGCTGGTGTTCGAGTCCTGACGCAACTCACCGTTGACCCAGGTCTTGAGCCCCAGCGTGTGCGGATCCCCGACTTCGTCCGGGGTGACGATCCACGGCCCGAACGGTGCGTGCGTGTCAAAGGACTTGCCGATGGTGAACGTCTGCGCGAAGAACTGCCAGTCGCGCACGCTGACGTCATTGCAGACCACGAAGCCCGCAATCACCTCGTGCGCGCGTTCGCGCGGCACGTGGCGACAGCGACGGCCGATGACGAAACCAAGTTCGCCTTCGTAGTCCAGCTTGTCCGACACCCGCGGCATGTGAAACGGCGCGCGCGGCCCATGGGCCGCGGTCGACTGCTTGTTGAAGAACATCGGGAAAGTCGGCGTCTCGAGCTTGGTCTCCGCGATGTGATCCGCATAGTTGAGGCCGACGGCAAGGATCTTCGGTGGCCGTCGCAGCGGCGCCTCTAGCGTCACCGCCGACAGCGCGTAGGTCGGGCCGCCCGCGGTGCGAGCCTTCTGCATCGCATCCGGACCCGCTTCGAGCAGGCTGAGCATGTCGGTCGGCAGACCGCTCAGGGACAAATCGACGATCGAGTCGCCATCGACGCGGCCGACGCGCGTGGCGCCGCCGGTGCTGAAAGTCGCGAGTTTCATTTGTAGTGCAGAATCCTGTATTGATCGAAGCTCATCGTGCGCTTCGGCGGAATGACGACGGTGGTCATCGGGTCGCGGATGATCGCGGGGCCCTCGATCACATTGCCGGCCTTCAGCGCGGCCATTTCATACACCTTGAATGGCGTCCACATGCCGCCGTGATAGACGTTGCGACTGCCGACGTAGGCGCTGTCGTCCGGCTCGCGACGTGACAGCGGCAGCGCCGACAGGATGGGCTGCGGCTTCGGCGCGATGGCCTCCAGGTGCACCGCGGTCAGCGAATAGCCGGCATCGGGGAAACGCGCGCCTTCGGGATAGACCTTGGTGTACATCTGTTCGAACGCGTCGATCGCGCGCTGCAGATCGGCCGGACCGTTCATCACGCCGTCGCTCAGCGAGGTCTCGAAGCTCTCGAGCTGGCCGAGATAGCGCGCCGCGATGCCATAGCGGAACTTGACGCGCGTCGGATCGACGCCTTCCTTCTCCATTTCGTCCCGCGCTTCCTGCTCGAGCTCCGCCCAGGTCGCGCGCAACTGCTGCGCGATGGTGGTCTTCTCCGCTTCCGACATGCCATTCGGCAACAGCACGCGCAAGCCGCGATCGTAGCGGTGCATGTACTCGGCGCAGGCCGCACCGAAGGCCGAGAAGCCGGCCGCCCAGGGGAGCGTGATGACGTCAGCGAATTCGATGCCTTCGGCGAACCCGTACATGTGCACCGGGCCCGCGCCGCCGTAGTACAGCAGCGTGAAGTCGCGCGTGTCGTAGCCCTTCGCTGCAATCATCGTGCGCAGCAGGTCGTTCATCTGCGTGTTGACGATGTCGAGCACGCCGGCGCCGGCCTCGTAGACCGACAGGCCCAGCGGTTTGGCCACGGCTTCCTCGAGCGCCGCCATCGCGCCCTCGCGGTCGAGCTTGACCTGGCCGCCGAGGAAGTAATCCGGATCGACGTAGCCGAGGACGACGTTGATGTCGGTCACCGTCAGCCGATCGAACTTGAAGCAGCGTCCGACCTTGGCGCCCGCGCTATCGGGACCGACGTGCAGGCGCTTGTACTCGTCGACCCACACCACGGAACCTGCGCCACTGCCGACCGAGTCGAGTTCGACCATCGGCAGCGCGAGGCGGTGGCCGGCGATGTCGGCGCTCTTCGTGATGCCGATGTGCCCGTCGACGAGCAGGCCGACGTCGAAGCTCGTGCCGCCCATGTCGGCGGTCACGACGTTCTTGAGTTTCAGTTTGTCGGCGATGAACTGCGCGCCGATGAGGCCGCCGATGGGGCCGGAAATCATCGTTTCGTACAGGCGGGGATATTCCATGTTGACCGCGCCGCCATAGGACAGCAGCGTCAGCAGGCGGCCCTTGAAGCCGAAGCCCTTCGCCTCGTTCTCGACCGCCATCAGCGAGTCGCGCACGAGTTCAGCGGCGAAGCACTGGAACAGCAGGCTCTTCAGGCGATTGTTCTCCTTCGACACCGGCGCTACGTCGGCCGAGCAGACCACCGGCAGTTCACGTCCGCGCGCTTTCAGCACGTCCTGCACGATGTCGCGGGCCTGGTGCTCGTGGCGCGGATCGACGAACGAGTACAGGAACAGGATGCCGATCACTTCGCAGCCGTTGTCGAGCAGCTTGTCGGCGGCCGCGCGCACCTGCGCCGCGTTGACCGGGATCAGTTCGTGGCCGGGCTCGAGATGGATGTTGCCCTGGTAGCTGCCGCCGGTCAGGCGCTCGCTGATGCCGATCACGTTCTTCGGGTCGACGAGCGGGCGTGTGTGGCGGTGCAGCTGCTGGTGCAAGGTCTCGCTCTGCGTCTGGCCGAGATAGGTCAGGCCGCCTTCCATCACCGAGATGTCTTCGAAACCGCGGGTCACGAGCAGGCCCACCTTGCGGCCGTTGCCGGTCAGCACGGTGTTCAGCATGCCGGTGCCGCAGTAGATGTCGGCAACGCATTCCGCGTGCACGAGGTCGGCGGTGGCGCCGATGTTGTTCGCGGCGTCCATCACGGACTCGCGATAGCTGCGCGGTTCGTCGTCGCGACGCGTGATGGCCTTGCCGACCGTGAAGCTGCCGTCCGGCTTCACGAGCAGGGCGTCGGTCATGGTCCCGCCGGCGTCGAAGGCGAGAATGTATTGCCGCTCGGCAGCGGCGGTGGTGCTGATCGCCATGGTGTGATCCTTGAGAATGAGAACGGGAGCGGGTTCAGGCGACCGGCGACGGGCCAGGCCCGCCGCTGGTCGTCGCGTTCAATCGGTCAGCCGGCTTTTGCCCACTCGCGGGTGACGTCATCGCTGCGATCCTGGTACCAGTCCGTGCCCTCGTCGGGCAGCGGCTGGCCGAGATACTCGCGATAGAACTTGTCGAGATCGGGCAGCATCTCGAACACGACGGGATAGCCGGGCGCCACGACTTCGACCGCGTGCTGCGTGGCGCAGGCCGGGCAGAAGAATTCGCGGATCTCCTGGATGTCGGGTTCGGGGCACGCCGGCGCCGGATCGTAAACCGTCAGCATGTCGTCGAGACTGCGCTTCACACGCACGCGGCAGCCCAGCTTCCAGTTCTGGCGGTAGTCCCCGAACTCGTGGCCGCACGCGCACTTGACGATGCGCTGACCCGGCGCGCTGGCGACGATGTACAGCTTGTCGCCGAGGCGCAGCAGGATCTTCTCTTTCCACGCGACACGCTGCTGCAGGGCCTCGATGTACTGGAAGAAACGCCCCTTGTCCTTGCGTTCCAGGCGCAGCAGGCGCTGCGCGTTGTCGTTGTCGATGGTGCCGTCGATCAGTTGCCCGATCAGTTCCGGGCTGATGCTCACGTCCTGGGTCATGGCCTATTCCTTCGGGAAGTTGAACGCCGCCGGCACCTGCCAGAACTTGCGGAATTCGTTGTCGAACTTGGCGAATGACATGCTCTGCTCGTACATCTCGCGCACTTCGGGGATGAAATCACGGGCGAGTACGCGCGTGCGTTCCGCCGCCCACCAGTCCTGTGCGGACTGCGAGTCGGCGAGGCGCGCGTGCCGCATCGCCTTGCGCCGCGCCGCGGTGGCGTCCGCGTCCAGCGTCCACACGCCGGCGGCGTCCTGTGTGGCGACGATGCCGTAGAGGTTCGCGGTGAATTCGTAGCGCGGCGCCATGCCGTCGTTCAGATCCTTGATCACCAGCGCCGGATCGCGGTCGAGCGGGTCGCCCCAGCCGCCGGACGAACCCGCGGCGTCGACGAACAGGTCGTTGTCTTTCAGCGCGAGTTCGGGGCAGTCGGTCTTCCAGATCTCGAGGTTCGCGACTTCGAGTTTGCCGGCATCGACCAGTTCGAGCAGCTCGCGCGCGTCACGCGGTGTCTCGCCGGTTTCGATCAGCGCCGGCAGATTGGTGTCGCGTGCGGAGATCATGAACGAGCCGGGGCCCGGGTACGCGCCGCTCATGCCGAGGCCGACCGAAGTCGTGCACGACAGGCCGCCGTTCGGCCGCGTGACGGCGATGTGCTTGCCGGGCTTCACGCACCAGTGCACGGCGGAATTCCCCGGACCGCCGCGGTACTTGCCGTGGCCGAAGTAGCCCGGCAGCAGCTTGCGGCCGAGATAGAACAGCGGTGGCACGCAGCTTTCGAACTCCTCGGCGTCGCCGCAGGTCGCGAGCTGCGACCATGCCGCCCACACGATCGGCTCGCCGTCCTTGTAACACCAGGCACCACGGCCGGTGCCGCCGAGCCATTCGAAGTTCGTGAAGCCGTAGCTGACGCCCTGGTCGGTCTGGCCCGAGCCCTGCCAGGCACCCCAGTTGCCGTCGACCGTGAAGGCCTCCTCGAGATAGCCGCGCGAGAACATCGCCCGCGAGATCGCGTTGAAACCGATGCTGTTCAGGCTGACCGTCTGCGCCCACAGGTTCGCGTTGCTGGTGAACTCGTAGTCCGGGTTGTAGAGGCTGCCCGACGGATAATGACGCTGCACGGCGAGTTCGATGCCGGCGGTGACCTTCGTGTTGTGCGCGAAGGAGTTCATCATGCCAAGGAACAGCGCGGCGTCGGCGCCGCCGGGCGTCGCGTTGTACGAGTGATAGCCCCAGCGCGAGCTGCCTTCGGTGTCGACCAGCAGGCCCTTGTCGTTCGGTTCGACGCTCGCGCGGATGTGCAGCAGCGTGTTCTTGTCGGCATGCGACCAGATCTGCTGCAGGCCCTTGTACTTCACGAGGCGGAACGCACAGCCGTTGTAGGTGCCGGGCACCATCAGCGAATGCATGTTGTCGACGATCATGCGTCGGCTTTCCTCGATGATCTCGCGCGTGGCGCGCTTGTAGTATTCGAGGCCGAATTCCTTGATCAGCTTGTGCGTGGCATCGTGCACCATCGCGCAGCCGGCGAGGCGCATCTTGTCGTCGAGGATGTTCATCGTCGCCGCGCGCGTGCGGCGCTGCCAGATCGCCTTCCACCACGATTCCTGCTTCAGCTTGCGGCCCGTGCGCATCGGCGGGCACACGAGGCCGTCCATGAAGGTGTCGACCGAGAAGGTCGCCCAGCTGCCCGACACCGGCGCGCCGTTCTCCATCAGGTGGTTGATGCCCACCGCCCAGCCGACGATTTCGCCCTCGTAGCAAATCGCCACGAACGAGTAGAAGTCGCCCGGGTGTGGCACACCGCCGGTCAGACCGTCGCTGACTGCGTAGACGTCGCCGTCCTCGATGCCGTCGTTGACGTCGTATTCCTTCTCCGCCATGTAGCGCACGGACACCGGGAAGATCGCCGTGTGCGACAGGAAGCCGAGCGACACGGCGAGCGTGTCACCTTCGGGTGTCGCGAGGCCCCACAGGCTTTCGCCCATTTCGCGTGAACCCGGGCTCGCCGCGACGAAGCGCGCGGATTCGCGCGCGGCCAGCACTGCGGCGTGCAGCTTGTTGTAGAAGCGTTCGTACTTGATCGGGTCGGCGGCGCGCAGCGTGAGTTCGGTCACGCCGCAGTAGTGGCCGGTCTGCTGCGTGAGCCGGTCGCGCTTCTCGAACATCTGCTTCAGAGTCTGGTGCCGGACTTCCTTGCTCGGCGGGGTCAATTGGGTGCGATTGTCGAACGCGTGGGCCATGGCTCAGCTCCTCAGAACGGGTGGCGTGGCGGCTGTGACGGCGGAATGGCCGGGCAGCGCGCAGGCTGTATACAAAACCTGATGGATTCTGCCATGGCGCCCGACCGAATTGAATCCAATTGCAGCGCAGCAATCCGTTGGGGTTGCAAGGGTTTTTACCCCACATGACTGCTTGTCGCGCGCGTGAACGGCTCCATACAATCCGCGTCCACCCATTTGACCGCCGCGAGGAACTGCCCGATGAAAATCGCCTTCATGCCCGATACCCATTTCGGTCAGTACGATCAGCCGACGGCGCCGACCGGCCCGGAAGTCGCCGACGCGATGGAACACTGCATGAAGGAGACGGTGCTCGCGGAGAACGTCGGCTTCGATGGCATCTGGGTGCCGGAGCGCCACCAGCGTCCGGAAACCTGGTGGCCGAACACCGTCACACAGCTCGCGGCGATCGCCGCGGTGACCAAACGCGTGCAGATCGCCTGCACCGTGATCCAGCCGACCTTCCACCACCCCGTACATCTCGCCGAGCAGCTCGCGAACATCGACTGCCTGTCGCGCGGCCGCCTCGTGTTCGGCGCCGGCGTCGGTTATCACCAGGATTACTTCAAGTGCTTCGGCGTGCCGTACGCGAAACGCGGCAAGCGCTTCGAGGAAGTGATGGAGATCATCGAAGCCTGCTGGACGCAGGAAGAGGTCAACTATCACGGCGAGTTCTTCAACTTCGAAGGCGTGAAGATGACGCCGAAGCCCTACCAGCAGCCGCGACCGCCGGTGTGGATTGGCGCATTCGCCGACAAGGCGCTCGAACGCGCACTGCGCTGGGACGGCTGGTGCCTGTGGTTCCCGCCGAACGTCAAGGATCTGAAGCCGCAGGTCGACATGATGCGCGAGAAGGCCGACAAGCTCGGCAAGAAGAACTGGCAGTTCACGATGGCGATCGAAGGCTGGCTCGGCGACGAGCCCGACATCCGCGAGAAGCACGGCCATCGCTGGGTGCGCGAGTGGGGCTTCTACGCCGAGAAGGGTCTGTCCCCGGATGCCCAGCAGACCGACATGCTCGACACCATCGAGAACATGTTCCTGTGTCTCGGCAACCGGCAGAAGTGGATTGACCGGCTGTGCGAGATCCGCGAAGTCGTCAATCCGGATGCCTTGTGCATCCGCACGCGCAACCCGGTCAATGCGGGCAAGTATTACCCGTCGCGTCAGGAATGCCTCGAGGTCATCGAGCGCTTCGGGGAAATCCTGCCGCACGTGCGCTGAACACGCTGCCGTCAGGGAGCCGTGCCCGCTGACGGTTCGCCTGCGGCGGGCCGCCACCGAGAACACAAAGATTTGGATGAGGGAAGAGCGGGTCGCCTGAGCTCGGCTCCGACGTGGACGTCACCTCGACCCACTCATTCCATCTCGGTGTTCCCGTGTTCTCGGTGGCAAAATTCTCCGCCCGACGCAGGACCGCCCTTGCCTGCGGAGCAAGTGCCCCTGGGACCGGTGCTAAAGTGCAGGCATGGATCGTTTCGATCGCATTTTCCTGTTGCACAAGGCACTGGTGCGCGCCCGTGTGCCAGTGTCCTGCGCGCAGCTCGAGGAGGCGCTCGAGTGCGCACGGGCAACGGTGATCCGCACGATTGCCGACATGCGCGATCATCTCGGCGCGCCGATCGTCTACGACCGCGCGCGCAACGGCTACCTGTATGAAAAGGAAGAGGGCGGGGCGCGTTACGAACTGCCGGGACTGTGGTTCAACGCCGAAGAGACCTTCGCACTGCTCGCCTGCCACCAGTTGTTGCGGACCCTGCAGCCTGGTCTGCTCGACAGCGAAATCGATCCCCTGCGACAGCGGCTGGAGCGCCTGCTCGCGACGCGCCAGGGCGGCAAAGGCCAGCTTGCGAAGCGCGTGCGCCTCCCCGGCATGGCGCGGCGCGCGCCGGCGGCCGCGGTGTTCGGGCCGACGAGTTCGGCACTGACGCTGCGTCGCCAACTGGCCTTCGGCTACGACGGTCGCGGCAGCGGCACGCGCAGCGCGCGCATCGTCTCGCCGCAGCGGCTCGTGCATTACCGCGACAACTGGTACCTCGACGCCCTTGATCACGGCGCCAACGCGCTGCGCACCTTCGCCGTCGAGCGCATGCACGACGCCCAGGTGCTCGCGACGCGCGCGCAGGACGTCGCGGAGACCGAACTCGACACTGAACTCGCCGGCAGCTATGGCATCTTCGCCGGCGCGCCGACCGCGACCGCCGTGCTGCGCTTCTCGGCGCTGCGCGCGCGCTGGGTCGCCGACGAGCTCTGGCACCCGGCACAGGCCGCGCGCTGGCTCGACGACGGTCGCTATGAACTGAGCGTGCCCTATCACGATGCCCGGGAGCTGGTGATGGACATCCTGCGCCACGTGCCGGACTGCGAGGTCGTGGCGCCGGCTGACCTGCGCGCCCAGGTGCGCGCGCGCCTGCGCGAAGCGCTGGCCCTGTACGGCGCTTGATCCGCCGGGCCAGCGGCGCCGGTGCCGCTCGGTCAGGTCACAGGCTCACCTATTGAGCCACCCCCCGGCGCAGACTGTCTTCACCCCCGCAACACCACTTCGGAGGTCGATGGGTCCGCCCGGCCGGGCACCCCATCCCACAACGCATCGTCGGCCCATGCCCCTCCATGGGCCCGCGACCTCACCAGCCCGGCCGGGCGGCGCCACCGTTGGCGCCGGTGGCACGGCCCGTTGCCGAATGGGCCCACCGTGCCTGCGCCATGACGCGGGCGGTTGGTGCAGGCAGATCTGCGTCTGTGCCGGTCGCACGTCCACGCGAACGACCGCACCCCGGCAGCCGTCGGCTCAGGGCAGACCGATGGCACCGGCCGGGTACGGCGGAAACAGCGCGTCGACCTCAAGCTCGGACATGCCGCGCGCCCGGGCGGTCGCGCGGGCCGCGTCTTTCAGTGCCTCGAGCCTGGCCGCCTCATCGGCGATCAGCTTCAGCACGGCAGCCTCATTGGCCTTGGCGATGGCGACATCGATGAAGGGAATCACTGGTTCGGTCATGCGAGCTTGTCCTACATGGAAAGCCGGCAGCCTTGCCGGCCGGGCAGGTCATGGTCTGTACGTTGAACCACACAGCGCCCAGGCGGCGGTGAAGGGCGGCGCGGGCCCGCGTCGGAGCGTGCGATGCAGCATCAAATCGTCGGTGGCAACCGGGTGTCCCGGCCGGCGACCACAGGCGCACCGACTGAGCCACCGGGGGGCATAGGGTTGCAGTGAAACCCAACCGCAGAGGTGCAAGCCATGGACATCGTGATCGCGGCGACGCTGGTCGACACCCTTCGTTATCGTCTCTATGCGCAGGCCGTGCTCCCCGCCAGCACGGGACGCATGAGCCCGAGTACCCGGCCGGCGACCCAGCACGCGCGGGTGCGCACCCCTGTCGGACGCGACAGGCTGGCGGTCGCGTCGTGCGCGCCGCCGGACGCGGGACGTCAGGCGCGTCTGCGGCCGGGGCGGGTCGATGCGCTCGCCGATCTGGCCGCAGGGTCGACGCTTGAGGAATGGCGGTGTGACGAGCCGACGGGGGTGCCGCTTGCACAGTGGTCGGCCGCGGTGCGAGCCTTGCGCGCGCGCACCTATCGGGAGGTGTTGAGCCAGGTCGAACATTTCATTCGCACCACCGGGCGCGACTGGCAGATACAGTCGCTCGACTACGGCCCTGCCACCCGAACGCGCACCGACGCCAGCGACACGCCCGGCGCGCGCGCTGCGGCGCGCCTGATCCTGGTGACGGACGTGGTGCTCGAGGCGCGCGCGCCGCGTCTGCACTGAGCGGGGCTCGAGCGGCGCCGGGGGCTCAGGCCGCTGTCAGCAGCAGGTACAGGGCAATCGCGGCCACACCCGCGAGGAAGGCCCACCAGGCGGTGGTCCGGTCCAGGTGCGCCAGCGGCGCGTTCAGTGCCGGCGAGTGCGCGAGATGGCGCTCGACGAGATCGGTGGCTTCGTCCTGACCGAGGCCCGTGGCCTGGCGCACCAGCGCAATCGCGAGCCGCCGGTTGCCGGCCAGCAACGCCGAGCGCGCGGCTGGCGGCAACGCAGGCAATGCAGAATCAGACATCGTTACACTCCGTGACATGGCGCGGCGGCGTTGCCGCCGTGATCCCTCTGTCCCGGCATCGGCCAGCGAGGCCGCGACTTGAAGACTTGCAGGCGTGATTTTCCGATGCAGCATTCCTTAGACGGCCTGACACCGGGCAGTCCACTGAGTATCGAAGACTTCGACTGGCTGCAGGCGCTGCTCGGGCGTCACCTCCCGGGCGGCTGGATGAATGTCGAGATGGTCGATGGCTATTTCGCGGCGTTGATCTGCGCACCCGTGCAGACGTCGACCGGCCTGCGCTTCGGGCCGGTGTTCGGCGTCGAGGTGTTCGCCGACGCGGCACTGGCCGACCACGACGAGGCGCTGCGCGTCGAGGACCTCCTGCGCCGTCACTGGCACACGATCGCCGCCACGCTCGAGGCGGCAGCCGTGGATCCCCTGCTCGACTACCAGCCCTTGCTGTTCGAAGACGCGCAGGGCGCGGTGGCCGGTAATGACTGGGCGCGCGGTTTCCTGCGCGGCACAGGCGAGGATGTCGTGGCGTGGCAGACCTTCGAGCACGATCATCCCGGCGCACTGGACGCCGCGCGGTTGCTCGCCGCCGAACCGGAAGCTGCGCAGGGTGCGCGCTTCGACACCGCGGAGCGTACGGCGCACCTCGCCGCCATCGCCGCCCTGTTGACGCTCGCTTACCGCTACTTCGAACCGTTGCGCGGCTAGCCGAGCGTGCCGCGCCCAGCCCGGGGTAGCCCGCGTGGAACGCAGTGGAACCCGGGATCTGCGGGGTCCGACAGGCTGCTCCCGGGATCCGTGCTGCGCGCTACTCCCGGGCTCCTTCGTGCCGGGCGCATGCACTTTCACCGCACACTGCGCGGTGCACCGAGGTGGTCGCGCAGGCTCATGGCGAGAGATGGAGCGTGGGTGCCCAACGCGTTGGCCGCGCGCCGCGCCAAGCTGGGCAGCGTCTGACAGATCGGCGAAACTGGCTCCTCAGCACAAATGGGGGAACCTCTGATGGGCCTTGGTCTGATGCTCGGCTACTCCGGTGCCCACTACAAAATGCCACTGGACCTCGTGCTCGAGGCCGAGCGGCTCGGTTTCGACTCGGTGTGGACGGCCGAGGCTTATGGCTCCGACGCGGTGACGCCGGCCGCCTGGGTGCTCGCCCGCACCACGCGCATCAAGGCGGGCACCGCGATCATGCAGCTCGCCGGCCGCACGCCGGCCTGTGCGGCGATGACCGCGATGACGCTCGATCAACTGTCCGGCGGACGTTTCCTGATGGGACTGGGGCCGTCGGGTCCGCAGGTCGTCGAGGGCTGGCACGGTGAGCGGTATGGCAAGCCCATCTCACGCCTGAAAGAGTACGTCAGCATCGTGCGCAAGATCCTGGCGCGCGAAGAGCCGGTGACGCACAGCGGCGAGCACTACCAGATTCCGTACCAGGGGCCCGGCACGACCGGTCTCGGCAAGCCGTTGAAGAGCATCCTGCACGGCAACCCGGCTCTTCCAATCTACACGGCGGCGATTTCGCCGAACGGGCTGAAGGCGGCCGGCGAGATCGCCGACGGCGTATTCCCGGTGTGGATGAACCCGACGCGTTACGACCTGCTGCGCGAGCCGCTCGAGGCGGGCTTCGCGCTGGCTGGCGGCGGCAAGTCGCTCGCGAACTTCGACGTCGCGCCCTTCGTCCGTGTGGCGCTCGGCGACGATCTCGACGCCTGCCGCCGCCACATCAAGGAATTCCTGGCGCTGTACATCGGCGGCATGGGCGCGCGCGGCAAGAACTTCTACAACGATTACGCCTGCCGCCTCGGCTACGAAGCGCAGGCCGTGAAGATCCAGGATCTCTATCTCGCCGGCCGCAAGGACGAAGCCGTCGCCGCCGTGCCTGACCAGCTCGTCGACGAATGCTCGCTCGTCGGCGACGCGGCCCGCATTCGCGATCACCTCGGCCCCTGGCGCGACGCGGTGAAACGCGGCGAAGTCGGCACGATAGTCGTCACCGTCAACTCGCCGGACGCGCTGCGCCTGCTGGCGGCGGAGTTGCTGTAGGCACGCCCGTCACGCCGCGCGCGACGTCGCGCGGCGCCTGATGTCCCGATCGAGGACCCCACATGTTCGAATCCGCCGAAATCGGCCATCGCATCGACCGTGCCACTTACGAGCGGGCCGTGCCGGCGCTGCGTGAATCGCTGCTCGAGGCGCAATGGGCACTGAAGGAGAACGGGACATTCCCGGTGATCGTGCTGATCGCCGGCGTCGACGGCGCGGGCAAGGGCGAAACCGTCAACACGCTGAACGAATGGATGGATCCGCGACACATCCGCACGGTCGCCTTCGACAAGGCGAGTTTCGAGGAAGCGCAGCGGCCCCGCATGTGGCGCTACTGGCAGGCGCTGCCGCCGCGTGGCAAGGTCGGGATTCTGTTCGGTTCGTGGTACACCGATCCGATAGTCGATCGCGTCTACGGGCGGCTGAAGAAGTCCGCGCTCGACCTGGAAATCGAACGCATCAATCGCTTCGAACAGGTGCTCGCCGACGACGGCGCGCTGGTGCTGAAATTCTGGTTCCACCTGTCCAAAGAGGCGCAGCGCGAGCGGCTCGAGGAAATCGACCGCGACAAGCAGCGCACCTGGCGCGTCACGCGCGCTGACTGGCGACAGTTCAAGCGTTACGACCGCTACTACAAGACCTGTGAACACGTGCTACGCCTGACGTCTAACGGCCATGCGCCGTGGCTGGTCGTCGAAGGGCGCGACGAGCGTTACCGCAATCTGACCGTTGGCACGCTGCTGCACGATGCCATTCGCCAGCGGCTGGCGGCCCAGAAGAAGCGCCGCGCGGCGCCGCGCAGCGCAGCGCCGCTGGTCGCGCCGCTCGATCGCATGACGGTGCTCGACCGCATGGATCTGACGCAGCGGCTGTCGGACAGGAAATACGATCGCGAGATCGAGCGGCTGCAGCGTGAACTGAACAAACTCGCCAGCGGCCGTGACTTCGAGCGCGTGGCAGTGGTCGCTGCGTTCGAGGGCATGGATGCGGCCGGCAAGGGCGGCGCGATCCGGCGCGTCACACGCTCGCTCGATGCGCGCCAGTACCGCGTGGTCCCGGTCGCAGCGCCGACGGACGAGGAACGCGCGCATCCTTACCTCTGGCGTTTCTGGCATCACCTGCCGCGCCGCGGCCGGATCACGATCTACGATCGCTCCTGGTATGGCCGCGTCCTGGTCGAGCGCATCGAGGGCTATTGCAGTGAAGCGGACTGGATGCGCGCCTACAGCGAGATCAATGATTTCGAGGAGCAACTGGTGGCCGGCGGCGGGCTGCTCTGCAAGTTCTGGCTGCAGATCTCGCCGGAGGAGCAGTTGCGCCGCTTCGAGGCGCGCAAGGCGACGGGCTTCAAACGTTTCAAGATCACCGACGAGGACTGGCGCAACCGCGAGAAGTGGCCGCTGTACCAGCAGGCGGCGGCGGACATGATCGATCGCACGTCCACCGGCCATGCGCCCTGGACGCTGATTGAAGCCGAAGACAAGAACTGGGCACGCATCAAGGTCCTGCGGACGCTCGTGCAGCGCCTCGAGGACATGCTGTAGCCGCAGCGACACGGCCGTCGGGCGAGAGGGGGGGCGCGCGACGGCGCCGTCGACCTGCAGCCGCCGCCGTCGCGCGCGGGCGCACTGGCCGCGTGTCGCGGCGTCGGGTAGGCTCGCGGTCTGACTGCCCATCCGGAGACCTCACATGGCTTACAAACTGTTCGGCGCGAACGTGTCGCCGTTCGTCCGCAAGTGCCGCGCCTACCTGGCGGAAAAGGGCATCGCCTACGAACACGAATCCGTGAATCCCTTTCAGCCGCCGTCGTTCTACCGTCAGATCAGCCCCCTGGGCCGTATACCGGCGCTGCTCGACGGCGACCGGCCAGTCGCCGATTCGACTGCAATCTGTCTGTATCTCGAACGCTGCAACCCGACGCCGGCGCTGTATCCCGCCGACAACTACGAATACGCCCAGGCGCTGTGGCTCGAAGAGTATGTCGACAGCGGCCTGCTGCCCGTCGCGGGTCCGATGGTGTTTCGCCCGCTCGTGCTCGGGCCGGTGGCGATGAACCAGCCGTTGACGAAGGAGATCAAGGAAAACGCACTCGAAGTCGTCGAGAACCAGATCGCCCCGATGTGGGACTACCTCGAGCGTCAGCTTGGCGGCAATGAGTTCTTCGTCGGCGGCCAGGTGTCGATTGCCGACATCGCAGTGGCGAGCGGCCACGTGAACCTGTGGCACGGCGGTGTCGATCCCGATCCGGCGCACTGGCCGAAGCTCTCGGCCTTCCTCACGCGGATGTGGGCGCGCCCGTCGTTCAAGGCCCTGATCGCCGAAGAACAGCGGCCGTGGAACCGTCGCGAAGAGGTCGCCGCCGTCTGAACGGCCGCGGACAACGCAGCGCGAACGGCGTCTCTCGTAGCCCGGATGAAGCGCAGTGCAATCCGGGATCGCGGCGGCGCCGCCGCTCATCCCCCGCACCGCTGACATGCGGTCGGGCTGCCGCGGTTCAACGCCGTGCAAGCCCTCGCTCCCGGATTCCGCGATGCTGCATCCGGGCGACGACGAGCGACGCCGGGCTTTAATCATGGCGGGTGAGGCAGGCGCCTCAGGAAAGCTCGGGGTAGCCCGGGTGCCACGCAGTGGGACCCGCGATCTGCGGGAGCTGACAGGCCGCTCCCGGGATCCGCACTGCGCGCCACGCCCGGCCTACTGCGTACCAGGCGCACGCACGTGCACGGCAACCTGCGAGTGGAGCGGATTTGCGATCAGCTGTTCAGGCGCACGTCACCGGCCGTAGAACACGCTGACGCTGTGTCGCGCTTCGGCGAAGAACAGCCAGCGTTCGAGCACCAGCCCGAGCGCGAGCAGGGCCACGGCGAGGCCCATTATCAGCGATGCCGGCCAGCCGCCGCTGACGCTGCCGCCGAGCGCGAGCAGCGGCGGCAAGATGCAAGCGCACAGCAGCGCGATGCGCCTGAGCTTGTCGGCATGTCGGCGCGCGACGACGAAGCCCATCTCTTTCAGCAGGTAGTTCTGTTCGGTATGCGGCCAGGCCAGCGAACTGACCGTGCCCAGCGTCCCGAGCCCCGTGGCCGTGGCGAGCGTCGACGTCGGCGCGAGGCGCGAGAGCGTGCGCCAGTAGCGCCACTTGCCGACGCCGGCGGCCAGCATCAGCGTCGCGACGGGGAGAGCATCGACGGCCGTCGCGACGCCGGCCCAGACCCGGAGCGCCTGCCACAGCACGCTGCCGCTCGCGAGCGCGAGCAACAGGTAGTTCGCCGGCACCAGGCGCAGATGCCACGCATCGACGCTCTTCAGCGACGCGTAGATCTGCGACGTCGCGTACACCGTTGCGAGGCCGAGCACGGCGGTGAACGCGGGCACGACCGGCCCGATCGGCGCCTCCCGCCACAGCCGCCAGGCCCAGACCAGCGCCGGTCCGTAACACGCGATGGCCAGCACGCCTTCGCGCGAGAGCCAGGAACTGCGCCACTGCGACAGTGCGCGCCACGCACGCTCGGGATGCCCGAGATGGAGCGTGGACGCCAGCAGCCCGGCGCTGACGAGCACGCCGGCGAGCCCCAGCGGCAGCAGCGCCTCGCGCCCGTTCGCGGCCGGATCGCCCGCCAGCGCATACAACGCGAGCATCGTCAGCAGGCCGTAGCCGGCGCCGGCGGCGGTGGTGAAGAAAATGATCGAGTACGCCGGATTCACGACAGCACGCGATCGATCCAGCGCAGCAGCGCCGACTCGATGCCGCCCGCGTGCCGCGAGAGCGGCTGTTGCACCAGCGGCGTCACCGCGCGCGGCGGCAGGTACTGGTTCACGGGTGCGCAGCCCTGTTCCGGCATGAGGTCATAGCCGCCGCGTGCGCGCACCAGGGCCGACACGCCGCTGGCCGGATCGCCGAGATCGCCGAAACTGCGTGCGCCGGTCGGACAGGCGGCCACGCAGGCCGGCACGCGCGCGGCGGCGTCGAGGTTTTCGTTGTAGATCCGGTCGACGCACAGCGTGCATTTCTTCATCACGCCGTCCGTCGCATCGTATTCGCGCGCGCCGTAAGGGCAGGCCCACGAGCACAGCTTGCAGCCTATGCACTTGTCGGCGTCGACGAGCACGATGCCGTCTTCGACACGCTTGAACGACGCGCCCGTCGGGCACACCGTCACGCACGGCGCGTTGTCGCAATGCAGGCAGGACTTCGGGAAGTTCACCGTCTTGCTGCCATGCGCCGTCTGCACTTCGTAACTGTGCACGCGGTTGAACCACACGCCGTCCGGTGCCGCGCCGTATGGGTCGGTGTCCGTCAGCGGTGCGGAGTGGCCGGCGTCGTTCCACTGCTTGCAGCTCGTCGCGCAGGCGTGGCAGCCGACGCAGGTGTCGAGATCGATCACGAGGCCGAGCTTCTTCGCCGTGGTCTGCGGCAGCATGGTCATGAGGCCTCCTCGTCATCCCCGGCTTGTGCACTGCCGCCGAGATATTCGTGATGTTCGCGCGCCTCGCGTCCGGTCGGCTCGCCTTTCAGCGCGAGACCGCGCCGGAGCACGGCCGTCCGCGCCGGCCCGCGGGCCGGCAGCGTCGCGAACACGGGCGCGCTGACCTCGGGTTCGTCGACCCCGCATTTCTCGAGCCGCACCTTGAGGTCGAACCACGCGGCCTGGCCCGTCAGCGGATCGGCGTTCACGCTGGCGCGGCCCGTCGCGCCGACGTGAATCGGGATGAGATGATTCAGCAGGAAGCCCTGGCGCGCCTCGGGTGCGTCGGGCGCGAGACCCCAGGCGCCGCTGCGCTTGCCGATGGCGTTCCAGGTCCACACGGTGTCGGGGTTCACCCCGTGCATGGTCTTGATCTGCGCCTTGACCCGGCCGCTCGCACTGATGATCCAGGTCCAGTCGCCGTCAGCGAGTCCGGCGCGGCGGGCCGTGTCCGGATGCACGTACAGGGCATTGCGTGTCGTCAGTTGCCGCAGCCACGCGTTCTGCGAACCCCACGAGTGGTACATGTGCATGGGGCGCTGCGTCAGCGCGTGCAGCGGAAAGGTCGAATCGTCGGGCGCCAGTGGCTGCCACAGCGGCAGCGGGTCGAAGTTCGTCGCGATGCGCGCACGCAGTGCGTCGGGCGGCTGCAGTTCGCCGTGGCCCTCGGCCGCGAGGCGAAACTTCTGCAGCGTCTCGCTGTAGAGCTCGAGCGGGATGTGCTGCGCGGCGCCGATCCAGCCGGCCTGCTGCGCGTATTCGAGATACGGCTGGTTCGAATGCCGGAAGTAACGCAGCGACGGCGGCAGGGCGGCACGAAAAAAGCAGCCGTGCTCGATGTAGCGTTCGAGCTGATCCTCGTTCGCGGCGCCCCGGAAGGTCGCGCCGCCGTCGGCGCCGCGCCAGCCGGCGAGGGGGCCGACGTCGTTGGCGCGCACGTGATGGCGCAGGTAGTCGCTGTAGCCGCCGGGATAGCGCGGCGTGCCGTCGTCGTTCGTCATGCCGGGCAGGTGCAGGCGGGCACCGAGTTCGAGCAGCACATCCTGAAACGGCCGCACGTCGCGATCGGGCGTCAGTACGGGTTGCCGGATCGCGTCGGCGGCGCCGTTCGCGTCCGAGATCGGACGGTCGAGCAGCGAAATGCAGTCCCAGCGTTCGAGGTAGGTCGTGTCGGGCAGCACGAGATCGGCGTAGGGCACGGTTTCCGAGTAGTACGCATCGGAGTAGATGAGGTGCGGAATGCGGTACTCGCCGTCTTCGCGACGATCGGTCAGCTGCCGGATCGTCGCCGGGATGTCCATCGAGGAGTTCCACGCCATGTTCGCCATGTACAGGAACAGGGTGTCGATCGGATACGGATCGCCTTTCCAGGCGTTGTGGATCACCGTGTGCAGCATGCCGTGCAGTGCGAGTGGATACTCCCAGCTGAACGCGTGATCGAGGCGTTCAGGCGTGCCGTCGGCGTCGGTCAGCAGGTATTCCGGGCCGCGCGGGAAGCCGAGCGGCATTCGCGTCAACGGCTGACCCGGCGCGCTGCCGGTCGCGGGACTGCCAGCCGGCGGAATCGGCCGCGGAAACGGCGGCTTGTAGCGAAAGCCGCCGGGCACGTCGATCGTGCCGAGCAGCATCTGCAGCGCATGGATCAGGCGGCAGGTATGAAAGCCGTTCGCATGGGCGGAGATGCCGCGCATCGCGTGCATGGACACCGGCCGACCCGTCATCTGCGCATGATGGCGCCCCCACGCGTCGGTCCACGGGATGTCGAGCGTGACGGTGCGCTCGAACGCGACTTCTGCGATCTCGGCGGCGATGCGACGGATGGTCCCGGCCTCGATGCCGCAGCGTGCCGCCACGGCCGCCGGTTCGAACTGCGGATCGAGAAAGCGCCGCGCGAAGCCTTCGAAGGCGGGCGCCGCGTGTCGGCCGTCGGCGAGTTCGACGCGGCCGACGAAGCGCGGCTCGAGATCGGCGCTGCCGGCCGATACCAGCGCACCTGTCCGCGCATCGACGCACAGCGGCTGGTCGTGTGCGTCGCGCGCGATGAGGCCATGCGTGGCGGTGCCGGGTTCGTCGATCACGAGCCAGGCCGCGTTGGTGTAGCGCGCGAGAGAAGCCCAGTCGACCTTGTCCGCGGCGAGCAATTCGTTGATCAGCGCGGCGACGAACAGACCGTCGGTGCCGGGCCGGATGCCAACCCATTCATCGGCAATTGCCGAATAGCCGGTGCGCACGGGATTCACCGATACGAACTTCGCGTCGGGCCGCGACTTCAACTGGCCGAGCCCGATCTTGATCGGGTTCGACGCGTGATCCTCGGCCACGCCGAACAGCAGGAAGTAGCGTGTGTGCGTCCAGTCGGGTTCGCCGAACTCCCAGAACGAACCGCCGATCGAATAGAGTCCGGCTGCTGCCATGTTCACCGAGCAGAAGCCGCCGTGTGCCGCGTAGTTCACGGTGCCGAACTGCTGGGCCCACCAGCCGGTGAACGACTGGCTCTGGTCGCGCCCGCTGAAGAACGCGAGTTCGCGCGGTGCGCGCCGACGGATGTCGCCGAGCCAGGTGGCGGCGATGTCGAGCGCCTCGCTCCATTCGATTTCGCGAAACTCGCCGGCGCCGCGGGGCCCCACGCGCAGGAGCGGCTTCGTCAGGCGTGCGGGCGAGTGCTGCTGCATGATGCCGGACGCGCCCTTGGCGCAAATCACGCCGCGATTCACCGGATGCGCCGGATTGCCGTCGATGTGGCGCACAGCGCCGTTTTTCAGATGCACGCGGATGCCGCAGCGGCAGGCGCACATGTAACAGGTCGTCGTCTTGATGTCGTCCGCGATCTCAGGCGCCGTGTCGACGGAGGAGGCCGGGTGGTCTGCGGGAGCGCTCACGAGGCTGACCTGAGTTCAGATATGCCCGAATGATATAAGCTTAGAATTATTTAGGCGAATCAAGATCGACGATGAACACCGACGCCCACCCTTCAGCCACCGGCGCGCCCGCGCGTCCGTCGGGCCGGCCGGCGTGGGGCGATGTGATTGCCGGCATCAGCGTCGCGCTGGTCCTGATCCCGCAGGCGCTGGCGTATGCCGAACTCGCCGGCATGCCGCCGGTGTACGGGCTGTATGCCGCGATTCTGCCGCCCATCGTCGCCGCGTTTTTCGCATCCTCACCCTATCTCCAGACCGGACCCGTGGCGGTCACCAGCATGTTGACGCTCGCCGCACTCGCCGGGCTCGCCGCGCCGGGCACTGCAGCCTATCTCGCGCTCGCGCCGGTGCTCGCGCTGGTGGTCGGCGTCCTGCGGCTCGCCGTTGGCCTGGCGGGTGCCGGTTTCGTGGCCTACCTGATGTCGCAACCGGTGATGCTCGGTTTCACGAGTGCGGCGGCGTTGCTGATCCTCGCCTCGCAGCTGCCGCCGTTGCTGGGTCTGCCATCGACGCCGGGCGAGGAGCTCGCGCGCGCGCTGAGTGTCGTGTCGATGCCGGACACGTGGTCGTGGGCCGCCATCGCGCTGGGCCTGTTCACGATCGTGGCCGTGTTCGGCGGGCGGCGCATTCACGTGCTGTTTCCGGGGGTGCTGGTGGCGGTCGCGGTGGGTGTGATCGTCGGGCGCTATGGCGGCTACGGCGCGCCACTCGTCGGTGCGATTCCGGTCGGCCTGCCCGGCCTGCCCACGCTCGAATCCGTCACCCACCTACGCGAACTGCTGGTGCCCGGCATCGTGATTGCCCTCGTCGGTTTCGCCGAGCCGGCGGCGATCGCACGCGCACTCGCGACGCAGGATCGCAAACCGTGGAGCGCGAACCGCGAACTGGTCGGGCAGGGCATGGCGAACATCGCCGCGGGCCTGAGCAGCGCGTTTCCGGTCGGCGGCTCGTTCTCGCGCACGATGGTGAACCGTCTCGCCGGCGGCCGGACGCGCTGGAGCGGCGCGATCACGGGCTTCGCCGTCCTCGCGTTTCTCCCGTTCGCCTCCCTGCTCGCGCCACTGCCGAAGGCTGTGCTGGCCGGCGTCATCATCGCCGCCGTGCTCAAGCTCGTGCAGGTGCGCGCGCTGTGGGCCCTCGGCGGCGTGTCGCGCGCGCAGGCGTTCGTCGGCTGGGCGACATTCGTGCTCACGCTGTGGCTCGCGCCGCGCGTTGATCTGGCCGTGGGTATCGGCGTCGCGCTCGGCGTCGGTGTGCACCTGTGGCGCGAGCGCCGCATCCACATCGCGCGCGAATACGATCTCGCGCAACACGTGCTGACGCTGGTACCGGTGGGCGTGTTGTACTTCGGCTCCGCGAATGTCGTCGACGAAGCGCTGCTCGCCGAGCTGGTGCGGCATCCGGACGCGAGGCGGGTGATCTTCGATCTGCGCCGGCTCGGGCGCATCGACTACACGGGGGCGCTGGTGCTGCAGCGGATCGTCACGGACGCGCAGGCGGCCGGGCTCACCGTCGAGATCATCCCGGGTCAGCCGCCGCAGGGCGACCGGCTGTTGCGGCGCGTGTTCGGCGCCGATTCACCGGTCATCGTCAGCGCCCGCGAACCTGCGGCGACCGACGCGTGAACGGTTAGAATGCCGGCTTTCCGCTTTGAATGAAGGAACGACGACCATGCGCGTGATCGAATATCCGAAAGACATGAAGCAGCACATCGGCGAAGAAATCGGCGTGTCGGACTGGGTCGACATCGACCAGGCGACGATCGACAAATTCGCCGAGGCCACGGGCGACCATCAGTGGATTCATGTCGATGTCGAACGGGCGAAGGCCGAGATGCCGGATGGCAAGACCATCGCGCACGGTTTTCTCACGCTGTCGCTGGTGCCCCGCCTGTCGGCGACGATCTGGTCGATCAGCCACCGCAGTCGCGGCCTCAATTACGGCCTCAACAAGCTGCGATTCACCGCGCCCGTACCCGTCGGTTCGCGCGTGCGCCTCAGACAGAAGCTGCTCGCCGCCGACGACGTCAAGGACAATGGCATTCGCCTGACCTTCGAGAACACGATTGAAATCGAAGGCCGGCAGCAGCCGGCCCTGATCGCCGAGGGCCTGAGCATCGTCTACCCGTGAGGCCTCGCGCCACCGCCGCGTTCGCCACTGCGGCGGGCGGCCATGGCCGGTGAGCGCCGGCACGGCAATCGCTTGAAGCGGTCGCTGCTGCCCGCACAGTGTCCGAGTGAGGTCTGTTTCTCAGTCCTGCCCGTGGTTGCCGGCCGGCGAATCACATAGCCTGCGGCTATCGACTTTTTTCAGGCGGAGGGTGGGCACGCATGAAGATTTCCGGATACCTGCTGACGTTGGCGCTCGGCATCGCCGCGAGTGGCGCCGAGGCAGCGAATCTCGTCGTCAATGGCAGTTTCGAGGATCCGCTGCAGGCAGCGGGCACCTTCGGGGTGTACGACAGCCTGCCGGGCTGGAGCGGTGATCCCGATATCGAACTGCGCAACGCCTTTGACGGCGTCGCGCAGGACGGGCTGAATTTCGTCGAACTCGACACCTTCGCGAACAGCCGCATGTCCCAGGTCATCGTCGGCACCGGCCTCGTCAGGCTCAGCTTCTGGTTCTCGCCGCGTGCCACGCCGTCGCTGCCGGCCGGCTCGAGCACGCTGGGCTTCAGTCTGGGCGACCTGTCTGGCGTCGTGCTGGCCGATGCGCCCGGTGTCGCGGCGCACGAGTGGCAGGCGTTATCGGGCCTCGCGAATCTCGGCAATGCCGGCAGCGCCGTACTCAGTTTCGAAGCCTTGGGTCTCTCCGATCAGTTCGGCGGCTCGCTTGACAATATCTCCGTCACACCGGTGCCGGTGCCCGGCGCTTTCGTGCTGTTGCTGTCCGGTGTCGGCCTGCTGCGCCTGGGCACGCGCCGATCTGCCTGAGCGCCCGGCGGCCCCTCGCGGACACACGCGGTTGCGCTGCGCGCCCGGCACGGCGCGCAGTCCCCATGCAGCCACCCGCTAGGGTGCGTCGATCGCCTCGAGCCCCGTCGCACTGAGACGACGGCCATGCAGCGCCTGCGTGGGGCGGCTGTTGTGATGGAGCACCTCGGCGAGTTGCGTGATCTGGCCCTTGTCGATGCCCACCGGCGTGCGCAGTACCAGCCAGCGCACGCCCTCCGTGCACGGCGGCGTCGTCAGCGAGCCGACATACGAAAACGCGCTGCGCGACGCCGGCAACAGGGCGTCGATGTCGATGTTGACGTGTTCCATGTGGGTCTTTGCGCCGGGCGCAGGTGGCAGATGATTGACCACCGCGTCATAGCGGGCGTTGTGCAAGCCGTGTTCCAGCATCACACCGAGCACCGCCAGCCTGCCATCCCTTGAGCGATGCACGAGATGCAGTTCGAGCGGGAAATGCTCGCCACCGATCGTGTGTTCACTCGGCGCGTGGAAGTGGTACTGCTCGAGCCGGTAGACGGTATCGCCGACGATCAGCTGATCGCCATCGTCGTACGTCACCGCGACGGTATGGCCGTTGTTCGCGATGTCGAGCGCGTGCTCGTGATGAAAAACCTCCATGCGTGCCGGCGGTTCGACGGCGACGTCAGTGCCGGCCGACACTGGCAGATCGACCGGCGACTGGCGCGTGCCCTGTGCGCATTCGGCATACTCGGGGCTGAGCATGGCCCACTGCGCCGGCGCGCCGTGTCCGTCGTAGCCCCAGTGCACAGCGACCTCACCCGCGCGCGCGCTGATGCCGGTGAGCACGAGCAGCGTGAAGACCATCGATTTCCCGTGGATTCGTCGCACGCTGACCTCCGTCCTCAGGTTGAAGTCATGATTATCGATCGACGCGCCGGACGGCTCCAGCGGACCGGCATCGCTCAGCCGTCACGCGCGGTATCGGGGTCTGGCGTCCAGCGCGCAAGGGCCCCGTCGATCAGCGTACCCAGGGCGACACCCTCGGTCTGCTCGAAGCGGTAGCGCACGCGCACGGTCGGCGTCGTCAACCTGATCAAGCGCCCCAGATCGCAAGGACTCGCGTCGACGATCAGATCGGCATGCGCCGCGTTGATCGTCGCGGCGAGGTCCGCGAGCTGGGGCGGGGAATAGCCCAGGGCCGGCAATACCTGCTGCAGGTGCGGACAGGCCGCAAGGGTGTCGGCGATCGTGCCGACGGCAAACGGGCGCGGATCGATCAGCGCCGCCGCGCCGTGACGGCGGGCGGCGATGAGGCCGGCCCCGTGTGACATGCCTCCATGCGTCAGCGTTGGCCCGTCCTCGACGACCAGCACGCTTCGCCCGCCGATCGTCGCCGGCCGTTCGACGTCGATGGCGAGATCGGCTTCGAGCACCTCTGCCTGCGGGTTCACCTGCGTCACGTTCCCGCGCATCCGTTCGATGTCGGCGCGCGCTGCGGTGCCGACCTTGTTGATGATCACGACGTCGGCCCTGCGCAGATTGCTCTCACCGGGGTAGTAGCGCATTTCGTGACCCGGCCGCAGCGCATCGAGCACGCAGATCAGCAGATCCGCGCGCACGAACGGGCTGTCATTGTTGCCACCGTCCCACAGGATGACGTCGGACTCAGCTTCGGCAGCGGCGAGCACCTGCTGATAGTCGAGACCGGCGAACACGGTCAGTCCCGCGTCCAGATACGGCGCGTACTCCTCGCGTTCCTCGATCGTGCACGCGTGGCGCATCAGGTCGTCGGCATGCGCAAAGCGCTGGACCGTTTGTGCCGCGAGGTCGCCATAGGGCATCGGATGACGGATCACGCCGACGCGGTGACCGGCGGCGCGCAGGCGCTTTGCGATCCACTGCGACACCGGGCTCTTGCCCGCGCCGGTGCGCGACGCCACGACCGCGATCACCGGTCTCGAGGCCCGAAGCTCGGTGGCGCGCGGACCGAGCAGGGCGAAATTC
Organism: Gammaproteobacteria bacterium Ga0077536; assembly: GCA_001464935.1. Classification (GTDB taxonomy): domain Bacteria; phylum Pseudomonadota; class Gammaproteobacteria. Next base: position 27,139 of record LNEL01000039.1, read on the forward strand.
GCGCCGAGGGACTGCACGAGGCTGGCCTTGTGCATCACGTCCTCGTGCGAGAGGTCGCTGTAACTGAGGAAGACCCAGTCGATGTCATACCTGTCGATCAGCGCCGCGAGTTCCTCTTCGGCATGAATCGGAATGTCGGCGTCGTACCACGGGCCGGCCAGTTCATGCGGGAATGCGCGGCATTCGATGAACGGAATCTGCGTGGCGGTGAACGCACGGACCCGGAACGCCGGACGGCTGCGGAAAAAGCGCAGGAAGTCGTGAAAGTCACGCCCGGCCGCGCCCATGATCACGCAATTCGCGGGCTCGCTCATGGGCCGGATCCCGCGGCGAGCCGAACGGTGGTGCCGGCCTCGCCGGCGAGCGCTGCGTCCAGGTTGTCGGGACTGCAGATGATCGCGCGTCGCCCCGGCTGTCCTGCGAAGGCGCTCGCCGCCGTGATCTTCGGCAGCATGCTGCCCGGCGCGAAATGGCCGGCGGCGGTGAGCGCCTCGAGTTGGGCGGGCGTGGCCGCGCGGATTTCGCGGGCCGCCGCGGTGCCATGGTCGGTGAACGCCGCCGCCACGTCCGTCAGCAGCACGAGCAGTGTCAGGTCGAGTGCATCGGCGAGCAGCGCCGACGTATGGTCCTTGTCGACGACCGCCTCCACGCCGACGAGCAGGCCCGCCCGCCGCTGCACCGGGATGCCGCCACCACCGCCGGCGATGACCAGCACGCCGGCCGCAACGAGCCGCGCAATCACGTCGCGTTCGATGACGGCTTGGGGTTTCGGTGAAGGGACGACGCGGCGGTAGCCGCGTCCGGCATCCTCGACGAGTGTCTGGCCCTGCGCGCGCAGCGCCGCGACGTCGTGCGCGGCATGGAAACGCCCGACCGGTTTGTCGGGAAGCGCAAACGCGGGGTCCTGCGGGTCGATCTCCACCTGCGTCAGCACGCTGCAGATTTCGCGCCTGTCGCCGGCGGCACGCAGCACGTTGTACAGGGCCTGGCTGAGATCGTAGCCGAGTTCACCGTCGACCGCGGCGACACAGGCGTCGAGCGGCAGCGCATAGGCGCGATCGCCGGCCACCTCGACCCGCGTCAGCATCTCGCCGACCTGCGGGCCGTTGCCGTGAACGAGCAGGGCCCGCGACGCGGCCCGCAGCAGCGGTAACAGCGCGCGTGCGGTGGCGAGCGCAAAGGCCTGCTGGCCGGCATGCGACAGACGCTCGCCGGGGGGTGCGAACGCGTTGCCGCCCAGCGCAATCAGCACGCCGTCAGAGGCCACGTCCGTCGCCGGCGATGGGACAGGAAGACTGCATGCGGGAAGTCTAGGCACAGCGTGCGACTCGTCCTTGCGCGTGCGCAAGTTTCAGGCGGGAGGGAAAGCTCGGATGCGGTCGTCGTCGGCGTTGGCGCCGGGGATCGCGGTGGCCCTAGCCGGGGTCGTCTCCGTGCCGTGGCTGGGGGCGCGGTCGCGGACGCCAGAGCGGCGTCTGGCTGGTGCGGCGTTCATCCCGATCCTGCCATCCCTGCAGGGCGAGCCGCGCGAAGGCGAGTAACAGCGCGAGGACCGCGAGCAGGCTCACGACTGCGAGGGCGATTGAAAAATGGTCGGCCGAGGCGGCAGCCGCGGCGGCGAGCAGCGCCGCCAGGGCCAGCGCGATGAAGAGTCCTGTTGCAAACACCGGCGGAAGCTCCGTGCGCCGCTGCGCGGCGTGGGGGGAGCGCGCATTACACGCTGTCGGCCATGGGGCGTCTGTTCGCTACCGCGCCGATGGGCACGCGCACGGGACGAATCAGCCTCCCGCGATCGCGTCGAACGGTGGCGTAGCGCTGCGTCAGCATGCCGCGCATGTCGGCGTCGGAGATGCGACGTGAAAACCGGCGGCTGCCCCACGTGAACTGGCAGCCCCGACGGGCGCATCGGCCAGGATCACCGATTGGGCTTCCCGTGCCAGCCCAATGGTCAGGCGCTGCCTCAGCCGGCCTCATGAAGGCGCCGGGTAGCCCGGGTGCAACGCAGTGGAACCCGGGATCTTCGCCGTTTGACAGGCCGCTCCCGGGATCCTTGCTGCGTGCGGCTCCCGGGCTACTTCTTGCCAGGCGCATGCACTGGCATGGCAACCCGTGATGGGAGCGAAGCTGCGATCAGCGATTCAGACTTTGGGGGCGAGCGGTTCCTTCGCGATCACCGGCAGACCGTCCTGCAGCAGATCGGTCGGATTCAGGATGACGGGGGTGTCGGGTGCGAGGCCGTGCAGGACTTCGACCTGCGTGCCGAGATTGCGTCCGAGTTCGACCTTTCGCAGCTGCACGGTCTGGTCGGCATCGACGGTCGCGACGTGCGCGCCTGCGGCGTCGAGCTTGATCGCATTCGTCGGCACCAGCACGGTCTCGCCGGCGAAGGGCATGTCGAAGCGCACCTGTGCATACAGACCCGGCAACAGCGCGCCGTCGGGATTCGGCAGTTCGACTTCGGTCAGCAGCGTGCGCGTTGCCGGATCGATCGCACCGGCACTGCGCACGACCGTGCCTTCGAAGCGCTGGCCGGGATACTCGGCAATGAGCACCGTCGCCGGCAGACCACGTTTGATCGCACGCAGGTTCGCCTGCGGCACGCCGACGCGGATGCGCAGACGCTTCGTTTCGGCGACGCGGTAGAGTTCGCCGCCGGCGCTGCTGCCGGCATCGATCAGCGCGCCGTTTTCGACGAGCCGCCGCGTGACGGTGCCGGCGAAGGGCGCCACGACGCGCTTGAAGCCGTGCAGTTCGTTGAGTCGCGCGACCTCGGCGTCGGCGGCGAGCAGGTCGGCTTTGCGAGCTTCGAAGCCCGCGCGTCGTTCATCGAGTTCCTGCGCGGCGACGGTCTTGCGTTCGACGAGCGTTTTCCAGCGTTCGTAGGTCGTGCGCGCGAGGCCGAGGTTTGCCATCGCCTGGGCGCGCGCCGCGCGGGCAGCGGCCAGCGCCTGATCGATTTCGGGGGCATCGATCTCGACGAGCAGATCGCCCGCCTGCACGTCATCGCCGAGGTCCGCGTGCCAGCGTTTGACGTAGCCATCGGTGCGCGCATGAATCGGCGTCTCCTGCCAGGCCTCGATGGTGCCTGGCAGCAGCAGTTCGCTGTGCGCCGGCGCGGCGACGGCGCGGGCGACGACGACGATCGGCTTGTCGGCCGGCGGGGCAGTCGGCGCGGCGGCGAGGACCGGCGCGCCGTGCAGGAGGGCGAGAAGGGCAATGGCACACAGCGTCGTCAGGTTCTTCATGGCAATCCCGCGGCGGCGCGCTTGCGCCGGTCGCTCCGTTGATACATCAGACTGTAGAACACCGGCACGAACAGCAGGGTCGCCATCGTCGCGAGCGAGAGGCCGCCGATCACGGCCAGGCCGAGCGGCGCGTTCTGTTCGCCACCTTCGCCGAGGCCGAGCGCCATCGGCACCATGCCCAGCGTCATCGCTGTCGCGGTGATGAACACCGGTCGCAGACGGGTGGTCGCGGCCGCGACCGCGGCCTCGCGGGCGCTGAGACCGGATGCGCGCGCCTGGTTGGCGAAGGACACCACGAGAATGCTGTTCGCGGTGGCGACGCCCACGGTCATGATCGCGCCCATCAGCGCCGGCACGCTGAAATGGGTCCCGGTGAGATACAGCATCCACACGATGCCGGACAGTGCGGCCGGCAGCGCGGTGAGGATCACGATCGGCGCCGACCACGACTGGAAGTTGACGACCAGCACCAGGTACACGAGCACCACCGCAAAGCCGAGGCCGCCCGCCATCGCCCGATAGGCATCGTCCATGCTCGCCGCCTGGCCACGCAGCGACACGCTGACGGTTGGCGGCAGGGTCGACGCATGGTCGGCAAGGATCGCGCGCACGTCGTGCACCACGCCCCCGAGGTCGCGGCCATCGACACTCGCGTACACGTCGAACACGGGCTTCGCGTCCGAGCGCGACAGCACGGCCGGCGAGCGGCGCTGTTCGATGCTCGCGACGTTCGACAGCAGTTCGACCTCGCCGTCGGCGCGACGCGCCACCGGAATGTTCATGATCTCCGCCAGTTCGTCGACCCGGTGCTGTGGCACCTGCACCGCCAGCGGCACCGGCCGGCCGGCCTTCGGATCGACCCAGAAATTCGGGGTGACCTGGCCGCTGCCGGACAGGGCCGTCAGGACGTTGCCGGCGACTTCGGCCTGCGTCAGTCCGAGGTCCGCAGCGCGGACACGGTCGACGTTGATGCGCAGATCGGGCGCATCGATCACCTGGTGGATGCGGGCCTCGACCACGCCGGGCACGTCGCGAATCTGCTGCTCGAGCGTCTGCGCCAGCGCATAGGCCTTCGGCGGATCGAAGGCGACGACCTGGATGTCGATCGGCGCCGGGATGCCGAAGTTCAGGATCTGGCTGACCATGTCGCCGGGCTGATAGTAGAAGCGCAGTTGCGGGAACTCGCGCGTCAGCCGGGTGCGCAGTTCGCGCATGTAGAACTGGGTCGACTCGCGCTTCGCCGGTTTGAGTGCGACGAGAATCTCGCCGTCGAAACCACCGACATTGGAGTTGTCACCCCAGGCGAGATTGATTGCATCCGGCAGGCCGATGTTGTCGATCATGATCGCGCGCTCGTCGGCCGGGATCACCTCGCGGATGACCGTGCCGACTGCCGTGAACAGGCGCTGCGTTTCCTCGAGCCGGGTGCCGCTCGGCGCTTTGACGTGCAGGCGGAACTGGCCGGCATCGATGGTCGGAAAGAAGTCGCGACCCACCTGCGGCAGGATCAGCACGGCGCTCGCGATCACCGCGGCGGCGGCCAGCAGCGCAATCGATCGCCATCGCAACAACCGCGCGAGCAGCGAGTTGAACAGGCGCTGGGCGGCGCCGAACACATGCTCCACCGCCTCGAACAGCCACGCGAGCGGGCCGCGCGCGCCGGCATCGCGCGCCCGGACCTCGGCCGGCAGCAGGTATTTCACCATCACCGGCACCAGCGTCCGCGACAGGATGTAGGACGCGCCGACGGCGAACACGACCGCCATCGCGAGCGGCACGAACAGGTACTTCGCCGCGCCGTCGAGGAACAGCACCGGCAGGAACACGATGCAGATCACCAGCGTGGCGACGAAAGCCGGCAGCGCGATTTCCTGCGATCCGTGCAGGATGGCCTGCTCGAGCGGCGCGCCTTCCTCGAGATGGCGATGGATGTTCTCGATCGCGACGATCGCGTCGTCGACGAGCACGCCGATCGCGAGCGCGAGGCCGCCGAGCGTCATCACGTTCAGCGATTCGCCGAGTATCGACAGCAGCCACAGCGAGGTGAGGATCGACAGCGGAATCGAAGTCGCGACGACCACCGTGCTGCGCCAGGAGCCGAGGAACAGCAGCACGAACACGGACACCAGACAGGCGGCGACCGCGCCCTCGAGCACCACGCCGTCGATCGACGCCTCGACGAAACGCGACTGGTCGAACAGGAAATCGATCGACAGGTCGGGCGGCGCGGCCGCCTTGAGCGCCGGCAGGCGCGCCTTCACGTCGCGGATGATGTCGAGCGTCGAGGCGCTGCCGATCTTCAGGAACGTCACCAGCGCCGAATCCTGGCCGTCGCGCCGCACGACGTTGGTCTGGATGCCATAACCGTCGCGCACGTTGGCGACATCGTGCAGGCGCACGATGGTGCCGTTGGCGTCCTTGCGGATCGGGATGTCGTTCAGCAGCGGCACGAGTTCGGGATTGCTGTTCAACGACACGATGTAATCGGTGCTGCCGATTTTGGCGGTGCCGGCCGGCAGCGTGAGGTTCTGCGCGCTGACGGCCTGGCTGACTTCGAGCGGCGTGATGCCGCGCGCCGTCAGCGCCTGCAAATCGAGATCGACCTGGATCTGGCGCGGCGCGCCACCGAACGGCAGCGGCAGCCGCATGCCCGGCACGCCGATGAGTTGTTGTCGTGCGCGAAACGCGCCGAAATCGTAGAGCTGTGACGCCGTCAGCGACGGACTCGACAGCGCCATCTGGAGTATCGGCACGCTGGACGCATCGTAGCGCACGATGATCGGCGGCTGCATGCCGGGCGGCATGCGGCGCAGGATGGTCTGGCAGATCGACGTGACCTGCGCGACGACGAGTTCAATCTTCGCCTGCGGCTGGAAATACACGCGGATGACGGAGATGCCGGACAGCGTCTGCGATTCGATGCGCGCGAGATCCTCCACGCTGTTGGCGAGCGAGAACTCGGAATAGGCCGTGATCCGGCTCTGCATCTCCTCGGCCGACAGGCCGGCGTACTGCCAGACGACGGTGACGACCGGCGTTTCGATCGAGGGAAAGATGTCCTTCGGGGTCTCGCGGATCGCATATACGCCCATGATCAGGATCAGCAGCGCCATCACCGCGAACGTATACGGACGGCGCAGTGCCAGCTCGACGATCCACATGCAGGGTCAGGCTCCGGGCGCGGTGGAGAACCGCGCAAGACTCTATTTCGATACGGTGCGTCACGTTAACCGGTCGGGGTGCGGCGGCGCAATGGCGGGGCGAGTGCTCCCCCTTTCGGCGGGCAGCACGCCGGCAGCAGCGCTGGCGTGCACCGGATGCGACCCGGATCAGCAGGTCCTCAGGTTCCCGGCGGTCGAAAGTCGCCGTTGCCGGCACGGGCGAGGGCGGTCAGGGCATCCCCGGTGATGCGCGCGAGGATGTCGCCGGCCGCCTCGCGCTGCCGGAGTTGTCCGACGACTTCGCCGGCGACGGCAACGACCACCTCGTAGTCGCCGCGCTGGCGTGCAGCGTCGTAGGTGGCCTGCAGGCTGCCGCGCGCGGCGAAGGCGTCGGCTTCGCGCCCGGCCCAGGCATCGGTCAGCGCGTTGCGCAGGATGCGGAACGAGAAATCCTCGGGCCAGGGCACGCCGCGCAACGCATCGATCGCGCGGGTGCGGAGGGTGTCGTCGCCGCTGGCCGCGAACGCGCGGGCGAGAGCGGCGTCGTGCGTCAGCGCTTCCTCTGCGGCCCACAGTCGCGTGCCGAGCACCACGCCGTCGGCGCCGAGCAGCAGCGCAGCCGCCAGGCCGCGGCCATCGGCAATGCCACCGGCGGCCAGCAGCAGGGTATCGGGACTGTGCGCCGCGAGATGATCGGCCGCTTCGGGCACGAACGGGAACGTCGCGCGGTCACCCCCGTGGCCACCGGCCTCGGTGCCCTGGGCGACGATGATCGCCGCGCCCGCGTCCAGCGCCGGGGCGATGTCGGCGAGACGCTGGACCTGGCAGATCAGCGGCACGCCGGCGGCGTGAATTTTCGCCGCGTGGGGCCGCGGATCGCCGAACGACAGGAACACCGCGGCCGGTTTGCAGGCGAGCGCGGCGTCGAGCAGTGTCGGCGCCCGATCGAGTGCCCACGTGATGAAGCCGATGCCGACGCGCTGGCCTGCGGCGCGGGCGAACTCGGCGTGCAGATCGGGTTCATGGCCGAGTGTGCCGGCATAGCCGCCGCCGATGAAGCCGAGCCCGCCGGCGCGCGTGACGGCGGCGGCGAGCGCGCCGCCCGCCACCAGCGCCATCGGCGCGTTCAGCACGGGCGTGTCGAGGCCGAAGCGTTCGGTCAGGCGCGTGCGCAGGCGGGCCGGCGTCGACATGGCCGGGCCTCAGTAGGCGCGCGGCATGCCGAGATTATGCTGTGCGATGAAGTTCAGGATCATCTCCTCGGACACCGGCGCGAAACGGAAGAGGCGCTGGTCGCGCCATAGGCGTTCGAGATGGTATTCGCTTGCGTAACCCATGCCACCCAGCGTCTGCATCGCCTGAATCGTCGCCTTGTCGCAGGCCTGGGACGCGATCAGTTTCGCCATGTTCGACTCGGCGCCGAACGCCTGGCCGTTGTCGCACATCACCGCTGCCTGGTAGTTCATCAGCCGTGCGCACCCGATTTCAGCAAAAGCCTGCGCGAGCGGGAACTGGATCGCCTGGTAGGCGCTGATCGGGGTCTTGCCGAACACGCGACGCTCGTTCGCGAAGTCGACGGCGAGCTTGATCGCGAGATCGACCGTGCCGCACAGGCCTGCGGTCGTGACGATGCGCTCGGTGTTCAGCACGTCGAGCAGTTCCGGCCACGCGTTGTCGACTGTACCGATGACGTCCGCAGCCTCCAGACGCACGTCGTCGAAGAATACCGTGCTCGAATCCAGCGTGTTGGTGCCGAGCTTGTCGATGCGGCCGAGGCTCACACCCTTGCGATCGGTGTTGATCAGGAACAGCGAGATGCCTTCGGTCTTGCGTTTGACCTCTTCTATCTTCTTCGTGCGGCAGACGATCAGCATGATGCCCGACGACAGCGCGCCGGTGATCCAGTGCTTCTTGCCGTTCAGCACCCAGCCGCCGTTGTCGGGTCGCGCAAAGCTCGTGATCTCGAGCGTGTTGGTGCCGGCATCGGGTTCGGTCAGCGCCATGCAGCAGATCAGATCGCCCGAGATCAGCGGCGGCAGGTATTTCTGCTTCATCTCGGCCGACCCGTAGCGCGCAATCGACACGCCGCCGAAAATCGGGTTCAGCATGAACAGCTGGCCGATCGTGCTGCCGCCGCCGCCGCGGGCGAGATTCTCGATCGCAAGCGCCATCTCGAGCATGCCGAGGCCGCTGCCGCCGAATTCCTCGGGCAGGGCCACACCGCCGATGCCGGCTTCGCAGGTCGCCTTCCAGAACTCATGCGGAAAGGCCTTGCGCTTGTCGTGGTCACGCCAGTAGTCGAGCCCGAACTTCTCGCCGACCTTGCGGGCGGTATCGGCAATCATCTTCTGCTCGTCGGTCAGCTGAAAATCCATGGGGAGCTCCTGGGCTTCGTTTGGGCGCTGGGGAAATCAGCCACCGAGAACACAGAGAACACAGAGAATGCAGAAATGGACCAGCGCCTCAGGAGAGGGCGCCACCAGGTAGCCGGTGAATGACCGGAGCTGCACCAACCCCAGCTTTCATTCCTCGGTGTTCTCGGTGTTCTCGGTGGCCAAAACAATCGACGTCATTCATGGGCACAAGGCCGAACCCGGCTTCACTGCGCCAGCAGCAGCGACAGCGGATCTTCGAGGCGGGCGACGACGGCGTCGAGCAGGCGCGCGCCGTCCATGCCGTTCAGCACGCGGTGATCGCAGGCGAGCACGAGACCGAGTTCCTGCCTGAGCACTGGTGCGCCGTGCGCGTCGGGTCGAAAAAGGCTTTCGGTCCGCCCGACGCCGAGGATCGTCGACTGGCCGGGCAAAATGATCGGAAACACATGGCGCACGCGGGTGCCGCCGAGGTTCGACACGCAGGTCGCGCCACCGCCGCTGTCCTGCGCGGTCAGGCGGCCACTGCGCGCGCGCTGCGTGAGTTCGTTCAGCGCGGTGCTGTTGTGCATCAGGGTGTGCCGGCCGACGCAGCGCGCGACGCCGACGTACAGGCCCTTGTCAGTGGCGGCGGCGAGCGCGACATCACTGTCGGGCAGTTCGAGCAGGCCGTCGTCGTGCCACACGCGGCGGAACAGCGGTTCGGCTTCGAGCGCAAGGCCCAGCGCCTGTACGATCCAGTGGGTCAGCGTCAGGCCCGCGCAACCCGGGCGCTGCTTCGCCTGCCGATGCAGTTCGAGCAGTGCGCCGACGTCGGCGGCGGTATCGAGATAGAAATGCGGGATCTCGCGCTTGCTCTGCGCCATGCGCGCAGCAACGGTGCGTTGCGCGGCGGTCATCGCGATCGGCTGCGCGGCGGCGGGCGCTGCAGTGCGGGCTGTCACGACCGCCTGCGCGGCGGGTGCCGTGGTCGCCGTGAGCACGTCGGATGCCTTGATGCGGCCCTTGGGGCCGCTGCCGGCGAGTGTCGAGAGGTCGATGCCGCGTGCGCGCGCGAGTTTGCGCGCATGCGGCGTGGCGAGTAGCCGGGCGTCGGCGCGCGGCGCGGCAGTCATGCGGACCGGCGGCGGAGTGGCCGTGGCCGGCGCTGGCGGCGCACTTGCCGCCGCGGTCGCGAGTGCGCCCGTTGCCGCGCCCTCGGCGTCGGCCCAGGTGGCGAGCACGGTGCCGACTTCGACGGTTTCGCCGGGTCCGACGACGAGGCTGCCGATCGTGCCGGCTTCGTCTGCGGCGATTTCGTTCGCGATTTTCTCCGTCTCGCAGATGTACAGCAGGTCGCCCGGTGCCACGGCCTGACCGGGCCGCACCAGCCATTCGACGACCGTGCCCTCGGTCATCGTCAGCCCGAGCTTGGGCAGGCGGATCGCCCGTTCGACGCTCACCGGATCACTCGCCCTTGAACGTCGCCGGGCGCTTCTGCAGGAAGGCCTGGCAGCCTTCGTGCGCGTCCTTCGAATCGAGCACGAGCCCGATCAGCGCCTGTTCGTAGGCCAGCGCTGCCGGCATCGGCATGTCGATGCCATTGCTCATCGAGCGCTTCAGCAGCTTCAGCACGAGCGGCGACTTGTGGGTGATCTTTGCCGCGATTTCGCTGACTTTCGCGACCAGCTGATCGGGCGGCACGACATGATTGACGAGGCCGAGCGTCAGCGCTTCGGCGGCGGTGATCTGATCGCCCGTGTACATCAGCTCCTTCGCGCGGCACGGCGGGATCTGGCGGATGAAGCGCTGCGTGCCGCCGGCACCCGGGAACAGGCCCAGCGTGATTTCGGGCAGGCCCAGCCGCGCCTTCTCGGACACCACGCGGATGTCCGTGCACAGCAGGATTTCGGTGCCGCCGCCGAGCGCCCAGCCGTTGATCGCACAGATCGTGGGCTTGTCGCTGGTTTCGATGCGACGGAACACGCGGTGGATCACTTCGGCGAATTCCTCGAAATGCGCGAGGCCCTGCCGCGAGTCGAGGTCCGCGATGTCGCCGCCGGCGATGAAGGCGCGATCGCCGGCCCCGGTCAGCACGATCACGCGGACCTCGGGATTCGCATGCACCTCGAGGAAGGCCTGTTCGAGTTCGAGCAGGGTCGGAATGTCCAGCGCGTTCAGGGTCGCCGGGCGGTTGATCGTGAGCCATGCCTGCTGGTCTTTGATGTCGAGCAGGATGTTCTGGCGCGCGGTGGCTGTGGTCATGGCGTGGGCTTTCCGTGAGGGTTCAGAGCATGACCCGCTCGATCGCGGCGAGCAGGCGCGCGGCGTTCGGCAGGTAGGCATGTTCGAGATCGGGTGAATAGGGTGTCGGCATGAACGGCGCGCCGACGCGCACGATCGGCGCATCGAGTTCGTCGAAGCCGACATCGGCCATGCGTGCCGCGATTTCAGCGCCGACGCCGAAGGCCTCGACCGCCTCGTGAAAGATCACCAGGCGATGCGTACGCGACAGCGACGCGAGCACGCTCGCCTCGTCCCACGGCTGCAGCGAGCGCAGATCGATCACTTCGACGTCGATGCCGAGTGTCGCCGCCTGTTGTGCCGCGGCTTCTGCCTGGTACAAGGCGGCGCCGTAGGTGACGACGGTGACGTCGCGACCCGCGCGCGCAATGCGTGCCTGTCCGAACGGAATGGCGGCCGGCATCTCGGGCATGTCGCCCTTGCGCGCGTACAGCGCCTTGTTCTCGATGTAGAGCACCGGATTCGGCGAGTCGATCGCGGTGCGCAGCAGGCCATAGGCATCGGCCGGTGTGGCCGGGCAGACCACGTGCAGGCCGGGCACGTGGGCGAACCACGCTTCGAGACACTGCGAATGCTGGGCGCCGGCATTGAGCCCGCCGCCGTGCGGCGCGCGCACGACCAGCGGCACGGAGGTCTGGCCGCCGAACATGAAATGCGCTTTTGCCGCCTGGTTGACGATCGCATCCATCGCCAGCGTGCAGAAGTCCATGAACATGATTTCGGCGACGGGGCGGTAGCCCGACAGCGCGGCGCCGACCGCCGTGCCGACGATCGCGGCTTCGGAGATCGGAAAGTCCAGCACGCGTGCGGCGCCAAAGGTCTGGTAGAGCCCACGCGTGACGCCGAATGGGCCGCCGGCCTCGCCGATGTCTTCGCCGAAGAGGATGACGGTGGGGTCGGCCTGCATCGCGTCGGCAAGTGCCTTGCCGATCGCCTGTCCGAATCGCATCTGTTCCATGTGCCCCTCAGTGCGCGTAGACGTCGGCCCGGGCCGACGCGAAGTCCGGTTGCGGCGCGGCGCGCGCGGCGTCCACCGCGGCTTCGATTTCACGCGTCAGTTCGGCGTCCAGGGCGTCGAGGCTGGCCGGATCGACACCGGCGCGTTCGAGCGCGAGGCGCGCGTGCGCTAGCGGATCCTTGTCGGCGAGGGCGGCCAGTTCGGCCGGATCGCGATACTTCTGCGGGTCGCCTTCGAAATGGCCGTGAAAACGCTCGACCTTGCACTCGAGCACGGCCGGACGCCGGTCGACGCGCATGACGTCGATCAGTTCGCCGGCGACCTGGGTCACGTCGGCGACGTCGAGCCCGTTCGCGAAGCGGTAGGTCACGTCGAAGGCGCCGGCGAGCTGGGCCAGCTTGCCGCAGAACTGGCGGTCGGTGCGCGAGAACTCGCCCCAGCCGTTGTTCTCGCAGGCGAACAGCACCGGCAGCGACCACAGCGCGGCGAGGTTCAGGCATTCGTGGAAGATGCCTTCGGCCAGGGCGCCGTCGCCGAAATAGCACACGGCGATGTCGCCCTTGCCGCTCAGCTTGTGCGCGAGCGCGCTGCCGGTGGCGATCGACATGCCGCCGCCGACGATGCCATTGGCGCCGAGCATGCCGACCTTGGCCTCGGCGATGTGCATCGAACCGCCGCGACCGCGGCAGATGCCGCTCTCGCGTCCCATCATCTCGGCGACGAAGCCGTGGAGATCGATGCCCTTCGCCAGCGCCTGGCCGTGGCCGCGATGCGTGGCGGCGATGGTGTCGCTGTCGCGCAGATGGCGGCTGATGGCGACCGGCACCGACTCCTGGCCAATGCTCAAGTGGATGAACCCGGGCACTTCCTTGTCGGCGAACAGCTTGGAGAGACGCTGCTCGACCTTGCGGATGCGCAGCATCGCGCGGTAACACGCCAGCAGCGTGTCATCGGTCTTTGCGCTGCCGGCCGCGGCGGCGGGGGATTTCTTGCTCATGTCGCGCGCATTCTTCCGACAGGCAGACCGCGCACACCGACGAAACGGCGGCGCAGGTCCTGGGTGAAAAGTGCCCGGATGGTAGCGGCGCCCTGCAAGGGCTGTCAAAGGCCGTCGGCGATGACGGTCCGCAGTGCGTCGAGCAGGCGATCGACCTCCTGCGGCGTGTTGTAGAGCGCGAAGCCGACGCGCAGCAGCCCGCCCTGATCGGCGAGCCCGAGACTCTCGACGACGCGCCGCGCGTAGAAGTGTCCGTGCCAGACCTGGAAACCCTGCGCGCCGAGCGCCGCGGCGAGCGGCGCGACGCCGCGGGCGCGTGCAAATGACACCGTCGGCGCCCGTGGCCAGGTGTCGAGCGGTGGCCCATGGCGCATGAGGTCCGGCAGCGCGTCGAGTCCGGTCGCGTACTGCACGGCGAGGCCATGTTCATAGTCGGCGAGTGACTGCATCGCATCGAGCACACGCTCGCGCCGGTCAGCGCCGGCGCCGAACGCGGCCAGGTAGTCGATCGCGGCCGTCACGCCGGCGAGCGCCGCGAAGTTCGGCGTGCCGGTCTCGATCCGGTGCGGCGCGGCCTGATGCTGCACGCTCAGACGGTCCGGTTCGAGCGTGTCGAGCAGGCCGGCACGGCTGCACAGGACGCCGACGTGCGGGCCGTAGAACTTGTAGGCCGAGCACAGCAGGAAGTCGCAGCCGAGCGCCTCGAAGTCGAGCGGCAGGTGCGCCGCATGATGCACGGCGTCGACGATGGTCAATGCGTCGTAGGCCTGCGCAAGCTCGCGGATCGGCGCGAACGGCGTCACGGTGCCGAGCGCGTTCGACGCAATACCGGCGGCGATGATCGCCGTGCGCGGACCGACGAGGCTCGCGAGGTGATCGAGATCGAGCGTGCCGTCGGACTTCAGCCGGGCCTCGAGGATCACCGCGCCACGTTCGGCGAGGCTCAGCCACGGGCCACGATTCGCTTCGTGATCGAGCGCGGTGACGATGATCTCGTCGCCCACCTGCAACCGCCGGCCCAGCGCGCGCGCCAGCGCGAAATTCAGCGTCGTCATGTTCGCGCCGAACGAAATCTGGGCGGGGCTCGCCGCGCCGAGGAAGTCGGCGGCAGCAGCGCGGGCGGCGGCGACGACCTCACCGGCTTCGCGCGAGGTGTCGAACAGGCCGCCGAGATTCACGTTGCAGTCGCGATACACCCGGCTCACCGCGTCGATCACGGCCTGCGGCACCTGCGTGCCGCCGGGCGCGTCGAACCAGGCGAGCGGAGTGCCATTCATGTGCCGCGCCAGCGCGGGGAAATCGGCGCGCGCGGCGGCGGCAGAGGCAGCGGTGAACGCCATCGGGGACGGCCGGCCTCAGCCGAGCGCGGAGCGCGGGCGCTGTCCGCGAATCTCCTCGAGCAGGAGATCGGTCGGACGCTGTCGGCAATAGCCCGCGAGCGCCGCCAACGAACTGCGATGCCGCTCGGCCGAAAAGGCCGTGCAGCCGTCGTCGATCAGAGTCACGAGGTAGCCGCGGTCGCAGGCATCGCGCACCGCGGACTCGACGCACTGATCGGTCACGACGCCGCCGATCACGAGCTGGGTCACGCCGAGGTTCCGCAGCAGGTAGTCGATGTTGGTCGAGTTGAACACGCTCGAGGCGGTCTTCGGCAGGCGAATCTCGTCGCAGATCGGCGCCAGTGCATCGATCACCTGACCATCCCATGAGCCGCGCGGTACCAGGATATCGCTGATCTTGTAGTCGAGGCTCTGATCGCGGCCGTCGGCAGTCAGGGCCTCGATCGTCGTGTGCATCACCTCGACGCCCGTCTGCCGGCAGGCGGACACCAGGCGCTGCAGGTTCGGAATGACGACGGAGTCGAGCTGGCGGCGGAAGTACGCGTAGCGCGCCGCGAGTTCATCCGGTGGGCAGGTGCGGAACAGGCCGCCGTCGGGATGACAGCAATAGTTCTGCATGTCAATCATCAGCAGCGCAGCCTGTCCTGGCAGCAATGCAATCTCGCGACTGTACGACGTCTTGCTGGCGGGCATCGTCATGCTCCCTGCCGGCGCTGCCGGCGGTGAATCTGGTTGACGGCGGCGGTTGGCCTGCCGGGGCCATGTTTCTATACTCCCCAACAGCGCATTTCTGCAAGGGGGCAACGAGATGAGCGTCCAGGACGGCAGTGTTGGTCAGGTCGATTTCGTCACCCGCCATGGCCTGCACACTGCAGCGCAACTGGCAGCCATCGAAGAGATCGAGGCGGAAATCGCGCGCCACCGCCTGCGCACCATCCGCATCGCGTGGGGGGATCAGCACGGCGTCGTGCGTGGCAAACACGTGATGACGCACGACTTCATGCAGGCGCTGCGCAACGGCATCGACTTCCAGACGGCGACGCTGTTCATGGACACGACGAACAACATGTTCGCGCCGATGTTCAGCAGTGACGCGGGCCTCGGCATGACCTCGCTCGCCGGTGGTCCGGACGCGATACTCGTGCCCGACCCGCTGACCTTCCGCGTGTTGCCGTGGGCCGCGCGCACGGGCTGGATCCTCAGCGAGATGTATCTCGCGAACGGCGAGCCGATGCCGTTCGACACGCGCGCGGTGATGAAGAAACAGCTGCGCGAACTGCACCGGCGCGGTCTCGATTTCGTTGCCGGCCTCGAGGTCGAGTTCTACATCACGAAACTCGAAGACCGCATGCTCGCCCCGGAGCAGTCGGGCTGGCCGCCGGATCCGCCGCGCGTGTCGGCCATCGCGCACGGCTTCCAGTATCTCACCGAGGAACGGCAGGACGAGATCGATCCGATACTGCAGATGCTGCAGGACAATCTCGAGGCACTGAAACTGCCGTTGCGCACGATGGAGGATGAATGGGGCCCGGGCCAGTGCGAGTTCACCTTCGACCCGGTGCGCGGCATCGGCGCGGCCGATGACATGCTGCTGTTCCGCACCGCGACCAAGCAGTTGTGCCGACGCCATGGCTATCACGCCACCTTCATGACGCGGCCGGCGCTGCCCAACTTCTTCTCCAGTGGCTGGCACCTGCACCAGTCGCTGATCGACGCAGACACCGGCACGAACCTGTTCGCGAACATGAGCGGCTCGGACGACGTGCTGAGTCCGCTGGGTCGCCAGTATGTCGCCGGCATCCTCGGGCACGCGGCCGCCGGCTGCGTGTTCTCGACTCCGACGATCAACGGCTACAAGCGGTATCGCCCGAATTCCTTCGCGCCCGATCGCATCACCTGGGCGCGCGAGAATCGCGCGGCGATGATCCGGGTGCTCGGTGGCCCTGGCGATCGCGCCTCGCACATCGAGAACCGCGCCGGCGAACCCTGTGCGAATCCCTACCTGTACATGGCCTCGCAGATCGTCGCCGGCCTCGCCGGCATCGACGCGGCGCTCGATCCCGGTCCACCCGAGCTTTCGCCGTACGAGTGCAACAAGCCGAAGCTGCCGCGCAGCCTGATGGACGCGACCGCGGCGCTGCACACGGACGCGATGTACCGCGCCGGCTTCGGCGATGTGTTCGTCGATTACCTGCTCGCGATCAAGCAGAACGAGATCGACCGCTTCCTCGCGCACGTCACCGACTGGGAGCACCGCGAGTATTTCGAAGTCTATTAGCGGTATTGGGGAATCGTCCGGGGAAATCGTCCGAATGAATCAGTCCGGCACCGGTGTCCGTCACCGCGTGCCGCAACAGGAGCGCAGGCATGAGCGACTGGCGGGGCAAGCTGGGCGGCATGACGCCGCAGGAGATGAACGAGTTTCTGCGGGGGCCGTGGCTGGCGCGGCTGGCCTGTCTGAAGCCGGACGGTTGGCCGTACGTGATCCCGGTCTGGTACCACTGGGACGGCAGCGCGTTCTGGGTCGTCGGTCGTGAGCGTTCGGAATGGTGCCATTTCATGGCGCTCGATCCGCGCGTGTCGCTGGTCGTCGACGAGCCGACGGCGCCGATCAGGAAAGTGATCTGCGAGGGCACCGCGGTGGTCGTCGAAGCCGCGGTTGGTCCGGTGCTGATGAACGGCGAGAAATCGATCTGGAACCTGATCGGCGAACAGCACACCGGCCCGCGCTACCTCGGTGAGAAGGCCGCCGAGTATCGCGGTGGCGTCAACGTCGAACCCTGCTGGACGTTCAAGATCGTGCCGAAGAAACTCGTGACCTGGCAGGGTTTCGGCTGGGCGAAGCGCTACCGGCATCCCGAACTCTATCCCGACGCGGCGGGCAACGCGGGCGACGGAGGCACTGCTTGAGCCTGCTGCGGGCCCATGAAGCGCCGGCCGTCAGCGTCGGGCGGCCGGCCGGCACATCGCCCGTGTTCCTGACCTGCGATCATGCGAGTCAGGCCATTCCCGAGGCGTTGGGCGATCTCGGGGTCGCGGCCCCTGATCTCGATCGACACATCGCCTGGGACATCGGCGCGCTCGCGGTGGCGCGCGGCCTGTCGGAGATGCTGGACGCAACGCTGGTCGCGAGCGGCTATTCGCGGCTCGTAATGGACATGAACCGGCCGCCGCACCGTCAGGACCTGTTCCCGGTGGTCAGCGAAGCGACGGCCATTCCTGGCAACACGGCACTCGACGAGCCGGCACGACGCGCGCGGCAGGACGCGCTGTTCGAGCCCTATCACGGCACGATTGCCCGGCTGCTCGACGCGCGCCGCGGGCGGCCGACGCTGCTGGTGGCCGTGCACAGTTTCACGCCGGTGTATGCCGGCACCGCGCGCCCGTGGGAAGTCGCGTTGCTGTCCAATCGCGATCGGCGCGTCGCCGATCTGCTGCTCGAGGCGCTGCAGCGCGATCCGGCGCTGACCGTCGGCGACAACATTCCGTACCGCCTGACCGATGACGGCGACTACGGTGTGCCCGTGCACGGCGAGCGGCGCGGCCTGCCGCACGTGCTGATCGAACTGCGCCAGGACTGCATCGCAAGCGCCGCCGGCCAGCGCGCCTGGATCGAGCGCCTGGCGCCGCTGCTGCGCGAGGCCTGCACGGCGTTTGCCGGCGCCTGAACGCGGGGACGGTCGCGGAGGGGATGGTGCGCCGCTGGCCGGTCGGCGCGGTGTTGTTTGCGCTGGATCAACGCGGCGCCCGGGCAAAGTCCTAGCCTTGACAGCGTCCGTCGATCCGACGAATCCGAACCGAGGTGCTCCATGCTGACGAATGTTGCCGTGCTCTATTCAGGCGAACCGGCCGAACAGGCCGCGCTGGCGTTTTCCGCCGCGGTGGCCGACGGACTCGGGGCGTCGGTCGCGTGCCGCTTTGCGGCCGACATGCTCAGCCTGCTGAGCGCCGACGAGCGCGCCGAGTACCGGGCCCTGATCGAAGTCGACGGCCTGAAGCGCGCGCAGGCCTTCCTGAGCAAGGCTTACGACAGGCAGCGTACAGCGCACGCGGAGACGGCCATTGCCGCGTTCAAGCGATCGTCCTCGGCAAGCCATCTGATTTGGGGCGACGCGCTCGATCTGCGTGAAGACGCTGCAACCGTGATGGCCCGCCTCGGCTACCTGCACGACATGATCGTCGGCAGCTTCGACCTGTCACCCGCAGTCGTGCAGTACGCGATCGAGCAGGTGCTGATTGCAGCCGGTGCGCCGCTCGCGCTGATCGCGCACACGCCGCAGGCGGCCAGCCTCGAACAGATGGCGATGGTGTATGCGTGGAAACCGTCCGCGTCGGCCAAGCACGCGCTGCGATACGCACTGCCGCTGTTCCGCAAGGCGCGGCAGGTGTACCTCGTCGCGATCGAAGACGATGGCGAGCCGTCGGCCCAGCCATCGGTGCAGGACATCGCGGACTACCTGATGAACGTGCACAGCGTCGCGACGTCGCCGATGGTGCTGCGCGCCGCCGACAGTCCGGCGCTGCAGCTCGCGGAGTGCTATCGCGAAGTGGGCGCCGACCTGCTCGTGATGGGCGCCTATTCCCACTCCCGGCTCAAGCGGCTGCTGTTCGGGGACTTCACGAGCCATTTCCTGAAGAAGCGGCCCTGCAATCTGCTGCTCGCACACTAGCGCGGGCGGTCGCCTGCCGGTGGATGCCGGCAGGTGACAGGACAGCCGCGGCGTCGCTCGTCAGCGATACACGGCGGTCAGCACCACGCTGACGATCGCGCCCAGGCTCAGATGCAGGCGCAGGCGCAGGAACCAGGGCGGCAGGTGGTGCAGGCTGGCGGTGCGCCAGTCGTGGATGAAAGCGACGAGGAAACCCACTGCGCAGAACCACAGCGTGAAGGTGGTCGGCAACAGGATCGCGGCCCACGCGCCGAGCGCGGGCAGCATGCTGTAGATCAGCTCGCGACTGCCCTGGGTGTTGTTCAGGTGCGGGCTGTTGACGGTCAGGCCCCAGGTGATGCCGCCGAGGAAAGACAGAATCACCGCCCCATAGGTCGCGACGCCATAGGCGGCATGGGAGGCGAGGCTGTCCGGGCCCGGCGGGGCCAGCACCGCCGCGGCGGCCTGCGCAAAGAATGGCAGCAGACCCAGGTAACCCAGCCAGCCGGCGGTGGCAGGCACGGGATTGACGGAACGGGAAGTGGCGTCGGTCATGGCAGAAGGGCAGGGTTCGGCGGGCGATTCCGCATGTGCAGCATAACCGCAGGGCGCAGCGCCCGCCTGCGCCAGGTCAAGTCCCGCGCCGGCGCCCGCGGCCTACAGGGAGCTGAATTTGCGCAGCTGGCGGTCGTGGAAGCGTCGCATCGTCACCAGCGCGACGAGGGCGCCGATGCCGGCGAAGGCCATGTCGGACTGGGTGTCCCACACGTAGCCCTGCGTGCCGAGGAAGGCTTCCGCACCCTGCGCGGACCACTCGGCGACGGCCCATTCCAGCAGCTCATAGGTCGCGCTCAGCGCGAGGCAGATGCACAGCACGAGAAACCCGAGCCAGCCGCGACGGGCGAGCACCCGCCGCCGAAGCAGGACCTCGCGGGCGATCAACGCCGGCACGAAGCCCTGGGCGAAATGGCCGAGCTTGTCGTAATGGTTGCGCTCGAACTGGAACAGCGGCTTGACCCATTCGCCGAGCGGCACCTCGGCGTAGGTGTAATGGCCGCCGACCATCAGGATCACGCAGTGCACGAGAATCATCAGGTACAGCAGCGTGGTCAGCGGAAAGCTGCGGCGCGTGGCCCACAGGATCAACAGGCCCAGCACCGCGGGCGCGACTTCGAGCCCCCAGGTGGCGTAATCCTTCGGCTGGATCCCGGACCACACCAGGACCCCCATGAACACCAAGACCCACAGACTCGCCACCGTGTACTCCCGTGATTGCTCCGCAGGCTTCAGCGTGCGCGCATGATGCACGGCACGCCGGTCCGGCGTCCACCCGGCGGGCTGCGTTATAGTGCGAGACCTGAGAATGGAAGAAGCAACGCATGGCCTACGCAACCTTCAGCACGCCCACGTCAGATCGCTATTTCGAAGATTACGAAGTCGGCGCGACTTACGAGCTCGGCGACTATGCACTGACCGAGGCCGAGATCGTCGACTTCGCGCGACGTTTCGATCCGCAACGCTTTCACGTCGATCGCGCAGCCGCAGCCGAGTCGCCGTATGGCGGCATCATCGCGAGCGGCTGGCACACGGCGAGCGCGATGATGCGCCTGATGGTCGATCACTTCGTGTCGGCGAATGCCGGTCTCGGCTCACCGGGACTGGACGAAATCCGCTGGCTGAAGCCCGTGCGGCCGGGCGCGAAGCTGACGGTCCGCGTCACCGTGCTCGACAAGCGGCGCTCGCAGTCGAAGCCCGACCGGGGCCTGTTCTTTCACAAGGTCGAAGTCGTCGACGCGACCGGCGATACGGTGATGACGGTGCGCGGTGCCGGCATGGTTCGCCTGCGTGAGCCTACGCCGGCGCTGCGCATCATCGAATGAACCGGGGCGCGACCCGCGCCTCATTGATGACGCGCGCAGCGCGCGCGGGGAGTGAGCCTGCATGACACCGAATTGCTGGGGTGACGCCACCGGCTACGACTTCAACGCCATTGTCGACGCCTTGAACCGTTACTTGCGCCTGAAGGCGACACCTATCGGCCTCAAGCGCTTTCGCACCGTCGAGGACATGCTCGCGATCCCGCGCATTCGCCGCCCGCCTGCCGGCGAGAAGTTCGCGTTCGATCAGATCGTCGGCCAGTCGCGCTGGCTGGGCTGGACGCTCGGCGTGACGATGGACAACCTGATGGGCGCGCAGTGCGGCGCGGTCGTCGGGCTCGCGAAGCCGGACGAGGAATTCCTCAGCGGCAAGGCGATGAAAGGCGTGTGGTACGGCACGCTCGAAGACAGCGGCGCGCACCAGCGAGCAATGAGTTGCGCGAGCTATGGCGACTACCAGGCGATCGCGGCCTCGCCGCTGACCGCCGGCCGGCTCGACAACCCGGACATCTGCCTGATTTACGCCACGCCCGGCCAGATGATCACGTTCATCAACGGCCTGCAGTACCTGAACTACCGCAAGTACAACTTCAGCTGTGTCGGCGAGAGCGCGTGTGCGGACTCGTGGGGCAATGCCCTGAAGACTGGTGAACCCTCGCTGTCGCTGCCGTGTTACGCCGAGCGCAAATTCGGCGGCGTGCTCGACGAGGAAATGCTGATGGCAATTCCGCCGAGTTTCCTGCCGCAGGTGGTCGACGGGCTCAAAAACCTCAGCGACAACGGACTGCGTTACCCGATTCCGAATCACGGCATCCAGAAGTCGCCGCTCGACAGCATTGCGGCGAGTTATGGCAGCAAGAACATCTGACCCGACCTCCGGAGGACACACATGATCGCCGACAATGCCAGGACGCTGGGTTTCGATCCCGACCGCCTCGCCCGCGTGGGCACGCGCATCGACGCCGACATCGCCGCGGGCCGCTACCACGGCGCGCAGCTCAAGGTCGGACGCCGCGGCCACCTCGTGCTCGACGCGGTGCATGGCGACGCGGATCGGGCTGCCGGCCGGCGCATGCGGGGCGACGAGACTTTCGTCTCGTTCTCGATTGGCAAACAGTTCACGAATGCGCTGGTGCTCAACCGCATCGAGCGCGGCGACCTGCACCTCGCGATGCAGGTCGGCGAGATCATCCCCGGTTTCCGCACGCGGGGCCTGCGCGAAGTGACGGTCTTTCATCTGCTGACGCACACGAGCGGCATCCTCTCGGCGATCCCGGCCGTACCGCTGGACGTCATCACGAACGTCGAGAAGCTGACCGAGTGGATCGGCACGCAGCGCCCGGAGTCGCTGCCGGGCGAACGCGTGAACTATTCGATCATCGCCGCGCACGCGGTGCTCGCCGATCTCGTGCGTCGCGTCGACGGCCGGGGCCGGTCGTTCGGTCGGATCATCACCGAAGACCTGTTCGAGCCGCTGGGCATGCGCAACACGAGCCTCGGACCGCGCGCAGATCTCGTCGCGAAACTGTGCCCGGTCGTCGCCTGCTATGAAGAGCCCGGCATGTTCTATCCGCAGGAAGTGGCCGGGGTGGGGCAGGTGGTGCTGATGGAGGGCGCGGAGGTGCCGGCGGGCGGTTACCTGACAACGAGCGCCGATCTGCATCGTTTCGCGTCGATGCTCGCCCGTGGCGGCGAACTCGACGGCGTGCGCATCCTGTCGCCGCGAACGCTGGCCTACTGCGCGCAGAATCACACCGGGGACCGCCGCAATGTGCTGTTCGACTATGCGCGCGATACGCGCGGCTGGGCGCCGTGGCCGGCGAACATCGGCATCGGCTTCTTCGTGCGCGGCAGCGGGATCCAGCCCGGCCCGCTCAGCAATTTCTCGAGCCCGCAGACCTTCTGCGGCTGGGGCGCCGGCTCGACCTGCTTCTGGGTCGATCCGGTCAGCGAACTGACGTTCTCTTTCCTGTCGACCGGGCTGATGGAAGAGACCTACCACTGCGAGCGCCTGCAGCGCCTGGCGGACCTGGTCGTGACCGCGCTCGTCGACTGACAGCCGCGCCGGGATCTGCGTCGGGGTCAGCGAGTCTCCCGGCTGACCTCGGCGTCGAAATCGCCGCTGCCGAGCTGATCCATCATGTGGGCGTAGAACACCGCGAAATCCGCCCGCATCTCGGCCACCGGCACGTCCGCGAACTCGCCACGGTAGCGCAGGTATTCCATGTGCTGCCGTCCTTCGAGATCGAACGGGTGATAGATCGAGTCACCACGGCCGTCGAATTCGAGCGGGTGCAACCGGAATTTCTCGCACAGTTCGATGTTGAACGCCGGCGTCGCCTTGACCCACTGGCCGTCGAGCAGAATCGCGGTATAGCCGTGCCAGCGGAATTCATCGGTGCGCATCAGTTCACGCATGCGCGCCGTCGACAGGTGGTTGCGCACGTCCGCGTAGCCCGGACGCGCGGGAATGCCGATCGCGCGACAGCAGGCCGTCAGCAGCACCGCTTTCGACACGCACCAGCCGCGCCCGCGCCTGACCGCCTCGCTGGCGCTGAGGCCGGTTTCGCTGATGACGATTGAATAGGGGTCGTAGCGGATCAGATCGCGCACGGCGTAGTAGAGCCCGACCGCGCGCGCGCGGTCGTCGGCGCCGGGGGTGTCATGCGCCTGCACGAAAGCCTGCACGGCGGGGGCGTCGAAGTCGATGGTCGGGGTCGCGTGCAGAAACGGCGCGTGTGCGGGATGCGTGGTCATGCCTGATCCAGTTCCAGTTCGATGATGGCGCGTCGATCGTAGCGGCCGGTCAGTTTCGACAGCCAGTCGATCGCGCGCATCTGCCAGCCGTATTTCGCATACAGCGCGCGATAGGCCACGTCCACGGTGGCGCTGTCGGCGACGATACGGGCGCGGGCGCTGACCCAGGGGCCCAGCACACGGCCCTGGGCGGTGCAGGCGGCAAGGTGCGCGCCCCCCTGGGCCCGGACCCGCTTGACCTTGCCCGCATCGGCGGCCGAGAACACGTAATGTCGGCCGTTGCGTTCGGCGATCCACACCGGCGTGCGGACTTCGGTGCCATCGCGTTTGCGCGTCGCGAGGCTGACGTAGCGGGCGTCGGTGGGCGCCGCGCCGTTCATGCGTGACGCCGCAACGCCGCGGTCAGCGCGAGGGCGATGGTTTCCGGCGACTGCGCGCCGGACAGCACGAAGCGCCCGTTCAACAGGAAGGCCGGCACGCCGTCGATGCCCAGCGCGCGCGTGGCCGCCTCGTCGGCCGCGACTTCCGCGGCGCCCGCCGTGCCGCGCAGCGCGGCCAGTGCCGCTTCGCGCGCGAAGCCGACGCTGACGGCGATGTCCGTCAGCAGTCCGAGGTCGCCGAGGTCCAGGCCTTCGACGAAATAGGCCGAGAACAGCGCGTCGACCACCGCCGACTGCGCGTCACGTGTCCCGGCCAGCCAGATCAGGCGATGGGCGAGGCGGGTGTTCGGGATCCGGCCGATGCGGTCGTAGGACAGCGTGAGCCCCTCGCTGGCGGCCGCTTCGATCACGCGCGCATAGCGGCTGCGCGCCTGTGCTTCACTGCCGAACTTGCGCTCGTAATACACGTCGCGCTCGAGGCCGCCGGCCGGCATCGAGGGGTTCAGCTCGAACGGGCGCCAGCGCACGGTGATGTCGACTTCGACACCGAGCAGGGCGAGCGCCCGGCGCAGACGCTGCTTGCCGACATAGCACCACGGACAGATGACATCCGACACGACGTCGAGCTGCGCGCTCGCGGTGCGCAGCGGGATGGCCGGCGACGACACCATTTCCACGCCGCAGCGATCGGCGGCGCAGCCGGGCAGATCTCCATCGGGCAGGAGGGCGGTCATCGGTCGATTTCGCGCGTCGGCATCGGCCCATTCAAGCACAGCTGCGCGCGGAAGGCGACGTCGCTCACGCTGGCAACTCGCCGTAGCTGACGGGCTGGCGCGTCCATGGATCGGTGAATGCGATGCCGATCGCCGACAGTCGCATGCCCTGCGGGTCCTTGTTGCCCTGTCCGTAACGCGGATCGCCGATCACGGGGTGACCGATGGCGTCGAAGTGCCGCCGGATCTGGTGATAGCGGCCGCTGAGCATCTTCACCAGCACGACGCTGCGATCTTCTGCCTCGCGATAAACCTCGAGGCGGTAGTCGGTGACGGCCGGCTTGTCGTCGAGCGGCAGGTCGATGCGCCCGTGTTCGCCGCGCGGTCGCAGATCGCCTCGCACCTCGATCCTGTAGCGCTTGTCGACCGTGCGCGCCTGGAACAGCGCGGACAGCCTGGCGGCGGCCTGGCGACTGTGGGCGATCACCAGCAGCCCGCTCGCCTCCATGTCCAGCCGGTGCACGAGATAAACCTCGCGCCGCGGCTCGAAATGCCGCGCGACCTGGCTGGCGAGCGTGGCGTGATCGCCGAAGCGCGAACCTTCGACGAGCAGGCTCGGCGGCTTGAACCACACGCTGTAGCGCTTGCGATCGGCGATCAGCGTCGGTACGGGCGGCACCAGCCCGAGCACGCCGGAATCATAGTAGAGGTTCACGCGGTCGCCGATCTTCAGGGGCGTCGTCGCGCGCCGCATGCGCTCTGGCTTGCGACCGTCACGCGCGCGCCACACCGCGCCCTTGGTCATGGCATCCTTGATGCGCAGCTTCGACAGTCCCGTCAGGCGCGCGAGCACGTCGGGCGCGAACGGCGGATCGTCGTCGCGCAGTGTGTACTCGATCGTGAAGACCTGTCGCGCCTGATCGCTCGCCTCGTCGGCGTTGTCATCGTCGCCGGCGGAATCGTCGGTCGCTTCGTTCATCGCGGCAGCATCCGGAAGCCGTCGAGCAGATCGATCGGCATCGCAAAATTGAGATTCTGGCTGCGTTGCTCGCCATCGCTGGCCTGGAAGGTGACGATGCCGACGAGGCGGCCGTCGGGCGCGAGCAGTGCGCCGCCGCTGGAGCCGGGCGACACCGCGGCGCTGGTCTGGATCAGCGGATAGTCTTCTTCGCGACGCAGCCCCGACACCATGCCTTCGGTGAAGGTCAAATCGAGACCGAGCGGTGCGCCGAGCGCGAACACGCGCTGGCCCACCCGCAGATCGAGCGAACTGGCGCGCGCGAGCGGTGGCGCCGGCAGCAGCGGGGACTTCAGCAGGCACAGGTCGTGCTCGAGCCTGACTTCGACGAGCTCGGCGCTGACGGCGGCGCTGCCGGCCTTCAGGCCGACGTAGTCCGCGCCTTTCAGCACGTGGCAGTTCGTGAGCACATGTGCGTGTGCCACCACGACACCACTGCCCTGGCTGACGACCTGGCCCTGCCGGTCGGCCGCATACACGGTGACAATGCTCGGCGCCGCGCGTTCGAACACGAGTTCCGGCGCCAATGGCGCTGCGACGGCGGTGGCGGTGACCAGCAGCGCGGCGGATGAGAGCCGGCGCATCGAGGCAGTCTGCGGGCCCGGATCAGAGATTCTGATTCGCGGCGTGGCTGCGCCAGGCGAGCACGATGGCGCCGATCGTTTCCGGCGTGATCTGCAGATCGTGCAGCAGGTGGCGCTGCAGCTGCCGCAGGCCGTCGTGATCGATTTCGCCGATGAACCCGTCGGTGTAGTAGGTGATCGACCACACGTCGCCGTTCGGCTGTTCCTGCCACAGGTACCAGCGGCCGGATTCGGGATGTGCGCCGTTGGCGGACGAACGAGCCTTCGACGTCACCGGAAACTGCGAGTGGCTCGCGAGTCCCGCGCCGACGAGCTCGTCACGCCGGCCGGTGTACGTGGTCGACCAGACGATGCCCTCGCCGAAGCGGGCAGGGGACACGGCGAAGCGGGCAGCAATGGACATGGTCTTGATCAACCGTCGTTACAGGATCGGTGGAGGAGGCGAGATGCGCTTCAATTCTAATCATCCGGACTGGTGGCGCATAGCGGTCTGCATCAGGGTGGCAGGCAAACATCTGTGACGCGGCCACGCGGCGTGGCGGAGTGCCGGCAGCCGCCGACAGGGTGGTCACGGACGGGTGCAGGCGACAGGCACCGGTGGTGGGTCACATTGGCCGATGAAGACCCCTGCGCCCCGAGGCCTGCGGTGCCACCGGCGCCCTCGCGAGGTTTTTCACCAGCCTGTTAAGATGCCCGCCTGCGCCACGCGGAGAGAGCCCCCATGCCCACTTACAAAGCCCCGGTCAAAGACAGCCTGTTCATTCTCAACGAGGTCCTGCACCTCGGGCAGTATGCGGCGCTGCCGGGCTTTGCCGAGATCGGCGCCGACACACTCGCCGCCGTGCTCGAAGAGGGCGGCAGATTCGCCGAAGAAGTCATCCAGCCGTTGAACCGGACCGGTGACGAGCAGGGCTGCAAGCGCCATCCGGATGGCCGCGTGCAGACCCCTGACGGCTTCCGGGACGCTTATGCGAAGTTCGTCGAAGCGGGGTGGGGCGGGCTCGCCGGCGATCCCGCGTTCGGTGGTCAGGGACTGCCGCACGTGGTCGCGACGGCTTTCGAGGAATACATGATTGCGGCCAACATGGCCTTCACGATGTACCCGATGCTGACGCAGGGTGCGATTGCCGCGATTCGCGCCGTGGCCTCACCCGAGCAGCAGCAATTGTTCATTCCGCCGATGGTCGACGGCCGCTGGACCGGTACGATGAACCTCACCGAGCCGCACTGCGGGACCGATCTCGGCCTGCTGCGCACGCGTGCCGAACCGCAGGCGGACGGCAGCTACCGGCTGACCGGCACCAAGATTTTCATTTCCTCCGGCGAGCACGATCTCACCGAGAACATCATCCACCTGGTGCTCGCCAAGCTTCCCGACTCGCCGGACAGCGTCAAGGGCATTTCGCTGTTCATCGTGCCGAAGGTGCTGGTGAACCCGGACGGCAGCCTCGGTGCGCGCAATGCGGTCGCGTGCGGCAGCCTCGAAGAAAAAATGGGCATTCATGGCAACGCCACCTGCGTGATGAACTACGACGGCGCGACGGGCTACCTGATCGGCGAACGCGACAAGGGGCTGCGCGCGATGTTCATCATGATGAACGCGGCACGCCTCGGCGTTGGCATCCAGGGGCTCGCACAGTCCGAGGTGTCGTACCAGAACGCCGCGAACTACGCGCGCGAGCGCCTGCAGGGGCGTGCCCTGAGCGGGCCGAAGAACGCAGCCGGCAAGGCCGACCCGATCATCGTCCATCCGGACGTGCGGCGCATGCTGATGAACGCCCGCGCGTTCAATGAAGGCGCGCGCTCGCTGGCGCTGTGGGGCGCGCTGATGGTCGATCTCGCCGAGAAGTCCGCGACGCCGGAAGCACGCGCCGCGGCCGAAGATCAGATCGGCCTGCTGACGCCGGTGATCAAAGGCTATTTCACCGACAAGGGGTACGAAAACGCGACGAACGCCCAGCAGTGCTTCGGCGGCCACGGCTATATCCGCGAGTGGGGCATGGAGCAGTTCGTGCGGGACGCGCGCATCGCGATGATTTACGAAGGCACGAACGGCATCCAGGCGCTGGATCTCGTCGGCCGCAAGCTGCCGGCCAACGGGGGGCGTGCGCTGCGCGCGTACCTGCAGCTCGTCGGCGCATGCATCGAGGAATGCGCGGCCGACGAACAGCGCGAGTTCATCGCCGCGCCGCTGAAGCGGGCGCTCGATGATTTGCAGGGCGCCACCGGCTGGCTGATGCGCCATGCGCTGATGAAGCCCGACAATGCGGCGGCCGGTTCGATGGCCTACCTGCACCTGCTTGGCCTGGTCGCGCTGGGGCACCAGTGGGCGTTGATGATCAAGGCGGCCCAGACCGCGCTCGCGAACAAGGCGGCGGACACGGCGTTCTATGAGAACAAGATTGCCGTGGGTCGCTATTATTTTTCACACGTGATCTGCGAAACACCGGCACACCGGGCGCGGGTCGAAGCAGGCGCCGACGCCATGATGGCGCTTGCCGCGGAGGCATTCTGATGGCCGTCCAGTCCGATACCAGCATCATGGCGCTGTTCTGTGATTTCGAGAACATCGCGCTCGGTGCGCGCGACGCCAAATTTTCCCGGTTCGACATCCGCAAGGTCCTCGAGCGACTGCTGTTGAAAGGCAACATCGTCGTCAAGAAGGCCTATTGCGACTGGGAACGTTACAAGGAGTTCAAGGGCAACATGCACGAGTCCGCGTTCGAGCTGATCGAGATCCCGCATGTGCGGATGTCGGGCAAGAATTCGGCGGACATCCGCATGGTCGTCGACGCGCTCGATCTCTGCTACACCAAGTCGCACGTCGATACCTTCGTGATCATCAGCGGCGACTCGGATTTCTCGCCGCTGGTCAGCAAGCTGCGCGAGAACAACAAGACCGTGATCGGCGTCGGCGTCAAACAGTCGACCTCGGACCTGCTGATCTCGAACTGCGACGAGTTCATCTATTACGACGATCTCGTCCGCAACGAGAAGAAGCGCCCGACGCGCCGTCGCAGCACGCCGAGCGCGACGACCGCGGTTGTGGCAGCGTCGGGCAGTGCCGCCGAGGCACCCGCCGAGACGCCGCTCGAAGCACCGACCGACGCGGTGAACGGCAATGTCGCGCCAGCCGAGGCTGCGCCGACCGTCGGCGAACACGATCGCAAGCAGGAAGCACTCGACATTGTGATGGAAACGGTCGAGGCGCTGATCACCGAGCGGGGCGCGGAGGAGAAGATCTGGGGCTCGATGGTGAAGCAGGCGATCAAGCGTCGCCAGCCCGGTTTCAACGAGTCCTATTATGGCTACCGCTCGTTCAGCAAGCTGCTCGACGAAGCCGAAGCCCGCAAACTGCTGACGCTCGAACATGACGAGAAGTCCGGCGGCGTGATCATCCGGATTTGCGCGCCCGACTGACACCAGGCCTCGAACCCGGGCGGCGCCGACGCGCGTGTGCCCTGCAGATTCTGGAGTGCATATGAAGATAGACAGCTTGATGGCGGCCGCGGCGCCGGCCGAGGTGGCGCAGCGCGCGCAGGCGCTGGAGCAGGACGGTTTCGATTGCGTGTGGACCTTCGAGGCCGCGCACGACGCGTTCTTTCCATTGGCCTTCGCGGCACAGGCGACGACGCGACTCGAAATCGGCACCAACATCGCCGTCGCCTTCGCGCGTTCGCCGTTCTCGACTGCCCAGATCGCCTGGGATCTGCAGCGCTATTCGAACGGCCGCTTCCGGCTCGGTCTGGGCACGCAGGTGCGTCAGCACGTCGAGCGGCGGTTCTCGGCAGCCTTCGAGCACCCGGCGGCGCGCGTCGCTGATTACATCCGCTGCGTGCGTGCCATCTGGCAGACCTTCCAGACCGGCGCGCGGCCCGACTACCAGGGGCCTTACTACCAGTTCAAGCTGATCAACGATTTCTTCAACCCGGGCCCGCTCGATCATCCGGACATTCCGATTTACCTCGCCGGCGTGAATCCGCGCATGTGCCAGGCAGCGGGCGAAGTCGCCGATGGTTTCCACATCCATCCGATGCACACGGTGCCCTACCTGCAGGAAGTCGTGCGGCCGGCGCTCGACGCGGGGGCCAGGACGCGTGGCAAGTCCGTCGACGATCTCGAACTCTATTCACCGGTGTTCGTGGTGACGGGCGACACCGAAGCGGAGCGCGCGAAGATGGAAGCGGCGGTGCGCCGGCAGATTGCCTTCTATGCGTCGACGCCGAGCTACGCCGCGGTGCTCGAATTCCACGGTCACGGTGCACTCGGCAAACAGCTCGGGCAGTTGATGCGTGAGGGCAGGCTCGACGAGATGGGGGCGCACATCCCGGACGCGCTGTTGAACGAAATCGTCGTGTTCGCGCCGGGCAACGAACTCGGGGCGCGGCTGCGCGCGCGCTACGACGGCGTCCTGGATCGCGTGTCGCTGTACTCGACGATGGGGGGCGACGGCGCGTTCACGCAGTGGCCGTCACTGGTCAGGGCCATCCACGCCTGAGCGGCGGGCGGCCCGGCGGGATCATGCCGCCTGGCCGTCGACCGGCGCGAGCAAGCCGCGCCAGGTGCCGAGCAGTCCGTCGATCTGGCACTGATACAGGTCGAGTCCCCGCTGCAGAGGCGATGCGTCAGGCAGCGCCAGGTGGGCATCAGCCTCGCCCTGCGACATCTTCACCTCCATGCCCAGTTCGCGCGTGAACCTTGCCATCGCGTGGTTCTCCGACACGAAGTGAATCCACAGTGCGCGACGGCCGAGCGCCGTGGCGCGCTGCCGTGCACGGACGTAGAGGCGCTTGGCGAGCCCTTCGCGTCGATAGGGTTCGAGCACGCTGAGGCCGAGTTCGGCGACATCGCCGCTGCGGCCCATATGGGCGACGGCGATCAGCTCGAACGCATCGCCGAAGATGCCGAACACGTGATCGCGCGTGAAATCGATGCCGCCGACGTAATCGGCGAGAAATTCGGTCGACACCGCGAGGCCGAACCGCAGGCGCCGGTCTTCGGCGCCCAGGTGGGCAAAGTGTGTGACCAGTCGGGCGCGGTCGAGGCTGCCCAGTTCATGTACCAGTCGTGCCATGTGCTACTCCAGCGGAGCCCTGTTGGCTCCTTGCCTGTGCTGAGACCAGTATGGGGCTGAAATGTTGCATTGCAACGTAAATCTTGTGCGCCAGGTCGCGAATCGGCACCGCGGGCTGTCAGCCAGTGGTCTGCCGGAGCACCGGGCGCCGAGCCCGGGATGGGACTTGCGTCACCACCAGACTGCCAGAAAGCACAGGAACAGGGCCCGCGCGCAGCAGCGCTCGCCGCGTTCACCGGCAGGATCTGTATCCGCCGAGCCAGCGCCCCGCGCGCCGCGTCGATTGTCAGCATTCGAGCCCTTGCGCTACCTTCTGACGACGCACAACAGGGGGATGGTCATGAACTACGAAGAACAGATTCCGCGCAAGCCGGTCACGCGCAAGGACATGCTCAAGCGCGTGGCGCGCTTCTCGAAGATCAAGGGCTCGGACGGCGGCCTGCCGGACAGCTACCACCCGAGCGCCGAACGCATTCTGTACAACGTGATCGGTTTTCAGCCGCCGCCGGTCGAAAGCGGCGGCATGGTCTCTCCGGTCGGTGACAAGGCCGCACGGCTGTCGGCGATCAAGATTTCCGAAGGATTCAATCTCGGCTTCTGCCGCGCCACGCCGGGCAAGGGGCCGATGATGCACAATCACGACACCAACGAGACCTTCATCGCGATCACCGGCAAATGGCGCGCGAGCTGGGAGAATCCGCGCGGCAAGGTCGAACATGTGGATTTGGATCCGCTCGACGTGATCTCGTTTCCGCCCGGCGTGATCCGGCGCTTCGAGAACGTGACGAAGGGTTCGAAGCAGCAGTATTCAACGCTGATGTTCGTGATCTCGGGCGACGCGCCGTCGGCCGAATTCACACGCGAAGCGATGGCCGAACTGGCCGCGGCGGGGCTGCTCGAGCGGGATCCGCGCAAGCGCGGCAAGGTGCATTCGTCGGCGGGTGCGGTGGTGAAGAAGCCGGCACCCAAGGCCCGCACGGCGGCGGTCAAGGCCCCGAAAACCCGCGCCGCCAAGCCCTCACGCGCAAAACCCAAAGCCCGCCAGCGCGCGGCCTGAAGGTCGGTCCGGCGTCGCGACGGCTGGCGGCAACCAGGGCTGTCCGGTGCTCAGCTTGCCGTGTCGCCGCGGCGCGCGGCGGCGAGATCGGACGGCGTATCGATGTCGAACAGTACGCCGGGATCGTCGACATCAACCGCGGTCACGGCGGCGCGCTGCAGGATCGAGCGTGCGCCCTGATCGCCTTCGAGTGCAGCCAGCGCCACGAGGTGCGCGGCGCCGAACAGCACCGGATGGCCGCGCCGGCCGGCATGGACCGGCAGCACGATCGCCTGCCCGTCGAGCACGTCGAATCGATGCAACAGGGTCTCAATGGTGTGCGCGCTCGCGAGCGGCATGTCACCGAGCATGATCAGCACCCCGTCGAGGTCGGCTGGCAGGGCCTGGACGCCGCAGGCAATTGACCGTCCGAGTCCGGCGGCGGGATCGGGGTTGGCGATCGCCGTGACGCCGACCGCCCGGGCAAGTGACTGTGCGGGGACATCATCCGGCGCGATCACCACCACGCGCGCGGCCAACGGCAGGCTCGCCACGAGATCGAGCGTCCACGCCAGCACCGGCCGGCCGTCGAGCGCGGCGTGCAGTTTGCCGCCGGGGCCATAGCGCCGACCAAAGCCCGCGGCGGCCACGATCGCCGCGATCCGCTTCATGGGTGGGGTGGTGATGCTCCGCGGCGCACGGCCACGATCTCGGCCAGAATCGCCAGCGCAATTTCGGGCGGACTCCTGGCGCCGATCGGGAGACCGACAGGGCCGTGAATCCGTGCAATCGCCGCCGCCTCGACGCCGGCCTCGCGCAGGCCCGCGCGGCGCGCTTCCGCCGTGCGGCGGCTGCCGAGCGCGCCAACGTAAAAGCAGTCCGAGGCGAGCGCGGCGCGCAGCACGTCCGGCTCCCATTCGTGTTCATGGAACAGCGACACGAAAGCCGTCCAGCGATCGAGCGGGCCGCAGCGAAACGCATCGGCGGTCGACAGGGCGTGCAGTTCGCGGGCATGGGGTCGCGCCAGTTCGAGCGTCTCGGCTTCCGGCGACATCGCCACGACTTCGAATTCGGCGGCCGAGCCGAGCTGGCAGATCAAGGGCAGCAGAGGGCCCTTGCCGACGGCGAGCACTCGGGTCACGGGTTCGAAGATCCTGACATAGCCCGGTTCCGGCGCCGGCACCGCGCAGTCGAGCGTCGTCGTCGCGTGCAGGCGCGCCAGGTCGATACACAAGGCCGCGGGTCGGCGCGCCGCATTCGCGTTGACCACGCGCTGCAGGTCGTCATCGTCGATCAGGACGTCGAAGAACACGTCGATGCCCGATCCACACGGCAGACGGATATCGATGTACGGCGACCCCTCCCCATACCGCAGCAGCCGGTTCGTGCCGGCGGCCATCCGGGCCTGCGCTTCGGCGACGATTGCCGCTTCCGCACAGCCGCCGGTGAGGTTGCCGACGGCGTCGCCGCGTTCGTTGACGGCCATCTGGCTGCCGCGCGGCCGGGGCGCCGAGCCATCGACGAACACGAGCGTGACGAGTGCCGTGCGCAGTCCCTGTGCCCGCCATTGCAGGCAGGTCGGCAGCACGTCGTTCATGTAGCGGGCCGGCATCGGAGCGCGGTGCGGCGTCAGGGTGTCGCGAGCGTGTTGGCTCGGGCGTCCTTCGCCGCGAGGTGCGCCTGCACGCGCGCAAACGCATCGCGGGCACCGGCCATGAAGCCGTCGACATACAGTTCGATCATGAAGTCAGGGTCCTCGACACCGGCCTGATGGAAAACGTGCTTGCGCATTATCCCGTAAATGACCGTCGAATGGAGGCTGAACACCAGTTGCTCCTCGTGACTGGAGACGGGCCGGTCCGACGGGCCGGCCAGCGCCAGCGCATGGCGGCACTCGAGCACGATCGGTTGAATCAGGCGTTCCCGGATGCGGGTGAAGTAGCGTTCACTGATGCTTTCGCCGCGCAGCGCGGAGAACAGCGAAATGCGGATGACCTCGTAGCGATCGATACTGCGGTTGTAGTCCTTGTAGAACGCCTTCAGCCGCGTTGACAGGGGCTGCGTGCGATCGGCGATCAGCTGCTCCCAGGCCGGGCTCCAGCGATTCAGGAAGACGACATCGTAGACGCGATCGATCAATGCGGCCTTCGACGGAAAGTAGCGGAACAGCAGCGCCTGGCTGATGCCGAGATGACGCGCGAGGTCGCGCGTGCGGCCATCGAACCCGTACTCCGCGAAATAGGAAATCGCACCTTCGAGGATCATGTGCTGGCGATCGCCCGGCAGCAGGCGTTGGCGGGGCGCCGCGGGATCCTTGCGGCGGCCCGCTCGCGGCTTCGGGGCGGCGGGATCGGGCATGCTCATGCCATCAGTTCAGCGGCCGCCCACCGTCGACGGGAATGATCGCGCCGTTGGTGAAGCCGAGCAGGGTCACGGCGGCGTACACGGCGCGCGCGACGTCGTCCGCTTCGGCAATGCGCCCCAGCGGGGTCAGGTCACGCTGGCGCTGCAGATAGGCCGGATCCGCGCTGCGCGCATACTCGCCCATCACCCAGCCCGGGGCGACCGACACGACCCGGATCTTCGGTGCCAGTGCGCGGGCGAGCGACTTGGTCATGTTGTCCAGCGCGGCCTTCGACGCACAGTAGGCGATGTTGCTGCCGACGGCCGTGGTGCCCGCAATCGACGACAGGTTGACGACCACGGCGTCGCCGGCTGCATCCAGCAAGGGCCGAAACGCCCGCACCATGCCGAAGGCGCCGCGCCAGTTCGTGGCGAAGATCTCGTCGATCAGCGCGTCGTCCAGTGCGTCGAGATCCGTATGCGGCACCACCCGCGTCGTGCCGGCATTGTTGACCAGGATGTCGAGACGACCGTGACTGGCGCTGACAGCCTGTGCTGCCCTGTCGATATCCGCCTTGTCACGGACCGACAGCTTGAGCGCCGCGTGTCCGGGCCCCGGCAGTTCGGCCACCAGGGCCTCGGCCCGATCGGCGCGCTGGTGATAGGTGATCAGCAATTGCGCGCCCTGGTGCGCGAGCAGGCGACAGATCGCGCTGCCGATGCCGCCCGCGCCGCCGGTGACCAGCGCGAGCTTGCCACGCAGCGGCAGGGTCGCGTCGTTCATCACGCCAGACGCCGCGTGTCGCCGACATCGCCGATCCAGCCGTGCGAGCGCGTGACGGCGGCGAGCGTGATCTCATGCATCGGCAGCGCGGCGAGGCCGTTCGCGACGTGGTAGAGCGTCGGCAGATCCTCCCAGCGGGCCTCGCTGAACTTCAGCGTACCCGGTCCGCAGAGCGCGCTGTCGACCTTGATGCCCGGATAGTGATGGGCGGCGAGCGGATCGGGGGACATCGTCGCGTAGGAGGCGTCGGGGCCCGCCTCTGGTGGCGTGCCCGGGATGTACTTCCACTGCAGCCAGTGCGGCGGATGAAAGGGATCGGTGCTCGTCATCGCTGGCGCGGGGGTGGCCGCGCTGACGTCGACCTCCGCGTGCACGAACTCATAACCCTGCCACGCGAGGCTGCAGACGTGGCGCTCGTTCTGGATGCGCGGTTCGGGGATTTCGCAGTAGATCTTCGGGTGCCCCAGCTCATCGCGGCCGGTGATGATCGGATCGGCGAAGCTCTCGAACAGCACGGCGGCGAAGCGGCCGTGCGCGGTGTCGCGGGTGCCGCGGAACACGCCGGGCCACGACACGAGACACAGGTTGTAGCCGCGACCCGCGAGCCACGGAATCGCCTTGATGTAGGCGAAGTCGATCGACACCACGGGCTCGCCGGCCAGCGCGAGGCCCGGCGGCATCATCGCTTCGAGGCGCTCGGCATCGGTGCGGAAGCGCAGCGTCACGACCGTCGATTGCGGGTACTTGCCGTGGTCGATCGTTTCGCTCTTCGGGATATTGCGCGGACCCGGCGACGGGCCGAAATGCGAGGGCATGCGATAGCGCGCGCCGGGCAGGAATTCGTAGGACATGGGTGATCTCCGGGCTGATGGGCGGCGCTCAGGCGCCGCCGGATTTGAGCCGGCGGACGCGAATGTCCGCCTGTTCCTGGTGTCCGGCGAAGTGCTCGATCTCGCACAGTCGCGAACAGTATTCGCCGATCAGGACGGAGGCTTCGTCGGTCAGCACCCGCTGATAGGTATGGGTCTTGATGAACTTCCCGACCCACAGGCCGCCCGTGTAGCGGCCGGCGCCACGCGTCGGCAGCGTGTGGTTCGTGCCAATCACCTTGTCGCCATAGGCGACGTTGGTGCGGGCGCCGAGGAACAGCGCGCCATAGTTCGTCATGCGCTGCAGGAACCAGTCCGGATCGCGCGTCATCACCTGCACATGTTCGGAACACACGCGTTCGGCCTGTTCGAGCATTTCTTCCTGGGTGTCGCACAGATAGATTTCGCCATGGTCGCGCCACGCGACGCTCGCGATGTCGCGCGTGGCGAGCCGGGCGAGCACTGTCTCGATCGCCGCCGGCAGGGCCTCGGCAATCTCCCTGGACGTCGTGATGCACACGGCCGGCGAGGTCGGGCCGTGTTCGGCCTGCCCGAGCAGATCGACGGCGACGAGTTCGGCATCGACGCTGTCGTCGCAGATCACCAGCGTTTCGGTGGGGCCAGCCAGCAAATCGATCCCGACCCGGCCGAACAACTGGCGCTTGGCTTCGGCGACATACGCGTTGCCGGGGCCGACGATCATGTCGACCGGGGCGATGTTGTCGGTACCCAGCGCCATCGCGGCGATCGATTGCACGCCACCGAGCACGTAGATCTCGTCGGCGCCGGCGAGCGCCATCGCGGCGATCACGGCCGGCTCGGGTTTGCCGTCGTAGGGAGGGGTCGTCGCGATCACCCGCTTGACGCCGGCGGTCTTCGCCGTCAGCACGCTCATGTGCGCGGAGGCGACCATGGGATACTTGCCTCCGGGAATGTAGCAGCCGACCGAATTGACCGGGATGTTGCGATGGCCCAGCTGCACGCCGGGGATCGTCTCGACCTCGACGTCGCGGATCGACAGCATCTGCACCTGTGCGAAGCGACGGATCTGCGCCTGCGCAAAGCGGATGTCGTCCAGCGTCCGGGGCGCCACGGCCGCGATGCACGCGTCGATCTCGGCCTGGCTGAGCCGGAAGGACGCGGGCGACCAATGGTCGAACCGCGTCGAGTACTCGCGGACCGCCGCTTCGCCGCGGGTCTGGATGTCGGTGATGATGGTCTCGACGGTGGCGCGGACCGCCGCGTCAGCGGCGGCCGAGGCGGCGACCGTCGCGCCGGTTTTGAGTTTTTTAATCATGGTGTGTCCCTTGTGCCGACGCCGGCCTTTCAGCCGCCGAAGCGTGGTTCCGCGATGCCCTTGATGCCGAGACCGCGAATGCGGAACAGGCTGCCTGCGCCGAACTGCGGTTTGATCTGCTTCGCGAAGTGGTCGTGGACGGCGGGGTGGCGCACACGCGCCATCGACGTCACGTAGATTTCATCGAGTTCGGGGCCGCCGAAGGCGACGCTCGTGATGTTCTTCACCGGCATCCCGATGCGCCGCTCGACGGTCCCGTCGGG
Organism: Gammaproteobacteria bacterium Ga0077536; assembly: GCA_001464935.1. Taxonomy (GTDB): domain Bacteria; phylum Pseudomonadota; class Gammaproteobacteria. The sequence goes on from LNEL01000039.1 coordinate 65,139, forward strand.
CGCATAGCGGATCAGGTCGCCTCCGATCACCAGCGCGTTCCACACGCCGCCTTCGGCGTCGACGGTCGAACCGTCGAAGAAACCGGGGTCCTCGCGCGTGCTCGCGAAGTCGCGCCGGTTCGCCAGCGTGCCGGTCGCGATGTCGTAGTCATAGGCCCACATCACCTGCTGAAAGGTGTCGGCAAAGTAGAAAGTCTTGTCGTCGGGACTCCAGCACGGACCGTTCGAGCAGATGATGCCGGCGTCGACCTGGGTGACGCTCAGATCGGGATCGAGGCGCCACAGGCCGCAGATCGGCAACTCTTCCTGGTCGTCCATGCCGCCGGCGAAGAAGCGGCCGCGGCGATCGCATTTCGCATCGTTGAGACGCGTGCGTGGCTGCCCGGGATCGATGTGGCGGATCAGATCGAGCGCGCCGGTCTCGAAATTGAAGAAGTAGAAGCCGTCATCGAGCGCGAGCACGGCGGTGCCGTCCTGACGCAGTGCCAGGGCGCCGACATCGTGATCGACCGTCCAGTGGCGAGTGGCGCCGGTGCGGGGATCGAGTCGCCACAGATTCGGTTTGCCGACGCGCCGGCCGGTGCCGTCGACCCAGTAGAGGCAGCCGCTGACCTCGTCCCACACCGGGCCTTCGCCGAGTTCATTCGAGTCCGCGACCACGCATTCGATGCTGTACTTCATCCGGTTTCGATCCTTCCGATGCCCTGCGTAAATGAGCGTATGATTAATAACGGCGCGTCGGCCCCGAGACTTTGCTGCTATGCAGTGCATCCGGGCGTGACTGACACGTCCTGACGGTGAGTGTCGTTAGTTGAGCGTTTGCTCATTAAAGCAGGGGCGTGCTAGAGTTTCAACCCTGCAGCGTCCGCGCACGCGACGCACCATCGGCGGCGGGGCCGGACACGGCCACCGGCGTCGTTCGAAGGGAGGGGAGATGTTTCCGGCTCATATAGAAGAATACGTGCGGCCCACGAGTGTGGCCGACGCGCTGGCCGCCAACGCGCGCTACGAAGACGGCGAGGCGATGTTCATTGCCGGCGGCCAGAGTCTGATGCAGGCCATCAAGTCGCGCATGGCGCGACCGCGCTGCCTGATCGACCTGCAGGCCATCGAGGCGCTGAAAGGCATCGGCTTCGAACAGGGTCTGCGCATTGGCGCGATGACGCGTTACGTCGAGATCGCCGGTGACGAGCGGCTGCGCGGTGCCTATGCGGCGCTGCGCGACGCGGCGGCCCACGTCGGCGACCGCCAGGTCCGCAACCGCGGCACGATAGGCGGCAGCTGCTGCTGGAACTACGTCGCGTCGTGCACGCCGGCCGTGGTGCTCGGTCTCGGCGGCACGTTCAACCTGGTTGCCGCCAGCGGCGCGCGGCGCGCGGTGCCGGCCAGCGAGTTCCTGATCGGGCCGCTGGAGACGGCACGTCGGCCCGACGAAATGCTCGAGTCGGTCGCCTTCGCGCCGGTCGCCGGACGTGCCGGCAGCGCCTACCGGAAGTGGGGCCTGCTGAAGGACGCACTGCCGGTCGTCGGCGTCTGCGTGCAGGTGACACTGGACGCCGCGGGGGTGTGTACCGCAGCGCGCGTGTCGCTGTCGGGCCTCAGCGCCGGCGCACAGATGGCCACGGCCGGTGACGCGGCGCTCGTCGGCTCGAAAGGCGAGCCCGCCGCCCTCGAACGCGCGTTCGCCGCGATCGCCGACAGCGCGGACGTCCAGGCCGACAAATGGGCCAGCGAAGCCTATCGCCAACAACTGATCCGGACGCTGGGCGCCGACGTCGCCGCCACCGCGTTCGCGCGCGCCGTCGTCTGAGCGCGCAGGGGGAAAATGCCATGCAAACAGTCAAGATCACGGTCAACGGCGCGCTGTACGAAGAAACCATTCCGGCGCGCATGCTGCTGGTCGATTTCCTGCGCGATCGCCTCGCACTGACAGGCACGCACGTTGGCTGCACGCACGAAGGCGTATGCGGCGCGTGCACCATCCATCTCGATGGCGAAGCGGTGAAGAGCTGCATGATGCTCGCGGTGCAGGCCGACGGCCATGCGGTGACGACCGTCGAGGGCCTCGCGCGCAACCAGGAACTGTCGGTGCTGCAGAAGAGCTTTCGCGAGCACCACGGCCTGCAGTGCGGTTTCTGCACGCCGGGGATTCTGATGAACATGACGGATTTCCTCGCACGCCATCCGAATCCGTCAGATGAAGAAATTCGTCAGGGCCTGATCGGCAACCTGTGCCGCTGCACCGGCTACGTCCATATCGTCAAGGCCGTGCGCGAAGCGTCGAAGACGCTCGCGTCCACGGCCGGCTGAGGAACCGTCATGGATATCCAGATTCAGGACAGCAAGCATTGGATGGGGGCGCGCCTCGAGCGCAAGGAAGACCTGCGGCTGGTCTCGGGCCAGGGCAAGTATCTCGCCGACATCGTGCTGCCGGGCATGCTGCACGCGGTGTTCGTGCGCAGCGAGTATGCGCACGCGCGCATCACCGGCATCGATACCAGCGCGGCGCGCGCGATGCCGGGCGTCGTCGACGTGATCACGGGCGAAGAGATCAAGGCGCACGTGAAGTCGATGCGCCAGCCCGTGTTGTTGCCGAACCTGCCGGCGAAGTATCCCGACTATCACGCGCTGGCGGTCGACAGGGTCAAGTTCCACGGCGAACCCGTGGCCCTCGTCATCGCGCGCGACAAATACCTGGCGGAAGACGCGGCCGAAATGGTCGTCGTCGACTATGAGGAACTGCCGGTCGTCGTCGACGCCGAGAAGGCGTTGGCACCGGGCGCCCCGCAGATCCACGATGAACAGCCCGGCAACGAAATGTTCGCGATGACGTTCACCGGCGGCGCAACGCCGGAAGAGCAGCAGCGCAACGATGAAGAGGTCGAGCGCATCTTCAAGAGCGCCGACGTCGTCGTCAGCCATCGCTTCCGCGTCCATCGCACCGGGATCACGCCGATGGAGCCGCGCGGCGTGCTGTGCGACTGGAACATGTCCGACGGCCTCACGGCCTACATCACCACGCAGCGCCCGCATATCGATCGCCTCGCGCTGATCGACATCCTCGACATTCCCGGCGAGAAAGTGCGCGTGATCGCGCCGCGGGACCAGGGCGGTGGCTTCGGCGTCAAGGCGCCGTTCTTCCGCGAGAATGTCGTGATCAGTTACGCCGCGCGCAAGATCGGGCGGCCCGTGCGCTGGATCGAATCGCGCTACGAGAGCCTGATGAACGTCGGCCAGGAGCGCGATCAGATCAACGATCTGGACGTCGCGGCGACGAAGGACGGCAAGCTGCTCGCGATGCGCAATCGCGGCATCGCGAACAACGGCACGGGCCAGACCGGCGTGTACTGGGGCTTCGTGATGCCCTTCCTCGGCCAGGTCGAGATGCCGAACGTCTACACCTGGGAGAAGGGCGACGTGAAGCTGCGCGTCGCCACGACGAACAAGGCCTGTCTCACGCCGTCGCGGGCCTTCGGTCATCTGCCGACGCGCTTCGCACTCGAGCGCAGCGTCGACATGGTCGCGCGCCGCATCGGCATGGAACCGTCGGATCTGCGCCGCAAGAACATGGTGCCCAAGCTGCCGTACACGACGATCACCGGCGAGTACTACGACAGCGGCGACTTCCTGAAAGTGTGGGACAACCTGATGACGAACATCGACCTGCCCGCGTTCCGGCGCGAGCAGGCCGCGGCGCGCGCGCAGGGCCGTTACATCGGTATCGGGTTCGCCTGCGGCGCGGAGCTGTCGGGCGTGGCGTCCGAGCTGCTGGTGCCGATGGAGAACCAGCCGGGTTACGGCGCCGCGACGGTGCGCATCGATCCGCGCGGCAAGGTGCTGATCTTCGGTGGTGATGCGCCCGGCGGCCAGGGGCACGAGACCACCACCGCGCAGGTTGTCGCGGCGGTCTTCGGCATCAATCCGGCCGACTCGGTCGTGACCACCGGCGACACCGGTTCGACGCCGTTCGGCGCCGGCACGATCGGCGCGCGCGCAGGGTCCTATTTCGTCAGCGCGGTCCACAAGGCCTGCAGCGAACTGAAGGAAAAGATCACGCACGTGATGGCGCACGACTTCGGCCTCCGCGCGACCGCCGAGGAGTTCGCGTTCACCAACGGTGACGTGATCTATCTGCGCGATCCGAGCAAGCGCAAGACCTTCCGCGAAATCGTCGAGCGCATCATCATGTTCCCGGTGAACCTGCCGGAAGGCGAAGTCGGCGGGCTCGAGGCCACGGCCTTTTTCGAGGCCGCGAAGCCGATGATCTGCTTCAACGCCGATTTCTGCATCGTCGAAGTCAATCCTGACACCGGCGAGTTCAAGATCAAGCGCTGGGTGACCTCCGAAGATGTCGGCAACGTGATCAACCAGAACATCGTCGACGGGCAGATGCACGGCGCGATCGTGCAGGGGCTCTCGAACGTGATCTTCGAGGAGTTCATCTACACCGACGAGGGCCAGCAGCTGACGGCTGATTTCGAGAACTACAAGATGGCGACCGCCGCCGACGTGCCGGACATCGAGTTGACGTACGCGTCGACGCCGTGCCCGCATACGCCGCTCGGCACGCGTGGCATCGGTGAGGGACGCCCGAGCTCGATTCCGGGTGCGCTGTGCAATGCGGTCTGCGATGCGCTGAGCCCGTTCGGCATCGAAATCACCGAGTTGCCGCTGCGGCCCAGCAGTCTGTGGGCGAAGATTCGCGACGCGAAAGCCGCGAGGAGCTGAGTTTGGAGCTTAAAGACGATATCCGCATCAATGCGCCGCGTGCCAAAGTCTACGCGGCGCTGAACGACCCGGAGGTTCTCCGCCAGTCGATTTCCGGCTGCGAGGCGCTGGAGAAGACCTCCGACACGACGTTCGAGGCCACCGTGACGTCGAAGGTCGGGCCGCTGACCGTGAAGCTGAAGGGCCACGTCGAACTGAGCGACCTGAATCCGCCCGAAGGCTACACGCTGAGCGGCGAAGGGAAGGGCGGTCCGGCCGGGTTCGCGAAGGTGAAGGCGAAAGTCAGCCTGGCCGACGAGGGCGCGACGACGCTGCTGCACTACGAAGTGAAGGCCGACGTCGGCGGCAAACTCGGCCAGCTTGGTGGTCCGATCATCGATCGCACTGCGCGCAAGCTCGCGGGCGAGTTCTTCCAGCAGTTCGAAACCCTGGTGAGCGAGCCGGGCGCGGTCGCGGATCCCGGCACTGACACCGGCGTTGTCAGCGGCCCATCCGCTGCCGTGGCGCCGTCCGGCGCCGGGGTGCCGCGCCAGACCTACGCCGTGTGGTACTTCATCGGGGCCGTGGCGCTCGCGCTCGCGGCGTGGGTGATGCTGACTTGAACGAGGCTGCGCGTACACTGCGCGGATGAAACTCGATTTGCATACGCACAGCGCCGCGTCCGACGGACTGCTGACGCCGCGCGAGCTCCTCGCGCAGGCGCTGGCCGCCGACGTCGAACTGTTCAGCATCACCGATCACGACACGCTGGCGGCCTACGACGAGATCGGCCGCGCGCCGATGCAGGGCCGCACGCGCATCATTGCCGGGGTCGAACTGTCCGCCGACTGGCGCGGCCGGGTGGTGCACATCCTCGGCTACGGCTTCTCGTGGGACGCGCCGGCGCTGCGTGCGGGCCTGACCCTGCAGCGTGAACGGCGCGAAGCGCGGGCCTGGGCCATCGGCGAGCGCCTGCGCAAGAAAGGCATCGAAGGGGCATTCGACGGGGCCAGAACACTGGCCGGGGGCGGGAGCATCGGGCGTCCGCACTTCGCGCGACACCTGGTGGCCACCGGCGCTGCGCGTTCGGTCGACGAGGCTTTCACCCGCTGGCTCAACGATCGCGCCACGGCCGGCATCGCCCAGCAGTGGGCGACACTCGCGGAGGCCGTCGAATGGATCGCCAGCGATGGCGGCAGCGCGGTGCTCGCCCATCCGGCGAAGTATTCGTTCACACAGACCCGACTGCGCGAGCTGCTGGCGGATTTCGCGGCCGCCGGCGGCCAGGGCATGGAAGTCGTCTGCGGCCGGCAGCCCCCTGAAGCGACGCTCGAACTGGGGCGCACCTGCGCCCGTTTCGGGCTGCTCGCGTCCGCCGGCTCCGACTTCCACGGGCCGGAGTCGTGGGCCCCGGCGCCGGGCATCACGCCGGTGCTGCCGGCCGGCCTGACCCCGCTCTGGGCGCAGTGGTGACAAGCTGTCAGTGAGGTGAGTTCTCACCATAGTTCATTAATCTCTTGATTTAATGCGATACTTGGCCACAATTGAGAAATCGCATGAAGGTTGGCGTGATCTCGCGCCCGACCGCAACGAGGGATGCCGCATGAAACCGCAACTCCGCACACTCCCCCTGGCCATCGCGCACGCCATCGCCTTTTCCGTGCTCGCCGCGCCCGCGCCCGCGCTCGCGACCGACGACGACTTCGACGATTTCGATGATTTCGATGCTGGCTTCGACAGCCCGATTGCGGGCCGGCTCCAGTCCGTGGCGCTGACCGGGCCGCAGCGCGCGATGGGTGCACTGATCGAAGACGTCTGCCCGGGCGGCATTTCGCGCGGCGTGATCGCCAGTACGACGGGCGGCGCCGACCTCGCCGACCGTTGCACCGACATGGCCGAAGCCGTGCTGGCCACCGGCGACCTGACCGGCGCGCTCGGCGCGATGCAGGCAGTCGCCAACGAAGAGGTCAACGCGATCGGCTCGCTCGAGGTCGATGCATCGTCCGGGCAGATGGACGCCGTCGGTGCCCGCCTGCAGAACCTGCGCGCGGGTGGCCCGCGCGTGGCCATTGCGATGCCGGGCTTCGAGCGCGCGCTGGCCGCTGAAGGCGGTGCGGGCCTGCTGAGCGGCGGGGGCGCGAGCGCGGACATGGCGTCGCGCCTCGGCGTCTTCGTCAACGGACACTACAGCTACAGCGATCGCGATCAGACGATCAACGAAGCCGGGTTCGAATCCGACACCTACGGCGTGACCGCGGGTCTCGACTACCAACTCAGCGATCCGCTGCTCGTCGGCGCCGCATTCACCTATTCGAGCGCGGAAGCAGACATCGCACAGCGCGGCGGTGCACTCGACACGGACACCTACGGTGGCTTTGCGTACGCGACCTACACGATCGGCGGTGGCTGGTACCTCGATGCGATGATCGGCTACACGCAGAACGAGCACGAGCAGGCGCGCAACATCGCCTACAGCGTGCTCGGCGCCACCCGCGGCCAGGTGTCGATGAACCAGGTTGCGCAGTCTGATCTCGACAGTGATGAAATCGCCGGCAGCGTGAAGTTCGGCTTCGACGCCGTGCATGGCGCCTGGACTGTCAGCCCGTATCTGCGTTTCGACGCCGCCGACGTCAGCATCGACGGGTATACCGAGCGCATGTCGCGGCCGACTGCGCTCGGCAACGGTCTCGCGCTGCAGGTCGACGAGCAGTCCTTCACATCGCTGATGACCGCGCTCGGCGCGAGCTTCGGTTATTTGAGCCCGCAGAGCTGGGGCACGTGGTATCCGCAGGTCAGGGCCGAGTACGTGCACGAGTTCGACAACGAGGGCGAACCGATCACCGGGCGCTTCGTCAACGCGCCCGGCGTCGACTTCCGGATGGGCATCGACGATCCCGATCAGGACTTCGCGAACGTGGGGGTTTCGTCGAGTTTCGTGCTCAACAGCGGCGCCGCGGCATTCGTGTCGTTCCAGACGCTGCTCGGCTACAGCGATCTGACCACGCATGCGGTCGAAGTCGGCGTGCGCATTCCGTTCTGAGCCGCGGCCCGCGTCTCACGGCACCGGGGACGCGGCGAATTCTGCCAGCAGGGCCGGCCACCGATCGCGCCAGCCGTCCGCATGCGCCACCCCGGGCAGCACGCGGATGCGCGTGTTGCCCCGCGTGTTGCCATGCTCGCCCAGCGCGGCGCGCAACAGGGCGGGCGGCACCACGGCATCCGCGTCACCAGCGTAGTGCCACTGGCCAATCGTCGGCCGCAATGGCGGCCGTCGCGCCGGATTCAGCGACGTCGACAGCGGCGTATAGCGATGCAGCGCAGCCCACGCGTCGAGGTCGAGATTGCCGGCGACGGTCACCACCCGGGTCACATACGGCAGACGCTCGGCGAGCAGCATGGCCAGTGTGCCGCCGCCGCTATAGCCAATCAGCGTCACCTCGTCGAAGCCGTGGGTCCCACGCAGCCGGGTCAGCGCCGCGGCCATGCTGCGCACGACGGCTTCGCCGTAGCGGGCCCCGGTCCACAGAGTCGTGGTACAGCCGGGCGCCGAGGCCTGGCCGTCATAACAGGGGCGTCCCAGGTAGAGTGCCGGCGCCGGGTCGAGTGTCATCAGTTCGCGCGCCAGCCGCCGGCGCGGCGTCGGATCCTGTGCCGGCACATGACGCGTCGCGAACGGGCGACCGTCGCCTTCGAGATAGACGTGCAGGCGCGGCGCGGCGCGCACCGCGCCCTGCAGGTCGACGCGGTGCTCGAACCCGTCGCCGGCAATCGACGCGGGCCCCGGCATGCCTGCCGGTGCGACAGGCGGTGACAGACGTGAACAGGCCGCCACGGCGAGCAGGCAGGCGAGCAGACACAGCATCCCCGGTGGCCGCAGTGCTATTCTTCGCCGGGTGCACACGCGACGCGAATCAGCCATGACCAGACGGCCCGATGCCCTGCACGCGGCGGCGATGCTGTTCGCCTGCTGCTTCGTCCTGCTCTGCGCCGGCGTCGCCGTGGCCGCGGAACCCGCGGCCCGCGCGGTCGAACTCGAGGGCCGCGCACTCGTCATCGGCGCCGACGGCAGGTCGCGCACGCTGGCGCTCCACGGCGAGGTCTTTGCCGGCGACACCGTGGCGACGCTCGGCAAGGCGCGCGCGCTGCTGCTGTTCCGGGATCAGTCGAAGTACGAACTCGGCACGGACACACGCCTGCGCATCGACCGCTTTCGCTATGGCGGTGCGCCGGAGGAATCCGAAGCGGCCACCGAGGTCGTCAAGGGCCTGTTCCGTTACGTGTCCGGGCTGCTCGCCCGGGCGCGGCCGCAGGCCATCGCCATCCGCACGTCGGTCGCGACGATTGGCATTCGTGGCACGCATGTGATCGGCGAGGTGACGGAAACCTCCGCGAAGATTGGCCTGCTGCCGCCGGAAGAGGGCACGGCGCCGTCCGCCATCGAGGTCTCGAACGCGCACGGCAGCGTCACGATCGACCACCCGAACTACGTGACCGAAGTGCCCGACGCCAACAGCCCGCCGTCGCCGCCGCGCCCGATGGATCTGCGCACGATGTCGCGCAGCCTGCGCGCCGTGCAGACGATGCGCCGCGTGATTGCGCCGCGGATGCCGCCCGGCATGCCGTGACCGTTTCCGTCCTGACGCGCGCGCGCGTCGCCGTCCGTACCATGTCAGCAGAGGTTTTCGCATGAAGCTTGCCGGGGTCACCGTTGTCGACCTGTCGATGTTCCTGCCGGGTCCGCATTTCACTTTGATGATGGCCGACCATGGCGCCGATGTCATCCGCATCGAACCGCCCGCCGGCGAACCGAGCCGTGATTACGGTCTGCGTCTAGGCGAACACAGCGTCTGGTTTCGCAATACGCATCGCGGCAAGCGCAGCCTGAAACTCAATCTGAAGGATCCACGAGGCAAGGCCTTGCTGCTGAAACTGCTGGCGAAGGCCGACGTGCTCGTCGAAGGCTTTCGCCCCGGCGTCATGAAGCGCCTGGGCCTCGATTACGAGACGGTCCGCGCGCATGCGCCGCAGATCATCTACTGCTCGATTTCAGCTTTCGGCCAGACCGGGCCTTACCGCGACAAACCGGCGCACGACATGGCTGTGCAGGCGCTCGCCGGTACGCTGGGCTTCAATCGCGGACAGGACGGCGCACCGACGAACCCGGGGCTGCCGGCCGCCGACATCACGAGTTCGATGTTCGCCTTGAGTGGCGTGCTGATGGCGCTGCTGAAGCAGCGCGAGACAGGCCTCGGCGACTATGTCGACATCGCGATGCACGACAGCCTGCTCGCCTGGACGCCGAACTACACCGGCCCGGCTTTCGCCGAGCACCGCGCGCACGACGTGAAGAACGAGCGCAACTGGGGCGGCGGCGCGTTCTACAACATCTACCGCACGAGCGACGACGAGTGGATGGTGCTCGGCGGCATGGAACATCACTTCTGCGCCAACTTCCTGCACAAGGCGGGACGTCCGGATCTGATCCCGCTGTGCGATCTGCCGCCCGGAGCAGGGCAACAACCGGTGAAGGATTTCCTGCGCGAATTCTTCGGCGCCCGGACCCAGGCCGAGGCGCTCGCGTGGCTGTCGGATCTCGATGTCTGCTATGCGCCGCTGCGTTCGCTGGTCGAGAGTTTCGACGATCCGAACACGGCCGGACGCGAGATGTTGCTGCACGACGAGCAGGGGCTGCCGCACATCGGCACCGCGATCAAGTTCACGCGCGAGCCCGCGCAGATCGGCTTCAAGGTGCCGGCGCTGGGCGAACATTCACGGCAGATTGCGCAGGCACTCGGCTACAGCGACGACGAAGTCGGGCAACTGGTGCGCGACGGCGTGATCTGACGACGCGCGCGCCATGATCGATGCGCATGGCGCGACGCAGGCTGCCGAGTCATGAGCCGCTGCCTACGGCGAGTCGCGATCCGGATCCGTCCAGCGCGATGCGCCGATAGCTGCAGCGACCTTCCTGCTGCTGGAAGAGACTCACCGCGATCAGCCACACGCGTTCGATGCGCGCCGGTGGCTCGCCGATGCAGCGCCGGTAGTCCGCATGGAGATCGCGACGTTCGTGCTGCCACTCGCCGAAGCCGGCGTTGCCACTGCGCACGACGAGATGCGTTTCGCGGGCGGCCCACGTCGGAATCGGGCAATGAAAGTGTTTGCCGACGGGCAGCTCGGCGCTCCAGAAGTAGGAGAGGTCGCGGCCGTTGTCGAACTCGACCGCGATGCTGAGATAGTCGTGGGTCGGCAGCGTGTCCTCGGCAACCGCCGACGGCAGTTGCTCCATACGCCATTCCCAGTCGAGGGTGGTGCCCGGCGTCAGCGCATAGGGTGCAGCGTGCCGCAGGATGCCGACGTCGGCCCGCGTGTGACAGTCGATGCAGGGGCCGTCGGCGGGCTGTGCGCGATAGATCTCCGCCGGTCCCGGCGCCCACAGGTACGACCATCCCGGCGGCGGCGCGACGGGATGGCGCAAACGGGCGATGGCCCGGCTCAGGCTCTGCGCCGGATTGCCGAGGGCGAGCAGGCGCTGCATGCCGTCAACCGGCGCCACGCCGGCCGCCCAGTGCAGCACGACGACACCAAAGCAACCCTGGACCGTCCCGTAAGTATCCGGTGGCACGGCCAGATCACCACCAGGCGAGCGCCACTCGCCCGGGAAATAGGTGCCGAGTTCGAGTTCGCCGGGGCCGTCGGCGCGAAACGTATGGCTGTCGCCAACGCCGCGAAAGATGTCGGCAGCGCCCAGCCGGGCCCAGATCTGCAAGGCCGGCCCCACGCGAATCGTCGGCAGGGGTGTCAGCACGGATTCTCCGTGTGCGAACCAGGACACCTCGTCACCGGCCGCAAGGCGCAAACCGCTGGCGTGCCACGGCGGTCGGCTGCTGTCGATCAGCAACAGTCGCGCCGCGGCAATGAGGCCGGGCTGGGCGGCGGCCAGCAGGGACTGCCAGCTGTCGAGGAAGGCCTGTGGCTGGACGGGGTCGCGCATCGTTCGATCTCCTGCAGGCTGTTGCACACGGGTGACGGCAAGGTCCTGGCAGTCTGGTCGCTGCGTGCGCGGGCCGCCGCCGAACCGTGACCGCCACGGGCGGGCAAATTGCCTGAGCGTCACCAGGCACGCGGAGAAACGCGCGCCCAGCCCCATGAAGCTCAGCCGATACCTGCTTGCCCATCTGTGCCTGTGGACGTTCGTGTGCGTGCTCGGCGCTGCCGCCTACGCGCTGCATGTCACGCACACGCGCGTCGAAGCCGAAGCGCGCACCCTCGGCGACAACGCCGTGCGGCTGCTCGACCTCCAGCTCTCGCGCATCGCGCTTGGTGCTGAAGCGGGCGCGCGGTTTCCGGACTGGGCGCTCGTCGAAGGTCTCAGCATTCCGCCCGGCACCTGCCTGCGGCTGTTGCACGCGGACGGCAGCCTGTGGCGCAGCAGTTGCCGCGGCAGCGCCGTCACCCAGGATGGCGCGGCGCCGATGTGGTTTGCACAGGTCTATCGGCGTCTGCGTGGCCCGGCAAGCCCGTTCGAATTTCCGCTCGCAACGCCCGCCGACGCACCGGCCCACTTGCGCATCGACACTGCCCCGGGCGAGGAACTCCGCGCGGCCTGGCGGGCCGTTCGCGATACCAGCGTGCTCGTGATCGGGGTGGCAGGCGGGCTCGGCCTGATCGCGCTGCTGGTGGTGTCGCGTGCGTTGCGGCCGGCGTCGGGCATCCTCGCGCATATGACCGCGATCGAGCAGGGTGATCTGGCCACGCGGGCGCACGATTTCCGCTTTCGCGAACTTCAGCAGATCGGGACATCGTTGAACGGGCTGGCCGCCGCACTGGATGCTTCGATGCGCGCGCAGCGCGAACTCGCGGCGGGCATTCTGCGTGCGCAGGAAGATGAGCGTCGGCGACTCGCACGCGAACTGCACGACGAGTTCGGACAGAGCCTCACCGGCATCGCCGCGTTGACGCGGGCGGCACAACGCGATGTCGCGGCCGGCCAGCTGCCGGCCACCGGCGACCTCGCGCAGATCGCCGCCGCTGCCGCAGGCATGCAGCGGCAATTGCGCGAACTGCTCGAACGACTCGAACCGGCCGCCATCGACGAACTGGGGCTGGTGCCGGCGCTCGAATCCCTGACGACCCGCTGGCGAGGACTGCATCGCGGACAGCCCGACTTCCGCTTTCGTGCCGACGCGTTGCCCGTCCCGCTGTCGCCGTTGCTGGCGATCACCGCCTATCGAATCGCGCAGGAAGCGCTGACGAACGCCGCGCGCCACGCCGCCGCCCGGCGCATCACGCTCGATGTCAGACTCGAGACCCCGGGCGGCACCCCGGGATTGCGGCTCGCCGTCGACGATGACGGGATCGGTCTGCCGGTGGATTTTCGGGCCGGGCGAGGCCTGCCCGGCATGCGCGAACGCGCGGCGGCGTTGCGGGGCACGGTGACCTGGCAGGGCCGGGTGGGCGGCGGTACGCGGATCGAAGCCTGGCTGCCGCTCGCGGAGGCCGCCGATGCAGCTGCCCGCTAGCCGGCGCATTCTGCTCGCCGACGATCACGCGATCGTTCGTGCCGGCTATCGCGCGCTGCTCGAACGTCATCCGGGCTGCGCCATCGTCGGGGAAGCCGCGGACGGCGTCGAGGCCTATCGGCTGGCGACGACCCTGCAGCCCGATCTCGTGGTGCTCGACCTGTCGATGCCGGGGCTCGGCGGGCTGGCGGTGATCCCGCGAATCTGCCGGCGGCTGCCGGCCTGCCGGGTCCTGGTGCTGAGCATGCATGCGGATCCGGCGTACGTCGATCGCACGCTGCGCGCCGGCGCCCACGGCTATGTCACGAAAGGCAGCGAACCCGACACCCTGCTGCGCGCAGTCGACGTGCTGCTGGCTGGCGGGCGCTATCTCAGCGCCGATCTCGCCCAGCAGCTCGCCTGGCAGCGGCTGGGGACCGACAACCTCGAACAGCTCACGCTGCGCGAATTCGAAGTACTGCGGCTGCTGGTCGATGCGCGTCCGGTGGCCGCGATCGCCCGGGCGCTGAGTCTCAGCGAGAAAACCGTGCTGAACATGCATTACGCCATCAAGCGCAAGCTGCATGCGCGCACCGACATCGAGCTCATGCACGTGGCGCTCAGGATGGGGCTGGTGGACTTGCCGATGACGGAGGAGGGGACGGATCCGGGGTCGGAAGCATCCGACTGAGTGCCGCGCCGCGTGCCGCCGGGGATGCCTTTGCCGTATGCTGGCGGGCGCCCGCACCGGGCCCTCCAGTTTTCCCAAGAGTCCGCCTGAAGGCCCTATCTTCGACGATGCCAGATCTGAAACTGCTGCCGCGCGCATTCGCGGCGACCCTCGTGAGCTTCTCGACGCGCCAGGCCTTGCTCGTGATCTATACCGCCACGCATATTTCGATCGACACCGACACCGAGGACATGATCGATCGTCGCCTGCCGCACCGGCAGGCAAACCTCGCGTTCGACGAGGCCTTTCCGCAACTGCCGGGCGACGTCGTGCTGTATGCGGAGTCCGCGCATGCGGGCGACGCGGAAGACGCCGCCGATCTGGTGGCGAGAACCCTGCGGGAGCGGCCCGACATTGCGCGCGCGCTGTCCCAACCGGGCGGCGGGGAGTTCTTTGCGCGCCAGGGCCTGCTGTACCTCGGCATCGACGAACTCTGGGCGCTCGACGAGCGCCTGGCGGATGCGGCGCCGCTGCTCGGCACGCTGGCGTCCGACACCAGTCTGCGCGGGCTGTTCGCGACCCTCTCGCTCGGCCTCGCCGAAGCGAACGACGACGCGGCGCAGGCGAGCCTCGCGCGGCTCTTCGACCAGGTGTCAGGCGCGCTCGAGCGCCACGCGGCAGGCGACACCACGCCGCTGCACTGGCGCGACGAACTCTTTCCACGCGCCGAAACCACCGGGCCCGCGCGCGCTTTCGTGCTGATCGACCCGGCGCTGGCCGCCACCAGTTTCCAGCCCGCGCAGCAGGCCATCGAGGCACTGCATGGCCTGGTCGCCGAACTCGCACCGCAACTGCCCGGCGTGCGCCTGCGCATCACCGGTCCGGAACCGATGAATGGCGAAGAACTCGTGACGGTCGGCGAGGACGCCGGCATCACGACCACGCTGTCGTTCGTCCTCGTCGCCATCGTGCTCGTGTGGGGGCTGCGCGCCGGCGGTCTCGTGTTCGCGGTGCTGGTGACGCTCGCCTGCGGGCTGGTGTTCACCGCTGCGTTCGCTGCGCTGTTCGTGGGCAGCCTGAACCTGATTTCGGTGTGTTTCGCCGTGCTGTTCATCGGCATGGGCGTCGACTTCGGCATCCAGTTCGTGCTGCGTTACCAGGAGGAGAGCAGCGGCGCCCCCGCTCGCGATCGCGCGCTCGTCGCCGCGGCACGCGGCGTCGGCGGGGCGTTGATCCTGGCGGCCGTCGGCGCCGCGATCAGTTTCTTCGCCTTCGTCCCGACGAGCTACAAAGGGCTGGCCCAGCTCGGCATCATCTCGAGTTGCAGCATGGCGATTGCCCTGCTGGCGAATCTCACGCTGCTGCCGGCGCTGCTCTCGCGCCTGCCTGCGCCGCGTCCCCGCGCGCAGGCAGCCGTCGTGCAGCGCACCGGACCTGGCTTCGTCGAGCGCCAGCGGCGCCCGATCCTCATCGTCTCCGCGCTGCTCGCGCTCGGCAGCCTCGCGCTGTTGCCGCAGGTCGAGTTCGATCTGAATCCGCTGAACCTGAAGGACGCGAACAGCCCCGCGGTGCGCGCGTTCAAGGATCTCGCCAGCGCGGCCAGCGCGTCGCCGTACACGATCCACGTGCTGGCGCCGTCGCTCGCCGCAGCCGACGACGCGGCGGGGCGCATCGCCGCCCTGCCCGTCGTCGACAAGGCCGTCACGCTGTCGAGCTATGTCGCGGGAGATCAGGACGAGAAACTCGACATCATCGACGGCATGCGGCTGTCGCTCGGCGCGCTGATGGACACGCAGGCGCAGATCCCGCCGGCCGTTGACGAAGAACGTGCCGCCATCGACGACCTTGCGGCACGGCTCGCGACCGCCGACATCGCGCACGCCGGCCTGGCGAGCGCCGCGACGCGGCTCGCCGGCGCGCTGACGGCCCTGCGCGCGCGCAGCGACTGGCCCGCCGAGGCGCTGCCGGTGGTGCGTGGCATGCTGATCGGCGATCTGCCGGGCACGCTCAATCGGCTGCGCGGCCTGCTCGAGGCCGAGGCCTTCGATGCCGCGGACCTGCCCGACGACGTGCGTCAGCGCTACATCGCCACCGATGGTCGCGCACGCGTCGAAGTGTTTCCGCGTGAGGATTTGAACGACAACGGCGCGATGCGCCGGTTCGCGCATGACGTGCAGGCGCTCGAACCCGCCGCCACGGGCGCCCCGATCGAACTCGTTGCCGGCAGCAAGGCGGTCATCGACTCCTGCATCAAGGCGTCGCTCTGGGCGCTGCTGCTGACCTTGCTGATGCACATCGTGGTCCTGCGCGGTGTCGTCGATGCCCTGCTGGTGTCAGCGCCGCTGGTGCTCGCGATGCTGCTGACGGTGGCCACCGCCGTGGTGTTCGACTTTCCGTTCAACTTCGCCAACATCATCGCCTTGCCACTGCTGATCGGGCTGAACAATGCGTACGGCGCCTACCTCGTCGTACGTCGACAGCATGCAAGCGGCGTCGACAGCCTGCTCGAGAGCTCGACCCCGCGCGCCGTGATGTTCAGCGGCCTGACGGCGATCGCCTCGTTCGGCACGCTCGGCGTGTCGAAACATCCCGGCATGGCCGGCATGGGGATCCTGATCGCGCTGTCGCTGGGCTACGCGATTCTCTGTGCGCTGCTGATGCTGCCGGCACTGATGGCGGCGCTGGAGCGGCGGATCGAGCACTAGCAGGCGACCGCCGCGGGGCGAGCGACGGCGCCTGCCGCCCCTCGGGCCCGCACACCCTGTTCGTCCGCGTTTGCCCGAGGCCTGCGGGGCCGGTGCGCAACCGGTCCAGCGCGCCTTTCAGAGCCCCGTTGACGGCCCACGGCCGCGGCTGACACAGTGCGGCCCTGCCCGGATCCCATAACAATTCGCCACCCCGGTGGCGGCCCAGAGGAGGTCAAGATGATCAAGCTCTACGGCTTTGCCGTCAGCAACTACTACAACATGGTCAAGCTCGCGCTGCTGGAGAAGAACATCCCGTTCGAAGAGGTGAGCGCGATGGCGAGCCAGGACGCGTCGTACAAGGCAAAGAGCCCGATGGGCAAGGTGCCGTGCATCGAAACGCCACACGGCTTTCTGTCCGAAACCTCGGCCATCCTGAACTACCTCGAAGACGTCCACCCGACGCCGGCCCTGTTGCCGGCCGACGCGTGGGCGCGGGCCAAGGTGCGTGAAATCGCGCACGGACTGGAGCTCTACATCGAACTGCAGGCGCGCCGTCACTTCGGCCACGTGTTCTTCGGCGGCCCGAAATCGGACGCGGCGGTCGAAGAAGTGAAACCCGTCGTCGAGAACGGTCTCAACGCGCTGCGCCAGCTGTCGAGCGGCCAGTGGATCTGCGGCGACCAGTTCACGCAGGCCGACATTGTCGCCTACTACACCTTCGGCTATGCCGCGATGGCGATGAAGGCCGTCTATGGCCATGACATCGTGGCCGCCGTGCCCGGGCTCGGCGACAAGCTGGCCCGCATCGGCGCGCGCGCGACGACCAGCAAGGTCGACGCCGATCAGCAGGCCGCCATGGCGGCCTTCATGGCGCAGAAGCAGGCCGGCGGCTGACCTGCTCCGCGCGTCGGGCGGCAAGCGAACGCCCGACGCGCGATGTTTCTCTTCAGTCATTCCGAGCGAGGAAAATTGTCATGCCGCGTAAAGTGATCATCACCTGCGCCGTCACCGGTGCGATACACACGCCAACGATGTCGCCCTACCTGCCGATTACGCCCGAGGAGATCGCAGAGGCGGCACTCGGCGCGGCGGAGGCGGGCGCTGCGATCGTCCATCTGCACGCGCGCCGGCGCGAAGACGGTGCCCCAACGCAGGATCCGGCACTGTTCCGCGAGTTCGTGCCGGTGATCAAGGCGAAAAGCGACGTCGTGATCAACCTGACGACCGGCGGCGCACCGACAATGCTCGTCGAGGAGCGTCTGCAGCCGGCATTGCAGCTCAAGCCCGAAGTGGCGTCACTGAACATGGGGTCGATGAACTTCGGCCTGTACGAAATGATCGGTCGTTTCAAGGAATTCAAGCACGACTGGGAACTGCCGTACCTGAAGAACAGCGACGACCGCGTGTTCAAGAACACGTTCAAGGACATCGCCTACATCCTCGAATCCTGCAGTGACAACCAGACGCGTTTCGAAATCGAGTGCTATGACATCGGCCATCTGTACACGGCCGCGCATTTCCTCGATCGCGGGCTCGTCAAACCGCCGCTGCTGATCCAGTCGGTGTTCGGCCTGCGCGGCGGCATCGGCGCGCACATGGAAGACGTGATGCACATGCGCCGCACGGCCGACCGCCTGTTCGGCAACGACTACCTGTGGTCGGTGCTCGGCGCGGGCCGCAACCAGATCCCGGTCGCCACGATGTCGGCGGCGATGGGCGGCATGGTGCGCGTGGGACTCGAGGATTCGCTGTGGGACGGCCCGGGCACACTGGCGCAGACCAACGCCGCGCAGGTTCGCCGCATCCGCACCGTCATCGAAGCGCTGTCCCTCGAAGTCGCCACGCCCGACGAGGCCCGCCAGATGCTCAAACTGAAGGGCCGCGACAACGTGGCGTTCTGAGCCGAAGAATCTAGCCACGGAGGGCACGGAGGGCACGGAGATTGATATCGGATTGTTGCCGTGTGGCCGGTGTTTCGTGCCCGCTTACTGGAGTCTGCGTAGCCTACTACGTTAATTCGTTTTCTCCGTGCCCTCCGTGCCCTCCGTGGCTAGATTCATGAGTCCTCAATACTTGTCGATCACCTCTCTGCCGAACTCGCGGATCATCTCGCGTGCGTCGGTGCCGCACACGTTCAACGCGATGTTCGTCACGCCCGCGGCCTCGAGTTCGCGGATGCGATCGATGATTTCAGGACCTGAACCCGTCAGCGTGCCGGCCTTGATCAGTTCCGGGGTCAGGTAGGCGCGTTCACCTTCGCGCATGAACACGAGGTGGCCGAGGTGCATCTCCTGGAAGCGGCGGTCCATCGGCGTTTTCATCTTCATGATGTGGGCGTCGAAGTATTCCTTCGCCCGGCCGGCGACCGACGGCGGCGCAAACGGCCCGACCTGGATGTCCTTGGGATCCCAGTTCGTGTGCAGCAGCAGGATGGCCATCGGGCCGACCTGCTGCGCGACGCGATCACTCATGATCGACTCCCCCGGCCGCAGCACACAGGCGGACGTCAGGTTCGTGCAGTAGACCTCGGGCATCGCGCGCCCGGCGGCACTCGCGGCGGCCTTGATCGCCTGGATGCTGCTGGCGATGTAGCCAGGATCGAGACCGATCGTGACCCAGCCGTCAGCGAGTTCGCCGGTCATCTGGATTGCCTTCGGTCCGTTCGACGCCATGTGGATCGGAATGTGATCGCGGATATTGATATAGCCGTGATCCGGATGCACGAATTTGATGTGCCGCTCGCGCTCGCCTTCGCGATACAGCGCCTCGCGACCGGCCAGCAGGTCGCGGATGATCTCGACGTGCTCGCGCATGGTCTTCAGGGTGATCGGGGGCATGCCCATCACGTTGCGCCCGGTGAAGCCGGTGCCGACACCGAGGATCACGCGGCCCGGCGCGAGTTCGTTGATGGTGGCGATCGAATGGGCGGTGACCGGCGCGATGCGGTTGCCGAGGATCGACACGAGAGTGCCGATCTTGATGCTGCGCGTGTGGTGCGCGACGAGCGCCATGCTGGCGTAGACATCGCTGTAGCACATCTGGGAGTCATAGAACCAGGTGTGCGAGAAGCCGTAGTCCTCGGCCATCTTCGCGTCTTCCCAGGCGCGAATGTAGGTCGGAAAGCTGATACCGAAATCCATGCAAGGTCTCCCCTCGGGCTGGTGGTGGACGATCGAACTGCGGACAATCTGGTGGCTGGGGTGAAGTTGTGTCAACTCGAGTATCTCCCTCAGGCTGGGGACTGGCCCGCGCTGCGGTCCCGCGCTAGTCTCCAGACTGCGACCCCCGTTCGTGGGGGCGGCATCCCAACCAGACGACCAGAGGCCACAATGCTCTACAACGTCGACAGGCGCCGCGCAGCGCGCCAACCCCGGCAGGACGTGTTGTTCATCCAGTTGACCGTTGACACCACCGGCCCGACGCGCCGCACGGTGCGTTGCAGGGCGGCGGACGTCTCGGGCAGCGGCCTGCGTGTGTCGCTGGACGAACCCGTCTCGCGGGGCACCGGCCTCGATCTGTGGATCCGGCTCGACGATCTCGCGCGCAACTACCTGCTGCGTGGCCGCGTGCGCTGGAGCGATCCGGCCCGGCGCGAGGCCGGTATTGCCATCCTCGGCGCTGAAGGCACTGATTACTGGGAATGGCAGTCGCTGGCGCTCGGCTGAGCGCGGCGCCTGCGTCGTCCGAGGGGCCCGGGCCCGGGTTCCTCCGTCTGGGGTCATTGCCGCCGGTCCGCGCGGCGCATTAAAATGCCCATACGCCACCGTATGGAGTGGCGGCCTAAAAGCGTGCCGCGCGCCGCTGGAGCCCTATGACCCCCATGAGCGAATCCGCCAGCAGACTCTCGACCGGTCCAGATCTTGTCCTTGGCATTCAGGGCTACAGTTACGCCGATCTCTACGACCCGGTCGCGCTCGCCCGCCTCAGCACCGAGTTCGACCGCTTTCTCGCCGATGAGGCGCCTGGCCTCGCCGAACGCTTCCGGGCCTATCAGCAGTGCGGCGGCGACGGCATGTCGCCGGAAGACATCTCAGGCGTGCTGACCGACACCGGTCCGCACGTGGGGCAATTCATCGCGACCCTGTTCGGCATCGAAGACGCGTGGGGCGCGCAGCGCGCGCTCATTCGCGACGAAGACGAGACGCTGTTCCGTTTCCGCACCGAAGTCGTCGCGGGCCTCGCGAAACGCTTCAAGGGCGTCGACGTCGCGGGCTTCGACTGGCCCCGCCTCGCTGCGCGGGTCGCGGCGCTGCGCGCCGCGGTCGCGCCCGGTGCGCGTCTGCCGCAGGATCCTGAATACCTGACGGCCCGGGCCGGGCTCGTCACCGCCGGCCTGCTGCCGATGCCGCAGGCGTTTCGCCTGACGCTGACAGCGCACGCCGGCCACTTTCCCGAACTGCAGGGCGACGACGCCGCACTGCTCGCGAGCTGCGCCGAATCGATTGCGCAGTGGTCGCACGGCGTGCGCATGGACGCCTCACGCGATCCGGACGCCAGCCAATGGGTGTTGTTCAAGGAGCCGGCGAAGACCGACGTCGAGCACCTCGTGCACCACCAGGTCAACGAGCGGGCCGGCTTCCGGACATGGATGGCGCCGCTGCACGACATGCGTCGCCGCGACGGCTTCAAGCTGACCGACCGCCGCATGGACGAACGTCACGTGCTGTACGAGGTCGACCACTGCATCTATTGCCACGATCGCGATGCCGATTCCTGCTCGAAGGGCATGCGGCAGAAGAAGGGCGTCGAGGGCTTCAAGGTCAATGCGCTCGGCGTCACTGCCACCGGCTGCCCGCTCGGCGAGAAGATTTCCGAGATGCACGTCGTCAAGCGCCAGGGCGACAACATCGGCGCGCTCGCGCTGGTGACGATCGACAACCCGATGTGTCCGGGTACCGGTCACCGGATCTGCAACGACTGCATGAAGGGCTGCATCTACCAGAAGACCGAGCCCGTCAATATTCCGCAGATCGAGACGAGCGTGCTGACGGACGTGCTCGAACTGCCGTGGGGCTTCGAGATCTACGGCCTGCTGACGCGCTGGAATCCGCTGAACGTCAAGCGCCCGCAGGCGCTGCCGTACAACGGTCGCAAGGTGCTCGTCGTCGGCATGGGGCCGGCCGGCTACACGCTGTCGCATTACCTGCTGAACGAAGGCTTCGGCGTCGTCGGCATCGATGCGCTGAAGCTCGAGCCGCTGCCGGCGGCGCTGACGGGCACGGCAAGCCTCGCGCCGACGCCGGTGCATGATTTCAAACAGCTCTACGACGAACTCGACCGCCGCACGGTCAACGGTTTCGGCGGCGTCGCCGAGTACGGCATCACCGTGCGCTGGGACAAGAACTTCCTGAAGGTGATCTACCTGACGCTGCTGCGCCGGCAGACCTTCCGGGTCTATGGCGGCGTGCGCTTCGGCGGCACGCTGACGCTCGAAGACGCGTGGGATCTGGGCTTCGATCACGTGGCGCTCGCCACCGGCGCCGGCAAGCCGTCGCTGATCGGCCTGAAGAACAATCTCGTGCGCGGCATCCGCAAGGCGTCGGACTTCCTGATGGGCCTGCAGCTGACCGGGGCGGCGAAGGACGATTCGCTCGCGAACATGCAGGTGCGACTGCCGCTGGGCGTGATCGGCGGCGGCCTCACCGCGATCGATACGACCACCGAACTGATGGCCTATTACCCGAAGCAGGTCGAGAAGACCCTCGTGCGCTACGAGGCGCTGTGCGCCGAACTCGGCGAAGACGCGGTGCGGGCACGCTTCGATGACGAAGAGCGCGGGGTGCTCGACGAGTTTCTCGGCCACGGTCGCGCGATCCGCGCCGAACGCGAGCGCGCGCAGGCTGCCGGCGAGGCACCTGACTTTTCGCCGCTGGTGCGCGCCTGGGGCGGCGTCACGCTGTTCTACCGCAAGGCGCTCAGCGATTCACCGGCCTATCGCCAGAACCACGAGGAAATCAACGAGGCGCTGAAAGAGGGCATCGAGATCGCGGCCGGCATGAACCCGCTCGAAGCCCTGACCGACGAACGCGGCGCGCTGCGTGGCGTGATCTTCGAACAACTGCTCGACGACGGCCGGAAGGCCACGCTCGAGGTGCCGCTGCGCGGCCTGTTCATTGCCGCGGGCACGTCGCCGAACACGATTTACGAATCCGAGAACCCCGGCACGTTCGCGCTCGAAGGCAAGTTCTTCGCCCGCTTCGAGCCCGATGGCCCGGGCGCCGCGCCGGGCTTTGCGCCTGGTACCGGCGAGGGCGGTCCGAAGCAGGCGCTGCCGGCGCCCTTCACGTCCTATGTCAACAACGGCCGCTACGTCAGCTTCTATGGCGACAACCACCCCGTCTATGCCGGCAATGTCGTGAAGGCGATGGCGAGCGCGAAGGACGGCTACCCGTACATCGCCAACCTGTTCGCGCACGAGCGCGCCAGCCTGTCGCCGGCCGAGCAGCCGACGCGCGACGCCGCATTGCGCCGCTTCTTCGGCGATCTCGACGATGCGTTCATCGCGCGCGTGGTCGAGGTGAACAGGCTGACGCCGACGATCATCGAAGTGATCGCGCGTGCGCCGTTTGCCGCGCGTCGTTTCGAGCCCGGCCAGTTCTATCGCGTGCAGAACCTCGAAGCACTCGCCCCGAGCGCCGGGGGCACGAAGCTCGCGACCGAAGGCCTGGCGCTGACCGGTGCGTGGGTCAACAAGGAAGAAGGCCTGGTGTCGCTGATCGCGCTCGAGATGGGCACCTCGTCACGCCTGCTGCAGCGCTTCAAGCCGGGTGAGCCGCTGGTGGTGATGGGCGTGACCGGCGCACCGACGCACATTCCCTGTGACACCACCGTCGCCATGGTCGGCGGCGGCCTCGGCAATGCCGTGCTGTTCTCGATCGGCAAGGCCCTGCGTGCAGCCGGCAACCGGGTCGTCTACTTCGCCGGCTACAAGAAACCCGTCGACGTGTTCAAGGTCGAGGACATCGAAGCCGCCGCCGACGTGGTGGTGTGGGCGGTCGATCCCGCGCCCGGCGTCACGGCCATCAAGACCAACCGGCCGCAGGACATGAGCAATGTCGGCAACGTGCTCGACACGATGGTGGCCTACGCCACGGGCAAGCTCGGCGACGTGAAGATTCCGCTGGCCGATGCCGAGGAACTGATCGTGATCGGGTCGGATGCGATGATGGCCGCGGTCAAGCGCGCGCGGGCCGGGGTGCTCGCGCCCTACCTCAATCCGAAGCATCGCGCGATCGGCTCCATCAACTCGCCGATGCAGTGCATGATGAAGGGCGTGTGCGCCCAGTGCATGTGCCGGCACGTCGATCCCGAAACCGGCAAGGAGAGCTTCGTGTACTCCTGTCTGAACCAGGATCAGCCGCTCGACCTCGTCGACTTCGATCACCTGCGCGCGCGACTGCGTCAGAACACGGTGCAGGAGAAGCTGTCGAATCTGTGGCTGGACAGTGTGCTGAAGGCCTGACCGGCCACAGGGGCGGCCGGCACCCCGGTCGCCCCGGCCACACCGCGCCAGGCGGCGCCCGGTCAGGGCCCCGGTGGTGGCGGCGGCTGGCCGTCGAGGCGCGGCAGCCGGTCGTCGAAGCAGGCCCAGGAGGGCGCGCTGGCGGCCCAGATGGTGGCCCCGGGCCGGCCGAGTTCGGGGTCGTCGAGCGTGCCGGCGCGGATGATGGTCAGGTGCGGACGGACCTCCGCCTCGCTGAACAACGCCGTGCCACATTGCGGACAGAAGCGCCGGTGCATCACGTTGCCGCTGTCGGCGACGCTGCGGTAATCGCGCAGTTTGCCGGTCACGCGCAGCGTCTGGTTCGGGAACACCACGTTGATGGTCGCGCTGCCGGCGCCGAGGTACTGGCACACGCGGCACCAGCAGGCGCGTGCGCTGATGGGTTCGGCCTCGATTTCGTAGCGCACCGCGCCACACAGACATCCGCCCCTGATGCTCATAGCAACCTCCGCCTCGCGTTGGCGACGCATGTCGCCCGCTGATTCTACCGGGCCAGGGTGGCTACGCCGAGGGATGCGGACGCCCGCGTTGTGCGGCATAGTGCGCGTGGCGCGAGAACAGCCCCATGAACAGCCTGGGCGGTGCTGCGCAAACCCCACCCCGCGAGGAACCGCCCGTGCAATTGGCGCGTACAGGCTTCGATGTCGGCCTTTTCTCGAACCACACGGATGCCCAGCTGCGCTTCTGGCAATACGAGGTGGGGCTGGCCTATGACCATCTCGGCAAACTGGGGGGCGGCATTCACCAGCATCGGCATCACCTGCATGGCGCGATACTCAAGATGAACGGCGCGCGCGATCCGCTGCCACTGCTGCCCGCCGCCGGCTACTGCGGGCTGCGCATCGCGATGCCCGGCCTCGCCGCGCCGCGCGCACTGCACGACCCCGACGGCACGCCGGTCACGCTGGTGCATGCCGGCGACCACGGCACGACCAGCGTCGACCTGTTGATGCAGGTGTCGAACCTGGCGGCCCACATCAGGTTCTATCGCGATGCGCTGGGGCTGCCGGTCGACACCTCTGGCACGGTCAGCATCGGCGGGGCCCGACTGTGCGTCGAGCGCATCGCGCCGGTGGCGCGCAGCGCCGACTGGCGCGGTCCCGGCCTGCGCTACCTCACGCTGCAGGTAATGGATGCCCGCGCCGCGCTCGCCGAGGCACTCGCGCAGGGCGCAGAAGCCGCGGATCCCCTGCGCGACCTCGGCGATCTGGTGCGCTTCGCGTTCATTCGCGATCCGGACGGCAACTTCATCGAGATCAGCGAGCGCACGACCTTCACCGGCCGGCCGCTGTGCTGAGCGCGGCCGCGCTGCGGGCCGGGCTGCGATGAGCAGCGCGGTCACCCTCGAAAGCACGCCGGTCAGCTGGCGCGAAGACGCGCAGGTCATCGGCTGCGTCGGCGTGGCCCACCTGGTGAGCCACTTCTTCCAGCTGATTCTCGCGCCGCTGCTGCCGTGGGTGAAAGCCGAGTTCGGTCTGAGCTTCGCCGCGATGGGCTTCATCATGACGGTGCTGTTCGTCGTCTCCGGCATCACGCAGGCGCTCGCCGGCTTCATCGTCGACCGCTATGGGGCCGGCATCACACTCGGCATCGGCCTGCTGCTGTTCGTGGCTGCTGCCCTGACGCTGGCGACCAGCACCGGCTACCCGATGCTGCTGGCCGGCGCCGCGCTCGCCGGCATCGGCAACGGTGTGTTCCACCCGGTCGACTTCTCGCTGCTGAATCATCGCGTGACACCCTCGCGGCTGGGGCCTGCGTACTCGGTCCACGGCCTGACCGGCAGCCTCGGTTGGGCGCTCGCGCCGGTGTTCCTGGTCGGCATCGCAGTGCCGTTCGGTTGGCGCGCCAGTCTGTTCGCCGCGGCCGCGCTGCCGTGCGCCGTCGGCCTGCTCCTGTGGGTGAAGCGGCCGCTGTTCGCGAGCCCTGCGCGGCACCTGCCACCGGCACCCGCAGTCCCCGTGCCGCTGCTCGCCTTTCTGCAGCAGCCCGCGATCTGGTGGTGTTTCGCGTTCTTCGCCATCGTTGCGGTGGCCGCGAGCGGCGTGCAGAATTTCGCGCCCACGGTGTTCAGCGCCGTGTACGGGCTCGGCGTCTCCGGGGCCGCGATGAGCGTCACGCTGTTCATGCTCGCGAGCGCTCTCGGCATGCTCGCCGGCGGCTGGCTGGTCGGGCGCGAGGGCCGGCTCGAACGCAACATTGCGATCGCGTTCGGCCTGTCGGTCGCGGGCGCCGTGCTGATCGGCCTGTCGGTGCTGCCGGCGGCGGCCGCCCTCGCGGCCATTGCCGTGATGGGCTTCGGCAGCGGGCTGTCGGGCCCCTCGCGCGACATGCTGATCCGGTCGGCGGCGCCGCGCGGCGCCACCGGTCG
Organism: Gammaproteobacteria bacterium Ga0077536; assembly: GCA_001464935.1. Lineage (GTDB taxonomy): Bacteria > Pseudomonadota > Gammaproteobacteria. The sequence goes on from LNEL01000039.1 coordinate 91,576, forward strand.
TGTCTACGGCGTCGTGTACTCGGGGCTCGATCTCGGCATCGCCGTCGGTCCCGTGATGTTCGGTGGCATGCTCGATGCCGGCCACCATGGCGCGGTGTTCTATGGCATCGCCGCCTGCCTCCTGGTCGCGACGCTGATGGCGGCGCAGGTGGCCTCGCGCACGACGGCCTGAGGGCACCGTGCATTTCGCAGCATGAATGAAGGAACAGTGACGATGAATTTCGCGGATTACCCGATCAAGACCCTGATGGACATCACGGCGCGGCCGGAGATGGTGTTCGTGCGTGGCGAAGGCTCCTGGCTGTGGGACAACGCGGGCAAGCGTTATCTCGATTTCGTGCAGGGCTGGGCCGTCAATGCACTGGGTCATTCGCCGCGCTGCATCGTCGACGCACTCGCCGCGCAGGCGCCGCTGCTGATCACGCCGAGCCCCGCGTTCTACAACGAACCATCGCTGAAGCTCGCCGAGCTGCTGACGCGCGCGTCGTGTTTCGATCGCGTGTTCTTCACCAACAGCGGCGCCGAGGCCAACGAAGGCGCGATCAAGCTCGCGCGCAAATGGGGCCGCCGGCATCGCGGCGGCGCGTTCGAGATCATCACCACCGTCAACAGCTTTCACGGCCGCACGATTGCCACGATGTCGGCCTCGGGCAAGCCCGGCTGGGACACGATGTTCGCACCGCAGGTGCCGGGCTTTCCGAAAGCCGTGTTCAACGATCTCGCGTCGGTGGAAGCGCTGATCACCGGGCAGACCGTCGCCGTGATGCTCGAGCCCGTGCAGGGCGAGGGCGGCGTGAACTGCGCGACGCCCGAATTCATGCGTGGCCTGCGCGCGCTGTGCGACCGGCACGGCCTGCTGCTGATCTGCGATGAAGTGCAGACCGGGATCGGGCGTCTCGGCACGCTGTTCGGCTATCAGCATTACGGCGTGGAGCCGGACATCATGACGCTTGGCAAGGGCATCGGCGGTGGCGTGCCGCTGGCGGGCCTGCTGGCGAAAGAGCACGCGAGCGTGTTCGAGCACGGGGAGCAGGGCGGCACCTATAACGGCAATCCGCTGATGACAGCGGTCGGCCTTGCGGTGGTGCAGGAAGTCATGAAGCCCGAGTTTCTCGCGCAGGTGCGCGCGCTCGGGGACTACCTGGCGACGCAGCTGGGCGCGCTGTCGGCGGCGCTCGATCTCGGCCCGGAGCGCGGCATCGGCCTGTTGCGCGCGCTGGAACTCAAGCGCGACATCGGCGCCGCTGTCGTGACCACCGCCCGTGACGGCCTGACGGGCAGGCCGGGCTGGGACAGGACGGGACTGTTGCTGAATTCGCCGCGGCCGTCGCTGCTGCGTTTCATGCCGGCGCTGAATCTCACGACCGCCGAGATCGATCTGATGATCGACGGCCTGCGCGCAGCGATCGAACTGCAGCCCTGAGAGGGCCGCGCGTGGCGGCCTGACTCAGGCCGCCGGCGCGAGCCGCAGCGCGGTCCGCCCGCGCAGGTCGACGGTCCAGCGCGCGCGGCCGTCGCCATCGGCCTGCACGCTGTCGCGCGCGTCGCCGTCGATCGCGTAGCGCTGTCCGGGCTGCAGCTGCGCGAAGCCGAGCGTCTGTGGGCCATCGCCTTGACCCGGGTACAGCACGAGCCGCAGGTCGCGACCGTCGCTGACGGCGTGCGCGACCAGCACGTCCGGATAGCGTGCGTCGTCGAGCACCGGCCCGGTGAAGACTTCGGGCGCGGGACCCTTCACGAAGGAGTTGCGGAAGTCCCCGGTGCGCAGCAGGCGACCTTCGATCGCCCACAGGTTCGCGAGGCCCGAAGCCTCGGTGTAACGTGCCACGCCGTTCTCGATCACCCGGCCGCAGTCCTGATCCATCGAGCGCAGCGCGGCATCGGCGAGTTCGTCGTCGCCGAACTCGCGCGCGCAGATCGCGACCGCCGCATAGCCGAACAGGGCGCCAGGGCGGTAGTGACCGGGATCGATGGTCTCCAGGAAGCTCAGGGCTTCCGGCGGAATCGTGAGCCGCGTGGCGCCATCCGGCCCCGGCGCGAGACAGAACGACAGCTCCTTGCGCCCGATCGCCCACAGGCGGCGCGCGAGCGGCGGTGAGAACACGTTCGCGAAGAACGCAAAGCCCGCCTCGCCGGCGTAGAACGGGATCTCGATGCCGGTCCAGTAGGAGCGCAGCCCGATCAGCGAGCCCTTGCGATCGGTGAATTCCGTTTCCAGCATCCGCATCCAGCGCGGCAACACGGCGTTGACGTAGGCTGTGCCGAACAGGCGGTCGTGCGAGGCCAGCGCGCCCATGCCGTACATGTTGCACACCGGGTAAATCCAGTTCGGCTCGCAGGGGAACAGGCAGAAGTCCGAGCGCTCGTGATTCATGCGCACTGAATCAACGAGCGTGTGCGCGCTGTGCGGAAAGGCGGTCTGCGCATTCAGGCGGAAGGTCAGGCTGCCGGGCTCGGCGTAGCGGCGGTCGCCGCTGTTCAGCATGTACTGGTTGACCTGCATGCCGAAGTAGCCGGTCAGCATGATGTTGTCTTTTTGCGCGGGGTCGAAGTTCGAGAAATTGAAATGCCCCCACATCGACTCGAGCACCCAGTAATCCCAGACGCGGCGATTCAGGTAGGTCTCGATCAGATTCCGCTGCGCCTGCCCGAGATAGCCGCGGAAGCTCGGCGTGTAGTGCCCCTGTACGAGACCCAGTGCATAGCCGAGATGGTTGATTTGATAGCGCAACGCCGCCGGCTGGAACTGGTCGATGATCGTGTAGCCCGCGTATTCGCCGACCGGCTGCAGCGCGCGCTCGAGCAGGTAGCGCACGGACAGCAACTGATCCGGCGTCAGTTCGCCGGTGACGTCGGCCGCTTCGGCCGCTGCGCGCGTGTTGACCTCGGCGAGTGATTCGCCGAAGAAACCCTGGCGCAGGGCATGACGGGCGACGTCGGCAGCAGCGCGGGCCGCCGCCTGTCTGCGCACGTAGACCACGAGGCCCGCGATCGCGAGGGGCGTGACGACGTAGGCACCGGCCCACAGTTCAGTGTCCGCCAGCGCACCGGCGAGCACTGCGCTGCCGAACCAGATCAACAGCGGCGCGGCCACCATGCCGCACCAGAACCAGACGATGATCGCGAGGTAGGTCAGCGCCAGGGTCACCGGCAACGCGAGCAGCCACGCGCCACCGAGCGCCGGGAAGCCGCCACCGGGCAGCAGCAGGCCGAGTCCCGCGGCGCGCCACGCGGGCGCGGCACCGAGCAGCGTCGGCAGCAGCCCGAGCACGCAGAGTGCGCCATAGATCATGAAATTCCGGCGATGCCGTGCGGCGCTGATCGGGCCGACATTCGCCGCTGCGAATTCGCGCGCGGCGTGAAGGGCTTCGGTGCTCGTACTAGCCATGGGGCGTTGCTCCGGGTGAGGCGGCGATGACGGCGGAAGCCGGGCGGAGGCGGCGACACATCGAGTCGTAGGCCGCAGTCGAGCCCTGCCATACCGCCTGCGCGCCCTGTTGCAGATGATCGCGATGCTGATAGGCGAGCGCGCCCCCGAGTCCGAGTTCGAAGGCGGCGAAGGACACCAGCAGTGCGGGGCGCCAGCGTCGCGCACGCGCGCTGTGCTGCCAGGCCAGCAGTCGGGAACACGCGCGTGCCGGCAGACCGCACAGCGCGCGCAAGCGCTGCCACGCGTCGATCAGCTGGTAGACCAGCATCAGTCCCACTACACAACAGGCCATGCGCGTTGCCCTCGCGGCTGCCCCGCCTTCGGGGTTCCGGGAGTCTAACCGAGCCTCCGGGTGCTATCTATCGGCGAAGGCGCCGAGGCGTGTTGACAGCCCTGTGGCGGCCTGTGCCACTATCGACGCAGCATCAGGCGGGTGCAGATTCGATGAGAGCGCCTTGCGGCAGGCGCCTTCAGCCATGCCGCAGCAGCCTGCCCACCACACAGAACGAATCGACGAAGGAGACACCATGCCGGCGTTTCGATGGGGAATGATTGGATCTTCGGGCTGGGCGGAGCACACGTTCACCCCGGCCATCGGCCGCGCACGCAACAACCAGCTCGTCGCCGTGCTCGGTTCGAAGCAGGCGGGCGCCGATGCGTTCGCGGCCCGGCATCCGGTCGAAGCCGCGTACAGCGATCTCGCGAAGTTTCTCGCGCATCCCGATCTCGACGCCGTCTGGGTGGCCAGTCCGCCCGATTTGCACAGCGCGCAAACGCTCGCGGCGCTGGCCGCCGGCAAGCACGTGCTGTGCGAAAAGCCGATGGCCGTGTCGGTGGCCGAATGCAAGGCGATGACGAAAGCGGCCGCCGCGGCCGACCGGCAGCTGCGCATCGGGTTCAACAACCGTTCGCATCCCGCGCTGCAGAAGCTCGCCAAGGCGGTTGCAAGCGGCCGCTATGGCGATCAGCTCGAAGCCCGGGTGCAGGTCTACCATCCGTATGCGACGCCGCCGCCGGCGTGGCGCCAGAACCGCAAGCGCAGCGGCGGCTGGGCGATCGGCGACATCGGTACCCACCTGCTCGATGTGCTGCGCTGGCTGATGGGCGCGGAAGCGGCCGCGGTGTCCGGCCACCTGACGAATCGCTGCTGGGGCTTCAAGACCGATGACCACGCTGCACTGAACGTGCGCTTCAAGAACGGCGCGATCGGCAACGTGACGGCGTGTACGGGCGCCGCAGGCGGCGCGCCGCGCGTGGAGTTCTACGGCACCAAGGGCTACTTCGCGTTGCGCGGCGGCCTGTTCGGCATGCCGGGCGATCTCGAATCCGGGCTCAAGGGACAGGCGGCGAAGTTCGAGAAGATCGAAGCCTTCGACACCTACACCGGCGAAGTCGAAGCGTTCTGCGCCCAGGCCCGCGGCCGCGACACGGGGCTCGCCACGGGCGAGGACGGCGCGGCGAACATCGCGATGGTCGCCGACGGTCGCGGCTGGTAGGCACGGGCGTGACACCGCGATGATCGACAAGACCGTGGCGTCGGCCGCTGCCGCAGTCGCGGGCATTCCCGACGGCGCCACGGTGATGATTGGCGGTTTCGGCACCGCCGGTCAGCCGGCCGAACTGATCGACGCGCTGATTGCGCAAGGCGCGCGCGATCTGACCATCGTCAACAACAATGCGGGCAACGGCGACACCGGACTCGCGGCGTTGCTGAAGACCGGACGCGTCAGACGCATCGTGTGCTCGTTTCCGCGCCAGGCGGATTCGCAGGTCTTCGATGCGCTGTATCGCAGCGGTGCACTCGAACTCGAGCTCGTGCCGCAGGGCAATCTCGCCGAGCGCATCCGCGCTGCCGGCGCCGGCATCGGCGCGTTCTACACGCCGACGGGCTATGGCACGGCACTGGCCGAAGGCAAGGAGACGCGCCTGATCGACGGCCGGGCGTATGTGCTCGAGTATCCGCTGCGTGCGGACTATGCGCTGATCAAGGCGCGTCTCGGCGACCGCTGGGGCAACCTGGTGTACCGCAAGACCGCGCGCAATTTCGGCCCGATCATGGCCACCGCCGCGACGTGCACGATTGCGCAGGTCGATGCCGTCGTGCCGCTCGGCGAGCTCGATCCCGAAGCCGTGGTGACGCCGGGCATCTTCGTGCAACGGGTGCTCGCGGTAGGCCCGGCCGCGCAGGCCGCGCCATGAAGCGTCTGACGCGCGAGCAGATGGCCCAACGCGTCGCGCGCGACATTCCCGAAGGCGCGTACGTGAATCTCGGCATCGGGCTGCCGACCCTGGTCGCGAATCATCTGCCGGCCGGGCGCGAAATCCTGCTTCACAGCGAGAACGGCGTCCTCGGCATGGGCCCGGCGCCGCCCGCCGGCGCCGAAGATCCCGATCTGATCAACGCCGGCAAGCAGCCGGTGACGCTGCGCGACGGGGGCTGCTATTTTCATCACGCCGATTCGTTCGCGATGATGCGCGGCGGGCACCTCGACATCTGCGTGCTCGGTGGCTTCCAGGTGTCGGTGACGGGAGATCTCGCGAACTGGCATACGGGTGAACCCGATGCGATTCCGGCCGTCGGCGGCGCGATGGATCTCGCGATCGGCGCGAAGCAGGTGTTCGTCATGATGGAACATCACACCAAGCAGGGCGTCAGCAAAATCGTCGGGCGCTGCAGCTATCCGCTGACGGGCATCGCCTGCGTCAGTCGCATCTACACCGATCTCGCGGTGCTCGACGTGACGCCGCACGGCCTGTCGGTCGTCGATATCGTCGACGGCCTGTCGTTCGATGAACTGCAGCGCCTGAGCGGCGTGCCGCTGATCAATCCCCGCGCGTAGGTGGCACGTGTGTGTGGCGGGCCGCGGTCGCCCGCTGCGCGCTGAGCGCGCCACGCGAAACGCTGAATGTTGTACGGGCAGACGGGATTCTTCATCATGCGACGCGCCAGCAAGGTGCGGATGACCGCCAGGCGTGCCTGCACCAGATCCGCCGTCGCGCTCCTGGGTTGCCGGCGACCATGCCCCGCACGAGACGAGTGCCTTTGATGCGACTGACCAGCTTCACCGACTACAGCCTGAGGGTGCTGATCTATCTCGCCGTGGCGCCCGACATCCGGTCACGATCGAGACGATCGCCAGAACCTTCGACATCTCGCGCAACCACCTGGTGAAAGTCGTGCATGTCCTCGGCCAGCTGGGGCTGCTCGACAACGTCCGGGGTCGCGGCGGCGGTTTGCGGCTGGCGCTCGATCCGGCTGCGATTTCGGTGGCGGAGGTGATCAGGGCCACGGAGGGAGAACCCTGCCTCGTCGAGTGTTTCGATCGTGTGCACAACACCTGCCGGATTCATCGCGTGTGCATGCTGCGTGGCGTGCTCGCCGAGGCGAGCGCGGCTTTCTATGCGGTGCTGGCGAAGTACACGCTCGCGGACCTCATCGACAATCGCCAGGCGCTGACACGCGATCTGGGCCTCGACGCCTGAGGCGCCGCACGCCGGCGTTCGCGTCATCCCGCGCTGACGCCTGATCGGCGACAGGCGGCGAGCACGCTCACTCACCGGGCGCGCGTTGCGGCTAAGGCGCGAACGACGGGCGCGACCGAACCGCCCTCCGGTCGCGGCGGACGCGATTCAATCCCGCGGCGGTGACGTGCGGCGCGTCAGCAGGTAGAGCAGGGGCCCGAAGGAGCCGAACGCCAGTGTCGCCATCAGCCACGGCCAGAATGGACGACCCTGCGTGCTGGCGTCGCGCCACATCCAGATCAGCACGAGCGTCAGTGCAATCAGCAGATCCGCAAAGACCTGGGCACCGGCAGTGCTCTGGAAATGGGGGGTGACGATACTCCAGTAACCGTGCTGCCAGAGCGCGGCCGCGCTGACGGCGCCGAACAGCACGAGCGTGATGACGATCAGCTTCTGTGACATGAGCGAACTCCGGGCTGAGGGGACCGTGAGTATCCGGGCCGGCGGTCGTTGCCGCGATTACCTGCGAGGTCATTGCTTTGAGGCAGCACTGTGCTTCAATCCGGCGATGGAAGTCGTCGCTCACGCCCTGCCGGTCACCCTGCAGCAGGCCCGCAAGCTGCGCCGCCTGAGCCAGCTCGAACTCGCACTGCGATTGGGGATCTCGCAACGGCACGTCAGCTTTGTCGAAACCGGGCGGGCCCGCCCGAGCCGCCCGCTGTTGCTGGTCTGGCTGGCCGCGCTCGACGCACCGCTCGTCGTGCGCAACGCCGCGCTGCTGCAGGCCGGTTACGCACCTGCCTACGGGGCCGCCACCCTCGAGGATCCGGCGCTGCGCCAGGCCCACGACGCGCTGCTGCACCTGCTGCACTCGCATGACCCGATGCCGGCCCTCGTGATCGATGCGCACTGGAATCTGCTGCTTGCGAACCGCGGCGCCCGCTGGCTCGCCGCGACGCTCATGCCGTGGACCGCCGCCGCGCCCGCCGGGACGCCGCTGAACCTGTTCGACCTGCTGGTGCACCCGGAAGGCTTCACGAAGTCGATGCTCAACCTCGATGAAACCGGCCCCGCGATGCTCGCCCATCTGCGCGAGGCGGCTGCGGCCCAACCGCGGCTCCGATCCAGAGTGGACATGTTCGCGGCGCTGCTGCGCGATCGGATCGGCACCCTGGCACTGAACACGGGGCAGCCCCGACCCATGGCGCCGGTCATGACCACGCGTTTCGCGTCACCGCGGGGCGAGTTGGCGTTCTTCAGCATGTTCACGACCTTCGGCACGCCGCAGGACATCACGCTCGCCTCCTTGCAGGTCGAGCACATGTTCGCGGCGGACGAGGCGACTCGCGCAATCCTGTTCGCGGAAGTCGTCTGAATCGCTCAGCGCCCCTATCAATCGCTCGTCGTGAGCGTGGGCGGCGAGCCGGGCTGAGCGTGCCGCTCGCCGTGAATGGGCCTGTCCGGCGCCCGCGTACAGTGCCGCGCCCGGGCGCGACCTGTCGGATTCCGCAGATCCCGGATCTTCATGAGGCTCGGTCAGGCATGGCCGTTGGGCTGACGCTGGAAGCCCGACGGGCGCGTCGCTACTGCCCCCGCTCACGGCGCGCAAGCGACGCTGGCGGACGGTGTGCCCGGGCGCGCGAGGAGGGCGCCTGCATGGGGCTTCGCGCGCCGGCTCCACGACCGGCGCAGATGTGCCGTCAGCTGTGTGGTCGAACGTGCTGTGTGAGCCGCGCGCGTGCGTGGCGCAACGCACGGTGCGTCGCGGCACCGGCGTTCATGCTGTGGGCCAACGCACGGGTGGGGCGATTGCCCGGCCTGAACCCCGGCTGGCGTGGTGTGTCGCCATCCGTGCCCGCATGACCCACACCAGGGAGACAGAGATGAATGAATTCATCGAGTTCGTCCGGGACTATGGCTGGTACGTGGCCGTCCCGCTCGTCTTCATCGCGATCGTTGCCTGGGTCTATCGACCCGGTGCGAAGAAGTCCTACGCGGCCGACGGCAATATTCCGTTCGAGGAAGACAGGAAGAACGGGACGAGCGGCCCACCGCCCGCCTGAAGCCGTCGGCGGCGCGCTGCCAGCGCTCAGCCCGATTGCCAGCCGAGGCCCGCAATCAGCAGCGCGCCATGGCTCATCGCCTGCATCACGCTGGCCTGCAGTGATACGCGCTGCAGCGGCAGTGCGCGGGCCGTCCGTGCGCTGCCCGTGGCCCAGGCGAGCAGGCCGAAAGGGAGCGCGCCGAGTGCCCACAGCGCGCCGGCCGGCAGCCAGTCGCGCAGCACGGCGAGCACCACCCAGCCGTAGGCGGCGAGCGACAGCAGGCCATAGACACGCATCGCTGAGGATGCGCCGCCCCGCACGGCGAGCGTGCGCTTGCCGCAGGCGGCGTCAGCGGCGATGTCCGGAATCTGGTTGATCAACAGCACCGCCGCCACGAGCAGCGCCAGGCTGGTGCTCGCGAGCAACGGGAGCCACGCGAAGGCGCCACGCTGCACGTAGTCGGCGCCGACGACGACCAGCGCCCAGCCCAGCGCCACCGCGAACTCGCCGAGGCCGCGCGACATCAGGGCCAGCGCCGGTTGCGAATAGGCCCAGCCGACGAGCGCGCCGAGCGCGGCGATGGCGATCAGCCCCGGACCTCGCTGGGCGGCGAGCATCAGGCCGCCAACGGTGGCCACGAGGGCGAGCACACCGGCCAGCCGGTACATCTCGCCGAGATCCAGTTCGCCGTTCTGGATCACGCGCGAGCCGCCGGTGAAAGGTTCGACACGCGCGTCGTTGATGGCATCCGTGCCGATGACGGCGTCCCCGCAGTCGTTGTAGACGTTGACCGCCGCATGAGTCAGCGCCGCGAGCACCACCGTGGCGAGCGCATAGCCAGCCTGCAACGGCAGGCCGTCGACGGCACTGGTGGCGAAGCCGACCCCACAGGCAATGACCGTCAGCACCAGGAAGCCGGGCCGTACGGCCTTCAGCCAGGCCGTCCAGCGGACAGGCGAAGGCGGTGAGGCGCGAGACGGGTGGATCTGCATGCGGACACTGAATGACGTGGGTGAATGCCGGTCTTTTTAGCGCATCGGTCCGTCAGCGAACCTGCGCTGGCTCAACCGCGCGGCCTGGCGCCCGCCACGCCAGGCGTGCTTCAGGCCTTCTTCAGGAAGCAGGCTTTCAGCACCAGACCCTTCACCTTGTCGGCGTTGCATTCGACATGCTCGGCATCATCGGTCAGGCGGATATTCTTGATCACCGTGCCGCGCTTGAGCGTGACCGATGTGCCTTTGACCTTCAGATCCTTGATGACCTGCACCGCGTCGCCGTTCGCGAGCACCGTGCCGTTGCTGTCTTTGACAATGACAGTTTCTTCGTCGCTCATATCATCGTGTACCCGCCGTCGACGGCCCAGGTCTGGCCGTTGACGTAACTCGATTCCCCGGAGGCCAGGAACACCGCCACGGCGGCCACTTCCTGGGGTTTGACCATGCGTTTGATCGGCACGGTGCCCTTCAAGGCGTCGAGCATCTGCTCGGGGCTGACGCCGTTGACGGCCGCATGCTCGCCGATGAAGCCGACCGCCATGTCGGTGTCGACGACCCACGGGCAGATCGCATTGACCAGGATGTTGTGGGGTGCCATCTCCAGTCCCAGGCAGCGCGTCAGGCCGACGACCGCGTGTTTCGACGCGTTGTATGCGCTCTGGTTGCGCGATCCCCATTTGCCGGCGGTCGATGCGAGATTGATCACGCGGCCGGCCTGGCGTTCGATCATGCCGGGCAACACGGCCTGGGTGATGTGCAGCACGCCGTAGACATTCGTCTCCAGCACGGCCCGAAACTCCTCGAATGTGTAGTCGAGAAAGCGCCTGGCCATATGCACGCCGGCATTGTTGACGAGCACGTCGACGGGCAAGTCGCCGAGCGCCGCGACCGCCGCGAACACCGCGTCGCGATCGGTGACGTCGCAGGCCGCCGTGTGCACGGCGACGCCATGGGCCTGTGCGATTTCGCGGGCGACGGCGGCAAGCTTCGTCGCGTCGCGTGCGTTCAGCACGAGATTCGCGCCTTCTGCCGCATAGGCGTCCGCGATGGCGCGGCCGATGCCGCGTGATGCACCGGTGATGAGGGCGGTCTTGCCGCACAGGCGTTTGCTCATGACAGGTCCCGGCCGAGATAGTCGATGAAGATCTGGCTGACCGCAGCCGGGCGGTCGAGCATGAACCAGTGGCTGCCGCCTTCGAGCCGGCAATAGTCCCACGGCGCGTCCATGTACCCGGCGGACGACACCATCTGCGTTTCGGTCAGATAGGCGTCGCCCGTACTCCAGACACCCAGCGTCGGCACCTTCACGCGCGGCAGCACCCAGCCTTCGCGTGTCCAGGTCTCGACGCCGACGTTGGCGCGATACCAGTTCAGTGCGGCGGTCAGTGCGCCCGGGCGACCGAGATCCTGCAGCCAGCTCTCCATCTCGGGATGATGCTGGAACAGATCGCGGAACCACTGCCAGTTGTCGCGCTGGAGGATGTCTTCGGCGACACCGCGGTTCATGAACAGCAGCATGTACCAGGCCAGACGCCGCTGCGCGATGCCGGCATGCCACAGTGCCGACAGGTGGCCGACCGAACAGGCGATGTGACGTTCGACGCGTTCCGGCATATACGCCGCGAACGCCCAGCCCAGTGCCGCGCCCCAGTCGTGGCTGACGAGTTTCACCTGGCTCACGCCGAAATGATCGAGCAGCGCCGTCACGTCCCCGAGCACGCTGCCGAGTGTGTACGCGGATTCTTCGGCCGGTTTGGCGCTGGCGCCGAAGCCGCGCAGGTCGGGGGCAATCACCCGGTAACCGGCGTTCACGAGGGCCGGTATCTGATGGCGCCACAGGCGCGCCGAATCCGGAAAGCCATGGAACATCAGCAGCGGTTCGCCGCTGCCTTCGTCGGTGACGGCGTAGTCGAGGCCGTTCAAGGTGAGCCGATGGACTGTCATCTGCGAGTACTCATGTAAGCCCTGACAGGCTGGTGAAAAAGAAAGGCGATCGCCGTCCGCCGCAAATTCATGCGTGGGAGGCGCTCGCCTGCGACGCTCCTTCGGCGCCGGTCAACCTTGCTGCCGTCGCGCGCGCCTTGCGGCGGACGGCCTCGCTGCGCGTTTCAACCGCCGGCTAGGACGCAAAAGGTTCGTTGACGACGGGGGACTCGATACCGTCGAGCTTCTGGTGTTGCCACTCGCGGCACCACGCGGAACAGAACAGCAGCTTGCCCGCCGTCGGATGCGTGACGGCAATGCCCTCATTGTAAATGAGCACGCCGCAGCAGTCGCATTTGACGTACTTCTCGATGTAGTAACCGTTCGCGCTGAATCGCATCGCTGGCTCCCTGTCTGTGGCTCAACGGCCGTAGTCGCGTTGGGCGGCGGCACTGGACACGAAACCGTCCCGCAGGTCGGCATCGAGCCGCGCGGCATCGCGTTCGGCGGGTGGGCCGAAGCCGCCGCCGCCCGGCGTCAGGATCTGCACGCGATCGCCGGGCCGGAAAGTGACGTTCGACCACTTGCTCGTCGAGCGTTTCGCGAACGCCTCGACCATCGTCTGCCAGGTCGCGCTGCCGTGCGCCTGGTACCAGGTCATGCCGGCGGCGCCGGGCAGGCCGCCGTCGAGTCCATAGGCCTGATGCTGGTGACGATCGGTCAGCTGCGAGGCGGTGATCTCGGCGTCCAGGCAACGGTAGATCTTCTGCGTGCCGAGGCCGCCGCGCTGACGCCCGGCGCCACCCGAGTCCGTGCGCAGCGCGTATTCCTCGGTCAGCCACGGATAGCGCGTTTCGAACACTTCGACGGGCATCACGCGGCAATTGCCGTTGATCGAATCCGTGGCGTCGTTGCCGTCCGCCTGCGCCCGCGCCCCCCAGCCGACGACCTCGATGTCGTAACAGGCGAAATATTCATCGTGCTTCGGATCGTGCCCGCCGAACACGAAGTTCAGGTGCGTGCCGCCTTCACCGGCCATCGCGCGCTTCGGGGCCGCCTGCGCGAGCGCCCCGATGACTGCGCCGGCGATGCGTGGATGTGCTTCCGTGTTGCCGCCGACTTCGGGGGCCGGATAGTCGACGTTCACCACCGTGCCGCGCGGCGCGATGATCTTGATGGGGCGGAAACAGCCCGAGTTCTTCGGAATGCTCGGATCCGTCAGGTGCAAGACGGCGTTGTACGCGGCGGACCACGCGACGCCGAGGGTCGCATTGATCGGGCCGCGCACCTGCGGGCTCGAGCCCGTGTAATCGACGACGAGCCGATCGCCGATCACATGACAGTGCGCTTCGATGCGGATCTCCGAATCCGACACGCCGTCGTTGTCCATGTAGTCGACGAAGCTGTAGCGGCCGTCGGGGATGGCGGCGATTTCCGCCCCCATGCGCTTCTCGGCGTAATCGAGCAGGTCTTCGCAGTTCTGCTTGAAGGCTTCCCGGCCATATTTGCGCACGATCTCGCCCAGACGCTGCGAACCGAGTTCAACGCCGGAAATCATGGCGCGCATGTCGCCGTAGTTGTAGCGCGGCGTGCGCACGTTCGCGAGCCACAGCTTCCAGACTTCGACGACGTCTTCGCCGCGCTTGCGGATCTTGACCGGCGGCACGCGGATGCCCTCGTGGAAGATTTCGGTGGCCTCCGACGGAAACCCGCCCGGCACCATGCCGCCGACTTCCGCGATATGGCCGATGGCGACCGTGAAGGCGACCAGTTCGTCATCGACGAACACCGGGCAGAACAGCGTGTGTTCCGGCGTGTGCAGGCCACCGCGGTAGGGATCGTTGTGGATCAGCACGTCGCCCGGTTCGATCTCGGACAACGGCACTTCCTGCAGGCAGGATCGGATCAGCAGCGGCAGGCCGCCGATCTGGGCCGGGCAGAACTCGGCGGCGGCGAGCATCTCGCCTTTGGGCGACGCAATGCCGCAGGTGAAATCGAGGGCCTCGTTGAAGATCGTCGAGTAGCTCGTTTTCATCAGCACGATGCCCATCTCGCGGCACAGCGAGAGCATCGTGTTGTCGAGGATGTTCATCGTCACGTAGTCCATCGCGTGCTCCCGGTGTGGTGCAGGGCGGAAAGAGTTCAGGCTGCGGTCACGAGCAGATGGCCCGGCGGCGTCACCCGCAGCTGGTGATGCGGCGACAGCACGGTGACCGACGCCGCTTCCTCGATCAGCGCCGGCCCCCTGATGACGTCGCCGGCGCAAAGCTGGTCGCGGGCATAGACGGGCGTGTCCAGCGGACCGGCGCTGAACACCACGCGCCGCATCGAATGCGGCTCGAGGCGTCCGGCACGCACGGGCAGCGGCAGGAATTCGGGCTGACCGGTCGAACACTGCACCGTGCAGCGCAGGGTGATGGCTTCGATCACCTCCTGCGGAATCTGGAATCCGAACCGCGCCTCGTGCTGGGCGTGGAAGTCGGCCCACAGCCGGGCGAGGTTCGCGTCGTTGAATTCGTCGAAGTCGAACGGGACTTCGAGTTCGTAGTTCTGACCGAGGTAGCGCAGGTCTATCGTGCGCGTGATGCGCGGTTCGCCGTGATATCCCTGGGCGGCGAGATCGGCGCGGGCGATGCCGATCAGCTCCTGCAGGAAGGCGCTCGCGCGGGCGGCGAGGAAGCGGCTGGACGTCATCTGGATCGTGCGTTCGAGATCGACGCGCGCGTCCGTGAGCACGAAGCCGAGCGCGGAGAACTGGCCCGGATGCACGGGGACGACCCCTTGCGGAATGCCCGCCTCATCGAGCAGATCGGACAGGTGCAGCGGGCCGGCACCGCCGAAGGCGAAGAGGGCGAACTCGCGCGGATCGAGTCCGCGTTCGAGCAGCACGGTCCGCAGCGCGCCGGTCATGTTGTTGTTGACGATGCGCAGGATCGCGAGCGCAGCGTCGTCGAGGCTCATGCCGAGCGGGGTCGCAAGGGTTTCGATCGCCCGCTGCGCGCGCTCCGCGGCCAGCGCCATGCCGCCACCGAGGAAGTTCGCCGGGTTGATGCGACCGAGCACGAGATTCGCGTCCGTCACGGTCGGGCGTTCGCCGCCGAAGCCGTAGCACGCCGGGCCCGGTTGCGCGCCGGCGCTTTCCGGGCCGACGCGCAGCATGCCGCCCTTGTCGATCCACGCAATCGAGCCGCCGCCGGCGCCGATCGTGCGGATGTCGATCATCGGGATCTGGATCGGCAGGCCGAACTCGATCTCGAAATCGGTCGTGAAGCTGATCTGGTCCTCGACTATCGTCGAGCAGTCGGTCGACGTGCCGCCCATGTCCAGCGTCACGGCGCGTCGCAGACCGAGTTCGTGCGCGACTTCGCGCGCGGCGACGACGCCGCCGGTGGGGCCTGAGAGGGTGAGCTGCACGGGTTGCTGGCGCGCCGCCTCGAGGCTCATTTCGCCGCCATTCGACTTGATGAGCACGACCGGCGCCGTCACGCCGCTGGCCGTCAGCCGCTCGCGCATCGTGCTCAGGTAACGCTGAAGAACGGGCTTGACGTAGGCGTCGGCGAGCGTCGTCGAAGCCCGCTCGTATTCCTTCCACTTCGGCAGCACGTCGTAGCTCAACGACACCGGAATCGTCGGCAGCGCGGCCTGCAGGCGTTCGCGGACGGCGCGTTCGTGCGCCGGGTTGATGTAGGAGAACAGCAGCGTGACGGCAATCGCCTCGATGTCGCCGCTGGCGCGAATCGCGTCGATCACCTGCTCGATGCTGGCCTCGTCGAGCGGCTGCAGGACTTCGCCGGTGGCGAGCAGGCGTTCATCGACTTCGTGGCAGTCACGGCGCAGTACCAGCGGGCGCGACCGTGTCCAGCCACTGTCGTAGTGCGCCTTGCGGTGGCCGCGCTGCAGAAACGGAATGTCGCGGAAGCCGCGCGTTGCGACGTACGCGATGCGGGCCCCTTTGCGTTCGAGGATGGCGTTCGTCGCCACTGTGGTGCCGAGACGCAGGTTTTCGATCGTCGCCGGATCGGCGATGCGGGCCAGGCCGGTGAGGATGCCCGTGGTCGGATCCGAGGGTGTCGTGAGGTTCTTCCAGACCTGCAGGGCCCGAGTGTCGCGATCGTAGGCGACGAAGTCGGTGAACGTGCCGCCGACGTCGACGCCAACCAGGTAACGGGCCATGTGCCACCCTCAAGCTAGGTATGCCTGCAGAGTAATCACCTCCCCTCACACGCCGCAAGTCTGCTCGCGGCCGGGGCGGCCACTCTGTATCATCGGGCCTCACCCAGGTTGCCCGCATCGTGCCCAGATCCCGCTCCGTCCCGACTGTCCGCCGTCGCGCCTGCCGCGCGCGCAGCGCCGTGACAGCCCCTGGCCGGCGCGTAGCGCAGCCGCCGCCGACGCGTGGCACCGGCGGCATGCGCCGATGACGCTGCTGCTGATCGCGCTCAGTCTCGCCGGTTTCATCGTCGTCGCCTGCATGCGGGTCACCGATCCGCTGCTGCCGGTGATTGCCGGTGAGTTCGGGGTCAGCGTGGGGCAGGCCGGCATCGTGGTCACGGCCTACGCGGTCGCCTATGGGCTGTTCCTGCTGGCCTACGGGCCGCTCGGCGATCGCTACGGCAAGCTGCGCATCATCGCGA
This sequence comes from Gammaproteobacteria bacterium Ga0077536, assembly GCA_001464935.1. Taxonomy (GTDB): domain Bacteria; phylum Pseudomonadota; class Gammaproteobacteria. The sequence continues at coordinate 108,065 of LNEL01000039.1, forward strand.
TCACCCTGACCGGCGCCGCGTTCTGCGTGGCCGCCTGCGCGTATGCCGGCAGCCTCATGAGCCTTGCCGCCCTGCGTTTTCTCACCGGTGTCGCGAGTGCGGCGACGGTGCCGCTGGCGCTCGCCTATATCGGCGACAACACGCCCATGGAGCGGCGACAGGCGACGATCGCCCGCTACATGAGCGGCATCATCTTCGGGCAGATGCTCGGCAGCGCGCTCGGCGGCGTGCTGTCCGACTGGCTCGGCTGGCGTGCAATCTTCCTGCTGTTTGGCGGCGCAACGGCACTCGCCGCGCTGCTGGTCTGGGGCCTCGTGCGCAACGAGGTGCGGCCGATGGCGCCGCCCGCGGCGCTGCGGCAGGCCGGCGCACGCTACCTCGGGCTGCTGCGCGATCCGAAAGCGGCCGATCTGCTGACTGCAGCGCTGGTCGAGGGTTTCTGCGTGTTCGGCGGACTCGCGTTCGTCGGCGCGCTGCTGCACGAACGCCACGGTCTCAGCTTCACGCTCGTCGGCCTGTGCCTGCTGTGCTACGGCATCGGCGGGCTGGTCTACAGCCTGTCGGCGCCGCTCACCCTGCGTTATCTCGGCCAGCGCGGCATGATCGTCTTCGGCGGCATCCTGATGGCCTGGAGTTTCATCGCGATCGCGATCAGCACGGCCTGGAGCCTGTGCGCGGTGGCGCTGGCGGTGCTTGGCTTCGGCTTCTACCTGATGCACAGCACACTGCAGACGCTGGCGACTGAAATGGTGCCGAGCGCGCGCGGCACGTCGTTCGCGCTGTTCGCGTTCGCGTTGTTCGCCGGACAGGCGCTCGGGGTCGCGGCGGTCGGCTGGCTGATCGATCGCGAAGGCTACACGCTCGGGCTCGGCCTGGTCGGTCTCGGCATCGGCCTGTTGGGACTGTGGATGCAAGGTAGCCCGATGGTGCCGCGCCGCGTGGCGCGATGAATTTCCTCGAAGTGCTCGAACTGTTGGGCGTCGCCGTGTTCGGTGTTTCCGGCGCGCTCGCTGCCGGGCGCAAGCACCTGGACCTGCTGGGCGTGGTCGTGATCGCGCTCGTCACTGCGATGGGTGGCGGCACGCTGCGCGATCTGATGCTCGGCGAGCGGCCGTTCTGGATCGCGGATCCGCGCTACGTCGAAGTGGTGATCGTCGCCGCCGCGCTGACGGTGTGGTACGCGCGTTTTCGCGCCGTGCCGGCGCGCGCGTTGCTGATTGCCGATGCGTTCGGCCTGGCCCTGTTCTCGATTGCCGGCGCGCAGATCGCCGAACGTGCAGGCGTCGACGGGGTGGTCGTGATCGCACTCGGCACCATGACCGGCGTGGCCGGCGGCATGCTGCGCGATGTGCTCGTCAACGACGTGCCGATGATTCTGCGCAAAGGCCAGATATACGCCACCGCCGCGATCCTCGGCATCGCGCTCTATCTGCTGCTGCAGCGCGCGGGCGTCGCGCGCGACGAAGCGGCGCTCGGCGGCATGGCCGCCGTTGCCGCGCTCAGGCTCGCGGCGATCGTCTGGAACCTGAGCCTGCCGGTGTTCCGCTATCCCGAGCCTTGACCAGGAGCGAACCCCCACGGGCCGTCAGCGGGGCGTCCGGCGGCTCGGCAGCCGGGCCTCAGGCGGATTGCATTCTCGCGTCGAGATAGCGGCCGGGTTCGTTCGACGCCGTCTCGACCAGCAGCACGTCCGCGCGGCGATAGTACTCGGCCTTCGCACGCCGCACCGGATCATCCGTTCCGGTCTCAATGTAGCTGCCGAGGTCCTGACCCCATTGCAGCGCCGCGCGGCCGTAGCGCAGGCGGGCCGCTTCCCAGTTCGCGAGCGCCGTCGCGCGCTCGGGCATGCACAGCGCGGCGGCGAGTGTGCGCGCGTCTTCGGCGGCTTTCGATACGCCGAGTCCCACGTGCGGACGCGCCGTGAACGCGGCGTCCCCGATCAGACACGCGCGGCCGACCACCATGCGCGGTGACGCGAGTTCGTAGATGGCCTGGATATACGGATTCGGCGTCGCCTCGACGATGCGCTGAATCGGCGGCGCCAGTTCTTCGTGCGCCTGTCGACGCATCGCGTCGACGAGGGCGGGATGCATGCGATGGTGCGGAATGCCGAGCGGGTAGTGGCGGCCGTCGGCATCGGTCAGGTGCGCGCGCAGTGCATCTTCATCACCACGACGGTACCAGCCCCAGTTGTACCAGCGACGGCCTGGCGTCAGATCGTCATTCGGACCGGCGACGAGATAGCCGAGCCAGTGGCCGCGCGGCGTTGCGCTGAACGCCATACGACCCGCGACGCGCTCGAGCGCGGCGGTCGGCACGCGCGCCTCGTCGAACAGGCCGCGCCAGGCGAAATATCCGCAGTAGTCGAGCGTGGCCTCCGGCAGCAGGCGCTGGCGCACGGTGGAACGCGTGCCGTCGGCGCCGATCAGGATATCGGCGCGCGCGCGCCGCCCGTTGCTGAAGCGCGCTTCGATGCCGCTGGCGTCTTCGAACAGATCCTCGAAGGTATAGCCGCTGTGGTAGTGCGCGTCCGGAAAGCGCGCGCGCAGGAATCGGAACACGAAGCCCCAGGACGTCATGATCTGCGGCATCGCGCATTCACCGAGCACCTCGCCCGCGTGATTGAACGCGATGCGGCCGGTGGACTCGACGCCCATCTCGGCGCGGAGATCGATGCCGGCCGCGACGAACGCGGCGTAGAGTTCGTCGTGCGTCGCGATGCCGGCGCCTCGGCTCGCGAGTTCGTCCCCCGCGCGCTCGTAGATGTCGACGTCCCAGCCGACGGCGCGCAACAGGACGCCGCAGAACAGTCCCGCCATCGATCCGCCGATGATGATTGCGTGCGGCGCGCGTGTCGCTGTCGGCTCAGGCATCCACGTCCTCCAGGTACTGCCTGGGATGGGCGGCGGCCACCTGCGCCATCACCTGTGCCGGCAGCCGGTAGTGCGCGGCGGCGCTGGCATCGCCACTCGCGCCGATGTAACTGCCGAGCCGTCGGCTCTGCGCCATCGCCGCGCGTGCGAAGCGCAGCCGGCCCGCTTCCCACTCGGCGAGCGCCGCGTCGCGCGCACTCGCCGGTTCGTCGAGGGCAGCGGCCAGCCGCGCCGCATCGTCGGCGGCCTTCGACACGCCGAGGCCGATGTGCGGGCGTGCCGTGCACGCCGCGTCGCCTATCAGCAGCACGCGACCGTCGATGAAACGCGGCGCGCAGACATCCCAGATCGGCTGGATGAACGGACGCGCGGTCGCCGCCACCACGGCACCGAACTGCGGACACAGCAGGCGCGCGGCGTCGCGCCGCATCGCCGCGACGTGTTCATCGCGCAGCAGCGGCGGCGGAATCCCCTGCGCGTGCAGGTACCCGTTGTCGTCGGTCAGCAGATCCGGCAGGACGGTGTCGGCCGGTGCCGGGCGATACCACACCCAGTTGTACCAGCGCTCGCCCGGGGTCAGCCGGTCGTCGGGGCCGGCCACGAGATAGCCGAGCATGTGTTCATCCGGCGGCAGGCAGAACGCCATGCGCCCGGCCAGTTCGTCCAGCACCGCCGGCGGCAGGTCGCACTCGTTCGCGAGCCCGCGCCACGCGACATAGCCGCCGTAGCGCAGGCCGACCTCCGGCATCAGCTTGCCGCGGATCGTCGAGCGCAGGCCGTCGGCGGCAATGACGTAGTCCGCGCGATGGCGGCCGCCGTCGCCGAGGAAGAGGGTGACTCCGTCGGCGTCCTGCGCGAGATCGATCACGCTCATGGCGCCGACGTAGTCGCCGGTGGCGCACTGCGCGCGCAGAAAACGGTACATCAGGCCCCAGGACGTCATGATCTGGCGCATCGGCAGGCGCCCGATGACGCTGCCGTCGCGTGCGAAGGTCACGCGTCCGGTCGATTCGACGCCCATCGCCGCCGACAGCGTCACGCCGGCCTGGGCGAACGCCGCGTACAGTTCGTCGTGAGTCGCAATCCCGGCGCCGCGGCTGGCGAGTTCGCCCTCGCTGCGTTCGAAGATCTTGACCTGCCAGCCGGCGCGCTGCAGCAGCACGCCAGCGAACAGGCCCGCCATGGAACCGCCGACAACGGCGACGCGGCCGCGCGGCGCGCGGGCGGGAACAAGCGATGGGTCTTGGCTGGGTGGCACGGGGCACGACGCGGCGTTAGAGTGCGGATCATCCTAACGCAGTTGACCACCCGCTGGCCGCCCCAGATCCGATGAGACACGAATCCGACCTGCGTGCCCCCGACCAGCGCGGCCACCGCGCATTTTCGCCGGCACGCTGATGGACCGACGCCTGCCTTACGCGCTCGTCGGCGCGATCGTGTTTGCCGGCGTGATGTGGTGGGCCTCGCGGCCGCCCGGCGAACTCGTCAGTGAAGAGGTCGCCTCGGCGACGGTGATGGCGGTCGACATGCGCCAGCGCGGGCCGGACAAGTCAATGCCGAGGCCGGTGCTGGTCACCGTCGAACTCGATGATGGCGGCCGCGCGAAACTGTGGGTGTCGCCGCCGGCGCCTGCGGTGGGCGCGACACTACAGGTGCGCATCCAGACTTTCGACGAAGGCAGCCGCAGGCTCACGCCCGTGCGCTGACGCGCAGGCTGCCGGACTCCCATCGACCCGAGCCTCAGGCCAGCGGCGGCACGCCGAGCGCGCCGAAAGCACCGGCGTCCGTCAACACCTTCAGCCGATCTGCCGGATAGCCGAGAAACTCGCGCAGCAGCGGGCCCGCATCGGCGTGCAGCGACGGCGGCGGTGAGGGTTCGACGATGGTCGCGGCGTCGCCGCTGAACGCGCAGCTGTGGACACCACGCAGCGGCTGACCGTTGGCGTTGCCCGTCATCAGCATCGCCTGCGCGCCGGGCTGTTCGAACACCGCGGCCATGTCGTTGACGAAGCCGTAGGGCACCTTCGCCGCGCCGAGGGCCGCGGCCAGTTCGGTCGAGGTCATCAGGGATGTTTTCGCGCGCACGCGCGCCAGCAGATCGTCGCGGCGCGCGACGCGCTGCCGCGCGGTCTGCAGATCCGGATCCTCGGCCAGCGCCGGCAGGCCGATCGCCTTCACGAAATCCCGGTATTGGCGCTCGGTCGCCGCCGCGAGCACGATGCCGCGGCCGTCCGACCCCATCAGGATGGTGCCGTAGGGCACGATGTTCGGGTGCTCGGAGCCCATGCGCTGCGGAATCATGCCGCCGACGAGGTAGTTCGTTGCCTGGTTCGCGAGCGACGCAACCGCTGCCTGCAGCAGCGACACCGACACGAAACTGCCGCGCCCCGTGCGCTCGCGCTTCAGCAGTGCGAGCAGCAATGCTTCCTTCAACTGGTGTGCCGCGAGCAGGTCGACCAGTGCGACGGGCATCTTGGTCGGCGGCCCGTCCGGTTCGCCATTCAGAAACGTGAAGCCCGCCTCGGCCTGCACGATCGCATCGAAACCGGGACGCGGGTCGTCTTCCCCATAGGCGTTGATCTGCCCGTAGATGAGTCGCGGATTGTGCGCGGCCAGCGACGCGTAGTCGAGTTTGAGCTTCGGCGCGTCGCCGGGCTTGAAGCTGGCGGTCACCATGTCCGCACGGGCACACAGGTCGTGCGCGATAGACAGGCCCGCCGCGGTGGTCGTGTCAATCGCTATCGATTCCTTGCCCCAGTTCGCGCACGAGAAGTAGGACGAGACATCGTGCGCGGGATCCTCGTTCAGCGTGCGCCAGCCGCGCGTGGCGTCACCGCGCGTGTGCGGATTCTCGACCTTGATCACACGCGCCCCGAGTTCGGCGAAGTACATCGAGGTGATCGGCCCCGCCAGGATGTTGGCGAGTTCGACGATCACGAAGCGGCGATCGAACATGTGAGAGGCTCCTCTTCCGGATTGCAGACACGTGAATTGTACGTGACGTGCCGGTGACAGTTCTTAAACTCAGGTAAACCCGATCAATAACGGTTCTGGATTCCGATGAACCTGTCATTGAACGGACGCCGGACGGCCGCGTGCGTGTCATGCGGCGCGCGCATTGTCTGCGCGTCGGACGCCAGTCCGACACGACGTCTCTAACAATCAGGGGGAATCCACAATGACGAAGACCAGAATCGCGCTGGCAGTCGCTCTCGCACTCGCGGGCGGACAGGCACTTGCCGCCAACACCTTGTTCGACACCTTCACGCCACTTGGCGCGTCCGCCGGCCCGACGGCCAACGAAGCGGTGCCGCTGACGCTGTCGAGCCCGAACTTCACGCAGGTCTCGATTGCCGATCGCAACAGCCAGCTCGGGGCCGGCCAGTTCGACTCCGGCAACTGGGACATGATCACGTCCAACGAAACCGGCCCGCAGGCGGGCCGTTACCTGTTCACCGTGTTCGAGACGGCGCAGGCCGGCATCATTCGCCACGACCTGCAGACCGGCTCGACGAAGACGATCTGGGCCGCACCCGCGGCCGCGCCCAATGCGAATTCGGCCGTCGCCTTCGACGCGTCCTACTGGACCCCGTGGGGCACGTTCATCACGGCCGAAGAAAGCTGGGGCAGCCAGCCGCAGCCGTATGGCCGCCTGTTCGAAGTCAAGAATCCGCTGACCGCGAACGGCCTCGCCAATGTCACCCACCAGAACATCATCCCGCGCACCTCGCACGAAGGCATCGAGTTCGACGCTGCCGGGCATATGTACTTCATCGACGAACTGAACGGCGGCAGCCTCTACCGCTATACGACGGCGGCGAACATGGCCGATGTGATGACCGGCTCGGCCGACTATTTCGCGGCCGGCACGACGTCCGTGCTGCGAGTGGGCGACGGCAATACGGCGAACGCCACCGGCGCCTTCAGCTGGGTCGATTTCACCGATGCCACCGGCCAGGGTCTGTTCGGCGCGGTGACGATCACCGATCCGAACGGGATCGAATCGGTCGATGCGCGCGCAACGACGAATGTCGCCGAGTTCAAGGGCACCGACTACCAGCGCCCGGAGGACCTCGAACTGCAGATCAACGCCAACGGTGACGAACTGCTGTACATGGCGACGACGACGACCAACGAAGTCTATGCCGTGAACCTCACCGACGGCGTGATCTCGGTGTTTG
>LNEL01000040.1 GCA_001464935.1 Gammaproteobacteria bacterium Ga0077536
TGCCTATACTTCGATACCCGTAAGCCGCTAAAAAGGGCGTCACGGGCCCGAAGACGGGGCCGCATTGCAATGGATTCGCAAGGTTGAGCGCGGGGAATTGGGCATGCTGAACATCACCGAGATGCTGGCCGCAGAGGTCGCCAACCGCCTGGGGTCCAATTACGCCGTGATGTTCGGTGGTGCGGATTCCGGCCATCTGAGTGCGGCTGCGAACATCGCCCACCGCGCCCTCCACAGCATCGCCACCTCCGACGCGCTCTACCACAACGTCGAACATTCCGTGTACGTGACGGTGGTCGGGATGCAGATCCTGCTCGGTCGTCAGATCGTCGCCGCCGATGTGACGCGCGAAGACTGGCTGAACGTCATCACGGCCCTGCTCTGTCACGACATCGGCTATGTGCGCGGCATCTGCGCCAACGATGGCGTCGAGCGCCTGTCGACCGGCATCGGCAATCACTCCGTGCGGCTGGCCGCGGGTTCCAGCGACGCGGCGCTGATGCCGCTGCACGTGGACCGCGGCAAGCGCTACATCTCGGAACAGTTCGCGGCTTCGTCGCATGCGCTGGTCGACACCGCCGCCGTGCAGGCCTGCATCGAGCGCACGCGTTTCCCGGTGCCGGACGATCCGCAGTACCGCCAGAACGGCGATTATCCCGGGCTCGTGCGCGGCGCCGATCTGATCGGCCAGCTCTCCGATCCGCGCTATCTGCACAAGCTGTCCGCCGTCTTCTTCGAATTCGAAGAGATCGGGTTCAACCGCCAGACCGGTTATCGCCGGCCCGGCGATCTGCTGAGCGCCTATCCCGCCTTCTTCGAACGGAATGTGGCACCATTCATCGTCGATTCCGAGCGTTACCTGAAACAGACGAAGGACGGCCGTGAAATTCTCGCGAGCCTTTACCGCAATCTCGACATCGCCCGTCAGCCGGAAACGGCGCTCGCCGTCGCGCGCCAGGCCTGATCCCGTCCTTTCCCCCCTGTGCGCCGCACTGGCGCTGCTGGGGGTGTGGTGCCTGTCGCCCGAGCCACCCGCCCACGCGTCGAACGCCGACACTTTCGCCGTCACCGAAGTCGCCCCCGGCGTGTTCGTGCACCATGGGCGCCACGTCGGCATCGAGGACCCGGCGCGCGGCGACAGCGCGAACATCGGTTTCATCGTCGGCGAGCGCTGCGTGGCGGTGGTCGACAGCGGCGGCAGCCTCGCGACCGGCCGGGCGCTACGCGGTGCGATCGCGGCGCGGACCGCGCTGCCGGTCTGCTACGTCATCAACACCCACGCGCATTTCGACCACGTGCTCGGCAACGCGGCCTTCGCCGCCGACGAGGCACCACTCGTCGGCCACACCAATCTGGCCCCGACGCTGGCCGCGAGCCAGACGTATTTCGCCGAGCGTTTCGCCACCGAGCTCGCGGGCGCCACGCCGGGCGTGCCGGATGTCGCCGTCGACGACACGCTCGAACTCGATCTGGGCGCACGCAAGCTGCTGCTGACGGCGGTAGCCGAGGCGCATACGGCCGCCGATCTCACGGTCTTCGATGTCGCCACGGGCAGCCTGTGGAGCGGTGATCTGCTGTTCATGGAGCGCCTGCCGGTGCTCGATGGCAGCCTGCGCGGCTGGCTCGCCTGGCTCGAGACCGCGCACGGGATCAAGGCGGCCCGCGTGATCCCGGGCCATGGGCCGGTGTCCGCGCCATGGCCGGACGCCCTCGGGCCCGAACGCGACTACCTGGCGCGGCTGTTGAAGGCCGCGCGCGACGCCGTTGCCGCGGGCACCTTCCTCGAAGACCTCACCGCCGACGCCGCGGCGCATCCGCCGGCCGACTGGCTGCTCAACGAGCCCCACACGCGCAACGTCAGCAAGGCCTATCGCGAAGTCGAATGGGAATGAGGGCGGCCGTCCGGCCGCTGAACCGGCCGAATTAGAGCTTGGCGCCGAGGCTCGTGCATAGAAAGCGCATCAGTGGCACGGCCGCCTTGAAGCTCTCGGCGGCGAACTCGACGATGTCGGGTTCGAACAGCAGGCCTTCGTGAAAGCGCCGCGTGACGATGAAATCCTTGCGCTTCAAATCCTCGACCGCCGGATGCTCCGCCGCAAAGCCGCGCGGTACCCGCTTCATCGATTCACCGAAAAACGCGAATCCGCTGCCCTCTGCCGCCACCCGGCGTGCGGCCGACCACGCGCGCGGCTGATCGACGATGTGCTGGCGGATGCGCGTGGCAGTCGGCGGATCGGGATGCCAGATGCCGCAGCCGATGAAGCATTCATCGAGGCCGATGTGGAAGTAGTAGCCCGGTCCATGGATGTCGCGGAACGCGTCATGCCGGAAGTGCATGCCGATATTGGTCTTGTACGGCCGTTTGTCGCGCGCGAAGCGCGTGTCGCGATAGATGCGCAGCAACGACCCTCCCATGCGTTTCGGCACGCACAGGAACCGCGGCGAGATTCTGGCCAGCGGCTGTTCGAGGGCCTGGATGAAATCGAGCGCGGGTTCGAGCACGTCGCGCTCGTACGCGGGCTTGTGCGCCTGGAACCACTCCCGGTCGTTGTGCTGCGAAAGCTTGTGCAGGAACTCGAGTGATTGGGGTGTAAAGCCGCCGAACACCGGCGCTTTCGTCTTGATGCTGCGTGCCATGACTTGCTCCGCGCGGGCGCTTGCGCTTCAGCGTTGATTCGGGTGCCGATGCCGGCGGATCAGGTGTCTGCGGCCGGGCCAGGATCGACAACGGGGTCGACAATATATCGCGCCGCGAGGCGCCTGAAAGCGGCGAGATCCTGCGTCACCTCCTCCGCGCTGCGGCCGAGTTCTTCGCCGACGATGGCGGCGACGCGCGGCGCGGCGGCGAGGGCCGCGCGCGCATCGGTGAAGAGGGCGCGGCAACGGCGCGCGAGCATGTCTTCGGTGCGCCGCGCCATCGTCTCGCGGACGGCCGCGCGACAGGCAGCTTCGGTGCAGGCCAGGCCCGGCAGGTGCGGTCCGGCAGTGGCCATCGGCGGTGACGTCAGCGGGCAGTCGGCGGTCCGCGAGGGGCCGGCCGCGAGCGGGCTCGCGGCAAGTGCGAAATCCAGGGTCGCGCCGGCCATGCGGCGAAACGTCGTCCACTTGCCGCCGGTGATCGTCACCAGCCCGCTCGCCGCGCGCGTCAGCGCGTGTTCGCGCGAGACCTGCGCCGTCGGCGCGCCGCCCGTGCCCGCCAGCGGCCGCAGTCCGCAGAACATCGCCGTGATATCGGCGCGACCGGGTGCCCGCGCGAGATAACGCGCGGCGGTGGCGAGGATCGCGTCGATCTCCGCCGCGCGCGGCGTGGGTTCGGCTTCGAAAGCGTCCTGCGCCAGGTCTGTCGTGCCGAGCAGGGTGTGGCCGAGCCAGGGAATCGCGAACATCACGCGTCCATCGTCGACGCGCGGCATCAGCACCGCCGTGTCGCCACCGAGGAAGCCCGCGCCGACCACGACATGGCTGCCGCGGCTCAACTGCACCGACGCCCCGGCGTCCCCGCCGTCGAGCGCGAGCACCGCGCCCACCGCGGGCCCTGCCGCATTGATCACGCACGGCGCCTGCACTTCGTGCGTCTGTCCGCTCTCGCAGTCGAGATAGGCCACGCCGCACACGCGCCCGTCGGCGCGCTTCAGCAGCGCGGTGACTTCGGCGTAGTTGACGCAGGTGGCGCCCAGATCCGCGGCCGCGCGCAACACCGCGAACAACAGCGCCGTGTCGTCGAACTGGCCGTCGTGGAAGCTGACCGCGCCCGCGAACTCCTCCGCACGCAGGCCCGGCACGGCGGCCGCCATCTCGCGCCGCGACAGCCAGGCCGAGCGCGGGAAATCGCTGTGACCGGCGAGCAGATCGTAGGCCGCTAGGCCCCCGCGGAACTTGACGCGCTCCAGCAGGGACGCCACCGGCACGACGAAGCGCAGCGCACGCACGAGTGTGGGCGCGTTGTGACGCAGCAGGGCGCGTTCGTGCAGCGCCTCGCGCACGAGGCCGAGCCGGCCCTGCGCGAGATAGCGCACGCCGCCGTGGATCAGTTTCGTGCTGCGGCTCGACGTACCGGCGCCGAAGTCGCGCGCCTCCAGCAGCACCGCGCGCAGGCCGCGTGACGCGGCTTCCCACGCGATGCCGGCGCCCGTGGCGCCGCCGCCAATCACGACGACGTCGGCAGCGCCGCACGCCGCCGCGAGCATCGCCTCCCGTTTCATGCGTCGTCCGTGGCCCAGGTGCGCGAGCGCTCGACTGCGCGGCGCCAGCGTCGCCGCAGGCCCGCGTCCAGCGCGAATTCGGCCGGCGCGAAGCATCGCTCTGGATGCCAGTGCGCGCGCAGGCTGTCGCGGTCGGGCCACAGGCCGACGCCGAGGCCGGCAAGCGCGGCGGCGCCGAGTGCGGTGTTTTCCAGATCGTGCGGACGTTCGAGCGTGAGTCCCAGCAGGCTCGCCTGGATGCGCATCAGCAGGTCGTTGCGCGCGGCACCGCCGTCGACCCGCAGGGTGCGCAGCGGCGCGGCGAGCGCCGGGCGCATCGCGTCGAGCACGTCGCTGACCTGCAGCGCGATGCCGTCGAGCGCTGCGCGCGCGATGTGTGCCCGGCCCGTGCCGCGCGTGAGGCCGATCAGCAGCCCGCGCGCCTGCGCATCCCAGTACGGCGCGCCGAGACCGGTGAAGGCGGGGACCAGCACCACGCCGCCGCTGTCCGGCACGCTGGCCGCGAGCGCCTCGACGTCGCCGGCGCCCGCGATGATGCCCAGCTGATCGCGCAGCCACTGGATCGTCGCGCCGCCCATGAACACGCTGCCTTCGACCGCGTAGGTGGTCGTGCCGCCGATCCGCCACGCGGGAGTCGTCAGCAGACCGCCAGTGGCCTGCGGCCGCGTGGTGCCGGCGTTCACGAGGATGAAACAGCCCGTGCCATAGGTGCACTTGGCGTCGCCGGCGTCGAAACACTGCAGGCCGAACAGCGCCGCCTGCTGATCGCCCGCGACACCGGCCACGGGACAGCGCAGGTCGCCCAGGCCGCTGATGTCGAACAGCGGCTCGGCGCAGCCGACGACGCGCGGCAGCAGCGCGCGCGGAATCGTCCAGCGGGCGAGCAGTTCATCGTCCCAGTCGCCGGTGTCGATGTTGAAGAGCAGGGTGCGGGCCGCGTTGGTGACATCGGTCAGGTGCGCGCGGCCGCCGCTCAACTGCCACATCAGCCAGCTGTCGGTGGTGCCGAACGCGAGTTCACCACGTTCGGCGCGGGCCCGCGCGCCAGGGCAGTGGTCGAGCAGCCAGCACAGCTTGCTGGCGGAGAAGTAGGGGTCGATGACGAGCCCGGTGCGCTCGCGCATCAGTGCCGCGTGACCGTCGGCGGTCATCTGCTCGCACAGCCCGGCGGTGCGCCGGTCCTGCCACACCAGCGCCCGGTGCAGTGGCCGTCCGCTGCTGCGCTCCCACAGGACCACGGTTTCACGCTGGTTGGTGAGGCCGACCGCCGTGATCTCGCGGGCGCCGACGCCCGCGGCAGCCAGGGCCTCGAGCGTGACATCGTGAATCGATTGCCAGATTTCCACGGCATCGTGCTCGACGAGACCGGGGGCCGGGAAATATTGCGCGAACTCGCGCCGGGCGCTGCCGAGCACGCGCAGGGTGTCGTCGAGCACGACGGCGCGTGAACTCGTCGTTCCCTGATCGAGGGCCAGCAGTGTGCTCATCGCCTGCAGAGTGTACTTAGGCTAATCAATTTGGGCGATGGTTCGGGAAGACCCCGTTCATAGAATTGTCATCGCGAAGTGGAGGGGGGAGTAAGGATTCCATTGCGGCCGGGTCAGCCCGGCGGCGGGGTGTGCTTGCTGCCATCTAGAACGCGGTTCGCCGCGTTCAAAAACCGTCCTGCTGATCGGCGCAATGCCGGTGGTACCGACGTGTTTTTGCACCCCTTTTTGTACTGCCTGACCTTGGCGCCCGGGGCAACCCGGGCGCATGTTTTACTTCCCTTTCGATCCCGATGCCCCCGGTCTGCGCCGGCGCGCCAGTTCGCGTGGACGATCGCGTGCCTCTCAACCCCTGGTGCCGCGCTGCCGATACGCATGCCTGTCAGTGAATTCGACAGGTGCCCGATGCACCTCAGGGGGACTCGATTGAATCTGGACTCGCACACGGTGGCGCCGGCAACGGCAGGCCCGACGTCAACAGACGGTCCGGCGTCGCCGCTGCTCGCGCAGGCGGCGTTCGCCCTGCTCGCGGCGGTGGCGGCCGCGGCCGCCCTGGCCGATGTGCCCTGGCCCTGGTGCGCCGCCTGGGCGCTCGCGCTGGTCGCCGTGACGGCGCTGCGCGATCGCCTGCCCGGTGTGCTGGCGCTGTGGGCTGCGAACGGCGTGGTCTGGGGGATCGGGGCGGCAGGGGCACACACGATTGCCGCCGCGACCGGGGTCGCGGTCCTGCTTGCCGCTGCCGCGCCGCTGCTGGCGGCAGGGCGTGTGCCTGCCGGGCGTTACCATCTGCTGGCGCTGGCAGTAGGTGCCTGTGCGCCGCTGGCCGGCCTGATGCTGGTGACGGGCACGCTCGCCGGCATCGCCACGGCGGCGATGCTCGCGGTCGTCGGCTGGGCCGCGTTCGGCGTGCAGCAGCGCCTGCACGGCCTGTTCGCCGCGCTCGAGACCGAGACGGCGCAGCGTCAGGCTGCCGAGGCGCTGACCGAGCGTCTCAGCGATGAGGTGCAGGTGCTCAAGGTCGAGACGCGCGCGGTCGGCGAGACCAAGGACACGCTGGCCGGTGAGCTCAGCAACGCGACGCAGGAACTGGCAGTGCTGCGGACGAAAGCCGGCGCGCTGTCGACGGTGCTGCAGCGGATCAACCCGTACGACACCGAGACGGGCCTGCTGACCGCCGAGAAATTCGCCAACGTGATGAATCGCGAGTGGGCGCGCATGCGCCGGCAGGAGTTGCCGCTGAGCCTGATGCTGGTGTCGCTCGACCGCTTCGATGACTTCCAGGCCAAGCACAGCCGGTTGGCCCACGAAGCGGCACTGCGCAAGATCAGCGACGTGCTGCGCAACGCCGGCAACCGGCCGGGCGACGTCGCCGCGCGGCTCGGACCCGGCGCATTCGCGCTGCTGTTTCCCGAAACCGATCACAAGCATGTGAACCGGCTGGCCGACGCCGTGCGTTCGCGCATCCGCCAGCTCGGCGTGCTGGCGGATCCGGCCGAGGCGGGCAAGCCGCTGACGGCCACCGTCGGCATGGCGACGGTGATCCCGAACAACGACATCACGCCGGTCGTGCTCCGTGAGCGGGTCGAAGCGGCGTTGTACGAGGCGCAGTTCCAGGGGGGCGATCGCAGCGTGCGCTATCGCACGATGGACAGCATCCGCGTCGAACATTGGGATACGGCACAGGAAGGCCAGCTGACCGCCGACAGCGTGCGACACAAGCTCGCGGTGCTCGGCTACGACGCCGCGCCGAAGACCTATCGACCGGGCGAGACCCCGCCGTCGCGTCGCGTGCCGGTCGACAGCGTGGAGGCCGTCGTCGAAGGCCAGCTCAAGATCTCGCTCGACGGCGAGGCTCGCGTGCTGAAGCCAGGCGATCTGCTGTTCATCCCGAAGGGCCTGATGACCAGCGTCGAAGTCGTCGGTGCGCGGCCCGTGCTGTGCCTGGAGGCCATCCGCGCCTGACGGCGCGCCACGCGCCCGCCGCGGAACCCCCGTGGCCCCCATCTGGCCTTATACTCCGTGCCGCGCGGGAAACCGCGCACGGCGGCCGCCAGGCGGCATGCCGGACTCGCCTTCCTACCCCAGGACTCGGAACGGGCATGAGACTCAACAAGTACATCAGCGAGTCCGGGCGCTGCTCGCGGCGCGAGGCGGACGCCCTCATTGCCGAGGGCCGCGTCACGATCAACGGCGCCCCGGCCGATATCGGCACGCAGGTCGGCGACGGTGACGTCGTGCAGGTCGACGGCGACACGATCGCCGACGCCGGGACCTCGGAACAGCGCAGCCGCGTCTACCTCGCGCTGAACAAGCCGGTCGGGATCACCTGCACCACCGAACGCGACGTCGAAGGCAACATCGTCGATTTCATCGACCACGCCTCGCGCATTTTTCCGATCGGTCGCCTCGACAAGAATTCCGAAGGCCTGATCCTGCTGACCAGCGACGGCGACATCGTCAACCGCATCCTGCGCGCGGAGAACAAGCTCGAGAAAGAGTATCTCGTCGTCGTCGACAAACCGGTGACGCCGACCTTTCTCGCCAACATGGCGCGCGGCGTGCGCATCCACAACACCAGGACGCTGCCCTGCCGGCTCTACCGCATCAATCGCTACACCTTCGGCATCATTCTCGTCCAGGGCCTGAACCGGCAGATCCGGCTGATGTGCGAGGCCTTCGATTACCACGTGCGCCAACTGTGCCGGATTCGAATCGGCAACATCCGCCTCGACCATCTGAAGCCAGGCCGCTGGCGCAATCTCGCACCGTCGGAAGTACAGGCGCTGATTGCGGGCACGACCGCGCGCGCCAAGGCCACCACCACCGCCGCGCCGCGGCAGCGCACCGCGGCAAGGCCTGCGCCAGCGCCAGCCGCCGGACCCCGGCGACGCGGCGCGGCGCGCGGCAAGAGCCGCCCCGACTGAGCAGGGGCACCGCCCCCGGGGTCGGTCTGGGCATCGCGCGCCTGACCGTCCTCGCGGCGCCTGTTACGCTTTGCCCTGACGAGACCCAATATTGTCATGCCCGCACGCGGCGTCACCGCACGCAGATCAGGAGTCTTCCGCCATGAAATTCGGCACCATGCTCTATTCCACCGACTACGCGATGCGTCCCGACGACTTCGCCGTCGCCTCCGAGGACCGTGGCTTCGACTCGGTCTGGTTTCCCGAGCACACGCACATTCCGGCCAGCCGACGCACGCCGTTTCCAGGCGGCGGTGATCTGCCGCAGGAGTACTGGCACATCCACGACCCGTTCATCGCACTGACCGCCGCGGCGATCGCGACGAAAACCATCAAGGTCGCCACCGGCGTGTGCCTCATCACCGAGCGCGATCCGATCGTCACCGCCAAGGAAGTTGCTTCGCTCGACATGTTGTCCAACGGCCGCTTCCTGTTCGGCATCGGCGCCGGCTGGAACGCCGAAGAAATGGAGAACCACGGCACGGCCTTCGCCGACCGCTGGCAGGTGCTCGAAGAGCGCATCGAAGCGATGAAGGCGTGCTGGACGCAGGAGAACTCGAGCTATCACGGCAAGCACGTGAATTTCGACTCGATCTGGTCGTGGCCGAAGCCCGTGCAGAAGCCGCATCCGCCGATCATCATGGGCGCCGCCTCGCCGTGGGGCCGTGAACGCGTGGCGCGCTACTGCGACGGCTGGGTGCCGCTGCCGGCGCAGATGAAGAACATCGCCGCCGAACTCGCCGATCTCGAAGTGCGCCTCACCCGTCACGGCCGCCAGCTGTCCGACATCGAGATCTCATTCTTCTGGGCACCGACCGACGTCGACGAACTGAAGCGCTACCGCGACCTCGGCGTGCATCGCGTGATCCTCGCCTGTCCGGCGGACGGCAATGAAGCGACGCTGAAACTGCTCGACCAGCATGCGGCGCTGATGAAAGCGGTGGGGAACTGACGCAGCGCGCTCCGGGACGGCAGTGCCGGAGGAAATGCGGGTTGATTTGGCCACCGAGAACACCGAGAAGGAAGGGATTGATGCTGCCGCGCTGAAACGCCCTGGCCACCCGGCGCGCCGGCGTTTCAGAGCCCTCCAGTAAAATTCGTCTTCCTCGGTGTTCGCGGTGTTCTCGGTGGCAAAAAAGCCGATCCCGGTGCACGCACTGTCGCCCGGGACCCCTGAGCTCAGATGCGCTCGATGATGATCGCCGGTGCCATGCCGCCGGCGGCGCACATCGTGACCAGGCCGAACTGCTTGTCCTGCCGCTCGAGTTCGTCGAGGACGGTGCCGATCAGCATCGCGCCGGTCGCGCCGATCGGATGACCGAGCGCGATCGCACCGCCGTTGACATTGACCTTGTCGCGATCGAGGTCGAGGTCGCGCATGTATTTCTCCGCGACCACCGCGAACGCCTCGTTGATCTCGAACAGGTCGATGTCGGCGAGCGTGAGCCCGGCCTTCGCGAGCACCTTGCGGGTGGCCGGCACCGGCGCGTTCAGCATCAGCGTCGGGGAGTCGCCGACGTTGGCGGTGGCGACGATGCGCGCGCGGGGCTTCATGCCGTGCGCGCGCGCGTAGTCCGGTGCGGCCAGCAGCAGCGCGGCGGCGCCGTCGGCGACGCCCGACGAGTTGCCGGCGTGGTGCACGTAACGGATGTCCAGCGTCGGATACTGGCGCAGCACCAGCGCGCGATAGGTCGTGCCCTGTTCGTCGAGCGGATGATTGCCCATCGCTTCGAACGCGGGTTTGAGCTTCGCGAGGTCATCCAGCGAGGTGGTCGGCCGCGGCAGTTCGTCGCGGTCGAGCGCCAGCGTGCCGTCTTCGCGGTACACCGGCACCAGCGAACGCGCGAAGCGGCCTTCGGCGATCGCGCGGCCGGCGCGCGTCTGGCTCATCACACCGACCGCGTCGAGTGCTTCGCGCGAAATGCCTTCGAGCGTCGCAATCGCGTCGGCGCAGATCCCCTGGTGCGGCTGCGGATGGACTTCGCGCAGCCGCAGGTTGCCGCTGTCCATGAACGGCGAATCCTTGACGCCCGGGTTGCCGTAGGTCGACATCATCTCGGTGCCGCCGGCGATCACGAGATCCTCCATGCCTGACATCAGCGCGGCCGCGGCGAAGTTGACCGCCGTGATCCCCGATCCGCAATAGCGGTCGAGCGTGACCCCGCTCGCGCGGATGTCATAGCCCGCGTCGAGCGCCGCCATGCGGGCGAGATCGCCACCCTGCTGGCCCCGCTGCGTGCTCGTGCCCCAGATGATGTCGTCGACCGCGGCGGTGTCGAGCCGGTTGCGCTCGGCTATCGCGCGCAGCACGGCGGCGCCGAGGTGCTGTGGATGGAAAGACGCCAGCGCGCCCTTGCCGGCCTTGCCAACGCCGCGCGGCGTGCGGCAGGCATCGATGATCCAGGCTTCGGTCATTGTTGATGCTCCTCTTTTCACTGTTCAGTTGTGCCGGGTTCGGCGCTGGGTCATTTGGCCACAGAGAACACCGGGAACACAGAGAAAAAAATAGATGAAGTGATGCCACTGCAAGCGCTAGCATCGTGCCGATGCTGGAACCGATGTACCCATCCATCAATTCTTCTATTTCTCTGTGTTCTCTGTGTTCTCGGTGGCAAATTTTTTTCGAAACCACCAGCGCAGTTGTCAATCCCGGGCTCAGCGCGGCGCCATACGAATGGCGCCGTCGAGGCGCACGTCTTCGCCGTTGAAATAGCCGCAGGTGATCATGGTCAGTGCAAGTTGCGCGTACTCCTCGGCGAGGCCGAGGCGCTTCGGGAACGGTACCTGCGCGGCGAGGCTCGCCTTCACACTCTCCGCCGCGCGCTGCAGCAGCGGCGTGTCGAAAATGCCGGGCAGGATGGTATTGCAGCGAATCGCTTCGCTCGCGAGATCGCGCGCGACGACCAGGTTCAGGCCGACGACACCGGCTTTCGACGCCGTGTAGGCGGCCTGGCCGATCTGGCCGTCCTCGGCGGCGACGGACGCCGTGTTCACGATTGCGCCGCGATCGCCGTCCGGCAGCGGCGGCAGGCTCAGCATGCCGGCCGCGCTCTTGGTGATGCAGCGGAAGGTGCCGATCAGGTTGACCTGGATGATGCGTTCGAAGTTCTCTATCGGATACTCGCGGATCTCGCCGGTCTGCCGATCGCGCGCGACGGTCTTCGCCGCCCCGCCGCCGACCCCGGCGCAGTTCACGAGAATGCGTTCCTGCCCGATCGCCGCGCGCGCCTGCGCGAACGCCGCGTCGACATCCGCCGCGGACGTCACGTCGACCTTGCAGAACACACCGTTGATCTCCTCGGCGAGCATCTCGCCACGCTCGACGTTGACGTCGAAGATCGCGACGCGCACGCCGTGCGACGCGAGCAGCCGCGCCGTGGCTTCGCCCAGCCCCGAGGCGCCGCCCGTGATCACGGCGCTGATCGAATAATCGAGTTTCATGCGTGTGCCTCCGCTGCGCGTTGTGCTTCGTAAACCGCTTCATCGGGCCGCACGGTGCGTGCGGCGAATTCGTCGATAGTATGCGGCCACTGGGTGACCATGCGCCCTGAGGCCGCGTTGTAGTAATGGCCGCAGTTCGCCTGCCAGACCTCGACGGCGCCGATCTCCTGCTGCATCGAGTCGTTGTAACGCGTTTCGACCTCCGCGCGCAGATCGAGAAACGCCAGTTGCTCGCGCTCGAGACGCCGGATCTGGCGCAGGATGTAATCGACCTGGATCTCCAGCATCGCGATGATCGAGCCGTTGTTGGTGTTCGGGCCATACAGCATGAAAAGATTCGGGAAGCCGCTCGTGGTGATCCCGAGATAGGCCTGCGCGCCGTCGCTCCAGGCCTCGTCGAGGCGGCGCCCGTGGCGACCGGTGACCTCAATCGCCGACAGGTACTTCGTGACCTTGAAGCCCGTCGCGAGGATCACGGTGTCGACCTTGCGCTCGCGGCCGTCGGCAGTCACGACGCCCGTGCGGCTCAGGCGTGTGATGCGATCGGTGACGAGTTCGACCTGCGGCAGGTTGAACACCGGGTAATAGAGGTTCGAGAACAGCGGCCGCTTGCAGCCGAACGGATGCGTCGGCACGAGCTTCGCGCGCAGCGCCGGGTCTTCGACCACGGCGATGTTGTCGAGCGCAAGCTGCGTCATGTCGGCCTGCAGCTGCGGATTGTTGAACAGGATGAACTCGTTCAGCTCCTTGTAGATCGTCGCCCGCGACTCGTGAATGGCGTTCAGATCGTGGACGAAATGCGCAAGTTCGTCGGCCGTGTAGGGCTTGTCGTCCTTCGGCGCCACCCAGTTCGCGGTGCGCTGGAACAGGTGCAGCGACGCGGTCTGGTGTGCGATCTCGGGCACGAACTGCACGGCGCTCGCCGCGCTGCCGATCACAGCGACCTGCCGGCCGGTCAGATCGTGCGCGGAGTCCCAGCGCGCCGAGTGGAACAGCGTGCCGCTGAACTCATCGAGCCCCGGGATGTCCGGCATCTCGAGCTCGTTGAACATGCCCATGCCGCTGACGAGGATCGGCGCGCGGAACACCTGGCCGTCGACGGTCTCGACCTGCCAGCGCGCAGCGTCGTCCAGCCAGTGCGCCGAGCGCACTTCGTGGCCGAAACGTGCGTAGGGCAGGATGCCGTATCTCTCCGCGACGCCCTGAAGGTATTCGAGAATCTCGGCCTGGCCGGCAAACGGCCGCGTCCAGTCGCGCTTGAGTTCGAACGAAAATGAATACAGATGCGACTTCACATCGCATTCGGCGCCCGGGTAGCGGTTGTGCCACCAGGTGCCACCGACGCCGGTCGCCTTCTCGAGAATCACGAAGTCCCTGATCCCCGCTTCCAGCAGTTTGATTGCGGTGCACATGCCGCCGGGTCCGGCCCCGATGATGACGATGCGGAAGTCATGGGTCGCTGCTGCGCTCATGCGGGGAAACACTCCGGTCTGCGGGTGATGCTGAGGCCCGGACCTTAGCAAGCGAACCGGCCGCACGTAAGCCCCCGAACGTGCGGGCTGCCGGCCGTTGGGCCTGACGGGCCACGCGCCGTGCGAGGCTGGCCCCGCTTGCAGACTTTCGGGCACTCTACGCGGCAGCGGGCCCGTCCCGCCGTCGGCGTCGATGACGCACCGTCCCGATCACGCCGCTGCGCCTGGCGCCGCGCAGCCGCTCCCAGCGAGGCACGCATGAACATACTCGAAGGCATCCGGGTGCTCGATTTCACCCAGTACCTGTCCGGCCCCACGGTCACGCGCCTGATGGCGGAGATGGGCGCCGACATCATCAAGATCGAGCCGGCGCCGGGCGGCGATCCGTCACGCCAGCTGCCGTTCGTCATCGACGGTCGCAGCGGCTACTTCGTGCAGCAGAATCGCGGCAAGCGCAGCGTGTGTCTCGACCTTCGCCGCCCGGAGGCGCTCGCCATCGTGCGCGAACTGGTGGCCACGGTCGATGTCGTCGTCGAGAACTTCGGCCCGGGCGTGATGGAGAAACGGGGACTCGCGTGGGACGACCTGCGGGCCATCAACCCGCGGCTCGTGATGGCGTCGATTTCGGCCTATGGCCGCGACAGCCCGCTGTCGCACAAGACGGGCTACGACTGGGTGGCGCAGGCTTTCGCCGGTGTCATGCACATGACGGGCGAGGCCGACGGGCCGCCCCTGCCTGCCGGCGTGTCGGTGGCCGACGTGTCCTCCGGCGTGCACGCGTTCTCGGCAATCGGCTACGCGCTGTTCCATCGTGAACGCACGGGACTCGGCCAGTGGCTGGACATCTCGATGATCGACTCGATGTTCCACATGATGGAGATCCCCGTCCAGGGCAGCTCGCTGAGCAAGGGCCAGTACGTGCCCGGCCGCAAGGGCTCGCACCATCCGCAGGTGTCGCCGTTCGGCGTGTTCAAGGGGCCGAGCGGCTATCTCGTGGTGCTCGCATTGCAGGGCCAGTGGGCCAGTCTCTGCAGCGCGATGGAGCGCCCGGACCTCGAGCACGATCCACGCTTCGTCGACGGTGCGGCGCGCGTCGAACATCAGCGCGAGCTGGCGCCGATCATCGAAGCCTGGCTCGGTACCTTCGCCAGCAACGACGACATCCTCGACCTGCTGGAGCGCCATCGAGTGCCGGCTGCGCCGGTGCTGAGCCCGGCCGATGCGATCGATCATCCATACTTCCGCGCGCGCGGCACCGTGCGCACGATCAGCGATCCGCTGCTCGGCGAATTCGCGATTCCCGGCTTCCCGCTGCGCTTCTCCGCGCAGCCCGAACTGCCCGATCTGACGGCGCCGTTGCTCGGCGAACACAATGCGGACGTGCTCACCGGCACGCTGGGTTACAGTGCGGAGAGACTGGACGAACTGACGCGCAGCGGTGTGCTCAAACACGGCAATCGCTAGCGCGGACGCCAGGCATCATGCTCGATGCAGCCCGCGTACGGCTCGCGCGCCAACGCGCGCTGCCTTTCTGCGGGATCACGACCCGGGAGACCCTGACCATGGACCATCGAGGCGGTAAAGTCGCGGACAAGCGCCACGCGGGCAGGTGGCTCCCGATGCTCGTCATGCTGCTCGGCTGGTGCCTGACGGCAATGGCCGACATCGCGCCAGACGCCGCCGCGCTCGCGGCGCGCATCCACCAGGAAGTGAACCTCGCGCGCGAACGCGAAGGCCTGCCACCGCTCGCCTGGCACGGCGAACTCGCCGCGATCGCGCAGAAGCACAGCACGGACATGGTCGGGCGGGACTATTTCTCGCACGCGAGCCCCGAGGGCACGTCGATGCGCGAGCGCTACGAGCAGGCGGCTTACGAATGCGCGGTGCAGGTCGGCGAGGAGATTTATGTCGGCGCGGAAAACATCGCGATGCACACGCTGTACCGGCGCGTGCGGATCGACAGCGCAGGCCGGCGCCACTACGACTGGCTCGATGATGCCGCGCTGGCCAGAAAGGTCGTCAGCGGCTGGCTGCAGAGCGCGGGACACCGCCAGAACATGCTCGCGCCGCACTGGCAACGCGAAGGCATCGGCCTCGCGTTCAACG
The DNA here is from genome assembly GCA_001464935.1 of Gammaproteobacteria bacterium Ga0077536. Lineage (GTDB taxonomy): Bacteria > Pseudomonadota > Gammaproteobacteria. The sequence goes on from LNEL01000040.1 coordinate 15,672, forward strand.
CGGACTACGAAGTGCTGATCACGCAGAACTTCTGTTGACCGTGGCGAAGGCGTGGCGGGCCCGCTGGGCAGGCATGCGATGAACACGTCCACCGAGCTGACGGTCCTGCACATCGACGAGGATCTCGTCGCGATCGACAAGCCGCCGGGGCTGCTGGTCCATCCGTCCTCGCTCGATGCCCACGAAACCCGCAGCGCGCTCGCGCTCTTGAGCGAACAGCTCGCCCAGCCGCTGTGGACGGTGCACCGGCTCGACAAGGCGACTTCCGGCGTGCTCGTGTTCGCCCGCAGCCTCGAGGCTGCGCGCGCGCTGGGCGCGGCGTTCGAAGCCGGTAGCGTGAGCAAACGCTACCTCGCGCTGGTGCGCGGCTGGCCGCCCGACGCCGGCGAAATCGATTACGCGCTGGCCCGCGACCCTGAACTGCCGTCCGCCGGCCAGCCGCGTGTCGCGGCTGTCACCCGCTATCGCCGGCTGGCCTGTCACGAATGGCCGCTTGCCGTCGGCCGCCACCCGACCTGCCGCGTGGCGCTGGTCGAGGTCGAGCCGCTGAGCGGGCGACGCCACCAGATCCGCCGCCACTTCAAACATCTCGCGCATCCCCTGATCGGCGACAGCACCCACGGCAAGGGCCCGCTGAATCGCGCGCTCGCCGAGTGGCTCGGCGTGCAGCGGCTGTGGCTGCACGCGCGCACCCTGGTCATCCCCGCTCGTGATCGAAGCCGCCGCGAGCCACGAGTGGCAGCGGCTGATGCCGGCGCGTCCGGTGGTTGGCGCCGGGCACACCGCTGCCGTGCCATAGGGCGGAGGCTGCTGTCATCCGCAGGTTCACGGCTTTCCGTCGCGGGCAGGGCGAACTGGTCGCCTGCCTGCATCACGCGTTGCTCGAATGGGCGGGCAGGACTGTCCGTTGAAGCACCGGCGCGTGCCGCCGTTACCGCGGCACCCGTAGCCGGCGATGCGCGCTGCTGCCGCGCCGGCCGCAGCGTTACCTCAGCTGCGTGCGACCCCCGCCGAGGTGTAGGTGCCGCCGATATACGCCTGCAGCTGGCCGATGAGCCAGCGCTGCTGTTTCAACGTTTCCTTGACGACGTCGCCAATCGAAATCATGCCGATCACGCGCTCGTGCTCGATCACCGGCACGTGGCGGATGTCGCGTTCGATCATCAGCTGCATGCAGTCCTCGAGCGGCTGGTTGGGGCCAACGCTCAGCACGGCGGCAGTCATCACCTCGCGCACGCGCATCGTGCCCGCCTGCAGGCCCGGCATGCAGACCCGAATCGCGCAGTCGCGTTCGGACAGGATGCCGACGAGGCGCGTGCCGTCCAGGACCAGCACGGCGCCAATGCGACGGGCGGACAGAATGGCGAGCGCAGCGGCGACGGATTCGTCCGGGCTGATGGCGAACAGCTCGTTGGACTTCGAGTCCAGGAATTCGCGGACCTTGATCATGGCGGTGACCCTTTCGTGATGAAGAATCAGGGTTCGCGGACGGCGTGTCCGCGGCTCAACCCGCCTGTGCACCGAAGTTATCGCGGCATGCGGTGGCCGCGCTGCCAGTCTGCCGGGTGCGTGCCGGGGTGATGAATGGAGGCGTTACGTCGCAGACGGCGTTTCGGCTCAGCGCAGGGGCTGGCCCGACACCGCAGGACGGCGTGCCGGCGCGGGACCGGCGCGCGGTTCAGACGCCCGAGGGCATCGCCGTTTCGTGCGGTTCGGGGTGCGCGGCGGCCGGCTCGGTCACGGCGAACTTCGCGCAGCCGACGAGCACCCCGGCGAAGCCGAGATAGCTGAGCGCGACGTCCAGGCTCTGGCCGACGCCGATGTGCTCGCCGTGCATGAAGCCGAAGAAGGTCAGTGCGGCGCCCGCCGCGGCGAACGCGGCAGCCTTTTGCAGCTCGCGTTCGATGACGCACACGGCGATTGCGCCGAGGATCAGCCCGCCCAGAATCGCGCCGCCGCCGAGCACTTCGAGGCCTTGGTAGAGCACGCCGGTCTGGCCCAGCTTGTCGAGGCCGACCGCCGCCGCGTTCGTGCCCGCCGCGCCCAGCGCGTTGTCGATCTGCAGTTTGCCCCACGCCGCGAGGTGCGGCATGAATGCGAGAATGATGGCCGGTGCGTGGCTGCGCGGCGTTTCCTGGAACGCCTGCGCGCCGATCAGCATGCCGATGTAGAGCAGGATCGGCGCAATCGCGACGACCGGAATCAGTGATGTCATCACCGAGATCACGCCGAACCAGCACAGGACGAGCGCGGTCACGCCCGTGGCCGCGGAATAACCGATGCGCCCGCCCATGGCCTTCCAGCCGGGATGGCCGATGTACACCGCGTTGATGAACGGATTACCCATCAGGCAGCCGACGAGGCTGACCACGCCGTCAGCCGTCAGCACGCGCGTGGTCGGGAAGCTGTCGCCGCCGACCGCTGCGCTCTCGACGTTGTCCATCGCTTCGACCAGGTCGTAGATGCCGAACGGAATCGCGGTGACGAGGATGACGCCGAGGAACTCGAAGCCGGCGAACACGTGTCCGAACGCGGGCAGCGGCACCGAGAAGCCGAAGTTCGCGAAGGATGCGCCGAGCGCGGCCAGGCTCATGCCGCCGATGGGCTTGCCGAGCAGCGCCGAGCCCCAGGCGATGAGGCAACCCAGCGCGATGGCGACGAGTCCGGCTGGGATGCCGCGAAACCAGCGCACGCCACCGAACCAGCTGACCATGATCACCGAGAAGCACACCACGCCGAGCAGCGGCGTCATGTACATCTCGAGCGCGGGCCTGAGTGCGATGAACGCGATCGACACGCCGGCCAGCGTGCCGAGCAGCGCCGCGCGCGGCGTGATCCGGCGTATCGCCGGCGCGATGAAGCCACCGATCATCAGCACGAAACTCTGCACGAACACCCAGGTGAGGCCGGCTTCCCAACCCTTGATCGGATCGCCGGTGGTGGACGCGATCGGCAGCATGATCACGAACACGACAACGAACATGTGCGGCACGCTGATCCCGGAGGGCAGCGCGCAGACATCGCTGCGGCCCGTGCGCTGCGCGAGCTGGAACGCGAGATACGCGTAGTAGATGGTCGACAGGAACAGCATCAGCCCGGCTGCCGGCAGGATGCGGCCGAACACGATCTCGTCCGGCATTTTCAGCACGAAGCGCAGCAGACCGGTCAACACCAGCAGGTTGACGAGAATATTGGTGCCGAATCCGAAGTAGGCATTCCAGTCGCCGCTGACCCACAGGGCGGGGCCGGTGCGCGGGTTCGCGTGCGTTGCGCTCATGTGTCGTTCCTCTGTCGGAGGTTCATGGAGTGAAGGGGTTCATGGCGTTGATCACGCCCGCGGCGTCGGTGACCCAGCCGAATATGCCGCCCTGGGCCTTGATCATCGCGAGTGCGCTGTGGTGAAAGGCGGGAAAGTACGACGCGCAGCAGTCCGCCGGCACCAGGCAGCGGTAACCGCGATCGTTCGCCTCGCGCACCGTGGTGTGCACGCAGACTTCGGTCGTCACGCCGCAGACGATCAGGTTCTCGATGCCGCGACCGCTGAGCAGGGCGCCGAAGTCCGTCGCGTAGAACGCGCCCTTGCCCGGCTTGTCGACGACGGGTTCGCCGTCGCGCGGACGGAGTTCGGGAATGAGGTCGTGGCCGGGTTCGCCGCGAATCAGGATGCGGCCCATCGGACCGCTGTCACCGATGCGCAAACTCGGTGCGCCGCGCTCCAGCTTGGCGCGGGGCGCGTCGCTGAGATCGGGTCGGTGGCCCTCGCGCGTGTGGACGACCAGCAGGCCTGCAGCGCGCGCGGCTGCGAGCAGTTGGCGGCAGGGATCGATCGCTGCGCGCAGCAGCGACACGTCGTTGCCGAGGCTTGCGCCAAAGCCGCCGGGCTCGATGAAATCGCGCTGCATGTCGATCATCACGAGCGCCGTGCGATCGAGATCGACGCTGAGCGCCTGAGGTTCGGCTGTCACCGTGACGACGCGCATGCCGGCTCCTGTGATCGAGTCTGTGGGCGAAGCAGGCTGCAATAAGCAGGCCACGCGTGGCATGTAATCTGCTAACGTCTCCGCATGACACTCACCCCCGCCCAGATCGAAGCCCTGGTCAGAGCGAACGCCGATGCGCTGGGGCTCAGGCTCACGCCCGAACAAATGCCGGGCGTGCTGCGCTACGTCGCACTCGCCGCGGACATGGCGGCGCTGGTCGATGGCCTGCCACTCGGTCGCGACGACGAAGGGGCCAATGTGTTCGTGCCCGTCGCGCCGGCCGCGCGCGAATGAAACCCTGCACGCTCGACGCCGTGACGATCGCCGCCGAGGTGCGCGCCGGCCGGCTGCGCGCGAGCGACGCGGTCGACAGCTGCCTCGCGCGCATCGCGGCGACTGACGATCGCGTCAATGCGTTCACGACCGTGCTCGATACGCGGGCCCGGGCGCGCGCGCTGATGGTCGACTCGAAGCCCGATCGACACACGCTGCCGCTCGCCGGCGTGCCGTTCGCGGTGAAGAACCTGTTCGACATCGCAGGCCTGCCGACCCTCGCCGGCTCGAAGATCGAACGCGATGCACCGGCCGCCGCGCGCGACGCGCTGCTCGTGCGGCGGCTCGAGGCAGCGGGCGCCATCCTCGTCGGCGCGCTGAACATGGACGAGTACGCCTACGGCTTCACGACCGAGAACAGTCACTACGGCGCGACCTGCAACCCGCACGACCTCGCGCGTACCGCGGGCGGATCCTCCGGCGGCTCGGCGGCGGCGATCTCAGCCGGCCAGGTGCCGCTGACGCTGGGCTCGGACACCAATGGATCGATCCGCGTACCGGCGTCACTGTGCGGCTGTTTCGGCCTGAAGCCGACCTTCGGCCGGCTGCCGCGCACGGGGACTTATCCCTTCGTCGCCAGTCTCGATCACCTCGGGCCGTTCGCGCGCAGCGTGCGCGATCTCGCGCTCTGTTATGACCTGATGCAGGGCTGGTGCGCCGAGGATCCCGGCTGCGCGCCGCGCGCGGCCGAGCCCGTGAGTGCCGTGCTCGATGACATCGACCTCGGCGGCCTGCGCCTAGCGACGCTCGGTGGCTGGTGGCGCGAGATGGCCGATGCAGATGCACTGGCGGCGGTCTCACTGGTGCGCGAGGCGCTGGGAGTCACGCGCGACATCGAGCTGCCCGAGGTCGCGCGGGCGCGCGCTGCAGCGTTCCTGATCACGAATGCCGAAGGCGCCAATCTGCACCTGCCCGATTTGCGCACGCGCGCGGACGACTTCGAGCCGCTCTCGCGCGATCGCTTTCTCGCCGGCGCGCTGCTGCCGGCGGGCTGGGTGCAGCAGGCGCAGCGCGTGCGGCGCCGGTTCGCGCACGAGGTTGCGCAGGTGTTCGACACTGTCGATGTCCTGCTCGCACCGGCGACGCCCTGCGTCGCGCCGCTGCTCGGCACCGAGTGGCTGTCGCTCGGCACGCAGCGCCTGCCGGCACGGCCGAGTCTCGGCCTGCTCGCGCAGCCGCTGTCGTGCATCGGGTTGCCGGTTGTCACGGTGCCGGTGTGGAACGCGCAGTCGAGTGCGCCCCATCTGCCGCTCGGGGTGCAGGTGATCGCTGCACCGTGGCGCGAGGATCTCGCGTTGCGCGTGGCGGCGGCGCTGGCGCGTGAGCCGTGGTGTCGCGCGCCGATCGCACCGCTGGCCTGAACGCGCCGCTGACGCGCAGACCGCTGATGGAGATCAACCTGCCCGCGGTCCGCGCCGAACTCGCGGCGGTGTTCGAGGCCTACGAGCGCGCACTCGTCGATAACGACATCGCGACGCTCGATGCACTGTTTTGGCATTCCGAATTCACCGTGCGCTACGGCGGCGGCGAGAATCTCTATGGCATCACCGCCATTCGCGCGTTTCGCGCGGCGCGCCCGGCGCAGGGTCTCGCGCGCGAATTGCGCAATATCGTGATCACGACTTACGGCACCGACTTCGGCACTGCGATGACCGAGTTCTGGCGGCCTTCATACGGCGCGGCCAGCATCGGCCGCCAGAGCCAGACCTGGCTGCGCACGGCGGCGCCCGGCCACGGCGGCTGGCGCGTGGTGGCGGCGCATGTCAGCGTGATCGCGAAGTGACGGGCGCCGCGTGATCGCTGATCAGTGTGCTGTCCGGCCCTGAGCCCGGGCGAACACCTCGGGTGATCGAGGAGGGTGGGCTGACGCAGGAAGCCCAACTTCGGCGTCTCTGTGTGCACCCAGACACGCCGATCCTCCGGTCGCGGTCGACGGCATGTTTTTGCAGGTACCAGGAGCGCTGCGAGCGCGCACGCGTTGGGCTTCCTGCGTCAGCCCAACCTGCGAACGCGGCGCTTGGGCGAGCCGTGGTTTTCAGGCGCGTTTCGACAGGATGCGTCGCGCCAGCGCGTGACGATGAACCTCCGACGGGCCGTCGTAGATCCGGAAACAGCGGATGTCGCGGTAGCAGCGTTCGATCACCGTGTCGCCGGTGATGCCGATGGCACCCAGAATCTGCATGCAGCGGTCGACGACGCGACCCAGCGCTTCGGAACAGACGACCTTGCACATGCTCGTTTCGTTGCGCGCCTGCTGGTGCTGATCGAGCAGCCATGCGCAGTGCCAGATCGCGAGACGGCACATGTGCAGGTCCATCTCGTTGTCGGCGAGCATGAAGCCCACTCCTTGATGTTCGCCGAGCGTCTTGCCGAAAGAGTGCCGTTTGCCGGCATGTTCGACCGCGATCGCATGGCAGCGTCGCGCGAGACCGAGCCAGCGCATGCAGTGGGTGAGCCGCGCCGGTGCGAGCCTCAGCTGCGCCTGCGCGAACCCGCGCCCGACTTCGCCGAGCACCTGGTCGGGCTTCACGCGCACCTGGTCGAAGGACACTTCCCAGTGGCCGCCCGGCGTGTTCGAGTCGAGCGTCTCGAGTTCGCGGTCGAGTTTGAAGCCGGGGGCATCCATCTCCACGAGGAACATCGACGCGCCGACATCCTGATCCGTGATATCGATCGTGCGCGCCATCACGATGTTGATGCCGGCGCCTTCGATACCGGAGATCATGTACTTGTTGCCGGTGATGAGATAACCGTCCGCGTCCTGTCGGGCGACTGTCTGCAGCAGGGATGGATCGGCACCGGCGCCGTCGGTCGCGGTCTCGGTCATCGTGAAGACGGTGCGCAGTTCGCCGTTGACGAGCGGCGGCAGCAGGCGCGCTTTCTGCGCCGGCGACGCCACGCGCATCAACAGGTTCACGTTGCCTTCGTCCGGTGCCTGGATGTTCAGCGCGAGATGGCCCAGCGGGCTCCACATCGCGGCCTCGAACACCACCGCGATGCCGCGATGATCGAGCCCCAGGCCCCCGTATTCCTTCGGCGCGTGCGGCGACAACAGGCCTGCCTCGCGCCCGAGCGCCACCAGTTCCTTGCGCAGGGATTCATGGATGTGGGGCCGCTGCCGCGGGTCGTGCTCGAGCGGGACCACCCTCGACTTGATGAAGTCATCGACCCGGTCGCGCAGCGCGACCAGTTCAGCGGGCAGTTCGAAATCGATCATGGGGTCTCATCCTTCCTGTGTCGTCATGGGCCCGGGCGGGCAGGGCAAGGCCGCGCGCGGCGCGGCGGGGGGCAACGCACCGCGTCGAGGCGCGCGTGGCTCGGACACCTAAGATGCCGTGTCGACCGATGGCAGGCAATGCAGGCCGGTTTCGACGCCGCGCTGCTGCGGCGCAATCATCCGGTCATCGCGGTCAACGGCAGCAATTGGCAGGCAGTAATCAGTAATCGGGGACACCCACCGTTTGCGCCGCGCACCGCATTCGGGGACACCCATCGTGCGCATCGTTCGCACCGACGACCTCCCGCAGCATGCAAGGGCACTAATCGGGCACTAATCGGGCACTAATCGGGGACACCCACCCCTTGGCCCGTCATCGGGGGAAATCAGCGACGCCCATCTTTTGCGCTGACGACGTGACGCAGCTTGCAGCGACGCGCAATCGGCGCGCGCAATCGGGGACACCCATCGTTCCATCGCGATCGGGGACACCCATCGTTCCATCGTTCGCGCCGCCGACGTGCCGCAGCATGCAAACGGCTGCCCGCGCCCGGCTTGTCAGCGGCGCGTCCGCTGCGGTGGGTGTCCGGACCCTGGCGAACCGTCGGTCCCCGCCTTGGGGTTTGACGATCCACCATCCCGTTCGCGATATTGCGGAACGGCCGACGGCAGCGCGGCCTGCCCTTATCCCCCTCGATCGCACAACGGCGTGATGCGCCAGGAGAGCTCCGACATGGCGGACACCGATCTTCACTACCTCGAACTGCTCGAAGTCGGGCGCCAGATCCAGTCACGCGCACGTTCGTCGGTCGACGTCACCCGCGCGATGCTCGCCCGCATCGAGGCGCTGGATCCGCGCCTGCTGAGCTATGTCACGCTGATGGGGGATGCGGCGCTCGCAGACGCCCAGCGGGCGGACCAGGAGATTGCCGCCGGGCGCGCGCGCGGCCCGCTGCACGGGGTCCCGATTGCGGTGAAGGACCTGCTGTGGACGGCCGGTGTGCCGACTTCGCACGGCATGCCGATTCATCGCGACTTCCGCCCGACTGAAGACGCGACCACGGTGCGCCGTCTGCGCGAAGCAGGCGCGGTATTGCTCGGCAAGTTGCAGCAGACCGAAGGCGCGTTCGCCGATCACCATCCGTCGATCACGCCGCCGACGAATCCGTGGGGGCCGTCGCTGTGGTCTGGCGCGTCGTCGAGCGGTTCCGGTGTCGCCACGGCGGCGGGCCTGTGCTTCGGCTCGCTCGGCACCGATACCGGTGGCTCCATTCGCTTTCCGTCGGCTGCGAACGGCATCACCGGTCTGAAACCGACCTGGGGTCGCGTCAGCCGCCATGGTGCGTTCGAACTTGCCGCGTCGCTCGATCACATCGGCCCGATGACGCGCAGCGCAGCGGACGCCGGCGCGATGCTCGCCGCGATCGCGGGCGCCGATCCGGGTGACCCGACTGCCGTGCCGCTGCCCGTGCCGGACTACCTGGCGCTGATGACGCGCGGGCTCACGGGTCTGCGCGTCGGGATCGATCGCGCGTGGACGCTCGAGCGCGTCGATGCGCCGACACGCGCGGCGCTGCTCGACGTGCTGCGCGTGGTGGCGGATGTCGGCGGCGTAGTTCAGGAGATTCAGTTTCCGGACGCCGAACAGGTCACGCAGGACTGGGCACCGCTGTGCGCAGTGGAAACCGCGGTCGCGCACGAAGCGACCTACCCCGCGCGCCGCGACGAATACGGCCCCGGGCTCGCGGGCCTGATCGACGTCGGCCGGTCCTTGAGCGCGATGGACTTCCAGAAGATGCAACTGCGCCGCGCCGAGTTCTCCGGCCGTGTGCACGCGCTGTTCCAGTCCGTCGACCTGCTGCTGATCCCGGCGATGTCGGTCGCCGCGCCGTCGGTTGAACTGATGTCGAAGTTCGGTGAGGACGCGGATCTCCTCGCCGGCATGTTGCGTTACACCTGCCCGTTCGACCTGACCGGCAGCCCCACGATCACGCTGCCCGGCGGCCAGACCGCCGACGGCGCGCCGATCGCGTTCCAGTTCGTGGCCGCGAACTTCGCCGAACATCTGCTGGTGCAGGCCGGCTGGGCGTACCAGCGCGTGACCGACTGGCATCGACACCATCCGGCGCTGTGAGGGATAAGGGCAGAGGCGGGGAAGGACGCCAGCGGGGCCACCCAATCAATTGCTGAGCGCAAATATCGGCCACTGGCCATGGTCCCGTGCGAAGTAGCCCGGGAGTCGCGCGCAGCGCGGATCCCGGGATCAGCCTGTCAGACACTGATGGTCCCGGGTTCCACTGCGTTGCACCCGGGCTACCTCGAGCTTTCAACAGGCCGCGTGAGGCAGCGACCTCATGACCGTTGGGCAGACGGAGGAAGCCCGACACGGGCGAAAGAAGATACACATCGTCGGGAAGGACCTGGGGGGTTCGAGATTCGAAAATCCGGGGCACCCATCGTTTGTTGCTGGTTTATGCCCATGACCAATGGAAGAAAAACAAGACGGCTCAGCTATTGGGGCGGCGGAGCCGCCTTGATAACTTTGATCTGGTCCACGGCCATTTATTGCCGGTTTGAGTCATCCGAGGAATGGGCAAGCTTGCGGAATGAATTGCAAGAACAAAACGCCTTAGCCTTGGAAGTAGGCACGGTGAACGAAATGGATCTTCTTTTTTCGGGATTCAACCATGCATCCTATGACCTGAGTGCCGAGATCAAGGCGCGGGTGCGAGTGAGAGGCAGCGCAGGAAGCGCGGAATATCGGATTCAAGCCCAAATGGAACCGAACCACAGGTGGAAGATCACCACGCTCTTGAGCGAGGATTAACGAATGGGGAGGGAGGAGGGGGCGCCCATCCTATGCCGCGCCAAGTGAACGCGTTCATCGTCAGCGTCACACCCCCCCGCGATGAATGCGCCGGACCTGCAGCGTCGCCACAGCTCCAGCGCACTCACACGCAGGCTCAGGCGACCTTGAACCCCTGGTAGCCGCTGGCCTGCGCTTCGTCGCAGATCTGCCGGTAGTTGCCCACACCCCCGATGTACGACAGCAGGCGCCGCGGCTTGCCTTCGATGTTGTCGCCGGTGTACCAGGACTTCGTGCGCATCAGCAGCGTCGAGTTCGCGACTTCATCGTGGTGGCGCACCCACTCGTCTTCACGCTCGCGCGTCGGCTCGATCGCCCGTTTGCCGTTCGCGCGCAGCCAGGTGATGCAGTTCATCACCCAGTCCACCTGCTGCTGCAGGCAGGTGGTCATATTGCAGAACGCGGTCGATGGCGCGAGCGGGCCGGCCACTGTGAAGAGGTTCGGGAAGCCGTGCACCTGCAGGCCGAGCGTCGAGCGGATGTCCTTGCTCCACAGTTCGGTCAGCGAGCGGCCGTCGCGGCCGCGCACGTCCATGCGGGCGAGTGCGCCGGTGCCGGCGTCGAAACCGGTCGCGAGGATCACCACGTCGAGTTCGAACTCGCGGCCGTTGACCACGAGACCCTTCTCGGTGAAGCGCTCGATCGGCGTCGCGCGCACGTCGATCACTTCGACATTGTCGCGGTTGAAGGCTTCGTAGTAGCCATTCTCCAGCGGCACGCGGTAGGTGCCGAAGCCGTACAGGCGCGGTACGAGCATCTCGGCGACTTTCGGATCGTTGATCTGCGCGCGAATCTTTTCGCGCACGAACTCGGAGACTTCCTCATTGATCGCAGGGTCGATCAGGGATTCCTGGAAACCGCCGACCCAGATCGCGAGCGAGCCGTCGGTCCACAGCTTCTCGAGTTCCTCGCGACGCTGCGCCGGCGTCAGGCTGTGCCAGGACGGGAGATGGAAGTCGAAGTCGAAGCCGGCGAAGGTGTGATGCACGTGTTCGCGCAGGCGCGGGTATTGCGCGCGCCATTCGGCGAAACGCTTCGCGTCATAACGCTCGTTGTTCATGCGCACCGCGTACTGCGCCGTGCGCTGGAAGACCTTCAACTCCGCGACTTCGCCCGCGATGGTCTGGATGACCTGGATGCCCGTCGCGCCGGTGCCGACCACGCCGACCTTCTTGCCTTTCAAATCAATGCCGCGCGGCCAGCGCGCGGTGTGCGCAATGACACCCTTGTACTGTTCGTGTCCCGGAAACGGCGGCACCTTCGGCGCCGACAGCATGCCCGCGCAGCTGACGAAGTACTTCGCCGTGTAGCGCTCGCCGGCTTCGGTCTCCACCGTCCACAGGCCCGCCGCCTCGTCCCAGTTCGCGTGGGCAACGCGGGTGTTGAAGCGGATGTGCTGGCGCAGTTCGAACTTGTCGGCGACGAAGTTCAGGTAGCGCTCGGTCTCGGGCTGTGACGGAAAGCGCTCGCTCCAGTCCCACTCCTTCAGCAGCTCGTCCGAGAACCAGTACTGGTAGACATAGGACTGCGAATCGACGCGCGCGCCGGGGTAGCTGTTCCAGTACCAGGTGCCGCCGACATCGGGGGCGGCGTCGAAGGCCTGGAAGGACAGGCCGAGCTCGCGCAGGCGATAGATGGCGTACAGGCCGGCGATGCCGGCGCCGACGACGATGGCGTCCAAGTGATTGTTGCGTTGCATGATTTTTCCTTGCGATAGCGCGGCGGGATGCCGTGAGATGACACGCAGTATCAGCGCCGAAAATCGACGCGGACAGCCGTCGCTGGTGACAAGGAAGGGGTTAATTCGTGACAATTCCCCCATGACGCCTGACGAATTCGACCACGTGCTGATGCCGAACACCTACATCCGGCTGTTGGCCCAGGAGTTCGTCGAGCATGAGGTGATTGCCGATGGCACGGGCATCCCCGCCGCACAACTCGCCACCTACCCGTACCCGCTGACGGTGCGTCAGGCCCTGCGCTGCATTGCCAATGTCCTGCCGCTGCGGACAGGCCCGGACTGGCATCTGCAGTGGGGCAAGCGGATGGCCGAGAACTTCCACGGCGCGGTCACCGTCGCCGGCCTGACGGCGCCGACACTCGGCGACGGGCTCGACGTGTTCGTGCGCTACATGCCGGGCCGCGTGCCCTATCTCGACTGGCGCAGCCGCATCGAGCGCGATGAGTTCCACTGCACGCTGATGCCGCGCATCGATCTCGGTGCCGCCACGCACATGCTGATCGAGATCCCGCTGCTCGTGATGCACGAATACGTGCGGGTGATGCGGCCGGCGCCGATGCGCGGCGCGCGCGTCGAACTCGCGTATCCGCCAACGGCCCATCGCGACTGTTACGGCCGCTACTTCGACTGCCCGATCGTATTCGGTCGGCCGACCAACGCACTCGTGATCCCGGCCGCGTGGCGCGCGATTCCGAACATCGACTTCGACGCCATCGCCTGGCGCAACGCGCTCGAACGCTGCGCGGCCGCTGCCAGCGGTATCGACGAGCGCGATGTCGTCAGCCGCGTGCGCATGGTGCTCGCCGATGCCCTCGCGCAGGCCGGCCCGAGCGGCCTGCCGACGCTGGAACAGGTCGCGGCACGACTGCATTGTTCGACGCGCACGATCATCAGACGCCTGCGCGCGATCGATTCGAGCTTTCAGGCCGAGGCCGAGCAGGTGCTGAAATCCCGCGCCACGGAACTCCTCGCCGACCGCACGAACCGCGTGCAGGACGTTGCCGCGCGCCTCGGTTTCGCCGACGCCGCGAGTTTTCGCAAAGCGTTCAAGCGCTGGTTCGGCGCGACACCAGGGCAGTGGCGAGGCGGAGTGGGCGACGGGGAGTCGCGGGCGCGCCTGTCACCGTGAGGCGGTTCTCCGGACAGCGTGGCAAGCCGACGACGCCACGCCGCGCGGTTGCACAGACAAGCGTGCTCGCTGATTCAGCATGCTGATCACCAGCATCGGACTCGGCTTCGAGGGCGCCATCCGCACGACGGCGTCCACGAAGCCTTTTGTGCCGGGCGCAGTGTTTGCCCGTGCCTGTGGTCGCGAGCCAGGCGCCGGGCTGACCGTAAACGCCGCGGCGGTAGCGGTGTCGGCAGGCGTTCAGGAGTGTGAAGACATCTGTGGACACCGGCCGGCCCGCAAGAAGCCCGGGAGACATCGGACACCCGGGCCTCACGCCAAATGGTGACACGCGGCTCGCGTGGTTTCCGCCGCGCTGTCCGCAGCTTCACCGCCAATCAGCCCCCGGTGCAATGCAGGACTTCGTTGCTTTCGGTGTCACGAATCCAGAACACATCGCGGGTGCCGCTGGCGACCGAATAGGGCTCGTGCTCCAGGCGATAGGCGCGCCCGGCTTGCAGGGTGACGTCGGCATAGATGGCGTAGCCGTTCCCTGATGCGCCGTACATGAAGCTGCCGCGCAGCGACGATCTGAACTCGATCTCGTGGGTACCGGCGCTGAGCCTCGTCGGATTGCCGGCGACGGAGTGGCCGTCGACAATGACGGTGAACGCCGAATCCCAGGCGAACGTTGCGTCCAGTGTCGCGGCACCTGCCAGCGGGGCCGGTATCGCCGTTGCAGGGATGCCGGTGTCGCTCGGAAATCTGCTTCGCATGCAGCCGCAGTCAGTGCTCGTGCCTGCCCAGGCCTTCGACACGAAGCGGATCCGGTTCGTGTCGTCGTAGCCGATCGCCACCTGCCTGACTGGCCATGCTCGCCGATGTGCCCGTGGCGTTGTCTCCATGAGGCCCAGCGTGAACAAGTCGGCGAGCATCACGGCTGCACCTGCCGCCGGATTCGCTGGGCGTGACGCGTCGAACTGGTAGACATCGTAGGTCACGGCATCGGCCACGCCGAGACGACAGAGTCGCACGCCCAGCATGCGTTCCGCGTCGGCGCGCGTGACGCCGGGCACGATGCTGCCGACATCTGGCGCCCTGTGGCCCACCATCGTGGAAGTGGCAGTGCAGGCGCCCAACGTGACACAGGTCATGAGCAACAGAATCCGGACGCCGGCTGATGCCAGCCACCAGACTGCTGACCGCGCTGTCGAGGGGATCGCCACCGCACACCCCGCCCGGCACTGCGCAGCATGTCGTGGTCGCGAAGTGGGCCAGGACACACCTCTGTGCGGCGATCGATGCGGGTGCTTCATGCAGCCGATGATGCCGATCCGACCGTCCCACTGGCTTGATGGCGATCAGTGACGGCACGCCTGCAGCGGCACTCGACAGGTCGCTGCCATGCCGGACCCCCGCTTCGTGCCGCCTGGTGAGGCAGTTTCCGTGCAATGCCCTCAACAGGATCACGGCGTAACGCCCTCGAAGATCTGGCGATGCCGGAGCGGATTGACGATACTCGCCGCGCTGGACCACACCAGGCCCGGCAGCTCCCAAGTGATATGTCACGCCGCAATGCGCAGGCCGGCAGGCCCTCAGCTGGATTCCTTATGACGATACTCATGTTTCTCGGCGGCCTCGTGGCGCTGGTCGCAGGCGCGGAGCTGCTGGTGCGCGGGGCGTCGAGGCTCGCGCTGTCGTTCGGCATTTCGCCGCTGGTGGTGGGCCTGACGATCGTGGCTTTCGGCACCAGCGCGCCGGAGATGGCGGTCTCCGTGGGCGCGGTGCTCGGCGGCCAGACCGACATCGCGATCGGCAATGTCGTGGGCAGCAACATCTTCAACGTGCTGTTCATCCTCGGGCTCTCCGCCCTGATCACGCCGCTGGTGGTCAACATCCAGCTGATCCGTCAGGAGGTGCCGATCATGCTCGGGGCGGGCCTGCTGCTGCTGGTCTTCGCGCTCGACGGCAAAGTCGGCATGCTCGATGGTGCGATGCTGCTCGCCCTGGTGCTGGCCTACACCGTGTTCCTGATCGTGCAGTCTCGCAGCGAGACGAAGGCGGCCAATGACGAGTACGCCGCCGAATTCCAGCCGGCAGAAAAAGGTGGTTGGGACGCGCGGCTGCCGGTGCAACTCGGGTTGATCGTGATTGGGCTGGTGCTCCTCGTGCTCGGTTCGAACTGGCTGGTCAGCGCGTCGGTGATCTTTGCGAAGACGCTCGGCGTGAGCGACGTGGTAATCGGCCTGACCATCGTGGCGGCGGGGACCTCGATGCCCGAGGTGGCCACTTCAGTCATGGCCGCCGTCAAGGGTGAGCGCGATATCGCGGTGGGCAACGTGGTCGGCAGCTGCACCTTCAATGTCCTGGGCTGCGTGGGACTCTCGGGCCTGGCGGCAGGCGGTGCGGGCCTGGTGATACCGGCCTCGGTGATGTCGTTCGACCTCTGGGTGATGCAGGCGGTGGCCCTGGCCTGCCTGCCGGTGTTCATGAGCGGGCGCGAGATCGCGCGCTGGGAAGGCGGTGTTTTCCTGCTGCATTACGTGGCGTACGTGAGCTATCTGGTGCTGGTCGCACAGCAGAACCCCTCGCTGCCCCTGTTGACCTCCGTCATGACGAGCTGGCTGCTGCCGCTCACCGTGATTGCGCTGGTGGCGGTGATGCTGCGGGACACGTCGCAGGGCTGAAGCCTCGACTGCCGGCGCGGGTGTCATCGACGCGTGGCGACACGGTTCTGCGTGTCGTCAACGCGCTCCACGTGCGCCCGTTTGCAGCAGACGCCGCGTGCCGGGCGCCATCCCGGTGCGGGGCAGTCCCACCGCCGACAGCCCGAAGCTGCAGAAGAATCCGCGTGGAAAGTCCGCGCGCAAAGGCACTTGCGGCAAGCACGCGAAGCAGGAATGACGGTGGGCCCAAGGCCCGCACGAAGGCCCGCTTCTTGCTGAGGATCGGGTGAGTTCATCACCACGATTCAGGAGTGCATCCATGTCCATGACCCGCCCACTCGCCACGCTCGGCGCCCTGTGTCTGCTCGGCACGGTGTGCGCCGGCGCACAGGCCGCAACCGAAGACCTGGCGCTCGACAACGCCACTTTCGTCACGGCGCAGAACGTCGACCCGTTCGCGCTCGATATTTCGGGCAACTTCGAGATCATCAATGTGTTCGGGGTGCGTGGCGCCGTGTTCGGCGGCCTCCTCGTCGACGACGATCTGCCGGACTTCTACAGATTCACCGTCGGACCGAACATGCGGGTGACACTGTCTGTCTCCACGCCCGAAGGACCGCTGCTCGGCAACGATCCGTTGATCGGGCTCTTCGACATCGACGGGGAGCTGCTGGCTGTCAACGATGACGGCGGGGCCGGCTACGACGCTTCGTTCAGCTACGACCTGCTCGTCGCCGGTACTTATTTCGCGGCAATCGCGGGCTATCCCGACTTCGACTTCATCGGCGATTCGACGTCCACGGACTATCTCTACCAGCTGACCATCGAGGCCGCGCCGGTGCCCTTGCCGCCTGCCTTCGCACTGCTCGGCACGGCATGCGCGGTGCTCGCCGCGCGCCGCCGCCGCACCTGACATTTCCTTCTCCCTCCCGGCCTGCGCACGCCACGGACGGCGGCGCGCTTCCGCCCCGTTGCCTCCCTTCTCACTCGACGAGTGCCACGCCGACATCCGTCGGTGCTGCAATCCCTGATCGGTCCAATTGGCCCTACCGGGACCGCCCCAATAAAAAAGCCGGCGCCACAGGTGGCGCCGGCTTGATGCCAGAAGCTGCGGGCTGATCCGCGTTACGGCATGGCGAGCACCCGGTCACCGGGATGGCAGAGTTCCTTCGTGAAGAAGGCGCTGCCCGGCACACAGCGGTACATGCTCGGGTTGGTCACGCTCGGCGCCCGACGCTGAAATGACGAGCCCTGCTCGAACGCATGTCCAATCGAGAGCAGCTCGGCCTCGTCGAACGCGGTGCCGACGAAGCTGACGCCCACCGGATTGCGTCCCTGGTTGCCAGTACCCTCACTGGCCGGCACGGTCAGCACGGGATAGCCGGCCCGATCGGCATGGCCGATCAGTGGGCTCGCCGCGATGCCGTTGCCCGCCGGCACCACGATCGCGGCGAGGTCATCCGCCGGATCCGCGGTTCCTGCCGCGAGTATCCCGTCGATCAGCTGCTGCGTGCCCGCCTTGCCGTCCGCCAGATCGGCGGCATATGTCGACAGGTCGGGCAGGTTCGCCGCCTCGAGTTCGCGCTGTTGATACTTCAGGCCCTCCACCGGATTCGCGACGTTGTAGTCGATGATCTGCTGCAGGGTTTTCGCACCGCGACCGCGCAGCGTGGGCAGGTACTGATTGAGGTCGCGTTTGAACTCGCGCAACACGATGCTCGGCGGGTTCACAGCGGGCGTCGCGATCGTCACCTCCACGGTCGTTGCGCCCAGGCCCGTCAGGGTTGCGATTGCCGCCTGGTAGGCCGCGTTCGCATTGGCGACGAACGCGATCTTCTTGCCGGCGAGCGCGCCCGGCGCGAGGCCGGCCAGGTAGTTCGGTACCGGCGGCTGTCCCAGTGTCGCCGGGTCGGCCACATCCGGGCCTGCAATGACCTGCAGCTGGAGTGCCGCATCGTAGACTGAGCGCGCAATCGGTCCCGGGGCATCCTGGGACTTCGCGACCGGCAGCACACCCTTGCGGCTGACGAGACCGACCGTCGGCTTGAGACCCACGACGCCGGCAACACTCGCCGGGCCGATCAGCTGCGCCGTATCGGGGGAGGTCTCGAGCCCGACCGCCATCGCAGCGAGACCGGAGGCGGTCGCGGCCGCCGAGCCGCCGGACGAGCCTGCGGGTGTCTTGTCGGTATCGGACGGCAACAGCACCTGGCCGCCGAGCGAGGAGTATCCGGCAGGCATGTTTTCGTCGAACACGCCGTTCAGCTCGCTGATGTTCGCCTTGCCGACGATCACCGCGCCGGCCGCACGCAAGCGCGCGACGACGGTCGACTCACCCGTCGGCAACAGGCCCTGCAGCGCGATCGAGCCGCCGGTGGTCGGCAGTCCGCGCACGTCCATCGAGTCGTCGACGATCACGGGGATGCCGTGCAGGGGCCCGCGCGCGCCGCGCAGCCTGCGTTCGAGATCCATGGCCCTGGCCTCCTTGAGCGCACCGGGATTGACGAGGCGCACGGCCTGGACCGCCGGGCCGTCGGCATTCGTCAGCGCGATGCGCGACAGGTAGGCGCGCGTCAGCGTCTCGGCGCTCAGCGTGCCGGCCGTCATGCGCGCCTGCAGGCTCTGGACCGTTTCCGTTTCGAGCGGGAACGGCAGCGTCGTGGTGGTGGGGCCGGCAATCACGGACGGCACGATCGCCTCGTAGTCGGGATTGCAGGCGCCGCGCTGGTGAAAGGCGGGTTTCGGGTTCGTCTTTGCGCAACGGTACATGCTCGGATTGATCTCCGTGACCGGCTGGCGCTTGAGCGTGCCCTGCTCGATCACGTAGGCGACACCGAGCAGATCACGCTCGCTGTAGGCCGTGCCATAGACGTTGAGACCCACCGCGCGGCGCGTGGTCGGGTTGTAACCCATCGGCACCGTGATCTGCGGATAGCCCGCACGCGGACCGTTCGGCGCCGAGCCCACGATCGCGATGAAGTCATCGCTGGTATCGTTCGGCGTATCGTTGGTCAGCAGGCGGTCGATGCTCTGACGGGCGATGATTTTTCCCTGCAGCAGTGCGTTTCTGTAGTTGGCGGCGATCGTCGGGTCGCCGAGATCGATGGCGTTCGCATTGAGGTGCGTGTTGTGACCGAACTTCAGCGCCTGGTCGGCCTCCTCGATGTTCTTCGCGATTTCTTCATCGAGCGACTTGATCGGCGCGTTCGGTCCGAGATTCGCGTAATAGCGGTTGATGTCCCGCTTCGCCTCGGTCGTCAGGATGTTGCCGGGTGGAAAGGTCAATGCCGGGCTGAGGACCGGACGCAGCACCATGATGGCGCCCGCCGCGACCAGCGCGTTGTAGGCTTCGCCGAGCGGGGTTGTGGCGCCGGTGACGGGATCGAGCAGATCGCCGTTGTAGCCAATGCGCTTGCCGTTGACGAAGTTCAGATCCAGCGCCGACAGGTAGTTCGGCAACGGGACCGGCTGCGGGGGAATGATGATGTCGTCTTCCGCCGGTGTGAGGCCCCAGAGGCCGTCGAGACTGCTCTCGGGATCGGGCCCGGCAATGGCGGTCAGCGTATAGGCGGCATTGGCAACGGTGCGATCCATTGGACCGGCGGTGTCCTGCGACGCCGAGATCGGGCCGATGCCGACGCCCGGCACGAGGCCGACCGTCGGGCGCAGGCCCACGATGCCATTCGCCGCCGACGGGCTGATGATCGAACCTGAAGTCTCAGTGCCGATCACCAGCAGCGACAGCGCCGCCGCAGAGGCCGCGCCGCTGCCCGAAGACGAACCGCTCACATTCTGGTCGGCATCGACCGCGTTGAGCACCTGGCCCGTGAGGTTCGAAAAGCCCGACGGCTGGTTGCCGAAGAAGTTCGCATACTCCGACAGGCCCAGCTTGCCGAGCACGAGCGCGCCGCGCTCACGCAGTTTCTCCACGACACCGGAGTCATTCTGCGGGAATGAGTTGCGCAGCGAGTAGTTGCCGTTCGAGGTGTACATGCCCTTGACGTCGATGAGGTCCTTCATCAGCACCGGCATGCCGTGCACAGGACTGCGCGCTTTGCCCATGCGCCGCTCCTGATCGAGCTTGCGGGCCTCGGCGAGCCATTGCTTGTTGAGCTGCGTCACCGCGTTCAGACCGGGGCCGCGCTTGTTCAGGGCCTCGATGCGCGCAATGTAGGCGCGTGCGAGCGCCTCACTGGTCAATGTCCCCGCCTCGAGCATCGCACGCACCTGCGGTGCAGTGAGTCGTTCGAGGTCCAGCGGTTTGTTGGCCTGCGCACCCGCTGCCGCGAGTGCACAGGCCAGACCGAGCAGCCGCCCCGCTGCCTGTCGTTTCAGCGATGATTTTCCCGACTTCTTCCGCATTTTGATTTCCCCGCCTGGTTCGGTGTGTGAAGTGGCAGCCGCGCGTGAGCGGACTGGTGCGGGGTGCTAGCAAGCGGCGCGCCACGCGAGGACTGTCGGCGCAAGTGATTGAATCAGACGAAGCTTCAGTGTCGTCCGCACGGCGAATGCGTGAGACGACATGAGACGACGCACAATTCGCATGCGGAATCACGACGCGAAGGACCGTGGCGGTGCGCGGATGACGCCGGGATGCCGCCCGGTCGATGCAGTGGCTGAACGGCGCGCCGGACGGAGTTGATAGCAATCGGGGACGATAGCAATCGGGGACACCCACTTAACAATCGAAGCGTCAGCAATTAGGAAGCAATTAGGGACACCCACATTCTGGTGCACGCTTCGGCGCTCTAGATTTGGCCTTGTCGACGAATGCGCCGGTGATCGCGGCAATCAGGGGCAGGCAGGTTGCCGCGCAATGAGATCGTGCCCAGCAACTCGGGGGTGTGTGACGAAACTGGTGCAACGTCCGCCTTCGACCTGAAATCTTGCGACGGCGCTGGAGAGGATGGAGAGGGCGGATGTCTCCGGGGCCGCGCCCAGGACGACGTGCGGCGCCATGATCTGGTCCGTTTGGCGCGCTGCCTGGCAGCGCCGCCGAGGATTCTTCGGCCGAAAGAGTGCGGCGCTCAAGCTCTTTGGCGCACATCGCAAGTGCGCCGCACCAGACAAGGGCTGTCGCGCCGGCTATGGCTTCAGGACATCGAGTGCATCCTGCGCGAACTGCGCGTACTCGATCACGGTGCCGTCAGGATCCCTGACGCACAGGAACTTTGCTTCGACGCCCGAAGGCTTCACCCCCGGCGCCGTTTCGTACGGTGATACGGGCCCGACGAACTCGACGCCGCGCTCGGCGAGGTGCCTCGCAACGCTTTCGATATCGGCGACTTCGAAGCAGAGCCGCACGATGCCGACGTTGTCGAGCGTCTTGTAAGCCTCGCCCGCCGTGGGTTGGTCCAGGAACTGGATGATGTCGAGAAATGGCACTGGCTTGTCGCCGGGAATCTTCATGAACACCGCGCGAAAGCGTCGGTTGGATTCGAGCCCGAGCCCACGCCAGACGCCGGCACCTTCCTCGAAGATCTGATCGGCGAACTTCTCGAAACCCAGCATTTCGTAGAACGGGACGGTACGGTCCATATCGCGCACGCAGATGTTGGCGTGGACCATTTGGCGAATTTCGATGGCTGGCATGAGGGATCCTCCGATCATTGAATACGGACAGGGCGAGTATAACGTCAGTCATTGGAGAGCCACGAAGCGCTGCCTCCTTACCGATTCCCGGCCAGGCACATCGCGTAGGTTGGGCTGACGTCGGAAACCCAGCGCCCGACGTTCTTTGCGTGTGGGAAATTCGGGAAATTCGGGGAAATTGGAAATTCGGGACACCCACTTCTTGTTGCAAGCAGCGGAAATGTCGCACATCCACCTCCCGACTTCAGTACCTAGCGCTTTCGCAAGCCGATAAACCAGCGACGGCCAAACACGCTGGGGCTCGTGGTTCGTTCTCGGGTGCTGGCTGCTGAATTCCGGCCATGGCCCTCCGGGCCGCGAATTCCGCGACGTTGCGCTGCCCCAGTTCCAATGTGATGAATGGGCCGGCTGCTATTCGTTGATGCGGCTATAGAGCCGTCGTGCTGCGGTCTGCCCCCGAATCCAGCGCCAGCCACACCGCGAAGCCAGGCTCTTGAGTCTATGCGGCGCGCCAATGAAGAGTCGGAAGCGCGTGTGCAACTCGGCGACGCTGTTCAGCCACTCTCCGGGCGACAGGCCAAGGCTTTCGAGCAGACGCGGCGTCGAGTCAGGTATAGCGCCTCGCTTGCGCAGGTGCACGGCGCGGCCACTCGAGTCCAGGAGGTCGAGATAGTCTTGAAGGTTGAACGGCAGGCCGGCATCTTCGCCCTGCCGCATCGCCCCGGCGAAGGGCCGCAAGGCAGGTTTGACGTTCCCGACGTCCGCTTTGGGTGTGGCGATGACTTCGTGCAACCGCTGCTGGCCGGACGTGAACTCGGACGTCTCGATCGAGTCGGCTATCCCGGCCCGTACCGGGTTCAGATCGACATAGGCCATCACCGTCAACAGCGCCTCTTCATCGAGCAGCGCTTGCGACTTGAAGCGGCCTTCCCAGAAGCGCCCCGTGCAACCGTCTTCCTTGTTGGCGAGGCGGGCAATGAATTCATTGAGGCAACGCATGAACCAGCCCAGGTCCGTCAGGCGCCCCCGCCAGCGGGCAATGCAATCGGCAAGCAGGGCGGATTCGCTTGCGTCGAGCGTCGCGCCGTTCAGGTAGCTCGCGGCACAGGCAGGGCCCGTGTAGAGCTGGCGCCAGCGCTCGACGACCTCACGAGCCGTCCACTGGGCGGCTCGGCCCGGCGCGAGGCGCAGCACGAGGTGATAGTGATTGCTCATCAACGCATAGGCGCAGAGATCGATGGCGAAGACTTCGGTGAGCAACGCGAGTCGCTCGAGGATGCTGGCCTTGCGGTGCTCGAACGATCTACCGGAAGCGGGGTCGCGACCGCAGAGGAAAGCCTGGCGCACGCAGCGGCCGATGCAGTGGTAATAGGGCGTAACACTCGCGGACACGAGCGATGAACGGGCACGAGTCATCCTTGTTTCTCCCGATAGACTGCCGGCGTCCTTGCCGACAACTCACACGCTAACGGGGCGAAGACATGCTTTCAATACGGTGGGTGTCCCAGTATTGGTCGGATTGGTCATACGGTGGGTGTCCCAGGATGGTCCAGGATGGTCCACGCGCTACGCGGGCCGCCCGCGCTGCGTCAGCGTGCATGCGGCACAACGCCGTCGGGGTCAGTGCTCAAACCGGCATCCTGACTGATTTCGCCCTCTCGGGTGCAACGGCGAACTGATCCATAATCACGCACTGCCATCCGGCAGCCGAAGCGAGAGAGTGCCCATGAAGATCAAGGCTGCGGTCTACCGCGAATCCAACCGTCCGCTCGCCATCGAAGACATCGATGTCGCCGATCCGGGCCCCGAGGAGGTCCTGGTCAAGACCGTTGCCTGCGGCGTCTGTCACAGCGATCTGCACACCCTGCACGGCAAGATTGGCACGCCGATGCCGTCGGTGCTCGGGCACGAACCGGCGGGGCGGGTGGTGGCGGTCGGTGCGCGCGTGCGCAACGTTGCTGTCGGCGATCACGTGATCGCCTGCACCTCGCTGTTCTGCGGTAGCTGCGCACAGTGCGTGCAGGGCCGGCCGCATCTGTGCATCGACCGGGGTGCCTGCGCGCGCGGCGCGGACGAGATGCCGCGCCTGTCGCGCGGCGGTGAACTGATCCACCCGTTCGTCGATCTCGGCGGCTTCGCCGAAGCGATGCTGCTGCATCACCGCGCGGTGGTGAAGATCGACAAGGACATCCCACTCGATCGCGCAGCGCTCGTCGGTTGCGCTGTCACGACCGGCGTCGGCGCCGCGCTGAACACCGCACAGGTGACGCCGGGCTCGTCGGTGGTGGTGTTCGGTGCCGGCGGCGTCGGTATCTCGATCATCCAGGGCGCGCGCATCGCCGGCGCGGGCCAGATCATTGCCGTCGACATGCTCGACGCGAAGCTCGCGAGCGCGAAGAAATTCGGCGCAACGGACACGCTGAACCCGGCCGGCATCGACGTCGTGAAGACGCTCAAGAAGATGACCAAAGGCGGCGCGGATTTCGCGTTCGAAGCGGTCGGCGTGCCGAAGCTGCTGGAGCAGGCGTTCTACTGCCTCGCGCCACGCGGTACCGCCGTGCTGGTCGGCGCGATACCGATGGGCGAAACGGTGTCGATCAATCCCGCGCACTTCTTCCAGGAAAAGCGCATCTTCGGCTGCATGATGGGCTCGAACCGCTTCACGCTCGACGCGCCGCGCTATCTCGAGTTCTATCGCCAGGGCCGGCTCGATCTCGACGGCATGGTCAGCCGCCACACGCCGCTCGACCAGGTCAATGACGCGTTTCGCGCGATGGAAGCGGGCGAAGTCACGCGCACGGTGCTGATGTTCGAGTAGGCAACAGCTTGCCGGAAAGGCGCGGCGCTGCGGCCAACCGGACACTGGCATTGCGCAGCCGCGAGCGCCGCCCGATGGTCGGTAGCCGTGAAGCAGCGGCTGACGCAGTGGTGCGCCATCTCGTCGCCGGGGTGTAGCGCGGACCCCGTGAGCGGCCTTTCGAATGCCGCGGATCCCGGGCTTCCATGATGGTGGGCGAGACTAGCGCCTGAGGCGCGATCGGCTTGCCGCGTCAGGCCAGGCGCTGATCGCATCATTCGAACTTCGGGGCGACCCCAGCGCTGTATCCTCGCGGCAACGTGACTCACGACGCCGACGATGCCGTGCCCGGCCATCTCGCGACGGAACCCCAGTCACGGCCGAATCCCGCAGCCCGACGGACGAGCGGCCGCTGTCAGCATGCGTCAACGTCGGGTAACCTCGAACGACCCAGCAGGAGACGAACATGGCCAATACAGATTACGGTGATCTCGACGCGACCGCGCAGGCCGCACTGGTGCGCACAGGACAGGTGAGTCCGCTCGAACTGGTGGAAGATGCCATCAGGCGATGCGAAGAAGTGAACGGCAGCCTGAATGCGGTGATCACCGACATGTATGAGCATGCCCGGGACGCCGCGCGGCGCCCGCTCGCCGATGGGCCGTTTGCTGGTGTGCCGTTCCTGATGAAGGACTTCGGCGCCGAAGTCGCCGGGTTTCCGTTCTTCGAGGGTTCCGCGTTCCTGAAAGGCTATATCCCGAGCGAAGATTCCGAAATCTACCGGCGCTTCTGTCGCGCGGGTCTCATCACGATCGGCAAGACCAACCTGCCGGAGTTCGCGATCGGGACTACGACAGAACCGCGCATGTTCGGCGCGACGCATAATCCGTGGGATTTGAGCCGCACGCCAGGCGGTTCGAGCGGCGGTGCCGGCGCGGCGGTTGCGGCACGGGTGGTGGCGATGGCCCATGGCAACGACGTCGGTGGCTCGATTCGCATTCCATCGTCGTGCTGCGGGCTCGTCGGCCTGAAGCCGACCCGGGGCCGCGTCACGCTCGCGCCGCACTA
Organism: Gammaproteobacteria bacterium Ga0077536; assembly: GCA_001464935.1. GTDB lineage: Bacteria > Pseudomonadota > Gammaproteobacteria. The sequence goes on from LNEL01000040.1 coordinate 41,040, forward strand.
CGGAGACGTGCTCGCCGGCAGCTTCAACGAGCATGCCTTGACGCGCACCGTGCGCGACAGCGCAGCGCTGCTCGACGCCATCGCCGGACCAGGCATAGGCGAACCCTACACGCCGACCGCGCCGGGGCGGCCCTATGCCACGGAGGTCACGCGGGATCCAGGGCGCCTGAGAATCGGTTTTTCCACCGTGACACCCCTGGGCGATGCGCTGGATCCGGAATGCGTGAAGGCCGTACACGAGACGGCGAAACTGTGTGAGTCCCTGGGGCATGAAGTGGTCGAAGATGCGCCGAAATTCGACGCCATGGAGATGTGGACCAAGTTCACGACGATGCTCGCCGCACTGGTCAACTGGGCGGTGATGGACTGGGCACGCCGCACGGACAAGGTCCCTGCACCGGAACACTTCGAACCCTTCGTATGGGCCTTCTCGGAACGCGGCCGTGGGCAGAGCGCTGCCGACTACCTGCTCGCGCTCCAGGACGTCCAGAAGCAGTCTCGCCTGTATTGCGAATTCTTCACGCGCCATGACGTCCTGTTGACCACGACACTGGGTCAGCCGCCCGTGCCATTGAACACACTGGTCTATGCCGGCGATCCATTCGAACTGCGTCGGCGCAGCGCGAAGTTTTCGCCCTATACCTACCTCACCAATGCCACTGGGCAGCCGGCCATCTCGCTGCCCCTGCACTGGACGCCCGACAACATGCCCGTTGGCCTGCATTTCGCTGCCCGGCACGGTGAGGAAGATTTGTTGTTCCGCCTAGCCGGCCAGTTGGAAGTCGCGCGGCCGTGGGCATCGCGGAAGCCGCCCGTGTGTTCCACGCCGGGCTGAGGCCCTGGTAGCCGTGTCTACCCGGCGTCGGCTGAACGCGAAGCCGGGCCGCTTCATCGACGAAGCGAGCGCGATAAAGTCGGGTTCCCTTTGCCTGCCTACCGGTCATGACGCGCTTCTCTCACTCGCCCCCAGAACATCCTGGTGGCGCCCGGTCGCGGCGTAGCAAAGCCCGGGACCTGCGGTGTCCGGGTAACTCCCGGGTGCCGCGCTGCATACTGCAGCGGGCGTACATGACAGCTTCGAAACGGCCCTTCCAGCAGCACGAGTCACCACGCCGCCAAGCAGACGCAGGCGGCACCGTGCGCTTTCACGGCACGCGACGGTGACGACAGCAGCCAGGGATCATGAGCACGGCGAGCCTCGTCACACGCCCCACTCGCCGGGGGCGGCGGCAGCGTCGCTCTGACACCCTACGGTCTGCCGCGCGCGTCGATGCCGTAGAGGGCGAGCTTGCGGTACAGCGTGCTGCGCGACATGCCAAGGCGGCGCGCGGCGAGCGACATGTTGTGGCCGTCCTCGGCAATCGCCGCGAGGATCTGCGTGCGTTCATCGGCAGCGGGCGCGAGAGCCGGTGGCGGGTCGCGCCGCTTGCGCAGGAACTCCTCGGGCAGGTCGCGCGCGGTGAGTCGCGGGCCTTCGCTCAGGATGTACATGCTTTCGACGAGACCCAGCAGTTCGCGCACATTGCCCGGCCAGTCGTACTGCGTCAGCGCCTCGACGAGTTCGGCCGACGCGGTCTTGATGCCCAGCCCGTAAACGCCCTGCAGGTGCTGGAGAAAGCGCTCTGTCAGCAGCCCGATGTCGCCGCGGTGGTCGCGCAGTGATGGCAGGCTCAGCGCGAACACCTTCAGGCGGAAGTAGAGGTCGGCGCGGAAGCGGCCGGCGTCGATTTCCTGCTCGAGATCGCGATGGGTGGCGGTAATGATGCGCACGCGCACCGTACGCTCGACGTTGCCGCCGACGCGCACGATGATCTGGTCCTGCAGTACGCGCAGCAGGTGCACCTGCACGTCGAGCGGCAGCTCGCCGATCTCATCCAGGAACAGCGTGCCGCCGTTCGCGAGCTCGAACTTGCCGATGCGCCCCTTGGGTGACGCCCCGGTGAACGCGCCGGCCTCGTAGCCGAGCAGTTCGCTTGCGGCGAGTTCTTTCGTCAGCGTGCCGCAGTTCACCGCGATGAAGGGGCCGGCCGATACGCTCGAGCAGAGGTGTATCGCGCGCGCGAAGAGTTCCTTGCCGGTGCCGGTCTCGCCATGCAGCAGCACGGGCGCGTTCGCGCGCGCCATGCGCTCGGCGCGGCCCATCAAATCGAACAGGTGAGGATCCTGGGTTGCGATGGCGTGGAACGCGGGATGAAAGCGCCGCGCGGGGCGTTCCACGTCGTCGCCCCTGCTGGCGTGTGCCGCGTTCGCCGCAATCGTGACGACGCCGCCGTGCCATTGGGGCACGCCGTCCGCGACGGGCTCGCTGCCGGTTCGGAAGGGCGCCGTCGCCATGATCGTCACCGCTGCGTCAGAGGGCACGACGGGCAGGCCGTCGCGAAGCTCGAAGTGAGCTGGCAGCGCGTCGCAGACGGCCTGCGCCGTGTCGTTGGCCGTGATCACGCCGCCCTTGCCGTCGAGCAGCAGGCTAGGCCGATGCTGCCACGGCATGTCCGGTGTGCGGTACCACTGCAACAGGCGGAGTGTCCGCGCGAGTTCCTGCGCGTGCAGCGTGTGTTCGACCTGATGGGCCGCCGTGACGGCGAGCGCGAGCGAGTGGTGGTCGCTCAGGCCGCCCATGCTCGTGATGTCGACGATGCCGAGCAAGGTGCCGTCGCTGAGGCGGCGCACCGGCGCGGCGGCGCAGTCCCAGACCTTGCCGGTTGCGCAATAGTGTTCGGTGGAATGCACGATGACAGGATGGCCGAGCACGGCAGCAGTCCCGAGTGCATTGGTGCCGCTGACCGCTTCGCGCCAGTCGAACCCGGGCGCCGTGCCGCGCGCGGCGGCGGCGGCGACGAGCGCCGCGTTGCCCTGTACGTCGATCACCACGCCGCGCGCATCGGCCACGACGAACACCACCTCGCTCGCGCCGAGCGTCGGCGATAGCAGCGCCCAGGTGTGGTCAGCCGCGGTGAGGAGTTCACGATTGGTCTGACGCAGGGCCGCCACTGCCGACGCGTCGCCGATGCACGGAGGGCAGACTCGGGCCGGATCGACGCCCGCCTGCCGGCAACGTTGCCAGGAGTCGAGTATCGGCGCCCGCACGGCGCTCGCATCGACAGCCTGGCCCGCGACAAAGCGCTGCCACGCCTCGTCTACGCGGGCGCTGTCGAAGGTGTCGGGCAGGTTCGCGACCGCGCCTGATTCGCGCATGTGTCACCGCTGTGTCGTGTGTCTCATGGGACAGTCGGATGATACACACGGTCGGATCGTGGAACAGTCCGCTGCCTTCGCCGATCGCCCGTGCTGCAGGCGCAGCATGCGGCAACCTGTTGTTTACGTGGGAGCTGCCGCAGCAGATCTCATGCACCGATGTGTGGCACGGATGCTGCTCTACTCTGGGCAGATCATCCTTACAAAACAGCTGACCGGGGAGAAGGCCAATGACACAGTCCACCACTCGGACGACCAATGTCGCCGTCACCACCGACTTCGACGCCGTCGTCGTCGGTGCGGGCTTCGGCGGGCTCTACATGCTGCGCAAACTGCGCGACGAACTCGGCCTCACCGTGCGCGGTTTCGAACGCGCGCCCGGCGTGGGCGGCACCTGGTACTGGAATCGCTACCCGGGTGCGCTGTCGGACACCGAAACCTATCTGTACTGCTATTCCTTTGACAGGGATCTGCTCCAGGACTGGGAGTGGGACACGCGCTACGTCACGCAGCCGCGCATCCTGTCCTATCTCGAGCACGTCGCCGCGCGCTACGACCTGAAGCGCGACTTCCAGTTCGAGACCGGCGTCGAGGCCGCGCATTTCGACGAGGCTGCCGGCCGCTGGCGTATCCGCACCGATCGCGGCGAACTGTGCAGCGCGAAGTATCTCGTGACGGCGCTGGGCCTGCTGTCCGCGACCAACCTGCCCGACATCCCGGGACTCGAGCGCTTCACCGGTGAGCGTTATCACACCGGCGCGTGGCCGTCGAACGTGTCGCTCGCGGGCAAGCGCGTCGGCGTGATTGGCACGGGCTCGACGGGCCTGCAGGTGATTACCGCGATCGCGCCCGAAGTCGCGCAGTTGACCGTGTTCCAGCGCACGGCCCAGTACAGCGTGCCGGTCGGCAACGGCAAGGTGCCGCAGGCGGAGATCGACGCGATCAAGCGCGACTACGACGCCATCTGGGCACGCGCCAAGCGCTCGATGGTGGCCTTCGGCTTCGAGGAGAGCACGGTGCCCGCGATGAGCGTGTCGGAAGAGGAGCGCCAGGCCGTGTTCCAGCGCGCGTGGGACGCGGGCGGCGGTTTCCGCTACATGTTCGGCACCTTCGGCGACATCGCAACGAACCCCGAGGCCAATGAGGCGGCGGCGGCCTTCGTGCGCGCCAAGATCGCGCAGATCGTCAAAGACCCCGAGACCGCGCGCAAGCTCACACCGCGCGGCGTGTACGCCAAACGCCCGCTGTGCGATAGCGGTTACTACGCGACCTTCAACCGCCCGAACGTGTCGCTGGTCGACATCAAGGAAAACCCGATTCGCGAGATCACCGCCGGGGGCGTGGTGACGGCCGACGGCGTCGAGCACGCACTCGACGTGCTGATCTTCGCGACGGGCTTCGACGCCGTCGACGGCAACTACGTGAAGATCGATTTGCGCGGCCGCGGTGGCAGGTCCATCCGCGAGCAGTGGCAGCGCGGGCCGACGAGCTATCTCGGCATGACCACGACCGGCTTTCCGAACATGTTCATGATCCTGGGCCCCAACGGTCCGTTCACGAATCTACCGCCGAGCATCGAGACGCAGGTCGAATGGATCTCCGACTGCGTGAAGCACGCGGAGCAGCACGGCGCGCAGAGCATCGAAGCGACTGCGGAGGCAGAGAGCGCGTGGACCGCGACCTGCGCCGACATCGCTGCGCAGACGCTGTTCGCCCAGGGCGACAGCTGGATCTTCGGCGCCAACATTCCCGGCAAACCGAATACCGTGATGTTCTACATGGCGGGGCTCGGCGCCTATCGCGAAGTGCTGGGGGGTGTGGTCAGGGAGGAATACCGCGGTTTCGAGCTGCGGCACTCGTCGAACGTGGGTCGCGAGCGCGCGGTGGCGGCAGGCTGAAGAGTTGTTTGGGGACACCCATCGGGCGTAGTTCGGGGACACCCAACGTCCGGACCCGGGGACACCCATCGTCCGGACCGCATGCTGCGGCACGGTGCGAATTTAATGAGTGGGTGTCCCTGAACTCTGAACTCTGAATTCAATGAGTGGGTGTCCCTGAGCTTTTGCGGGGACACGCTCTGTCTCGATGAGCGTGAGCTCGATCCGGGTTCCTGGCCAACCATCGATGTGGGCGCTCAACCATTCAGCCTGCGTGCTGTGCCGCAGTGCTGGTTCAGCAGGTGGATGTCCAGGCATCCACCCTGGAATTCAGCGCTTCACGGCTGTGCGTTCTTCAGCGTGAGTTCGTCGTGAATCGTGTGCGCGCCATTGGCGGCGCGCGCGATGCCAAGCGCATCATCGATCTGCGCCTGGCTGTCTAGCGTGCCGGTCAGCCGGACATCGCCTTTCTTCGTCACGACGGTGATGTCCGCCTGTGCGAGTGATGACGTCTGATGAAGCGCCGTCGTCACGTTGTTCGTGATGTCGCTGTCGGCGATGTTCTCCGCCGCTGACGTCGCCCCTGGCTCGCCGCACCCGTTGAGCGCCAACAGAAGGGTGGCCGTGGCAAGCAACTTTGCCGGTTGGAGTGGCTGGCTCATGGATGTGATCTCCAATCAGGAAGTGAGGGGGCGATTGCGCGAACTCCAGCGTCGCTCACCGCAGCGGGCGTGTCCGTGCGATGCCGAACAGGTGGGGTCGACATTTCCGATCCCGGATGATCTGTTGGAACCGGCGTTCATGTGCAGAGCGTGTGGCGCATCGATGCATGCTCCCGTATGACGCGTATGACGCGCCGGCTTGCGGCCCATCACGGCACCACAGCGTGGGTGTCCCCCAAAATCCGCCCCGAATCCACCTGAATCCGCGAACCCGGTAGTCGCATTCGCATTGCAACGCACCATTCGGTGCAGCTGGCGCAACGCTTGTCGTCAGACGGCGGAATCTGAATAATCCGGCCATCGCCCTCGCTTCCGGCCACGAAGGAGAACGCCGATGAAAATTGCCTGCTTCCACCTGATGCCTTACCGCGATCTCGAACCCGACTTCGAGAAGAAACACAAATCTGCGTGGTTCACCCTGCCGTTCGACGCAGTGGCCGACCGGCACAAGGTGTCGCAGTACTACAACTGGACGCTCGATGAACTCGAGTTCGCCGCGAAGTCCGGTTTCGACGGTGTGTGTACCAACGAACATCACCAGAACGCCTATGGCTTCATGGTGAACCCGAACATGATGGGCGCAGCGCTCGCGCGCGCGACGCGCGGCACGAAGACCGCCATCATCCAGATGGGCGAGACGGCGGTGTTCCTGAATCCGCCGATTCGGGTCGCCGAAGAGTATGCGATGCTCGATGCGATCTCCGAAGGGCGCCTGGTGGCCGGCTTCCCGGTTGGCCTCGGCGGCGATTTCTCGTACAGCTACGGCATGGCGCCGATCGAGCAGCGCCAGCGCTACAACGAGGCCCACGATTTGATCACACGCGCGTGGACGTCCTCGGAGCAGTTCGCGTTCAACGGCAAGTTCTATCAGCTGCCGATGGTCAACATCTGGCCCAAGCCGGTGCAGCGTCCGCACCCGCCGATCTGGGTCCCGGGCAACGCGAGCCCGAGCACCTGGGACTTCGTGACGAAGAACGACTACTCCTACTGTTACCTGACTTACTTCGGGGCCAAGGGCGCGGAGCACATGGTCAACGGCTACTGGGAGAAAGTCGAAGAGGCAGGCCGCGATCGCAATCCGTATCGCATGGGTTTCCTCATTCCGGTCGGCGTGTCCGATACCGACGAGAAGGCCGCGCAAGAGTATGGCCCGGCCGCCGAGTATTTCTACCACAAGGGTTTGCATCTGCCCGAGCAGCTGCTGCTGCCGCCCGGCCACATGACCCACGCGAGCCTCACGCACCTGCTGACCAAGCGACCCTTCCCGCCGTACGACGAGCTCAAGAAGATGAACTACGCGACGTTCAACGATCGCGACTTCGTGGTCTGCGGTTCGGCGCGGACCGTGACCGAGCGTCTGATCAATATCGTCAAGACGCTGCGCGTCGGCCACCTGATGATCCTGCCGCAATTCGGCTCGCTGTCGCACCAGAAGACGATGGAGAACATCGAACGAATTTCGAAGAGCGTGCTGCCGCACCTGCGCCCGATCTGGGAGAACGAGGGTTGGGAAGACCGCTGGTGGCCGGAGGCCTGCAAGGCCGAACAACGCGCCGCGGCCTGAACCGGAACGGAGGATCACGCATGAAGAAGCCTCGCAAGAAGATCGTCCCGGTCCTCGGTGGCGAACTCGAAATGACGGTCAACGTCGCCGGCCAGGGCAAGCCCGTGCTGTACCTGCATTCGGCCGGCGGCTATTACTGGGACGACTTCCTCGACACCCTTTCCGATCACTACAAGGTCTACGTTCCGCACTTCCCGGGCACTGCGCCGGGGCGCCCGAACGACATCGACAAAATCGACAACCTGTGGGATGCGGTCATCGCGTATGAGGATTTGATCGACGGGCTCGGTCTGAAGAAGTTTCGCCTGATCGGACACTCGTTCGGCGGCATGCTGGCCGCTGAACTCGCCGCGCAGCGGCCGAAGGCCGTCGAAGACCTGGTGCTCATGGCGCCCATCGGCTTGTGGCGCGAAGATGCGCCGTACACCTGCGCGGACTGGTGCGCGCTCGGCATGAACGAGATTCTCGAGGTCCTGTTCTACGACCAGAAACATCCCCGCGTCGTGCGCCGCATGATGCCGCCGAGCGGCAAAGACGCGGAGGCCCTGTGGACGGTGAATTTCATCTGGACGCTCGGCTGCACCGGCAAGGTGATCTGGCCGATTCCGGACAAAGGGCTGCGCAAGCGTATCCATCGCATCAGCGCACCGACCCTCGTGGTCTGGGGCGAGAATGACCGGCTGATCCCGCCGGCTTATGCGGAGGAATTCCGCCGCTCGATTCCCAACGCCGAGGTGCTGATGCTGCCGCAGTGCGGGCACGAACCGCCGCTCGAGCAATGCGAGACCCTGCTGAACCGCGTCCGCGGTTTTTTCGATGCCTGACGGCTGAGGGCCTGGAAGACGCTGGGGGTGCTGGCGCACCCCTGCGTGAGACGGGCAGCAGTGCCCGCCAGGCGGGCACGAAGATCCGGGCTGCCTGATCAGGCGAGCAGGCGACGCGCCCTGTACACCGTATGCCGCGCGCCTTTGCGCACCGCGCCGCGCGAGCGCACCGTCTGGCAGTCGACATCGAACCCTGCGCCGCGCAGCCGCTTTTCGAACGGCGGGCTTCTGAACGCCGACCACAACACCATCACGCCCCCACGACGCAGCGCGGCATGCAGCGTGGCGAGGCCTGTCGGCTGATAGAGCCTGTCGTTGGCCTTGACCGTGAAGGCCTCTGGTCCGTTGTCGATGTCGAGAATGATGGCGTCGTAGCCCTGATCGCTTTCCTCGAGATGCGCGAGCACATCGCGCACGATCACCGTCACGCGGGGATCCGCCAGCGGTTGTCCGGCATGGGCCGCCAGCGGGCCGCGATTCCAGTCGACGACCGGGGCGAGCAGCTCGAGCACATCGACGCGTGCATCAGAACCGACTGCCTCGAGCACCGCGCGCAGGGTGAACCCCATGCCGAGACCGCCGACCAGTACCCGCATGTCCCTGTGGATCACCGGTTCGCCGAGCGCGAGCCTCGCCAGTGCTTCTTCCGACCCGCTGACGCGGCTCGACATCAGCAACTCGTTGCGCACACGCACCACGTGATGTCCCCCCTCGAGTGTGAGGGTCAGGGCCTCGCCGTCGGGCGTGACGGCTTCCGCGATGAGGGTTCGAAATGGGGTGCGCATGGTCGATCACTAAACAGTAATTGGGGACAGATCTATTTGATCATTTGATTGCGAGAGGGCGGAGCGATTCGAAAAATAAATCTGTCCCCGAATTCGAATGCCGCCCGAATACGGCCACTAGTGGGTGATTAGTCGTTTCAGTCGAGCGGTACGCGGGCTTGCGCATGCGCGAGCAGCGCGTGAAATTCTTCGTCGTTCGGGGCTTCGGCAATTTTCTGCAGAGGGCTGGCCATGCAGTCCCACGGCTGTCCACGCGACACCCAGACATCCGCCTGCGGCTTGAAGCGCGCGGGCTCATCGAGACTCGCGGCCCACAGGCCCTGCAGGTCGGGCACCAGGTCTGCCTGGATGAACAGCGGTGAGCCGCAGGTGGGGCAGAAGCCGCGACTGACGCGGCGGCCGCTTTCAGCGCGCACCTCGAAGTACGTCGCCTCGCCGTGCACCGTCAGTGCTGCGCGGGGCACGTAGAGCACGGCGCAGAATGCGCTGCCGCTCGCGCGCTGGCAGTCGCGACAATGGCAGTTCCAGGAGAACGCGGGATCGGCCGCACTGGCATACCGAATGGCACCGCAGGCACAGCCGCCCGCCCAGGCTTCGTTCATGTCCACCTCCGAACACGTCAACCGAGGCAAGTGCACCAGATGCGGCGCTCGCCGATGCCTATTGTGTCGCGCACGCAGCGCGGACGCCATGTGGGAAGTGAGCTTGAAATGGTGGGCCCGCTCGGACTCGAACCGAGGACCAAGGGATTATGAGTCCCCTGCTCTAACCGACTGAGCTACAGGCCCGTGCTGGGAAAACGTCGAGGAAGAACACCCGGCGCCCTGTGCGGACGCCGGGTAGGAAGCATCAATCCAGGAAAGTGCGCAAACGTTCCGAACGCGACGGATGACGCAGCTTGCGCAGCGCCTTCGCTTCTATCTGCCGGATCCGTTCGCGGGTGACGTCGAACTGCTTGCCGACTTCTTCCAGCGTGTGGTCCGTGTTCATGTCGATGCCGAAACGCATGCGCAGCACCTTGGCTTCGCGCGGCGTCAGGCCTTCTAGCACTTCGCGCGTCGCGCGGCACAGGCCTTCGAAGGTTGCGGAGTCGACCGGCGCCTGGATGTTCTGATCCTCGATGAAGTCGCCGAGATGGGAATCCTCGTCGTCGCCGATCGGGGTTTCCATCGAGATCGGCTCTTTCGCGATCTTCAGCACTTTCCGGATCTTGTCTTCCGGCATTTCCATGCGCTGTGCCAGCTCTTCCGGCGTCGGCTCGCGGCCCTTTTCCTGCAGGATCTGGCGCGAAATGCGGTTGAGCTTGTTGATCGTTTCGATCATGTGCACCGGGATGCGGATGGTGCGCGCCTGGTCGGCGATCGAACGCGTAATCGCCTGGCGAATCCACCATGTCGCGTAGGTCGAGAACTTGTAGCCACGGCGGTATTCGAACTTGTCGACCGCCTTCATCAAACCGATGTTGCCTTCCTGGATGAGATCCAGGAACAGCAGGCCGCGGTTGGTGTACTTCTTCGCGATGGAAATCACGAGACGCAGGTTCGCCTCGACCATTTCCTTCTTCGCGCGACGGGCTTTCGCTTCGCCGATCGACATGCGGCGATTGATGTCCTTGATCTCGGCAATCGACACGCCCGCCGTTTCCTCGGTGTTCGCGAGGCGCTGCTGCGCGGCTTCGATCTCTTCCATCCGTTCCTTGATGGCGCTGGCGTGAGGCTTCTTCTGCTTCACGAGCGTCTTCAGCCAGTTCGGGTTCGTTTCGGCATCGACGAACACGGCCAGGAAGTCCTTGCGCGGCATGCGGCACTGCTTCACGCAGATGTCCATGATCGCCTTTTCCTGCTGGCGGATTTCGTCGACGACGGCGCGCACGATGTTCGCCAGCGCTTCGGACACGCGCGGGATCAGCTTGAACTGGAGGAAGTACTCCTGCAGTTCCTTGCGGGCCTGATCGGTGCGCGCATGTGCGCGGCCGTTCTTCTTCGCGGTGGCCTGCACTTTCTTGAACAGCCGGCGGTATTCCTCGAAGCGCGTGCGCACTTCTTCCGGATCGAGCTGGTTCGGGATCGGGTCGGTCGCTTCTTCAGCGCCTTCCTCTTCCTCGGTGCCGGCCACCGGTTCGACGATCTCGATCGGCTCCGGAATCTCCGGGATCTCGGCGGTCTCTTCATTGAAATTGATGAAGCCGCTGATGAGGTCGGTGATCTTGATCTCGCCGCGGTCCGAGCGGTCGTACTCGGACAGGAAGTGCTCGGACACGGCGGGGAAATCGGCGAGCGCGGACAGCACCTGGTTCAGGCCATCCTCGATGCGCTTGGCAATCTTGATTTCGCCTTCGCGGGTCAGCAGGTCGACGGTGCCCATCTCGCGCATGTACATGCGCACGGGGTCCGTGGTGCGGCCGAATTCGGTGTCGACCGCCGCGATCGCGGCGGCCGCTTCTTCGGCGGCTTCTTCGTCAACGTCGGTCTCGGTCATCAGCAACGCATCGATATCCGGCGCAGTTTCGTGCACCGTGATACCCATGTCGTTGATCATGTTGATGATGTCTTCGATCTGTTCGGGATCGACGATATCGTCGGGCAGGTGGTCATTGACCTCGTGATAGGTCAGAAAGCCCTGTTCCTTGCCTTTTGCGATCAGCCGCTTCAGCTGCGACTGTTCGTCGTTGGATTCCAGTTCTTCTAGGGTATCCATCGTATTTAAAGTCTACCTTTGGTCGGCCGTCGGTCGTTTCAGGGGCGCAAATGGGGACCGGACGCGTGCGGCGGCAGGGCATCCATTCACTCGGCTTAGAGTGTAGTTCAGCGTCGATGTTTCGCCAGACGCGGCGAGAGACCGACAATTGTAGCCCATCGAGGCGCCTTACGGCAGCCCTTGGACTGTGGTTCAGCCGTCGTCGTCATCGGGCTGGCGATCCGGCCCCGGTCCCGGCGGCAGCCGGTTCATCACCCGCCGCGTGATCTCGCCGCGGCGGCTGCGTTTGAGCATCTGCTCGATCGCGCCGGTGAATTCGGCCTCCCAGTGGCTTTCATCGAGCAGCAGCGGCTGGGCGAGGATGTCGGTCAGCAGGCTGGCCTGGGGCCCGTCGCGGAAGCTCTCGAGCAGCGCGCCACTCGACAGATCGGGGTTGCCCTCCAGTCTTTCAAGCAGCGTGACCAGCAGCGCGGACTCGGGGTTCGTCGCGACATCGAGTGCCGGCAGGTCCCGCGCCAGCGGGGCGAGGCTCGGCTGGCGGACCAGCATCGCGATCGCGCGGGTCAGCAGCGACGGCACGTAGCGGCCGGGCGCGTGCGGACGGACCGGCTGCGGCGGCGGCTTGCGCACCGGCGGTGCCGGCTCGTCGGTGCCGCGGATCGTGGTGCCGGCGAGCTTCTCGAGGTGCTGGCCCAGCAGTTGCCGCAGCGGTCCGGGCGGTACTTTCGTGATCAGGGGGCGGGCGAGGGCGACGAGCTGGGCACGGCCGTCGATGCTGCTGAGATCGGCTTTCGCGCTCAGGTCGTCGAACAGGAACGTCGACAGCGCCGTGATCCGCTCCTTCGCATTGAACACCGCCGCGCCCTCGGCGCGCACCAGGCTGTCCGGGTCGTGGCCCTGGGGCAGGAACAGAAAGCCCGCGCGCCGGCCTTCCTTCAGCAGCGGCAGCACCGTCTCGAGCGCGCGCCACGCGGCACGCCGCCCGGCCGCGTCGCCGTCGAAGCAGAACACGATCTCGCTGACGTGGCGATAGAGCTGCTCGAGCTGTTCACCGGTGGTCGCGGTACCGAGCGTCGCGACGGCGTTGTCGACGCCGAACTGCCCGAGCGCGACGACATCCATGTAACCCTCGACGATCAACACCCGCTCGGGGCGCTTGCCGCGTTTGAGCACCTGGTCGAGCCCGTACAGCTCCTGGCGCTTGTGGAAGATCGGCGTTTCCGGCGAATTCAGGTACTTCGGCTCGCCCTCGTCGATGATGCGGCCGCCGAACGCGATGCAGCGGCCGCGGCGGTCGCGGATTGGAAACATGATGCGATCGCGGAAGCGGTCGTAGAACCGGTCGTTGTCCTTCTCGACCGCCAGACCCGCTTCGATCAGGAGTTTGCGGCGGCCGGGCTCAGCGCCCAGGGTGCTGACCAGCGCATCCCAGCCGGGGGGCGCATAGCCAATGCCGAAGCGCTTCGCGACTTCACCGGTCAGGCCCCGGCCCTTCAGGTAATCGACGGCGCGTTGACGTGCCGGGTGTTCGCGCAGCAGGCGGGCGTAAAGCTGCTGGGCCTCGTCCATCACCTGGTAGAGCGCGCTGTAATCGGCGGCGGGCGTCGCGGGGCCGGACGACTCTTCGTACTGCACTTCGAGCCCGAGCAGGCCGGCCAGATCTTCGACCGCCTCGACGAAGCCGAGCCCGTCGTGATTCATCAGGAAGCCAATCGCCGAGCCGTGCGCGCCGCAGCCGAAACAGTGATAGAACTGCTTCTCCGGACTGACGGTGAAAGACGGCGTTTTTTCGTTGTGGAACGGGCACAGGCCCTGGAAATCGCGCCCGGCCTTCTTCAACTGCACGGCGCGTTCGACGACCTCGACGATGTTCGCGCGGGCCAGCAGGTCGTCGATGAAATGTTTGGCGATTTTTCCGGCCAAGCCAGTGTCCCCGGGTCACAGCCCCATGGCGCCGTCGCGCGGCGATGTCCGACGATGATAAAGGCTGGCGGGATGGGCCAGTACCGGCGCTTCAGGCCGCGGACGCAGGACAGGCCGCACAGGCCCGGGGACGGGCTCAGCCGCCGAGGCGGGCTTTGACCTGTGCGCTGACGGCACCGATGTCGGCGCGGCCGACCAGGTGCGGTTTCAGTTCGGCCATCACCTTGCCCATGTCCTTGATGGTCGGGGCCTCGAACCGGGCGATCGCCGCGTTGACGAGGGCCTCGATTTCACCGGCGCTCAGCGGGGAGGGCAGGTAGGTCTCGACGATGGCGAGTTCTTCGCGCTCTTTCGACGCGAGGTCTTCGCGCTGGGCATTTTCGAACTGGCTGATCGATTCGCGGCGCTGGTTCGCGAGCTTGGTCAGAATCGCGGTGACGGCGGCGTCATCGAGTTCCAGCCGGGTATCGATTTCCTGCTGTTTGACCGCGGCGAGCATGAACCGCAGGGTGCCCAGGCGTGACTTGTCGCCCGCCTTCATCGCGGTCTTCACGTCTTCCGTGAGGCGGGTTTTCAGCTCGGACGGCATGAGATCAGGCGCCGGCACGGGCCGGCGCGGGCGGCTGTCAGTACGGGCGAGTGCGGCGGGCCAGCTGGCGCGCGGCCTTCTTCTGCCAGCGCTTGACCGCGGCAGCAGCCTTGCGCTTACGTTCCTGCGTCGGCTTTTCGTAATATTCGCGCTTGTGGACTTCGGCCAGCACACCGGCTTTTTCGCAGGCGCGCTTGAAGCGGCGCATGGCGACATCAAAGGGCTCGTTTTCGCGGACTCGCACAGAAGGCATAGACTGGGCTTCTCGGTTGGTTGGGCAGTATTCGTTCAACGTTAACTTGCGAATCCTAACGACCAGTCTCCACCTTGTCCACCCTGGGAAAAGCCGCCATGCGCGTATTGGGCATCGAAACCTCCTGCGACGAAACCGGCGTCGCCCTCTATGACGGTGACCGGGGCCTGCTCGCCCACGCGCTGTTCAGCCAGATCGAGATGCATCAGGCCTATGGCGGAGTAGTGCCCGAGCTCGCCTCGCGGGATCACGTCCGGCGCACTTTACCGCTGATAAACAACGTCCTGGCGGAAGCCGGGATGACTCACACCGACCTTGACGGGATTGCCTACACGGCCGGTCCGGGGCTCATCGGGGCGCTGCTGGTCGGGGCGGGCGTGGCCCAGGGCCTCGCGTTCGGCCTCGGGATCCCGGCCGTCGGCGTGCATCACATGGAGGCGCATCTGCTGGCGCCGATGCTCGAGCCCGACCCGCCGTCATTTCCGTTCCTGGCGCTGCTGGTGTCCGGCGGGCACAGCCTGCTGGTCGACGTCGCGGGGCTCGGGCGCTACACGGTGCTCGGCGAGTCGCTCGACGACGCGGCCGGCGAAGCCTTCGACAAGGCCGCGAAGCTGCTGGGTCTCGGCTATCCCGGTGGCCCCGCCATCGAGCGCCTCGCCGCCGGCGGCACGCCCGGCCGGTTCCGTTTTCCGCGCCCGATGACCGACCGGCCCGGGCTCGATTTCAGCTTCAGCGGCCTGAAGACCTATACCGCGACGACCGTGCGCGCGCATGCCGGCGAGCCGGCGGCCGCGCCCGACATCGCGCTCGCCTTCTCCGAAGCGGTCGTCGACACCTTCGTCATCAAGTGCCGGCGCGCGCTGAAGCAGAGCGGGCGGCGGACCCTGATCGTCGCCGGCGGCGTCAGCGCGAATCGCATGCTGCGCTCGGCGCTCGATGCGCTCGGCCGCGAGTGCGGCGCGCGCGTGTGTTATCCGGCGCCGCAGTTCTGTACGGACAACGGCGCGATGGTCGCGTACGCGGGATATCTGCGGTTGGCGGCAGGTGACCGCGCCGACGAGGCCTTCGCCGTGCGCCCGCGCTGGTCACTTGCGGAACTCGTGGCGCCCGGCGCCGGGGCTCAGGACTTGCGCTGACCGATCCTGCTCTCGGTGCCCGCCCGCAGGCGTGCGATGTTCTCGCCGTGCCGCCAGAAGATCGCCACCGCCATCACCGCCAGTGCCAGCGCAATCGACACCGGCATGCCGCCGACCAGGGCCACGATTGGCGTGACGGCGGCCGCCACGAGCGCGGCAAGAGATGAATAACGCGTGATGGCCGCCGTTGCGAGCCAGATCGCGGCGAAACTGCCGCCGAGCCACAGCGACATGCCGAACAGCACGCCGATGTAGGTCGCCACGCCCTTGCCGCCGCGAAAATTGAAGAACACCGGAAACAGGTGGCCGAGAAATGCGCCGAGTCCGGCGAGCGCGATGACCAGCGGGCTCATGCCGAGCAGCTTTGCGAGCAGCACCGGCAGCACGCCCTTCGCGACGTCGCCGGCGAGGGTGGCGGCGGCGGGTCCGCGGCCGTGGCTGCGGAGCACATTCGTGGCGCCCGGATTGCCCGAGCCGGTCGAGCGCGGATCGGCCTTGCCGAGCAGCTTGCAGATCAGGATGGCGGAGGAAACCGAACCGAGCAGATACCCGAAGACGGCGAAGGCGAGGGCGCTCAGCATGGGGCGTATTGGAATCGATGCGATCGGGCGGATCAAGTCCGATTCGATTTATACTGCGGCGCAGATCAATTCCGCGATGACCCACATGCCAGCGACGCAGACGAGTTCAACGGGCGCCATGGACATCGTGTTCCTGCACGATCTCAAGGTCGATGCGGTGATCGGGCTCTGGGACTGGGAACGCCAGTTCAAGCAGACGCTGCACATCGACGTCGATCTCGGCACCGACATCAGCGCGGCCGGCAGGAGCGACTCGATCGACGACACCGTCGACTACAAGTCCGTCACCAAACGCATCATGCAGATCGCCGAGACGGGCGGCTTCCTGCTCGTCGAAGCGCTCGCCGAGGCGATCTGCGCCGCCATCCTCACCGAGTTCAACGTCAAATGGCTGCGCCTGCGCATCAACAAGAAGTCGGCCGTGCGCCAGGCACGCGATGTCGGCGTGATGATCGAGCGCAAACGCGTGGCGGACTGAAAGACGCATGGCGCGCGCCTACCTCAGCATCGGCAGCAACATCGCGCCGGCGGCCAACGTGCTCGCGGCGCTCGAATTGCTGAGCGACAGTTTCGGTCCGCTGCTGTGTTCCGCCGTCTATCGCACGCCAGCGGTCGGCTTCGAGGGCGAGGATTTCCTGAACATGGTCGTCGGCATCGACACCACGCTCGCGCCGCTCGCGCTCGCGCAGACGCTGCGCGGATTCGAAGACCGCTGTGGCCGTCGCCGCGGCGGGCCGCGATTCTCCGCCCGCACGCTCGATCTCGACGTGCTGACCTATGACGATCTGGTGCTCGAAACCGCAGGTCTCACGCTGCCGCGGGCCGAGATTACCGAACAGGCCTTCGTGCTCGGCCCCCTCGCCGAGATCGCAGGCGACGAACGCCATCCCGTGCTCGGCGTGTCCTACGCTGAACTCTGGCAGGCGATGGTGCCGACGGTCGCGCCCCTTGCGCGCGTGGCCTTGCCCGGGCTCGACGCCGTGCCGCAGATGTCCCCGACGGAAAAAGGACCCTGAGCCGATGCTGATTTCACGCCATGCCATCAAACTGCTCGCCGTCGCGCTGTGCGTCGCGACGCTGACCGCGTGCTCGCTGGTCAAGGGGCCGGGCGCCGAACGTCGCGACAAGGCGTTCGTGCAGGCGGTCGAAACCTACCGCAAGCTCATCCGCTGGGGCTATTTCGAGCAGGCCAGCGAGTATCTGAAGGGCAAGGACGCGCCGCTGCCCGCGCCGAACCTCGCGGCTTATGCCGGGTACAAGGTCACCGGCTATGACGTCGGCGAACAGGTAGTCAGCAACGACGGTGATGAGGCGCGCGTGATTGCGCAGGTCGAGTTCTACGAAGTGGACTCGCACATTGCGAATACCGTGCGCGACGAACAGTACTGGTGGTACGACAACGAGGCGAAACGCTGGTACCTCGGTTCACCGCTGCCGGTGCTGAAGGTCGGGCCGCAGGTGCGCGAAATCAGTCGTTGAGGTTGCGCCCGCCATCGACGGCGATGATTTGCCCGGTCACGAAACGCGCTTCCAGCAGGTAGCGCACGGCTTGGGCGATGTCGGCCGGTTCCCCGCAGCGCCCGAGTGGCGTGCGATCGAGCAGCGCCTGCCGCGTGTCGGCCGAGGCCGTTTCCGGCCACAGGATGGCCCCCGGTGCCACACCGTTCACCCGCACGGCCGGCGCGAGTTCGCGCGCTAGCGCGCGCGTGAGTCCGGCGAGTCCCGCCTTGGCGGCACAGTAAATCACGAAGCCGGCCTTGGGCCGGTCCGCATAGATGTCCGTGATGTTGACGATCGCACCCTCCGCCGCCGCCAGCAGTGGTGCAGCGGCCTGCGCGAGCAGGAACGGGGCCCGCAGGTTCACGTCCATCGTCTGTGACCATTCCTCGCTGGTCGCACACGCGAGCGGTGCCGGCTGGAACACGGCCGCGTTGTTGACGAGCGCATCGAGCCTGCCCCAGTGCGCGGCCACCGTCGACACCAGCGCCGACGTCGCGCTTTCGTCGCGCAGATCGGCCGTCACCACGAACGCGGACGCCGGGCGCAACGCGTTCAGGCGCGCGGCCAGCGCTGCGGCTTCGGCGGTCGAGTGCTGGCAATGAATCGCGAGCCGGTAGCGCGCGGCATGCAGTTCTTCGGCGATGGCAGCGCCTAGCCGCCGCGCGCCGCCGGTGATGAGAGCGACTTTGTCCATCGGTTTGCTTACGATGCGGCGCGGTGATGCGATCACCGTCGAGGAGTGGTCATGGAAACCCGAACGAGATTACCCGATCCCGGCGCCGATGAGTTAGCGCACGCCGCACTGCTGCGTGAACGCATCGTGCAGGCGATCGCGGCGGCCGACGGGCGTCTGCCCTTCGATGTGTTCATGGATCTCGCGCTGTTCGCACCGGGTCTCGGCTATTACGTGGCCGGGGCGCGCAAGTTCGGGCGCGACGGCGACTTCGTCACCGCGCCCGAGGTGTCGGCGCTGTTCGGCGCGAGCCTGGCCCGCCAGTGTGCCGAGGTGCTCGCACAGATCGGTGGCGCCATCATCGAGTTCGGTGGCGGCACGGGCCGCCTGGCCGCGAGCCTGCTCGCCGAACTCGCGCATCTGGGGGCTCTGCCCGACACCTATTACATCGTCGAACTGAGCCCGGAACTGCGTGAGCGTCAGCGTGAGACGCTGCGCGCGCAGCCGCCGGCGATAGCCGAGCGCGTGCAGTGGCTGAGCGACGCGCCGGCCACACCACTCGACGGCGTGGTGATCGCGAACGAGGTGCTCGATTCCCTGCCCGTCCGCGTGTTCGAGCGGGCCGACGGCCAGACGTACGAGCGCGGCGTCACGCTCGATGTCCGCGCGCAGCTGCAGTGGACCCGCTGGCCGGCCGAGGCCGACCTGGCCGCCCGCGTCGCGCACTGCTTCGAGCCCGGCCCGCCGCCCGCCGATTACCTGTCCGAGCTCAACCTCCGGCAGTCGCTGTGGATCGCCGATCTCGCGCGCTTTCTGCGCCGGGGCGTCGCGCTGCTGATCGACTACGGCGACCCGCGCCACGAGCGCTACCACGCAAGCCGTGACAGCGGCAGCCTGCGCTGCTACTGGCGCCATCGCGTGCACGACGATCCGCTGCTGCATCCGGGGCTGCAGGACATCACCGCCTCGGTCGATTTCACCGGCGTTGCCGAGGACGCCGTCGAAGCGGGTTTCGACGTGCTCGGCTTTGCGAGCCAGGCGAACTTTCTGCTCGGCTGCGGCGTCGAGGCCCTGCTGCAGCAGCGGCTTGCCGATCCCGCGCCACATGCGCGGCTCGCACTCGAGGCGCGCATCCTGCTGTTGCCGAGCGAAATGGGCACGCGCTGCAAGGTGATCGCGCTTGGTCGCGACTATACGCACCCCCTGCTCGGCCTGCGTCTGCGCAATGAAAAGCACCGTCTGTGAGCGGCGGCAACTTCGCCCGCGCGGGACAGTCGAACCGGGCCACAACTTCCAGCAGAGACTGCACCATGATGCTTCGCGCGTTCGTCTTCCTGTGGTGGCTGGGCATGGTCCCGGCGTTCGCGGCCGGGTCTCCGTCGACGCCGGTCAGTCCGGAGCCGGCACAGGGGCAGGCCGCCGCGACCTTCGCCGGCGGTTGCTTCTGGTGCATGGAGCCGCCGTTCGATGCGCTCGACGGCGTGGTCGCGACCATCTCGGGGTATACGGGCGGCACGGTGCCGAACCCGACCTACGAGCAGGTCTCGGCCGGCGGCACCGGGCACGCCGAAGCATTGAGGGTGATCTACGATCCGACAAGGATTAGCTACGAGCGACTGCTCGAGGTCTTCTGGCACAACATCGACCCGGTGACCGCAGACCGGCAGTTCTGCGATGGCGGCACGCAATACAGGTCGGCGATCTTCGTGCATGACGCGGACCAGGCCGCCGCGGCGAAAGCGAGCCTCGCGGCGTTGAGCGCCGGCGGGACACTGCCGGGGCCAATCGTCACGGAGATCAACGAGGCCGCGGCGTTCTACCCGGCCGAGGACTACCACCAGGACTACTATCGAAAGAATCCCGTGCGCTACGAGTTCTACCGCTTCAACTGCGGGCGCGATGACCGGCTGCAGGCGCTGTGGGGTAAAGCCGCAGCGCATTGAGCGGTTTCATGCAGGACCCCTTCAGTTTGGGCGCCTATTGCCGAATTCCCCTATGCTCTTCGGGCAACACCGGACAGGCAGGTCCCACGCGGCACGCCGCAACAGGCACGGGCACAGCGCCATGGCAAAACAGACTAGCGATCGCTCGACCTCGCAGCAGGTCATCCTGTTCGCCGACATCGTCGGCAGCACGTCACTCTATGAAACGATCGGCGACGCCGCGGCACGCGAACTGACGGCCGCGTGCATCGCGCGCATGGTCGAGATCACCGAGCAGCACCAGGGCCGGGTCACCGCCGAGCTCGGCGACGAAATCATGTGCTTCTTCCACGATCCCGCCGATGCGGCCGCCGCCGCCTGCGAACTGCACGCGCGGATCGGCGAAGCGTATCCCGGCGATGCGCGCACGCCCGCGCTGAAACTGCGCATCGGCATGCACTTCGGCAGCGTCGTCGGCGTCAAGGACGACCTGATGAGCGAGACGGCGAAGATCGCCCATTGGGCCGCGCGCAATGCGAAGGGCGAACAGACCCTGGCGACGGTGCCGGTGATCGACGCCCTGCCGCGCATCTATCGCGCGGTGTCGCGCTATGTCGACGACGAAACCTGGAATTTCGTGTCCTTCGAACACGTCGCGTTATATGAAATCATCTGGGACGTCGAGGCCATCACCGCCGCGTCCGTCGAGAAGTCCAAGCCCGAAGAACGGCGCTATGAACTGGTGAGTTTTGCCTTTGGCGGCGATACGGTGGCGGTCAGCGCGGAGCGCCCGGTGATCTCGATCGGACGCGGCACACAGAACGATCTGACTGTGAAGAACGACCTGGTGTCGCGCCAGCATTTCACGGCGCAGTACAGCCGCGGCCGCTGCACGATCACCGACAAGAGCACCAACGGCACTTTCATTCTGCCTGCCGGTGGAGGCCGCCACGAAGTCCGCCGTGACACGTTTCCGTTGTCCGGCAGCGGCATCATCGTGCTCGGCGCGCCGCTGCAGCAGGGCGATGTGGTCGCGATCCAGTACGTCTGCAAATAGCGCGTTCGATCCCACCAGCCTCTGGCGAGGCTGATCCGCCCGGTGGTCGCGCGCGCTAGTCGCGGGACACGGCCTTGAGCGCCATAATCCGTGCTTCGCGCAATAGAGTCTTGATCTGCGGCCCCGGCCCGTGTTCGGCGACGATCGCCGCGACGTCGATCTCACGAGTAACCACCAGTGCCTCGCGCAAGCGCGCGGCCTGCGGATAGGGCCGGTCCTCGAATCCCGCACGGCCGCGCGCGTCGCACTCGCAGGCGAGCAGGCACTCCTCGAAGCGTGCCGGACGACGATAGGCGTCGAGTTTGTCGAGCAGGTCGACCACCGTGGACGCTTTCAGTTCGAGCGCTCGATGCACGTTGGTGTGATGGCGCGCGACGAGCACCGCGAGTTCGCGACAGGCCTGCGGCACGCGCAGGCGATCGCAGAGGCCGTTCAGCAGGCCGACGCTGCGTTCTTCATGACCAATGTGTTGCGGCAGCTTCGCCGCCGGCGTCGTCGCCTTGCCGAGATCGTGCACCAGCACGGCGAAGCGCACCCGTGCGTCGGCTCCGGCGCGCGCCGCCGCCGCCAGGCACAGCATCAGGTGGGCACCGCAGTCGATCTCCGGATGATGCTGCGCCGGCTGCGGCACGCCGAACAGTGCGTCGACCTCCGGCAGCACCACGCGCAGCGCGCCGCACTCGCGCAGCACTTCGAAGAAACGCTGCGGATGCGCTTCGCCGAGTGCGCGTTCGAGTTCGCGCCACACGCGTTCGGGCGTCAGCGTGTCGAGTTCGCCGGAGGCGGTGATCGCGCGCATCAGCGCCATCGTTTCCGGTGCCACCGTGAAATCGAAACGGGCGGCGAAGCGCCCGACGCGCAGCGCGCGCAGGGGATCCTCGGTGAAGGCTGCGGTGACATGGCGCAGCACGCGCTGCGCGAGATCGCGGCGGCCTCCGTACGGATCGATGATCGTGCCGTCAGCCTCTTCCGCCATCGCGTTGATCGTCAGATCGCGGCGCGCGAGATCCTGCTCGAGCGTGACGCTGCGCGCGACATCGACCGCGAAGCCCGTGTAGCCGCTGCCCTGTTTGCGCTCGGTGCGCGCCAGCGCGTATTCCTCGTGCGTGTCCGGGTGCAGAAAGACCGGAAAGTCCTTGCCGACCCGCGTGTAGCCCTGCGCGAGCATCTCGTCCTCGCTCGCGCCGACGACCACCCAGTCGCAGTCGACGATCGGCAGGCCCAGCAGCCGATCGCGAACGGCGCCTCCGACGCGGTAGATCTTCATCGCGTGCGGCCGGCGGGCGCGGGACGCCTCAGCGCCCGGCGTGCCGGCGCAGCCGGTCGTAGCGCATGCGCTCGCCGCCGCCACGCAACAGCGTGTCGATCACGGCGTCGACAGCGGTCGGCGTGATCCCGAGCGCCGTGAGCCCGTTCGCACCGGTGAGCACGCTGTCCTGCGTGGCCGAGCGGAAGTTGTCGCGCGAGAATGGTTTGCCCGGCAGATGCTCGAAGACTTCGGCCTGGAGGCGCGAGGCGAGCATGCCGAGTGGCAGGATCAGCCGTGTGCGGCCGGTCACGCGCACGACCAGTCGCACGATCTCTTCGAGCGTCATCACCGCAGGACCGCCGAGATCGTAGGCCTGGCCGACACTGCGCCGATCGTCGATGGCGCGCACGAAGGCGCTCGCGACGTCGCCGACATAGACGGGCTGGAAGCGCGCCGACGCGCAGGCGAGCGGCAGCAGCGGTGACAGGGCCAGCAGCGCGTCGAAGCGACAGAACAGACCGTCGCCGGGCCCGAAGATCACCGACGGCCGGAAGATCGTCGTCGCGAGGCCGGCCGGTGCTGCGCGCACCAGGCGCTCCGCTTCGCCTTTCGTGCGCAGGTAATGGCTGGGCGCGACGGGTGCGGCGTTCAGCGCACTCATGTGCAGGTAGCGCGTGACACCCGCGTCCGCGCAGGCCGCGAGCACGGTGCGGGTGAGGTCCACGTGCGCGCGCTGGAAGCCGGCGCCATTGTCACCGCGCTCGTTGAGGATGCCGACCAGATTGATCGCGACGTCACAGTCCGACAGTGCGCTGGCGAGGGACGCGGCGTCGTACGGATTGCATTCGACGCAGCTGGCGCCAGGCAGCGGCCAGCTCGCGCGGGCGCGTTCCCGCGAACGGGTCAGAATGCGCTGCTCGATGCCCTCGCGGGCCAGATGTTCGCTGATGCTGCGGCCGACGAAACCGCTGCCGCCGATCAGGGCGACCCGGCGTGATGGCAAGTTCATGGTTCGACGCTCCGCTTGGTGAGGCAGGTCAGCAGTTGCCGGTCGCGCCCGCGCGCGTGAGGTCGGCCAGCCTGCTGGACAGGGGAGTCATGGATTCGCCCATCCGATGCTCGTAGATGGCAGCATAGAACAATGCGCGGCGGACATAGCCCTCGGTTTCCATGAAAGGGATCAATTCGACCCAGATGTCGGCCGGCACGCAGCCGCTGCCGGGCAACCAGGATTTCACCCGGCCGGGACCGGCGTTGTAGGCCGCGGCCGCAAGCGGAAAGCTGCCGCCGAACTGCCGCATCACCCGGCGCAGGTATTCCGACCCGAGCATGATGTTCTTGGCCGGGCTCAGCAGATCGCCGGTGCCGCGCCACGCCGTGCCGAGGTGGCGCGCCGTTTCTTCGGCGGTGCCCGGCAGCAACTGCATCAGCCCGAGGGCGCCGGCCACCGAACGCGCGTCGGTGACGAAGGCGCTTTCGCCGCGGATGATGCTGTACACCAGTGCCGGCGCGAGCCCGCGGCGCTTGGCCGCTGCCCGCACCTCGCCCTCGAACAGCAGCGGAAAGCGCAGCTCGAGATCATCGTAGGACTGCACCGCGCCGAGTGCGATGATCGAGCGGTCGAACCAGCCCCAGTCGTGCGCGAGGTGGGCGGCGACTTCGACGTCCCGCTTCGGCAGGTTCGTGATCAGCCACTGCCACTCCTGATGCGCCTGCGTGCGCAGTCCGAGGCGATAGAACTCGCGGGCACGCGCGACGCCGGGGTTCGCGCCGATGCGGGCGACTTCTTCCGCCGTCGGCGCCACCGCGCGGTGGCCCAGCGAATAGTCGGTCTTCAGGGCGTCGCTGGCGAGAAAGCCGTAATAGTCGCGTTCGCCGGCCACGGCCCGGAACGCCGTTGTCGCGTCGGCGGCCTTGCCCTGTTCGACGAGCGCGCGCGCATGCCAGTAGCGCCAGCGCAGCACATTCGTCGGCGTGACGGCGGGTTCCGCGGTCCATGCCTCGAGACGCACCCAGTCGCGCGCCTGCAGCGCTTCCCGGATCCGCATGCGTTCCAGCGTGGCGTCGACGCCGCTGGCCGGCACGTTGGCGAGCATCGCGCGCCGTTCGGGGTGTTGGCGGTTGACGGCACCGAGGGCGATGGCGCGCAGAATCACGCCGGCTTCCCGCTCCTTGAAGCGGTAGCGCCCGCGCGCATCGCGCCACAGCGCCTGCGTCCGTGCCGGATCCTTGCCGGCGAGCATGATCAGGCCGAGGCCGATCGCCGCCCGCGTGCGTGGCGTGTCGGTTCGCAGGCCCGGCAACTGCAGCACCTGCGCCGGCTGGGCCGCGAGCTGCTTCAAGGTCGCATCGAGCGTGCCGGGGCCGGTCGTGAATCGCCGCAGCAGGAAATTCGCGAGCTGGTCGCGGTTCTCGCCGAGCGCGAGCCAGACCCGGCGCAGCACCAGGTCTTCCGACAGCGCGCCGATCTGACGTAGATGCTCGAACACCGGATCGCAGGCCGGGTTCTGCGAGCGGCCGAGCAGCCAGAGCGCTTCGACTTCCGGCGTGACCGCGCGCAGCTGGCCCGTTTCCATCCGGGCGCGCAACACCAGGCAGCCAAGCGAGGGATCCGTGGTCTTTGCCGCGAAGCGCACGAGCAGCGGCCACTGGTGCAATTGGCCGAGCTGGCGCAGCCATTCCGCGCGCAGCCGATGGCCGAGGTAGGTGTGCTGTTCGCCGGCGAGGAAGGCCTCGACCTGCGCGACCGGCAGCGACGAGAGTCGCGGCTTCAGCGCGAGGTAATCGAGGTACGCGTACAGCGGGTACTGTTCGAGCCCGCGCGCGAGACCGGTGGCGGTCGGGCGCCCGGCGAGCGCGGCATCGTAGGCGGCGCGAAAACGCGTGCGCTCGGCCACGGGTTCTGCCGCGCGCACAGAGGCCGCGGACAGCAGCAGCAGGACAAACAGTGTGAGAAACTTCATGGCGAGACGGCCATTGTCGCCACTGCCCGGGATCGACGCAACGACCCGCGATGATTCCCCATTCGACGCCCTGGTCGGGCACGGGGGATGCGAGAAGCCATGAGGATGAATGCAATGGACAACACGGCTGCGGATGCGGCAACCCTCGCGCGCGTGATCGAGGCGCGTCGGACCATCCATGACTTCACGGCGGACGTGCCGCCGCGCGAACTCGTGCTCGCCGCGCTCGACCACGCGCGCTGGGTACCGAATCACCACCGCACCGAACCGTGGCGCTTCTACCTGCTCGGGGCCACGGCCGTCGCGCGCATCGTCGAGCTGAACACCGAACTCGTCCGCGCGAAGAGCGGCGACGCCGCGGCTGCGAACAAGCGCCAGCGCTGGCTCGCGATGCCCGGCTGGCTGGTCGTGACCTGTCGTCGCAGCGAGAATCCCGACACCGAACGCGAGGACTACGCGGCCTGCAGCTGCGCCGTGCACAACTTCTCGCTGTGCCTGTGGGCGTCCGGCCTCGGTACCAAGTGGTCGACCGGCAAGGTCACGCGTGATCCGCGGTTTTTCGCGGCGATTGGCGCCGACGTCGAGCGCGAGTTCACGGTCGGGCTGATCTGGTTCGGCTACCCTCAGGCCGTGCCGTCACAGACGCGCCGCCCGCTTGCCGATGTCCTGCACGATGTCGGGTGAAGCCGCAGCGCCGGGGTTCGTGCTGCAGCAGAGCGCACTCGCGGTGGCCACGCGCGGCCGGGGCACGATCGAGATCACCGCCGAGGTCGGGGCCGCGGTGCGCGCGTCGGGCGTTGTCACGGGCCTGTGCCATCTCTTCGTGCAGCACACGAGCGCGTCCCTCGCGATCACCGAGAACGCGGATCCGGTGGTGCGCGAGGACCTCGAACGCTTTCTCGCCCGCATCGCGCCGGACGGCGATGCGCTCTGGCGGCACGACGCCGAAGGGCCGGACGACATGCCGGCGCACATCCGAAGCGTGCTGACCAACGTAAGCCTGACAGTGCCCGTCAGCGCTGGACGCTGCGCGCTCGGCACCTGGCAGGGCATCTATCTGTGGGAACATCGGCGCACCGCCCAGCGCCGGACCATCATCATCAGCGTGCAGGGCAGCGCGGCTCACTGAGGAGGCATCATGGCTACAGCTCGCTGGAAGGGCGTCGTGCTCGCGGAGTCCGGGGACACCCACATCGTGGAGGGCAATCATTACTTTCCGCCGGCATCGCTGCGCCGCGAACACGTGCGGCCGAGCGAGACGCATACGGTGTGCGGCTGGAAAGGGACGGCGAGCTACTACGATGTCGTCGTCGGCGAAGAGGTCAACAAGGACGCCTGCTGGTATTACCCGGCGTGCAAGCCCGAGGCAAAACACATCGAGGGCTACGTGGCGTTCTGGCGCGGCGTGGAGGTCACGGGCTGAGCGCGTGCGGGGCGGCGCGCTGCCACCGCAAGCCGCCCGCCTTCAGCGCTTCATCCCCGATGCGCGCAGCCTCAGGCCTCAGCGCCCAGGGTCCGCGCGCGTGCAGCGACCGCGGCCGCTTCCCCGGCGTCGAACGGGCGGGTGAGTTCGGGCCAGCCCTGGCAGTGACGCAGCACGAGTGAGCTCAACGCATCGAGGTGATCGGCGCGCGCATTGAGCGCGGGAATGTAGCGTAATGCCGTGCCGCCGAGCGCGACGAACGCATCGTTGTTCTGGATCGCGATTTCCTCGAGCGTCTCCAGGCAGTCGGCCGCGAAACCCGGACACACGACGTCGATGCGCTTGAGGCCATCGCGTGCCATCGCCTCCAGCGTGTGATCGGTGTACGGCTGCAGCCAGGGCTCGCGCCCGAAACGCGACTGGAAGGTCAGGATCCATTCTCCGGGCGTGAGGCCGAGGGTCTCCGCCAGTAGCCGGCCGGTGGCCTGGCACTGGCAGTAGTAGGGATCCCCGGCGAGGAAATACGAGCGCGGGATGCCGTGAAACGACATCATCAGCCGCTCGCCGCGGCCGTGGGTCGCCCAGTGTTCGCGCACCGAACTTGCGAGCGCCGCGATATAGGCCGGGTCGGCGTGGTAATCGTTGACGGTGCGCAGTTCGGGTACCCATCGCCACTGCATCAGTTCGCGGCTCACCGCATCGAGGACGGACGCGGTCGACGGCGCCGAGTATTGCGGGTACAGCGGCAGCACCAGCACGCGGCGCACGTTGGCCTGGGCGAGCCCGCGCAGCGCGCTCGCGATCGACGGCTCGCCATAGCGCATGCCGAGCGCCACCACGACGCCACCGGGCACCTGCTCGGCGAGCCGTGACTGCAGGCCGTCGCGCTGGGCCTCGGAATGCAGCATCAACGGCGAGCCGCGCTCGCTCCAGATCGTGCGGTAGGCGTGCGCCGAGCGACGCGGCCGCACGTTCAGGATGATGCCGTGGAGCAGCGGCAACCACAGCAGCCGCGGCAGTTCGACGACGCGCGGATCGGCGAGGAATTCGGCGAGATAGCGCCGGACCGCGCCGGTGGTCGGTGCCGCCGGCGTGCCGAGATTGCAGACGAGCACGCCGAGCGGCGTCGTGGCGCCGTGCTTGAACTCGGGGCTGCCCAGGTAAGGTGTCATGGCTAGTCGTGCTCCGCGTCAGCGAACCTGGCGCCGACGGCGCGTGAACGCGACTGCGCTAGGATCAGTCGAGCGAATCTTATCAGGGCTCACGCGCATGCTGGTCAAACATTCCGATGATTGTGTTCCGTTCGTTGCCATCGATGGCTGCACGATTCGCGAATTGTTGCACCCGGCCCACGGTGACTGCGAATTGCCGTACTCGTTCGCGCTCGCCGAAGTCGGCGCGCTGGGCGCGACATTTCCGCACCGGCTCGACCGCACCGAAGTGTATTTCGTGCTGCAGGGACGCGGGCGGCTGCACATCGACGGGGAGGCCGCGGTGCTCGAGACCGGTGCCGCCGCGATCATTCCCGCCGGCGCCACGCAGTGGATCGAGAACCTCGGCGAGGCCGTGCTGCGCTTCGCCGCGATCGTGAGCCCGCCGTGGTCCGCGGCCGGCGACGAGCGGGTCCAGACCTAGGCGCCATCAGATGCGGCGCAGGATCGTCGCCACCGGTGCACGCAGCGCGCGCACGATCGCGAACACGCCGACGCCGACGATCCCCGTCACGCCGATCGCAATCCCGCTGGCGAAAAGCCAGGGCTGAAAGCCGTAGTCGACGCGCATGACGCGGGTGGCGAGCAGCCAGCCCGTCAGCCAGGCGCCCGCGGCGCCGATCAGGCCGGCGCAGACGCCGAGGGCGGTGAATTCCGCGGCAATCGCCTGCGCAATCGTCAGCCGCGATGCGCCCAGCGTCTTCATGATCGTCGCGTCGTACAGGCGCTCTGCCTGCGTGGCCTGCAGCGCCGCGAACAGCACCACGAGGCCTGCCGCCAGCGTGAACATGAACACGAATTCCACGGCGCCAGTGGCGCGCGTCATGATGCCGCGGATCTGGGTCAGCAGGGCGCCGACATCGATCGCCGTCACGCTCGGGAAACGCGCGACGAGCGCGGACAGCAGCGCGGTGTCGGGTGGCGGCAGCTTGAAGCTCGTGATGTAGGTCGCCGGCTGGTCGGCCAGGAGCGCGGGCGGCGCCACGACGAAGAAATTCGCCTGCATCGTGTCCCAGTTCACCTCGCGCAGGCTCGTCACCCGCGCTTCGACTTCGCGCTC
Source organism: Gammaproteobacteria bacterium Ga0077536 (assembly GCA_001464935.1). Taxonomy (GTDB): domain Bacteria; phylum Pseudomonadota; class Gammaproteobacteria. The sequence goes on from LNEL01000040.1 coordinate 70,244, forward strand.
GGCAATGCTGAAGCGCAGGCTGTCGCCGAGTTTGATGCCCAGCGTTTTCGCGATCTCGACCTCGACCGAGAACTGCGGGCCGGCGTCGCCGCGCCAGAACGTCCCGGCCGTCACGCGATTGTCGTCCTTCAGGGCGGTGGCAGACGACAGGTTGAATTCGCGGTCGGCGAGGCGCCGCGCGCGCGGGTCTTCGTAGGCGTCCGGGTTCACCGCCTTGCCGGCGATCGCGAGGAGGCGTGCACGGTACATCGGGTAGAACTGCGTGCCCGTGACGCCCCGTTCGTCGAGGAAGTCCTGCAGCGGCCCGACCTGGTCGGGCTGAATGTTGATCAGGAACTGGTCGGGCGCGTCCGGCGGCAGGGTCGCGCGCCATTGCGACAGCAGATCGGTGCGCAGGATGCCGAGCAGCAGCAGTGCCAGCACGCCTAGTCCCAGCGCGATGATCTGCCACAGGCTCTGGCGGCGCCGGCGCGCGATGTTGGCGAAGCCCGCGCGCCACGCCACGCTGACGCGCGGTCTCAGCGCGGCGACCGCCGCGATCAGGCCGCTGCCGGCCAGCGCAAGCGTGGCGAGCGTCGCGGCGAAGCCGGCCAGTGACCACGCCGTCAGTTGCCAGTCGCCACTGTTCCAGGGCGCCAGCAGGCCGATGGCGAGCGCCGCGTACAGGAAGGTCGAGGCACCGCGCGTGCGCGGCGGCTCGACGTCCGCGCGCAGGATGCGCACCGGCGGCACATCGCGCAGTTCGAGCAGCGGCGCGAGCGCGAACCCGGTGACCGCGACCACGCCGCCGACCAGTCCCTGCACGGCAGGTCGCCACGAGGGCAGCGGCAGTGCCGCCTGGGTCCAGTCTTCGAGCACGCTCGCGAGGCCGAACTGCAGGCCGTAACCCGCCACGGTGCCTAGCGTCGCCGCGACGATGCCGAGCAGCAGGAATTCACCAATCAGCAGCAGCGCGAGCTGCGCGCGTGTCGCACCCAGCGTGCGCAGCAGGGCGATCGCGTCGAAGCGCGAACGCGAGAAGCTGCGCGCGGCGAGCAGAATGGCAACGCCGGAGAGCGTCGTCGCCACGAGCGTCGCCAGGCCGAGGAACTGGCCGGCATGCGTCATCGCCGCGCGGATTTCGGGCCGCGCGTCGCCCGGCGTCTGCCAGCGCGCATGCGGCCCCGTGACCAGCGCCTCGCGCAGCGCGGCCAGCGGTTTGCGGGCGCCGGCGAACAGCAGGCCGTGTTGCACGCGGCTGCCCGGCGCGATCAGGTTCGTGGCGGGAATGTCCGCAAGGTTCAGCATCACGCGCGGCGCGATGGCGAAGAAGCTGCCGGCGCGATCGGGTTCGAGCACGATGAGCTTCGAGGCCTTGAAGCGCGCGTCGCCGATCGTGATCTCGGCCCCGGGGGCGAGCCCCAGCCGTTGCAGCAGACGTCCTTCGACCCACGCTTCGCCGCGCGGGGGGATGCCGCGGGCGGGCTGTCCCGGTGCGAACATCGCCTCCGCAATCATCAGCTCGCCGCGCAGCGGGTAGCCGTCCGTGACCGCCTTCAGTTCGACGAGCTGCAACTGGTCCGCGTGCGACACGACGCTGCGCATCGACAGCAGCTCGGTGGTGTCGATACCTGCGGCCGTGGCGCGCGCGGCGAACGTTGCGGGAATCGGTTCGCTGGAGACCAGGGCCAGATCGGCCGCGAGCAACGCGCTGGACTGCGCTTCGAGCGCCAGCCGCACGCGATCGGTGAACGAGCCGACGGCCGTGATGGCGGCGACCGCGACCAGCGCGGCCAGCACGATGATCGCGCACGGCGCACTGCGCAGATCGCGGCGGAACAGGCGCGCGGCCAAGGCCGCCGTGGCCCCCATCGCAATCGGCGGGGCTTCGCGCTCAGTCATCCTGGAGCCGCCCGCCATGCAGACGGATGCGTCGTTCACAGCGCTGCGCCAGGCGTTCGTCGTGCGTCACGAGCACGAGCGTGGTGCCCGCGTCCCGGTTCAGGTGGAACATCAGGTCGATGACCTGCGCGGCCGTCCGCTCGTCGAGGTTGCCCGTTGGTTCGTCGGCCAGCAGCAGATCGGGCCGCATGCAGTAGGCGCGCGCGAGCGCGACGCGCTGCTGCTCGCCGCCCGACAGCTGGCGCGGATAGTGGGTGAGCCGCTCGGCGAGTCCGACTTCGCCGAGCGTCGCCGCTGCGCGGGCACGCGCATCGGCGGCGCCACCGAGTTCCAGCGGCAGCATCACGTTTTCCAGCGCGGTGAAGGCCGGCAACAGGTGGAACTGCTGGAACACGAAGCCGACGTGGGCGCGGCGCACGCGCGCGCGACCGTCCTCGTCGAGGCTGCCCAGATCGTGGCCGGCCAGCACGCAGCGACCAGCGCTCGGGATCTCGAGGCCCGCGAGCAGCGCCAGCAGGGTCGACTTGCCCGAACCCGAGGCGCCGACGATCGCGACCGACTCGCGGCGACCGACCGTGAAATTGATATCATCCAGCACCGTCAACGAACCGACAGGACTGACGAACTTCATGGTCAGGTGTTCTACAGAGAGAATGACGTCGCGCATCTTGCCGCTGCTTGCTGCCTTGCTGTGGTGCCTGTCGGTTACGGCCGCCGCCCCTGTTCCGGTTCTCATGGTGTTGGGGGACAGCTTGAGCGCGGGTTACGGCCTGAAGCAGGGCGAGGCCTGGCCCCACCTGCTGCAACATAGGCTCGACAGCCTGGGCCATCCGTATTTCGTGGTCAACGCGAGCATCAGCGGCGAGACCACGCGCGGCGGACTGACGCGCCTGCCGACCCTGCTCGAGGAACATCGTCCGGCGCTGGTGGTCGTGGAACTGGGCGCCAATGACGGCCTGCGCGGATTGCCGCTCGAGGAATTCGGCGCCAACCTGCAGGCCCTGGTCGAGGCCAGCACCGCAGCCGGGGCGGAGGTCATCGTCCTGCCGATGGAGGTGCCGCCGAACTATGGCCGCGCCTATACCGACGGTTTTCGCGCGGTGTTCGAAGCGCTGCCTGCGCGCTTTCCCGGTGTCTCGTTGACGCCGTTCTTTCTCAAGGACGTGGTGCTCGATCCTGCGCTGATGCAGGCCGACGGCCTGCATCCGACGGCTGCCGCGCAGGCCCGGATGCTCGACACGATCTGGCCGACCATCGAATCGAAACTCCGCCCACCCGGTGAGGCCCAGCCATGAAGTTCTGTAGTCAGTGCGGTTCCAGCGCCATCGTCTGGCAGGTGCCGGATGGCGACAACCGCCCCCGCCACGTGTGCAGCCAGTGCAACGAAATCTATTACCAGAATCCCAAGCTGGTCGTCGGCAGCATTCCGGAATGGGAAGACCGCATCCTGCTGTGCCGGCGCGCGATTGCGCCGCGCCACGGGTACTGGACGCTGCCGGCCGGTTTCATGGAGAACGGTGAGACGACGCCCGAAGCCGCCGAACGCGAAACGCTCGAGGAGGCGAACGCGCGCGTCGAAATCCTGCACCTGTACACCGTGCTGAACATTCCGCACACCAATCAGGTGTACATGATGTTCCGCTCGCGCCTGCTCGACCTCGATTTCAGTCCGGGCAGCGAGAGTCTCGAAGTCGAATTGTTCCGCGAGGAGGACATCCCGTGGGGCGAACTGGCGTTCCCGACCATCGAACAGACGCTGCGCCTGTTCTTCGATGACCGCCGCCGCGCCGAGTTCGGCGTCCATCTCGGCGACATCAGTGCGAACTGGCACGACAAGCGCTTCGTGAAGCGGCGACCGCGGGAATAGGATTTTTTGGCCACCGAGAACACCGAGAAACAAAGGAAACAAGGGCCTGGCTCAGGGGCTGGCCGCCTCTGCCTCTTGCCCTCCAATCTCGGTGTTCTAGGTGGCTAAATCAACGAGTTCAACCCTTCGCAACGCCGCGCAGGCGGAGAAAGGACCAGCGAGATGAGTGAGAAGACGCTGTTCACGCGGATCATCGAGCGCGAGATCCCGGCCGACATCATTTACGAGGACGAGCACTGCATCGCGTTTCGCGACATCAATCCGCAGGCGCCGTTTCACGCGCTCGTGGTGCCGCGCAAACCGATCGCGATGGTCGCGGATGCGACGGCCGCCGACGAGGTGCTGCTCGGCAAGCTCCTGCTCGCCGCGGCGCAGGTCGCGCGCGAGCACGGGCATGGCGATGCGTTCAGGCTGGCGGTCAACAACGGGGCGGCGGTCGGCCAGACCGTGTTCCACCTGCACGTGCACGTGCTGGCGGGGCGTTCGTTCAGCTGGCCGCCGGGCTGACCGACCCGCCAACAAAAAGGCGGCCCAAGGGCCGCCTTTTTGCACCTGTCGCGCGCGCGACGGCAGCCTCAGCGCTTCATTGAATCGAAGAAGTCTGCGTTGTTCTTCGTGGCCTTGAGGCGTTCGAGCAGGAATTCCATCGCCGCGATTTCTTCCATCGGGTGCAGCAGCTTGCGGAGGATCCACATCTTCTGCAGTTCATCCGGATGCGTCAGCAGTTCTTCGCGGCGGGTGCCCGAGCGGTTGATGTTCACGGCCGGGAAGATGCGCTTCTCCGCGATCTTGCGATCGAGGTGCAGTTCCATGTTGCCCGTGCCCTTGAACTCTTCGTAGATGACGTCGTCCATGCGCGAGCCGGTGTCGATGAGTGCCGTGGCGATGATCGTCAGACTGCCGCCTTCCTCGATGTTGCGCGCAGCGCCGAAGAAGCGCTTCGGCCGCTGCAGCGCGTTGGCGTCGACACCACCCGTCAGCACTTTGCCGGAGGCCGGCACCACGGTGTTGTAGGCGCGGGCGAGTCGCGTGATCGAGTCCAGCAGCACCACGACGTCGCGCTTGTGTTCGACGAGACGCTTGGCCTTGTCGATCACCATTTCGGCGACCTGCACGTGACGGCTGGCCGGTTCGTCGAAGGTGCTCGAGATGACTTCGCCGCGCACCGAGCGCTGCATTTCGGTCACTTCTTCCGGGCGCTCGTCGATCAGCAGCACGATGAGATAGCACTCGGGGTGATTGATCGCGACGGAGTGCGCGATGCTCTGCAGGATCATCGTCTTGCCGGCTTTCGGCGGCGAGATGATGAGACCGCGCTGGCCTTTGCCGATCGGCGCGACCAGGTCGATCACGCGCGGCGGGAGGTCTTCGGTGCTGCCGTT
>LNEL01000041.1 GCA_001464935.1 Gammaproteobacteria bacterium Ga0077536
GGTATCGCCCGTGCGCAGGTTGAAGCGGCGAATCTGGCTGGGGGAGACGTAGATGTCATCCGGGCCGGCGAGATAGGAGCAGTCGTTGGAACGCAGGAATCCGAAACCGTCCTGCAGAATTTCCAGTACTCCGTCTCCCGAGATTTCTTCGCCCTTCTTCGCCTGGGCTTTCAGGATTCCGAAGATGACATCCTGTTTTCGCGAGCGGGCAACGCCTTCGAGGCCGAGCTCGTCGGCGATGGCGATCAGCTCGGCGGCTGGCTTCTGCTTGAGTTCAGTCAGATTCATTGCAATCTACGGATATGGTTGGGTGACACGCGATGCCGCAACCGGCAGCTCGGCGTGAAAGAGGTTTACAGGGTGTAGTTGAAGAGCCTAGAACGGCTGTTCAGATGCTTGTGCTGCGAAAAATAGCACGCGACCGGTGTGCCGTCTAGGCATCCCCGGAGTCCGGGGCTCGCAGCATCCGGGGCCGGGGATTGGGCGCTGGCCCGCCGCCGTTGCTCAGACGTTGCTGTCGATGAACGCAGTGAGCTGGGACTTCGTCAGGGCCCCGACGTGAGTGGCCACGACATTGCCGTCCTTGAACAGCATCAGCGTTGGTACGCCCCTGATGCCGTACTTCATCGACGTGGCGTGGTTGTCGTCGACGTCCAGTTTGGCGATGGTCAATTTGTCGTGATATTCGCCGGATACCTCGTCTAGAATGGGCGCGATCATTCGGCACGGGCCACACCACTCAGCCCAGTAGTCGACCAGAACGGGCTTGGCGGATTTCAGGACGTCGGTCTCGAACGAGTCGTCCGTGACGTAGACGATGTGCTCGCTGCTCATGTAATTAACACGCTCCAAACGGGGATAAGTTGAACGATTGTCGACCGATTGCCGGCCATAAAGCAAGTGCGTGCGGCCGCGCAAAACAGCGTTGGGACGCAGAGCGCCGCACGCGTGGCACGCCGGTCGTGGCCCTGCGCCGCGGTGTCTGGGTGCTGGTGCTGGCGCTGGCCTGCGGGCTCGCCGGGTGCGGCCAGAAGGGCGACCTCTACCTGCCGGACGAAGCGCCGGAAAAAGCAGCCGAGCGCTGAATCCCGGCCCGCCTTGCGGGCACTTCCCGAATCCAACCAGCAGCGGAATCCGCCCCATGTTCCAGTACCGCGACGGACGGCTTTGCATCGACGGTCTTGCGCTCGACGACATCGCCAGCCAGTACGGCACACCCTGTTACGTCTACTCCCGGGCCGATATCGAGCATGCGTGGCGCAGCTACGATCGCGCGTTCGGCGCGCGCGCCCATCGCATCCATTATGCGGTCAAGGCCAATGCGAATCTCGCCGTGCTCGACACCCTGGCGCGCTTGGGCTCCGGCTTCGACATCGTGTCCGGCGGCGAACTCGCCCGGGTGCTGGCGGCCCGCGGCAAACCCGGGGCGATCGTGTTCTCCGGGGTCGGCAAGACCGTCGTCGAGATGGAGGCCGCCCTGGCCGCCGACATCGGCGTGTTCAATATCGAGTCACCCGCCGAACTCGTTCGCCTCGACGGCGTGGCGGGCCGGGTCGGCCGCCGCGCGCGCATCGCCGTGCGGGTGAATCCCGACGTCGATGCCCACACCCATCCCTACATCTCCACCGGACTCGACGAGAACAAGTTCGGCGTGCCGATGGCGGACGCACCCGACCTTTATCGCGTCGCCGCCGGCCTGCCGAACATCGAAGTGACCGGCGTCGCCTGCCATATCGGCTCGCAGCTGACGAGCCTCGCGCCGTTTGCCGATGCGATGGCGCGCGTGATGGTGCTGGTCGAGCGGCTCGCCGCTGCCGGCATCGAGCTTGCCCATGTGGACGCCGGCGGCGGACTTGGCGTGCGCTACCACGACGAGACGCTGCCCTCGATCGAGGATTACGTCGCGACGCTGTGCCGGGCGATTCCCTCGCGCTACGAAATCTGCATCGAGCCGGGGCGATCGCTGGTCGCGACCGCCGGCGCGCTGCTGACGACGGTGGAGTACCTGAAAGTGACGCCGAAGCGGCATTTCGCGATCGTCGACGCCGCGATGAACGATTTGATCCGGCCTGCCCTGTACGAAGCCTGGCACGAGGTCCTGCCGCTCCGAGAGGCCGGTGACGAGGTGCCGGAACAGCGCTTCGACCTTGTCGGGCCGGTCTGCGAAAGCGCCGATTTCCTGGCCAACGATCGGCCCTTGCGGCTGGTGCCGGGGGCCCGACTGGCGATCATGGGCGCCGGCGCCTATGGCCACGTGATGGCTTCCAACTACAATGCACGGCCGCGCCCGCCGGAAATCATGGTCGACGCCGCCGGCGCCCACCTGGTGCGGGCCCGTGAATCGATAGCCGCCCTCTATTCGGGCGAAACCCTGCTGCCGGATGCATCAATTTAGTGCGAATTTGCGCAGCCGCGCACGCTCATTGTGCAATAATCGGCCGGCAGCGCCGATGCCCTCGAAGAATCAACTTCTTATGTGTGGCATGCAAAATGCAAATTTGGGGGCATACGCGGTGGCCGACGCCGCCGACACGCGAACCAGCTTTTTTACGCTCGGCAAGTGGCGACACGCCGGCGCGCATCAATCCAGCCCTGGATGCGCGTTATCTGCCGAGTCGGGGTCGATTTCGAAATAAGCCTAAGGCCTGGAGGAGATAGATCATGTCCGTTGAGAGTGTGCTGAAGACGCTGAAAGACGAGGAGGTCCGCTATGTCGACCTTCGATTCACCGATACCCGCGGCAAAGACCAGCACGTGACGGTGCCGTCGCACCAGATCGACGCGGACGTGTTCGAAGACGGCAAGATGTTCGACGGCTCGTCGATTGCCGGCTGGAAGGGCATCCACGAGTCCGACATGATCCTCATGCTCGACCCGACGACGGCCGTCATGGACCCGTTCTTCGAAGACAAGACGATGATCATCCGGTGCGACATCATCGAGCCGGCCACGGGCCAGGGCTATGAGCGCGACCCGCGGTCGACCGCGAAGCGCGCGGAAGCCTACCTGAAGGCCACTGGCATCGCCGACACCGCGTTCTTCGGCCCGGAACCCGAGTTCTTCATCTTCGACGACGTCCGCTACAGCCAGGAAATGCGCGGCGGTTTCTACGAAATCGATTCCGACGAAGGCTACTGGAGCTCGGCCAAGAAGATGGAGGGGGGCAACCCCGGTCACCGCCCCGGCATCAAGGGCGGCTATTTCCCGGTGCCGCCGGTCGATTCGCTGCAGGATCTGCGCTCGGCGATGTGCAATGTGCTCGAACAGATGGGCATGCCGGTCGAAGTGCATCATCACGAAGTGGCGACGGCGGGCCAGTGCGAAATCGGGACCCGTTTCGATACGCTCGTGAAGCGCGCCGACTCCACCCAGCTGCTGAAGTACGTCGTGCACAACGTCGCCCACAGCTTCGGCAAGACCGTGACCTTCATGCCGAAACCGCTGGTCGGCGACAACGGCAGCGGCATGCACGTGCACCAGTCGCTGGCGAAGGGCGGCACCAATCTGTTCGCGGGCGACGGTTACGGCGGTCTGTCCGAGACGGCCCTGCATTACATCGGCGGCATCATCAAGCATGCCCGAGCGATCAATGCGTTCACCAATGCGAGCACCAACAGCTACAAGCGCCTGGTGCCCGGTTTCGAAGCCCCGATCATGCTGGCCTACTCGGCGCGCAACCGGTCGGCCTCGATTCGCATTCCGTGGATTTCCAACCCGAAGGGCCGCCGCATCGAAGTCCGCTTCCCGGACTCGACGTCGAACCCGTACTTCGCGTTCGCGACGATGATGATGGCCGGTATCGATGGCATCAAGAACAAGATCGACCCGGGCGCGCCGATGGACAAGGACCTGTACGACCTCGAGCCGGAAGAGGCGAAGCACATTCCCACCGTGTGCCATTCGCTCGACCAGGCGCTCGAAGCCCTCGATCGCGACCGCGACTTCCTGAAGGCCGGCGGCGTGTTCACGGATGACATGATCGACGCGTACATCGAGCTGAAGATGGCCGAAGTCACGCGTTTCCGCATGACGCCGCATCCGGTCGAGTTCGAGATGTACTACAGCGTCTGACGCTGTCTGGCGGCACGTCGAAGCCCCGCAGCGCGGGGCTTCGACTCTTCCTTCCTTGTTGCCGATGGGGTGCGGGGCTATGCTTCCCGGCATGCGCGTCCCGGCAGCCCTGCTGATCCTGTTCCAGATCGCGCCGCCACTGCCTGCGGCCGAGGTCTATCGCTATGTCGATCCGGAGCGCGGAGTGGAGTACTCCGATACGCCGCGACCGGGCGCCGAGCGCATCCTCATCCCGGAGACGCCCGTCGCGCCGGTGATCAGGACCCCGCCGCCGTCGGCCCTGGCCCCCGAGGCGGCCGAGACGCCAGCAGGCACGGCGCTCGCCTACGTCGACATCGCCATCGTCGACCCGGCCGACCAGGACACCCTGCGCGACAATGCGGGCAACCTGATCGTCGCCGTCAGCCTCGATCCCCCGCTGCAGGCCGACTTCGGGCACCGGCTGCGGCTGCTGCTCGACGGTGCGGTCGCCGGGGAAGGCGTCGGCACCCACTTCGCGCTGAGCGAACTCGACCGCGGCACGCATACCCTGCAGGCCGTCGTGGTGGGCAGCGACGGGCAGGCGCTGGTCAGTTCGGCCGTGACGACCTTCCACCTTCACCGCATGACGGTTCAGCAGATCCAGCGGCGCAAGGCCGCCGAAAATCCCGCCCCCGCCACGCCGCCCTGAGCACGCCCCGCGCTTGCACCGGGGTTGGTCCAATTCTTGCCAACCATTAGGCGCGTTGCTCGACGAAGGGCAGTCTGCCCGCTGTTGCGACCCGAAATGAGGCCAAGTCCTTGTCTTTGGGCCGTGCAGTCCGCAGGACTGGACGAGGCGACAGGGAACCCGGACCTATACTGCACCAAATTGGCCCATGACTATTCTGGAACGCATGTTTAACGAGCAAGACGGTAGCGCCGTTCTCAATCAGCTGGCGACAGCCGTGATCCAGCTCGACCGCCAGCTGCGCGTGCGGGAAGCGAACCCGGCGGCTGAAAACCTCGTGATGAGCAGCATTCACAAGCTGCGCGGCCTGCCGCTGGACAAGCTGTTCCCGGGCCGGCCCGACTTCATCGAGGCGGTCGATCTGTCGCTGGACGACACGCGCTCGTTCACCGAGCGCGACCTGCTGCTCGCGCGCCCGAACCTGGAGCCGATGCGGGTGGACTGCATCGTGTCGCCCCGGCAGGGCAGCGGGAGCGCCGCCCACGGCGCCGTGCTCGAACTGACGAGCACCGAACGTCAGCAGCGGATTCAGGCCGAGGAGAACAAGCTGATCCAGAACCAGATCAGCACGGCCCTGATGCAGGGCCTCGCGCACGAGGTGAAGAACCCCCTGGGCGGGATCCGCGGCGCAGCGCAGTTGCTCGAACGCGAACTGAGCGACCCGCAGCATCGCGAATACACCCAGATCATCATTGGCGAGGCCGATCGGCTGCGGAAACTCGTCGACCGCATGCTCGGACCTCGCGGTCAGCTGCATCCGACGGTGTTCAACATCCACGAGGTGCTGGAACACGTGCGGCAGGTCGTCGAAATCGAGGCGAACCGGCGCGTGACGATTCACCGCGACTACGACCCGAGCCTGCCGGACCTGCAGGCCGATCGCGATTTGTTGATTCAGGCGTTCCTGAACCTGGTGCGCAACTCGGTGCAGGCGCTCGGTGGCCATGGCGGCAATATCACGCTGCGCACGCGAGCGCAGCGCAAATTCACCATCGGCAGCGTGCTCCACAAGCTGGTGATCCGGGCCGAAGTCGTCGATGACGGACCGGGCGTTGCGCCAGAACTCGCGGACAGCATTTTCTTTCCGATGGTGTCCGGTCGCGCGGAGGGTTCAGGTCTCGGCCTGCCCATCGCGCAATCCCTGGTGAATCGCCAGGGCGGCTTGATCGATTTCACGAGCACACCGGGCAACACGGTCTTCACGGTTTGGCTACCAATAAGGAATACGCCATGAACAGGCAGCCTGAGGTTTGGATCATTGACGACGACCGGGCGATCCGCTGGGTGCTGGAAAAGGCGCTGTCGCAGGCGACCATCGCGACCCACAGCTTCGAGACTGCCGACAAGGCGCTCGCGCGGCTCAAGCGCGACAGGCCGGACGTCATCATCACCGACATCCGCATGCCCGGCACGGACGGCCTGGCGCTGCTCGACCAGGTGCAGCATTCCGATCCGGCACTGCCGGTCATCATCATGACGGCCTACGCCGATCTGGACCGCGCCGTCGCGGCCTACCAGGGCGGGGCCTTCGAATATCTGCCGAAGCCGTTCGACGTCGATGAAGCCGTCGCCATCGTGCGCCGGGCACTCGCGAAGACCGACGAATCGCTGCTGCCTGCAGTCGCCAGCGAACCGCCGCGCGTGACGGCCGACATCATCGGCGCCGCGCCGGCCATGCAGGAGGTGTTTCGCGCCATTGGTCGACTGTCGAAATCGAACATGACCGTGCTGCTGACGGGCGAGTCAGGCACCGGCAAAGAGCTGGTGGCGCGGGCCCTTCATCGCCATTCGCCGCGCGCGGCGAAACCTTTCATCGCGCTCAACACGGCGGCGATTCCGCGCGAACTCCTCGAGTCGGAACTGTTCGGGCACGAGCGTGGCTCGTTCACCGGCGCGACGGCGCAGCGCGTCGGCCGCTTCGAGCAGGCCGATGGCGGTACGCTGTTCCTCGATGAAATCGGCGACATGCCGGCCGAACTGCAGACCCGTTTGCTGCGCGTGCTGGCAGAGGGCGACTTCTACCGCGTAGGTGGCCACCATCCGGTGCACGTCGACGTGCGCGTGATCGCGGCGACCCACCAGGATCTCGAACGGCGCGTGAAGGAGAATTCCTTCCGCGAGGATCTGTTCCACCGCCTCAACGTCATCCGCCTGCAGTTGCCGCCGTTGCGCGATCGGCTGGAAGACATCGGCGAACTCGCCGAACATTTCCTGCGCGTCACCGCCCAGGAGCTCGATGTCGAGCCGAAGCGTCTGTCACCCAAGGCGCTGGAAGCCTTCCGCGCCTACCCGTGGCCCGGCAACGTGCGCCAGCTCGAGAACATCTGCCGCCGGGTCACGATCATGGCGCCCACGCAGACGATCGAAGTGCACGATCTGCCGCGCGAACTGACGGCCGATCCGGCGACGGAAACCGTGCAGGGCGATCGGCTCGGCACCGACTGGGAGATTGCGCTGCGCCGCTGGGCCGAGCATCACGCGTCGTCGTCACCGATCCCGATCCTCGACGAAGCCGTGCCCAAGTTCGAGAAGACGATGATTCGCGTCGCGCTGGCCCGCACGCACGGCCGGCGTCACGACGCCGCCCGCCTCCTCGGCTGGGGCCGCAACACGCTGACACGCAAGATCAAGGAACTCGGCCTGGAGACCTGACCGGGGGCGAGGATGGCCACCGAGAACACAGAGATTTTCAAAGAATCCTTGTCTGGCCGAATCGTTCGGCCAGCTGATTGCGCGCTGCAATTTCTCGGTGTTCTCCGTGTTCTCGGTGGCTGAATTGATTCTCAGGCGTCGCGCAGCCACTGCGCGACGCGGGGTGAGAAGTAACTGAGGATGCCATCGGCACCGGCGCGCTTGAAGGCGAGCAGCGATTCGAGGGCGACGGCTTTCTCGTCGAGCCAGCCGTTGCGCGCGGCGGCCATCAGCATCGCGTACTCGCCGCTGACCTGGTAGGCGTAGGTCGGCATGCGGAACTCGTCCTTCACGCGGCGCACGATGTCGAGGTAAGGCATCCCCGGTTTGACCATCACCATGTCAGCACCCTCGGCGATGTCGAGCGCGACTTCGCGCAGTGCCTCGTCGCCGTTGCCGGGATCCATCTGGTAGGTCTGCTTGCCGCCCTTGCCGAGGTTCGGCGCGGAACCGACGGCGTCGCGGAACGGGCCGTAGAAGGCCGAGGCGTATTTGGCCGAATAGGCCATGATCCGGGTATTCACGAAGCCTTCGGCCTCGAGTGCATCTCGAATCGCGCCAATGCGTCCGTCCATCATGTCGCTGGGCGCCACGATGTCGACCCCCGCGCGCGCCTGTGACAACGCCTGCTTGACCAGCACGTCGACCGTCACTTCGTTCATCACGTAACCGTTCGCATCGATGATGCCGTCGTGACCGTGGGTCGTGAACGGATCGAGTGCCACGTCCGTCATCACGGCGATGTCCGGCACCGCGTCCTTGATCGCGCGCACCGCGCGCTGCGCCAGCGCATCCGGGTTGTAGGCTTCGCGACCGTCGTCGCTCTTCAGCGCCGGCGGCGTCACCGGGAACAGCGCGACGGCCGGAATCCCGAGCGCCGCGAGTTCGCGCACGTGCGCCACCAGCAGGTCGATGCTCAGGCGATCGACCCCGGGCATGCTGCCGACAGGTTCGCGCTGGTCGCGACCCTCACACACGAACAGCGGACAAATCAGGTCGTCCACCGTCAGGGTGTTCTCCCGCATCAGGCGTCGGGTCTGCGCATCCGCGCGCATGCGTCGCGGACGGTGACGGGGAAACGGGGCGGGCAACGTGTCGGTCATCGCGAACTCCTGGTCTGCAAGCGGTGCGACGACAGTATCAGGCGGCCGACCCGCCTGCCAATCTCGGGCGACGGGTCGCGAGGCGGGCTGGTGAAGAAGGCATGCGGCCGCCGACCGTGGCGAGTGCATGAGCGACGGACGCTCGCCTGCAGGATTCATTCATCGCCGGTCGAGGCCGCTTCTCGTGTCGCACGCGCCGCGCAGTCGACGGCCCCGCGGCGTCGTGCACCAGCCCGTCAGGTCGTGGGGCCTGACCGGTCGGGCGTCAGCGGCAGTTCGGCGCAGCGCGCCTCGATCCAAGCCTCGGCCTCGGCGGTCAGATCGGCCGCACTGCGGCCGGCGGTGGCGATCGGCGGGCCGACCACGACCTCGATGATGCCGCTTTCCTTGCGCATCGAGTTGCGCGGCCAGAACACCCCGGCGTTGTGCGCCACCGGCACGATCGGGCACTGCGCCTGCAGCGCGAGCGCAGCGCCGCCGGCCGAATAACGGCCACGTTTGCCGGCCGGGATGCGGGTGCCTTCCGGGAAAATCAGCACCCACCAGCCATCCGCGATGCGCTGCTTGCCGGTCGCGAGCACGTGGCGCAGCGCCTTCGCACCGGCATTGCGGTCGATCGCGATCGGATTGAGGCTGGCCATGCCCCAGCCGAAGAACGGGACGCGCAGCAGCTCGCGTTTGAGCACCTGGCATTGCGGCGGAAAGATCATCTGCAGGGTGATCGTCTCCCATGCCGACTGGTGCTTGCACAGGATCACGCACGGTTCAGCGGGGATGTGTTCGGCGCCGCTCACGCGCCAGCGCAGGCCGCAGGTCACGCGCAGCCACAGGATCGCGAAGTGCGACCAGCGCGTGATCACGTAGTACCGCCAGCGCCGCGGCAACGGCAGGATCAGGATGCCCAGCACGCCGAAGAACATCGTCACGGGGGCGAGGCCCAGATAGAACAGCACGGAGCGCAGCGTGGTGATCATGAGCAGGTCATCGTGCCGTCATGGGCCCGGGCTGCGGAGCCGGTTGACCACCGCTGCGAGGTTCGGATAGACCGCGAGGCGTTCGTGCGCCGGCAGCTTCGCCAGGGTGCTGCGGCCATGGCCGGTCTCGACGAGCACCGCGCGCGCGCCGACGGCGCGCGCCGCTTCGAGATCGCTCAGGCGATCGCCGACGAAAATCGCGTCGCGCAGCACGGCGCCGGTGCGCTCGGCGATGCTCTCCAGCAGGCCCGGCCGCGGTTTGCGGCAGCGGCAGCCTTCGTCGGGGCCGTGTGGGCAGTAGAGAATTGCGTCGACGCGGCCGCCGCAGCGTTTGACCTCGGACAGCATCAACGCGTGGATGCGGTGCAGCTGCTCGATGTCGACGATACCGCGCGCGAGCCCGGACTGGTTCGACACCACGTAGATCGTGAAACCCATCTGGCTGGCTGCCGCCAGCGCTTCAATGCTGCCCGGGATCGCGTGCCACTCGTCCGGACTCTTGATGAAGTCCGGCGAATCCTCGTTGATGACGCCATCGCGATCGACAATCAGCAGGCGCATGGCGTGGCAGGGTGTCCGGCAGCCTAGCCGATGAGGCCGACGTCGGCGACGCGCAGAAACAACTGCTGCAGCTTTGCGAGCAGCCGCAGCCGGTTGTCGCGCAGCGCCGGATCGTCAGCCATCACGAGCACGCTGTCGAAGAACGCGTTGACGGGATCGTGCAATGCCGCGAGGCGCGACAGGTAGGCGCCGTAGTCGGCGCCGATATCCGTGCTCGCCAGCGTCTGCTCGAGGTTCAGCAACGCCTCGCCAAGCCGTTGCTCGGCGGGTTCCAGCAGCAGCGCCGGATCGATCGCGCCCGCGTCGGCCTGTGCCGATTTCTTCAGGAGATTGCCGATGCGCTTGTTCGCCGCGGCGAGCGCGCCGGCCTGCGGGAGCGCGAGAAACGCTTCGACGGCTTCGATCCGGCGCGCGATGTCGAGCGCGCTGTGCGGGCGCACGGCGAGCACGGCTTCGACGACATCCGCACGCGTGCCGCGGTCGGCGAAATAGGCGCGGGCGCGCTCGAGGATGAAGGTGAAGACATCGTCGGCGGTCGTCGGCGCGATCCGGCCGTCATAGGCCGTCGCGGCTTCGTGCAGCGCCCCGGCCAGATCCAGCGGGGACGCCCCTTCGATGCAGATGCGCAGTGCGCCCAGCGCCGCGCGCCGCAACGCGTAGGGGTCCTTGTCGCCGGTCGGCGCTGAGCCGATGCCGAAGATGCCGACCAGCGTGTCGAGCCGCTCCGCGAGCGCGACCGCGCGGCCGACCGCCGACGCGGGGATCGCGTCACCGGCGAAGCGCGGCTGATAGAACTCGCCGAGCGCCTGGCACACCGCCGGCGCTTCGCCGTCGTGCGCAGCATAGTGCGCGCCCATCGTGCCCTGCAGCTCGGGAAATTCGCCGACCATCTCCGACAGCAGATCGCAGCGCGACAGTTCGCCGGCACGCCGCGCGTGCGCGGCATCGGCGCCGAACGCGGGGGCGAGGCGCGCGGCAAGCCCGGCCACGCGCCCGGTCTTGTCGAGCAGCGAGCCCAGCCGGCGTTCGAACACCATGTCGCCGAGGCGCTCGAGGCGGGCCGCGAGCGGCTGTTCGCGATCCTTGCGGAAGAAGAACGCGGCGTCGCTGAGGCGCGGGCGAATCACGCGTTCGTTGCCGTCGCGGATCAGTTCGGGGCGCGGGCTGTCGATGTTGCTGATGGTGATGAACCGGTTCAGCAGGTGGCCGTCGGCGCCTTCGAGCGGAAAATATTTCTGATGGCCCTGCATGCTGGCAATGAGTGCCTCGCGCGGCACTTCGAGGAAATGCGCATCGAAGCTGCCGGTGATCGGCGCCGGCCATTCGACCAGCGCGGTCACTTCGGTCAGCAGCGCTTCGTCGATCAGCGGGCGGCCACCGGCAGCGAGCGCGGCCGCATCGACCAGTGCGCGGACGCGTTCGCGGCGGGTGTCGAAGTCCGCAATCACCTTGCCGCGGGTCTCCAGCAGGCCGGCATAGTCGGCGGGGCGCTCGACGGTCAACGCCTGCTCGCCGATGAAGCGATGCCCGCGGGTCGTGTTGCCGCTGTGAATGCCGTAGACCTCGGCCGGCAGGACCTCCTCACCGTACAGCATCACGAGCCAGTGCACCGGGCGCACGAACTCGGCGTCGCCGCTGCCCCAGCGCATGCGCTTGGGGATCGGCAGCGCCGCCAGCGCGTCGCGCACGAAGCCGGGCAGCAGTTCCCCCACCGGACGGCCGGGCTGGCTCGCGCGGTAGACGAGCCACTCCCCCTTGTCGGTCTTCAGGGTGTCGAGCGCATCGAAGTCGACGCCGCAGGAGCGGGCGAAACCGAGTGCGGCCGGCGTCAGATTGCCGTCCTTGAACGCCGCGGCAACAGCCGGGCCGCGTCGCTCGACGTCCTGCGCCGGCTGCATCGCCGCGAGGCCCTCGACGAGGATGGCGAGCCGGCGCGGCGACGCGTAGGCGCGGCTGGCGGTGAACGGCAGGCGGGCGTCACGCAGGCGGTTCGTCAGTTCGGTATGGAACGCGGCCGACAGCCCCGGCAGCGCCTTCGGCGGCAATTCTTCGGTGCCGAGCTCGATCAGGAGATCGCGCGCGTCGCTCATGGCGTGACCTCCGCCGGACGCGAGTCGGCCGGCAGCATCGGGAAGCCGAGCGCCTCGCGTGCCGCGTAATAGGTCTCGGCGATGCTGCGCGCCAGTGTGCGCACGCGCAGGATGTAGCGTTGGCGCTCGGTGACCGAAATCGCGCGGCGCGCGTCAAGCAGATTGAACGTGTGGGAGGCCTTGACCATCATTTCATAGGCCGGTAGCGGCAGGCCCGCGGCGATCAGGCGCGCGGCCTCGGCCTCGCAGTGATTGAACCAGCCGAACAGGATCTCAGTGTTCGCCTGTTCGAAGTTGTAGGTCGACATTTCGACTTCGTTCTGGTGATAGACGTCGCCGTAGGTCACCGTACGGCCTTCGTGCGTGGCCCATGCGAGGTCATAGACGGAGTCCACGCCCTGCAGGTACATCGCAATGCGTTCGAGGCCGTAGGTGATTTCGCCCGCGACCGGACGGCAGTCCAGTCCGCCGACCTGCTGGAAATACGTGAACTGCGTGATTTCCATGCCGTTCAGCCAGACTTCCCAGCCCAGGCCCCAGGCGCCGAGCGTCGGCGATTCCCAGTTGTCCTCGACGAACCGGATGTCGTGCACACGCGGGTCTACTCCGAGCATCTGCAGCGATTCGAGGTAGAGCGCCTGCAGGTCCGGCGGCGAGGGCTTCAGGATGACCTGGAACTGGTAGTAGTGCTGCAGGCGATTCGGGTTCTCGCCGTAACGCCCGTCGGTCGGGCGCCGCGAAGGCTGCACGTAGGCCGCCCGCCACGGTTCCGGGCCGATCGCGCGCAGGAAGGTCGCGGGGTGAAACGTGCCGGCGCCCATCTCCATGTCGTAAGGTTGCGCGATCACACAGCCGCGTGCCGCCCAGAACGTCTGCAGGCGGAAGATCAGCTCCTGGAAGGTGCCTGGAGGGGCTTGTATTTCAGTCATTTGCACTTCGACGCGGTAGCGCGGCCGGACCTGTTGCGGGAGGCGCGCCAGTATAGCCGCAGGCCGGTTAGCGTGCCTACGTCGCACCCCTGGCAGACGCGTTCAAGTCGGGCCCGTCAGGGCCGATACGCGGAGGACCCCAACGTGGAGCGCAACGCGTGAACATCGACCTGCATCTGCCCGAAGCCGCCGGCTGGCGCGGACTCCTGACCCAGGCGCAGCAGAACGCGCGCGCCTTTCTGCCGGAAGCGGTCGAAGAATATGCGGTGTGCCTGTTGTACCGGATGCTCGGCAGTGCGGGCGAGAACCGCGAGCTGTCGGCCCGCTTCGCGCGCCAGCTGCTCAGCGCCGGCAACTCGAATGCGCGGGACCTGGCGGCGGTCGGTGACCAGTGCCTGCTGTTCGCCGGACTGTTCCCGGATCACGCCATCCGCCAGCGCATTCCGCTGTCGTATTTCGTGCAGGTCGGCCAGCACGCCTATCGCGAACACGCCACCAAGGTGCGCGGCGATGAACGGGCGCTCTATCAGGCGCTCGGAGAACATTTCGTGGCGACGCTCGACGTGCTGCTCGGCATTCGCGAGCTCAACGAAGGCGGCCCCTGTCTGGACGGCCTGAATGCCTTCCAGCTCTGGAGCGAGGCGGGCAGCAGTCACGGCTGGCACACCTTGCGCCAGATGACGACCTCACTGCCGGCGGGGATGAACCTCGTCAAGCACTGAGCGCGATGGTCGGGGCGCGTCTCGTGCGCCCCGCACGATCAGTTCAGGTCGGGATCGTTGCGCATGTTCTCGATCGGTTCCGGCGTCGGCAGCGGCGCTGATTTCACCTTGACGAGATCCGCCATCTTCTTGTCGATGATGCGGGTCTTGTAGTCCGCCAGTTCATAGACCCACGGCGCAGTCTGGTCCTTGAGCCGGGCCACTTCGGCTTTGACCTTGTCCAGCGCGTCCTGCGCGTCGACGGGTGCCTCTGCAGCCTCCCCGGCCGGCGGTGTGTCGGCAGCGGTCACCGGCGCCGCGTCGCGGGCCAGCACCAGATCTTCGTTGAACGCGAAGTCGAAGCTGACGAACGCCTTTTCCTTCACGTCGTACTGCTCAAGTGTTGCCACCAGGCCGTCGAAAGTCTGGACTTCGACGATCGCGCGCGGCGTCAGGCCTTCGATGGCCGACTTCGCCGTGACATCTTCGAAGCGCACATCGAGCAGGAGTCCGCCGATGCTCGACACCACGGCGGACGAGCGGGATTCATAACCCTCGGGCGCATCGTGCAGCGTGAACAGCTGTTCCTGCGGATTCTTCTTCGACACGACGACCGGCGGGTTGCCCACATGCGTAATCGTCACCTTGCGCACCCGATCGACCGGCAGATCCAGCACCTGCGTGTCCATCCAGTCGTTGCGCCTGGCGGCGAAGCCGAGATCGCCCTCGACCAGGTAGGCCGTCGGCTCGCCGTGGCGGCGCACATAGTGGCCGGGAGTTTCGACGCCTTTGGCGGCGCGGGCCTTGCCGACCAGCAGATCGACCAGCACAGCGGACTCTGCGGCGCTGACGGTGATGCGGCGCGCGTCCGCACCGCTTGCGAGGTCGTCGGCGACGCCCAGCGTCGCGTAATTCTCGGGTTTCGACGTCTTGGCCTCGCGGATTTTCAGCGCGGACAGCTGGACGAGGGCTTCCCTGGCCGCTTCGGACTTCACCGGAAAGCCGCCCCGTTCGACCATCGTCCACTGCTCGCCGTCACGCGCGAGCGTGAACGCATCGTCGCCCGTCGTGATCGCGATCGTGCGCGTGTCATTCAGCCGATCGAGCAGCCCGGGGTAGAGCAGGGCGTTCTCGACCTCCGTCGACGGCGCCTTGCGCTGGGTCACATGAAACGCGCCGTAGGCGATCAGCGCAGCGGCAACGAGCAACAGTGGCTTCTTCGCGGTCATCGTATTCTCCCGTCAGGCCCAGCGGCGGTGGCGGATGGCGCCGACCACGATCGCGATCACGGCGAGCAGCAGCGGAATGAGCCCGATGTTCATCCACTTAAGGCGCGTGCCGAGCTGCTCGATGTTCTTGCCGAGTTCGTGCTGGACGGCGCGCAGTTCCTTGCGCGTCCTGATCTGTTCGGCGCGGAAAAGCTCGATTTCCTTGCGCTGTTCGGCAGTCAGGATCGCTTCGCCTTCAGCGCCCTTGCCCTGCTGGATCTCGCGCAGCTTGGTTTCCGTTTCAGCCAGTTTCGCGCGCAGCGCCTGTTCGCGCTCGCGGAACTGGCTCTCGGCGTCGCGCTTGATGGCTTCGACGACCTCGAACGGGCGTGCATACTCGCCACGACTGCGCAGGCTGATCAGATCGTCGTTGCCGCCCAGGTTGTCGATGGCATTGACGAGAAAATCGGCGTTGTTCGCGAACGGATTCGGCACCTGCATGTTCAGGAAGCGCTCGATGCGCACCCAGAAGCGATCGGCCAGGAGGTCCGTGTCGGCAACGACGATGACGTTGATGCCGTCCTTCGCCTGCTTCAGCTGGTTCGGATCGCCGGGGCCGCGCTTCTCCTGTTCGGCGAGCGGCGGACCGTCCGGATAGGCCGTGGCCGCCGCGCCCGTGACGCGCGCGGCTATCACGAGCTGCTCTTTGCCGGGTACGAAGCTTTCGCGCAGGCCGTTCGGATCGCGCACGAAGAAGATCGCATCGCGTTCGAGCAGCCCCGCCGTCGGGCCGGACAGCAGCAGCGGCGTCAGCTTCGTGGTGGCGTCCTTCAGGGTCTCGATACGGCCCGCGGTGCCGACGTTGACGCCCTGCAGCTGGCTGGTGATGAAGTCGTCGCGATTCATGCTGGCATCGTGCAGCTGGATCCACGGCAGGTACTCGACTTCCTGCGGACCGCGGCTGCCGCTGAAACTCACGCGCACCGCGTCCTTCGGATCGCCGATGATCTTGTCGGTCGCGACCTGGATGCCCCAGGCCTTGAACAGGGGTTCGAGCGTTGAATCGACCTTCGGCATCGCCATCGGGTTGTTCGGATCCTGCTCCGGGCGATCCTCTTCGGCCAGCGGGTCGACGAACACCATCGCCTTGCCGCCGCGCAGCACGAACTGATCGATTGCATAGAGGGTTTTCGCCGGCAGGTCCTTCGGATGCACCACGAGCAGCGTGTCGATGTCGGGTTCGATCGCGGTGACGTCGCGCGCGAGGTCGCGCACGTCGAACAGTTCCTTCAGCTGGCTGATACTCGCCCAGGCCGGGGCGCCGGGTTGGTCGGGCGCGGTGGGCTGGCCACCGTTGAGCGCCAGATCGGTGATGAGGCCGATGACCCGTTTCTGCGGATTGGCGAGGGTGTAGACGAGTTTGCTGATCTCGTACTCGAGGGCGTCTTCGCGATCGGGGTTCAGGAACGGAATCGCGAGTTCGTCATCGGTGGCGTTGGTGCCGGCAAGCCCCAGGTAGCCCATGTCGCCGGTCGCGTTCAGCGGCAACTGCTCGATGCCATAGCCGACGGCCTGATCTTCGGCCTCCGAGAACGGTTCCGGCTCGATGACCTGCAGGTTCAGCTTGCCGTCCGCCTCGGCGACGTACTCCTCGAGCAGGTCGCGCACGCGCTTGCCGTAGTTCAGGTACTGCGGCAGCGTCGCAAACTGCTGTGCCGAGAAATAGAAGCGCAGCGTCACCGGCTCGTCGAGCTTGGACAGCACGCCGCGCGTGCCGTCGGACAGCGTGTAGAGACTGTTCTCGGTGACATCGAGGCGGCTCGAGGTCAGGGTTTCGTTGCTGATGATGTTGAAGCCGATGAACAGCACCACCGCGATCAGGATGCTGCCCAGGGTCTGCGATTTGGTCTGCATGTTGGTGGTCCCGGTTCAGCTGCTTTTCTTGGCGTCGATCGCGAGCATGTTGGCGTAGAGCCAGAACGCAATCAGCGTGGCGAAGTAGAGAATGTCGCGCAGATCGATCACGCCCTTCTGAATCGACGTGAAGTGGGTCAGAAAGCTGAACGAACCAATCACGTCGACGATGGCCTGCGGCGCCCAGCCGCGGAAGAAATCGAGCACCAGCGGAAACCCGCTCAGGTTGAACGCGAAGCAGATCACGAAGCTGATGACGAAGGCGATCACCTGGTTCTTGGTCAGCGCCGAGATGCAGGCGCCGATCGCGAGGAAACCGCCCGCCATCAGCAGGCTGCCGAGATAGCCGGCGGCGATCACGGTGTTGTCCGGGTTGCCGAGGTAGTTCACGGTCAGCCAGATCGGAAAGGTCAGCGCGAGCGCGATCGCGGTGAAGGCCCAGGCGGCGAGGAACTTGCCGAGGACCGCCTCGAGCAGTGACACAGGCAGTGTCATCAGCAGTTCGAGCGTGCCGCTCTTGCGTTCTTCCGACCACAGCCGCATCGAGATGGCGGGGATCAGCAGCATGTAGAGCCACGGGTGATAGCGGAAGAAGGGTTCGAGGTCCGCCTGACTGCGCTCGTAGAAACCGCCAACGTAGAACGTGAAAATGCCGGTCAGGAACAGGAAGATCACGATGAACACATAGGCCACCGGAGTGGCGAAATAACCGCGGAATTCCCGCGCGAAGAGCGTGCCGATGCGGCTCATGTCCTGGTCACCTCGCCGGCATTGCCGGCCGTCGTCGTTATCGTTCGGAACACCTCGTCGAGATGGCCGGACTCGACGTAGAGTTCGTCGAAGGCCCAGCCACTGGCGCGGCCGGTCTGTTGCACGAGTTCGAGGATGGGCTTGCCGTCGCGCGGCAGGACCGTCAGCCGGCGGCGCGCGTTGCCGACGTCACGCGTTTCGACGCCAGCGACTGCCGGCAGCGCGGCCAGTGCGGTGCGCACGGCGTCGGCCTGCGCGTCGCCGACCGTCAGCGTGACGGCATTGTGGAAGTGCGAGCGGGCCTCGAGTTCGGCCGGCGTGCCGGTGAACAGCAGTCGGCCACGCGCAATGATGGCGGTGCGGGTGCACAGCGCGTCGACCTCTTCGAGGATGTGCGTGGAGATCACGATCGCCTTGTTCGGTGCCATCTCGCCGATCAGCGAGCGCACTTCGTGCTTCTGGTTCGGATCGAGGCCGTCGGTCGGTTCGTCGAGGATCAGCACTTCCGGGTCGTGCAGGATGGCCTGCGCGAGACCCACCCGACGCTTGAAACCTTTCGACAGCGTGTCGATGGTCTGCGTCATCACGTGTTCGAGGTGGATCTTGCCGACGACTTCGCGGATGCGCGCTTCCTTCTGTGCGCCGCGCAGTTCGCGGATGTCGGCGATGAAGTCGAGAAAGCTGGCCGGGGTCATTTCGCCGTACGCGGGCGCGCCTTCGGGCAGGTAGCCGATGCGGCGCTTGGCAGCAATCGGGTCGGTGGCGACGTCGTGGCCACAGACGCGAACTGCGCCCGATGTCGGCGCGATGAAGCCGGTGATCATCTTCATCGTCGTCGACTTGCCGGCGCCGTTGGGTCCGAGGAAGCCGAGCACCTCGCCGCGCCTGATTTGCAGCGACACGCCGTCCACGGCCACCAGCGGCCCGAAGGACTTACGCAGATCGCTGACTTCGATCAAATTTTCCATTGCGACATTGCCCCCGGGTGACACGGCGCGGGAGCCGTGTGCCCACACTCTCGAGATTCGAATTTGGAGTCGACCGACGATGGCGGCTGCCCGGTCGCGCACGCGGTGAGGCGGTGCGTGTGCTGGCGGTCTGCCCACGTGGCCCTCGGCGGCGCGCAAATGTTCCACAGCCGATCTGCATCGTCAACCTGCGCAGCCAAGACCGCCAGGGCGCGCGGAAGTTTCCGGGCAACCTGCCGGCCGCGGACCTCGCCGACGCGGGCCCCGGCGCTGACTATGGCATTGATTAGGATTATTCTGCGGCCCCTGCCCGCGATTCATGGCGTTTGCCTGCATGCAACATCCCCAACACTATGGCGTGATCGTCGTCGGCGGCGGCCACGCCGGCACCGAGGCCGCACTCGCCAGCGCCCGCATGGGCGTGCGCACCCTGCTGCTGACCCAGAGCATCGAGACGCTCGGCGCCATGTCGTGCAATCCGGCCATCGGTGGCATCGGCAAAGGGCACCTGGTCAAGGAGATCGATGCGCTCGGCGGGCTCATGGGTGTCGGCGCCGACCATTGCGGCATCCATTTCAAGCGGCTCAACGCGAGCAAGGGACCGGCCGTACGCGCCACGCGCGCGCAGATCGATCGCACGCTCTATCGCGGCTTCATCCGCCAGCGGCTCGAGCGCCAGCCCAATCTGGACCTGTTCCAGCAGGCCGTCGATGACCTGATTGTCGAGGACGGCCGCGTGCGGGCGGTCGTGACCCAGATGGGCCTGCGCTTCGAGGCTGAAACGGTCATTCTGACCGTCGGCACCTTTCTCGCCGGCCTCGTGCACATCGGCGAGGCGCAGTACCAGGCCGGCCGGGCCGGCGATCCGCCGGCGAACCGCCTGTCCGCCCGCCTGCGTGAGCTCAAACTGCCGGTCGGGCGCCTGAAGACGGGCACGCCGCCGCGCATCGACGGGGCATCGATCGACTTCTCGCGGCTGCAGCCGCAGCCCGGCGACGAGCCACGGCCGGTCTTTTCCTTCGTCGGCGATCGCGCCCAGCACCCCCGGCAGGTGCCCTGCCACATCACGCACACGAACGAGCGCACCCACGACCTCATCCGGGCCGCGATCGGCCGATCGCCGATGTACAACGGGCAGATCGAGAGCACCGGCCCGCGCTACTGCCCGTCGGTCGAAGACAAGGTGATGCGCTTCGCCGACAAGACCTCGCACCAGATCTTCATCGAACCGGAAGGGCTCGAGACACGGGAAATCTATCCGAACGGCATCTCGACGAGCCTGCCGTTCGACGTCCAGCTGGCGCTCGTGCGCTCGATTGCGGGTTTCGAGCAGGCCCACATCACGCGGCCAGGCTACGCCATCGAGTACGACTACTTCGACCCGCGCGCGATTCGGCCTTGGCTCGAAACGCACCAGATCGGAGGGCTCTTCTTCGCTGGCCAGATCAACGGCACGACGGGCTACGAGGAAGCCGCCGCACAGGGGCTGCTGGCCGGCATCAATGCCGCACGGCGCGTGCAGGGCGTCGAGCCGTGGTACCCGCGGCGCCATGAAGCCTATCTCGGCGTGCTGATCGACGATCTCGTGACGCGCGGCACGACCGAACCCTATCGCATGTTCACGAGCCGGGCCGAGTACCGCCTGATGCTCAGGGAGGACAACGCCGATCTGCGCCTCACACCACGCGGTCGCGACATGGGCCTCGTCGACGACGCGCGCTGGCAGCGCTTCACCACCAAGCGGGATCTGTTCGATGCCGAGCGCGCACGCCTCGCCACCCACTGGCTGACCCCCGAGCGTCTGCCGGCGGCACTGGCGACCGAACTCATCGGCCAGCCGCTGCGCAAGGAACAGACGCTTGCCGACCTGCTGCGGCGACCGGAGCTCGACTATGCGGCGCTGATGCGCCTGCCCGGCGTTGGGCCCGGTGTCGCAGACGAGGAAGTGGTCGAGCAGATTGAAATCGATGCCCGCTACAGTGGCTATCTGGTCCGTCAGCAGGAGGAAATCGAGCGGACTGCGCGCCACGCCGACGCCGAGCTGCCGGCCGATTTCGATTACCGCGCAGTGCCCGGCCTGTCGCGCGAAATCGTCACCAAACTGTGCGATTTCAGGCCGCATACGCTGGGCCAGGCCGCGCGCATTTCCGGCGTCACGCCGGCCGCGCTGTCGCTGCTGCTGGTGTATCTGAAGCGTCACCGCGCGCAGGCGGCGGTCAACGAATGAGGCCGCGACGGGCGCGCGCCTCGCGCGCCGCACAGCGATGACGCCCGAAACCCTGATCAGGGACGGCGCGCGGGCGCTGGGCCAGACGCTCGAGCCCGCCCGGCTGCACCTGCTCGCCCGCTACTGCGAACTCGTGATCAAGTGGAACCGGGTCGCGAATCTCACCGGTGCGCGGCGCGCCACCGATTTCGCCCGCAAATTCGTCGTCGACGCGCTGGCCGTGCGGCCCCATGTCGAGGGCGCACAGGTGGTCGACCTGGGCAGCGGCGCGGGCCTGCCGGGCATGGTGCTCGCCATCGTGATGCCCGACACGCACTTTCATCTTGTCGAGCCGCGCGCCCGCCGGGCCCGTTTCCTGGAGCAGGCGCGCATCGAACTGGGGCTTTCGAACGTCGCGGTGCACTGCGTGCGGATCGAGGACTGGCAGCCCGCCGTGCCGATCGACGCGATCATCTGCCAGGCGGTCGGCTCGCTGGCCTTCATGCTGGAGGCCACGGCCCATCTGCACGGTCGCCGCGCGCGGATCCTGGCGCTGAAAGGCCTGGCCCCGGACGCCGAACTCGCCGAACTGGGGCCGGCCGCCGAGGCCTGCGACACGATCAGGCTCGAAGTGCCGGGCTGGGCAGCGCGGCACCTGGTGTGCATCGACTGCGCGCGACTGCCGGCGCCGGCCTGAAGTGCGGACCGGCTGGCGCTTTGTGCCATAATCGGTCGCCCTCGCACAGCGCACCCCGGGCCTTGCCGGCGGCGCTCGCGATTTCCACCCCAAGAAAAGTATCCCAGCCGTGATGGCGACAGTCTTCGCAATTGCCAATCAGAAAGGCGGAGTCGGCAAGACGACGACGAGCGTCAACCTCGCCGCGTCGCTCGCCGCCACGCGCCGCCAGGTGCTGCTGATCGATCTCGATCCGCAGGGCAATGCGACGATGGGCTGCGGGGTCGACAAACGCGAGCTCGAACTGTCGAGCTATGACGTGCTGATGGGCAACTGCGGGGTGCCGGAAGCCACGCTGAGACTGCCCGAACTCGGCCTCGACCTGCTGCCGGCGAACGCCGATCTGACCGGCGCGGAAGTCGGCCTGCTCGAAGAACTCGGCCGCGAACTGCGGCTGAAGCTTGCGCTGGAGCCGGTGAAGAGCCGCTACACCCACATCATCATCGACTGTCCGCCGTCGCTGAACATGCTGACCGTCAATGCGCTGGTGGCGGCCGAAGCCGTCATCGTGCCGACGCAGTGCGAATACTACGCGCTCGAAGGCATTTCGGCGCTGGTCGAAACGGTCGAGAAAATCCGCAAGATTCTGAATCCGGCGCTGCACATCGAGGGCTTTCTGCGCACGATGTACGACCCCCGCAACAACCTTGCGAACCAGGTGTCGCAGCAGCTCATCAAGCATTTCGGCGACAAGGTCTATCGCACGGTGATTCCGCGCAACGTGCGGCTGGCCGAAGCGCCGAGCCACGGCCTGCCGGCGTTGTTGTACGACAAGTCATCGGCCGGCGCACTCGCCTATCTCGCGCTCGCCGGCGAGATGCTGCGCAAGGACGACGCCGAGCGCCTGGCCGCCGGCAGCTGACGGAGAGCAGGACGTGACCAAGAAACGCGCGCTGGGCCGGGGACTCGATGCACTGCTGGGCGTGGGCGCCACGCGCACGGCGCCGGACACGCCACCGACACAGCCGGCGCCCGTAGCGGCTGGCGACCAGCTGCGCGTGCTGCCGGTGGACCTGATCCAGCGCGGCCGTTATCAGCCCCGGCTCGACATCAAACCCGAGGCGTTACAGGACCTCGCGAACTCGATCAAAGCCCAGGGCGTGGTGCAGCCGATCGTCGTGCGCGCGCTGCCTGGCAGCGATCGCTTTGAACTGATTGCGGGCGAACGTCGCTGGCGCGCGACGCAGCTGGCCGGACTGCAGGACATTCCGGCCATCATCAAGGACATTCCGGACAAGACCGTGATGAGCATCGCGCTCATCGAGAACATCCAGCGCGAACAGCTCAATCCTCTCGAGGAAGCGGGCGCGCTGCTGCGGCTGATCGAAGAATTCGGCATGACGCATCAGGAGGTCGCGGAAGCGGTCGGCCGATCGCGTGCGGCCGTCTCGAATCTGCTGCGGCTGCTCGAACTCGCGCCGGTGCCCAAGCGCCTGCTCGAGGCCGGCCAGATCGAGATGGGGCACGCGCGGGCGCTGCTGTCACTGACGGCCGACCTGCAGACCCGAATCGCCGAACGCGTGGCAGCCGAAGGCCTGTCGGTGCGCGCCACGGAGAAACTCGTGCGCGCGGCCGGCGAAAACACGGCGGACCGGCCGGCGCCGGCGGCCACACGCCCCGATCCGAACATCCAGCATCTCGAGGGCCAGCTGTCGGAAAAGCTGGGGGCGGCGGTTTCGATCAAGCACGGTAGCAAGGGCGATGGCACGTTGGTCATCCGCTACGGTTCGCTTGACGAACTCGACGGCATCCTGGCCCACATCCGTTGATCGCCGAAGTGCCAGAAATTGTGCCTTCGCAATTGACGACCATCGGGAAAAGTCCTTACAATCCGCCGGCTTTCTAGGATGTTGCGCTGCGAACAGGAGCAGCCCCCGATCGGCGCCGAAACGCGCGGTGGCTGGGGCGCCATGATCCGCGGCACGCTCGTCGTCCAGATCTGTGTGCTGCTGGTCCTCGCCGTAGCCGCGCTGCTTCTGGGCTCGGGCGCACACGCGGCGGCCTGCGTGGCAGGCGGCGCGGCAATAGCAGTGCCCAATACAGTGGTTGCCCTGAGCCTGTGGCTCAAGGCTTCGATCTCCGGGCCCATCAGCGCGGCGAGCCTTCTTCTCGGAGAAGGTCTCAAGCTCGCTCTGATAGTGCTCGCGCTCTACGCCACCGTACGCGCCTTCGGTCCCGAACTGGAGTGGCTGGGTCTCATTGCAGGCGTGATTGGCGCCTTGAAGGCGCAATGGCTGGCGCTGTGGTTCACGCGTTACAGCTGACGCACGGTGCGCACCTGGCGCGCAGCCGACGATGAAGAACAGATAAACAAACCGAATTAACGAAGCACGAGCATGGCAGCAGAACACGCAGAGCACGCGCTGACGCCGACCGGCTACATCAGCCACCACCTGAGCTTCCTGACCAAACCGGTCGGGGACACGCCGTTCATGAGCGTCAATGTCGACTCGCTCGTGATGTCGGTGCTGCTCGGCATTCTTGGCATCGGTTTCATGTGGCTGGTCGTCCGCGGTGCCACCGCCGGCGTCCCCGGCAAGCGCCAGGCCTTCGTCGAACTGGCAATCGATTTCGTCAACGATCAGGTCAAGAGCATTTTCCACGGCGACATCCGCTTCGTCGCGCCGCTCGCACTGACGGTGTTCATCTGGGTGCTCCTGATGAACTCGATGGACTTCCTGCCCGTCGACATCATGGCCTGGATCTACAAGAACGTCTTCGGCCTCGAATACTGGCGCCAGGTCCCGACGTCCGACATCAACACGACATTCGCACTGGCACTCGCGGTGTGGGTACTGATGCTCTATTACACGGTCAAGGTGAAGGGTCTCGGGGGGTTCATCCACGAGCTGTTCTGCTCGCCGTTCGGCGGCAATCCGCTGCTGTGGATTCCAAATTTTCTGTTCAACCTCGTTGAATACATCTCCAAACCGCTGTCCCACAGTTTGCGACTCTACGGCAACATGTACGCAGGTGAGATCATCTTCCTGCTGCTGGGCCTGTGGGCCGCAACCGGGGTGGCGGGCACGATTTTCGGCGCCATCCTGTCCACGGGCTGGGCAATCTTCCACATCCTGATCGTGGCCTTGCAGGCCTACATCTTCATGATGCTGACGATTGTCTACGTGGCCATGGCGCACGAAAGCCATTGAGAGATTCCGGACCCCTCCCTCTTCCATCTGCCAGTTCTTTAGAAAGGAAAGCGACATGGAAAACCTGCAACTTCTCGCCCAGATCCAGGCCTTCACCGGCATTGGCATCGGCCTCATCATCGGCCTCGGCGCGCTCGGCGCGTGCGTGGGTGTGGGCATCATGTGCTCGCGCTTCCTCGAAGGTGCCGCCCGCCAGCCCGAACTGATGCCGCAGCTCCAGGCAAAAGTCTTCCTGCTGCTGGGCCTGATCGACGCGTCCTTCATCATCGGCGTCGGCCTCGCGATGCTCTTCGCGTTCGGCAACCCGCTGTTGGCGGTCGTTCAGCAGGCTGCGGGCTGATCTCAGGCTCGCGACACCCTAAGACTCGGGGAACGCAACGATGAATATCAACCTGACACTGGTGGCACAGTTCCTCTGGTTCTTTGCCTTTGTCTGGTTCACCGCGCGTTTCGTCTGGCCGCCTTTGATGCGTGCCGTCGAAGACCGCCAGAAGAAGATCGCCGATGGCCTTGCTGCTGCCGAAAAAGGGCAGCAGGAGTTGGTGAGCGCCAACGGGCGCGTCGAGGAACTGGTGCGTGGCGCGAAAGCGCAGAGCCAGGAACTCATCGCCAACGCCCAGAAGCGCGCTGACGAGATGGTCGAGCAGGCGAAGACTGCCGCGAAGACCGAAGGCGAGCGTCAGATTGCCGCGGCCCGGGCCAGCATCGAGCAGGAGATCCAGCAGGCGCGCGAACAGCTGCGCGGGCAGGTGGCCCAGCTGGCGATGACCGGCGCCGAGCAAATCCTGATGCGCGAAATCGACCCCGCGAAACACAAGGACGTGCTCGACAAACTGAGCGCGCGTTTGTAAGGAACGGGGACCGCCATGCAAGAAAACCTCACGATCGCCCGGCCCTATGCCCAGGCCGCATTCGACACGGCACACGAAGCCGGTGCGGTCGCGCAGTGGGACGATGCCTTGCAGCTGCTCGGCACGATCGTCAACGACGCCGCGATGCGACGCGTGATTCTCGATCCCGGCGTCAGCCGGCAGCGTCTGACCGACCTGCTGTTCGACCTGGGCGGTGAGCGCTTTGCCGGGAAGATTGGCAACTTCGTGAAAGTCCTTGTCGCGGGCCGGCGTCTGGACATCGCGCCGGAAATTGCCCAGGTCTTCGCCGACCACCGGGCTGCGCAGGACAACGTGGCGAACGTCGAAGTCTCATCGGCGTTTCCGCTCGACGCGGCGCAGGCCGAACGAATCGGCAGCGCGATGCGCAAGCGGCTCGGCAAGGAAGTGCGGATTACGCAGACCATCGACGAGGCGCTCATTGGTGGCGCGCGCGTGAAGGTCGGCGACATGGTGTTCGATGCTTCGCTCAAGGGCGGACTGAGCCAGCTCGCCAACGTATTCAATTTAAAGTGACCTCGGCGCCATCCGCGCATGCGGCCGGCGACGCTTGATTAGACGAGGATGACCATGCAAATCAGCGCGACTGAAATCAGCGAACTCATCAAGAAGAAGATTCAGGAGTTCGATCTCGCGACCGAAGCCCGCACGGAAGGCACGGTGGTTAGCCTGTCCGACGGCATCGCCCGCATCCACGGCCTGTCGGACGTCATGTCCGGCGAAATGATCGAATTCCCGGGGAATACCTACGGCCTCGCGCTGAACCTCGAGCAGGATTCGGTGGGCGCCGTGATCATGGGTGAATACACCCATATCAAGGAAGGCGATACCGTGCGCTGCACGAAGCGCATTCTTGAAGTTCCCGTCGGTGAGGCGTTGCTCGGTCGCGTTGTGAACGCGCTGGGCCAGCCGATTGACGGCAAGGGTCCGATCGAAACGACGCAGACCTCGCCGATCGAGAAGATCGCGCCGGGCGTTATCTGGCGCAAATCGGTGTCGCAGCCGGTGCAAACGGGCCTGAAGTCCATCGATGCGATGGTGCCGGTCGGTCGTGGTCAGCGCGAGCTGATCATCGGCGACCGCCAGACGGGCAAGACCGCCGTTGCCGTCGACGCCATCATCAACCAGAAGGGCACCGGCATTAAGTGCATCTACGTCGCCATCGGCCAGAAGGCGTCGTCGATCAACACCGTAATCCGCAAGCTCGAAGAGCACGGCGCGATGGACCACACCATCATCGTCGCCGCCACCGCCTCCGAATCGGCCGCGCTGCAGTTCATCGCACCTTACTCCGGTTGCGCGATGGGCGAGTATTTCCGCGACAACGGTCAGGATGCGCTGATCATTTATGACGATCTGACCAAGCAGGCCTGGGCCTATCGCCAGGTGTCGCTGCTGCTGCGCCGCCCGCCGGGCCGCGAAGCGTATCCGGGCGACGTGTTCTACCTGCACTCCCGCCTGCTCGAGCGCGCGGCGCGCGTCAACGAAGCCTGGGTCGAGAAGGAGACCGGCGGCAAGGTCAAAGGCAAGACCGGTTCGCTGACGGCGCTGCCGATCATCGAAACGCAGGCGGGTGACGTGTCCGCATTCGTGCCGACGAACGTGATTTCGATCACCGACGGCCAGATCTACCTTGAAACGAACCTCTTCAACTCCGGTTTCCGCCCCGCCATCAACGCCGGTCTGTCGGTGTCCCGCGTCGGTGGCGCCGCGCAGACGAAGATCGTCAAGAAGCTCGGCGGCGGTGTGCGTCTCGCGCTCGCCCAGTATCGCGAGCTCGCGGCCTTTGCGCAGTTCGCGTCCGACCTCGATGAAGCAACGCGCAAGCAGCTCGATCGAGGCCAGCGCGTCATGGAGCTGATGAAGCAGAAGCAGTACTCGCCACTGTCTGTCGGTGACATGGCGGTGTCCCTGTTCGCGGTCGACAAGGGCTACATCGATGATGTCGACGTCAAGAAGGTCGGCGCTTTCGAAGCGGCGCTGCATGGTTACATGCGGTCGTCGAAGCCCGACCTGATGAAGATGCTCAACGAGACCGGCGACTACAGCGACGCAATCGAAGCTGAACTGAACGAGGCGATTGCCAAGTTCAAACAGACGCAGACCTGGTAGTCGTCAAGGAAGTAATCGAATGGCCGTCGGTAAAGAAATCAGGGTCAAGATCGCCAGTGTCCAGAACACGCAGAAGATCACGCGTGCAATGGAGATGGTCGCGACCAGCAAGATGCGCAAGGCGCAGGACCGCATGAAGGCCACGCGTCCGTATGCCGAAAAGATGCGCAAGGTGATTTCGCACGTTGCACATGCCCATTCCGAGTACCGTCACCCGTTCTTCACCGCGCGTGAAGTGAAGCGGGTGGGCATCATCGTCGTGTCCACCGATCGGGGCTTGTGCGGCGGCCTGAATTCGAACCTGTTTCGCCTGATGGTTCAGCACATGAAGCGCTGGCAGGCGGCGAACGTCGAGTTCGACGTCTGCACGATTGGTCGCAAGGGCCTGCAGTTCTTCCAGCGGGTCGGCGGCAACGTGCTGGGCCAGGTGAGCCGGGTCGGCGACCAGCCGCATCTCGACGACCTGATCGGCACCGTCAAGATCATGCTCGACGCCTACATCGATGGCCGTATCGACCAGCTCTTCATTGCGTCGAACGATTTCGTCAACTCGATGACGCAGAAGGCCGAGCTCGAGCAACTGCTCCCGCTGAAGCCCAGCGAAGATTCGACGATCGCACACCACTGGGACTACATCTACGAGCCCGAATCGAAGGAAGTCGTGGACCAGTTGCTGGCGCGATACATCGAATCACTGGTGTACCAGCGCGTGATCGAGAACATCGCCTGCGAACAGGCGGCGCGTATGGTCGCGATGAAGAGCGCGTCCGACAACGCAGGCAAGCTCATCAAAGAGCTGCAATTGATTTACAACAAGGCTCGCCAGGCCGCCATCACGCAGGAGCTCGCCGAAATCGTCGGCGGCGCGGCGGCAGTTTGAGCCTGACACGAATTAGCGTAAGACTTCCCAGAGGATCCGAAGCATGAGCGGCAGCATCTCGCAAATTATCGGCGCGGTCATCGACGTCAAGTTCCCGACGAACGAGGTGCCGAAAATCTATGACGCGCTGAAACTCCAGGGCGGCGCGACGACGCTCGAAGTGCAGCAGCAGCTGGGTGACGGCGTGGTGCGCACCATCGCGCTCGGCACCACCGACGGCTTGCGCCGCGGTATGGACGTCACCAATACCGGCGCGCCAATCAATGTGCCGGTCGGCCAGAAGACCCTCGGCCGCATCATGAACGTGCTCGGTGAACCCATCGACGAAGCGGGCCCGATCGGCGCCGAAGAAACGATGTCGATTCATCGCGAAGCGCCGAAGTTCACGGATCTCTCCCCGGCCACCGAACTGCTGGAAACCGGCATCAAGGTTATCGACCTGATCTGCCCGTTCGCGAAGGGTGGCAAGGTCGGCCTGTTCGGCGGCGCCGGCGTGGGCAAGACCGTGAACATGATGGAGCTCATCCGCAACATCGCGATCGAGCACAGCGGTTTCTCGGTGTTCGCCGGCGTCGGCGAACGTACCCGCGAAGGCAACGACTTCTATCATGAAATGAAGGACTCGAACGTTCTCGACAAGGTATCGCTGGTCTACGGCCAGATGAACGAACCGCCGGGCAACCGTCTGCGCGTGGCGCTGACCGGGCTGACGCTCGCCGAGAAGTTCCGTGACGAAGGTCGCGACGTGCTGCTGTTCGTGGACAACATCTACCGCTTCACGCTCGCCGGTACTGAAGTGTCGGCGCTGCTCGGACGTATGCCGTCTGCGGTGGGCTACCAGCCGACGCTGGCCGAAGAAATGGGCCGTCTGCAGGAGCGCATCACGTCGACCCGCACCGGTTCGATCACCTCGATTCAGGCGGTGTACGTGCCCGCCGACGACTTGACCGACCCGTCGCCGGCCACGACCTTCGCGCACTTGGACGCGACCGTCGTGCTCTCGCGCCAGATCGCGGAGCTCGGCATCTATCCGGCGGTCGACCCGCTCGATTCCACCAGCCGCCAGCTCGATCCGCTGGTCGTCGGTCAGGAACATTACGACACCGCGCGCGCCGTGCAGGGCACTCTGCAGCGCTACAAGGAACTGCGCGACATCATCGCGATTCTGGGCATGGACGAACTGTCCGAAGAAGATCGCCTAACGGTGGCCCGCGCGCGCAAGATCCAGCGCTTCCTGTCGCAGCCGTACTTCGTCGCCGAAGTGTTCACGGGCGCCAAGGGGCGTTATGTGCCGCTGAAAGACACGATCCGCGCGTTCAAGGCGATCGTGGCCGGCGAATACGATCACCTGCCGGAACAGGCGTTCTACATGGTCGGCACGATCGAAGACGCGGTCGAAAAGGCCAAGTCGCTCTAAGCGAGGCGCGCGATGTCAACGATACACGTCGATATAGTCAGTGCCGAGCGCGAGATCTTCTCGGGCGAGGCCGAGGCGGTATTCGCGCCTGCGGTGCTCGGCGAGGTCGGCATCATGCCCGGTCACGCGGCCATGCTGACCCAGCTGCGTCCGGGCGAAGTCCGTATTCAGCTCAAGGGCGGCGAACAGCAGGCGTTCTATGTCTCCGGCGGGATGCTCGAAGTGCAGCCGAAGATGCTCACGGTGTTGTCCGACACGGCACTGCGCGCGCACGACCTCGACGAAGCGGCGGTGCTGAAGGCGAAGCAGGACGCTGAGGAAGCCATCAAGGACCGCAGCGGCAAGGTCGATTTCGCCAAGGCCCAGGCTGAACTCGCCGAACTTGCAGCGCAGCTGCAGACCATCCAGCGCCTTCGTCGCCGCGGCGGCGGCTGAGCCATTCCTGGCCGATGGCGGACGGCGCGCCCTGCGTTCAGTCCGCCATCCGGCTTGCCGATACCCCTGTTCAGGCGCTGCCGCTGCTGATTTCAGAGCCGACGGTAGCGCTGCGCATGGCTGGAGCCGTCCCTGGCGCTGGCCTAAGATTCTCCGAACTGACGATCAGGGTTTAGCCGCATGAGCGCAGCTGTCTGCATCCTTGCCGCGGGCAAGGGGAAACGCATGATGTCCAACCTGCCGAAGGTCTTGCACCGGATTGCCGGCAAACCGCTGGTGGGGCACGTGATGAACGCTGCGGCGAAGGTCAGCGCGAGCAAGCCTGTGATGGTGATCGGCCATGGCGGCGAACAGCTGCGGGCGGCTTACCACGATGCCGATCTGCAGTGGGTCGAACAGCGCGAACAACTGGGCACGGGCCATGCCGTCGCCCAGGCCCTGCCGTGGTTGCCGGCCGACGAACTGGTGCTCATCCTTTATGGCGATGTGCCGCTGCTGTCGGCGGCCACTTTGCAGCGTCTGCTCGACGCCGCGGTGCCCAGCGGTTTCGCCCTGCTGACCGTGACGCTCCCCGATCCGGCCGGCTACGGTCGCATCGTGCGCGACGCCCGGGGAGAAATCACGCGCATCGTCGAGCACAAGGATGCGAGCAGCGACGAACTGCGAATCACCGAAATCAATACCGGCATCATGGCGGTCAACGGCGCCTTTCTGCACCGCTGGCTGCCGATGCTCGGCAATGACAATGCACAGGGCGAGTATTACCTGACCGACTGCGTTGCCGCGGCTGTCGCTGAGGGCATTCGCGTCGCCGGCGTTTTCGCCGCCAGTGAAGCGGAGGTTGCGGGCGTCAACAATCGCGCCCAGCTGGCCGAACTCGAACGCACGCTGCAGAGACAGCTGGCGGCGGCGTTGATGGAAGCCGGCGTGACGCTGCTCGATCCGGCACGGCTCGACGTGCGCGGCGATGTCGTGTGCGGGCAGGATACCGTCATCGATGTCAACGTTGTGCTGTCCGGTCGTGTGCGAATCGGCGCCGATGTGTCCATTGGCCCCAACTGCGTCCTGAGCGACTGCGAGATCGCCGACGGCACCCGGATCTTCGCCAATTCCATCATTGAAGGCGCGACGATCGGTGCCGGGGCCCGGATCGGGCCGTTCGCCCGCATCCGGCCGGAGACCGAACTCGGTGCCGACGTCCACATCGGCAACTTCGTCGAGGTGAAGAAGTCGCGACTCGAGGCGGGCTCCAAGGCCAATCACCTCGCCTACATCGGCGACAGCGAGATAGGTCGGAACGTCAACGTCGGCGCCGGCACGATCACCTGCAATTACGACGGTGCGTTCAAACACAAGACCATCATCGAAGACGATGTGTTCATCGGTTCCGATACCCAACTGGTCGCCCCGGTGCGGGTTGGCCGCGGGTCGACGATTGCGGCCGGCACCACGGTAACCGAGGATGTGGAGGCGGACCGCCTCGTCATCAGTCGCGTACGACAGAAGACGATCTCGGGCTGGCAGCGCCCGCGCAAACCGAAGAAGGACTAGGCCTTCGGGCCCCGCCCCGCGCCGGCCTTCGTCAGCGGCGTCTTCTCCCGCAGATCCCGCCGGTCATCCAGGGTTCCCGGCAGGTACCACAGGCTGGCGCAGCGCCAGCTGGCGTTCTATCGTGCGCGGACCAGCCCCCCGCAACGGAAATCAGGAGCACGCACATGACCCGGGCAACGGCCGACCTCTATGACGAGCATGGTGAGAATCTGCAGATCGCAGCGCCCATTTTCAGCGACTACGGTGGCCATGTGGCTTTCGAAGGGGCAGTGGTCACGCTCAAGGTCTTCGAAGACAACAGCCTCGTGCGCAGCACCCTTGAAGAGCCCGGCCTCGGTCGCGTGCTGGTCGTCGATGGTGGTGGTTCATTGCGCTGTGCGCTCGTCGGCGACATGCTCGCTGAACTGGGGCGAAAGAATGGCTGGTCGGGAATCGTCGTCTATGGCTGCGTGCGCGACGCTGCAGTGATGGCGGACATGCCTATCGGCATCAAGGCCCTGGCGACCAACCCGCGCAAGAGCGTCAAAAAAGGCGAAGGTGCGCGCGACGTTGCGCTGCGTTTCGCCGATCTGATGGTGATACCGGAGCAGTATCTGTATGCCGATCGCGACGGCATCG
The DNA here is from genome assembly GCA_001464935.1 of Gammaproteobacteria bacterium Ga0077536. Classification (GTDB taxonomy): domain Bacteria; phylum Pseudomonadota; class Gammaproteobacteria. The sequence goes on from LNEL01000041.1 coordinate 32,667, forward strand.
TGATCGCCAACGAGCGCCTGGACTGATCCGATGGCCGGCCCCTTTACCGTTGCGTGCATCCAGAACTGCGCCGAAGACGATGTGGCGCACAATATCGCGCAGGCCGCCCGGATGGTGCGTCAGGCCGCTGCGCGTGGTGCAGAGCTGATTTGCCTGCCCGAGAATTTCACCTGCCTCGAGGAAAGCGACGCACTCTATCTGCAACGCGGCTATGGCGAGTCCGATCATCCCGCACTGAGCGTGTTTCCGGCCCTTGCCCGCGAACTCAATGTCGTGCTGGCGCTTGGCTCGCTGACGATCCGCTTACCGGGTGGCAAGGTGCACAATCGCAGCTATGTCATTGCAGCCGACGGCACGGTGATCGCAACGTACAACAAGATTCACCTGTTCGATGTCCAACTGAGACAGGGAGAAATGTATCGCGAGTCCACGACCGTCGAGCCCGGCACGCAACGAACGATCGCGGCATTGCCCTGGGGCAGACTCGGCATGAGCGTGTGCTACGACGTGCGCTTCCCGCATCTGTATCGCGCGCTGGCACAGGCAGGCGCTGACTTCCTCGCGGTGCCCGCCGCCTTCACGGCGACCACCGGCGAGGCGCACTGGCATGTGCTGTTGCGCGCGCGCGCGATCGAGAATGGTTGCTACGTGTTCGCCGCGGGCCAGTGCGGCAAGCGTCGCTGGGGGCGGCGCACGTACGGACACTCGCTGATCATCGATCCGTGGGGCGCTGTGCTCGCCGACGCCGGTAGCGAACCCGGGTTCGTACTCGCCAGCGTCGACCCTGCCAAAGTGACCGAGGCACGCGCCATGATCCCTTCGTTGCAGCACGATCGGCCCCTAGGCTGATCGACTGACCTCACGCGCGTTTGGCAAGCGCTGCTGCCCGCGGCGGTTTTGCGGGGGCGACAAAGTTCAGCACGCATTCAGCGCCGCGCGCGCAGCCTTTGTTTGATGACGCCGTCCACCGGCGTCTCGATAACCGAGGTGATTCGATGTCCCAGGGTCCAGCCCGCAAACTGCTAGTGGCGACCACGCTCTGCCTGGTGGCGACCTTCGTCGATGCCAATGGCTATCCCCCGCCCGTTGGCGGTGAGTTCGATTACGCCCAGGTCATGCGCGTCGAGCCCTTGTCCCGCGTCGTGCAGACGCCACTGCAACAGGAGGAGTGCTGGGACGAGCCGGTGACCTACTACCAGCCGGTGCAGGGCCCGATGTCCTACACGCCCCCGCTGATGGGCGGCATTGTGGGGGCGGTGGTGGGCAATCAGTTCGGCAAGGGCAGCGGTCGAGACTGGTCGACTGTCGCGGGCGCCGCGCTCGGCGCCTCGGTCGGCCGGGACTACGCACAGCAAAGGGCGGCCTACGGCGGCGGTGTTGCCTATGCAGGCGCCGAGCGGCGCTGTCGGGTGGTTCAGACCTATGCCGAGCAGACGGTCGCCGATGGCTTTCGCGTGCTGTACAGCTACGGCGGTCGACAGTTCGAAACGCGCCTGCTCTACGACCCGGGCCCGCAACTGCGCGTGCGTGTCGATGTCGTGCCGGCACCGTAGTGCCGGTGAACGTCTGCCCGGTGCCCGGATGTCGCGGGCCATCCCTTGGGATAAGATGACCACATGCGTCGACATCTTTTCATCACGGGCCTCTGCCTGCTGACCGCGACTGCACTTGCCCAGGGCTTCGTTGAATCGTCCCCGCGGATGTCCTCCGGTGCCCCTGGCAGTTTCAGCACGGCCATCGGCCCCGACCAGGCCGCGGCGATTGCGCGTGCCCAGACTGGCGGGCGCGTGCTCGATGTGCAGCCCGTACCGGATGACGAACGCTCCGCGTATGCGGTCCGGCTGCTGCTCGAGGCCGGGCGCGTGCGCACCGTCGTCGTCGACGGCCATTCCGGCCAGATTCGCTAGGGACCGGGTCGATGCGCCTGCTGGTCATTGAAGACGAACCGAACCTGCTCGCGACACTTGCGGCGCGCCTGCGCGAAGAAGGCTATGCCGTCGACGTCGCAGCCAACGGCCGCGATGGTCTGCATCTCGGCAACGAATATCCGATTGATCTCGCGATTCTCGATCTTGGCCTGCCCGACATGCCGGGCACCGAGCTCATCAAGCGCTGGCGCGCCGCCGCACTCGCGTTTCCCATCCTCATTCTGACCGCGCGGGGTAGTTGGGAAGACAAGGTCGCGGGCCTTGAACTCGGCGCTGACGATTACCTCGTCAAACCTTTTCACACCGAAGAGCTGATGGCGCGCGTGCGTGCGCTGCTGCGTCGTGCGGCAGGCTGGTCCGATCCGAAGCTGCGCTGTGGCCCGTTCGTGCTCGACACCTCGGCGAAGACATTCACGGCCGAGGACAAGTCCATCGAGCTGACAGCCTTCGAGTACAAGGTGCTCGAATACCTGATGCTGCACGCCGGGCGCGTGGTGTCGAAGTCCGAGCTGACCGATCACCTTTACGAGGACGACGCCGATCGTGACAGCAATGTGCTCGAAGTCATCGTCGGCCGCCTGCGTCGCAAACTCGATCCCGAGCGTACGCTCAATCCGGTGGAAACCGCCCGCGGGCAGGGTTACCGCTTCCGCTTCGAACGCGCGGCATCCCGGCCAGAGGCCTAGCCGCGACGGCGGCACGCCGAGCGTTCGATGCCGCTGTCTCTCAATTCACGGATTCTGATTGCCGCTGGCGTGGTGCTGATCGCGTTTCTCGGCGCGGCGAGCTATGGCATCGACCGCAGCTTTCGGGCGACCTCGCTGACGGCGGTTCATGAGCGTCTCAAGGCGCAGATCTTCATGTTGTTGGGACTCGCGAGCTTCGATGCCCCGGGTTCGGCGCCCATGCCGGCAGCTTTGCCCGATCCGTCCCTGTCGACGCCAGATTCCGGCCACTACGCGCAAGTGTTCAATGCCGACGGTGGCCTCGTGTGGCGCTCGCGCTCGATGCTCGGCTTCGCGGTGCAGCCGCCGGCCGCGCGACCACCGGGCGAGTTCGTCTTCGAGGAGACGGTATCGTCGACCGACGAAGCACTGTTCTGCACGAGTTACGGTGTGGAATGGGAAACGCGCGGCAAGGCCAAGCCGCGGCTTTACACCTTGCAGGCCTGCGAAGGGCGCCAATCTTTCGAACTGCAGGTTCAGGGTTTTCAACGCAGCCTGTGGCTGTGGTTTTCGATTCTCACCGTCCTGTTGTTGCTGATTCAGACGGCAATCCTGCGTTGGGGACTGACGCCGCTGCGCGCAGTGGCCATTGAAGTGCGGGCCATCGAATCCGGACGACAGGCTGCGATCACCGGTGAGTACCCACGCGAGCTGAGGCCGCTGACGCGCAATCTGAATGCCTTGATCGCAGCGCGTGACACGCATGTGCAGCGTTACCGCAATTCGCTCGGCGACCTCGCGCACAGCCTGAAAACACCGCTTGCGGTGTTGCGTTCGGCCCTGGAAGCGGGGCGCTTCGACGCGGATTCCGTGCATACGCTGCAGGAACAGGTCGCGCAAATCGACGACACCGTGCGCTATCAGTTGCAACGAGCGGCCACCGTCGGCCGCAATGCATTCGCGCCGCCGGTCGAGGTCGCGCCAATGGTCGAGCGGATCGCGGGGTCGCTGCGCAAGGTCTACCACGCCAGGCAGTTGACGATCGACGCGGAGGTCGAGGTCGGCACGCGCTTTTTCGGGGATCAGGGCGATCTGATGGAAGTCGTCGGCAATCTGTCCGACAACGCCTGCAAGTGGGCGCGCAGCCGGGTGGGCATTCGCGCCCATGGGTTGCCGCTGCGTCCGGGACAGCGGCGCCAGGCGCTGGAAGTCATCGTTGAAGACGATGGCCCCGGTATGCCGCCGCATCTCGTCGAACGCGCTCTGCGACGTGGTGGACGGCTGGACGAATCGGCCGAAGGCCATGGTATCGGCCTGTCGGTGGTGCGTGACGTGATTGAAACCGGCTACGGCGGCCTGCTCAGTATCGATGGCACGCCGAACGGCACGACTGTGCGCGCGGTGTTCGAGTTCGACTGAAGGCTGCGGCAGGCGACGCCGGTGCTGCTATAATCGACGGCCCCAGGGGTAGCACTTCATGCAATCATCTTCGCCTATCAATCCTGAAGCGCCGATCGTCACGTCCGGCCGCCGCAAGGACGCCTATTCCTACGACGAACTGATCGGCTGCGGGCGCGGAGAGCTCTTCGGCCCCGGTAACGCGCAGTTGCCGCTGCCGCCAATGCTGATGTTCGATCGCATCCTCAGGATCGCCGATACGGGTGGCCGCTACGGCAAGGGCGAGATCATCGCCGAACTCGATATCCGGCCGGAACTCTGGTTCTTCCAATGCCATTTTGAAGGCGATCCGGTCATGCCGGGTTGCCTTGGTCTCGATGCAATGTGGCAGCTGGTCGGGTTTTTCCTGGCGTGGAAGGGCGGGCTCGGACGCGGTCGGGCACTCGGCGGCAGCGAGATTGCTTTCAGTGGTCAGGTGACGCCGGACAAGAAGCTCGTGACCTACCGCATCGACCTCAAGCGCGTCGTGCAGCGTGGACTCGTCATGGGTATTGCAGATGCCTTGATGACCGTCGACGGTGAGCAAATCTATACCGGTACCAATCTCCGAGTTGGACTGTTCACCGAGATATGACTTGCGGGAGCCGCTGGCGGCTCCCGACAATCCTGCTCCTTCAGCCGATTTTGCCGAACGCGATGCGGGCGGCTTCGAGCGTCAGATCGACATCCGCGTCGCTGTGTGCGGCCGACACGAAGCCCGCTTCGAAGGCGGATGGCGCGAGATAGACGCCTGCTTCGAGCATCGCATGGAAAAACCGCTTGAAACGCGCCACGTCGCAGGCCATGACCTGTTTGAAAGACGTCACCTGCGGCTGATCGGTGAAGAAGAGTCCGAACATGCCGGGCACGTGATTGACCGCGAGCGGAATGCCGTGCCGCGCACCGAGCGCTTTCATCTCATTGACCAGACGCGCGGTGATGTGCTCGAGCCTGTCGTGGAAGCCCGGGGCTGATACGAGTTCGAGCGTGGCCAGACCACAGGCCATTGCGACCGGATTGCCTGACAGCGTGCCCGCCTGGTAGACCGCGCCCGACGGCGCAATCTGGTCGAGGTATTTCGCCGGACCTGCGAAAGCGCCGACCGGCATGCCTCCCCCGATGACTTTGCCGAGCACGGTCAGATCGGGCGTGATACCGTACAGCGCCTGGGCGCCGCCGCGGTTGACGCGAAACCCCGTCATCACTTCATCGAAAATCAGCAGGCTGCCATGGGCGGCCGTGATCTCGCGCAGGCCCTCGAGAAAGCCCGGTACCGGCGGAATGCAGTTCATGTTGCCCGCCACCGGCTCGACGATGATCGCCGCGACCTCGTGCCCGATGTCGGCCATCACGCGGCGCACCTGATCGACATCGTTGTAGTCGAGTGTGATCGTGAGCTCGGCAAGCGCGGATGGCACGCCGGGCGAGGTCGGGATGCCGAGCGTCAGGGCGCCCGAGCCGGCCTTCACCAGCAGAGAGTCCGCGTGACCGTGATAGCAACCCTCGAACTTGATGATGCGATCACGTCCCGTCACGCCGCGGGCCAACCTGATCGCACTCATCGCCGCTTCGGTGCCGGAACTGACCATCCGGACTTTTTCCAGGCCCGGCATCAAGGCCTGGACCTGGCGCGCAAGGCGGGTTTCGATCGCCGTCGGCGTCCCGAAGCCGATGCCCCGGGACAACTGCTCCTGTACGGCGGCCATGACTGCCGGATGTGCATGGCCGACTATCATCGGCCCCCAGCTGCCGACGTAATCAATGTACGAGTTGCCATCGGCGTCCACGATCCGCGCGCCGGACGCGCTTTCGATGAATACCGGCGTACCGCCTACACCATTGAAGGCTCGCACGGGTGAATTCACACCGCCGGGGATGATCGTTCGCGCCTCGGCGAACAGTGCAGCAGACCGCTCAAACATGTTGTTCTCCAAACAGGGACGCGTAGCTCGCGGCTGCCGATTCGATCGACGGTTGCGCGAAAATGCCGGAAATGACGGCCAGGAAATCAGCACCTGCCCGCACGAGGCTGAGCCCATTTTCGGGGGTAATGCCGCCTATCGCAACGACAGGAATGCGCAGGCCACGGCGGGCATCGCGCAAGACTTGTACGGGACACGCGCTCGCTCCGGGTTTGGTTTCCGACGGGAAGAAACTGCCGAAGGCGACGTAATCGACGCCGAGCGCAGCGGCGCGAAGTGCGCGCGGCACATCTGCGTAGCACGAGAGGCCGAGCAGCAGCCGGCGCCCGGAATCTGCTGCCAGCGCCTCCCAGTTGCCGTCGTCGCGGCCGAGGTGCACGCCATCGGCGCCTGCTTCGAGTGCGAGATCGGGATCGTCATTGACGATCAGGTGGGTACCGGTCGTCGTGCACAGGCGCTTCAGGGCAGAGAGTTCTGCCAGCGCGCTGCGGCGGTCGACTGATTTGCGGCGGTACTGCACGATGACGGCGCCGCCACGAATGGCTGCCGCGACCTGCGCCGTCATTGCCTCGACGCCCAGTTCGACGTCCGGCGTGATCGCATACAGCCCGCGCGGCGGGAGCTCCGGGCGCAAGTCGGCGTCCCTCATCGCGAGAACCGCCGCGGCAGATACTGCGCGCCGCCAATGTCGAGGGGATCGACGAGCGCCCGCCAGGTGTAATCGAGACCGCCGGCGACTGCGGTGGCCACGGGTTTGCCGTGAGCCAGGGCCGACGCGAGCGCCGAGGCGAGCGTGCAGCCCGACCCATGGTAGCTGCCGCCCAGTCTCGGCCATCGGTAAGTGGCGAACAGATTGCCGTCGCGAAACAGGTGATGCCGGACATCCGCGGTGGCTTCGTCAGCGCCCTTGAGCAGGGTCCAGCCGGACATCCGGCGTAGCAATGCCTCTACGTCCATCTCCACTGCCTGCGCGAGGCGTCGCGCCTCGCCGGCGTTCGGCGTGCAGATGGTACACAGCGGCCAGAGGTCCTCGACCAGCCGGGCGCGCACTTCACCCTGCATCAGCGCCGCGCCGGATCCTGCGGCAATCACGGGATCGAGCACGACCGGCGTCTCGGCCGGCAGCCCGCGCACGATGTCGACCACGACCGCGAGCACCTCGAGCGTCGGGATGAGGCCGATCTTGCATGCTGCGAACGGCGCCAGGTCGTCTCGGAGCAACTCGAACTGCCGGCGCAACAGGCTGGCGGAGGTCGAGATGACTTCTGCGACGTATCCAGTATTCTGCGCCGTCAGGCAGGTGACGAGACTGACCGCGTGACAGCCGAGGCTCGCTGCCGTTTCGATGTCTGCCTGGATGCCGGCGCCGCTTGGATCGTGTCCTCCGATGACGAGGATCAACGGCGTGTCGCGGGCGAGGGGCGATGCTCGCGTCATGCCTGGGCAGACCCGGGGTGAAACGGCGAATTGGTCAATGGCATCAGGAATCGCAATGGCTAAACGCTACATCTGTGTGATTTGTGGCTTCATCTACGATCCGGCGCTTGGCCTGCCGGACGAAGGCATCATGCCGGGTACACCATTTTCCGCCTTGCCACCGAACTGGTCCTGCCCGGACTGTGGGGCGCGCAAGGACGACTTCGAAGAGATGCCGGACTGAGTCACCACGGTTTGACGACTGCCAGCACCACGACGGCGATCAGGATCAGGACCGGAAACTCATTGAGGACACGATAGAACACATGGCCGTGTCGGTTGGAGTCGGTCTTGAACCGCACCACGATGTGCCCCAGGTAAAAGTGGTAGGCAACGAGGATGGCGACCAGGGCCAGTTTGACGTGCAGCCAGGTGGTAGCCGCGAACCAGGCGATTCCCATTTGCCAGATCAGCGCCAGCCCCATCAACGCCACCAGCACCAGACTCGGCGTCATGATGCCGGAATACAACTTTCGTTCCATGGTTTTGAAGCGATCTTTGCTGAGGGCGTCTTCCGACATCGCGTGGTAGACGAACAGGCGCGGCAGATAAAACAGGCCGGCAAACCAGGTCACCACGAATATCAGGTGAAACGCCTTGAGCCATGGATACATTGCCTATTCCTCGTTAGTTCGTGCCCCTTGGCCAGTGGCTCTGGGTCATCCGCCCGCGCGTGCGGGCCGGTTGCGGGCAGAGCCCGGATTCTAGGGAGAATCGGTGCCGATAGCAGCCGCGGCCGACAGGACGCGCGGCAGCTGAAGCGGGGTGGTGTCCGCGATCACCGGGTGTGCCGGTCCGCGGGCGCACGAGCGTCGTCATCGATGACGCAACGGCCCGGGGCCGCTGCGGGGACCTTGGCACCCGATGGCGGTCCGCCGAGCTATTAACGAGCCTGGATAATGGTGGTAATGTCTGGGCGCGTCGGGGAGCCCCAACGACCCGCGAGCGGCAGCAAGAGACTCGGCTATGTTCGGAAACAAGAAGCGGCGCCCGACCCGGGTGGACTCGGTCATCGGCCACCAGACCCAGATCGTGGGAGATATGTCGTTCGCCGGTGGCCTGCTCCTGCACGGCACGGTGCGCGGCAACGTGTCGGCGAAGACGGATGAGTCGGCTACGCTGACGGTCAGCGAGCGCGGCTCGATCGAGGGGGAAGTCAACGTACCGTATGTGATCCTCAACGGGGTCGTGAAGGGCGACGTTCACGCGAATGACCGTGTTGAACTTGCCGCTACCGCCCGCGTCGAAGGTGACGTGTACTACCGCAT
>LNEL01000042.1 GCA_001464935.1 Gammaproteobacteria bacterium Ga0077536
GCCCCGCTTCGAGAGCAACACCGCGCGCCGGCGTCTCGCCGGTCTCGCGGCCGCGAGCGCAGCGGCGGTGCCGACGCCGGAGACGACCGGCAAGGTCGCGGTGTTCCTGACCTGCTATGGCAATCGCAATGCGCCCGATATCGTCGAAGACCTGGTGGCGGTGTTCCGTCACAACGGCATCGAGGTGCGCATCACGGGCTCGGAAGTATGTTGTGGCATGCCGAAACTCGAGCTTGGCGATCTCGACACCGTCGCGAAGCACAAGGAGCAGAACGTGGCTGCTCTGTTGCCGCTCGTCGAGCAAGGCTGGGATCTGATCGCGCCGATTCCCAGTTGCGTGCTGATGTTCAAGCAGGAAGTGCCGCTGATGTTCCCGGACGATGTGGCAGTCCAGCGCATCCGCAAGGCGTTCTTCGATCCGTTCGAATACCTGATGCTGCGGCATCGTGCGGGTTTGCTGAAGACCGATTTCAAGGGCAGTCTCGGCACCATCGCGCATCATGTGCCCTGTCATCAGCGGGTGCAGAACATCGGGCTGAAGACGAAGGAAGTGCTGGAACTCGTGCCCGGCACGAAGGTCACCTCGATCGAGCGTTGCTCCGGTCACGATGGCACCTATGCCGTCAAGGAAGAGAACTACGCGTTTGCGAAGAAGATCTGCGGCCCCGTCGTCGGGCGTATCACCGAAGGTGGCTACGATCACTACCTCAGCGACTGCCCGATGGCCGGGGAACTGATCGCCCAGGGCGTGGCGAAGAGCGAAGCGACGTCCGCCTTCACGCTGTTGCGACAAGCCTATGGGATATGAGACATGTCGAATGCAAAGACCACACTGACCCGCGATGAACTGCTGCCCCTCGAGCGCTATCACGCCTCGCGCGCCGAATTCCGGCAGCGGATCCTGCAACACAAGGCGGCGCGCCAGGTGTGTCTCGGCGCGCACGCGACGCTGTACTTCGAAGACAAGCTCACGATCCAGTATCAGGTGCAGGAGATGCTGCGTGTCGAGCGCATTTTCGAGCCGGAAGCGATTCAGGCCGAACTCGATGCCTACACGCCGCTGATCCCCGACGGCGACAACTGGAAGGCAACCTTCATGCTCGAGTATGCCGAAGTCGAGGAACGTCGGGTCGCGCTTGCGCAACTGGTCGGGATCGAACACGAGCTCTGGGTGCAGGTCGGCGGGGCTGCGCGCGTCAAGGGCATTGCCGACGAGGACATGGAACGCACGCGGGAAGCCAAGACCTCCGCGGTGCATTTCGTGCGCTTCCAGCTGACCCCTGACATGGCCGCGGCGGCGCGTGCCGGCGCGCCGGTTTCGATCGGGGTTGCGCATCCGCTCTACACCTACAGTCTCGATCCCGTGCCTGAAACGGTGCGCGCCTCGCTGGTCCACGATCTCGCTTGACCGCACGCGGTCATTGGACCACCATCCGCGCGCAAACCAGCGCCGCCGGCCGCAACGGTCGGCGGTATCCATTCAACGTTCTACCGAACGACTATCAGGGAGCGACCGGTGAGCGCGCGATACGACGCGGCTGACATCGAGGTATTGACCGGTCTCGAGCCGGTGCGCAAGCGGCCCGGCATGTACACCGACACGTCCCGGCCGAATCACCTGGTCCAGGAAGTCGTCGACAACAGCGTCGACGAGGCGCTGGCCGGCCACTGTTCACGCATCGACGTCACGCTGCATGCGGACGCTTCCGTCACCGTCGCCGATGACGGGCGCGGCATGCCGGTCGACATTCATCCCGGCGAACAGATGTCGGGCGTCGAAGTCATCCTGACGAAGCTCCATGCGGGCGGCAAATTCTCCGGCAAGAATTACAAATTCTCCGGGGGGCTGCACGGCGTCGGCGTGTCCGTGGTCAACGCGCTGTCGTCGCGGCTCGAAGTGCGCGTCCGGCGCGGCGGCGTCGAGCACGCCATGGCCTTCGCCGGCGGTGAACGCAGTGAGCCGTTGGCCGAAGTCGGACGCGTCGGCAAGCAGAACACCGGCACCAGCATCCGTTTCTGGCCCGACGGCCGCTACTTCGACACCGTCAAGCTCGCGATCCCGCGGCTGCGACACCTGCTGCGCGCGAAGGCCGTGTTGTGTCCGGGACTGCAGGTCACGCTGACGGACGAGACGGCCGGCGAAACCGAGACCTGGCATTACCAGGACGGGCTGCGCGGCTATCTCGCCAGCGCAATGGCCGATGCCGATCTCGTGCCGGTCGAAGCGGTCCAGGGCAGCACCGAATCACCGAACGCCGCGGTGACCTGGGCGCTGCAATGGCGCGCGGACGACGGTGAACTCGTCAATGAGAGCTATGTGAACCTGGTGCCCACCGCGCAGGGCGGCACGCACGTCAACGGTCTGCGCCAGGGGCTGCTCGAGGCGCTGCGCGAGTTCTGCGAGTTTCGCAACCTGCTCACGCGCGGCCTGAAGATCACGGCCGACGACTGCAGCGAGCGGCTCGCCTACGTGCTGTCGCTGAAGATGACCGAGCCGCAGTTTTCGGGACAGACCAAGGAGCGACTGTCGAGCCAGGCCGCATCCGCGCTCGTTGCGACGGCCGTGCGCGATGCGTTCAGTCTGTGGCTGCACCAGCACGTCGAATCCGGTGAGCGCATCGCGCAACTCGCGATCGAGCGCGCGCAGTTGCGGATGAAGGCGGCCAAGGCCGTCGTGCGCAAGAAGATTGCGGGCAACGGGCCAGCGCTGCCCGGCAAGCTCGCCGACTGCACGTCGAACGATCTCGGCGAATCCGAACTGTTCCTGGTCGAGGGCGATTCGGCCGGGGGCTCGGCGAAACAGGCCCGTGACAAGGATTTCCAGGCCATCCTGCCGCTGCGTGGCAAGATTCTGAACACCTGGGAGGTGGAATCGACGCAGGTGCTCGCATCGCAGGAAGTGCACGACATCGCCGTCGCGATCGGCGTCGATCCGGGCAGCCCCGAACTCGAAGGCCTGCGCTACGGCAAGATCTGCATCCTCGCCGATGCGGACTCTGACGGTGCCCATATCGCCACGCTGCTGTGCGCGCTGTTCCTGCGGCACTTTCGCGCCGTGGTGGCCGCCGGCCACGTGTTCGTGGCCATGCCGCCGCTGTATCGCATCGATGCCGGCAAGGAAGTGTTCTATGCGCTCGACGACAGCGAGCGCGATTCGCTCGTTGCCCGCATCCAGGCCGATCGCATCAAGGGCAAGATCAACATCCAGCGCTTCAAGGGGCTCGGTGAGATGAACCCCTCGCAGTTGCGCGAAACCTCGATGCTGCCGGCGTCGCGTCGTCTCGTGCAGTTGACGATCGACGACAATGTGGCGACCGATTCGATGATGGACATGCTGCTCGGCAAGAAGCGCGCGGGTGATCGCCGCGAGTGGCTCGAGCGCAAGGGCAATCTGGCCGGCAATCTCGCCGCGCTGCCCTGAACCCCTGAAGGACTGAGCGACCATGGGCGAGAAAGCGCATATCGACAGCAAGCCGCTGCGCGAATTCACCGAGCAGGCTTACCTCGATTATTCGATGTACGTCATTCTCGATCGCGCGCTGCCGCACCTGGCCGACGGTCTGAAACCCGTCCAGCGCCGCATCATCTACGCCATGTCCGAACTCGGGCTCAGCGCGGCATCGAAGCACAAGAAGTCCGCGCGCACCGTCGGTGACGTGATCGGCAAGTTCCACCCGCACGGCGACTCCGCGTGCTACGAGGCGATGGTGCTGATGGCGCAGCCGTTCAGCTATCGCTATACGCTGATCGACGGCCAGGGCAACTGGGGCTCGCCGGACGACCCGAAGTCCTTCGCCGCGATGCGCTACACCGAGGCGAAGCTCACGCGCTATGCCGACACCCTGTTGTCGGAACTCGAGCAGGGCACGGCCGACTGGGTGCCGAACTTCGATGGCACGCTCGAGGAACCCAAACTGCTGCCGGCGCGGCTGCCGAACGTGCTGCTGAACGGCACGACGGGCATTGCTGTCGGCATGGCGACGGATATCCCGCCGCACAACCTGCGCGAGATCGCGGCCGCCTGCGTGCACCTGCTCGAGAACCCGAACGCGAGCGTCAGTGAACTGTGCGATCTGGTGCCCGGGCCGGACTATCCGAGCGGTGGTGAAATCATCACGCCGCTGGCCGACCTGCGCCAGATTTACGAGACCGGCAACGGCACCGTGCGCATGCGCGGCGTGTATGGGCTGGAAAACGGCAACGTCGTCATCACGGAACTGCCGTATCAGACGTCCGGGTCGCGGATCATCGAGCAGATCGCCGCGCAGATGCAGGCCAAGAAATTGCCGATGCTCGACGATATCCGCGATGAATCCGATCACGAGACGCCGACGCGCATCGTGCTGATTCCGCGGTCGGCGCGCATCGACACCGAGACGCTGATGCAGCACCTGTTTGCGACGACGGATCTCGAGCGCACGTTCCGCGTCAATCTGAACGTGATCGGGCTCGACGGCCTGCCGGGTGTGCGCAATCTGAAGCGGATGCTCGGCGAATGGCTCGAGTACCGCACGGATACGGTCCGCCGGCGTCTGCAGCATCGCCTCGACAAGGTGGTCGACCGCCTGCACATCCTCGCCGGCTACCTGATCGCGTACCTGAATATCGATGAAGTCATCCACATCATTCGCACGGCCGATGAGCCGAAGCCGACCCTGATGGAGCGGTTCGGCCTGACCGCGGTGCAGGCCGACGCGATTCTCGACCTGCGTCTGCGTCACCTGGCGCGGCTCGAAGAGCAGAAGATTCGCGGCGAGCAGTCCGAACTCGATGCAGAGCGTAAACGGATCGAACTGATCCTGGGCTCGCCGCGCCGCCTGAAGACATTGCTGCGCCAGGAACTCGAGCGGGACGTCGAAGAATTCGGCGACGAACGCCGCAGCCGGATCGTCCAGCGCGCCGCGGCGCAGGCGCTCGACGAGACCGAACTCGTCAGCGCCGAACCGGTCACCGTCGTGCTGTCCGAAAAAGGCTGGATTCGCGCGGCGAAGGGCCATGAAATCGAAGCGCGCGAACTGGCGTTTCGCAGCGGCGACAGTTATCGCGCGGCGGCACGTGGCCGGAGCAACCAGCAGGCGGTGCTGCTCGGCGCCGATGGCCGCAGCTATTCGCTGGCAGCCCATACGCTGCCGTCGGCACGTGGCATGGGCGAACCGCTCGCCGGCCGCCTGAGCCCGCCGGACGGCGTGCCGTTCGTCGCGCTCGCGATTGGCAATCCCGATCAGGAAGTCATCGTCGCCTCGGAAGCCGGCTACGGCTTCCGCACGGCGTTCGAGAATCTTTACGCGAAGAACAAGGCGGGCAAGGCGCTGCTGAGCCTGCCCGACGGCGCGCGCGCGCTCGGGGTGTTTCCGCTCGACAATCCGCTAGAGGACGATGTCGTCTGCGTCACCAGCGCCGGTCAATTGCTGGTGTTCAAGGCGTCTGAACTGCCACTGCTGCCGCGTGGCAAGGGCGTGAAGCTGATTCAGATCCCGACGCCGAAAGTGAAGAGCGGCGAAGAGTCATTGAAGGCCGTCGTGGTGCTCGGCGCAGGCCGCAGTCTGCGGGTCTCGGCAGGCAGTCGTCACATCACCCTGAAGCCACGCGATCTCGATGTGTATCGCGGCGAGCGTTCGAAGCGCGGCGGGCGCCT
>LNEL01000043.1 GCA_001464935.1 Gammaproteobacteria bacterium Ga0077536
GGGGGCCGGCCCACGAGGCTGAGCGGCGGACAAGGAGGGGAGGGTGTCGCCGCCCGCTTGAGGTATCGGCGCATTCGCGCAGCGACTTTAGCGTTCCCCTTCTGCGGACTCGAACAGCGCGCTTTGCCGTTCGTCGGCGACCTCGACGAAATTCGTCAAGCCCAGACCCGCCAGCCGATAGCGGAGCGCCGCGTCGCCAGGAACGCGCGCGAGCAACTGCTGCCCGCACTCCAGCAGTTCGGCGGCGGAACGCGGCCGCTGCTGTGGCGTGAGATGACGAGTCAGCAGCCGGAAGTCTGCGGTCTTCAGTTTCAGCACCACCGTTCTGCCGACCCGTGCCTTGCGCTGTGCCGCGCGCCAGACCTGGTCGGCGAGCGCGGGCAGCGCTGAGATCACCAGGGCCCGCGGCAAATCGTGCTCGAAGGTCGTTTCGGCCGAAATCGACTGCACCGGCCGGTGCGGCACGACCGGTCTGTCGTCCTCACCGCGTGCAAGTTCGAACAGTCGCTGGCCGTAGCGGCCGAAGCGCGCGAGCAGCACCTGGCGCTCGACACCCCGCAGATCGGCCACGGTGGCGACGCCGAGCGCCTGCAACTGTTCCTCGGTCGCCTTGCCGACTCCCGGCAGCCGCGCCACCGGCAGGCCCGACAGGAAGTCGAGCACCAGCGGAGGCCGCACGACATACAGTCCATTCGGCTTGCGCCAGTCGGACGCGATCTTGGCGAGGTATTTGTTCGGCGCGACGCCAGCCGACGCCGTCAGCTCCGTCGCGGCCTCGATGTCGGCGCGGATGGCCTGCGCGACGGCGGTCGCGGTCGGCAGGCCGGCCTTGTTGGTGGTGACGTCGAGATAGGCCTCGTCCAGCGACAGCGGTTCGACCAGATCGGTATAGGTGTGGAAAATCCGGTGGATTTCGGCCGATACGGCCTTGTAGCGGGCAAAGTCCGGCGGCACGAACACGCCCTGCGGGCACAGCCGTGCGGCCCGTGAGGCAGGCATCGCCGAGCGAACACCGTAGCGTCGCGCTTCATAGGAGGCGGCGCAGACCACCGAACGCGGACTCTGCCAGGCGACGATCACGGGCTGGCCCCGCAGACTCGGGGTGTCGCGCTGCGCGACGGACGCATAGAACGCATCCATGTCGATGTGGATGATCTTGCGCATATTCCGCGGATCGTCGTCGCTCATGTGTCCATTCTAAGCGGGGCGGGCGCCACGTTCGCGGCGCGCCTCGCCGGTACCCGGCCTGACGTGTGACGAAGCTTGACGCATTCGCGGCGGGATACGCGGATTTTGCGGGGGCACCGGTGTACAGTGCCGGCCACCATGCCGAGCCGTCGTTTCGCCGCCTGTTCCTATCAACGCCTGCTTCACACCGTCAGCCCGCTCGTGCTGGTGTCGACGATGGGCGTGCCCGCGTCGCCATCCGCGGCCGAATCGAGCCTGGCGACCTCGGCCCAGGTGCGTCTGACGAGCGACTACCTCTACCGTGGTTATTCGAAAAGCGACGACCGCGCGAGCGTCCAGCTGCACGCCGGCGCCAGCGCGGCGAACGGCTTCTACGCCGGTGCCTGGTTGAACCGGGTCCAGTTCGGCGACGCGCGCTGGGAAGGCACGCCGTACGCGGGCTGGCGCACGCGCGTCGGTGACGACTGGCGGCTCGAGGCCACGCTGGCCGGTTATCTGTACGACGATGAGCTCGATGGCGATGCCGGTCATTACGCCGAAACCTATGTGTCCGCGCACTACCAGGACTGGCTGAGCCTGCGCGCGTCGCTGGCGGTGGACGCCTACGGTTTCGGCGCCGATACGCCCGACGTCGAAGCGAAAATCCGCTATCCGCTGAGCGACGCGCTGCAGCTCACCGCCAGCCTCGGCCACGCCTGGCTCGACGATTTCGCCGGCTACGATGTCACCCACTATTCGCTCGGGGTCGGACGCATCCTGTCGCCGCGCGTGCGCGCGGACCTCGGCTGGTACGGCGCCGTGGTGGGCAGCGAGCGCGTCGGCGCGCCGGCCCACGACTTCTTCGAGCGCCTGCTGATCGACGACCGGATTGCGGCGTCGATTTCGTTCTCGTTCTGAATGCCCGCCATGTTTTTTTGCAATCGGCTTGAACCCTCGCGCGCGGTCCCGGCATTAATCGACATCACGGCACCCGCAGGGGCGTCGGGGTGGCGATGAGCAGGCAGGACAGCGCGTCGCGCCGGGCCGCCGCCGACGCCGAGGACTGGGCGCTGATCCGCGCGATAGGCGGCGGTGATCAGCAGGCGCTGGCGGCACTGTACAGGCGGCACTTCGACTATCTCTACCGGTTCGTCCTGCGCGTGACGCGACGGACCGAGGTCGTCGAGGAAGTGATCAACGAAGTGATGCTGGTGGTCTGGCAGCAGGCCTCGAAAGCGGAACCGCGGGCGCTCGCCTCGACCTGGATACTGTCCATCGCGCATCGCAAGGCGCTGAAGACCTTGTCGCGCAAGGGGCTCGCGGAAGACGGGCTCGACGACGACGACCCGCGCTTCGGCGTGGACGCCGCCGGTCTGCAGGGTGTCGATGCCGATGACCTGCTGCTCAAGGCGCTGGCGGTGCTGACACCCGAGCAGCGGGCGGTGATGGAAATGGTCTACGAGCAGGGGCTGCACTACAGCGTGATTGCCGAGATTCTCGGTTGCCCCGAAAACACGGTCAAAACGCGCGTTTTCCACGCCCGGCGCAAATTGCGCGCGGCGTGGCCCGCGCTCACCGGCGCGCAGGCGCCGGCGGCGACAATGGAAGGAAGCGAACTGCCATGACTGACCGACACGAGGCGACGGCGCATCAGGACATCCTGATCCTGCTGCCGTTCGAGGTGAACGGGACGCTCGATGACGACGAGCACGCCCGCGTGCAGGAGCACCTGCGCGGCTGTGCCGACTGTCGCCGGGCGCTGGCGGAAGAACGGGCGCTGGCTGGCGCCTTTGCCGGCATGACGGTCGCGGTGCCTTCCGGTGCCGCGGCGCTCAACCGGTTGCTCGCGACCCTGAATGCCGGCGCAGAGACGTCGGACGGGGTGCTGCCGTTCACGCGTCTGGCCGCGCCCCCGGCGACCCCGGTCCGTCGCGGCTGGGCGCCGCTCGCCGCGGCCGCCACCGTGCTCTTGACCATTGCCCTTGGCGCGTTGACCAGCCTGCAGGTGGCGCGCCAGCCGGCCGCGCCCGGCTATCGCGCGCTGGCCAGTGCCGACCGGATGGCGCCGCCCCTGCCGGGCGCCCTGAATGTCGTCGTCGTGCCAGCACTCGGCCAGGCCGGGCTGGAGCATCTGTTGCAGGATCTGCCGGTGACGGCGATCTCGCCGCGCGCGCAGCCGGGGACTTTCCAGGTTCAACTCGACCATGGCAGCGCCTCGGCGGCGACGCTGGCGGCCGCCGCGGCCATGCTCGCGGGCCATCCGGGCGTCCTGTTTGCGGCACCGGCCTCGACGCTCCCGCCGGAGGCCCGACCATGATCCGTCTGCTCGGGGGCCTGCTGCTGCTGCTGCAGATCACGTGGGGCGGCCCCGGGTTCGCGGCAACGCCTGTCCAGGACGAGCGGCTGATCATCGTCAGTTTCGCCGATCGCGGGATCAACGCCGCACCGGCCGGTGCACCCGGCGATTTCTATACCCCAGGTCCGGTCGGCGTTGCCGGCGGTTACGCCACGACGGCCTGGAGCCGGCGCCTCACGCGCCGCCTTGCACGGGACTATCAGCTCGAACTCGTCACCGACTGGCCGATCCAGTCGCTCGGCGTGCACTGCGCGGTGTTTCGCGTCGGCGGCACCGGACCCATCGAGGACATGATGCGGCGACTCGGCGAAGACGCGCGCGTCGATGGCGTCCAGCGCCTGAACACCTTCCGCGTGCTCGGTGCGCACCGTGAAGCCCCGGGCGCCGGGCTCGGCGCGCTCGAGCTCGACGCGGCACACCGGCTCAGCACGGGGCGCAACGTACGCGTGGCGGTCGTCGATACCGGCATCGATGTTCATCACCCGGATCTCGCCGGGCAGATCGTGGAGATGAAAGATCTCGTGTCCGATGCGCAGGGCGACCACGACGATGTGCACGGGACGGCAGTCGCCGGCATCATTGCGGCGCTGGCCGACAATCAGCAGGGCATCGTCGGCGTCGCGCCGGGCGCGAAGCTGATGTCGCTGCGCGCGTGCTGGCCGCAGGGGCCGGCCGACCCCGGCGCGGTCTGCAACAGCCTGACGCTGGCGCGCGCGCTCGATGTCGTCACGCGGCTGAAGCCCGACGTGTTGAACCTGAGTCTGGCCGGTCCGGCCGATCCGCTGCTGAATGCGCTGCTCGCGGCAGTGCTCGATGCGGGGGTGGTCGTGGTCGCGGCGGCACCTGCGGAGGACGGCGAGGGTGTGGCCTTTCCGACGGCCGACGAGCGTGTCATCCGCGTCGAAACCACCGGCGCCGGCGGCACCGGCTATCGCGCTGTCCGCGCGCCGGGCCAGGACGTGCTGACGACCTTCCCGCACGGCGGCTACGACTTCATCTCCGGCAGCTCGTTTGCCGCCGCGCACGTGTCCGGGGTCGTGGCCCTGTTGCTCGAGATGCATCCCGGGATGCCGGCGACCGAGGTCCGTGAACTGCTGCTCGACAGCAGCCAGGACTTCCAGCGCACGGTCCCGGCGGGCGAGCGGCAGGGCGGGGCGCCGCGCCGCGGCTTACGCGCGGCGAACGACGAGCCGACCTGTGCGCTGATGACACATCTCGGGCATGGCGCGGTCTGTGCCCAGCCCGATGCGCCACCGCTGCGTCGCGCGCCGCTCGTGCGCGAACAGGCGAGCTGAACGCGCGCCGGCGGTTTTCGACCCGTTCAGTCAGCCGGCGGGCGCGGCCCGCTCGTCGAGCCGGTCCAGCTGGGTGCTCAGGAATCCGGCTGCTTCCGTCAGCATCTCGTCCGTGATCTCGTGCGCGGCTTCGTACTCGCGATAGCCGAGCATCACGCCGAGGTTGACGAACAGGTCACGCGTCGCGCGCCCGCGTGCGACCGGCATGACGGGATCGTTGAGACCGTGCTGAATCAGCAGCGTCAGGTGGCTCAGCGCGCCGATGGGCGCTGCCAGCGGGGCCACTTCGGGCAAGACCCGGCCACCGATGCCCACGATGCCGCGCACTCTGGTCGGCGCGGTCAGGCCGATGCCGTAGGCGAGCGTCGCACCCTGGCTGAATCCGAACAGGTAGACGCGGCGCGGATCGGCGCCGAAACCCATCACCGCGTCGTTGATGAACTGGATGACCGCGAGCCGGCTGCGCTCCGCTTCCTCTGCGTGGATATCGATCCCCTGTGGCGAGAACCTGACATCGAACCAGCGGTAGGCGCCGGGCGCGTTCGTGTACGGGGCGCGCACACTGAGGACCAGCAGGCGGGGATCGACCATCGCCGCGAAACGCTCGAGCCCGGTCTCGTTGCCGCCGACGCCGTGGAGCATGACGAGCAGTGGCGGGCGATGAGTGGGGGCCGTCGGCGAGCGGCGCGAATAGGTCAGTTCCATGGACTCTCCGACCGCCGTCGAGGGCAGTTGCGCGCTCCAGAAATGCGTTTGCGGGCCGCTAGCAACGGTATCTTAACCCCGTGGTGTGGCGTGTGCCTGCCCCTGCAATCAGTTTGAGCCGACTCTCGACGGCGATGTTCGGTGCGCGGATGCCGACCGACATGCGCGGGCGCATCCGCACGAACAGTTTCGCGCTCGCGAGCATCCTGGGCCTGTTCGCCTGCGTGGTGCTCGGCTCGGTGTTCGATGCGCTGGGCGCGGGGTGGCACGCCTGGATCATGGGGGGTGGCGTGCTGGCCATCGTCGGCGTCATCGTGCGTCATCGACACCACGGCCACGTCGAGCATTCGCTGTTCCTGCTGTTGACGGTCTTTTTTTCGCTGATCGCCTTCTACACCTACAGTCTGGGTGGCATCCGTTCCGCGGGCGCGTGCTGGTTCATCGTCCCGCCGTTCGTGGCGATGCTGTGTTCGATGCGTCATGCCACGCTCGGATGGAGCGCAGCGGGCGCGGCCGCGCTCGGTGTGATGTACGAGCTGGAAATCGGCGGGCATGACTTTCACCTGATGGCCGGGGCCGGCGCGCCAACGCTTTACCTGGTGTCGCTGTTGCTGGTGTCGTTGCTGCTGCTCGGCTTTCTGACTCTGCTCGGGCATTCGCGCGATCGCACGATGGCCTACCTCGAGCGCACGAATCAGGAACTGTGCGTCACGCGCGACGCAGCGCTGGCCGCGGCGAAGGCGAAAGTGCAGTTTCTCGCCAACATGAGCCATGAGATCCGCACACCGCTGAACGGCGTCCTCGGTATGGCGGAGTTGCTGAACAGTTCGCGACTGGATGTCGAGCAACGGCGATTCCTGAAGACCCTGCATCACAGTGGGGAACACCTGCTGCGACTGATCGACGATATTCTCGATTTCTCGAAACTCGAAGCGGGCGGCATCAAGCTCGAGCCCGGTGAGTTCTCGCCGCGCGATCTCGTCGCTCACCTGGTGGAGGCGATGAAAGTCGAGGCCTCGGCGAAAGGGCTGGCGTTGACGGCCGCGATCGCCGACGACGTGCCGGACCTGGTGCTGGGCGATGCGGCCCGCGTGCGACAGATCCTGTTCAACCTCGTTGCCAACGCGATCAAGTTCACGCCGGCTGGCAGCGTCGGCATTGCGCTGCGTCGGGTGCAGGATGCCAGTGCCGGCGTCGTCCTCGAGTTCGAGGTCAGGGACACCGGCATCGGTATCGATGCGGCCGATCTGGCCCGCCTGTTCACGGCCTTCGCGCAGGCCGACGGTTCGACCACGCGCCCGTTCGGTGGCATCGGGCTGGGCCTTGCGATCAGTCAGGAGCTTGCGCGGCAGATGCACGGTGGGCTGCACATCGACAGCGTCGTCGGCGAGGGGACCTGCGCGCGATGCACCCTGTGGTTCGATGCGTGCGAGCCGCGCGCGCAAGCCGGGGCCGCGCCAGCGGCCGTCGAGGGTGCAGCCACCGGGCCCTCAGTGCTGCTCGTCGAGGACAACCCCGTCAATCTCGAAGTCGGGATCGCGATGCTGGAGCAGCTTGGCTGCCGGATCACCGTCGCGCACGACGGCGCAGAGGCGCTGACCCATTGGCGGGGCGCCTGCCATGACCTCGTGCTGATGGACTGCCAGATGCCCGTGATGGACGGCTTCGCCGCCACGCGCGAGATGCGCGCGGAGGAGGGAGGACTGGGGCGACTGCGCACGCCCATCGTCGCGCTGACTGCCAATGTCTTCCGCGAGGACCGGGACGCCTGCTTCGCCGCCGGCATGGACGACTTCCTCGCCAAGCCCTATACCCTCGCGCAACTGCGCGAGGTGATCGAGCGTCACCGGCACCAGGCGCGCGCCGCCTGATGGACAACAGCGCACATGGCCGCAGCCGTGTTGGCGCGCCCGCTGCCGCGCCTTGCCGTGCCGGTGGCACAGGTCACTGAATGCGCAAGGCCCCCCGCCCGACTGCCGGTCTGGACGATTTCAACTTGAGTGAACTGTCCAGACGCGTGTTCGGCCGTCAGGTGCCGAACGACGCCCTCGAGCGTTTCCGCACCAACACACTGGCGCTCGCCGGGGTCCTCGGGGTCATCGCCTGCTTCGCGTTCGAAATCGAGTTCCGGCTGCTCGGCGTCACGTGGCAGTCCGCCGGGACTTATCCCATCGCGGTCGCGATGGCCGCCGTGCTGCTGGCGCATCGCCGCCACGGACGCTTCGTCCTCACGTTGAACCTGCTGTTGTGCACGTTCTTCGCACTGACCGCGTTCTATACGTATTTCCTGGGTGGCGTGCGTTCGGCTGCCATCTGGTGGTTCCTGGCCCTGCCGTACGTGACCGTGACCTGCGCATTGCCGCGGCTGGGCCTTTTCTGGTCCGCCGTGTGCGTCGTTGCCGTGCTGGTGTTCCTGGGCTACGAACAGGCAGGGCATGCCTTTCCATCGACGCCGGTGGCCGACATGCCACTCGTCCACGTCGTGTCGTTGCTGCTGCTGTCCGCGCAGTTGATAGGTTTTCTGACGCTGCTCGAACGCGCGCGCACGGCGAGCACGCGGGAACTGCAGCACAGCAACACGGCGCTGATCACGGCGCGCGACGAAGCGCTCGCTGCCGCGCATTCGAAAGCCGTGTTCCTGGCGAACATGAGTCACGAGATCCGCACCCCGCTGAACGGCGTGCTCGGCATGGCGGAACTGCTCGGGCAATCGACACTGACCGATGCCCAGCAGCGCTTCGTGCGGACCTTGCGCCACAGCGGCGAACATCTGATGCACGTGATCAACGACGTGCTCGACTTCTCCAAGCTCGAGGCGCGGCGCGTCGAACTCGAGCGCATCGCGTTCTCACCACGGGACATCGTCGAGCGGCTGGCCGAGGCGATGACGCTCGAAGCCAGGGCCAAAGGGCTCGCGCTCACGCTCGAGGTCGATGCCGACGTGCCGGCCATGGTGGTCGGGGATCCGTCCAGGGTGCGCCAGATCCTGTTCAACCTGACGGCCAATGCGATCAAGTTCACGCCGGCGGGCCGCGTCAGTCTGGCACTGCGCACGGGCCACGGGCACGTCGCGTCGACACCGGTGCTCGAATTCGAGGTGGCCGACACCGGGATCGGCATCGGCGCCGATGAACTGCCGCGCCTGTTCAAGGCGTTTTCGCAGGCAGACGGTTCGACCACCCGGCTGTTCGGCGGCACCGGACTCGGGCTCGCCATCTCGCGGGAACTCGCGCGGATGATGCACGGCGAGATCGAGGTCGACAGCGTGGTCGACGCGGGCTCACGCTTTCGCTGCACCCTCCGCTTCGACCACTGCGCGAGCCGCCCGGACGCGACTCAGCCCGAGCGGCCACCTGGCACGGTCCTGCCGTTCGACGGGTTCAGTCAGCCGCCGCGCGTGCTGCTGGTCGAGGACAATCCGGTCAACTGCGAAGTCGGCACGGCGATGCTCGAACAGCTGGGCTGCCGCGTCGAAGTTGCCCACGATGGCGCCGCCGCCCTCAAGCACTGGCTCGCGGGGCCATACGATGTGGTGCTGATGGACTGCCAGATGCCGGTGATGGACGGATACGCGGCCACCCGCACGATTCGCGGCGAGGAGCGCGCGCGCAATCTGCCACGCACGCCTATCGTCGCGATGACGGCCAACGCGTTTCGCGAGGATCGCGACGCCTGTCTCGAGGCGGGCATGGACGACTTCCTGTCCAAACCCTATACGCTCCTGCAACTGAAGCAGGTGATCGAGGCTCACACCATCCGCGCCAGGGCCGCCTGAAGCCGGCGGCTTGCAAGCCGATCGTGGCGCGCGTCAGCGCTGCGGCTGTGCTTCGCTCATCGCCTCGACGCGGCCTTCCGGCCCCACCGTTTCCAGTCTGACCGGAAAGCCCCACAGTCGCGCGAGATGTTTCAGCGCATCCGCGCTGGCTGGCGCCAGCGGGCGCCGGCCACGCTGCTGGTGGCGCAGCGTCAGCGAACGATCGCCGCGTCGATCGGCGCGCCATACCTGGATGTCCGGTTCCCGGTTGCCGAGATGGTACTGGGCCGCCAGCGCGGAGCGCAGGCGCCGATAGCCGGCATCATCGTGGATTGCGGACACTTCGTAGGCGCTCTGCCGGTCATCGTCAATGATCGCGAACAGACGCAGTTCGCGCATCAGTTGCGGCGACAGGTACTGGGCGATGAAGGACTCGTCCTTGTAATTGCGCATGGCGAAGTCGAGGCTTGAAATCCAGTCGCTTCCCGCCAGATCGGGAAACCAGGCGCGGTCCTCGGCCGTCGGCGTCTCGCAGATGCGCCGGATGTCCCGCATCATGGCAAAGCCCAGTGCGTAAGGGTTGATCCCGCTGTAGCGCGGATGATCGAATGCGGGCTGCGCGACGACATTGGTGTGCGAGGACAGGAACTCCAGCATGAACGCATCGTCGACCCTGCCGTCGTCGTACAGCCGGTTCAGCAGCGTGTAGTGCCAGAACGTGGCCCAGCCCTCGTTCATCACCTGGGTCTGGCGCTGCGGATAGAAATACTGGGCAAGCTTGCGCACGATGCGCACGATTTCCCGTTGCCACGGACTCAGCAGCGGCGCGTTCTTCTCAATGAAATACAGCAGGTTCTCCTGCGGCTCCGACGGAAACACGTCGCCGATGTCATGGCCGGGCCCGGCGTCGCGCTGGGGCAGGGTGCGCCACAGTTCATTGACGGCGTCCTGCTGCTGGGCTTCGCGGGTGCGCTGGCGCGCCTGCTCCTGCAGCGGCGACAGGTGCGCGGGCCGTTTGCAGCGATCGACCCCGTAATTGCGCAGCGCATGACAGGAGTCGAGCACCTCCTCGACGGCAGCCTCGCCGTAGCGCTGTTCGCAGTCGCGGATGTAATCGCGGGCGAACAACAGGTAGTCGATGATTGAATCGGCAGTGGTCCAGGTCCTGAACAGGTAATTGCCCTTGAAGAACGAGTTGTGGCCGAAACTCGCGTGCGCGATCACCAATGCCTGCATCGGCATCGTGTTCTCTTCCATCAGGTAGGCGATGCAGGGATTGGAATTGAGCACGATTTCATAGGCCAAGCCCATTTCACCGCGTCTGTAACGTTGCTCGACGGCGACGAACTCCTTGCCGTAGGACCAGTGGCTGTAACCCACGGGCATGCCTATCGACGAATAGGCATCCATCATCTGTTCGGCGCTGACGATCTCGATCTGGTTCGGGTAGGTGTCGAGGCGATAGTCGGCCGCAATCTCCGCGATCGCGCGTTCGTAGGCTTCGATCAGATCGAAGTTCCATTCTGAGCCGGTCGAGATCAGGCCGGGGCGCATGTCGGCTGCCTGGCGAAGAGGGCGCGGAATACGGGGTAGATGTCGGCGGCGGTCGCGATTTTTCGCATTGCGAGATGCGGGCGTTCGCTGGCGAGCCTGGCGTATTCACGCCACAGCCCCTGTTCGTCGAAGGCACCGACCTGCACGTAAGCGTAATACTGCAAACGGGGCAGCAGGCTCTCGCGCAGCATCCCGGCGCAGCGCGGCGAGTCATCGAGCCAGTTGTCGCCATCGCTGGCCTGGGCCGCATACAGATTCCAGTCGTCGCCGCCGTAGCGGTCGTCGATGATCTGCTCCATCAGCGTCAGGGCGCTGGACACAATAGTGCCGCCCGTGTCGCGGGCGGAAAAGAATTCGTCCTCGGTGACTTCCGCGGCCTGCGTGTGATGCCGAATGAAAACGACCTCGATCTTGTCATAGGCGCGACTCAGGAACAGGTAAAGCAGGGCGAAGAAGCGCTTGGCGATGTCCTTGCGCGATTCGTCCATCGAGCCGGAGACATCGAGAATGCAGAACATGACGGCCTGCGTCGTCGGCTGAGGCCGCTGCACGCGGTTGTTGTAGCGGAGATCGATGGTATCGAGGAACGGCACACTCGCGAGCCGTTTGCGCAGACGCGTCACCTCGGCCTCGGCGTCGCTGATCTCTGTGGCGGGGGACCCTGCGGCTTCCAGCGCGCTCAGGCGCTCCTCGGCCCGCTTCAGTTCGCCGCGCCGCGGCGTCTGCAGCACGCGCCGGCGGGCCGCCGCGCTCTTCAGCGAACGGATGATGTTGACATTCGTCGGCACCCCGGTCTGGGTGTATCCGGCGCGCACGCTTTTCGTCGACGGAATCGTCGCCAGCCGCTTCTTGACCAGATCGGGCAGGGCGAGGTCCTCGAAGAAGAAGTCGAGAAACTCCTCGCGCGACAGCACGAACACGAAATCGTCTTCGCCTTCGCCGCCGTCGCCAGCCTGGCTCCCGCTTCCGCCCGCTCCGCCGTCGGGTTTCGGCAGACGATCGCCGGCGATGAACTCCTTGTTGCCGGGATGCACGGCTTCCCGCTCCCCGCCGGGACCATGGTGGAAGAAGGGTTCCGCGATGTCCTTGCGCTGGATGTCGACCCGTTCGCCGCGGTCGAGATCGGTGATGGAACGCTTGCCGACGGCGTCAGTCACGGCGCGGCGGATTTGATCCTTGTAGCGGCGCACGAAGCGCTCGCGGTTCACGGCGTTGCGATGGCGTCCGTTCAATCTGCGGTCGACAATCATGCGGTAACCCCTAGTGCCATCTTCCGCGAGGCAAGGTGCGTGTCTCGCGGCTCGTTGTCGCGTCCGGTACGGCCAACCCAGGTCGTCGCCGTACCCCGCCGCCGGTCGCCGCTGGCGTGCGGTGACCAGTGCCGGCCGTTCGGTGGACCTCTGTCACGATGATTTCCGCACTCGCAGATACCATTCGCACAGCAGGCGCACCTGCTTCTCGGTGTAACCCTTGTCGGTCATGCGGCTGACGAAGTTCTCGTGCTTCTTCTGGTCTTCGCTGGACCCCTTCGTGTTGAAAGAAATGACCGGCAGCAGATCCTCGGTGTTCGAGAACATCTTGCGTTCAATCACTTCACGCAGCTTTTCATAGCTGGTCCACGCCGGATTCTTGCCGCCGTGGGCAGCCCGCGCACGCAGCACGAAATTGACGATTTCATTGCGGAAGTCCTTCGGATTGGCGATCCCCGCCGGCTTCTCGATTTTCTCGAGTTCCGCATTCAGCGATGACCGGTCAAAAATCTCGCCGGTGTCCGGATCCCGGTAGTCCTCGTCCTGGATCCAGTAATCGGCATAGGTCACGTAGCGATCGAAGATGTTCTGCCCGTACTCCGAATACGATTCGAGGTAGGCGGTCTGGATCTCCTTGCCGATCAGTTCCGCATAGCGTGTGGCGAGGTGGCCTTTCAGGTGCGCGAGGTACTTTTCCTCCTGCTCCTTCGGGAACTGCTCGCGTTCGATGGCCTGTTCGAGCACGTACAGCAGGTGGACCGGGTTGGCGGCCACTTCGGTATGGTCGAAATTGAAGACCTTCGACAGGATCTTGAACGCGAAGCGAGTCGACAGCCCCGTCATGCCCTCGTCGACGCCGGCGAAGTCGCGGTACTCCTGGTAGCTCTTCGCCTTCGGGTCGACGTCCTTCAGGTTCTCGCCGTCGTAGACGCGCATCTTGGAGTAAATGCTCGAGTTCTCCGGCTCCTTGATACGCGAGAGCACGGCAAACTGCGCCATCATCTCGAGCGTGCCTGGGGCGCAGGGCGCGTGCGCGAGCGAACTGCCCTTCAGCAGCTTCTCGTAAATCTTCACTTCTTCCGATACGCGGTAGCAGTAGGGCACCTTGACGATATAGATGCGGTCGAGGAACGCTTCGTTGTGCCGGTTGTTCTTGAAGGACAGCCATTCGGACTCGTTCGAGTGCGCGAGAATGATGCCTTCGAACGGAATCGCCGACAGCCCTTCGGTGCCTTTGTAGTTGCCTTCCTGGGTGGCGGTCAGCAGTGGATGCAGCACTTTGATCGGGGCCTTGAACATTTCGACGAACTCGAGCAATCCCTGGTTCGCGAGACACAGGCCGCCGGAATACGAGTACGCGTCGGCATCGTTCTGCGCATAGTGCTCGAGCATCCGGATGTCGACCTTGCCGACCAGGGACGAGATGTCCTGGTTGTTCTCGTCGCCGGGCTCGGTCTTGGCGACGCCGATCTGTCGCAACACGGATGGATGGCGTTTGACGACGCGGAAGCGTGAGATGTCGCCTTTATATTCCTGCAGGCGCTTGATGGCCCACGGCGACATCAGACCGGTGAGATAGCGACGCGGAATGCCGTATTCCTTTTCCAGCAGTTCTGCGTCCTGGGTCGGCGAAAAGAGCCCCAGCGGGGACTCGTTGACCGGCGAGCCCTTCAACGCATAGAAGGGCATCACTTCGATCAGCGATTTCAGCTTCTCGGCGAGCGACGACTTGCCGCCGCCAACCGGCCCGAGCAGGTAGAGCACCTGCTTCTTTTCTTCGAGGCCCTGCGCGGCGTGCCGGAAGTAGGACACGATCTGCTCGATCGTTTCCTCCATGCCGAAGAAGTCGCGGAATGCGGGGTAGCGACGAATCAGCTTGTTGGCGAACAGTCGCGAGAGGCGCGGGTCTTTGCGCGTGTCGATCGTTTCCGGCGTGCCGATCGCCAGCAGCATGCGTTCGGCGGCGGACGCGTAGGTCGCGCTGTCCGTGCGGCAAAGCTCCAGATACTCCTGCAGGGAGTACTCGGTTTCCTGCGCGCTCTCATAGCGCGCCAGATACTCATTGAAAATACTCATAGTCGCTTCCTCACGATGACGATTCCCGTGAGAGGTAATCCAAGCGACTCGCGCAGTGCCGGTTTGGTGTGGTCTTCTTGGCGCGGGTTGCCTCGACGACCTCCTTTGTTAGCTGAAACTGCAAGCGCTGTGCCAACCATCGCTGGCGTGGTTTCGCGGCGCCTTGTGTCGCTTGGACAACGACGATTCGAATTTTGTTGCGCAGGCGTGCGAAATAATTCACGCAATGGTCCCCGATGTGGCCTCACTTGAACAGCTTCGGTGCGTGCATTGCCGCCTGCGGCATCACCCGGTGCAGTCGTTGCCGTCGGTAGCGACACCGTTGAATGCACGTGATTTATGTCCACGCGCGAGGCCCTTTGGCACGGCAGGGCCGAGCCGGCCTGCCGGGGCTTGCCGCAGCGATTGACCAATCGGGTGCGCTGACGAATCATTTTCGGGCGCGGCAGGTGCAGACACGGCGCCGGCATGGGGCGCTGGCGGTTTGGCGCGGCCGTCGGGGGATTGGCGGAGATGGTCACCGTGCCGGCAGACGCGGTAGGCTAGCGAGACGCGCGCAGGCAAGACCCTGCCGTGCACAGAAGAAGAACGAATGTATCGGAGGAGCGATGGCTGGAGTTCACTTCGCCCTGTGGCTGAACCTCGTGCTGGTCGCGGGCACCGGCCTCGCGCAGGCCGCTGACTGCACCGGCGATCCCGGTCCGCGCGCGGCGGTCATCGGTTACCTGAGCGCGATGCAGGAGAAGCGCTTCGAGGATGCCTACGATCACGTCACAGCGACGATGACCGATGCCCGGCCGCGCGAGGAGTGGGCCGGGCTGCAGCGCAAGATGTTCGAACTCGGCGGCGTGAGCCTCGGCGATCCGGATGTCCGCGCGGTGCACCGGGCGAAGGCGGCCGACGGCAGCTGCGCGACGACGGCCAAGGTGCCGAACGTGCTCCGCGCGCAGGATGTCCTCAACAATCAGGGCAGCACCGAGTTCGAGGTCTACACCGTCGTGCTGCAGGACGGCACGTGGCGGATCGACGCGCAGGAAACGCTGTTCGACGAGGCCGCGATCAAGACCTGGTTCCCTGAAGACACCGTGCCCGAGTACAAGGGCACGGCGCCGACGGGCGCCGGGGACTGACTGCGCGCAGGCTGCCGGTCGCCGCCCTGCGCCGATGAGACCCTGATGATGGCCTTGCGCTCTCCCGCCCACCCGCCGCCGCGACCGGCCGCCACGGCCGTTCAGTTGCGCGGCTGCGGCGGACCACGACCCACGCGTAGGCGCCGGCACGGAGAGCCCCGTCTTGGTCGCTGAACGGGATGCCGCCACGGGCCTCGTGCGGCTCGTCATTGCGATCGACGACGCCTGGCTCGACGCGCGCGGCGAACTGGCGCCCCCGTTCTATACCGCGGTCTTCGATCTCGGCATCGATGCGCTGAAACAGGTGATAGGCATCGACGAGACCTACCGCGAGCGTGAGCGACGTTCGACGGTCGCGCTGGAGGCGCATGTCGTGCTGCTGGCGCCGGTACCTGCCGGCAGCCGCGTGAGCGTGGAGACGCGCATCGTCGATTGCGACGCGAAACGCCTGCATGTGGCGCAGGAAATGCGGCTCGACGCCACGACCGTCGCGCTGCGCGAAAGCATGACGGTCAGCTTCGATCTCGATGCGCGCCGCAGCTGCCCGTTCGGCGCGGCCGTGGCCGCCCGCATCGACAGCCTGTACCAGGCCCAGCGGGTGTTGCCCCCTTATCGCGGCCGCGCCGACCGCCTGGGCCTGGCGCGGCCCGCTTGAATTCCTTTTTCTTGAATCAATCACGGGCGCGCGACGGCCGCCCCACAGAGGAAACGATTAGTCATGATTGCGACGATGATGGATGTCCCGCTGTCCCTGAACCATCTGCTGGAGCGGGCCGGCACCCTGTTTCCGACCCAGGAAATCCTCTCGCGCCTGCCTGACAAGAGCATTCGTCGTCACACCTTTGCCCAGTATTACCGGCGCACGCGCGCGTTGGCCTCAGCGCTGCAGAAGCTGGGCGTGCAGAAAGGCGAGCGCGTCGCGACACTGAGCTGGAATCATCATGCGCATCTCGAATGCTATTTCGGCATTCCGGCCGCTGGCGCGGTGATGCATACGCTGAACCTGCGTCTGTCGCCGGCCGAAATCGGCGCGATCGCTGTCAACGCCAGGGATCGCGTGCTGATCGTCGATGACATCCTGCTGCCGCTGTATCGCCAGATCGCGCCGCTGCACGCGTTCGACAAGGTCATCGTCTACCCATTTTCGGGCGCGCCGGTGCCGCCGGAGTTCCTCGACTATGAGCAGCTGCTCGCCGCGGCGGATCCCGATGGTTTCGTCTATGCCGAGCACACCGAGGACGATCCGGTCGCGATGTGTTACACCTCGGGCACGACGGGCAGCGCGAAAGGGGTCGTGTACTCGCATCGATCGACCGTGTTGCACACGCTGGTCGGCTGTCTCGCCGACTGCTGGTGCCTGAAGAGCACGGACGTCGTGCTGCCCGTGACACCGATGTTCCATGCGAACGCCTGGGGCATGCCCTACGGAGCCATCATGCAGGGTGCCAAACTCGTCTTCCCGGGACCGCACCTGCACCCGGACGATCTGCTCGACCTGATGACCGCCCAACCACCCACCTTGTCGCTGGGTGTGCCGACGATCTGGCTCGGCCTCATCCAGACTTACGATGCGGCCCAGACGACGCAACCGGGGCGCTGGAAGCTGCCGACCGGCATGCGCTCGATGGTCGGCGGCGCCGCGGTGCCGGAGGCCTTGATTCGCGCGTTCGCGAAACACGGCATCTGGCTGATGCAGGGCTGGGGCATGACCGAAACCTCGCCACTCGCGACCGCGAGCTATCCGAAATTCGACGTGGCCAACGCGCCGGAGCCCGAGCGCTTCCGCCGCATGTCGCTGGCCGGTGTGCCCGTGCCGCTGGTCGAACTGCGCCTGCGGACCGACGACGGCACCGACGCGCCATGGGACGGCAAGACGGTCGGCGAAATCCAGGTGCGGGGGCCCTTCATCACCGGCAGCTATCATGAAGTCCCCGTCACCGACGACAAGTTCGCGCCCGACGGCTGGTTGCGCACCGGCGACGTTGCCGCGATGGAGGCCGAGGGCTACGTGCGTATCACCGATCGCACGAAGGACCTCATCAAGTCCGGCGGCGAATGGATCAGCTCGGTCGATCTCGAGAACGCACTGATGGCGCATCCCGCGGTCGCCGAGGCGGCCGTGATCGCGATTCCGGACGTGAAGTGGAGCGAACGTCCCCTGGCCTGCGTGGTACTGAAGCCCGGCGCTGAAGTCACCCCCGCGGCACTTGGTGAGCATCTGCTGGCCCACCACTTCGCCAAGTGGCAGCTGCCCGAGCGCTACGAGTTCATCGACGCCGTGCCGCGCACCTCGACCGGCAAGTTCTACAAGCTGAAGCTGCGCGAGATGTTTCCGGCGTGAGGGTCCGCATGTGCGCTTGCGGCGTGTTGGCGCACAACAATCCGGCCACAGAAAACACAGAGAGAGAACTGGATTGGGTCTGCCCTTTGCAGGCCCACTCGCTTATTTCTCCGTGTTCTCAGTGGCAGCACGGAGCGCCATCTCGAGCAGCGCCGAACAACGGAAAGGCGCGCCTCACCCTCCGGCAATTCCCACCATGAAATAGATCGTATCCCCGTCGTACAGCGGGTCTTCGATGAAGACCCGCTCGCCGCGGGAATTGAGATACAGCGTGCCGCGCGTGTTGAGATTCTCGCCGTCGGCATCCATCAGCAGCGCCTGCATCGTCGGGCCGTATTTGCCGGTGAGGCGCGTCGCCAGTTCGGCGACGCGCGGCGTCTCGAGTTCGAAGCTTTCACGCTCGACCTGCGTGATCTCGCGGAAGCGCGCCTGGTACTGCGCATGGACCGTGATCATCGTCGTCAGCCTCGCGCCAGCGCACCGTCCGCCGCCAGCACCTCGGCCACGTCGCCCATGCCCAGTGACTCGAGCCTGCTCGCCGTCTGGAGGCCCGTGTCGCGCTCCCAGCCGCGCCATTCGTAGTATTCGTCGAGCACGGTCTCGAACATGTCGGCGGCAACGCGCCCCGGATACATGCCTTCGGTGGTCGGCTCGAACATCCAGCGTTCGCAGATCGTGTCGTGTTCGCGGCGCAGCCCCAGCCGCGAGTTGAAAGCCTTCTCGAGGTTGCAGATCCGCTCGCCGTCGCGCATCAGTTCTTCCGGCGTGCGGTCGATGCCCGTCACTTCGGCGAATGCGCGGCCGTAGTATTCCTCGGGCGCGTAGCCGGTCGGGTCCAGCATCCAGTGGAACAGGCAGACGCCGTAGGAGTTGATCAGCGCGACCTGGTTCTCGACGAGTGCCGTGCAGGCACCCTTGAGCACGGGAGTGCTCAGGTCGGCCGCTTCGAGACGCCCGTTGAAGTAACGCTTCGAGAGATCCCGCCGCTGGAATTTCTCGATGAGCCCGATGCCTTTCAGATGGTCCGCGCCGCGTGACGCGACCGCCATGTTGTTCATCCAGGTCGGGAACGGCCGCATCTCCTCGGTAAAGCTCGCGCCGCCCTTGCCATAGATCGAGTACTTCATGAAGTTGCGACCCGTGCGCGCCGAATAGCGCAACGCACCCCAGTACGGGCCGTCATGGAACAGCTCGCCGAACAGGTTGCGACGGTAGACGATGTCCGCCATCAGCGTCTCGACGTCCTCCATGTTGCCCCACTCGAGACTTTGCGCGCGGCCGAACAGTTCGCCTATGTCGCGCTCGCTCAGCAGGCCGTGCTGGTTCACTTCCATGATGAAGCTGATTGCGCAGCTCAGATCCTGGTTGTCGATGCCGTAGTCGTTCGTGATCTTGCCCCAGTGCGCCACCTCGGCCCAGTCGCGAAGGTCGAGCGCGCCGGCGGCGCTGCCCGTCGTCAGGTACTCGGGCCGACGGAAGGTCTCGCCGACGTATTTCTGCGCCTTCTCCGATTCGCTGCCGTCAATCTTGTAGCGTCCGTCACAGGCGATGAAGCAGTCCGCCGAACAGACTTCCGAATACTTGTGGTATTTCTTGACCCAATTGTCCGAGCGCACTTCGTCGCCGCGGAACATGTTGCCCTGGTTGTTGCGCCAGAAATGGCTGCCGATGTGCTGGTACATCTCGACCGCCCCGAGCGTGCCGCGGCGCTTGAAGCCATAGATCGCCTCGTTGCGGTCGATGCTCGCGCGGAACTCGCGCGACCACTTCAGCATGCCGGCCGGGTTTGCCACGCGCACGCCGCCGCTGCCCTGCACTGCGATGGCCTTCAGGTTCTTCGAGCCCATCACGCAGCCACCGCCGCCGCGGGCATGGATGCGCGACGCATCGGACACGACTGCGGCAATGCCGACCTGGTGTTCGCCGGCCTGGCCGATCGTCAGCGTGTGGACGTGCGAGGGGTAGTCGCCGAGTTCTGTGTTCAGGGCCGTGTGGGTTTCCGCGGTGTTCTTGCCCCACAGGTGGGTCGCGTCGCGGATGTCCGCATGGCCGTCGCACAGGTAGAGATAAACGGGGCGGGGCGCCTTGCCGGTGATCGCGATGTGGTCGAACCCCGCAAAGCGCACCATGTACGGAAACTTGCCGCCCGCGGCCGAGTCACCAAAGATGCCGTAGCAGGGGCTCTTGAACGTGATGCGGCCCTTGATGCCGCTGCCGGAGCCGGTGCCCGCGAGCGGTCCGACGCCGAACACGAAGATGTTGTCGGGGCTGCGCGGGTCGCAGTTGATGTCATGTTTGAGGAAGTGCTCCCACATGATCCAGTTGTTGATGCCCGATCCGCCGATCCAGCGCTCGAACATCGCATGCGGCAGTTGCTCGACACGCAGTTCGCCGGTCGTGAGATTGACGTGGAGGAGACGGCTTTCCATTCGGCATTTCCTTCGCTGGCATTGAACTCAGGCGGCGCTGCTGACCATGCCCTTTTCGAGCATTGCCTGCATCATGCCGACTTCGTCGCGCGGTTCCGGTTTGTCCTGCAGCACGGCGCGATACGTGGCGCTGTCGGCATGGAACAGCACCGGTGCGCGATTGTACTGCTTGCCGACGTTGTTCAGTTCGGGGCGCGTGGCGCAGGCTTCGACGCAGGCGGGTTCCCCGCCGCACAGATCGCATTTCAGCAATTCGCCGTCCGGCGCGACGAAGATCACGTCGAACGGACAGCCCGGCACGCATTCCATGCAGCCGATGCATTTGTCCTGGGCGATCACGGCGACATTCGTCTTCGGGTCGTAGTAGAACGCATCGGCCGGGCAGACTTCAGCGCAGGGCGGCGGGTTGCCGCAGTGATGACAGATGTCGGCCGCAAAGCCGAAGCCATGCGTCGGTGCGCGCTTGCCGACCTGCGGCGAGTGATTGACCTTCAGCCGCGCGAGCAGCGGATTGACGATGCCGTCCGGCGAGTGCACCAGCGAGCACGCGACTTCACAGATGTTGCAGTCCGTGCACTGATTCTGCAGCGCGTACAGTTTTTGATCGACGTCCGGGATCTCGTCTCCGGGCTGGTACCAGACGGCACCGGTGACCATTTCGGTCTGTGGCGTTCGCGACATCGCGCTACAACTCCCCGCATTGTTTTATGTCGTGTACGATGCGGGTGGATCGACTGTCAACCTTTTTGTCACGGGGTTTTGTTCCGGCCGATGAATGCATTGCACAAAGCTGTCCTCCTGCTCCCCGACGAATCCACCCCCTTGCCCGCGCGTCGCGTGCTCGACTGCGTGTTCGCGCTGACCGCGAGCGGCCGGATTCTCCATTACCATCTCGGCCAGTTGCATGAGGAGATCGGCGGCGACGGTGTGCGTTACACGCTGACGACGCCGGACGGCGCGCCCGAGCGCGCGCGCTGCCGCGTAATCCCGCCGCTGATACCGGAGTTCCACCGATGAGTTCGGGCATCACGCCGGCCGACACGGCACAGCGGCTGCGCGAAGATTCTGCGGTGCAATATATCGATGTCAGAACGGTGGCCGAATTCGCGCAGGGCCGGCCACTGCTGCGGGCGGTCAATCTGCCGGTGGCGTTCCACACGCCGCACGATGGCGCCGAAGTGCCGAACGCGAGTTTCGTCGACATCGTGAATCATTTGTTCGCACCCGACGTCCCGCTCGTGATCGGCGGTGACGCCGATGACCGCGCCGAGCGGGCGGCCGCCGCGCTGCTCGCTGCCGGGCGCACGGACGTCGCGGTGATGACCGGCGGATTCGCGGCCTGGCGCGAGGCGCTGCTGCCGACGACTCGCGACAACCGGGACGGCATCAGTTACGTATCCCTGCTGACGCAGTTCCGGCGCAAGGACAAGCGTGGCGGCAGCAAGAGTGGGGCGCACTGAGGCGCGTGTACCGGTTTGGTCCGGTTCATGCACCGGGTATGCTCAGGACGCGTCGTCAGATGGCAGATCTCATCTGCGCCGGGCCATTGTGCGGCAATCGAACCGCCACCCGGACCCAGTCCAGCGCATTGATGAGGCACGGCAGGTCATGGCTCGCCCCGTCATGGGGCGTGGGACCGGGCGGCGCAGGCATCGACACAACCGGAGGGGAGACTGTCCATGGCGTTCACGGCTGACTTTGACCAATTCAAATTCGACTCGCACGCGCTCGCCGCCTTCAAGGGCAAGTGCGTGCTGATCACGGGCTCGGGCAAGGACGGCGGCATCGGGCAGGCGCTTGCGCTCGCCGCGGCCGCCAACGGCGCCGAAGTGGTCGGCGTCCATTTCCACAGCAGCTACCGCGATGGCTTCGATCTCGTCGACGCCATCCGCGCGCGCGGCGTCAAGGCCTACGCGGTGCAGGCCGACGTCACCAACACGCGCGACCTCTGGGCCTCGCGCAGCTACATCATCGAGCAGAACGGCGGGCGCGGCCCGGATCTGATCATCTGCAACTCGGGCCTGACGGAGAAGGGCTATCGTTTTGGACGCGCGCTGCCGGAAATCGAGAACGAGAGCCGGGCCGAACGTCGTGCGCGAGTGCGCCGCGATTTCATCGAGAACCTTGCCGAATCGGCGCTCGTGATGAACACCAAGATTGACGGCTTCGTCGCGATGACCCATCTGTGGGCGGGTGAAGCGGTGTATCACCAGCAGCCGTTGCAGCTGATGTACATCTCGTCGATGCAGGCCGTCGAGCCTGGTGTCGCGGTGCCGGGCTATGTCGTGGCGAACTGGGCGGTGCTGAAACTGCCGGAAGTGCTGAAGGTCAATCTCGGCAAGGCCTCGAACATGGTCAGCGCGGCGTGCCTGATGCTGCCGTTCGTGCGCACCGGCATGACCGAGGAATATGCCGACAATCCGAAGGTGTTCGGGCGCTGGCAGCCGCGCATGCTCGAGCCGTTCGAGGCTGCGGGCAGCGTTGCGCAACTGCTGGCGCGGCCGCAGGACGAGCTGAATCTCGGCAACTACAAGCTCTGCGTGGCCGGCACCGCGGAGGAGACGAAGTTGTTCTGGTCGCAGGTCCGTCTGCAAGTCGTTGACGAAGGGCTGCCTTGGAGCAACGACGCGCCCATCGTCCATCGGCAGGCTTGACGGACGAGGCCGCCAGCGCGCTGATCGGGCGCCTGGCGGCGCTGCCGCTGTGTGCGGGCTGGCCGGACCACGCTGTTGCCGCACTGGTCCGCCTGGGTCAGATGATGAGATTCGAGGCGCAGGCGCGGCTCATCCGTCAGGGCGAGCCGGCCGGCGGCGCCTTCGTGCTGCTCAGCGGAGCACTCGACGTGTACCGCAGCCTGCCGGGCGGCGGCGAATTGGACCTCGCGCATCTGGCACCGCCTGCCATCGTCGGCGACATCGGCCTCGTGGCCGAGGTACGCCGCACGGCGAACGTGCGCGCCTGCGGCGATGTCGAGGCCTTTTGCATCGAGCGACGTCTGTTCCGGGCGGCCTGCGAACTCGGCGATCCGTCGGCGCTGCGGCTGGCCGGCGAAACCGTTGCACGCATCGGCGCGCTGAACGCGCAGTTGATGACGCAACTCGCGGCTGCCCTGCCCGGGGCTCCCGCAGCGGACGCCGTACCGACTGCGGCGGTCCGCGTGGACGAGGAGCCCGACTTCGACCACCGGCCGTTCCTGCCGTTGCTGAAACCGTTTCAGGCGATGCCGCCGGCCCTGTGTGACGCCGTCAATGCGTGGCTCACGCCGCGGCGGCTGGCGCGCGGCGCCGCGCTGTACCGCGGCGGCGACGCCGCCTCGGGGCTCGCGATAGTCGTGCGCGGCGCGCTCGAATTGCGCCCGGCCGACGGACGCCCGCAGGCCCTGCTGATGCTGGGGCCGGGTGCGATCGCGGGTCTGCCGGCCGCTCTCGCCGGTGCGCCGCACACGGTCTGCTGCTACGCGCGGGAACACAGTCTCGTGCTCGAGTTGTCGCAAGCGGCCTGTGCCGAACTCGAGACGAACGACGCACCGCCAGCGCTCGCGCTGCGCGCGGCCATCGCCCAGAGTGTCGCCGACAGCGCGCTCGCCCTCGGCAATCGTCTCGCCCAGCAGGTGGGCCTGCAGCGCGCACAGTCCCTGCTCGCACAACAGGCCTGAAGACGGCTCGCCGTCAGAGCCTGATTTCGCGCGCCGTCACGCGCGGCCGCGCCTGCGAGCGATCGACACAGATGAGCCCGTACTCGGGCACCTCGATCCAGGACGTGTGGTCGGCGGTCAGCGGCTCGGACGCGATGATCACCGCGTCTGCCGCGTCCTCGGCGCCGATCATCTTCCACTCGCCCTCATGCCAGCCGAAATCGCGGCCCAGCGTGTACCACAGACTCAGGTAACGCAGGTTCGCCTCGTTGACGCGCGAAGGCTCGTGCGTCGCATAGCGACCGTAGTCGAAGCAGTGGCGCACGCCGAGCGCAAGTTCGCCATCGCTGATGAACAGATTCACCGACGACGAAGTCGCGATGCCCGCGCGATGGCGCGCGGCACCAATAATGTCCAGCGTGTCCAGCACGGCCTGTTCGAGTTCCGCTGCCGCATACGCCAGCGGATCGGCCAGGCGCGAGACGAGCAGCGCGGCGATCCATTCGCTGTCGGTGGTGCCGGCAATCTGGCGACGAAAGGCCGGCTTCACCTCGCGCGCGAGATCGTCGCGATAGTCGGCGATGCGGTGCAGATCGCCGTTGTGCGCGAGACCCAGGCGAGTGCCGCTGAAGGTGAACGGGTGGGTGTTCTGCAGCGAGATCGTCACGTCCGTGCTGTACGCGACGCCGCGCACGTGCGCGAGCAGGCAGGACGCGCGCACTTTGCCCGCCAGCGCTTTCAGATTGCGATCGAACACCG
The DNA here is from genome assembly GCA_001464935.1 of Gammaproteobacteria bacterium Ga0077536. Classification (GTDB taxonomy): domain Bacteria; phylum Pseudomonadota; class Gammaproteobacteria. The sequence goes on from LNEL01000043.1 coordinate 24,451, forward strand.
GCAGTGAGGTCGAACGGTATTCATAGGGCAGGACGGGATCGGCCGAGTCGCGGTCCCAGGCCAGCATGCCGAAGCCCGCGAGATTCAACAGGTGCAGCATCCGCGGATTGAGCGACTGGCGCACGAGCGCGCTGTCCGGCTGAAACAGCAGATGATCGAGCAGCACGGGAGGTCCGAGATAGAGCAGGGCACGGCACATGCAGTTGGACTCCGGTTCGCGGCGCTTGCCACACGATACTCAAGCCCACGGGAATCGGCGATAGTGCCGGCCATGACGCAGGTGGCCGAGCGACCGGCGTCGCGGCCCGCCGTCGACGCCTGAGCCGCCGCTGCGGTCACCGGACACCGAGGAGCGAAGGATGGAACAGATGAACGAACTCTTTTCGATTGCGGGCAAGGTGGCGCTCGTCACCGGGGGCTCGCGCGGCATTGGCCTGATGATCGCGCGCAGCTTCGTGGCGGCCGGCGCCAGAGTGTACGTGTCCTCGCGCAAGGCGGCAGCCTGCGAGGCAACGGCGCAGGCGCTGTCCGGGCCGGGTGAGTGCCTGCCGCTGCCGGCCGATGTCTCGCGCATGGACGACATCGCGCGCGTCGTCGAGACCCTCACGGCGCGCGAGGGGCGGCTCGATATTCTCGTCAACAACGCGGGCGCGACCTGGGGCGCGCCGCTGGGTCAATTTCCGGAGGCGGGCTGGGACAAGGTGATGGATTTGAACGTCAAGGGCATGTTCTTCCTGACGCAGAGCCTGCTGCCATTGCTGACGGCGCACGCGACGGCGGCAGCACCCGCACGCGTGATCAACATCGGCTCGGTCGATGGCATGCACACACCGGCCTTCGACAACTTCTCCTACAGCCCATCGAAAGCCGCGGTCCACCAGATGACGCGCATGCTGGCCACGCACCTTGCGGCACGCCACGTCACGGTCAACGCGATCGCGCCGGGTCCGTTCGCCACCGACATGATGGCGCCGATGGTCGCCACGATGGGGGAGACGATTCTCGGCAAGGTGCCGCTGCACCGCATGGGCGAGGAAGCGGACATCGGCGGCATGGCCATCTGCCTTGCGTCGCGTGCGGGCGCCTTTGTCACCGGCGCCGTGATCCCGGTCGACGGGGGGCTGCTCGCCGCCAGTTGAGGCCGCTGCGGCCGGAATGCTTGATCCCGAAAGCACGAACCCCGCCGCAGCGGGGTCCGTCTTCAATCGCGTCCCGACGCTCAGCCGCGGCGCAGTCGACGCCAGCCGAAGGTCGCGAGCGCCGAGCCCATCAGCCACACACCCGCCGGCAGCGGCACTGGCACGGGACCGGTGCCCGCCATCAGCACGACGGCAGTGTTACCTTCCGGCGCGACCGGCAGGTCGGTCCAGGCGGTCGCGTCTCCGAGCACTTCCCAGCCGTCGAGCAACGGGTCCGATTCGAAGCCGCCATTGTCGATCAGCGCGCCGTTGAGCTGGATGTTGTCGAGGATGAGGCCCGACTCGACGATGATGTCCGTCGTGTCGACGACGCCGAACGCCAGCGTGATGGTGCCGCTCTCCGCGAAGTTCACGGTGAAGCGCTCGAAGCCGGGCGTGCTGCCGAGCACATCCGGCACCCGGTACTCGGTGAAGAGTGTGGCGCCGGACGGCGCCAGCGGATCCGCCGACGAGGCCAGCCGGTCGAGCAGTCCGTTCACCGCGAAGAACGCGAAGTCGACGATGTCATTGGCGGCGTTCAACGGGCCTTCGTCGGTGCCGAACAACCAGTCGAAACTGAGCGTGTCGCCCGCGCTGACCTGGAAGCTGCGACGAATCGCCGAACCGCGCGTGACTTCTTCGCCCTCGACGCCGAAGCGCGGATTGATGGCCTCGATGGCCTCGACCGTGGTGCCCAGGAACTCTGCGAGCTCCGCTTTGGTGGCGGTGTCGGCGTGGGCGGCGACCGCGCCGAGTAGGCCGCCTGCCAGCGCGCCGGCTTTCAATGCCTGTTTCATATGTCTGTCCCTGTCGTGATGAACTGTGCCGGGTCCCGGAGAGTCGTGAGTCTGCCGCGGCTCCCAGCCGCGGCCTTGTCAGATTATGTGCACCGCGTCACACATCGCTCAAGAGGCAGGTTCATTCCCTGAGGCCCAGTTGTGCGAAGTACTTCACATCCGGGACCGATCGCCGACGCAACCTTGGCATCGTGGCTTCCAGCTCGCATGTCCGCCCTCGAGCTTTCACCAGGCGGGTGCCAGCCTGGACGCCGCTGGCGGCCGCTCAGAACGGCAAGGTCAGGCTCAGACGCAGCTGTGCGGGCTCGACCGGGTGAAAATGCCGGTCATCGAATCCGTCTGCAGGTTCGCCGGCGAGGCGGGATGCATAGAAATAGTCGATGTCGTTGTCTTCGGCATCGAGCAGATTGAACGCGCTCAGCGCGACTCGCACGCCTGACCTGAATTCGTAACCGGCCTCCCCGTTGAGCAACAGCGTGGCGTCGGCACGCACGCTGTCATCTTCGATCAGGGGCCTCGATCCGAAGTAGCGCAGACGCAGACTGCCGAAGTAGCCGTTCAGATCGTGGACCGTCACGCCGGCTGCGACTACCCGCTCGATGGCGCCGGGGATCTCCTCGCCAGCCGGATCCCCGTCCTTGAACGCCGCTTTGCTGAACGCAAAGTCGGCATCGAAGCCGAGCCAGTGCACAGGAGTGTAGTAGTTCGTCCATTCGATGCCGTAGCGACGGCTGGGGCGGCTCGCCTCGGTATTGCCGGCGTCCCCGATGAACAGCAGTTCCGAATCGATGTCGAGCAGAAAGCCCGAGAGCGTGGTTTGCAGTCCTGCGACGCGCGCACTGCGCAACCCGACTTCCGCCCCTTTGGCACGCACCAGCGCATCGACGCGGTCGGTTGCCGCGCCGCTCGCCGGATCGACGCGGATGGTCGTGCCCCTCGCATCGTTGCTGTGAAAGCCGTAGCCGCCGCTGAGATAGATCTCCGTGTCCAGCCAGGGGCCGAGAATCAACGCAGCCTTCGGGCTCGCGAGACCGTCACTTGCGGTGCCGCTGTTCAGCGCGTTGTTCGCGTCGACGTCGAAGTGATAGAAATCGCCGCGCAGGCCGATCTGGGTGCGCAGTTTCGGCAGCCACTGCGTGCGTTGTTCGAGATAGGGTGACACGCTCAATTGCCGCACGGCGTCCTGGCGCGTGACGCCGAGCCGGCGCTGGCGCTGGCTGTGGAAGAGTCCCACGCTGTCGATGTCGTCGTAGCGCAGCTGCAAGCCGGCAGTGTGTTGCGTGCTGAGTCCGCCGAGGGTGCCGAACCAGTGGCGATGCGCCTCACCACCGTAGATCTGCCGCCGATCTTCCTGCTCGAACTGATCGCCCCGGTCCGGATCGTCGAGGAAGTACGTGAAGTTCGAAAACAGGTTCAGGCCGTAATCAATCGCATAGCCGCTGAGGTGGGTCTCGGTCGTGTCCGAGGCGCGCTGCCAGCTGCCGGAGAGGCTGTAGCGGTGCGTGCGTCCGCCATTGGTGTCGTCGAGCGCGCCGAAGCGCGAGACGAGGCCGGCCCTGACGGCCCGCAGTGGAATCTGATCGGTCGAGTTCCAGTCGTTGCCGTAGGCCATGCCCGTCACGTGCCACCCGTCGCGCTGGGTGCCCCGGCCGTAGCGCACCACGCCCGTGTAGCGGTTGCTGTTCTCGGGCAGGTCCCACGGGCCGTCACTGAACTGCGCGTCGACGGCGCCGAGCAGCGTGCCACTGGCGGCGGCGGTCGACCCGGCGAGCAGGCCGCGCTGGTAGCCGTAATGGCCGATCGTCAACTCGACCACGTTGCGTGGCAGCTCATCGAGCAGGCTGATGCGCGCGGCCCCTGCGGCCGAAAAATCACCGGCATCGGCGTAGTAGGGCCCCTTGCGGTAATGGATGCCGCTGACGAGCTCGGGGATCAGGAAATTGAGATCGGTGTAGCCCTGGCCATGACCATGCGTCGGCAGGTTGACCGGCATGCCGTCGACAAAGGTTGCGAAATCGGTGCCGTGGTCGAGATTGAAGCCGCGCAGGAAAAGCTGGTTCGCCTTGCCGCTGCCACTGTGCTGCGTGAGGATGAGTCCGGGCACCGTCTCCAGCACTTCGCCAACGCGCGACAGGGGCCGCGCCGCGAGCTGCCGTGCGCCAACAACCCCTTCGGTCGCGTTGTCGGCGATGCCGAGCAGCCGGTCGGAACGTTCGACGACCGTGACTTCTTCGTCTGCAAGGGTGTCGACCCGGTCCTTTGCTGCGCTCGTCGCGGGCATGATGAGCACCGCGAGCAGGGCCGCCCGGCAGAGGATGGCGTGCAACCAGTCCATGATCTCGCTTTCCGTTCAACTTGAGTGCCTGGCGCGGATGCGGGCCGCGTCGGGCGCTGCCGCGCACCGATAGTGTTGCGCGCAAGTGTTACGCGAAAAGGATGACGGTGGATGCGGGATGCGCGAGCAGGCGCGGCCGTGCTCAGGTCGGCAGCAGCTCCCCGGCGAGCGCGTCGAGTTCACGTCGCATCCCGTCGTGGTCGCGCGCCAACAGCCAGATCGTGACGTGCTCCGCGCCAGCGGCGGCGAGTGCCTCGACGTCGCGGCGCTTGCGCCACTGTTCCCACGCGCCGAACACGGTGAGCCGGATCGTCGCCGGATCGCGCCCGGCCGCTTCGGCCAGCGCATGCAGTTGCGCACGGCCATCGGAGAACTGCGCGATTTCGCGGATCACCGGCAGCCAGCCGTCACCCCATTCGACGATGCGCCGGAACACGCGACGCGCCCACTGGTCGCCGAACATGATGCCGCCGAGATAGATCGGCGGATGCGGTTGCTGCACCGGTTTCGGATAACAGCGCACCGGCGGAAAGTCATAGTAGCGGCCGTGATACTCGGCGGCGTCCTGTGTCCAGCACGCCTTCATCACCGCGATGGCTTCCTTGACCTGCGACCAGCGATGCTCGAAATCGCCACCGAGGATTGCCGATTCCTCCTTGTTCCAGCCCGCGCCGATGCCGAAGTGGAAGCGGCCCTGGCTGTACGCGTCGAGCGACGCGATTTCCTTCGCGAGGTGCAGCGGATGCCGTTCGGGGACGAGCAGCACGCCGGTGCCGACTTCGATCGTCGTCGTTGCCGTCGCCGCTCGCATCAGCGCGATCAGCGGATCGGGCATTTGCCACAGGTAGTCCGGATCCGGCCCCGTGCCCGGATTGCCGGGGTAAGGCGTGCTGTAGTTGACCGGCAGGATGATGTGATCCGGGACCCAGTACGACGCGAAGCCGAGCGCTTCCGCATGACGGGCGACGATGGCCGGATCGGCCTTCGCGTCGGGCAGGATCGAAAAGACACCGATTTTCATGCCTGGTTTCCTCTGCTGGTGTGGGCTGTCAGCCCGTCTGCTGGCGACCGCGATCGAGCACCGCGCGGCGGCGGGCTTCGACCGCCTCGGGTGACACGGCCGCGTTGTACTCGACGGCGACACGCGCTTCGAGCGCCATGGCCTTGGCGAAGGACAGCGCGTACCCCTCGTCGATCAGGCGCTTGTACGACACCAGCATGTCCGGTTCGAGACTCAGCATGTCGGCCGCGAGACGCTGGCAGGTCGGCAGCAGCTGATCGGCGTCGACCACGCGATTGACGAGGCCCCAGCGCTCGGCGGTGGCCGCGTCGACGAAGTTGCCCGTCAGGCTCATTTCCTTGGCCCGACCGATGCCGATCAGGCGCGACAGCCGTTGACTGAGGCCCCAGGCCGGATGCACGCCAACGCGGCCGTGCGTGTCGGCGAAGCGCGCGGTGGGGCTCGCGATCAGCAGATCGCAGCCGAGGGCCAGTTCGAAGCCGCCGGTCACCGCGGCGCCATTGATGGCGCCGATGACAGGGCCGCGGAACGCGGCCATCGCTGCCGTCGGATCGAACGCCGGATCACGCGGCGCGCCGACCTGGGACTCGCCGCTGCCGAGCTCCTTCAAATCGATGCCGGCGCAGAACGCGCGGCCGGCGCCGGTGAGGATGGCCACACGCGTGCTGCCGTCAGCGTCCAGCTCGCGAAAGGCGGTGGCGATGCGTGCGCGCAGCTCGCGTGTCAGCGCGTTCAGGCTCGCGGGCCGGTTCAGCGTCACGGTCGCGATGCCGTCTGCCCGCGCGACGAGCAGAATATCGTCGGTCATGGTCGTCTCCAGCGTAGGGGCGAGGCGCGGATCGCCTCGCGCCGTGCCATGATGCCACGCGCCGTTGCGGCGAACAGCCACCGCGTCGAACACGAGCGCGAGGAGAGAACCATGACGAGTCCTGCCCTCGTGCGATTCAACGCACGAGCAACCTCCGGAGAAGCCAGTCTGCCGCCGGCCGAACGCCTGCTGTCGGGTCACCCGCTGCAGACGGTCGACAACGTCTACAGCGATCCGTCGGGGCGTTTTCACGCCGGCACCTGGACCTGCGAGGTCGGCGCCTGGCGCGTGGAGTACACGGAGCACGAGTTCTGCCAGTTGCTCGAAGGCCGTGTGCGCCTGACCGACGACGCGGGCCGCGTGACCGAACTGGGCGCCGGTGACGCGTTCGTGATCCCGGCCGGTTTTCGCGGCACCTGGGAAACGCTGGTTCCCTGTCGCAAGGTCTACGCGATCTGCGAGTGAGTCGCGCTGCGCGCATCGACCCCGATCCGGACGGCGAGCGTCGGCGCGCCGCCCGCGCCCGTCTGGGCCTCGAAGACGCCCCGCCGGTCCGGCGGCCGCGGCGCCGTCGGCCGCTGCGCGCGCTGCGCGCGCTGCTGCTCGGCGTGTTCGCCGCTGCGCTGCTGAGCCTGCTGCCGGTCGTCCTGCTGCGCTACGTCGATCCACCGCTGACCGCGCTGATGCTGGGCGAGTGGCTCGACGCCACGCGCACCGGCGACAGCGGCTTCAGCCTCGATCGGCAGTGGCGGCCGCTGAAGGCAATGTCGCCGTTGGCCGCGGCGGCGGTGATTGCCGCCGAGGATCAGAAATTCCGCGCTCACCACGGCTTTGATTTCGAGGCGATCAGCGCGGTGCTCGCGGCGCGCGACGCCGGTGCGCCACTGCGCGGGGCCAGCACGATCACCCAGCAGGTCGCCAAGAACCTGTTCCTGTGGCGTGGCCGGCATTGGGTGCGCAAGGGGCTCGAGGCCTGGTTCACCATCTGGCTCGAAGTGCTGTGGTCGAAGGACCGCATTCTCGAGATCTATCTGAACGTCGCGCAGTTCGGGCGCGGTGTCTATGGTGTCGAAGCGGCCAGTCGCCGTTACTTCGGTCACGGCGCCAACGCGCTCGATGCGCCGGAGGCGGCGCTGCTCGCCGGCGCACTGCCGAACCCCGTGCACTATCGCGTCGACGCGCCGAACCGCGGGCTGCGCCGGCGCCAGGACTGGATCCTGCGCCAGATGCGTCAACTCGGTCTGCCACGCTGAATTCGCGCCGGCTGCACGAAATGCCAACCAGTTCGCATTTGCGAGCCTCGTCCTGATGAACTAACGCCGACTCCCCCGGCATCAATGCACATCAAGCGGGCAATGTGTGCCGCAGCATCAACAATAACGCCATCGGTGGCGGGGGAAGAAACCATGCATTCGAACAGGACGATGCGGCGCCGTCTGGCAGTCGCGACAGGAGTGGCGCTGATCGCCGCGGCCGGTAGCGCCAGCGCGGACCTGGTCTACGGCACGCTCAGCAACTTCGACGTCTACAACGACACCGGCGAGCGGACCTACGGATTCGAAATCGAATTCGACGATCTCTCGATCGACAGGATCAGCTACAGCTGGGTGTCACCCCACTACGGCAATGCCCAGAAGATTCAGCAGGGCACGACCGCCAAACTGCGCTACGAAGCGACCTTCGCCGGCGGCAACTGGTCCGCATTCACTGAAGTGCATCCCCCGGGCGGCCAGGTCGCGACCGATGGCCATTCGTGCGTGTTCGCAGTCGGCTGCGAGCACTTCGGCGCCGGACTGTACGGCTCGCCGTCCGCCACGCGTTACCGCTGGCTGATCGAAGACAAGGTCAATCCTGGCACGCTCGCCAATGGTCCCCTCGTGAGCCTGATGGCCCCGATCTACGTCGTCAATCCGCCGCAGAACGTGGGCGGACAGGTAGAAGTCCAGGCCGAATTCGAAGCGCCCGAATTCGAGCAGGAGTTCGAAGAGGAAAAGCAGTATCCGGATGCGGTCTGGGCCCGCATCACGAAGTACGAACTGCAGGATGGCGTCGCGCTCGAGGACCTGATGTCGGACAACGCGGACCTCTTCAACAATCCCGAGATCGTCGCCGAAGAAGAGTTCGAATGGGAACTGATCGAGAAGGGCGGCAATCCGCTCAGCAAGCTCGACAAGCCCAAGGACGACGTCAAGCAGATCGTACGCCGCATCGAGACCTATCGATTCATAGGCCCGGTCACCGACGAGAACGAGCCCGACTGCGACGCCATCGATTGTGACAATCCGATCGAGGGCGTGACCCTCGGCGAACTGATCGGCGCCAACATGGTCGCGCAGAATCTTTTTGCGGAGGAGTTCAACCCGGCCCCCGTGCCGGTGCCGCCCGCGGTGTGGCTGTTCGGTTCGGCACTCACCGCGCTCGGCGTGCTGAAGCGACGCAAGGCCTGATCGACAAACGCCAGCTCGTCAATGAAGAGACCTTGCTGGAGGGCGGGGTCTCCTCAGGCGCATGGATGCGCCTACCTATTGCGGTGAATCCGCTGTCCGACTCCTGCGCCCCGACGCGTTGCCAGGGCTTGGGCCTGCCACGCGTCGCTGGATCGCGACGCCTTTAGGGCACACGGAAGTGCCGCACTTTTATCGCCCCGCAGCGCACGCGCATTCCCGCTTGTACTGGACTCTGCCCGCGCCGACACTGTTCGCCTGCTTTTCGACATCGATGAGGCGCATCGCCGATGAGTCCTGACCGCAGCAACCAGGTCGCGCGCAAGCCGGGGTTGCCGACCCTGGGCCGGTTCGAGGGTCCGCGATACCTGGCCCGTCCATGGCACGTGGTTGAGCTGAGGCCATGAGCGCGCCCGATGCGACGAACACCGCTTACGCCGCCCTCACGGCGCGCAATCGCGCGACGCTCGTGCAGATGTACGCGCCCGGTGCCTACGGCCGGCAGTGTGTGCAGACCATTGCCGACGGCGCGCGCATCCGGCTCATCGGCAGTTCGCTCTGGTCGGGCTCGTTCCGCAACCGCTTCGAGTGGGGCAGTGCGGTGTTCTTCGCGCTGCCACGCGAACTCGACGGCGATCTCGCGCTGACGCCACTGCAGATCCTCGTCGACGGTGATTATGCGAGTGTCTGCGCACAGGGGCGCTCGGTGCTGAAGAACGGCCGGCGTTACGACAACGACTATTGTCTGTGCTATCGATTCGCGGCCGGCACCATCGTCGAGCTGAACGAATTTCTCGACACGGCCTGCGTCACGGCGGCCTTCGGGCCGCGCGGCGCACGCGAGATGCTGCCGCGACGACCGGGCACGATGGAGCGTCAGCCGTCGGTGCGGCCGGCCAGCTATCGCAGCAGTGAACTGCACAACGCGGATCCACTGGCCGTGGCGAACCGCGAACGGGTATGGCATCTGTTCGACGGAGCCGCGGGTGAGTTCGCGACGCGTTTCACCGCACTGCTGGCAGACGACGTCGTGTGTCGCGTAGCGGGCAGGACCCGCATCTCCGGCACGCATCACGGGCGCGAGCGCGTGCGGGCCTGTGTGTTCGACGCGCTGCACGCCGCCCTCGACGGCCCACTCGAACTCGTGCCCGATCACGTCGGCGTCGACGGCGACTGGGCCTGGTTCATTGCGCGGGGACTGGCACGCACGCGCAGCGGAGAGCGCTACGATGACGACTACTGCTGCTGGCTGCGCTTCGCCGACGGCCGGGTCGGCGAAGTCTGCGTGTATTGCGACACCGAACTGCTGAACCGCGTGCTCGACGGCGCAGCCGGGCGCTGAGTTCAGCCCGCCTCGCGTACCACGGCCGCGAGCGCCGCGAGGCCGCGTGCGGCCGCTTCAGGGGCAGCGTGGCTGAAGTTCAGCCGCAGGCAGCCACGACCGCCGTGTTCGCTTGCAAAGAACGGTTCACCCGGCATGAAGGCGACCTGCCGCTCGAGCGCGCGCGGGAGCAGCGCACGCGTGTCCAGGGACGCGCGTTCATGCCGCAACTGCAGCCAGAAGAACAGGCCGCCGGCGGGAAGACGCCAGTCGGCGAGATCGCCGAAATGCTGGTCCAGCAGCGCGGCAAAGCCGTCCCGCCGCTCGCGATAGAACGCGTTGAGCCGCGCACTGCGCACCGCGCGCGCAGGGTCATCGAGGGCTTGCAGCACCAGCGCCTGGCTCAGGCGGTTGCTGTGCAGATCGGCCGCCTGCTTCAGGTGCGTCAGCAGCGGCAGCAGATCGGGAGAGCAGGCGAGATAGCCGAGGCGCAGACCCGGCGCGAGGGACTTCGAGAACGAACCCTGGTAGATCCACGAGCCCTGCGCGATGTTCGCGCAGAGCGGGCGGCGGGCACAGGCTTCATAGCAGAGATCGCGATACGGATCGTCTTCGAAGAGCACGATGCCGTGACGCTCGCAGGTGGCGGCGAGTGCGGCACGCTCATCCGCCGTGTAGCAATAACCCGTCGGGTTCTGAAACGTGGGGTTCACGTACGCGACCGTCGGCCGCGCGCCGACGAGCGACGTGTGGTCCTGCGCGCTGAACTCGACGAAGCGGGCGCCGAAGAAGCGGAACACCTGCAGCGCGGCGAGGTAGGTGGGCGTCTCGACCGCGACGGGCGTGCCCGGGTCGACGAACAGCTTGGCGACCAGATCGATGCCCTGCTGCGAGCCGGACAGGATCAGCACCTGGGTCGGCGGCACCGGGAGATCGCGCTCGGCGAGGTCGGCGGCCACGCGCTCGCGCAGCGCCCAGTCCCCTTCGCTCGCCCCGTACTGTGCGGCCTCGCGCGGCACCGCGGCGAGACTGAAGTCGGGAAACGTTTCCGCCGCCGGCAATCCGCCGGCGAAGGACACCATGCCCGGCCGGGACACGACGGCCAGGATGTCGCGGATCGGGGACGCGTGAAGGTCGGCGGCGCGGCGAGACAGACGGAGGCTTGATGTCATGGCAATAAGTCAATAATACTGACCTAAATACCCTAGCCTAACCGGTACTGGAGAGTCAATATGGTTGACCTAAATGAAGAGGCCGGGCTGCGTGCCGCCATCGAGACCTTTTATTTCGCCTACCGCGAATTCACCGGCGGGCCCGATCGCATCCTCGCCCAGCGCGGTCTGGGCCGTGTCCATCACCGGATCCTCTATTTCGTCGGGCAGCAGCCCGACCTGTCGGTCAAGTCGCTGCTGCAGGTGCTCGCGATCACCAAGCAGGCGCTGCACGCGCCGCTGCGTCAGTTGATCGAAATGGGGCTGGTGCTCAGCGCCGGCGACAGCGCCGACGGCCGCGTGCGACGTCTGCGGCTGAGCGGGGAGGGCGTCCGTCTCGAAGCGCGGCTGACGGCCACGCAGATGAAACTGCTGGCCGGGGCCTTCGCGCACGCCGGCAGTGGCAGCGCGGCCGCGTGGCACAAGGTGATGAAGGCGGTCGGCGCCGGCGCCATCAGCGCCGGGCCGGGGGACGACGCGCTCAGCGCAGAGAGTCGTTCAGCTTCGCCAGCTGCGCGGCGCCGGGACAGAGCGCCTGCTCGTCGAGCCGGTTGAACGGCTGCGCGACGGTATTGAGGTTCGCGTGCATGTCGTTCGAGTCCGGATCGTAATACAGCAGACCGGTGACCACTTCGCCGCGCGCCTGGTGCTGCTGGATGTGGTTCATCGCGGCCACCTTGTCGGTCGGATCGTATTCCGGATGGACCTTGCGCAGCCGCAGCCAGGTGCCGTCGTGCTGCTGGATGTCGACGGTCGCGCCGGGTTTGTAGTCGGCGGTGATTTCGCGCCGGCTCTGGATGAAGTCGATGCGGTTCACGGCCTCGTTGTGCTCGCGCACGTAATCGTAGCTCTTGGTGCTGCCGGCGTGATTGTTGAACGCCACGCACGGGCTCACGATGTCGATGAACGCGGCGCCGCGGTGGCCGATCGCCGCCTTGATCAGCGGCACCAGCTGCTCCTTGTCGCCGGAGAAGCTGCGGCCGACAAAGGTCGCGCCCATGATCAGCGCGAGCGATACGGTGTCGATAGGCGCGTCGCTGTTCGCGACGCCTTTCTTCGACGCCGAACCCTTGTCGGCGGTCGCCGAGAACTGGCCCTTGGTCAGACCGTAGACCCCGTTGTTCTCGAGCAGATAGACCATGTTCACGCCGCGACGCATCGCATGCGCGAACTGGCCGAGCCCGATCGACGCCGAGTCGCCGTCGCCGGACACGCCGAGATAGAGCAGGTCCCGATTCGCGAGATTCGCGCCCGTGAGTACCGATGGCATGCGGCCGTGCACGGTATTGAAACCGTGCGAGTTGCCGAGGAAGTAGTCCGGGGTCTTCGACGAGCAGCCGATGCCCGACAGCTTCGCCACGCGATGCGGCTCGATGTTCATTTCCCAGCACGCCTGGATGACCGCCGATGAAATCGAATCGTGGCCACAGCCGGCGCAGAGCGTCGAAATCTTGCCTTCGTAGTCGCGCCGTGTGAAGCCGACCTTGTTGGGCTGGAGGGCCGGGTGGTGGAGTTTCGGTTTGGCGATATAGGTCATCTCAGGCCACCTTGTCCTGACGCAGCGTCTGCGCGTTCAGCGCCTGCATCAGCTCCTCGATTTCGCGCGTGATGAACCGGGCGGTGATCGGCGTGCCGTCGAAATGCAACAGCGGGATGACGCGCGCCGGATCGATGCCCAGTTCGTTGACGATCAGCGTACGCAGCTGGGCGTCGCGGTTCTGCTCGACGACGAACACATGCTCGTGATTCAGGATGAAATCCGACACGGCGTCGCTGAACGGGAACGCGCGGATGCGCAGCGTGTCGACGTGGTGGCCATTCGCCTCGAACGAGGCGAAGGCTTCACTCATCGCCGGGCTCGTCGAGCCGTAGTAGATCACGCCGAAACGCGTGGTCTTCGAGGCTTCCTGCAGCACGGGCTGCGGCACCAGGTTCTTCGCCGTCTCGAACTTGCGCAGCAGGCGCTGCACGTTGTAGATGTAATCCGGCCCCTGCTCGGAGTAGGTGGCGTAGGCGTTCTTGGTCGTGCCGCGGGTGAAATAGCTGCCCTTGTCCGGGTGGGAGCCCGGGTAGGTGCGAAACGGGATGCCATCGCCGTCGACGTCGAGATAGCGGCCGAACTCGCGGCCCTCGTCGAGCATCTCGGCGGTCATCACCTTGCCGCGGTCGTAGCGGCGGCTGTCGTCCCACTGGAACGGTGCGGTCAGACGCTGGTTCATGCCGATGTCGAGATCGGTCATCACGAACACCGGTGTCTGCAGGCGGTCCGCGAGGTCGAGCGCGACCGCGCCGTGCTCGAAGCACTCGTGCGGGTCTTCCGGAAACAGCAGCACGTGCTTGGTGTCGCCGTGCGAGGCATAGGCGCACGCGAGCACGTCCGCCTGCTGCGTGCGGGTCGGCATGCCGGTCGACGGGCCGCCGCGCTGCACGTTGATGATCGTCATCGGGATTTCGGCGAAGTAGGCCAGACCGATGAACTCGGTCATCAGCGACACGCCGGGGCCCGAGGTCGCGGTGAAGGCGCGTGCGCCGTTCCAGCCGGCCCCGATCACCATGCCGATCGAGGCGAGTTCGTCTTCGGCCTGCACGATGGCATAGCGGTTCTGCTTGGTGTCCGGGTCGACCCGGAACTTCGCGCAGTAGCGCTGGAAGGCCTCGGCGACCGACGAGGAAGGCGTGATCGGATACCACGCGCAGACCGTCGCCCCGCCGTAGACGCAACCGAGCGCCGCGGCGCTGTTACCGTCGATGAAGATGCGGTCGCCGACGTTGTCGGCGCGCTGCACGCGCAGGCCTATCGGCTGGAGGTTGTCGGTCGCGTAATCGCGGCCGAGCTTGAGCGCGTTCAGGTTCGGCGCGAGCAGCTTCTCCTTGCCCTTGTACTGTTCCGCGATGAGCTGGGCGATCGCTTCCGGATCCATGTCGAGCAGCACCGACAGCGCGCCGATGTAGATGATGTTCTTGAACAGCTGACGCTGGCGTGGCTCGCTGTAGGTCGCATTGCAGAGCTGGGTCAGCGGCATGCCGATGACATTGATGTCATCGCGGAACTTCGATGCCGGCAACGGCTTCGAGTTGTCGTAGAACAGGTAGCCGCCCGGTTCGATTTCGCGGACGTCGGCGTCCCAGGTCTGCGGGTTCATCGCGACCATCATGTCGACGCCGCCGCGGCGGCCGAGCCAGCCGTGCTCGTTGACGCGCACTTCGTACCAGGTCGGCAGGCCCTGGATGTTCGACGGGAAGATATTGCGCGGGCTGACCGGCACGCCCATGCGCAGGATGGCCTTCGCGAACAGCTCGTTCGCCGAAGCCGAACCCGAGCCGTTGATGTTCGCGAACTTGATGACGAAATCGTTCGTCGCGCTCAACTGCTTCACGCGGCATTCCTCGTGGTTTGACGTGAGCCGCACGCCGGGCCGGCATGCGTCATCTGCAGCAGGAACTTCTGCATGTCCCAGGCGCCCGTCGGGCAGCGCTCGGCGCACAGGCCGCAGTGCAGACAGACGTCTTCGTCCTTGGCCATGATGCGGCCGGTCTTCAGGCCGTCGGCCACGTACAGCGCCTGGTCCCGGTTCAGAGCGGGTGCTTTCAGGTTCTCGCGCACCGCGTCTTCTTCGCCGTTCGCGGTGAACGTGATGCAGTCCATCGGGCAGATGTCGACGCAGGCGTCGCACTCGATGCAGGTGCCGGCATTGAACACCGTCTGCACGTCGCAGTTCAGGCAGCGCTCGGCTTCCTTGTAGGCGGTCTGCAGGTCGAAGCCGAGTTCGACTTCGATCTTGATGCTCTTCAGCGCCTTTTCAGCGGCGGTCCACGGCACCGCGAAACGCACGTCGTTCGAGACGTCGTTGTCGTAGCTCCACTCGTGGATGCCCATCTTCTGGGACACGAGATTGACTTCCGGCGGCGGCCGCTCGTCTAGATCCGTGCCGCTGAGGAAACGGTCGATCGAAATCGCGGCCTCGTGACCGTGCGCCACCGCCCAGATGATGTTCTTCGGACCGAACGCGGCGTCGCCGCCGAAGAAGATCCGCGGCACCGTCGACTGCAGCGTCTGCTCGTTGAGGACCGGCAGTCCCCACTTGTCGAATTCGAGGCCGAGGTCGCGCTCGATCCACGGAAACGCGTTTTCCTGGCCGACGGCGATCAGCACGTCGTCGCAGGCGTGAATCTCGTCCGGCTCGCCGGTGGGCACCAGGCTGCGGCGACCCTTGTCGTCGAACACGGCCTGGACCTTCTCGAAGCTCATGCCGGTGAGCCGGCCGTTGTCGTGCAGGAACGCCTTCGGCACGAGGAAGTTCAGGATCGGGATGCCTTCGTGCATCGCGTCCTCTTTCTCCCACGGCGAGGCTTTCATTTCGTCGAAGCCGGAGCGCACGATGACCTTGACGTCTTCACCGCCGAGGCGCTTCGAGGAGCGGCAGCAGTCCATCGCGGTGTTGCCGCCGCCGAGCACGATCACGCGCTTGCCGACTTTCTCGATGTGACCGAAGGACACCGACGACAGCCAGTCGATGCCGATATGGATGTTCGCCGCCGCTTCCTGGCGGCCGGGCAGGTCCAGATCGCGGCCGCGCGGTGCGCCGCAACCGACGAAGATGGCGTCATAGCCCTCGTTCATCAGCGCGCGCAGCGAATCGATGCGCTGGCCACCACGGAATTCCACCCCCAGATCGAGGATGTAGCCCGTTTCTTCATCGATGACGGATTCCGGCAGGCGGAAGCGCGGCACCTGGGTGCGCATGAAGCCGCCGGCTTTCGGATCGCCATCGAACACGGTGATCTCGTAGCCGAGCGGCGCGAGGTCACGCGCCACGGTCAGCGCCGAGGGCCCCGCGCCGATGCAGGCCACGCGCTTGCCGTTGCGTGTCGCGGGTGCCTGCGGCATGCGCGCGCTGACGTCGCCCTTGAAGTCGGCGGCGACGCGCTTCAGGCGACAGATCGCAACCGGTTCGGGTTTCGTCGCGTTTTCCTCTTCGACCCTGCCGCGCCGACAGGCGGGCTCGCAGGGTCGGTCGCAGGTGCGACCGAGGATGCCCGGGAACACATTCGACTTCCAGTTGACCATGTACGCGTCGGCGTAACGGCCAGCGGCAATCATTCTGATGTATTCGGGGACGGGAGTATGAGCCGGGCAGGCCCACTGGCAGTCGACCACCTTGTGAAAGTAGTCGGGATTCTTGATGTCTGTCGCGCGCAAAGCCTCTAACCTCAGCAGGCCTGTGGGACCAAAATTTTGTTCACGCCCAACGTCTTCGAGCGTGGCGGCAGTGTACTGACATACTCCGCTGTATGGAAGGTATTCGCGTGCGCAAACACGCGCCTGCTCGATGCGTGCGCTGCGGCATTTTTGGCCGGCGCCAGGCGCGGCTGCGGGCATCACTTTCAAACACCGGCACGTTCTCTAGAATGAGGTCAACACCAGACGAGGGGAGACGATCATGGCCTTGACGAAAATCCAGACCACCACCGGCACCGCGACACCCGCCGAACTCGGCCGCACCCTCGTGCATGAACACGTGCTCGTCGGCTTTCCCGGCTGGGAGCTCGATGCGAAGGCGCCGAAGTTCAAGCGCGCCGAGGCGATGGCGCGTGCCGTCGATCAGATGCAGGAACTGCGGGGTCATGGCGTGGGCACGTTCGTCGATCCCTGCCCGATGGATCTCGGCCGCGACGCGGTGTTCCTCGCCGAGCTGTCGCAGAAGAGCGGCATGCGCATCATCTGCACCACCGGCGCCTACTTCGAGGCCGAGGGCAACACCTACACGTTTCGCCACCTGCCGATCGAGGAAATCACGGCCATCTACGTGCAGGAAATCGAGCAGGGCATCGGCGAGACCGGCATCAAGGCGGGCGCAATCAAGATCGCGACGGGCGCGCCGACGGTGTCCGCTTACGAACGCAAGCTGGTGACCGCTGCCGCGCGCGCGGCGAAGATTACCGGCGTACCGCTGATCTCACACACCCAGGACGCGTGCTGCGGCCACGATCAGATCGACATGGTCACTGGTGAAGGTGTGCCGGCCGATCAATTGCTGGTCGGCCATTCCGACGGTCGGGACGATTTCGACTATCAGCAGTCGCTCGCCGCGCGTGGTGCCTATGTCGGCTTCGACCGCTTCGGCATTTCGCTGTTCCAGCCGGATGAAGTGCGCGTGAAGAACGTGCTGAAGCTCGCGGCGGCAGGTCACCTCGAACGGGTCCTGATGTCGCACGACTCGATCATGTGTTGGCTGGGCCGTCCCGTGCCGTATGCGAACACGTTCGAAGCGATGCTCGACATGCTGCCCGAATGGCGCTCGACTCACATCTTCAAGAAAATCGTGCCGATGCTGCGCGAAGGCGGCATGTCGGAGCGCGAGGTCGAAACGATCCTCGTCGACAATCCGCGGCGCCTGTTCGCCGCCGGCCTCGCCCACTGACGGAACGCGCCGGCGCTGCCGGGGAGACACACCGATGACCCGCATTTTCGACCAGGCCGAACTTGAAGAAATGGGACGCCGCACGCTCGATCGCGTGACCGCCGCCATCGACAGCGGCGACGCGGCCGAAGCCAAACGCCTTGCGCAGCGCATGTACAACGAATTCGTCGGCATGCACGACCTGTATCGCGACTGGCTCACCGGCACGCTGTCCGCCATCGGGCGGCGCTACGGCGACGACAGCCTCGAGGAGATCATGACCGACGGGATCCGCGCGTGGTGGACGCCGCTGTCGAACAAGCTGCCCAAGGATCCGAAGGACTTTCCGCAGCGGGTGAAGATGTTCGTCGCCGGCTTGCGCGGCCATCTGCAGCCGATGGACATCGTGGAGGACGACGAGAAAATCGAGATCCGCATGAAGCCCTGCGGCAGCGGTGGCCGCCAGATCATGCACGGCCGCTACGCAGGACCGGACGCATTTCTCACGGTCGAACGCGCGCAGCGCCAGACCTATGGCCGCGAGAACGTGCCCGTCTACTGCACGCATGAAATCGCGATGGAGCGCGTGGACGTCGAGAACGACGGACATCCGTTCGTGATCACCGAACCCGCCGAAGAACTCGGCAAGGGTTACTGCACGCTCTGCATCTACAAGGACCCGAAGGACATCCCCGAGAAGTACTACACGCGGCTGGGGCTCACGAAACCGGCGTGAAGTCGGGTACCGAAGACGGGCTGCGCCCGGCCACCGAGAACACAGAGAACACTGAGGGCGAAGAAAGAGGAATCATGATCCGGTGACCTCGCCGCAGTGCGCGTTTGTGCCCGGTGGCGAGCGCGAGGCCTTCCTGGTTGGATTGCCGACAGCGCTGTCACGTGTCCCAGCGATTCACCCCTTATTCCCCTGTGTTCTCTGTGTTCTCGGTGGCCAAATTCAAGAGCCCTCAAGCAAGCACCCACGCCAGCACCGGGCACCTCACGAACTGCACGACAGCATCGAGCAGCCCGCCCGGTGCCGCGCCCATTCGGGGCGTTTGGCGGCGTAGCGTTCACGCGCCGGCTGTTCGTCATAGGGCCTGCGCAGCACGTCCAGCAGCTCATTGACGCGCGAGAAATCGCCCTGTTCGGCGAGATCGATGGCCTCCTGCGCGAGGTAATTGCGCAGCACGTACTTCGGGTTCGCGCCGTTCATGCGCGCGGCGCGCTGCGCGTCCGGGCTGCCGTCGCGCTGCACGCGGGCGCGCCAGCGCCCCATCCAGGCGAGGTGACGGCTGCGCTGCGCGTCCGGCAGCGTGTCCGGCGCGTAGCTCGCGGCGCGCAGCGGCGCGAGCAACGCAAGCTCGTCGAGCGACGCGTCGGCCGCGCATGGCACCGCGGCGAGTGCACGGAAGAAGATCGTCATGTCCGTTTCGGCCAGCCGCAGGACACTCATGAGTTCTTCGGCCAGTTCGCGATCGGCGTCGTCGGTCAGCGCCTGCAGCCCGAGCTTCGCCGCCAGCATCGCCTGCCACTCGCTTTCATAGCGCGTGGCGTAGGCGTCGAGCGCGGACTCGAGCGCCGGCACGTCTTCGATCAGTGGATAGATCGCGTTCGCGAGCCGCACGAGGTTCCACATGCCGATCTGTGCCTGCTGGCCGTAGCGGTAACGCCGGCCCTGGGCGTCGGTCGTGTTCGGCGTCCAGTCCGGGTCGAAGTCCTCGAGCCAGCCGTAGGGGCCGTAGTCGATCGTGAGCCCCAGGATCGACATGTTGTCGGTGTTCATCACACCGTGCACGAAGCCCACGCGCAGCCAGTGCGCAATCATCACGGCGGTGCGGCTCGCGACTTCGGCGAGCCACGCGACATAGGTGTCGCGCGACGGGGGACCCAGGTGCGGATAGTCGGTCGCGATGCAGTAGTCCACGAGTCGCCGCAGCAGGTCGATCTCCTTGCGCGCGGCGAGGATCTCGAAGTTGCCGAAACGCACGAAACTCGGCGCGACGCGGCACACCACCGCGCCTGGTTCGAACTTCGCGTGCCCGTCGTAGAACATGTCGCGCATCACCTGTTCGCCGGTCGTGATCAGCGACAGCGCGCGTGTCGTCGGCACGCCGAGGTGATGCATCGCCTCGCTGCACAGGAACTCGCGCACCGATGAGCGCAGCACGGCCAGACCGTCGGCCGTGCGCGAGTAGGGGGTAGGGCCTGCGCCTTTCAACTGCAGCGTCCAGCGTTCGCCGCGGGCGTTCAGGACTTCGCCGAGATTGATCGCGCGACCGTCGCCGAGCTGACCGGCCCAGTTCCCGAACTGGTGGCCGCCGTAGCACATGGCGTAAGGGTCCATGCCAGGCAGCAGCCGGTTGCCGGCGAAGACTTCCGTGAACACCGGGCTCAGGCAGGCGCGTTCGTCGAGCCCGAGCAAGGCCGCGCATTCGGCCGAGTGGGCGACGAGGGCCGGCGCCCTGACGGGCGTTGGCTGCACGCGCGAATAGCAGGCGCCGAACACCTGGCGACGCTGGTTGCCGGGATCGGGGTCGGCCGGCAGCGCGCGGACGAAGGCATTGTCGAAGCGCAGCGCGTCCAGCGCGCCCGGCTGTCGCACGGCGTTCACGGTCGCTCCTTCGCAAGGTAGGTTTCGAGGGCCTCGAGCGTCACTTCACCGGAGCGCGCGGCAACGAGCCTGCGGGCGGGGTCGAACAGCAGGTAGCTCGGCGTGCCGGTGAAGGCCTCGCCCGTCGCTGCGGTGTAGGCGCCGCCGACGATGTCGGGCTCGCCGACGACGGTCGGAAACGCAAACGGCTTCTTCGCGACGTAGGCGCGCACGTCCTGCATCGCGTCATAGCCGTCGAGCGCAATGCCGACCACCGTCGCGTCGCGTTCGCGATGGCGCGTGTGGAACGCCGAGATGATCGGGTACTGGCCACGACAGACGCTGCAGTAGGTGGTCCACATCATCAACAGTGTCCAGCGTCCGCCCTGCACCTGGTCCGCGAGCGAGGTGGCCGTGCCGTCGAGCGTCCGCAGACGCACGCCGGCGGACGCCGCCGCCGCGGCCGACCCGCCCGCGGCGACGATGAGCGCGACAGGCAAGAGCAGCGTCAGCAGGCGACGGCACATGCCGTATCTGACCGCGTGTGGGCGACCTGGTTCGTGCCGTGTCATGTGCTGAACACCCGGCGCAGCGCGGCGGCTGCATCGTCGAGTGCGCGTTTGCCGCGATCGACCCTGCCGCCCATGCGCGCGAAACCATGCACCATGCCTTCGTACAGGCGATGGTCCACCGGCACGCCAGCGGCCTGCAGCGTCTCGGCATAACGTGCGCCTTCATCGCGCAGCGGGTCGAACTCGGCCGTCTGCACCAGCGCCGGCGGCAGGCCGGCGTGCGACGCGGCGCGCTGGGGCGACGCGCGCCAGTCGTGACGCGCGTCGTGCGTGCCGCCGCGTGGGCCCAGGTACCAGTCGGTGAACATCTCGAGCGCGGCGCGGGTCAGCAGATAGCCCGTCGCGTTGTCCCTGAGCGATGCGTTGTCGGCGGTGAAGTCGACGGCCGGATAGATCAGCAGCTGGAACACCGGCAACGGGTGGCCCGCGTCGCGTTCGGCGAGACACAGCGCGGCGGCGAGATTGCCGCCCGCCGAATCGCCGCCGACGGCAATGCGCTGCGCGTCGATGCCCAGACCGACGGCCTGCGCCCGCGCCCAGCGGAAGGCGGCGACGCAGTCGTCGAACGGCGCGGGAAACGGATGCTCGGGGGCGAGCCGGTAGTCAATCGACAGCACGACGCAGTCACCTGCGAACGCGAGATGGCGGCACACATGATCGTGCGTGTCGAGATCGCCGACGACCCAGCCGCCGCCATGGAAGAACACCAGCGCCGGCAACACGGCGCGCGCCGAGTGCGGGCGATAGACGCGCACGGGGACCGTGCCGCCAGGCCCGGCGAAGTCCAGTTCGCTGATCTGCTTCAGCGGGCCGGGGTCATAGGCGTAGAGCGCGGTCGTCGAGGCGTAGGCCTGGCGGACGGCGAGCGGATCGCCGGCATTGAACGGCGTGCCGGCCTTGGCCGCCGCCTCACAGAGCGCGGCGCATTGGGGATCGAGCGGCATGGCGTGAGTCCTGACAAGGGTGCCGTTGCACCTTACCGGCGGTGATGGCGACTGTCATCCCTCGGCGGAAATGCCATTTGAAGCAGAGGTTTTTGATGACGCCGCGGCGGCCAGGTGCGTCGTGTGGCGGCCCGGTGACGCGCAGACCACTGGCTCCAGGACTGCGCCACTCGATGTGACGCGGCCGGATGCTCCTCGGCAAAGGGCTGGTTCTAATTCATGGCGTGGCACTGGCGTGCGACGGCTCCTCCCGCTGTGGCGGTGGAAAGCGGTCCATCGTGCGCAGTTCGGGAAAGAGCTTCATGCCGCCTGCGACGACAGCCAGCGTCGCGGCACCGCCCAGCAGCACGGCCGGCACGAGGCCGAACAGCTTCGCCGTGACGCCCGATTCGAACTCGCCCAGTTCATTCGACGAACCGATGAAGATCGCGTTGACCGCGCTCACGCGACCGCGGATCGCATCCGGCGTTTCGAGCTGCACGAGCATGTGCCGGATGTAGATCGAGACCATGTCGCCGGCGCCGAGCACCAGCAGTGCGGCGAGCGACAGCGCGACGTGGGTGGAGGCGCCGAACACCAGCGTGGCGAGTCCGAACACTGCCACGCCGCCGAACATCCAGCGTCCGACGTGGCGCGAGATTGGATGTGCCGCGAGCACGCCGGCCGTCAGCACCGCACCGATGCCGGGGGCCGTGCGCAGGGCACCGAGGCCGGCCGGACCGACGTCCAACACGTCGGCCGCGTAGATCGGCAGCAACGCTGTCGCGCCGCCGAACAGCACCGCGAACAGATCGAGCGACAGCGCGCCGAGCACGATCCGGCGGCGCATCACGAAGCGCAGGCCTTCCAGCGTGTCCTGCCAGTGCCAGCCGGGGCGGTGCGCACGCGGCGGCAGCGGGCGGATCGCGATGATGAAGCCCATCGCCAGCACGAGGCAGGCGAGCACGACGGCATAGACGACCGTCGGCCCGAGCAGGTACAGCAGGCCGCCGACGCTCGGC
Organism: Gammaproteobacteria bacterium Ga0077536; assembly: GCA_001464935.1. Classification (GTDB taxonomy): domain Bacteria; phylum Pseudomonadota; class Gammaproteobacteria. The sequence goes on from LNEL01000043.1 coordinate 47,074, forward strand.
CCGGCGATAGCCGCCGCCTGGTACACGGTGGAATTGAGCGCGAGCGCGCGCGGGAAGAGGGCGGCCGGCACGAGGTTCGGCATGATGGCCTGGCCCGTCGGCATCCACAGCGCGCGGCCGACACCGAAGAACGCCATCGCCACGTACACGGGCCAGACCACGGTCTGCGCCGTCCATGTGAACCACAGCATCACGGACGCCGACAGCACTTCGCAGGCGTACGCGCCAATCAGCACCAGCCTGCGATCGGCGAGGTCGGCAAGCTGTCCGGCCGGCAGCACGAAGCTCACGAACGGCAGGAACTGCACGAGACCGGTCAGGCCCAGCGCGAGCGGATCACGTGTCAGCGCATAGACCTGCCAGCCGACGGCGACGGTGAGCATCTGCCAGGCGAGTGTCGCGAGCACGCGCGCGCTGACATACAGCGCGAAATCGCGATGTTTCAGCGCCTCCAGCGCGCTCGGCCGGGCGTCGTTCACGGCGGGCGCGATCAGTCGGCTGCGGTGATCGCTTCCTCGAGCAGCGCCAGCGCCGCCGCCGCGAAGGCCCACATGTTCTTCTCGCGCTCGTCGCCGGCGTTCTCGATCAGCCGCGTGAGCCTGACCGGGCCGTCGACCGCGAGCGCGCACATGCCGGCCGGATGCCCGTAGCGCGACCCGGTGGGCCCGGTCGTGCCGATCTCGGCGACCGCCCATGTCGCCCCGAGCTTCGTTCGCAACGCCTGCGCGCAGCGGGCGACGTACTCGGTGGTCAACGGCGTGAGGTGGCGCACGTCATCGTCGGGAATGTCGAGCAGGATGCGGCGCGCTTCGCGCGTGTAGATGATGCCGCCGCCGAGGTAGTAGGCGGAGGCGCCCGGCACCGCGAGCAACGCGGCCGAGATGAGACCGCCCGCAGAGGACTCGCTGACCGCGATGGTCTGTTCCCGGGCTTTCAACAGGGCGGCGACATTCGCCGCGGGCGTGGCTAGCATGGTCATCTTTGAATCCTGGCAAATCTGGCTGCGGAGGCCCCGAGAGTATGTTGGATCGAGCGATGACTCAAATGCGCGCGTGGCGCTGTCATGCCTTTGGCGACTGTCATGCGCTGCAGATCGAGTCGCTGCCGGTGCCGGCTGCCGGCGACGGTGAATTGCTCGTCGATGTCCGGGCCTTCGCGCCGGGCTTTCCGGACATGCTGATGGTGCAGGGACTCTACCAGCTGAAACCACCGCTGCCGTTCACGCCGTGCGCGGAGTTCAGCGGCGTCGTTGCCGCGATCGGCAATGGCGTGCGGGGTTTCGCAATCGGCGAGCCGGTCATGGGGGTGGTGCGATTCGGCGCCGCCGCCGAGCGCGTCGTGATCCGTGCCGACGACTGCATGCACCTCCCGTCGACGCTGGATTTCGCGCACGGGGCGGCCTATCTCATCGCCGCGAAGACGGCCTATGTCGGGCTCGTCGTGCGCGGCGGACTCGGCGCGGGAGAGACGTTGCTGGTGCACGGCGCGTCCGGCGGGGTCGGGCTCGCGGCGGTTGAACTCGGCAAGCTGCTCGGCGCGACGGTGATCGCGGCTGCGAGTGGCCCGGCGAAGCTTGCTGCCGTGGCGGCCAGGGGCGCGGACCATCTGATCGATTATCAGGACGGATCATGGCGCCAGCGCGTCAAGGAGCTGACCGCAGGGCGCGGCGCGGACGTGATTTACGACCCTGTCGGCGGCGACGTCTTCGATGAGTCGCTCCACTGCATCGCCACCTTCGGGCGCCTGCTCGTGATTGGCTTCGCGAGTGGCCGCATCCCGCAGGCGCCGGTCAATCTCGCGTTGATCAAACAGATCTCGATCATCGGCGTGCGCGCCGGTGAATACGGGCGCCAGTTCCCCGCTGGGGGTGCCGCCGTCAATGCGGCGCTGGCGGACTATGCGCAGCGCGCGCAGATTTTGCCGCTGGTGCAGCGGCGGCTGCCGTTTTCCGGTCTGGTCGAGGCGTTCGATGCGTTGGCCGCCCGGCAGGTGATCGGACGCGTGGTGATCGAAGCGGCCTGCGCGCCGGGTTGAACAGTCGGGCGACAATCCGCCGATGTTGGGCTTCCTGCGTCAGCCTGACGGTCATGAAGGACCTGCCTCACCCTGCAGGATGAAAGCTCGGTATCACCTGCCGTAGCCCGGATGCAGCATCGCGGAATCCGGGATTGGGGGCGTGCACGGCGTTGAACCGCGGCAGTCCGACCCGAGGTCAGGGGTGCCGGGGATGCGCGGCGGCGCCGCCGCGATCCCGGATTTGGCTGCGCGTCATCCGGGCTGCGAGAGGCCATGCTCGCGTTGCGTTGTCATCGCCCGTGGGCGGCGCGGCAACTCGCGTGCCGCGCTGCAACCGGGCTGTCAATGGACGCCGTTCATGTACGTTGACGGCCCGGTCTCCGGCGTGGGTGCGACACGCGGAGCGCGCGCGGGTATGCACCGCGGTGCCCCGGGGCGAACCACACGGACCGCGACAATTGCCGTACAGTCGCGACTTCGAACGATCCGTTCCAAAAAAAAATCGCGAGTCCGCCACCGCGTGGTTCGCCTGACATCGGGGGCAACACGATGACGAATCCGCAGTCGACGCGCGCAGGCGCACTCACCGCCGAGCATCGCGTCCGGCGCTATGTGCTCGGCGTGCTCGTCGTCGTGTACACCTTCAACTTCATCGACCGGCAGATCCTTTCGATCCTGCTGCAGGACATCAAGCTCGAACTGGGCCTGTCCGACAGTGCACTCGGCCTGCTGTCGGGATTTGCGTTCGCGATGTTCTACGCGACGCTCGGCATTCCGATCGCGCGCTATGCCGATCGCGGCAACCGCCGCAACGTAATCGCCATCGCGCTCGCGCTGTGGAGCGGCATGACTGCGCTGTCGGGACTCGTCACCAACTTCTGGCAACTGCTGGCGGCGCGCATCGGTGTCGGCATCGGCGAAGCCGGCTGCACCCCGCCGGCCAACGCGATCCTGTCCGACTACTACCCGCCCGAGCAGCGCGCGACGGCCTTCGGCATCTACGCGCTGGGCATCCCGATCGGCATCCTGTTCGGCTTCTTCGTCGGCGGCTGGATCAACCATTTCTTCGGCTGGCGCTGGGCGTTCTTCGTCGTCGGCGCGCCGGGCCTCGTGCTCGCCCTGATCGTGCGCTACACGGTGCGTGAGCCCGTGCGCGGAGAGGTCGAGCAGCGCGCCGCCGCCGTGGCGCAGCCGAGCCTCGGCGAGACGCTGCGTCACCTGCGCCAGCGCCGCGCGTTCGTGCACCTCGCGCTCGGCGGCGGGCTGGCCGCGTTCGTCGGCTATTCGTGGATCACCTGGATGCCGGCCTTCCTGATGCGCAGCCACGGCATGAGCTCCGGCGCGATCGGCACCGCGCTCGGACTCATCATCGGCATCGCTGGCGGCATCGGCATTGCGCTCGGGGGCTACCTCGCCGATCGCTACGGGCGTCACGACAAGCGCTGGGCGCTGTGGATCGTCGCCATTGCGGTGTTGATCAACATCCCGTTCGCCTTCGGTGTGTTCCTCACCGACGATCCGCGTTTCGCACTGGCGTTCATGGTGGTGCCGTTCCTGCTCGGCAACTTCTGGCAGGGCACCTGCTTCGCGCAGACCCAGAGCCTGGTCGGCCTGCGGATGCGCGCCGTTGCCGCGGCCGTGCTGCTGTTCGTCGCGAACATCATCGGGCTCGGTGCCGGGCCGCAGTTCGTCGGCATCGTCAGCGATCTGCTGCACGATGCCCTGGGCACCGATTCGCTGCGTTATGCGCTGCTGCTGTGTTCCCTGTTCAATGCCTGGGCGGCCGTGCATTTCTATCTTGCCGGCCGCGTGCTGCCGGCGGAACTGGCGCTGCAGGAAGCCGAAGCGGCGCGCGCCTGAGATCGTTCGGCTGCCACCAGCGGGCCGCGCACGCGTGACAGGCCCAGGATCGGGCGCATGGCGGGTGGTGACATGATCCGTGCGTACGCGACAGACCACACCCGACCAATCGGCGTCGGCCTGTAGTAGTCTGCCGCCCGCGCAACACTGCGGAAAACAAGGAAGTGAGGGGGCGATGTCGATCCGCCGGACGGTGCCGGTCGAACAGGCAGAATGGACCCTTGCACCGCCGCCTGCATGGCGGATCGCGCGCGACATCGACTGGGGCTGGCGCGCGCCGGCAGGCCACGGCGTCGCCTACCTGCTGATCGACGAACAGCACGACGTCGCGAGCCAGGCCTGCTCCCGGCGTTCGGTACGACAACTGCTGTCGATTTCAGCAGTTCAGGCGCTCGGTCAGGTCGAACTCGAGTTCGACCCGGCCGCGCAGCGCCTGTGCGTGCACGAACTCGTGGTCTGGCGTCACGACCCCGATGGCACCTGGCGCCGACGCACACCGGTGGCACGCGAAGCGTTTCTGCTGCGTCAGCGCGAACAACAGCTCGAGCAGCAGATGCTGAACGGGCGCGTCTCGCTCGTGGCATTGATGGAAGACGTGCGGATCGGCGACGTCATCGATCTCGCCTGGACCCTCGAACCCCGCGACCCGCTGCCGGGGCTCGCGTTCACCAGCTATTACGCGTTCGCGTGGCAGTCCGCCGTGGCGCGCGCGCAGTTCACGCTGCACCTCGACTCCCGCCATCCGGTGCGTTGGCGCGTGAACGTGCCCGACGGCACCGCTGCGCCGCGTGAGCAGGCCGGCGCACAGACAATCACCTGGGACATCGGCCAGCCGCCGCCCTTCGAGGCGGAAGCGAACGTCCCCGGGCATCACTGGCCCTGGCCGCTGCTCGAGGTGACGGGCTGGGAGTCCTGGGCGCAGGTCGCCCGGTTCTTCAACGACTGGTGGGCCGACGCGCTGCTCGAAGACGCCGCGGCGATCGCAGCGGAAGCGACGCTGCTGAACGCTGGCGATCGCGCGGCGGCGATCGCGGCCGCCGTGCGCTTCGTGCAGGAGGACGTGCGCTACCTCGCTGTCGATTTCGGACACGGTGCCGGCATGCTCCCGAACGGCGCGGGCACGGTGTTGCGCCGACGTTTCGGCGACTGCAAGGACAAGGCAGTCCTGCTGACCGCCCTGCTGCGCGCGCTCGGTGTCCTCGCCCATCCGGTGCTGGTGGCAGCGACCTGGCGCGAGAGCCTCGCCCGTCTTCTGCCATCGCCGAATGCCTTCGATCACGCGATCGTCAGTTTCGTCGTCGACGGCGTGCGCCATTTCGTCGATCCGACCTGCATCGGACAGCGGGGCGATCTCGCGAATTTCGTCGCGCCGGATTTTGCGTTCGGGCTCGAGTTGGCCCGGGACACCGCGGCGCTGCTGAGCCTGCCCGCCCGCCCGCCGGCCGGGCTTTCGCTGACCGAGACCTTCGAACTCGATCGCAAGCGGCCCGGCCGCGTGGTCCAGGTGCTGCGCGCGGACGCATGGCTGGCCGACGACCTGCGCGCCACGCTGCTGCGCCAGGGCCGGCAGGCTTTTCTGAAGGGGCGGGCGGAGTCGCTGCAGCAGCACTTCCCGGCGCTCGTGCCGAACTTCGATCAGGCCGTGGTCGACGACGACCCGCAGGGCAATGTCGTGAGCATCGCCAGTGAGCATGCACTGTCGACCTGGGGCAGCGTCGGCGACAAGCCGCCGTCGTTCTTCCGCTACGGTGCCTATGGCCTGCTGCTCGGGCTCGACACCGTGGACGAGCGTGAACAGCGGCAGCAGCCGTGGGCCCTGCGCTACCCGATGCGCGTGCAGCACCGCGTGGTGGTGCGCGGCCGGTGCGTGCACAAGGTCAAACCGAGCACTTTCGACCACACCGGACCGGGCTTTCGCTATCGCTGCGAAGTCAGGTCGAAGCGGCACGAGGTCAGTTTCGACTACGTCTGGGAAACGACCGCCGCGATCGTCACTGCGCACGAATGGCCTGACTACCGGACCGCGCGCGCGACCGCACTCGAGCAGACCGGCGCGCTCGTCAACACCCAGGGCATGACCTTCGGTCGCGCGCTGCGCATTGGCATCGGCTGTTTTCTGGGCGTGGTGTGGGGCACGCATCTCCTGCTGCGGCTCGCCGACGATCGCCCGCTGCAAAGCGGCAAGGAAGCGCAGGCGGCGATGATGCGCGACGTCGGTGACGCCTTCGAGGCGATGCGGCGCGGCGACGCGACGCGCGCGTATGCGCTGGCGGCACCGTATGCGCGCCACTACGAGGACAACTTCGAAGCGCAGATCCTGCTCGCCGAATCATCGATGCTGACGGGCCATGCCGACGAGGCCAGGGACGCGCTGGCGCGGGCCCGCTCGCTCAAACCCGATCATGGCCTGCCGGACGTCGTCGAAGCCAACATGCTCGAACGTGACGGCGACTTCGCCGGCGCGCGACGCCTGCTCGAGGCGGCCGTGGTGCGCAAGGACATCGACGCGAAAGCCTTCCTGGATCTCGCGCGTGTGACCGAACGCACCCACGATCCCGTCGCGGCGCGCGCCGCCTGGGAGCGGCTGTTGCAGCGACAGCCCGCGCACCCTGAAGGGCTGTACGGCCTGGCGCACCTGCTGTGGCTCGACGGCGAGCGGACGCGTGCGGACGAGCTCATCGTCGGCGCCGTGCGCTCACAGCCGACGCCCAGCGCCGTGCTCGAGGGCGCGCTCGCCCGTTATTACGCGTCGACCGGACGCCAGGCCGAAGCGCTCGACGCGGCGCGGCGCGCGGCTGAACTCGCGCCGGACGACGTCGCCGCTGCGCGCCAGTTCACGATGGCGCAGATGAACATCGGCGAGCGGGCCGGGGCCGTGGCGTCGGCGCGACAGATGACGCAGCGGTTTGCGGACAATCCGCTGGCGTGGAGTGCGCTGGCGATCACGGCGGCGGTGGCCGGTGAGCACGGCGTCGCGGCACCGGCCTTCGAGCGCTGGACTGCGCTGGCGCCGAACGATCCGGAAGCCGTGTCGGGCTATGGCTATTTCCTGCATCTCCAGGGCGACGACACGCAGGCGCGCGGGGTGCTCGCCGATGGCACGGGACGCTTCCCCGCCTACGGCAACCTGTGGCTCAACTATGCCGTGGTGCTCGAAGCGCTCGGCGATCCTGCTGCCGCCGACGCGCGGCGCAAGGCCGATGCCCTGATGACACCCGAGCAGCGCGCGACGCTCGCGCGCTGAGCAGGGGAGCGGCGACCGCGCGGCGCTGCCGTCCCGGCCGCGCCGCGCCAGCAGCGCCGGATCGGCGGCAATGCCTCCCGGCTCGATGCCGAGCGCTAAACCTGCGCCCCGATCGGGCCGATATGCCCCGCATCACCCATTGCCTCACTGAGACCCAGGTCTGGAGCACGCAGCATGACTACGCAGGAACAGAAATATCGACTGATTACCCGCAGCGACATGGACGGGCTGGTCAGCGCGGTACTCCTGAAAGAACTCGGCATCCTCGGCGAGATCGTCTTCCACCACCCGAAGGACGTGCAGGACGGCAAAGTCGCCGTCACCGAGCGGGACATCCTGACCAATCTGCCCTATGTCCCGGGCTGCGGCCTGTGCTTCGATCACCACGCGAGCGAGGCCCTGCGCAACAGTGGCAAGCCGACACCGGGCTATATCCTGAACCCTGCAGCGAAGTCCGCGGCGCGCGTGGTGTACGACTACTACGGCGGCAAGGAGCGTTTCCCGAACATCAGCGACGCGATGATGAACGCAGTCGACAAGGCCGACTCGGCCGGCTTCACCCGGGAGGACGTGCTCGAGCCATGTGGCTGGGAGTTGCTGTCGTTCCTGATGGACGCGCGCACCGGGCTCGGCCGCTTTCGCGATTTCCGGGTCTCGAACTACCAGTTGATGATGACCCTGATAGACTGCTGCCGCGATCTCACGGTCGAAGAGATCCTCGAACTGCCGGACGTCAAGGAACGCGTCGAGCTGTTCCATACGCAGTACGCGCTGTTCCGCGATCAAATCAGCCGCATTGCCGAGATTTACGACAATCTCGTCGTGCTCGATCTGCGCGAGGAATCGGTGATCTACGCCGGCAACCGCTTCGTGGTCTATGCGATGTTCCCCGAGTGCGATCTGTCGATGCACGTGATGTGGGGCCGCGATAAGATGAACACGGTCTACACCGTCGGCAAGTCGATCTTCGGCCGCCGCAGCCGGCTCGAGGTCGGCGAACTGATGCTGCGCCATGGCGGTGGCGGCCATCACGCGGCCGGCACCTGCCAGGGGCCGAACGAAACGGCCGACGCTCTGAAACAGCAGTTGATCCACGAACTGACCACCGTGCCCGCGACAGCGGCCGCCTGAGCCTGCACCCGTCTGGCGCTGCCGCGCCGCCGGCGCGGCAGTCACGCTGTCCGCCGCGTCCTGCCGTGCCGCGCCCGCATCCGGATCCGCCTGGTGCGACCGCACACGCTGCACTGCGCAACTGCCCTCGTTCATTCAAGCCGCTTCCCCTCGCGCGCCGTCGCGGTTACAACGGAGCACGAGAACAACGACGAGGGGAGAACCGTCATGCGTTTTGGCTTCATGCTCGACTTCCGCAACCCGAAACGCTGGCACATGCCGTCGCCCGCGTTCTATCACGCGATGATCGATCAGACCGTCCGCTGCGAGGAGTGGGGGTATGACCATGTCTGGCTGACCGAGCATCATTTCACCGACGATGCGTACAACCCCGCTTCGCTGTCGATGGCCGCGGCGCTCGCCGTCCGCACGCAGCGCATCCGCATCGGGACTTTCGTGCTGCTGCTGCCTTTCATCCATCCGGTACGTGCGGCCGAAGACGCCATCCTGGCCGACATTCTGTCGAACGGCCGCTTCGATCTCGGCGTCGGCCAGGGATATACGCACGAAGAGTTCAATGCGTTCTGCATGAACCGCGCGGAACGCGGTGCGCGCCTGCAGGAGGGCGTGGAGCTGATTCGCCGCCTGTTCACCGAGGAAAACGTGACGTTCGACGGCCGCTACACGCAGACGAAGGACATGACGCTGATGCCGCGCTGCGTGCAGACGCCGCACCCGCCGTTGTGGATCGGCGCGCGCGGGCCGAAGGCCATCCGGCGCGCCGCCGAGATGGGCGCGAACCTGATGGCCACGCTCGGGCCGGATCCCGCGCCGCTGTACCTCGAGACCCTGAAGAGCCTTGGCCGGGATCCTGCGCAGTTCAAGGTCGCGCAACTGCGGATGGTCTACTGCGCCGAGACGGACGATCTCGCGTGGGAGCAGGCCCAGCACCATCTGTGGCACGTGTTCGGCTATTACGCCGAGGTGCTGAAGACCGCCGCCGATGTCGAAGGCGACGAGCTGCCGCTGCCGTGCGCGCGCGCGGAGGATCTTCGCCATTCTCCGCTTGCCGACTCGCTGCTGATCGGCACGCCGGACACCGTCGCGCGCAAGTTCGACAGGTTCCTGGCCGAGTTTCCGTGCACGGACTTCATCATGTCGACGCATTTCGCCGGCATCGATCCGAAGTTGAGCACGCGCTCGATGGAATTGTTTGCCAAAGAAGTGATGCCGGCGTTCCGCGCGCGATGAGCGGCCGCCCGGACGGGAGACAGTATTGATGCGTATCGGGGTGTTATTGCGAAACATGGGGCCGCAGTCGGCGCCGGGCCTGCTGCGGGCCTGCGCGCTGCGGGCGGAGGCAGGCGGACTCGACGATCTGTGGGTGGTCGATCACATCGCGATCCCGCCCGATGACGCCGAGGGCTCGGACGGGCGCTACCTCGATCCGCTGTCGACTCTCGCCCACCTCGCCGGCGTGACGACGCGCATAGGCCTCGGCGTGACGGTGCTGATCGCGCCGTATCGGCCGCCGCTGCCGACCGCCAAGGTCATCGCCACCGTGCAGGAGTTGAGTGGCGGCCGCCTGCAGCTGGGTGTCGGCGTCGGCTGGATGGAAGCGGAGTTCCGCGCGCTCGGCGTCGACCGCGGTCGGCGCGGCGTGCTGACCGATGAACTGCTGGCATTCATGCACGAATGCTTCGCCGACGATGAAGTCACGCGCCACGGACAGCGCTTTCTGTTCAGGCCGCGACCCGTGCGTCCGCCGTTCCTGATCGGCGGCGCTGCGGCCCATGCGTTCGAACGCATCGTGTCCTACGGCGATGGCTGGATGCCGATGGACGGCAAGCCGGACGCGCTGCGCGAGCCGGTGCAGGAACTGACCGCGCGCCTGCGTGACGCGGGCAAGCCCCCACCGATGGTGATTCCGCTGACCGGATTGCCGCTGGACGACCTGCCGCGCGCACGCGACCAGCTCGAAGCGCTCGCCGACATCGGCGTCACCGGCATCGTGCACGCTGGCAAGTATGCAGATGAGCGCGGGTTTGCGGAAATCGTCGACCGTCTGCGCGAAGTGACGGCCGGCGCGTGACGCGCCGACGTCAGCGCAGCGCGTTGATCACGTCTGCAAAGGCGTCGATGCCGGTGGCATTCCACGGGTGCAGCATCACGCTCAGGTGATCGACGCCGGCGCGGCCGAAGTCGGTGATGCGCGCGGCGATCTCGCCGGCCTGGCCGCGCAGGGGCGCCGCGCCTGGAATCGGAAACGGCGTGTCATCGAGATTCACCGAGATCGTCGCATGACGCGTGATCGTGCCCGGATCGCGTCCGACGCGTTCGCACGCGGCCTCGATCGGCGCCCAGTGCTTCAGGAAGTCCGCCGGCGCGCTGTGGCCGAAGCCCAGCATGCAGTTCCAGTCGTCCGCGTATTGCGCCGTCAGGCGCGACATGCGCGGCTTGCCTTCGAGCACGCCAATCATCAGCGGCGGCCCCTTGGCACGTGGGCCTTTCGGCAGCAGCTGAGCGCCGTCGACGCGATGATATTGGCCGGTCAGTGTGAGCTGCTCGCCGGCGAGCAGGCCCTTGATGATCGGCAGCGCTTCCTCGAAGCGTGCGATGCGGTGATCGAACGGATAGCCGAAGGCGCGATGCTCGAGTTCGAAATCGCCGGCGCCGAGCCCGAGAATCACGCGCCCGTCGCTCAGATCGTCGATGGTGTCGACCATCTTCGCCAGCAGCGCCGGATTGCGGAAGCCAGCGTTCGACACCAGCGTGCCAATCTCGACGCGGGTCGTCGTGGCGGCCACCGCGGCGGCGAGGCTCCAGCATTCCCAGGCGCCGAGCCGCACGCCCGCATACTCGGGCGGGAACTCGACGCCGACGATGCGGAAGTCCGTATAGGGTTCGAAGTAGACGTGGTCGGAAATCCACACCGAATCGAAACCGACGGCCTCCGCCTGCTGCGCGAGCGTGACGACATCGCGCGCGCGCGGCGTCACGCCGTGCATGGCACCGGTCCAGGTCGGCAACAGCAGGCCGAGCTTCATACGACGCCCGCGTCGCGCAGACGCGCGAGTTCGGCGGCATCCACGCCGAGCGCGCCGAAGACCTCGGCATTGTCGGCGCCCAGCGCCGGTGCCGCGGTGCGCACGCGTGTCGGCGTGCGCGAGAATTTCGCGGCCGGACCCGTCAGCGGAATTTCACTGCCGTCGACGAGCGTAGTCGGCTGCAGCATGTCGCGCGCAGCCACGTGGGGTTCCTGCGCCGCCTCGGCATAGGTGTTGACGCGGGTGACCGCGAGCCCGGCCTCGGTCCACGTGCTGCTGACCTCGGCCGTCGTGCGCGTGGCGCACCAGGCGGCCACCAGATCGTTCAGTTCGTCGCGGCGCTCCAGGCGCTCGAGCCCCTTGGCGGCGCCGAGTTCGGGGCGTCCGATCAGTCGCGACAGCACCTTCCAGTGCGAATCGAGCAGGACGCCGCCGTAGATGTAGCCGTCGGTGCACTGGTAGCGATTGACGGGCGCGGCGAGCGAGAACTCGTTGCCCCAGCGTTTGAATGGAATGCCCAGCGCGCCGATCGTGAGATTGCCATTGCTCTGGAACAGCAGGCCGTCGGTCAGGGCGATGTCGACGTGCTGTCCTTCGCCGGTGCGCGCGCGGTGCATCAGCGCGGCCATCGCGCCGAGCGCCCCGTGCATGCCGCCGAGGTCGTCGCCGAGGAAGGTCGGCGCTTTCGTCGGCCCGCAGGACGGCTCGCCGTTCAGCGACGACCAGCCGCTGAAGTTCTGCGCTATCGGGTCGTAACCAGGGCGCGAGGACAGCGGCCCGAACTGCCCGAAGCCGCTGATCGACACGTACACGATGTCGGGCTTCACGCGCGCGACGTCGGTGTAACCGACGCCCCACTCGTCGAAGGTGCCGGGCTTGAAGTTCTCGATGACCACATCGGCCGTGGCGCACAGCTTCAGGAACAGATCGCGGCCGGCCGGCACGCGCAGGTCCAGCGACACGCACTGTTTGTTGCGATTGACCGTTTCGTTGAATATCGACAGCTTCGAGTCCGGCACGAACGGCGGCACGCGACGCGCGATTTCGCCTTCCGGATGTTCGACCTTGATCACCTGTGCGCCGAAATCGGCAAGCAGGCAGCCGGCCATCGGCCCCGCCCAGGTGGTCGTTGCTTCGACGACCCTGATTCCGGCGAGCGGGCCAGTGAGATCATGTCGGGCCCTCGCGTAGAACGCATCACGATCCATGGCAGGAGGCCTCAGGCGCGCTGCACGAATTCAACGATGTTCTGGTCCGGGTCGCGCACCATCGCAATCGTCACGCCTGGCATCAGCTCCTGCTTCGGGATCTCGAAACTCACGCCGGCCGCCTCGCAGGCCGCACACACTTCGTCGATGTTCGCGATCTGGAACGTGAGATAGCGAAACCCGAGTTGCGCCATCAACCCGCCGGGACCGGCCGCGGGGACCTTCTTCGGATCGACGAGCTTGACGAAACTGTCACCGAAGCCCAGCCGATGCATCAGCCCGAAGGGGAGCGGCGTTTCGCCGATCTTCGTCAGGCCCAGCAGGTCGACGTAGAACGCGAGGCTCTGCTGGATGTCGCTGACGATGATGCCGATGTCGATGCACTGCTTGGCGGGTTTCATGCCCATCTCGAATTCCTTCCTGCAAGGGGTTAGGCGCCGCCGGCCAGATGCTCGACGAACCAGTCGCGGGCGGCGCCGGCGGCTGCCGGAAATAATGTCGTATACGGGTCGTAATGACCACCGTCGAGCAGGACGAGCCGGCTGGGCTGCCCGGCCTCGGCGAAAGCGGCACGCTGGCCGGCGTATGGGGTTTGCGTGTCGCCGGTCGCGAGGATCATCAGCAGCGGAGTTGGCGCGATGCGCGCGACGAACGCCGCGGGCTCGTAGCTCGAAATGAGTTCGAGGCTGCGCTGCGTGATGCAGTTCGGATAAGTGTCCTGCGCGCCGATGGCCTGCACCCAGTCCCAGGTCTGATCGCCCGGCCGCGCCGGCTTCGTGGTCCGCGGGGGTTCGCCGCGATAGCGCGCGTCGCGGTCCTCGGCGAATCGATGCTGCATCGCATCCCAATGCGCGTCGCCGATCCACGCGCGCAGCGTCGCGTGCCCGGCGACGAACGGGACCTGCGCGACGACACAGCGTACGCGCCGATCGAGGGCGGCGACGGTCAGCGCGTGGCCGCCGGCGTAACTCGTGCCCCACAGGCCGATGCGCGCCGGATCGATGTCGGCCAGCGTGCGTGCATGACTGATGACGTCACGCATGTCCGCCACCTGTTGCCAGGGATCGATCTCATGGCGCGGCGTGCCGCCGCTGGCCCCGAAGTTTCGATGTTCGTAGACCAGCGCCGCGAGGCCGGCTGCGCTGAAGACCCGCGCATAGTCGAGCAGCCCCATCGCCATCGTGGCCGAGAAGCCGTGGCTCAACACCACCACCGGATGTGGCCCGGGGCCGTCGGGCCGCAGCAGCTGGCCCGCGAGTTCGATGTCACCGGCCGGGATTCGCAGTTCGTCGTGCATGCCGATTTCTCCTTTGTCAGCGGTATACTCCGGGTCCCGCGCGACGCGCAAGGCGTGTCGCAGCCTCCAGACCTCAAGCAAGCAAGAGTGGATTCAATGCAGCGCTACAAAGCGATCCTGTGGGATTTTGGCGGTGTTCTGACGACTTCGCCGTTCGACGCCTTTGCGCACTACGAAACGACGCACGGCCTGCCGCGCGACTTCATCCGGACGATCAACGCGCGCAATCACGAACACAACGCGTGGGCGCTGTTCGAATCCAGCCAGTGCACGATGGAGGAGTTCGACACCCTGTTCGAAGCCGAGTCGCGCGCCGCCGGCCATCCGATTCCGGGCCGCGTCGTGCTCGATCTGCTCGGCGGCGACGTGCGGCCGCGGATGGTCGAGGTGCTCAAACGCTGCAAGCAGGACTACCAGGTCACCTGCCTGACGAACAACATGAACATGGGCGAAGGCCCCGGCATGTGGCGTTCGCCCGAACGCGCCGCGCAGGTCGCGGAGGTGATGACGGTGTTCGACCTCGTGATCGAGTCGAGCAAGGAGGGCATGCGCAAACCGGATCCGCGCATCTATGCGCTGGCCTGCGAGCGCATGGGCGTGAACCCGGCCGAGGTCGTGTATCTCGACGATCTCGGCATCAACCTCAAACCTGCCAAGGCGCAGGGGATGACGACGATCAAGGTGACGGGTGAAGCGCAGGCGATTGCCGAGTTGTCCGCAGTGCTGGGCATCGCGCTGTAGTGTCAGGCGTCGGCGGCGCGCGTCAATGTCCGCCGAGCAGCGCTGCCGTTTTCTGCCATAACGCCTCTGCGAACTCGGCATCCTGCGCGCGCCGCGAGGCCGCCCGTTGCCGGCAGTCACTGAAGTAGCGGCCCGTCACGCCGTAGAGCGCCGGGCTGGTCGCGACATGCAGCGAGGTCTGCGCGCCGGTGGCCAGCGGCGCGCCACCGGCGCCGAAGCCGACCCGCAGCAGCTTGGTCGCAATCACGCCGGGATGCAGCGCATTGGACGCCAGCATGGACGGTTCGTGGCGCGCCGCCAGCGCGTTGCTGAACAGCACGTTCGCGAGCTTCGAATTCGAATAGGCGCGGTAGGCATCCCAGTCGCGGTCCATCTGCAGGTCGGCGAGATCGAGCCGCGCGCTTTCGTGCGTGCCGGAGCTGACGTTGACGACGCGCGCACCGGGCGCACGGGTCAGCAGCGGCAGCAGCCGCTGTGTCAGCAGCACGTGCGCCAGGTAGTTCACGGCGAACGTCAGCTCGAAGCCGTCGGCCGACTCCGTGCGCTGCCGGGTGTACACGCCGGCGTTGTTGATGAGCACGTCGAGCTGCGGCTCGTCGCGGTTCACGCGGTCCGCGAGTGTTTGCACCTCGGCCAGGCTCGCCAGATCCGCCCATACCGGAACGGCCGTGCCGCCGGGCTGCGTCAGCGCCGCCACGGCCGCCGTCGCCCGCGCTTCATGTCGCCCGTGCACCAGCACCCGCCAGCCAAGTGCCAGCAGGCCGCGCGCCGTCTCGAGCCCGATGCCGTCAGTCGCGCCGGTCACCAATGCCGTTTTCATGCCGTGTCCCCCGTGCTTCTTCAGTGATGTTAACCCCGAACCGCGCTGACGGGGTGCCGGCCTGGGGGGCGGTATCTGCCACCGAGAACGCCGAGAACACAGAGGAAGGAAATGAGAAGAATCGAAACAGGTCTCCCCCGGAGGCGGTCAGCGTGCCTGTCCCCACTTGCGCATCTTTTCCCCTCGGTGTTCTCTGTGTGCTCGGTGGCCATTCCCTCACCCAACCTACGCCCGCGTGCTCATCTTTGCCCGCGGTGTTCTCGGTGGCTATTCCTCCACCGCGAGCGGCGTGACGTCGTGCCGCGCACATCGGTTAAAGTGGGGGCTCCGACCCGATGGTTTCGAACTTGACTGCGACCCCCGATCAGCCGCCGCCGGCCCTGCCGGACGCGCCGTTTGCATTCGTGCTGCATTTCATCCGGTACTACCTGCCGGGCGTGGCCGCCGTCGCGCTGCTCGAAGCGGGGCAGTCGACCTGCGGCATCCTGCTGCCGTACGCGATCAAGCAGATCATGGACGCGGTGACGGGTGCCCAGGCCGCGGCGACCGACGCGTGGGCGCGGGTCGAGGGCCCGCTGTGGCTGTTCGCGCTGCTGAACCTCGGCATCCTGCTGTGTTCGCGCGGCAGCGGCACGATTCTCGTGCTGCTCGGACCGGCGCTGCGGCGGCGCATCCGGCGCGACCTGTTCAGCTACCTGCAGCACCACTCGCAGCGCTATTTCCTCGGCAACTTCGCGGGTTCGCTCGCCAACCGGATTGCGGAAACCTCGATGGGCACGGCGCAGGTGCTGTGGACCCTGATGTTCGACTTCTGGCCGTTGACGATCACCTTCATCGTGTCACTGGTCCTGCTGTCGCAGGTCAACACGATGCTGGCGCTCGTGCTCGGCGGCTGGATGGTGCTGTACGTCGGGGTCTCGTTCCTGCTGTCGAAACGCTGCCGGCGCTATGCGCGGGATTACGCCGCGGCGCGCAGCCTCGTCAGCGGCAAGATCGTCGACTCCGTCACCAACATCATGAATGCGAAGCTGTTCGCGCGGCGGGACTTCGAGCGCGAGTATCTCGAGCACTTCCTCGACTTCGAGGTCGGACGCGCGCGGCGCGTATTCTGGTTCATGGAGGCGATCCGCTGGTTCCAGTTCACCGCCGCGATGGGTCTGATGCTCGGCATCGTCGGCTACGCCATCAATCTGTGGGTCGACGGCCGGATGACGATCGGCCAGTTCGCGATGTCGGCGAGCCTGTCGTTGATCATCATCGAGCAGGCGCGCGGGCTCAGCCGGAAGTTCCTCGATTTCTTCGAATACCTCGGCAACGTCAACGACGGCGTCAGCATCATCGTGCGGCCGCACGAGGTCGCCGACGCGCCCGCTGCGCAGGCGCTGAGCGTCAGTCGCGGTGAAATCCGCTTCGAGCACGTCGGTTTTTCCTATACCGGCGGGCGACCGGTGTTCAGCGATCTGAACCTCATGATACGCGCCGGCGAGAAGGTCGGGCTGGTCGGCTATTCCGGCAGCGGCAAGAGCACCCTGCTGAACCTGGTGCTGCGGCTGTTCGATCTGGAGGAGGGGCGCATCCTGATCGATGACGTCGACATTGCGTCCGTCACGCAGGAAAGCCTGCGCCGGTCGATTGCGATGATTCCGCAGGACCCGATGCTGTTCCATCGCAGCCTGCTCGAGAACATCCGCTATGGCCGTCTCGATGCCAGCGATGCCGAGGTGCACGCCGCCGCGCGCCAGGCCCACGCCGAGGAATTCATCCTGCAGACCGAGGAAGGCTATGCGTCGCTGGTCGGTGAACGCGGCGTGAAGCTGTCGGGAGGACAGCGCCAGCGCATCGCGCTCGCGCGCGCCATCCTCAAGGACTCACCGATCCTGCTGCTCGACGAGGCGACGAGCGCGCTCGACTCCATCACCGAACGCCACATCCAGGACAGCCTGCGCTCGTTGATGCGCAACAAGACCGTGATGGTCATCGCCCATCGGCTCTCGACGCTGTCCCGTCTCGATCGCATCGTGGTTTTCCATCACGGCCGGATCATCGAGGACGGCAGCCACGAGGCACTGATCGGGGCTGACGGCCACTACGCCCGGATGTGGGCCATGCAGGCGGGTGGCTTCCTGCCGGACGACGAGGCCGTCCCCGCGGACGATGTCGAACTCGCGTGAGTGGTGCCGGCCCTGCGCGGCGTCGTGCCCGCGCGTGCTGCACGCCCGGCGTCAGGGCTGCACTGCCGCCGCCCGCTGCGCGCGGTTGACGACCATCAGGCCTGCGATCACGAGCCCGGCGCCGAGCAGCACGGGAAGATCGGGCTGCTCGCCGAGTGTCCACGCCGCGAGACCGATGCCGAACACCGGCACGAGATTCGAATACATCGCGGTGTTCATCGCGCCGATGTCCTTGACGCCTTCGGCATACCACAGGAAGCCAAGCGTCATGCTGAGGAAGGCCTGGACGCCGATGAGCGCGAGCAGCCCCGGATCGGCGAGCAGCGGGGCGGCGGCCCGCGCCTGCATCAGGCCGGGCCCGGTCAGCAGCAAGAGGCCGGCGGCACAGCCGTAGGTCGTCACCGCGATCGGCGGCAGGGTCGCGAACAGCGGGCGCGAAGCCATCGAGTACACGGCCCATCCGCAAATCGCGACGAGGAACAGTGCCTCACCGCGGCCGATGTCGCCGGTGAGCAGCGATGGCAGGTCGCCGCGCGAGGCGACGACGGCCGTGCCGAGAAAGCCGAGCGCCACGCCGAGCAGCGCCGCCCGCGGCAGCCGACGGCGGAAGCACAGGAAGTCGAGCAGGACGATCACGAGCGGAATCGCGCCGTTGAGCACCGCGCCGGCATTCGCGCGCGTGGTCTCGAGCGCTTTCATCATCAGCAGGTTGTGCACACAGAAACCGCTCAGTCCCAGCAGCACGATGAGGCCCAGCTGCCGCGCCGTCACGCGCCGCGCCAGGTCGCCACGGAGCCCCGCGATCAGCGCGAGGAACGCGGTGGCCATCAGCAGCCGCAGCATGACGACGAACACGGGCACCTCGAACTGCGCGAGGTGACGACCGAGTGGATAGGAGCTGGCCCAGAACAGCGCCATCACCACGAGTTTGACGTGCACGGACTTCATGCCGGACTTGCGTGTTTCATTCCCTCGAAACGTGGCAGTGACAGCGCGGCGAGAGCGCCGAGCGCGAACAGGCCGACGATGGCCCACAGCGCAATGGCGTAGCCGCCGGTCGCGTCGAAGAGCCAGCCGGCAATTGCCGGCCCGCTCGCGATGCCGATCCAGAAACACGAATACACGGTGCCATACAGAAAGCCATAGTGGCGCAGACCGAAATAGCGCGAGGTCAGGTAGGCCATCAGGTCGACCTCGGCGCCGAGCGCGAAGCCGATCAGAAACGCGGCGACCGGCGCTTCACGCGGGCCGCCCTGCGCAAGCAGCACGCAGCCGCAGGCCGCAATCGCGAAGATCGCGGCGGCGACGCGCGGCGCGAACAGGCGGTCGATGATCCAGCCGATCAGCAGCCGCCCGAGAATGATGCCGATGCCGATCACGGACGCGACGCGCGCTGCGTGCGCGGCGTCAAGGCCGGCGTCCTTCAGCATCGGCACCATGTGTACGACCAGTGCCGACGCCGCCATCGCCACCAGCGCAAAGGTCAACGCGAGCGTCCAGTACACGCGGGAGCCGAGCGCGGCGCGGCGGCTGATACCGTGGGCCGCGGCCTGCGACGCGGCCGTCGCGGGTGTCGAGCGCAGCCAGCACCACACCAGCGGCCATGACACGAGCGCAATCAGCGCGAGCACCTGGAAGCCCTGACGCCACGCACCGGTGCCGATGATGCCGACGAGAAACGGTGGCAGCACGATCGCGGCCGTGCCGGGGCCTGCGAGCGTGATGCCGAGCGCGAGGCCTCGTGCGCGGTCGAAGTGGCTGGCGACGGCGCGCGTATAGAGGATGGGCGTCGTGCCGCAGCCGAGGACCGCGGCCAGAAAGAAGCAGAGATAAAACCCGGTCAGATTGCCCTCGAGCAGGCTCAGTGCGTAGACAACGGCGGCAAAACAGGGAATCGACGCCAGCGCGACGCGGCGTTCGCCGGCACGGTCGATCAACCAGCCGAGCACGGGCGCCGCGAGCACGAGGCCCGCACTGCTGTAGATCATCGCGGAAGTGATGTCGCCGCGGGTCCAGCCGAACGCCGCCTGCAGCGGCGCGACGAACACGCCGAGGCTGTAGAAGATCAGCGACGACGCGCCGGTGCCGCTGCCCACGGTGGCGGCGACCAGCAGCGGCCAGCCGCTCGCCAGTTCGGCGCGCGCGCGCGGCCGGGTGTCGATGCTCACATGGAACTCCCCTGCGCGGAGCGCCGCCGTGGCGGCTGCGCCATCCCGCGCCATCGTTGTTATTGTGTCCGCGTAATGTGCCAGAACACGGGGCCGTGCCGCCACGGCCGCGCACCTGCCTGCGTGGGGCCGCGCTGGCGCGTCGCGCCGACGCGCTTATACTCAGGCAGCATGAGCGCGACGCCCGCCAAGGTCTGGGATCTGCCGGTCCGCCTGTTCCACTGGGCGCTGGTCATCCTGTGCGGATTCTCGTGGTGGAGCGCGGAGGAGGGTGGCCTCACGCTGCAGTACCACATGTGGGCCGGGTATTCGATACTCGCGCTGGTGATCTTTCGCGTGATGTGGGGTTTTGCCGGCAGCGCCTCGGCGCGCTTCGCCAGTTTTCTGCACGGCCCCGCGCGCGTGATGGCTGCCGTGCGCGAATTGCTGACACCGGCACCGATGCAGGTCGCGGGGCACAATCCGCTGGGCGGCTGGATGGTGGCCGTGATGCTGGTGTGCCTGCTCGTGCAGACCGGCAGCGGCCTGTTCGCCAACGACGACATTCTCAACGAAGGCCCGCTGTACAAGTATGCGGGCAAGGCGCTCAGCGATACGCTGACGTCGCTGCACCATCTGAATTTCAACGTGCTGCTCGGCCTCGTCGTGCTGCACGTGCTCGCCATCGTCTGGCACCGCGTGCGCAAGGGCGAGCGCCTGACCGCCGCGATGGTGCACGGGCGCAAGCCGTGGGCGGACGGGCAGCCGCGGCTCGCCCCGGCCTGGCGCGCACTGCCGTGGCTCGCCGCGAGCGCGGGACTCGTGATGTTGATCGTCAACCTGTAGCAGAGAGGAGTACCGGCATGAAGCACTCGAAGCAGAAGTTCGCGCGACTGGCGCTGGGCGTGGTCACGGCCGTGCTGGGCGTGACGCTCACCGGCACGGGGGTGGCAGCGCCGAAGCCTGAAGACGCCGTGAAGTATCGCCAGGGTGTGCTGTTCGCGATGGGCTGGAACGCCGGCGCGATGGGCGCGATGGTCAAGGGCGACGTGCCGTTCGACAAGGCGCAGTTTGCATTCATGGCCGATCGCGTCGCGGCCCTGGCGCCAATGCCGCTCGAGGGCTTCACGCCCGACAGCAAGGGCGCGAAGTCGCACGCGAAGCCGGAACTGTGGGACAACATGGATGACTTCAAGAGCCGCATGGGCGAGCTCGTCGAGTCGACGAAGGCGCTCGCGGCCGCGGCCCAGGGCGGCGATGAAGGCGCGATGAAGACCCAGTTCGGCAAGACCGTGCAGGTCTGCAAGGGCTGCCACGACGAGTATCGCGAAAAGCCATGAGCATGCGCCGGCAACGACTGCTCGACGTCAATGGCGTGCGCCTGCACGTGGTCGAGGAGGGTGAGGGGCCGCTGGTGATCTTCGTCCACGGCTTTCCCGAACTGTGGTACTCGTGGCGCTTCCAGTTGCCGGCGCTTGCGGCCGCCGGCTATCGCGCGGTGGCGATCGATCAACGCGGCTACGGCAGGTCGTCGAAGTTCTGGCACACCGATGCCTACCGTATCCACCGCATGGTCGAGGATCTCGTCGGCCTGGTCGCTGCGCTCGGCGAGCAACAGGCGGTGCTCGTCGGCCACGACTGGGGGGCGCCGGTCGCGTGGACGGCGGCCTGGCTGCATCCGAAGGTCTTTCGTGGCGTGATGGGCATGAGCGTGCCGTTCTCCGGCCGCGGCATCATCGCGCTGCCGGGCAATCCGTTCGGCGAACTGTCGCCGCACGAGATTCATACCCGCGTGTCTGGCCCCGATCAGGATTTCTATCAGGTCTATTTCGGCACGCTGGGCCCCGTGATCGACGAGATCGAGGCGGATCTCCGCGGCTGGGTCCGCGACATCGTGTGGTCGGTGTCAGGCGAGGCGCTGGCCGCCGCGGGCTTCACGCTCGAGGGACAGGACCCCGTCGAGCTCATTCGACACAGCGCGCTCTGTGTGCCGCACGGACACCGCATGCGCGAACGCTTCTTCACCCCCGAGACCATGCCGCACTGGTTCACTGACGCCGATCTCGATGTCTTCGTCGATGCGCTGGAGAAGGGCGGTTTTGCCGGTCCGCTCAGCTACTACCACAACATCGAACACGACTGGCACGACCTCACGCCGGTCAAGGATCGTCCGCTCGAAGTGCCGGCAATGTTCGTCGGCGCCGAATATGACGTCGCGACGTGGTGGGGCGCCGAAGCCATCGAGCGCGCGCCGGAGCGCATTCCGAACTGGCTCGGCAGCCGCATCCTCCCCGGTTGCGGTCACTGGCTGCAGCAGGAACGCGCGGAGGACACCAACGCGATCCTGCTCGAGTTCCTGCGCGCGCTGCGCTGAGCGCCGCTACTCGAAGTGGCAGACGTAGTCGACCATCTCCAGCGTTTCGATGTTGAAGCTGCTGTTGCCCGGCACCTTGAACTCGGTGCCGGCGGCATAGGTCTGCCAGTCGCTGGCGCCGTGCAGTTTCACGCGGCAGCGGCCGCCGACGATCTCCATGCGTTCCGGCGCGCCGGTGTTGAAGGTCAGGCTGCTCGGGAAGATCACGCCGACCGTTTTCTTCGTGCCGTCCGCCAGGGTCAGCGAGTGGCTGACGCACTTGCCGTCGAAATAGACATTGCTCTTCTTGGCGACGCTGACGCCATCGATCTGGGACATGGAAATACCTCGGTGTGGTCTGAATGTGCGCTGAATACAGGTTGAAAAATGCAGGGCCTGACGGCTGACGCGGATCCTAGCCGATTCGTGACGCAGCTGGCGCGTTCGCCTCTGCCGCCTCGCCGGCAAGCTGTTAAAGTGAGGCCCCCTTTGACGAGGAGGCGACGGATGCGCTTTTCCCCACTCGCGACGACCGCGCTGGCGGGCCTGATCGCGGCCCCCTGGACCGTGCATGCCCAGCAGATGCCGACGCCCGAACAGCTGCAGGAGATCCTGCAGCAGGTCCAGCAGAACCCCGATCACATGCAGCGGATGATGCAGCAGGCGGCGGACATGCAGGCCTGCTTTGCGAAGCTCGATCAGACGACGATGGATCGCCTGCGCACGCGCGGCGAGGCGATGGCGGCCGAGGTCCAGCAACTGTGCGCGGCCGGCAAGCGCGACGACGCCACGCAGCTCGCGGTCCGCTACGCGCAGGAGATGAGCGGCTCACCTGAACTGCAGTCGATTCAGCAGTGCGGCCAGCTCGCGCAGTCGATGGTTGCCGATCTGCCGTTCGCAACTCCGGGCCAGGCCGACGGTCCGGCCCACGTCTGCGATCAGTTGCCGCAGCAGTGACCCATGGCGGCGGCGGGCGTCCAGCAGGGTTTTGATTTCGACCGGGCACCCGAGCCCGCGTCGCCGAGGCCTGCGCCGGAGCCGGCCGTCGGTTTCATCGTCGACATCCGCCGCAGCCGCCGTCGCTCGCTGAGTATCGAAGTCCACGCGAGCCTGCGCGTGATCGCGCGAGTGCCGCTCGCCTGTCCCGATCCCGTGATCGAGGCTTTCATCGACAGCCGCCGCCGCTGGATCGAACGTCAGTTGCTGCATTTCGAGCATGCGCCGCTGGCGCCGGCGGCCTGCTATGCCGACGGCGAAACGCATCACTATCTCGGCGAGCCGCTGCAACTGCGGTTGTCGCCGACGTCGCGCACGGGCGTGGCGCGCAAACCCGGCGTGCTCGAAGTCGGCGGCCGCCAGGTCGCCGACGCGGCGCGCACTGCGCGCGCCGTTCAGCGCTGGTTTCGCGATGAGGCGCGCGCGGTGTTCAGCGAACTGATCCTGCGCTGGCAGGCGCATCCGCGTTTCGTGCGCTATCCCGTGCCGCCGCTGAAGATACGTTTGATGCGCACGCGCTGGGGCACCTTCAGCCCCCGCACCGGCATGACCCTGAACCTCGCCCTGATTCACGCGCCGATCGCTGCGATCGAATACGTCGTCGTGCACGAGCTCTGCCACAACCGCTATCGCGGTCATGGCAAGGGCTTCTACAGCATGCTCGAAGCCGTGCTGCCCGACTGGCGCGCGCGCAAGACGCTGCTCGAGGCAAGCATCGCCGCGCTCGCCCCGCCCACCTGACGTCGGATAGCGATTTCCGCCGGCACCCTGCCCACCCGCGTGCTTCCACGGCGACGCGGTGCGTGTTCACGCGTCCCGCTCAACTGAAGCGCGGCATGACGTGTCGCGCGAACAGGTCGAGAGAGCCTATGATCTGATCGCGCGAATGAATGCCCTGCGGCACGATCAGGAACATCTCGTTGATCGGCACGCGCGCGGCGGCTTCCTCGATGCGTCGGCTCAGCGTGTCCGGCGAGCCGTACAACAGGTTCACCGCGCCCTGGCCGAACGGTGTTGCCCAGTTCTCCCAGAACCAGCGCATGTCGGCGGCCTGGGCTTCGGCCTCGGCGTCCGTCCTGGCGCAGATCATGAGTCCGCCCCAGGCCGCTTCGTCGCCCGGCACCGGCGTGTAGCCGTGCAGCGCCGCCTCCTCGCGGTAGGCGTGCCACAGCAGCTCGCAGAAATCGAGGTCGCCCGACATCACGATCGGTTTGCCGCGATAGCGGGCCCAGAAGCGTGCCGTGCGCAGCGACGCGGAGAAGCCGCCATAGAGCGGCGGATGCGGCGTCGTGTAGGGGCGCGGGGCGATCCCGATTTCGTGAATGCGCATGTCGTCGGTGACGCCCTGGCCATAGCGCGTGTACACGCCGTGCGGATGCGGATTGACGAGATCGGGCGGTGGCAACTGCCAGTACTTGCCCTGGTGACTGAACGTGTCGTGGGTCAGGGCCTTGACGACGATGTCGACGAACTCGGCGAAATAGTCGCGGTTCTGCCGATCGGCCTCGTCCTGCTTGTTCCACGGGCCGACTGCGCCGACCTCCGCCTTGACCTTGAAGTTTTCGACCCAGCGCGACTGGTAGCCGCGCACGAGGCCGACGCCGAGCCGGCCCTTCAGCATGTGATCCATCGTCGCGATCGCTTCGGCGGTGCGCAGCGGATTGTGGGTCGTCGACACGAAGCCGCAGGTGATCACGCGCAGGCGTCGGCTGTGCTGGCCGAGCCACATGCCCATCAGCGTCGGATCGTTCGCCGCTTCGAAGCCTTCGATTTGCAGGTGATGTTCGGGATGGCCCCAGCCGGCGTAACCGGCGTCGTCGGCGAAGCGCACGTACTCGGCAATCTCCTCGAGCATGCGCTGGAACAGCACCGGGTCCTTGCCGGCCATGCCGCGTTCGAGTTCGGCGCGACGGCCCACGGTGCAGTACATGAACGGATTGAAGCGAATCACGGGCATCTCCTCGGGGTCTCGTCGGCGGGCCCGGCGACTGCCGGATTCGCGTATTCTCATCAGTCGCATCCCAAATGGAAACGACGCCGGCGCACGTGATCAACGATTCAGCAGTTTCAGCGGCGCGCGAGGACCTCGCGCCGATGGTCGCCGTCATCGGCGGCGGCCCCGCGGGCCTGATGGCTGCCGACGCCGCCATCGCGGCGGGCGCGAGCGTCGTGGTGCTCGACGCGATGGCGTCGGCCGGCCGCAAGTTCCTGCTCGCCGGCAAGGGTGGGCTCAACCTGACCCACGCCGAGGCGCCGGCCGCCTTCATGACCCGCTACGGTGACGCGCAGGCGCGTCTGGCACCGCTGCTCGCGGCGTTCGACGCGCAGGCCGTGCGCGAATTCGCGACAGGGCTCGGCATCGACACCTTCGTCGGCAGCTCGGACCGGGTGTTTCCGCGCGACATGAAGGCCGCGCCGCTGCTGCGCCGCTGGTTGCACCGCTTGCGCGGGCAGGGCGTCGAATTCCGCATGCGGCATCGTTGGGACGGCTGGGCGCAGGACGGAGCCTTGCGCTTCGAGACCGCCGCCGGCGAAGTCAGGTGCCGGCCGGGCAGCACCGTGCTCGCCCTCGGCGGCGCGAGCTGGCCGAAGCTCGGCAGCGACGGCGCCTGGACGTCGCTGCTCGCGGCGCGACAGGTCGCGATTGCGCCACTGAAACCGGCGAACTGCGGCTTCGACGTGGCATGGAGCACGCACCTCGCCGAACGCCATGCCGGTGCGCCGGTCAGGCCGGTCGGCGCGAGTTGCATCGACGCGCAAGGGCGCGTCGTCGCGCGGCTCGGCGAGTTCGTGGTGACCGCCGGGGGTGTCGAAGGCAGCCTGATCTACGCGCTGTCGGCCCCGTTGCGCGACGCCATCGACGCGCATGGCGCGGCCACGCTGACGCTCGATCTGCTGCCCGATCACCCGGCCGCCAGGGTCGCCAGGGCGCTGGCGCAGCCGCGCGGCAAGCGCAGCGTGGCCGAGTGGCTCAAACGCGCGCTCGGACTCGTCGGCGTGAAGGCGGCCCTGCTGCGCGAGGCCCTGGGGCGCGCGGGCTTCGACGACGTCGAGCGCGTGGCGCAGTGCATCAAGGCCTGTCCGCTGCGGCTCGACGCCGCGCGTCCGGTCAGCGAGGCCATCAGCACCGCCGGCGGCGTGCGCTTCGACATGCTCGATGACGACCTGATGCTGCGGGCGCTGCCGGGCGTGTTCTGTGCGGGCGAAATGCTCGACTGGGAGGCACCGACGGGCGGCTACCTGCTGACCGGCGCGTTCAGCAGCGGCTATCGGGCCGGCCATGCCGCCGCCGCGTGGGCCCAGGCCGCCGCCACGCAGACCCACGCCGCCGCCACGTGAGCCCGGCCCCGCCGGCCGGATGGCGCAAGGCCCGAGGTTCTGGCACCTTAAGGCCCCGTCCAGATCAGCAGCAGGCCTCGCGCATGAAATTCGGCAAATACGGCGTATTCACCTTCACCGACGCAATGAATGCGGCGCAGTGCGCCGAACTCGCACAGCGCGTCGAAGGTCTCGGCTATTCGACCTTGTGGTATCCGGAAGCCTTCAACTACGAAACCTTCGCAATCGGCGGCTACCTGCTGTCGCACAGCAAGAAACTCATCGTCGCCAGCGGCATCGCGAATATCTATGCACGCGATCCGGCGGCGTCCGTGATGGGCCACAACAGTCTGAACAGCCTGTACGGCGATCGTTTCGTGCTCGGCCTTGGCGTGTCGCATGCGCCGCTCGTCGCCGACATGCGGGGTCATCAGTACAAGCAGCCCGTCGCGACGATGCGTGCCTATCTGGATGCGATGGATCAGGCGTGGACGGCCCTCGGCGCCGGGCAGACTGACAAGAAGCTCGTGCTCGCCGCGCTCGGACCGAACATGAGCAAGCTGGCCGCCGAACGCACGCTCGGCGCCTTTCCGTACAACATCACGCCGGCGCAGGCCGCGATTTCCCGCGCGACGATGGGACCCGACGCGGCCGTCATCTGCGAACAGAAAGTCTGCCTCAGCACCGATCCCGTCGCGGCCCGCAAGGCCGCCCGCGCGGCGCTCGGCCCGTACCTGCCGTTGCCGAACTATTACAAGAACTGGTTCCGGCTCGGTTTCGACGAGAGCGATCTGAAGGACGGCGGCAGCGATCGCCTGATGGACGCCATGGTGTTCTGGGGGGATGCCGCGCAGATCAAGACGAAGCTCGAGGCCTACTTCGACCAGGGGGCGGATCAGGTCGTGATTCAGCCGATCCGGGCGGACGGCCAGCCGGGCCCGTGCTGGGCGGCACTGGAAGCACTGGCACCGGCCTGAGGAATCAGCACCCGGTGGCGCACGGCGCGAGAGGTGCCGACGGGTGCATCGACGGCGGCATCGAACAACCATGAGAGGGGAGGCGTCCATGAGCGAGATCAGGGAGTTCCGGTTCGACATACCCGAGGCAGACCTCGATGACCTCCGGCGACGGTTGGCCACCACGCGCTGGCCCGAGCGTGAAACGCCCGATGACTGGAGCCAGGGCATCCCGCTCGCCTACATGCGCGAAGTTGCCGAGTACTGGCAGACGCGCTACGACTGGCGTCGCGTCGAGCAGCGGCTGAACGGCTATCCCCAGTTCATCACCGAGATCGACGGGCTCGACATCCAGTTCATGCACGTACGCTCGAAGCATCCGCAGGCGATGCCGATGGTGATGACGCACGGGTGGCCGGGCTCGGTGATCGAATTCCTGAAGGTCATCGATCCGCTCGTCGATCCGGTCGCCCATGGCGGCGACGCGCGTGACGCGTTCCACGTCGTCTGCCCGACGCTGCCGGGTTTCGGCTTTTCCGGCAAGCCGACGGCGCCGGGCTGGAAGATCCAGCGCATCGGACGCGCGTGGGGGCAGTTGATGGCGCGCCTCGGTTACGACCGCTGGGTCGCGCAGGGCGGGGACTGGGGATCGGCGGTGACGCATTGCATCGGCCTCAGCGAAACCGATCACTGCGCGGCGATTCACGTCAACATGCCGCTCGTCAGCCCGAGCCCGGCGCTGATGGAGAATCTGGATGAACTGGAACGCGCGGCGCTCGCGAGCTGGCAGCACTACCAGGACTGGGATTCGGGTTATTCGAAAGAGCAGAGCACACGACCGCAGACGGTCGGCTACGGCCTCGTCGATTCGCCGGTCGCGCAGGCGGCGTGGATCATCGAGAAGTTCTGGGCCTGGACCGACAGTGACGGTCACCCCGAGCACGTGCTGACGCGCGACGAACTGCTCGACAACGTGATGATGTACTGGCTGCCGGCCACGGGCGCATCGTCCGCGCGACTGTACTGGGAGAGCTTCTCCGTGCTCCTGCAGAAGCATCAGCAGATCACGATCCCGGCTGGCGTCAGCATCTTTCCGCGCGAAATCTTCCGCGCCTCGCGCCGCTGGTGCGAAGAGCGCTATCCGAAGCTGCTGCATCACAACGTGTTGCCGAAGGGCGGACATTTCGCGGCCTTCGAGCAGCCGGCCGTGTTCATCGACGAAGTGCGCACGACCTTCCGCCAGGTGCGCTGATACCACGACGCCGACGTCGAAGGGTGCCAGCCACGCGCTTCGACGTCGGCCCCGTCGTGCGCCGCAGCCACCGACTATGGCCGGCGGTTGACGGCGCCGGCAGGCGATGCGGATCAGCGACGTGCCCGATCAGTCGCCGAGGGTCGGAATGAAGCTGGTTTCCTTGACCTCTTCCATCACCACGTAGCTGTGTGACTGGGCCGGCACTGACACCTTCTTCAGGATGTCGCCGAGCAGGTCGCGATACTCCGACATGTTGTGCAGGCGGGCCTTCACGAGGTAGTCGAAGCTGCCCGAGACAAGATGGCATTCCATCACCTCCGGCATGCCCAGCAGTTCCCTGCGCACCCGGTCGAAGACCTCGCCGGATTTCTGCGCGAGCGTGATCTCCACGAACACCAGCAGCGACCGGCCCAGGGCCTGCGGCGCCACGCGGGCGTGATAGCCCGTGATGACTCCGTTGCGTTCCATGCGCTTCACGCGCTCGGCACAGGGCGAGGTCGACAAGCCGATCTTCTCCCCCAGTTCGGTCATCGACATCCGTCCGTTGCGCTGCAGGACATCGAGGATTCTGCGGTCGGTGCGGTCGAGTGCAGGCATTTTTGCGGTCACTCCGGTTCAGGCCATGGTCTTTCAGCAATCTTAGCTTCAGAAGGCCACTAATTCAGGGAATTCGTCTGCGATAGCTCACATAAACTTCATGTAAAGATTGCTTGTGGAGAGCTTTGCATGAAAGTCATCGTTCTGGGCGGCGGCGTCGTGGGGATCACGACCGCGTACTACCTGGCCCGTGCCGGCGCCGAGGTCCACGTGCTCGACCGGCAACCCGGCGCGGCGCTGGAAACGAGCTTCGCGAACGCCGGGCAGGTATCGCCTGGCTATTCGACGCCGTGGGCCGCGCCGGGGATTCCCCTGAAGGCGGTCAAGTGGCTGTTCCAGCGGCATGCGCCGCTGGCCCTGCGTGCCGACGGCAGCCTGTTCCAGCTGCGCTGGATCGCCTCGATGCTCCGCCACTGCACCGCCGGGCGCTACGCGGTGAACAAGGAACGCATGATGCGGGTCGCCGAATACAGCCGGCACTGCCTGCGCCAGTTGCGTGCGGACACCGGTCTCGATTACGAGCACCGCACCGGCGGCACGCTGCAGGTGTTCCGCACCCAGTCCCAGCTCGACGCCGTCGCGCGTGACATCGAAGTCCTGCGTGAGTGCGGCGTGCCCTTTGAAGTGCTGGACCGGGCGGGACTTGCCGTGGCCGAGCCAGCGCTGGCGCTGTCCAAAGCGCGTCTCGTCGGCGGCCTGCGCCTGCCGAATGACGAAACCGGCGATTGCCACCTGTTCACGACGCGCCTCGCCGAGCGCGCGCGGTCGCTGGGGGTGCAGTTCCATTACGGTGTTGCCGTGCGTCGACTCGCTTTCGATGCCGGCGCCATCAACGGCATCGAACTCGCGGGACCTGCGCGCGGGATGCTGCGTGCGGATCGCTACGTCCTGGCCTTCGGCAGTTACTCGCGCGCGCTGCTTAAGCCGCTCGGTCTCGACATCCCGGTCTACCCGGTCAAGGGCTACTCGCTGACCATTCCGCTGCGCGACGCGTCACTGTCACCGGTCTCGACGGTGCTGGACGAAACCTACAAGGTCGCGTTGACGCGCTTCGAGCGGCGCATCCGGGTCGGTGGCATGGCGGAACTCGCGGGTTTCGATCTGACGCTGAACCCGCGACGCCGCGCGACCCTGGAGATGGTGGCAGGTGATCTGTTCCCGGGTGGCGATCTGCCGGCGGCGGAGTTCTGGACCGGGCTGCGGCCGATGACACCGGACGGCACGCCGATCATCGGTGCCACGCGTTACGACAACCTGTTCCTGAACACCGGCCACGGCACCCTGGGCTGGACGATGGCCTGCGGCTCCGGACAACTGCTCGCCGATCAGATCATCGGCCGCAGGCCGGCCATCGACGTCAGCGGACTGGCCCTGGACCGCTACGCCCGGCCGGCACCTGTGCGCGAACCCGCCCGACGTCCGGCCGAGGTGTCCGCATGAGCCGCCCGGCGCGTGCGCGCATCGATCTCGACGCGCTTCGCCACAATTATCTGCGCGCGCGCGAACTCCATCGTGGCCGCGCCGTGGCGGTGGTGAAGGCCAATGCCTACGGACACGACGCCGTGCGCTGCGCACACGCACTGGAGCCGGTGGCGGACGCCTTCGCCGTGGCATTCCTGAGCGAAGCGATCACCTTGCGCGAAGCCGGCATTCGCGCCCCGATCCTCCTGCTCGAAGGTGCGTTCACGGCGGCCGAACTCGAACGCGCGAGCCAGCTCGGGATCTGGACGGTGGTCCATCACGAGGAACAGGTGCGGATGATCGAGCGCGCCCCGTTCAACTGCACGCGGCTGCAGGTGTGGCTCAAAATCGATACGGGCATGCGGCGCGCGGGCGTACCCGCCGCGCAGGCACGGGCGTACCACGAGCGCCTGCGCGCGACCGACCGGGTCGCCGCGATCACCCTGATGAGTCATTTCGCGCGGGCCGACGAAACCGCGGTCGACACCACGCTGACCCAGATCGCGTCCTTCGACGCCGCGACCGCCGGCCTCGACGGCCCGCGCAGCCTCGCCAACTCGGCGGCTGTGCTGGCCTGGCCCCAGGCGCGACGGGACTGGGCCAGGCCCGGCATCCTGCTCTACGGCGTCGATCCGACGGGCCTCACGCAGCACGATCTGAGGCCGGTCATGGCGCTCAGCAGCGAAGTGTTCGCTGAACGCTCACTCGCGGCCGGCGAGGCGCTCGGCTATGGCGGCAGTTTCGTCGCCGAGCGGCCGTTGCGCGTCGGCCTCGTGGCGATGGGCTACGGTGACGGCTACCCGGGGCGCGCGCCCACGGGCACGCCGGTCGCCGTCGACGGGCAGCGCACGCGGGTGCTCGGACGCGTGTCGATGGACATGATGGCGGTGGACCTGACCGCATTGCCAGGGGCGGGACCAGGGAGTCACGTCGAACTGTGGGGAGCGCGGATCCCGGTCGCAGAAGTCGCCGCCAGCGCCGGCCTGCTACCGTACGAGCTCTTGTGCAACGTCAAACGCGTGCCGGTCGAACACGTCGAAGCGGCGGTCGCCTACGCGAACACGGGTACATGAGCCGGGTTGTCAGGCGCGCGCGAGGGCGCGGGTTCGGATAGTGACGGGCCCGTTCCGGCCGCGCGCCGGCTCGTACTGAACCGCGGGCTGTGGCAGGATTCCGGGCGCGCCGTGCGTCCGAGGTGACGGCGTTCCTTCCATAGCTGCAGAGTGCCCCATGAACCAGGTAGTCATCGTCGACAATATCCGCACCGGCCTCGCGAAGGCCCATCGCGGCACCTTCAATCTCACCCGCGCCGATGAACTCGTCGCCCACTGCATCGATGCACTGCTCGCGCGCAACCCGGCGCTCGATGCGGCCGAGGTCGACGACGTCGTGGTCGGCATTGCGCGTCAGATCGGCGAACAGTCCGGCAATCTCGCCCGTCACGGTGTCGCGCTGTCGAAACTGCCGCTGTCGGTCGGCGCGGCGACGCTGAGCCGGGCCTGCTCGTCGGGTCTGAACGCAATCTCGATGGCCGCGACGCAGATCATGAGCGGCTGCGCCGAAGTCGCGCTGGCCGGCGGTGTCGAGTCGATTTCGGGCCTCGAGCGCGGCACGCCCGCGAAGTTCGACGATCACCCGCGGCTGCTGGCCGAACTGCCGTCGATCTACATGCCGATGGGCAACACCGCCGAAGTCGTCGCCCGCCGTTACAACGTCAGCCGCGAAGCGCAGGATGCGTATTCCGTGCAGAGCCAGCAGCGCTATGCCGCGGCGGTCGACGCCGGCTACATCGCCGACGAAATCGCGCCGATGACGGTCAAATGGCGCAAGGTCATCAGCAAGGACACCAAGGAAACCGCGATCGTCGAGGGCACGGTCGATCGCGACGAGTGCAATCGCCCGGACACGACCGTCCAGGCGCTGTCGTCGCTGCCGCCGGCGTTCGAAGCGGGCGGCTCGGTGACTGCCGGCAACTCCTCGCAGCTGTCGGACGGTGCGTCGATGACATTGCTGATGTCCGAACGCCGCGCGATGCAGCTGGGTCTGACGCCGCTCGCGTACTTCCGCGGATTCGCGGTCGCGGGCTGCGATCCGGACGAGATGGGCATCGGCCCCGTGTTCGCGATTCCGAAGCTGCTGAAGGTCAAGGGCCTGACACTCGCCGACATCGATCTCGTCGAGCTCAACGAAGCCTTCGCCTCGCAGTGCCTGTACTGCCGCGACGCGCTCGACATCGACAACGCGATCTACAACGTCAACGGCGGTTCGATCGCGATCGGCCATCCGTTCGGCATGACGGGCTCGCGCATGACCGGCGTGGTCATCCGGGAGCTGCGTCGGCGCAAGAAGAAGCTCGGCATCGTATCGATGTGCATCGGCAAGGGCATGGGCGCGGCGGGCCTGTTCGAAGCCTGCTGAAACGGTGGCGGCGTCGCGCGCGGGGTGGGCATGCCATCCCGCGCGGGATGCTCGCCGCTCCCTCACATCATCAGCTGACTCAGCAGCACCAGGCTTTCGCGTTCCTGCGGCGACACCTGGTCATCCGACGCGACCAAGCGCCCCATCGCTTCGATGAAGAGCTGGCGATGCTCGGCCGGAATGTCCGACGGATCGACTTCGTCCGGTGCCGGCGGCACTTCGAGCCACGCCCACACCTGCTTGCGCTCGGCGTCGGTGAAATGCAGGCGGCGGATGCAGTCGGCGACGAACAGTTTTTCCTCGCCGCTGACCTGCAGGTCGGCCCACGCAAACGCACAGACGAATTTCATCAGTTGCAGCCGCTCGGCTGGGTTCAGGTCTTCGAACATTGGGCACCGGTCGATTGTGAATCAGCGACCAGTGTACCGTGCGCACCGCAGTGGCGGCGCTGGCAGGTCCAGGCATGGCCTGCGTCAGGGCCAGAGGACGACCGACGTCCGGCTCTCCCGGTCGTGCCGGGGCACGCGCCCGTCACGGAGCGGGCGAATCCCCGCCGCCGTCACAATGGCCGACGCGTGTCGCCTCGACGCGCTGCGAGAACGTCATGTTCTTGCCGCCCATCTTGACCTCCAATTGACCGATGAGTCCGTGCGTCCCCGCGCGCAACTCCACCGTGCCCGTGGCCACGCGCGCGCTGGCGCAGACCAGCACGAGCCGCGTGTGCGCGGCCTGCCGGCTCGCGTAGCCGAAGGTGCAGCCGTTGAGGGCCGGTTGGCGCATCACGGGGAAGAGGGCGCGTGCGTCGTCGGTCGCGATGCAGCGCGTCTCGCGGGTGATCGTCCGCCGCATTTCCTCGAGATGCGGCAGTTGCAGGCGTGAGGCGAGTTCGTAGCGGCCGCCGGGGAAGATCGCGGCTGCGGGTGCGGCCGGCGTTGCCGCGATCAGCGCGGGCGCGAGGACGGCGGCGTGGCGCCAGGTCAGCGCGCGGTGTGAGGTCGGCATGATTGATCCACCTTCGACAGTTGCACGACGGTAGCGCGCGGGCGGACGTGAGGCACTCCGCTTCTTGCGCCGTCGCGGACGCGCTGCCTATCGTTGACGGATGACTCGCACGACGACTTTTCAGCGCGCGCGCCGGCTGGTGCTGCACGCAGGGGCGGCGACGCTGCTGACAGGCATGCTGCCGCGCGCGCATGGGCGCGAGCCGGGAGTCGAACTCTGCGTCGACCCGGCGCTCGCGGCCTATGGCTTCCCGCCGCCGCATCCGTTCGGGACCGATCGACAGGCGGCGTTCCTGCGCGAGGCGATGGCAGCGGGCCTGCCTGAACGCACGACGCTGGCGCCTTCGCGGGTGGCCGACGACGCGGAAATCGCGCGCTTTCACGCCCCGTCCCACCTCGCGCGGGTGCGCAGTGCGCCAGCGGCGGGGCTCGCGTTCCTCGACGACGGGGACACGCCCGTGTTCCCCGGCATGCACGAGGCAGCCGCGCGGGTCGTCGGCACGGCACTGGACAGCCTCGCGCGAATCGTCGCGGGCCGCACGCGCTGCAGCCTGCAGCCGATCGGCGGCCTGCACCACGCGGCGCGCGCGGCGGCGGCCGGCTTCTGTGTCTACAACGACATCGGCGTGGTGATCGAGACGCTGCGCAGCGTGCACGCCATCGAGCGCATCGCGTACGTCGACATCGATGCCCATCACGGCGACGGCGTGTTCTATGCGTACGAGGACGATCCGGCGCTGATTCTCGCCGATCTGCACCAGGACAGCCGAACGCTCTATCCCGGCAGTGGCCGGCCCGAGGAAACCGGCCGCGGCGCGGCGCGCGGCACCAAACTGAACATCGAGTTGCCGCCCGGCACCGGCGACGCGGCGTTCATCGCGGCCTTCGCGCGCGTGGAAACCCACCTGGCGCGCTTCGAGCCGCAGTTCTTCCTGTTCCAGTGTGGTGCCGACAGCCTCGACGGCGATCCGATCGCCCAGCTCGCACTGAGCCCCGCCGCGCATGCCGGTGCGGCACGTCGGCTGTTGGCGCTGGCGCGATGGTACGCCGGCGGACGCCTGATGGCCTTCGGGGGCGGCGGCTATCGCCGCGACAATCTCGCCCGCGCGTGGACCGCGGTCCTGCGCGAACTGCTGGCCTGACGCCGACCGGTTGACGCGGTCTCAGCCGTCGCGGTTGCCGCTGGCGGACGCCTTCATCGCGTCCCAGAAGGCCTTCTGCATGCCGTCGATCGACTGCAGGTTGGCGGGCAGATAGGGCTTCATCAGGCTCAGCGGGTCGAAGCCAGCCACCCCTTTCATCATCTGTTCCTGGATCTGGGCCATCATCTGCTGCTGCAGCGGCTCGACGTCCGGGAGGCCGAAAAAAGTCCGCAATTCCTGCGGGGTCACGTCGATGTCCAACTTGATGTTCATGGCAGCTCCTGTGGCAGGGCCGGACAGCGGCCCGCCTGTTCTTTTACCGAAAGGGCGGGCACGACGTCCACTGGCGCGCCGCGCGGGGCCGTGCGCAACCGCACGGACGACCGGCCAACGCACGGGCAGGGGGGGGTGCTGGTGCCACTTCCGGCTTATACTCTCGTCCCACCGGGCCTGCGCCCGGTCTGGCCAGCGGGCCAGGCCGCCCGTCAAGCCGACTTTCGCCTCATGTCCGAGACCAGGATTCACAGTGTCCGATAAAACCCTTACCGATATTCTCTTCGACAATTTCGCCCTCCAACCGCCGCTGCTGCAGGGCCTGACGGAAGCCGGATTCACCCGCTGCACGCCGATCCAGGCGATGACGCTCCCCCTGACGCTCGCCGGCAAGGACGTCGCCGGGCAGGCGCAGACCGGCACCGGCAAGACCGCCGCGTTCCTGGTTGCGATCTACAACAGGCTGCTGAGCGGTGCCGGCCACGTCGAGCGCCGCGCGCAGGACCCGCGTGCCGTGGTGCTCGCACCGACGCGCGAACTCGCCGTGCAGATCGACAAGGATGCCCAGCAGATCGGGCGCCACACGGGCCTGAAGCTCGCGCTGATCTACGGCGGAGTCGATTACGAGAAACAGCGTCGCATGCTGGAGGAGGGCGTCGACATCATCGTCGCCACGCCGGGCCGGCTGATCGATTTCGTCAAGCAGAACACGGTCAGCCTGCGTGCCGTCGAAGTGATGGTGATGGACGAGGCGGACCGCATGTTCGACCTCGGCTTCATCAAGGACATCCGCTTCCTGCTGCGCAAGATGCCGGGGCCGAGCGAGCGGCAGAATCTGCTGTTCTCGGCGACCTTGAGCCATCGCGTGCTCGAACTCGCCTACGAGCACATGAACGATCCCGAGAAGCTCGTCGTCGAAGCCGATTCGATCACCGCGGCGAATGTTCGCCAGATCGTCTACTTCCCGGCCACCGAAGAGAAGATGCCGTTGCTGCTCGGGCTGCTCGCGAACAAGGACGCGAGCCGCAGCATCGTGTTCGTCAACACCAAGTATGGCTGCGAGCGCGTGGCGCTCACGCTCGAACGCGCCGGCTACAAGGTCGGCGTGCTGTCGGGCGACGTGCCGCAGAAGAAGCGGGAGTCGCTGCTGGCGCGTTTCGTGAAGGGTGAACTGACGATGCTGGTCGCGACCGATGTCGCGGCGCGCGGCCTGCACATTCCGGCCGTCAGCCACGTGTTCAATTTCGATCTGCCGATGGACGCCGAAGACTACGTGCACCGGATCGGCCGTACCGCGCGACTCGGCGCCGAGGGCGATGCGATCAGCTTCGCGTGCGATGAATACGCCATCAGCCTGCCGGACATCGAGGCTTACATCGAACAGAAGATTCCGGTCGGCCAGTTCGATGCGTCGATGCTGTTGCCGGTGCCGCGCGGGCGTCCACCGTCAGCCGGCGGCGAAGGCGGCATGAGCGTCATCGAGGACGCGCTCAGCGATGCCGCGGAAGAGCGCCGCCGCAAGCGCGAACGCGATGGCGGCGGCGCGCGTCGCGGCGGACCGGGCGGCGGCGGTGGCGGTGGTGGGCGCAGTGGTCCGGGTGGTCCGCGTCGGGGGCCCGGCGGCGACGCCGGGCGCGGCAGCCGGCCGCCGTATCGCGAACGTCAGCCCGAGGCCCCCGTCGTCGAAGCGGTCGTGGCACCCGTGGTGCCGCCACCGGTCGCCGACACCGAGGTGGCGCGCGGCGAAGGCGATGCGGCGCAGAAACGGCGGCGACGTTCGCGCGGAGGTCGTGGCCGTCGCGGCGCGGAGCAAGCGGCCGAGCAGGTCGCGGCGACCGCTGCCGACGTCGTGCAGCAGCCGGCGGCACCGCAGCCCGAAGCCCACCCGCGTCTGCGCACGCGCGTGAAGCTGGCCATCAAGTCGTGGATTCGTCGCCTCGGCATGCCGCGCACACAGCGCTGATCCCGGCGTCTGGTGTCAGCGTCGGCGCGCGCGGCATCAGGCCGTGCTTCGCCGACGGGCCGCGCGGATTCGCGGCCTCGAACAGCGTGTGACCTGCTCAGCCCACCCGGCGGGTCTTCGCGGTCGCCTCCATCCAGCGACGGATACGGTTGGCGTCGCCGATCGGCGTCAGCTTGCCCCACGAGTTCAGCAGCACGAACACGAGCGGGCGCCCTCCCACCGTCGCCTGCATCACCAGGCAGCGACCGGCCTCTGACGTGTAACCGGTCTTGGACAGCGCAATCCGCCACTCCTTGTTGCCGCTCTGCACGAGCCGGTTCGAGTTCCTGAACTGCAGCGTGCCGTGTCCGGGCAGCGCGATCGCCTGGCTGGCGGTGGTCGTGAACTGCCTGATCAGCGGATAGCGGTTTGCGGCCATCACCATGCGCGCGAGATCCTGCGCGGTCGACACATTGCGCTGACTCAGCCCGGTCGAGTCCTCGAAGCGGGTCTTGCTCATGCCGAGCGCCGCGCTCTTGCGATTCATCGCCGCGACGAAGGCCTTGGTGCCGCCCGGATAGCTGCGCGCCAGCGCGGCCGCGGCGCGATTCTCCGATGCCATCAACGCCAGGTGCAGCAGTTGTCGACGGGTCAGACGCGTGCCGACGCGCAGGCGCGACGCCGTGCCTTTGAGGCGGTCGACGTCGGCCTCGGTGATCCGGATTGGTTGATCGAGCGGCAGTTTGCCGTCCAGCGTCACCATCGCCGTCATCAGCTTGGTGATGGATGCGATGGGTCTCTGGACCGTCGCGTGACGTGCGACCAGCGCTTCACCCTTGGCCGGATCGACGACCAGTACGGCGTCCGAGCGCAGTTTGATGCGGGCCGGATCGATCGCCTGGCTGAGGTCCAGCGGTGCGGCGGCCGCCACCTTGATGCTGCCGGACGTGGACTGTGGACGGTCGTCGGCGTGCAGGCCGATGACGGTCAGCAGCAGCGCGAGGAAGAGGAGTGGGCGCATGGAGATTCCGGCTTGCTGAAGTGCGGCGCATTCTAACGCGCTCGCAGCAATTTGTGACGCCTTTGCGTCATTTCTTCCCCGCCTTGCGCGCACTGGCGCAAGGGCCTGAACTCGGTTATTGGTAGCGACGGACGCCCGTTCATCCCGACGATTTCCGGAGGTCAGCCATGTTCGAACTCGATCGTCTGCAATCTCTCGCCGACATCACGCGCCAGCAACGCGCGGCGCGGCCGCAGGCCGTGGCGCAGATCTTCGAGGGGCGCGAGACGACCTTCGAAGCACTCGACGAGCACGCGAGCCGGGTCGCCAACGGGCTGCGCGCGATGGCGCTCGGGCCACAGTCGCGCATCGGCTATCTCGGCAAGAACTCGGATCGCTTCTTCGAACTGGTATTCGGGGCATTCAAGGCGAATGTCGTCATCGTCAGCGTGAACTGGCGCCTTGCCCTGCCCGAGATCGTCTACATCCTCAACGATGCCGGGTGCGAGGCGCTGTTCGTCGGCGCGGAGTACACGGGGCTCGTCGAGGCGCTGACGGCCGAGTGTCCGCGTTTACGCCAGGTCATCGCGATGGACGGCCAATGCGCGCACCCGGCCTTCGCTGCCTGGCGCGACGCGCAGTCGAACGACGACCCGCGGCTTGCGATCGGCGCCGACGACGATGTCGTCCAGCTCTACACGAGCGGCACGACCGGCCACCCGAAGGGCGTGCAGCTGACGACGTCGAACTATCTGCATTTCTTTCGTGCCGCCGAGGCCGCGAAGTGGGGCGACTTTCGTCCCGGCGAGATGAACCTCGCCTGCATGCCGGTGTTTCACGTCGCCGGTCTGAACATGGGCGTCATTTCGATCGCGCAGGGCAGCACCTCGGTGGTGATGAAAGAAGTCGATCCGGGGCAACTGATCGAGTTCATTCCACGCTATCGCATCAACAACGCATTCTTCGTGCCGGCGGTGCTGTTGTTCATGCTGCAGCATCCGTCGGCGGCGAACGCCGATTTTTCGTCGTTGCGGCGGCTGTATTACGGCGCGGCGCCGATTGCCGAAGACCTGCTGACGCGGGCGAAAGCACGCTTCAACTGCGAGTTCTACCAGTTGTACGGACTCACCGAAACGGCGGGTGCCGGCACCTGTCTGCCGGACAGCGCGCATGATCCGGCGCACGGCAAGCTGCGCTCCTGTGGCGTGCCCTATCCGGGCATCGACATCAAGATCGCGGGCGCGGATGGCGCGACGCTGCCGGCGGGCGAAGTCGGCGAGATCCTGATCCGCGCCGGCCTCGTGATGAAAGGCTACTGGGGCCGACCGGACGCGACGGCGGCCGCGATCCGCGACGGCTGGTTTCACACCGGCGACGCCGGTTACTTCGACGCCGACGGCTATCTGTTCATCCACGATCGGCTGAAGGACATGATCGTGTCAGGGGGTGAAAACATCTATCCCGCCGAAGTCGAGAACGCAGTGTTCGGCCACCCCGCCGTCGCCGACGTCGCCGTGATCGGCGTGCCCGATGAAAAGTGGGGCGAGGCGGTCAAGGCGGTGGTCGTGTTCAAGCCCAACTGCAGCGCGACGGCCGAGGACATCATCGCCTTCGCGCGCACGCGCATCGCCGGCTACAAGGTGCCGCGTTCGATCGACGTCGTCGCGGCGCTGCCGCGCAATCCATCAGGCAAGATCCTGCGCCGCGAGCTTCGCGATCCGTACTGGGCGGGGCGCACGCGGCAGGTCAATTGATGCCCTGCCACGCCGCCTCGCTCACCGCCCCTTGAACACCGGCTTGCGCTTCTCGGCAAACGCGAGCATCGCCTCGCGTGAGTCCTCGTAGCGGCTGAGTTCGGCCGTCATGTTCTGTTCGAAACGATAGCCGTCGCGCAGGCTCATCTCCTCGATGGTGTTGAGCGCGTGTTTCGCGAGCTTGACCGCGATCGGGCTCTTGGACGCGATTTCGCGCGCCAGGCCGAGCGCGGTGTCCATCAGTTGTGCCTGCGGCACGCACGCCTCGACGATGCCCAGCCGGTACAACTCGGCGCCGCTGACGCGCAGGCCCGTGAACATCATCCGGCGCACCCGCGAGTGGCCGAACAGCCGCATCGCGTGACGACCGCCGCCGAGCAGGCCCACATCGATCTCAGGCAGACCCAGCGCGGCTTCTTCGGCGGCCACGAGGATGTCGCAGGCGGCGGCGACGGCGAGACCCGCACCGAGGGCCACGCCGTTGATCGCGGCGATCACGGGTTTGCGGCATTCGGTGATCGAATGGAAGCATTCGCGGGCACGACGATTGTGCTGCCAGAGATCGCCGGCGGCGGGCTGCACGCCGGCGCGCCCCTTGATGTCGGCGCCGGCGGAGAAACATTTGCCGGCACCGGTCAGCACGACGACGCGCACATCGTCCATGTCGCTCAGGCGATCGAACACGAGCATCGCTTCTTCGTGAAACACGCGCGCCTGCGCGTTGACCGGCGGATTGTTCATCGTGACCACGGCGATATGGTCATCGATGTCGACGTTGAATTGCGTGAGTTCGGCAAAGGCCTGCATGGGAGCTCCGGGACCGGGATCTATCGGGACCCCAGCATAGCAAAAGCGCGCCGAAGGCCTTCGCCTGTCAGCGTTCGTCCCTGTTGTCCGGCGGCTTGACTTCGATCAAGACCGGATGGTGCGCCGCCGCGTTGAATAGGCCGCGTGGCGTTGTGCACGGAGGGGCCTGTGACAG
The DNA here is from genome assembly GCA_001464935.1 of Gammaproteobacteria bacterium Ga0077536. Taxonomy (GTDB): domain Bacteria; phylum Pseudomonadota; class Gammaproteobacteria. The sequence goes on from LNEL01000043.1 coordinate 88,183, forward strand.
TGTTGAAGTGGTCGGACGAATTCCGGATCGACGAGGGGCCGATGGACGAGATTCATGTCGAGTTCGTCGACTGTCTCAACGTGCTCGGGGCCGCGCAGGGTGATGCCGCGCTGCCGGCGCTCGATGCCTTCATTGCCCATACGCAACGCCATTTCGCCGAAGAAGAGGCGTGGATGGCCGCCTGCGAGTTCCCGCGCGTGTACTGCCACAGCACCCAGCACGAATCGGTGCTGCAGGTTGCGCGCGAGGTGCGCGTGCGCATTGCCGGCGGCGAAACGACCCTGGCGCCGCTGCTCGCGGCGGCCGTGGCCGCGTGGTTCCGCGATCATGCCGCGACGATGGACACGATGCTCGCGCAACACATGGCAGCGCGGGGCTATGCGCCGCACGCGGAGGACGCGCTGGCCTGACGGACAGGCGACGCCGACGTCGGTGCTCGTAGCGGTTTTTCGTCAGCCTGCTAGAGTGCCGCCGCATCGAACCGACGCGGCCTGCGAATGGAAATCGAATATCTGATGCTCGGCGCGGCGGCGCTGTTTGCCGGCTTCGTCGACGCGGTCGCCGGCGGCGGCGGACTGGTGCAACTGCCGGCGCTGTTCGCTGTCATGCCCGAAACCTCTGCGGCGACCCTGTTCGGCACCAACAAGATGGCGTCGATCTGGGGCACGGCGACTGCCGCTTCGCAGTATCTGAAACGCGTGCACCTGCCCCCCGCCGTGCTCGGCGTCGCACTTGCCGCGGCGCTCGCCGGGGCGTGGTTCGGCGCGCGGACCGTCAGCGCGCTGCCGTCGTCCCTGATCCGCCCCGCGGTGCTGCTGCTGCTGGTCGCGGTGGCTGTCTACACTTTCCGCCGCCGGCATCTCGGCGTTGAACATCGTCCGCGCTGGCAGGGGCGGCCGGCGCTGCTCGCGGCGGCCCTGACCGGCTTCGGGCTCGGCTTCTACGACGGCGTATTCGGTCCGGGCACCGGCGCATTTCTGATCTTCATCTTCGTGCGGGTGTTCGGCTACGACTTCCTGCACGCGTCGGCGGCCGCGAAATTCGTCAACGTCGCGACCAACGGCGCCGCACTCGCGTACTTCGTCGCGCACGACAACGTGCTGTGGGCGGCAGCGGGCGTGATGGCCGTGTGCAACGTCACCGGGGCGGTCGTCGGCAGTCGCGCGGCGCTGCGCTTCGGCGCGGCGTTCGTGCGGCGTGTGTTTCTCGGCGTGGTCGTCGTGCTGATCGGGCGCCTGGCTTACGACATCGTCAGGACCTGGGGCGCCTGAGGCACGGGCGCGGCGACAGCGGACGGCGGCGGTGCCGCCGTCCGCGGCGAACTACTTCGCGAGCGCGTCGACGCAGGCCTGGGCGACCACGCCGTCCTGCTGCGCCGAGCCACCGGAGGTGCCGACCCCGCCGATGATCTTGCCGTCCTTGACGATCGGCAGACCGCCTTCGATCGGCAGCGCTTCGGGCAGGCGCAGGATGCGCAGCGCCGCGCCACCGGAGGCCACCATGTCTTCGAAGACCTTGGTCGAACGACGGAACGCCACCGCGGTGACCGCCTTCTGGCGCGCCGGCTCGACCGAGCCGAACATCGTGTTGTCCATGCGCTCGACGAGCACTTCATGACCACCCGGGTCGACGACCGTGACGACCATCAGCCACTGGTTCTTGACTGCTGCAGCTTGCGCGGCCGCCACACAGGCCTTGGCGGTGTCGAGGCTGATCGTCTCGCCGTACGGCAGCGGCGGGGGGGGCGCCGGCGGTGCGGCAGCGGGGGTTTGGGCCTGCGCGGCGAGCGAACTCAGGGCGAGCACACAGCCTAGACTCCAGCGTTTGTCGAACATCGGATGACTCCTTCAATGAATGCAGATGAGCTGTCTGCCGGAGGCAAAGCGCGCGTGGACCGCACGCGCCGGTGGCGGCAGAATCGGGGCTGACCATACGGCACTCGCCTGGAGAAGGAAATGATCAGCGTCAGTGATGTCCCCGTGCGCGATCTCGACGGCCTGCCCCTGCGCCGCGCCTTGCCTGTCGCCGGCCGGCGCGCGGTCGGGCCGATTGTCTTCTTCGATCACGTGGGGCCGGTCGACGTTGCCGCCGGCACCGGTGTCGACGTGAGACCGCATCCGCATATCGGCCTCAGCACCGTGTCATGGCTGTTCGACGGCGCGATCCTGCATCGCGACAGCCTCGGTCACGCGGTACGGCTGGCGCCAGGGGAAGTGAACTGGATGCGCGCCGGTCGCGGCATCGTCCATTCGGAGCGCACGCCTCCCGCGGAGCGGGCGAACGGCCATCGCCTGCACCTGCTGCAGTGCTGGATTGCCGCCAGCGACGCGCAGGCCGATGCCGATCCCGCGTTCGTGCATCTGCCCGCGAGCGAGGTGCCGCGCGTGCTGGCGCCGGGCATCGACCTGCGGGTGCTCGCCGGCGCCGGTTTCGATCGCGATCCGGCGCTGCCGACGGACACCCCATGCGTGATTGCAGTGCTGCGCCTCGCGAACCGCATGCGCTTCGAGTTTCGCGCCGAGTTCAGCGAACGCGCCCTCTACGTCGTGTCGGGGCGTGTGAACCTCGCGGGCCAGGCCTGCGCCGCGCAGCAGTTCGCGACGCTCGTCGACGAACGCACCGTCTACCTAGATGCACTCGAACCCAGCGTGATCGTGCTGCTCGGCGGCGAGCCGATCGGCGAGCGGGAGCTGTGGTGGAATTTCGTGGCGGGCAGTCGGGCACAGATCGACGCCGCGAGTGAACGCTGGGCCCGCGGCGATTTCCCCGCCGTCCCGGGCGACGACGAGCGCATGCCCCTGCCGCCGCGTTGATCGGCGGTCTCGAGCGGTCACTGCGACGCTGCCGTGTGCATCGATGCCGCTTGAAGATGGGCTTCGCCCGGCCACCGAGAACACAGAGAACACAGAGGGGAAATAGGGAGACGACGTCCCTGAGGTGCACGCGCCGCGTGGCACCTGCATCGCAGAGAGCACGAATCAATTTCTCTATTTCTCTTCCTAGGTGTTCTCTGTGTTCTCGGTGGCCAACCGGCCTTGTACATGCGCACAGAGACCCGGCACGGCAAGCTCACGCGACCGGCGTCTTGCCCGTTTCGCCGGCGATTTCACGCACGAGCTTCGGCACGAGGTAGCCCGGCAGGCCGGCGCGCAGTTCGCGCATCAGCGCACGCGCACGGGCCTGACCGACCGCGAAGTGGGCCGCGCCCTGGACGCGATCGAGCAGATGCAGGTAGTAGGGCAGCACGCCGCAATCGAACAGCCGCAGCGACAGCGCGAGCAACGCGCCGGCGTGGTCATTGACGCCGCGCAACAGCACCGCCTGGTTCAACAGCGGGATGCCGGCCGCGCGCAGGGGTGCGAGGGCCGTGGCCACCGTGTCGTCGAGTTCCTGCGCATGATTGACGTGCAGCACGATCACGGGCTTCAGCCGGGTGCCGGTCAGCCAGTCGACGAGCGCGGGCGTGATCCGGGACGGAATGGTCACCGGCAGTCGCGTATGCACGCGCAGACGCTGCAGATGGGGCAGGGCGGCGAGCCGCTGCACGAGGGCGGCCAGTCGCTCGTCGCGCAGGCTCAGCGGATCGCCGCCGCTCAGAATCACCTCGTCGATGTCAGGCATGCCGGCGAGTGCCTGCAGTGCCGCGTCGAGGCGGGCGGTGCCGACCGAGTCGCTGTAGGGGAACGCGCGCCTGAAGCAATACCGGCAGTGCACGGCGCAGGCGCCGGTCGTCAGCAGCAGCGCGCGGCCACGGTACTTGTGCAGCAGGCCCGGTGCGCGCTCGGCGATCAGATCGCCGACCGGATCGGCCACGAAGCCGGCGCGGGCGCGGGTTTCCTCGTGCACCGGCAACACCTGGCGCAGCAACGGGTCGTGCGGATCGCCCACGCGCATGCGCGCGGCGAACGGGCGGGGCACGCGGAACGGAAAATCGGCCGCTGCGGCGTCGCTGAGCCCGACCTCGGCCGGGCGCAGGCCCAGCAGTTCGAGCAGCGCCGCCGGCCGCGCCAACGATTCCCTGACCTCGTGCTGCCAGTCGGCAGGCTCAATTTTCGGCTGACTTCGCGCTATCATGCGCACCCTTTGCACCCTTCAGAGACAGCATTCTAATGGCCTCCTACAGTACCAACCAGTTCAAACCCGGCCTGAAAATCATGCTCGACGGCGATCCGTACAACATCGTCGACAATGAAATGGTCAAGCCGGGCAAGGGCCAGGCCTTCAACCGCGTCAAGGTGCGCAACCTGATGACCGGCCGCACGATCGAACGCACCTTCAAGTCGGGCGACTCGGTCGAGGGCGCCGACGTCATGGACGCGGAAATGCAGTACCTGTACTCGGACGGCGAGTCCTGGCATTTCATGAACCCGAGCAGCTTCGAGCAGATCCAGACCAACGCCCAGGTGATGGGCGACGCTGCGCAGTGGCTGAAGGGCCAGGAAATGTGCAGTGTCACGCTGTTCAACGGCAACCCGATCGCGGTGACGCCGCCGAACTTCGTCATTCTGCGCATCACGCAGACCGATCCGGGCATCCGCGGTGACACCGCCACCGGTGGCACCAAGCCGGCGACGATGGAGACGGGCGCCGTGGTGCGGGTGCCGCTGTTCATCGAAGAAGGTTCGCTGCTGAAGATCGACACGCGCACCGGCGAATACGTGTCGCGCGCGAAGGAAGAATAGGGGCCCGGGTGACAGCGGCATGACCTGGCGGCCGACGGCCAGCCGGTCGACGCTCGCGCGGCGCGGCGACATTCTCGCGACGATCCGCGCCCATTTCGCCGCCGCCGGCGTGCTCGAAGTCGACACGCCGCTGCTCGGTGCGGCCGGCGCGGGCGATCCCGCGATCGCCTCCTGCGCCGTCGACGTCGGTGGCCGTGTGCGCTACCTGCAGACCTCGCCCGAGTCGGCGATGAAGCGCCTGCTCGCCGCCGGCAGCGGCGACATCTACCAGCTCGGCAAGGCCTTCCGGCGCGAGGAGTCGAGCCCCATCCATCGCTGTGAGTTCACGCTGCTCGAATGGTACCGGCTGGGCTTCGATCATCATGCGCTGATGGACGATGTCGCGACGCTGGTGGCGCGCGTGCTGCCCGAGGTGCGGCTCGCGCGCGAGCCCTTGTCGGCGCTCTGTGCCCGGGCGGGCGCCCCCGACCCTCATCGCGCGACGACCGGCGAACTCGCGGCCTGGGCCAGGGCCCTCGGCCTGCAGATGACGCCACAGGACGCCGCCGATCGCAGCCTGTTGCTCGATCTGCTGCTCAGCGAGGTCGTGCGCCGGGCCTGGCCGACGGGCGGCGGGGGATTCGTCTATGATTTTCCGGTCGAGCAGGCGGCTTACGCGCGCATCCGGCCCGGTGTGCCGGCACTGGCGTCGCGCTTCGAACTCGTGATCGACGGTATCGAACTCGCGAACGGCTGGCATGAACTCGCGGATGTCGATGAACAGCAGGCCCGGTATCGCGAAGAGGAACGGGCCCGACAGGCGCGCGGCCTGCCGTCGATGCCGCCCGATCCGGCGCTGCTCGCTGCACTGGCCGCAGGCCTGCCGGACTGCGCGGGCGTCGCGATCGGTGTCGATCGCCTCGTGATGCTCGCCTGCGCGGCGCACGATCTGGACGACGTGCTCGCGTTCGGACGCGATCAGGCTTCAGAAACTACTTGAGCAACCGCGTGGTTGTTTAGAAAAATCATTTATTTATAATCACTGCTTAAACTTGGCCTCAATCAATTGCAAGGTCGCAGCCAGCGGATGACTGCCCGATGACCGTCTACTCCGTCGACAAACTGATGGCTGAAGCGCGACGCCTGGCCGCCGAGTATCGGCGCACCACCGGCAAGACGCTGCCCATCAGCGGCGAGATCGCGGTCAACGATGCCGTGCGCCTGCTCGGCCTGCGGGCCGCTGACGAACCCGGCCTGGGCTACGACGCGCTTCGCGGTGAAGGCGAAGCCGCCCAGCGCTTGCAGATCAAGGCCCGTGTGGTCTTCGACGAGATCAAGAGCGCGCATCGCATCGGCGAACTGAAACTGGACCGCCCCTGGGATGCCGTGCTGCTCGTGCTGCTCGACCAGGACTATGAACCCTTCGCCATCTACGAAGCGACGCGCGCCGGGATCGAAGCCGCACTCGACGACGCGCGCCCGAACAAGCGCGGCACGCTGACGGTGCCGCGTTTCCAGCGCATCGGACAGGTCGTCTGGTCGCGGGAAGACCCTGCGCTCGCCAGCGGCGCTGCCGGCGCCTGACTTCCGCTTGCCAGCCGATCTGACGCCCGCCGCTGCGCTAGCGGCCGACGGCCCCATCGCGGCGGCGGTCGAACGCTTCCAGGTCCGCACGGCGCAGGTCGAGATGGCGACGCTGGTCGCCGACGCCATCGAACAGCGCGGCACCCTCGTCTGCGAGGCGGGCACCGGCACCGGCAAGACCTTCGCCTACCTCGTGCCGGCACTGCTGTCGGGCCGTCGCACCATTGTCTCGACCGCCACGCGCACCCTGCAGGACCAGCTGTTCCACGTCGACCTGCCGCGGATCCGTCGCGCCCTGGGCCTGGAGACGAAAGTCGCACTGCTGAAGGGGCGGGCGAACTACCTGTGCCTGCATCGTGCCGAGCGCGCCGAGGGCGATCCGCTCGTCGGTCCCCGCGAACAGCGCGAGCTCCGTCGCATCAACGAATGGGGTCGGGAGACGCTGGACGGCGACATCGGTGCGCTGGCCGACGTGCCCGAGGAGTCGCCGATCTGGCCTTTCGTCACGTCGACCGTCGACAACTGCCTCGGCCAGCGCTGCCCGCGCTTCGACGATTGCTTCGTCAAGGAAGCGCGTCGCCGCGCTGCCGCCGCCGATCTGGTGGTCGTCAACCATCATCTGCTGTTCGCCGACATGGCGCTGCGCGGTGAGGGCTTCGGAGAAATCCTGCCCACCGCGCAGTGCGTGATCATCGACGAAGCGCACCAGCTGCCGGAACTCGCGGCGATGTCGTTCGGGCAGGCGGTGTCCGCGCGGCAGCTGCGCGAGCTGGCGCGCGACGCAGGCGTTGCGGCGCTGGCCGAAGCGGCCGACATGCCGAGCTTGCGCGAGGCGGCCCGCGTGCTCGAAGAGACCGTCACGCGCACGGTGCAGGCGCTGAACCTGGGGCCGGGGCGCCAGTCGGGTGCGATCCTCGACAGCCAGCCGGCGCTGCGCGAGGCGCTCGAGACCGCCCGTGCGGCGCTGGGCGTGCTGGCCGGCAATCTCGAGGCTGCCGCCGAGCGTGGCCCCGAACTCGAAGCCTGCGAACGCCGCGCCAGCGAGCTGACGGCCCGCTTCGCCGATTGCGTCGACGCGGGCAGCGAGGAATGGGTCAGCTGGTTCGAAACCAGTGCGCGCGGCTTCGTGCTGCATGCAACGCCGCTGTCGATCGCAGATCGCTTCCAGACCCACCTGGCGAATTACCCGGCGGCGTGGGTGTACTGCTCGGGTACGCTCGCCATCAACGGTGAGCTGACGCACTTCAAGCGCGAACTCGGCATCGTCGAGGCGCGCGAGGCCGTGTGGGTGAGCCCGTTCGACTACGGCCGGCAGACCCTGATGTACCTGCCGAAGTTCGACTGTGCCCCCGGCGACGCACGCTACCTGCCGACCCTCGTCGATGCCGCCGAGGCCTTGATCGAGTGCAGTCGTGGCCGCGCATTCTTTCTGTTCACCAGCTATCGCGCGCTCGAGTACTGCGCCGCGCAATTGCGCACGCGCCTGCGCTACCCGGTGCTGGTTCAGGGCGAGGCGCCGCGCGCCATGTTGCTCGAGGAGTTCAAGCGGCTCGGCAACGCCGTGCTGTTCGGCACCTCGACGTTCTGGGAGGGCGTGGACGTGCGCGGCGAGGCGCTGTCGCTGGTGATCATCGACAAGCTGCCGTTCGCGCCGCCAGACGATCCAGTGGCGCGGGCGCGTTCGGATCGCCTCGCGGCCGAAGGCCGCAATGCCTTCCAGGAACTGCAACTACCAGCGGCGGTGATCGCGCTGAAACAGGGCGCCGGGCGACTCATCCGCGACGAGACCGACCGCGGCGTGCTCGTCCTGTGCGACCCGCGACTGCGTTCACGGTCTTACGGCCGCACCTTTCTGCGCTCGCTGCCACCGATGCCGCAGGCCGCGGACATCAACGCGGTGCGCGAATTCTTCGCCGCCGACGTGCCCGCCCGCTGAGGCTGGCAGGCCGCGGCTCATCCGGTAAGATTGGCCCCCGCGTCGTCGACGCGCACCGGCATCATCATCCAAATGAGGGGAGCTATGAAAACGAAAAAAGTGGGCGACATCTCGATCGACGTCGCCGTGGAAATGGGCATCGACGACGGCTTCCCGGCCAATATGCTCGTGCCGTCCTTTGACATGGCAGTGCTCGAAGCGCACCGCGACATCTGCGTCCCGTTCTGCTTCAACCCGGCCACCGGCGGGCTCAAGCTCAGCATCCATACCTGGGTCGTGCGGGTCGGCAAGGAAGTGATCCTGATCGACACGTGCAACGGCAATGACAAGGAACGCCCGGCCTTCGAACTCGCGCACAAGCTGAACCTGCCCTACCTCGAGAAGCTCGCCGCCGTCGGCGTGAAGCCGGAAGACGTGACGATGGTGATGTGCACGCACCTGCACGTCGATCACTGCGGCTGGAACACGCAGCTGAAGAATGGCAAATGGGTGCCGACCTTCCCGAACGCGCGCTACATCTTCTCCAAGGCCGAATACGAGCAGTGGAATCCGAAGAGCGCGAGCTACCTGCCGTCCGACATCAACATGAACGTGTTCGAGGACAGCGTGCTGCCGGTCGTCGAAGCGGGACTCGTCGATTTCGTCGAAGGCGATCGCGATCTGAACGAGACGATGCGCGTCGAGCAGGCGCCCGGCCATACGTTTGGCAGCATCGTGCTGAAGATGCAATCGAAGGGTCAGCACGCAATGTTCGCCGGTGACACGATGCACAACGCGGTGCAGATCCTGCGTCCCGAGTGGAGCAGCGGTTTCTGCAACGATCCGGTGATGTCGGCCCAGACGCGGCGTCGCCTGCTCGAGTTCTGCGCGGAGAAGAACGCGCTGCTGATGCCGGCCCACTTCCCGCCGCCGCACGCGGTGCGCGTGAAGCCGCACGGCGAGCACTTCGTGTTCAGCCCGGAATGAGGACGGCCTGACATGAGCGATCCCCTGGCCCTGAAAGCGCGCGTCATGCTGCAGATGCAGGACGACATGAACTCGCGCGTCGACCCGGACTGGATCGACCGGGGCCGGGCGTGGTACCGCGCGGTGTGGATCGAGTGCGCCGAACTGATGGATCACTACGGTGGCTGGAAATGGTGGAAGGCGACGGGCAGCGACCGCGAGCAGGCGCTGCTGGAAATCGTCGACATCTGGCATTTCGGACTCAGCATGCGGATCACGCCGGCGCGCGATTTCGAGCGGGCGGCGGCCGAGATTGCCGACGAATGGCGCCGGCCGGCGCCGATTGCAGGCTTTCTGTCAGGCGTTGAGGATCTGGCGGTCGCCGCGCTCGGCGAACGCCGCTTCGCGGTGTCGCTGGTGCCCGCGCTGCTGGCCGACCTCGAGCGTGGCTTCGACGATCTCTACCGCAGCTATGTCGGCAAGAACGTGCTGAATTTCTTTCGTCAGGACCACGGCTACCGTGACGGCAGCTACGTGAAGACCTGGGCGGGGCGCGAGGACAACGAACATCTCGTCGAGGTGCTCGCACACCTCGACAGCAACGACACGGATTTTCGCACGGCCGTCTACGACGGCCTGGCGGCCCGCTATCCCGCGGCGCGCGATTCGAGGTAACGGTCGGCGTCGAGCGCCGCCATGCAGCCGGAGCCGGCGGACGTCACCGCCTGGCGATAAATGGGATCGGCGCAATCGCCGGCGGCGAATACGCCAGGCACGCTGGTCTCGGTCGCAAAGCCATTCGTGCCGCTCTTCACCTGGATATAGCCCCCGCTCATCTGCAACTGGCCCTCGAACAGGCCGGTGTTCGGCTGGTGTCCGATCGCGATGAAGATGCCGTGCAGGGCGCTGTCCGTCGTGGCACCGGTGGCGAGATTCTTCAGGCGCATGCCCGTGACGCCGTGGTCGTCGCCGAGGACTTCGTCGAGCACCGAATTCCATTCGATCGTGACCTTGCCCTGCGCGGCCTTGTCCTCGAGGTGCTGGATCATGATCCGCTCGGCACGGAAGCGGTCGCGACGATGCACGACCGTGACGTGGGACGCGATGTTCGCGAGATACAGCGCTTCCTCGACCGCCGTGTTACCGCCGCCGATGACGGCCACGGGCTTGTTGCGATAGAAGAAACCGTCGCAGGTCGCGCAGGCCGAGACGCCCTTGCCGCGAAACGCCGTTTCCGACGGAATGCCGAGATACTTCGCGGACGCACCGGTCGCAATGATCAGCGCGTCGCAGGTGTAGGTGCCCTGGTCGCCGATGAGTTTGAACGGCCGTTCGGTGAGCAGGGCAGTGTGAATGTGATCGTTGATCATCACCGTGCCGAAGCGCTCGGCGTGGGCCTTCATGCGCTCCATCAGTTCGGGCCCCATCACGCCCTGGGCGTCGCCCGGCCAGTTGTCGACCTCGGTCGTGGTCGTCATCTGCCCGCCGACTTCGAGACCGGTGACGAGCACCGGGTTCAGCGCGGCGCGTGCGGCATAGACGGCGGCGGTGTAGCCGGCGGGGCCGGAACCGAGGATCAACAGACGGGCATGCGTGTCGGCCATGAGGGCTCCTGGAAGTCAGCGGACGGGTGGCGGTCGATAGCTCGGGATCGAGGCTCTATACTGCGGCCGCGAGTCTAAGGCGCCGGGTCCGAAAACGGAACTCGCGCCGGCCCTGTCATCCCCGCAACCCCCTTCACCACGAGCGAGCCGCCACGATGCCCATCCCCGAATTGATGAACGCAGTCGAAATCACCGCGCCCGGCGGCCCCGAGGTGCTGAAGCCCGTGCAGGTGGCCGTGCCGGTGCCGGCGGCCGGCGAGGTGCTGGTGAAAGTGGCCGCGGCCGGGGTGAACCGCCCCGACTGCCTGCAGCGCGCGGGCCTCTACCCGTTGCCGCCGGACGCGAGCCCGCTGCCGGGCCTCGAGATCGCCGGCGAAGTGGTGGCCGTCGGCGCCGAGGCCGGGCGCTGGCGCATCGGTGACCGCGTCGTCGCGCTGACGCACGGCGGCGCCTATGCCGAGTACTGCCGGGCCCATGCGTCGCACTGCCTGCCGTGGCCGTCGAACCTGTCGGCCGAGGAGGCCGCGAGCCTGCCCGAGACCTGCTTCACCGTGCAGCACAATCTGTTCGGGCGCGCCCGGCTCGCCGGCGGGGAAACCTGCCTCATACACGGCGGCAGCAGCGGCATCGGCGCCACGGCCATCCAGCTGGCGAAGGCCGCTGGCGCGCGTGTGCTGACGACGGTCGGCAATGCGGACAAGGAGCGCTTCTGCAGCGAACTCGGCGCGGACGTGGTGATCAACTACAAGACGGCCGACTGGCTCGAGGCCGTGCTGGCGGCGACCGGCAAGCGCGGCGTCGACGTCGTGCTCGACATGGTGGCGGGCCCGTATGTCGAGAAGAACCTGAAGGCGCTGGCGCCGGACGGTCGCTACGCGATGATCGCGTTTCTGCTCGGCGCGAAGGCCGAGGTCAATTTCGGCCACGTGCTGGGCAAGCGGCTGACCCTGACGGGCTCGACGCTGCGGCCGCAGTCGGTCGCGCAGAAAGCGGCGATTGCCCGCGACGTCGAGGCGCTGGTGTGGCCGCTGGTGACGGCCGGCCGCTATCGCCCGTCGCTGTTCCGGGTGTTCCCGCTGCAGGAAGCGGCGGCAGCCCACACCTTGATGGAGTCCAGCCAGCACATGGGCAAGATCGTGCTGGCGGTCTGAGCCCCGGCCGCCGGCGCTCGGGACTCAGGTCCGTCCGGGCGCACGGCAGGTCGAAATCCGGCATAATTGCGCCCCCGGTCCAGTCCCGCGAGGGCCTGACCCTATCAACCAGGAGGAGTCGCGGCGTGCGATCTGCATATCTGTTCACGAGTGAATCGGTTTCCGAAGGCCATCCGGACAAAGTCTGCGACCGCATTTCGGATGAAGTGGTCGACTGTTTCTTCCGTGAGGCCGAGGCCACCGGACTCGACACGTCGAAAGTGCGCGTCGCCTGCGAAACGCTGGCCACGACGAACCGCGTCGTGATCGCGGGCGAGACCCGCGGCCCGTCGACCGTGACGGCCGATCTCGTGGCGCACCTGGCACGGCTGGCGATCAAGGACATCGGTTACGAACAGGATGGCTTCCACTGGGAGCATGCGCGCATCGAAGTGCTGCTGCATGGCCAGTCCGCCGACATCGCGCAGGGCGTGGATGCCGGCAGCGACAAGGACGAGGGCGCCGGCGACCAGGGCATCATGTTCGGTTACGCCTGCACGGAAACAGCGGACCTGATGCCGGCCCCGCTGTATTACTCGCACAAAATTCTTCATCTGATGGCGACGGCGCGCAAGAGCGGCCAGGCCAAGGTGCTGGGCCCGGATGCGAAGAGCCAGGTCACGGTGCGCTATGAAAATGGCAAGCCGGTCGAGGCCACCCAGATCGTCGTCTCCACGCAGCACCTCGACGAGAAAATGACGTCCGGCGACGTGCGTGCGGTGATCGAGCCCTACGCGCGCGAAGCGCTGCCGGACGGCTGGATCACGCCGAAGACGGTCTGGCACGTCAATCCGACGGGCGCTTTCGTCATTGGTGGCCCGGACGGTGACTGCGGACTCACCGGCCGCAAGATCATCGTCGACACCTATGGTGGTGCGGCCCCGCACGGCGGCGGCGCGTTCTCCGGCAAGGATCCGTCGAAGGTCGACCGCTCCGCGGCCTACGCGTCGCGCTACCTGGCGAAGAACGTCGTCGCGGCCGGCCTCGCCAGCCGTTGCACGATCCAGCTGTCGTACGCGATTGGCGTGGCGAAGCCGCTGTCGCTGTACGTGGACCTGCACGGCACGGGCAACGTCGACGAAGCGAAACTCGAGAAGGTCCTGCTCGAAGTGATGGACCTGACCCCGCGCGGTATCCGCACCCACCTGAAGCTGAACCGGCCGATCTACGCGCGCACCGCCGCGTACGGCCACTTCGGTCGCCAGGCCGACGCCGACGGCGGCTTCTCCTGGGAGAAAACCGACCTCGCCGACGCGCTGAAGCGGGCGGTGGCGTAAGCGATCCGATCGCGACACCGGCACGTAGCGAAGTCAGGCATTTGTAGCATCATTTGGAAGGGCAGGTTACATGAGCAGAGGAACACCAGGGATTACTGGCAACGGACGCAGCAAGCGGGCGACCAGCCCGAAGGCCAGCAGCCCGGATTACGTCGTCAAGGACATCGGCCTCGCCGCCTACGGGCGCACCGAGATCGAACTGGCAGAGCAGGAAATGCCGGGCCTGATGGCGATGCGTGAGGAATACGGCAAGAGCAAACCGCTGAAGGGCGCGCGCATCAGCGGCTCGCTGCACATGACGATTCAGACCGCCGTGTTGATCGAAACCCTGCAGCATCTCGGCGCGAAAGTCCGCTGGGCGAGCTGCAACATCTTCTCGACCCAGGACCACGCCGCGGCGGCCATCGCCAAAGAAGGCACGCCGGTGTTCGCCTACAAGGGCGAGACGCTCGAAGAGTACTGGGACTACACCGACCGCATCCTCGACTGGGGCGACGGCCTCGGCCCGAACATGATTCTCGACGACGGTGGCGACGCGACCCTGTTCGTACATCTCGGGTACAAGTACGAACAGAACAAGGCGGCGATTCCGACCGGCAACAACCCGGAAGAAGTGGCGCTGTACAACCAGCTCCGCAAGTCGCTGAAGCGCGATCCCGATCGCTTCCGCCGCATCGCTCCCGCCATCAAGGGCGTGACCGAGGAAACGACGACCGGCGTGCACCGCCTGTACCAGATGCACGAGCGCGGCGAACTGCTGTTCCCGGCGATGAACGTCAACGACTCGGTGACGAAGTCGAAATTCGACAACCTCTACGGCTGCCGCCACTCGCTGGTCGACGCGATCAACCGGGCGACCGACGTGATGCTGTCGGGCAAGGTGGCGGTCGTGGCCGGTTACGGCGATGTCGGCAAGGGCTCCTGCCAGTCGCTGCGCGGCCAAGGCGCGCGCGTCATCGTCACCGAAATCGATCCGATCTGCGCGCTGCAGGCGGCGATGGAAGGCTACCAGGTCATGACGATGGACGACGCCTGCAAGATCGGCGACATCTTCGTCACGACGACCGGCTGCTGTGACGTCATCACCGAACGCCACATGAAGCAGATGAAGGATCTGGCGATCGTCTGCAACATCGGGCACTTCGACAGCGAAATCCAGGTCGAAAAGCTGCGCAAGTACAAGTGGCACGAAGTGAAGCCGCAGGTGCATCGCATCGAGTTCTCGAACCGGAAGAGCATCATCCTGCTGGCCGAAGGCCGCCTGGTGAATCTCGGCTGCGCGACGGGCCACCCGAGCTTCGTGATGTCGAACTCCTTCACCAACCAGACGATTGCCCAGATCGAGTTCTTCCTGAATGCGGAAAACTACCGCACCGGCGTGTACACGCTGCCGAAGACGCTCGACGAAAAGGTGGCGCGTCTGCATCTGAAGAAGATCGGGGTCGAGCTCGAGAAGTTGACGAAGGACCAGGCGAAATACCTCGGGATTTCCGCCGACGGTCCGTACAAGCCGGTGCATTACCGCTACTGAGCGGTGGTGGATTGCGGGGGCGGGGCCGTCAGCAGCGGCCCCGCAGCCTGCCGGCCCAGGCCGAAAGGACGCCTCCATGCTGAAGAACACACGCGATCGCTACGGCCTCGTCACGAAGCTGTTCCACTGGGCGATTGCGTTCTCCATCCTGGGCCTGATCTGGCTCGGCTGGTACATGGTCGATCTCACCTACTACGATCCCTGGTATCACAAGACGCTGAGCCTGCACCGGGTGCTCGGGCTCGGTGTGCTGGCCGCTGCGGTGTGCTTCCTGCTGTGGAACCGCGTGTCGCCGCCGCCGGCGCTGCCGCGGTCGATTCCACGGGCCCAGCAACTCGCCGCCGCCGGCGTGCATCACCTGCTGTTCCTGATGATGCTGCTGCTGCCGGTCACGGGCTATCTGATTTCGACATCAGCGGGGCAGGGCATCCCCGTCTATGGCTGGTTCGAGGTTCCGGCGCTGCTCGCCGTCAGCGAAGCGACGAGGGATCTCGTCATCGCTATCCACTATTATTGCGCCTACGGAACCGGTGTCCTGGCCGCGCTGCATGCCGCCGCGGCGTTCAAGCACCAGTTCATCGACCGCGACGGTGTTCTTGCGCGCATGATCTGGCGTTGAACGCCGCGCGTCGCGTTGGCCGCGACCGGCCGCAACCCATCCCCAGACGAACGCCATGCCGCTGTATCTTCACAATTCGCTGACCCGCCGCAAGGAACTGTTCGTTCCCGGCGACCCCGAACGCGTCACCATGTATGCCTGCGGCCCGACGGTGTACAACCCGCCGCATATCGGCAATGCGCGTGCCGCCGTCGTCTACGACATGCTCTACCGCGTGCTGCGCAGGCACTACGCGAATGTCGTCTACGCCCGGAACATCACCGACGTCGACGACAAGATCAATCTCGCGGCCCGCGAGCAGGGCGTGCCGATCTCCGTGATCTCCGAGCGCTTTGCCGAGATTTATCACCGCGACATGGCGGCGCTCGGCGCGCTGGATCCGGTGATCGAACCCAAGGCCACCGAGCACATCCCGCGCATGATCGCGATGATGGAGAAGCTGATTGCGAGCGGGCATGCCTACGTCGCCGAGGGCCATGTGCTGTTCAATGTGCCGTCGTTCGACGCGTATGGACGCCTGGCGGGTCGTTCGCGCGACGAGATGATCGCCGGCGCGCGCGTGGACGTCGCGCCGTTCAAGCGCGACCCGGCCGACTTCGTGATGTGGAAGCCGTCACCGGGCGATCTCCCGGGTTGGGACAGCCCATGGGGGCGTGGCCGGCCGGGCTGGCACATCGAGTGCTCGGCGATGATCGAACAGCATCTGGGGCAGACGATCGACATCCACGGCGGCGGCAACGATTTGAAATTTCCGCATCACGAGAACGAGATTGCACAGGGCACCTGCGCGCACGACGGTGCGCTGTACTGCCGCTACTGGGTGCACAACGGCTTTGTCGAAATCGAGAACGAGAAGATGTCGAAGTCGCTCGGCAATGTGCTGCTCGTGCAGAACCTGCTCCAGCGTTTTCCGGGCGAGGCCATCCGCCTGGCCCTGCTGAAAGGGCGCTATCGCGAGCCGATCAGCTGGAGTGAAGGCCTGATCGGTGACGCGAAATCGCAGCTCGACCGCCTGTACGGCGTGTTGCGCCGCATGCGCGACGTTGCGCCCGCCGGGCCGATCGTGCCCAGCGCCGACTTCGCGTCCGCGATGGACGACGACCTCAACAGTCCGCAGGCGCTCGCCGTGCTGATGGAACTCGTGACCCGCGCAAACGTCGCAACGGACGAAGCGGAACTCGGCCAGCTCAAGGCGGCGCTGCTCGGTGGTGGCTACGAACTCGGCATCCTGCAGCAGGATCCCGAAGCGTGGTTCTCCTACGCTTCGGGCGGCGCGATTGACGTCGCGCAGGTCGACGCACTGATCGCGGCACGCACCGCGGCGCGCGCCGCCAAGCAGTGGGCCGAGGCCGATCGACTGCGCGCGGAACTGACTGCGCTCGGCGTCCAGATCGAGGATGGCGCACAGGGCACGACGTGGCGCACCCACTGATCCCCGCCGGCCTGGCGCAACGTTGCGATGCCGGTCGACAGCGGCTGGGGGCGCGCGCCGTGGTGAGCCCCCGACAGCTTGTGCGCCGCGACTGGCTCGCGCCGTGCAGGCGGCGCCCGTGCCCGTTATTCATCTGCCTGCCCAAGGATCTCCGCGCATGAACTCATCGCCAGACCGGCTCGCCGCCGCGGCCGAACTGCTCGCCGCCCAGGAAGAGATCGTCGACACGTTTTCGCTGCTCGAGGACTGGACGGATCGCTACCAGTACATCATCGACCTCGGCAAGCAGCTCGCCCCGTTCCCGGAAGAGTACAAGACCGAGGACTATCGTCTGAAAGGCTGTCAGTCACAGGTATGGATTCGCACCGACCTCGTCGACGGTCTGCTGCACATCCGCGCCACCAGCGACTCCGCGATCGTCGCCGGACTGATCGCGCTGCTGCTGCGCGTCTACAACGACCGCCGTCCCGGCGACATCATCGCCACCCCGCCCGACTTCATTCGTCGGATAGAGCTCGAATCCCACCTGTCCCCGACCCGTAGCAACGGGCTCTCGGCCATGATCCAGCAAATCCGCCAGATGGCCGTCGAAGCACTGGCGAAGGCGCATCGGGCTGGTTAGCGCTTGGGCATAGCCACCGAGAACACAGAGAACACCGAGAGCAGCGACTCGGCAAGTAAGCTTGAGACGATGCCGAGAGGCAGGCTGGACCTCTGCCAATATTTTTCTTCTCTGTGTTCTCGGTGGCAAAAAATCCGCTTCTAATCCTGCAGCGAATCCCAGATGGCGGCCATCGCTGCGTGTTCGCGGCTGAAGATTTCAATGAGCCTGGGGTCGAAGTGGGCGTGCGGGTCGATGCGGTTGTCGCCGCGGGTGAGGATGTCCACGCTTTTCTCGTGCGAGAAGGCCGGCTTGTAGGGCCGTTCGGAGCGCAGGGCATCGTAGACGTCGGCGACCTGCACGATGCGCGCCGACAGCGGAATGGCTTCGCCGGCAACGCGGTTCGGGTAGCCGGTGCCATCCCATTTTTCATGGTGATGCAACGCGATCTCGGCGCCCAGCTGCAGGCGAGGTGACGCCGAGAGGATCTGGTGGCCGTATACCGTGTGCCTGTCCATTTCCTCGCGCTCGGTCGCATCCAGCGGGCCGCGCTTCTTCAGCACCGCGGAGTCCACGCTCATCTTGCCCACGTCGTGGAGCTGGGCGCTGTAGCGGATTTCGTCGCACCACGCCGGCGGCATGTCGAGCTGGCGCGCGAGGAAATAGCTGTACTCGTTGACGCGCACGATGTGGTTGCCGGTCTCCTCGTCGTGGATTTCGGCCGCGCGCGCCAGCAGCCTGATCGACAGCTGAAACGCTTCCTCGGTTTCGGTTTGCAGCGCCGCGATCTGCGCGCGCTGGCGGCCGAGTTCGCGGTTGCGCTCACGCAGCTTGGCGTTCTTGGTCCGGATCTCATCGACCATCGTGGCGCGTTCGATCGAGGTGCCGACGACGCGCGCGATCGGCGCGATCAGGTCCTCGACCTCCTTGCCGAAGGGCACCGGCGATTTGCGACCGCGCGCGCGACAGTTGATCAGCTGCACCACCCCGATCACCTCGTCGTCGTAGTTCTTCAGCGGAAAGCACAGCATCGACTGCGTCTTGTAGCGCTGGTGCTCGCGCGACGGGTCGAAGCGGTAGGGACTGCGGGCCGAGATCCGGTAGACGTCGTCGATGCGCAGCACGCGACCGGCATGGGCGACGTAACCGGCAATGGTGCCCGGGCCGATCGGCACCACGAAGTCCCGACGCGTGACGCGGATGGCGTCATTCTGGACCTGGGCCGGCTCGAGCCAGCGCTCGCGGCCCTGCCGGCGCACGATGAAAATCGTGCCGGCCTCGGCTTTGGTCAGCAGACGGGACTTCATCAGGATTTTGTCGAGGAGCTCGCCCAGCGACTGCCGATGCTGTCCTTCGACGAATTCAAGAAACTCGACGACCAGCCTGTCGCTCACCGGCATCCTCCTGTCGAACCCATGCATGGGACCTGGTACCCGGTCATCGTGAGTTCTGAGGTGTTCGACCTGTCGGGACGCGCCCTGATGCCGCCTCTCTCCGACGCGAACACGTGCCACGCAGCGGCAGGGCGCCGTCGACACGCCGGCCGGGAGTCGGCTTGCGGGCGCCTCGAAATCACGGTGACGAGACCCTAGCATAACCGACGCAAACGCACGGACCTATCGTCCAATCCGGACTCCGGGCAGTGCCGGGGCTGGGGTATAATCGCGCCGGTTTCACCCTTAATTCAGCGGCCGACGGCAGCCTGCCACGGTCGCGCCAGCGCGGTCCGATTCAAGTCATGTCCAACGGCTTCCCCGAAACGAAAATCCTCTCCCAGGCCGATCTCGAGCGCGACATCCTGCGCTGGTGGGACGAAGCGCGCATTTTCGAGCGCTGTGTCGCCGAACGCGAAAACGCACCGGGTTTCAGTTTCTACGAAGGGCCGCCGACGGCCAATGGCCGGCCAGGCATCCATCATGTGCTGAGCCGCACGATCAAGGACCTGTTCTGCCGTTACAAGACGCTGAAGGGCTATCGCGTCTACCGCAAGGCCGGTTGGGACACCCACGGCCTGCCGGTCGAGATCGAAGTGGAGAAAGCGCTGGGCCTCGACGGCCGCGCCCAAATCGAAGCCTATGGCATCGCCGAGTTCAACCGTGCCTGCCGTGACAGCGTCAACCGCTACAAGACCGACTGGGACGAACTGACCAGGCGCATCGGCTACTGGGTCGATCTCGACGATCCCTACGTCACCTATCACACCTCGTACATCGAATCGATCTGGTGGCTGGTCAAGCGCATCCACGAACGCGGCCTGCTGTACAAAGGCCACAAGATCCAGTGGTACAGCCCGGGCAGCGGCACGGTGCTGTCGTCTCACGAGGTGAGCCTCGGTTACAAGGAAGTCACGGACCCCAGCGTGTTCGTCCGCTTCCCGGTCGTGGATCAGCCGGGCGTGAGCCTGCTCGCCTGGACGACGACGCCATGGACCCTGATCTCGAACGTTGCGCTCGCGGTCGGGCCTGACATCCGTTATGCGAAGGTGAAGCTCACGGGTGACGCCGCTGGCGAAACGCTGATCCTCGCCGAGGCGCGCCTCGAAGCGCTGCGCCAGCCACACGAAGTGCTCGCATCGATGACCGGGCGGGAGCTCGTCGGCCTGCGCTACGAGCGGCTGTTCACATTGCCCGACGTGCCCGCCGAAGGTCGGCCGTGGCGCGTGGTCGCTGCTGATTACGTCTCCACCGAAGATGGTACCGGCATCGTGCACATCGCACCGGCCTTCGGCGCGGAGGACTATGAGGTCGGCAAGCAGGAAGGCCTGCCGCTGGTCAATCCGATGGGGCCGGACGGCAAGTTTCTCGACGGCACACCGCTGGTCGAGGGCCTGTGGTTCAAGGATGCCAATCGCGTGATCAATCGCGACCTCCAGGCGCGTGGGCTGCTCTACCGGCAGGATTCCTACCTGCACAATTACCCGCACGACTGGCGCAAGGGCACGCCGCTGATGAGCTACCCGGTCGACAGCTGGTTCATCCGCACCACGGCCGTGCGCGATCGGCTGGTCGAACTGAACCGCACGATCAACTGGCATCCAGCCGCGATCCGTGACGGGCGATTCGGCAACTGGCTCGAGAACAATGTCGACTGGGCGCTCTCCCGCAAGCGCTACTGGGGCACGCCGCTGCCGATCTGGGTCTCCGACAAGCCCGGCTCGACGCATTTTGAAGTCATCGGCTCGATCGAGGAACTGCGCGCGAAGTGCGGGGCGTCGTTGCCGCCGACCGACGAACTCGATCTGCATCGTCCGTTCGTCGACACACTGACCTGGCCGGCGCCGGACGGCGGCACGATGCGCCGCGTGCAGGACGTGCTCGACGTGTGGTTCGATTCGGGCGCGATGCCTTATGCGCAGTGGCACTACCCGTTCGAGAACAAGGAAATCTTCGAGCGCAGCTTCCCCGCTGATTTCATCTGCGAAGGACTCGACCAGACGCGCGGCTGGTTCTACACGCTGCACGCCATCGCCACGCTGGTGATGGACGGCGTGTCGTTCCGCAACTGCGTCGTCAACGGCCTCATTCTCGACGAGAAGGGCGAGAAGATGTCGAAGTCGAAGGGCAACACGGTCGACCCCTTCGCCGTCGTGGCCGAGCACGGCGCGGACATCGTGCGCTGGTACATGATGAGCAACTCCCCACCGTGGGACAACATGAAGTTCGCGCCACGCGGCCTGCTGGAGACGCGCAACAAGCTCTTCAGCACGCTGGAGAACGTCTACAGGTTCTTCTCGAGCTACGCGAACATCGACGGCTTCAGCGGGCGCGAGGCCAGCGTGCCGGCCGGCGAACGCATGGAACTCGATCAATGGATACTGAGCCGGCTGAATTCGACGATCACGGCGGTCGACGAGGCCTATGACGGGTACGACGCCACACGCGCGGCGCGCGCCGTCGAGACTTTCGTCGAGGAATTGTCGAACTGGTACATCCGCCGTTCGCGCAGCCGCTTCTGGGCCAGCCGCAAGGGCGGCGGCACCACCGGGCACGACAAGCTGTGCGCCTACCAGACGACTTATGAATGCCTGATCGCGGTGGCGAAGATGATGAGTCCGATCGCACCGTTCTTCGGCGAGTGGCTGTACCGCGCGCTGAACGACACCACGGCGCGCGAGAGCACGCCGTCCGTGCACATGGCGAGCTTCCCGGTGGCCGATCCGGCACTCGTGGACGCGGCGCTCGAGGCACGCATGGGCCTCGCGCGGACCGTCGTGTCGCTGACGCTACTGTTGCGCAACCGGGCCGGCCTGAACGTCCGTCAGCCGCTGTCGCGCATTCTGCTGGTGACGGGCGGGGGCGGTGTGGCGCCGGATGCGCTGGCGGCGGTGCGTGACATCATCCTCGACGAAGTCAACGTTCGCGCACTCGAAGCGATCGAGGACAGCAGTGCGCTGGTGCGCCGTTCCGCGCGCGCGAATTTCAAGCGGCTCGGGGCGCGGCTCGGCAAGCAGATGAAGGCGGCGGCGGCAGCGATCGCCGCGCTGTCCAATGATGAAGTCGGGCAGCTGATTGCGGCCGGCCGGCTGGCCGTCACGGTCGATGGCAGCCCGCTGCAGATCGAACTCGCGGATGTCGATATCCAGAGCGAGGAGATTGGGCACTGGCTGGTCGCCCAGGAAGGTCCGGTGACGGTGGCGCTCGACGTCGAGCTCACCGACGACCTGCGCGAGCAGGGTCTCGCCCGTGAAGCCGTGCGCGTGATTCAGAACATGCGCAAGACGCTCGACCTGGCGCTGACGGCGCGCATCGACGTCGAGATCAACGCCTCGGCGCGTGTGATGCAGGCGCTGGGCGCCCAGACGCAATACATCGCCGGCGAAGTCCTGGCACGCGGGCTCGTCGCGGCGACGACTCCCGTCGGCGAACACGTCGAGACCGTCGACATTGGCGATGAGCCAGTCACGATCGCCATTCGGGTCGTCAATTGAGTGAACGAGGCAATGCGGGAGAAACCGGCATGCAGAGCGTAGCGGGCAGACTGGGCGGAATGGCGGCGCGCGGCTGGCTGATGCTCAGTCTGGGCGCGATGATGTGGAGCACGGCCGCGGTCGCGGCGCAGACACCGACGCAACGGGTCGAGCAGACGGTCGCGGCGATCGTGGATGTCCTGCATCGTGAGGAGGGTAGCCGCCGCGACAAGTGGCGCGAGATTGGCAGCATCATCAACGAGGGCTTCGACTTCCGCAGCATGTCGCAGAGCGTGCTCGCGCGTAACTGGCAGACCGCCTCGAAAGAGGAGAAGCGGCAGTTCGTCGAATTCTTCTCGCAGTATCTCGAAGAGACCTATCGCGCGAAAATCGAGTCGCACACCAACCAGCGCGTCGAGGTCACGAAGGAGACGATCGCGGGGGCGCGAGCGGTCGTGAACACGGTGATCAGGACCGATGCGAGTACGATTCCGGTCGACTACAAGCTGAAGAACAACGATGGCGTCTGGTATGCGTATGACGTCGTGATCGAAGGCGTGAGCCTCGTGAACAACTATCGCAATACGTTCGATGCAATCGTCAAATCCGAGGGGATGGACGGACTGCTGCAGGATCTCGAAAGCCGGCTGGCGCGCCATCGGGCGGCGGAAGGCAAGGGCAGCCCCTGATGCGGACCGGCGGCAGCCGGCACTTGCGCACGCGTCACGGCGGCAGTGCGGCGACCTTGGCTTCGAGCTGGGTCAGCAAGGCCGCGACACCCTCCTTGCGCACGATGTCCTGAAAGCTGCCGCGGTAGTTGCGTACCAGGCTGACCTGTTCGATCGCAACGTCATAGGCCTGCCAGCCCCGGTCCGTGCGCTGCAACCGATAATCGACGGGCACGCGGGCCTGATCGGTCTGCACCAGCGTCGCCACCGTCGCGTAGCGCCCCTCGCGTATCCGTTCGGACACATACTCCACTGGCGCGCCGCGATACTTCGCGATCTTGCGCCAGTAGCTGCGAGTCAGCAGTTCGGTGAACAACTCGACGAAACGCGCGCGTTCCGCAGGCAGGGCGCCGGCCCAATGCGTCGCGAGCACGCGTCTGGACATTGACTCGAAATCGAAATGCCGGCGCACGACGGCGAGAGCCTCGGTGCGCTGGACCGCGTCGGGGCCGTCGCGGCGGGCGATATCGAGTACCGCGCTGATGGTGGCCCGTACCACCTCAGTAGGCGACTCCGACGCGCGGGGAGCCTCGCTTACCAGGACCAGCGCGAGCGCGAGGAGGGCGGACAGCATGGTCACAGGCCGGCGTGCTGGCAGCCGCGTCGTGCTCACTTGTCCCCACCCTCGAAGATGTACTTGCTGATCAATTCCTCGATATTGATCGAGGACTCCGTGTCGAGGATCTCGCCACCCGGCGGCAGCATGTCGGTCGCGCCGCCCGGTGTGATTCTCACGTATTTCTCGCCGATCAGGCCCGAGGTCCGGATCGAGGCAATCGCATCCGATGGCAGACGCAGGCCCGGCAGCAGGCGCATCGCGACGACCGATTCGAAGCGCGCCGGATCGAGTGCGATCGACGTCACGCTGCCGACGCGGACGCCGGCGATTTCGACGAACGCCCCTTCGCGCAGTCCCGACGCTGATGCAAAGCGAGCGTTCAGTTCGTAGTGGCGCGCGAACGGCGAATGCCAGTCGCCGAGCCGCAGTGCGAGCCACGCCAGGCAGCCCAATCCGACGACCATCAAAAGCCCCAGCGCAAATGAATTCGAAGAACGCGTTCCGGCGGTCATGACATCAACGCACTCAGCAGGTAATCGGCACCCAGAATCGACATCGATGCTATCACCACCGCATCGGCGCTGACACGGCTCACATCTTCCGTGCCGCGCACGGCCGGCGCGAGGAAGCCCTTGCCGAGGCAGATCCAGCCTATCAGCGCGGCGAAG
This sequence comes from Gammaproteobacteria bacterium Ga0077536, assembly GCA_001464935.1. Lineage (GTDB taxonomy): Bacteria > Pseudomonadota > Gammaproteobacteria. The sequence continues at coordinate 112,424 of LNEL01000043.1, forward strand.
ACCACGGATTTCACGAAGCCCATGCGGACATCCGCCGGCCCAATGCCGCTGGCGGCACTGTCGAGGAAAATGCCGGCGCTGCTGCCGAAGCTCAGCGCGCCGATGCACATGCCGCCGAGGAGGCCGGCGACGTCGAAGATGGCGGTCAGCAGGGGCAGGCTGATCAGGCACGCGATGAGCCGCGGCACCATCAGGTAGGCGAGCGGGTCGATGGCCATGCACGCGAGCGCGTCGAGTTGCTGGCTGCCGCGCATGCTGGCGACTTCGGCGGCAAGCGCCGAGCCAGCGCGGCCGAGCACGATCAGTGCTGCAAGGACCGGCCCCAGCTCCCGGATCAGACCCAACCCGACCGCGGCGCCGAGCATCGAGGGGGAGCCGAAACGCGAGAGCGTATCGAAGAACTGCACGGCGAGCATCGCACCGACGAAGCCGCCGGCCACGATCATCAGACCCATCGACCGGCTGCCAATCGCGACGACGAGGCCGGCCAGCGTGCCGGCACGCGCCGCGCGGTGCGGCAGCCGGCGCAGGACCTGTCCGAGAAACAGCCCCATCGCGCCGAGATTGATGACACGGCGCTGGAGCGTGGTGGCGAGGCTGGTCGGTGACATTGCGTCAGAGGCCTGCGGTGAGGCGATCGAGGTACGCGGCACGCTCCGTGACGCTGCTGCTGCCGGTGCGTCCGAACATCGCCGCGATGCGCGCGTCGTCGAGCGCGCGAATCTCGGCTGGCGTGCCGAGCGCGAGCACGCGGCCGTGTTCCACGATCATGATGCGGTCGGCAATCGCGAGGGCGCTGTCCAGCGCATGCGTGACGATGACGAAACTGCACTTCATCGCGGCGCGGAGTTTGAGGATCAGCGTATCCAGCTCGGCGGCATTCTGCGGGTCGAGTCCGCCCGCCGGTTCGTCGAAGAACACGAGCTCGGGATCCATCACCACCGCGCGTGCGAGGCTCACCCGCTTGGCCATGCCGCCCGACAGTTGCGACGGATACAGGCCATCGACGTCACGCAGGTTCAGCAGCTCGAGCTTGAGGTGCGCCATGATGCGGATCGTTGCCGGGTCCAGCCGCGTATTGAGCCGCAACGGCAGTTCGACGTTCTCGATGACGGACAGTGCGCCGAGCAGCGCGCCGCCCTGGAAGGCGACGCCGACGCGCCTGCGCAGCGCGTAGAGCGCGTTGCCAGGCATTTGATAGGGGTCCTGGCCGAGCAGCCGCACCACGCCGCGGCTGGGCGCCGCAAGGCCCACCATCGTGCGGAGCAGTGTTGATTTGCCGGCGCCGCTGGCCCCCATGATCGCGAAAATTTCGCCGCGCCGGACATCGAACGTGGCCTGCTCGATGATCGGCCGTCCGCCGGCGCTGATGGTGACCTCCGTGGCATCGGCAATGGAGGCGTGGGCACTGGGCGCCCGGTCGGGCATGGATTGCGCTCGTGACTGGTTGCAGGAATCAGGCGTCGAGCGGGGACTATAGACGCAATGGGCGCGGTCATGCCACCGGGGATGGCTGGCCGGAAAACGAAAAGGCCGGGGATTACCCGGCCTTTACGCAGTCAGACAGATGTCTCGACTCAGGCGGCTTTGCGACGGCTCACGGTCACGAGGCCGACGATCGCCGAACCCAGCATCCACACCGCCGGCGGCAGCGGGATCGGGGCGACATCGACAGAGATGGACGCGCCGGTCTTCGAGATCGTCGCGATCTGGGTCGGGTCGAAGGCCACGGCGAACAGGCTGTTGACGATCGACACGGCGATCGAGTCCTTGTTCGCGACGTCGACCGAACCACCGATCGACCAGTCGCTCAGGCCGGTGTTCGGCAGGAACAGCTGGGTCAGGAAGTTCTTCGGCGTGCCGTCAGCGGTGATCGAGCCGGTCGCCATGGCGACGCCACCGGTCGTCTGGCCATTGCCGGACTCGGTGTAGGTCACCTTGGTGATCTTGAAGCCGGTCGGGGCGGTCACCAGGAAGGAGAAGGTGTCCAGCGCCGACAGGGTGAGATTGTTCGCACCGTTGGCGGTGAAGCCATTGATGCCAATCGAAATGGAGTTACCGGCAATCGTGGTGCTGCCGATATCGAAAAACTGCGCTGCATTGTTGCCGTCAGCCAGATTGCTGAAGGTCACCGTAGCGGCCTGGGCGCCAACCGAGGTGCCGGCCAGCAAGGCCGCGCCCGCGATAGCGCTCATCATGTTCTTGTTCATTTTCATAGCCTGATCCTTTCGAAAGATTGCCAAGTCACTTCCGTATTGAGTCCGGCTCCGCGACCGGTACCCGGCTTCTTATAAGCCTTCCGTCCACAAATACTTTTTATGAGCGAGTTCCGTCGGAGTATGACGGCGGTCACAGGAACTTGTTAAGTCCTGTAAAACCATTCCGCGAACCATTACCGGAAAAACTCATTTCTGAGTCTGCTCAAAGACTTGAGTCTGCTCCGGCGAATTCGCGAGCGGCGTCACGGAAATTTTCCGCGGGCATTCGCACCTGCAACGCAGCATGGCTCAAAAGCGGCTCGATTACAAGGGCTTAGGGGGATTTCGCCGGCGTGCCTACAGCAAGCGGCGGACCCCGCGAAGGCGGCGCCTCGCGCGGGGCCGCCCGATTCGCCGCGCCGGGATGCGGGGCAGGGGGGTCAGGCGACGGCCTGATGCTCCAGGCGGTCCATCAGTTCGCCGATGGCGCGGTCGAACAGGGGGTCGGGCTGTTTGCTGACCCGGGTGGCGCCGCCGCGACGGAAGAAACCGACCAGTTCATCGAAGTTCAGGTCGAATGCCTTGTTGCCCTGGCGGTCGGTGAACAGGTACCGGCCGGTGACCGGGCTGATGTAAGTGAACCGCGATCGCACCGACTCGCCGTCGAGCGTCACGAGGTCGAGCCAGTCGCCGAGGTCGAGCTCCATGACCTGTTCGACGAACTCGTTGTCTTCCGGATTCTCGGCAGTGATTTCCTCGGCCACTGCTTCTGCAGTTGGCGCCGCCTCGAACGCGGACAGGTCGATGTCCAGCGTCTCGACATCAATTGACTTGCGCGAGAGCAGCCGGTTCAGCGCCTGCTTGACGAACTCTTCCTCGGACTGCTCGGCAGCCAGGGCCGCGCCCTGTTCGTGTTCGCGCTTGAGCAGCTTGCGCTCGGCGAGCGTCGCTTCTTCGACCTGCTTGACCGACACGACGTGAACGCTCGCGAGCATCGTCAGGAATTTCGAGCACACCACCGGATCCATCTCGAGCTCGTGCATGCCGGCGCGCAGCTGCTTGAGCAACTTCGGCAATCGACTCGTGAGTTCCTTCTTCTCTTCCGGGGTGGTCTTGGTCTGCACGGACCAGACGAGTTCGTCGATCACGCTGAGACGGCTGTGCCAGACTTCGGATTCGGCACCGTCCTCGACGTGGGTGACGATCAGCATCTGGCGCCAGTAGTCCTGCACGAACTGCCGCACGAACTCGCGCGTTTCGACGTCCTTCAGGCGCTGTGCCACGGCTTCATCGACGGCCATCTTCGCCAGCACCACTTTCTCGCGGGTGCGCAGCGATTTCGTCGACAGCTCGGTGCGACGCTGGGTCGAGGCGAGATCGTCGGCCATGAACGACTCGAATTCGGACAACAGTTGGCCGAACAGGTCGAGATTGCTGTCGAAGTCCGCGAGCACGCGGCCGACGACATAGGCGATCTTCTCGTACAGCGCGTCGTGCGCGAGCGCGGACTCGCCGAGCCCGACCGAGGCTTCCGCCATTGCGTCGAGCAGTCGGCGCGCGGGGTGCGACTTCTTCGAGAACAGATCCTTGTCGAGCAGGGCGATCTTCAGGTACGGGATCTGCAGGCGTCCGATCAGTGCCTTGATGGCGTCCGCGATCGAGGCGTCCTTGAGGATGTAGTCGAACAGCAGCGCCACGATGTCGAGTGTGAGCGTATCGGTATCGCTGATGCCCGCGGCCACGCCGTGCTCACGCATGGTCCTTATCACGTTGACCGCGCCATTGGCGACCAGCGCCGGATCGACGTTCGCGAGCGCCGCGAAATCGCTGCTGACCCGGGCACCCTGCTGGAGCTGCGTCAGACCCGTGATGAACGCCGTGGTCGGCATCGCGGCGACGCCCATGACCGGCCCACCAGCGGCACCCGTCAGGTCGGTATCGAGACCGGGAAATCCGCCGTCGGCCATGACGCCACCGACGCCACCGACGCCACCGACACCACCGACACCACCGACACCACCGACACCACCGACGCCACCAGGCAGGCCCGGCATGCCGGCAGCCGCGCCGAACCCGGCGGGCAGGCCGATGCCGTTTGAGGTTCCGCCAGCGCCCGGTCGCGGACCGGCACCAATGCCCAGGGCCGCGTTCAGGGCGCCCGGGCCGCTATGCATCAGCTTCTGCAGCGTACCGAAGACGTCTTCGCCGGCCGCTTCGGCCGTGCCTTCATCGGTCTCGATGATGACCCGCGTGCGCGGCGCGCCCTGGCGCGCGTAACCCGGCGTCAGCTTGGGCAGGATGCCCTCCTGCACCAGCAGTTCATTCAGCGCTCGATACAGCTCCACGATGCCGCTCGTCGCGTGCCGATCGAACAGCTTCAACAGGGTGATTTTGACTTCCACGCCGGCGGTCAGGCCGTCGGCGAGGGCGCGCAGCGCCTGGCCGAGGGCCTGCGGACCGAACGGATTGCCGGCGCTGTGGCTGGAGTCGCTCAACAGGTGGGCAACGCGCTGATCGAGCGCGAACAATTCCTGCCGGGCCCGGGCTTCCAGGCTCTCGATCAGGTTGGTGACGGCGAGATCCTCTTCGACGTCGTCGACCCCGAGCAGCGTCAGTTCCTGCGCCGGGTCGTGACCGACGGCGGCGAGTTTACGGTTCGGCGTATTGACGGCGCGCTCGAGGTTCGCGTCGATGCTCGCGAAGAATTCGCGTTCGAGCTGCGGCCGCTTGAGGCGCAGTTCGCGCATCGCGTCGAAATAGAGCTGTTGCCGTTGCGAATTGTCCGCCTTGTTCGCCAGTTCGAAGAACGCGTCGTCGACACGGTCGACGAAGGTCTTCAGCACTGGCGGCAGCGCCTCCTTCACGAGCTTGTGACACTCGGTCAGAAGCGCCGTCGCACGGGGCGGCACGAGTCGCGTGATTCTGGCCATTGGGGTCTTCTGCATATCGTGACGTAGCGACTGATAGTGGAACTTCTTGAGGCAGGGCCGTCGTTTCCGATTCCTTGCCTTCGAGAGTAGAAATAGTGCACGCAAGATGCACACACAATGTCAGCGGTGAACGATTGTGACTTTGATCACTGCGGCTGCGCGCAAGCTGTGACGCTTGCCGCAGTTCCCCGGCCGTCGGGGCTCAGTGAGGCGTGTTCTTGCCGAGCGGGAAGAGCGACAGCGGGGTCGGGCGGCCGATCTCGTAGCCCTGGGCGTAATCCACGCCAACGACCTTCAGCAGCGCCAGGACGTTTTCGTCCTCGACGAACTCGGCGATGGTCTTCTTGCCCATCACGTGTCCGATGTCGTTGATCGACTTCACCATCGCGAGGTCGATCGAGTCGTTCGCGATCTCGCGTACGAAGCTGCCGTCGATTTTCAGGAAATCGACGGGCAGGTTCTTGAGATAGGCAAACGACGAAAAGCCGCTCCCGAAGTCATCGAGCGCGAACAGGCACCCCCGGTCGCGCAAGGTGCAGATGAAGCGCGTCGCCTGCACGATGTCCGAAATCGCGGCAGTCTCGGTCACCTCGAAGCACAGCTTCGACGGCTCCACCGCACTCTGGTCGAGCTGCTCGAGGATGAAGCGCAGGATCTCATCGTTGCCGAAGGACTGGCCGGACAGGTTGATGCTGCACAGGTGCAGCCGCGCCAGCAACTCGGGGTTCGTGCCCAGCCATTCGAGCGCGTGGCCAATCACCCAGCGGTCGACCTTGCCCGACAGGTTGTAGCGCTCGGCGGCGGGCAGGAACTCGCAGGGCATGATCAGGGCACCGCTCTCATCGCGCATGCGGATCAGCAGTTCATAGTGATCGCCGAGCGAGTCACCGGCGATCGGCGCGATTTCCTGCAGACTCAGTTCGAAGCGGTCTTCACGCAGCGCATCGTTGATCCGGGTGGCCCAGCGCATTTCGCCGTGACGCGTGACGACCCTGGCGTCGTCGAGCTGGTAGACGTGCAGCCGGTTGCGGCCGGAATCCTTGGCCGCGTAACACGCCGTGTCAGCCATGCTGAGCGCGCTGATCACGTTCTCGCACTGGGCGTTCAGCGCGACGAGCCCGACGCTGACGGAGACCCGGTGTGTCGACTGTTCCCAGTCGAACTGCAGTGCCTCGATGGCCTGGCGCGCGGCTTCCGCCGTCTGTGTCGCGTCGCCGAGCGGACAGTCCTCGAGCAGCAGCGCGAACTCGTCGCCGCCGATGCGGGCCAGCGTGTCGCGCTTGCGGATGACCTGGCGCAGCAGCCGCGCCACCTGGCGCAGCAGTTCGTCGCCTGCGGCGTGGCCGCAGGTGTCGTTGATGATCTTGAACTGGTCGACATCGATGATCGCCAGCGTGTGCTGCGAGCCTTCGCTGTGCGCGCTCTCGAGCACGCGGGACAGGCGATCTTCGAGCACCTTGCGGTTGGCGACACCGGTCAACTCGTCGTGTGAGGAATGGTAGTTCAGCTTTTCTGACAGCTTGTAGGCATCGTCGATGTCCTCGCAGGTCATCAGCAGCATGGTCTCGCTGCCATGGCCGACCACCCGCACAGTCTCCCGCATCCAGATCAGGTCGCCGTTGCGTTTGCGGCGGCGGCACTCCCACCGATGCAGCCGCGACGGCAGTGCGAGCGCGCCCTGCAGGCACTCAGCAGCCAGTGCCTGGTCGGGTGGTGCGTAGAAATCGAGGATGGAGTGATGCACCAGTTCGCGCGCCTGATACCCCAGCATCTGGATACCAAAGCGGTTTGCGAACAGGATCTTCAGATCGCGATCGAGTGTGAAACAGGTCAGCGGCGTGTTGTCGTAGAGCAGCTGAAAGCGCCGATCGCTTGCGCCGGCCGCGGCCCACGGGCTGTCGAACGGGGGCGCGGCGTCGGCGGCGGTCCAGCGACCATGCGCCGCGGTCAGGCCGCCGTCCGCGATTTCCCGTTCGCGCAGGCGACGTGAGGCGTCCTTCAGCGACAGCTGGGTATTGATGCGGGCGATCAGGACGGGCAGGTCGCCGGGCTTCACGACGTAGTCGTTGGCGCCCAGCTCGAGACTCTTGGCGATGTCCTGCTTGCTGTCGCTCGCAGCCAGGATGATCACCGGGAGCTGCGTCGTCGTATAGCGCTCACGCAGCGCTTTGAGCACCTCGTCGCCGCGCATGCCTGGCATTTTCAGATCGAGCAGGACGAGATCGAATTCCTCCTGCTCGATTGCCTGCAGTGCGCGCGGGCCGTCAGCTGCCGTGACGACCCGAAAGCCATTCGCGCCCAGGCGCATCGCAATGGCTTTGCGAATCGTCGCGTTATCGTCGACCGCGAGCACTGACGCCGTCAGTGGCGACAAACCTGTACCTCCTGGCGCGCTGAAGCTCTTATAGATTTAATAGACGGCAAGCGTTGCCCAGCGCGTCGCAAGTGTAGGCAGCGTGATTCGGCATGCGCAAGCGCAACTGCGTGATGCAGCGCGCACTTGCGCTTGCGCGTGCCGTCAGGTGACAGACAGCACTCGCGGCAGGGGGCATCCGGTCGGCCAACTGAGCGTGAACGCGCACCAGGCCCAGGTTGGGCTGACGCAAGAAGCCGAACGCATGCGCCTCGCAGTGCTCCCGGTACGCGCATGAATACGCGCCGCCCGTGACCGATGAATCGACATGACAGGGTTCTCACAGAGGCACCCATGTTGGGCTTCCTGCGTCAGCCCAACCTTGTATTGTTCCGTGGTCGCCCTGAGGTCGCGTCTCGGGGCGACAGGACAGTCGGACGCCGTGCCCA
>LNEL01000044.1 GCA_001464935.1 Gammaproteobacteria bacterium Ga0077536
AGCTTGGCGAGCGAGTCTGCCGCTCACCGGAAGAATTCAAGGCGTGGAGCCAGAATCTGGGTCATGATGGCGTGCTGACGACCTTTTACAGTTATGGAAATGTGGCAACTCGCCGGCAGGGAGAAATCATTAGAAATCTCGGCGTGCTACCCGAGCGCCCGCAAGAAATCACTCCGGCGATGGTGGCGGAAATGATGAACCAAATGCTGAAAGGTCAGGACAGGCAGGGTTATTGAAGCCAGATCTGGTCATCACTGCAAAACGTGAAGTTCCTCGGTCAATTACTGGGTGTGACAGACCGTGGTTCCACTAGAAAAGGGCTCTTCGAAATCTGTTCCGCAGAATTTGAGCCTGCGGAGATGTCCTCACGTTTCCGCGCAAACCTCGCACGGCAACCCGGCCGCTCGCCACTCCGGAAAAAACGTCCGCAACCGGGCAACTGCGTCGAACGAGAGAACGCAATATGCGCCGCGGCAATAGGCCACGATCTCGTGAGAGGGATTCAATTCAGACAGCCGCTCTTCAAGCTGGTGGAGCGGCACATTGACAGAGCCAGGAACGTGGCCGAGCATGAACTCATCGTGCGGCCGTACATCGAGCACAGTGACTAGGCCAAGGTGTATCCGCTCCAGCAGTTCCGTGCGAGATACTGCCTCCATCCCATCTCGCTGCCAGAAATATTCATTCAGCACTCGGCGAACTTCGGCCGAATTCCGTTCTGCGGTGCCGCGCAGCGCGGACATTAGCTCTAGCACGGAATCGTCGGCGAGCCGGTACAGCACAAATTTGCCGGCACGACGCGATGCCACAAGACCGGCCGCCCGGAGCAATTTCAGGTGTTGGGACGCGTTGGCGATGGATATTCCATTGGCTTGGGCAAGCACCTCCACCGCGCGTTCGCCCTGCGCGACCTGTTCCAGGATGCCCAGACGATGGGCATTACCTAGCGCCTGGGCGATGCGGGCGAGTTCCTCAAAAAGAATGTGCTTCGGCGCTGTTGGCATGCCCCTACTGTGCCCTGCCGCTTTCATTCAATCAATCAATTGAATAACATTCTCCGACCGGTACCCCAAAACAATGGCATCCCGATGGCGGAATGGATAAGCGGTCATGAAATCGGCATCCGGGGTGGCGCTTTCGCCGCTGTCCTGGTGCTCATGGCCCTCTGGGAGATCTTAGCGCCGCGTCGTCGACTAACCAGGTCAAAGGCGGCCCGCTGGGGCAACAACCTCGCGTTAGTCGCGATGAACGCCTTCATCCTTCGCATCCTGTTTCCGGCCGGCGCCGTTGGCGTGGCGGCGTTTGCCACCTCGCAGGGCTGGGGACTGCTCAGCCTCGTGGCCGGGCCAGCGTGGCTGGAGGCTGTGTTCGCCATCATCGCGCTCGATCTCGTGGTTTGGACACAGCACGTACTCGTCCACGCGGTCCCCGCCTTGTGGCGCCTGCATCGCGTGCATCATGCGGACCCCGACTACGACCTGACGACCGGCGCCCGCTTTCATCCGCTCGAGATCGTAGTGTCGATGCTCATCAAGTTCGCCGCGATCCTCCTGATCGGCCCGACCGTCCTCGCAGTGATTGCCTTTGAAGTGCTGCTCAATGCCACGTCCATGTTCAACCACGGCAACGTCAGGTTGCCGCTGGCCTTCGATCGCGCGTTGCGCCTGGTGATCGTGACGCCCGACATGCACCGGGTTCATCACTCCATCGAGGACGACGAAACCAACTCCAACTTTGGTTTCAACCTCGCCTGGTGGGATTTCCTGTTCGGCACCTATAGGGCGCAACCGCGCCGCGGCCATACGGAAATGGAAATCGGCATTCGCGACTTCACGCAGCCGGCGCAGGTGACTTGGTTGCCTGGTCTGCTGCTGCTGCCATTCAAGGGCCACCTCGACCGTTACGTTATCAACCGTCGACAGTGGACCGTAAAGGAAAAGCTGCCATGAATATGTATTTTCTGCTGGCCCTCGTCATGGCCGCCGTCGTCGGCGTGGCCATTGCCAGATTGGTGCTGCAGCGTCGCAGCTGGACCTCGGACGCGTCGACCACGATGTTGAGCATCGACGAACTCGCCGAGCTGCTGGCACGTGGCGCCGCGCGTGTGGTGGACGTGCGCACACGAGAAGACTTCAACGGTGAGCAGGGCCATATCTCGGGCGCCATCAATTTGCCTCTCGACGAACTGGCAGCGCGCATGCCGGAACTCGACGAGAAGCATGCGCAAGCCATTGCCCTGATCTGCCGAACCGACCGCAAGTCCACGGCCGCGGCTGCATTATTGGCCGACCACGGGTTCAAGGGGGCGAGGGTGGTCCGCGGCGGCATGACTGCGTGGCGTGAACGTGGATTTCCGACGGCGAACGACTTGATCAGAAACTGAGGGCGCGGCACCGACCCTCGCCATCACTTAATCGGCAGGAGCGAATCAAAATGACACTGCCCAACGAGATAGAGGTGCTGAAGGCCCGTCTAAAGTCGATGTGGATGGCAGGAGACTACGGCCACTTCGCGCAGTACCTCGAACCGGGCGCAACGGGATTTTTCGAGACCTTGCACATTCAGCCCGGACTGCGCGTGCTGGACGTAGCCTGCGGGGCCGGTCAATTGTCACTGCCCGCCGCACGGCTGGGCGCCGTCGTGACCGGGGTCGACATTGCGACCAACCTCATCGAACAGGCGCGAGCCCGGGCTGCAGACGCCTGCTTGCCCATCACCTTCCTGGAAGGAGATGCCGAAGCACTTTCGCTTCCCGACGAAAACTTCGACCTGGTGTTCAGTCTGATTGGTGCCATGTTCGCACCACGCCCGGATTTGGTGGCCGCGGAACTATGTCGGGTTTGCCGCCCCGGTGGCCGTATCGTCATGGGCAACTGGACGCCCGGTGGCTTCATCGGCCAGATGTTCAAACTGACGGGAATGCATGTACCACCGCCCTCCGGCATGCCCTCACCAGTGCTGTGGGGCGACGAAAACACGGTGCGCGAGCGCTTCGCCACGGGGCTCTCGGACCTGACACTCGCCCGCAAGCTCTATGCCGTTCACTACCCGTTGCCGCCCGCGGATGTCGTGGAGTTCTTTCGCACGTTCTATGGGCCGACGAACCGCGCATTCGCCGCGCTCGACGAGGCGGGGCAGCGAGCATTACGCCGCGATCTGGAAGCGCACTGGGCGGGGGCTAATCTGGCAGACAGCAGCGAAACGCGGATCGAAGCAGAATATCTGGAAGTAGTTGGTATCCGTGCCTGACCGTTGGCACGCTGACGGCACTTCACGGCGCGACGCCGGATGAACGCGCTTCTCCAGCTTGGCTTAGCGCTTGGCGCAATCGCCGGTGCAGCGCACGCCTGTGGGCTACTGCGGGCCCGCCGCCGCCGCCCACACGCCGTTTACAGCCCCTCTAGGGCTGTTCCGGTCGTGCTGTGGACCGTGGGCCTTTGGACGTTGTTCGGCACCTACGTATTGAGCTTGTGGCTGCTGGCGACGCTCGTTTACGCCGGCACTCGCATATGGCAGCTCATCCGGCCCAGGGTGCGATGACGAGATGAGCATTAACTACATCCGTACCGTCGGCATCATCGGTGCCGGCGTCGCCGGCCTCGTGACGGCAAAGACCCTGCTGCGACGAGGTTACGCCTGCACGGTGTTCGAACGCGCCGACCGGCTGGGGGGCGTGTGGGCGGCCGGCTACTCGAATTTCGGGACCCAGGTGCAGCGTGAACTCTACGAGTTTCCGGATTGGCCGCTGCCCCCGGAGGTCGCCGACTTCACGCCGGGACCGGTCGTGCGTGATTACCTCGAGCGATACGCGAAGCACTTCGACGTATGGCCCCTTATCGCGTTCGAAGCGACCGTGGAGCAGCTCAGCCGTCAGCCCGCCGGGGCTGGCTGGCGAATCGACTACGTCCAGGGCACCAAGCCGCTCAGCGCGGAGTTCGATTTCGTGGTCGTCTGCACCGGACTGTAGTCCAACAAGCCCCATTTGCCCGCCTTTCCCGGACAGGACGCGTTCATAGGCGACATCCTGCACGTGTCGGCTTTGCGCGACAGGTGTCAATTGACGGGGAAGAAAGTGGCCGTCATCGGCTTCGGCAAGAGCGCGACGGACGCCGCGCTGGAGTCGTCCGCCGTGGCCGCCGCGACGAGCATCGTGTACCGCCAGACACACTGGCCGGTGCCCCCGCGCTTGCTCAATGTGCTGCCGTTCAAATGGGCGATGTTGAACCGCCTCACCAGCGCACTGATCCCGCTGCACTATCGCCCCTCCCAGGTGGAGCGTTGCCTGCACACACTGGGCAAACCGCTGGTGTGGGCTTGGTGGCGAATCGTGGAATTGCTGCTGCGGGCCCAGTATGACTTGGGCTCACGCGGAGGCATCCGCCCGAATCTCGTACCAAACGTGCCGATCGAATTCGATGCGTTCGGGGAATCCGTGATGCTGCCGCGGCCAGCGTTCTATCGTCAGCTCAGATCGGGTGAAATCGCGCCGATCGAGGCCGAGATCTCCGCCTTCACGGCGAGCGGTCTGCGCCTCTCGAATGGCGAAACGCTGGATGTCGATACCGTGATTCTGGCAACAGGCTGGGAGTCAGATTACAGCTACCTCGCGGCCGACGTGCGAGCCGCTCTGAACTTTTCGGACGACGGCCTCTACCTCTACCGTCAGATGGCCCACCCGGAGGTGAAGAACCTCGCATTCGTCGGCTATGCATCAACTATTACCAGCGTGCTCACGTACAACCTGCAGGCACGTTGGCTCGCCGATCTCCTCGATGGTCGTCATGCGCTGCCGTCGGACGACGACATGCTGAAAAATATCGGTGCACAGCAGGCGTGGAAGCGGCGTGTGATGCCGCCGTCCATAGGCCGTGCTGCCCGCCTTCTGCTGCACATGCTCCACTACCACGATGAGCTGCTCGAAGATTTTGGCGTGTCTCCTCTCAGGAAGCGCGGTGCGTTCGCTCCGTTCAAGGAGGTGTTCGCGCCCTATGAGCCTGGCGATTATCGCGACGTGGTCGAATAAGCTCGGCGAATGACCTGCATGTCTCCCGCTGCTCACCTAGTCAGCGAAGTAGAACTCGAGGCATCTGCTTTTCGAGCGAGTCCGCGACAGCACAGCCGAATTGCGTAGCAAAATGTGTAGTTAATTTTTTATTCAAAATATTTATTTTAAATATATCAATTTTTTAAATACTTATTTCGAATCCTAGTCCCAGCCACTTCCCGTACCGTTTGCCGTCTGCAGCCCCGCCACCTCACGTGTCCGGGGCTGTGTTCTCTCCAACGTCCCGCCCGCCGATACCGAGCACGAACACCAGCCCCGCGATGCTGCCGGCCAGCGCCAGCGCCATGTCCTTGTGCGCGTCCCATGTGTCGCCCTGCGTGCCGAGGTAGGCCACACCGAGGTCACCCCCGAAGATCACGGCGGCCGCCCATTCAATCAGTTCATAGATGACCGCGTGCGACCACAGGAACGTGAGTGCCGGCAGCCAGCGCCAGCAACCCCGCCCCGGGGCCATCGCGTGAAACAGTTCGAGTGCCGCCGGCATCATCAGCAGGCCATACAGGAAATGCAGCAGACGATCGTAATGATTGCGTTGCCAGCCGAACTGTTCGTTCAGCGACGCACCTGACACCTGCCGCCACCAGTCGTCGTACGGCACCAGGCTGTAGGTGTAGTGCGCGCCTATCTCGTGCAGCACCAGGAACACGAAGATGCACGTGTAGGCGAGATTCGAGAATCGCAGGTGCCGTACAGTGAGGACCAGCGCGGCGGTCAGCGCGAGCGCCACGACATTCTCGAGTGCCCAGTCGTGACGGAAGGCGGGCGAAATGCCGAGCGCGAGGAACACGGCGATGAAACCGGCGAGCAGCGCGCAGGGGTAACGCAGGGAGCCGGACGTTGCAGCGGACACTCGCATCAGCGACAGGCCTCGGATGGGCGGTCAGTACGCGCCGGATCAGCGCGAGCACTGCGTGGCGGCCATCATAGCTCGCGATAGACGAACAGCGGTTCTCCGGGGCACAGCAGGCGGCGATAGGCCGGGTAGCCATACGCCATGCTCGACGACCCTGGCTCGAACAACAGCGGCACCACGCGACCGCAGGGCTGGTCGAGCGGAATGCGCAGCGCGCCCGCCGGCATCTGGACGCTGCGCTCGCGTTCGCTGGTCCTCAGCGCCAGTTCACCGTCAGCGAACACCTGCTCCACCCGCTGCTCGACGACGCGCACGGACTCGGCGCGCGGCAGGTAGTGAAAATGCAGCCCATGGCGCCACAACAGATCGCGCACGACACCCGCATGCCGCGCGACGAGATAGGCGCGCGGTGCCGCGATTGGTGGATGCAGCGCCATGCGGCGATGATCGCGAAAGACCATGTCGACCACCTCGCCGGTGTCGATACGGCGCAACGGCACCGTCATCATCGCGCCCTCGGCGCGCGGCGCATATTCGGCCGACAGCACCATCGGATCCCCCGGCTGCAGCCCGCGCGGCGCGCGGCGCAACGCCAGGAGCTCAGCCGCGCGTTCGGCCATCAGCGTGAGAAAGATCCGGATGCAGCGCACCTGCTTCGCGGTTCGGACTTCGATATTGCGAAAACTCGGATATTCACCCGCCTTCGGGTCGAGCCGGGTCTCGAGCAGAAACGACAGGGCGCCGAGTGCCGCCGCCTTGTTGCGAAAGCGCTTGATGGTGATGCCGCCATAGGTCAACGCCTGCTCGAGCGAGAGGATCTCACGGATGTAGCGTTGCGCGTGCAGCCCGGTGTGGCTCACGCGCCGAATCAGTTCGTTCAACAGGACGTCTTCGCCGAAACTCAGCTGAGCGGCCGGCAGCGCCGGATTATTGGCGACGTCGAACTGCGCCTGGAACTCCGTGAGGTAACCGGCCCGCCCGAGCGACTTGCGCTTCAGCGCCGCGGACTCGTGCGCATCGAGCACGACATCCGGACGATAACGCTGCACGGCCGAATTGAGCGCGCGGCTTTCCGGCTGCGACAGCAGGACATAGTCGCGGTTCAGATTGACGCTGTTGGCATTGCGGCTCGAATCGGCATCTCGCCCGTCGGGATTGGCATTCGGCAGGATGGCGATATCGAGATGATCGAGCAGCGCCGCCAGATCCCCATGCAGCAGCGCCCGCGCCACCTCGAGCAGGGCCTCGCCGCCCGCCGGTTCGGATCCGCCGTGATGCGAGCCGACGAGCATCACGCGTGGTTTCAGCGAGCGACTGTCCCGTCGACACAGCAGCGCGCGCAGCGGCGCCCCGCTGACCGCGTAACCAAGCGTGACACATTCCGCCTCGTCGCTGTGTGCCGCCAGCAGCGCGAGGAAATCGGCGATTTCCGCGGACTGCGTAATCCGTGTGTGACGGCAGGCTTCGAGCGGCGTCTGGAGCGTCACGCTGCGCGTCACGGGGTCCGGGCCACGCCCTTGAACACGGGGTAGACGAAGTGATCGCGGGTCGCGTCGACGAGCTTCGCGAATTCGGGATAGCGGAACACGCTGCTGGTCGATCTCGGATCCAGCAGCAGCACCGCGGTACGTCCGTTCGGCTGTGCCGTATCGATGACGAGCGTGCCTGCCGGCGCGACGAGTTCCCTGCTCTCGGCGCTCAACAAAGGCACGCGCTCGGTGATGTTCGCCTGCGCCGCATAGCGGCTTGCCAGCACACTGACCGTCATCGGTTCGGCGAGTGGCTCGTAGACGACATGATGCTGTTCGAGCACCGCGGCAATCCGGGCCTGGTGTTCGGTCACGAGCAAGGTCGACGGCATCGCAATCTCGTCGGCCACGACCTGCTTGCGGTGATCGCGGAACTCGATGTCCTCGAGTTCGCGCGTATCGAGGCGGCGCATCGGAATGTTGACCTTCGGATGCGCTTCGTCGACGACATAGCCCGCATACAGGCCGATCCTGGCCGTCGGACCCTGTTGACGGGCCAGCGCCACCTCCCGCAGCACGTCCGCGCGCCGTTCGTGCATCAGGTGCAGAAACGTGCGGATGCAGATGAGCTGACGGTCGACGCGCACCCCGATGTTGCGATAGGTCGGGAAGGAGTCTTCGCGCGAGTCGAGCTTGGTCTCGACGAGATAGGACACCGCGCCCGACATGCCGGCGGTATTGCGGAAGTTGCGGAGCGTCAGGCCGCCGTTGGTGACCGGCTGCTTGATGCTGATGATCTCGCCAATGTAGCGATGGGCGGGCAGGCCCGCCTCCGACACGCGTGCCGTCAATTGCGGCAACAGATCCTCGAGCGCGAAGCGGCGCATGTCGGGCGTGATGCCCGGATTGTTCGCAATCTCGAACTGTGCGTTGAAATCGGTGAGGTAGCCGTCACGGGCCAGGGTCTTGCGTTTGAGGATGGCGGACTCGTGCGAGTCGAGCAGCGCTTCGGGCGCATAGCGGGCGAGTGCCTGCTTCAGCACGCGCGTTTCGGCCTGCGCTGCGAGCACGAAATCGGTATTGATATTGACCCAGTTCGCGTTGGCGCGTCGCCCGAGATCGCGCCCGTCCGGATTCGCGTTGGGCAGCAGGATGATGTCCGCGTCTTCGAGCAGTGGCTTCAGATCGCCGAACGCGAGATCGCGCGCAATCACCATCAAGGCTTCGCCGCCCGCGGGTTCAGCGGCCCCGTGTTGCGAACCGATCACCATGATGGTCATGCGCGCCGGACCGTCCTGGGCGTCGCCGAGTCGGAACGCCAGCGCTTCGATTGGCCGGCCCTGTGCCGATTCGCCGACGATTTCCTTCTTCGCGAACGGCACGGCCGCCGCGATCGCGTCGAGATAGGCGCTGATCTCGGCCGACGTGCTGATGCGCTGAAACTTAAGTTGTTCCAGCGGCGTCGGCGGAGGAGCGGCGGCCGCGGCAGTCCCGCAGGCCAGGCACAGCAGCGCCAGCCACGAGGCCGGCCGCGGCAGGAAGGATAAGAAAGTTGATGTCATGGGACCTGCAAACTGGCGGCGGGATACATCGTTGCACCCTATTCCGCATTGATTGAATGGAAGCTTAATCCGGTGCGTCCGCGCCCCGCAATCGGTAGCGCTGGATCTTGCCGGTCGCCGTTTTCGGCAACTCGTCGACGAATGCGATCCAGCGCGGATACTTGAATGGTGCGAGCAGATTCTTCACGTGCTGCTGCAGTTCGCGCGCAAGCACATCGTGTTCACCCGCAATCCCGGCCTTCAGGACGATCACGGCCTTCGGCTTCGTCAGCCCATCGGCATCCTCCGCGCCGACCACCGCCGCTTCGAGCACCGACGGATGGCTCATCAGCGCCGCCTCGACTTCGAACGGCGACACGTACTGGCCGCCGACCTTCAACATGTCGTCCGATCGTCCACCATAGAGGTAATAGCCGTCAGCATCCATCGAATACTTGTCGCCGGCGCGCGTCCATTCGCCGTTGAAGGTCGCGAGGCTGCGCTCGCGATTGTTCCAGTACATGAGGGCGCTGGTCGGGCCACTGATCTGCAGTTCGCCGAGTTCGCCCGGCGGGACTTCGCGTCCGTCGTCACCGATCAGGCGGATGCGATAGCCCGGCACGGGCTTGCCGGTGGTCCCGTAGCGGACCTCGCCCGGGCGATTGGACAGGAAAATGTGCAGCATCTCGGTCGAGCCGATGCCGTCGAGCACATCCACGCCGAAATGCCCGGCAAAGCGCCGGCCGACATCGGCTGGCAGGGCCTCGCCGGCCGAGGTGCACACGCGCAGCCGCAGCTGATCGCGCGATGGCAGCGCCGGATTTGCCAGCATGGCTGCGTAAAGCGTCGGCACGCCGCAGAAGACGGTCGGCTGGCGTTCGACGAGCCGTCTGAACACCGCTTCGGGCGTCGGCCGCTCCGCCATCAGCACCGTGGTCGCACCGACGGCCAGCGGAAATGACAGCGCATTGCCGAGACCGTAGGCAAAGAACAGCTTCGCGGCCGAGAACACCACGTCATGCTCGGTCAGACCGAGCACGGGCCGGGCGTAGAGTTCGGCGGTATGAATGGGACTCGAGTGAATGTGCACCGTGCCTTTCGGCGTGCCGGTCGAACCGGACGAATAAAGCCAGAAGCACGGGTCATCGCGGGTCGTCGGCGCGGCGAGTGCCCGCGGCGGGGCAGCGGCCATCAACGCCGCGAGACTCACGCCGTGGGCCGGCCGGGCACTGCCTGACACGGCCACCTGCTTCAGGTGCGGCGAGGCGGAAATGCCGTCGGCGAATCCGGGCAACAGGGCCTCCGACACGATCAGCGCCTTGGCGCGACTGTCGTTCAACATGAAGGTGTAGTCGGTGGGCTTCAGCAGCGTATTCGTCGCCACCGGTACGATGCCGGCCTTGATCGCGCCGAGGAACACCGCGGGAAAATCGATTCCGTCGAGCAGCGCGACCATGATCCGGTCTTCCTGCCCGAGGCCCAGCGCGCGCAGCGCGTTGGCGGCGCGATCGACACGCGCGGCGAGATCGGCAAACGTGTAGCTGCCGTGGTCGTCGATATACGCAAGCTTGTCGCCGCGACCGGCCGCGAGATTGCGTTCGACGAGATCGACCGCGGCGTTGTACTCGCGCGGCAGGTTCAGGACGGGCGCAGCGCCCGGGGTGTCAGCAGATGTCAGCCCGCTCATCGCGCTCTGCACTCCGAAATCAGATCTGGCGAAAGTCGGCGACGCGAACGTCGCTCAGGCGGCGGATGCCGTGCTCAACTGCCCTATCCAGGGGCCGAGCCAGGCGGCGGTCGCCTCCTCCGGCATGATGCCCGACGACGCGTCGTGATTCAGCACATCGCCGATGCGGCTGGCACCGAGCTTGGACAGTTGCGCATCGAAGCGGCGACCGGCGAAGCAGAAGGTCTGCGCGTGCGAGGAATCGCCAAGCGAGACCAGGCCATAGTGCACGTGGTCGAGCGCCGGTTTGTCGCGGATCAGTGATTCATAGAGTGGCCGGGCATTGTCGGGGACATCGCCCTGACCATAGGTCGAGATCACCACGAGGTAGACACCCGGCGACGCCAGGGCAGTCGCATCGAGGCCGTCCATCGGCAGCACCGTCGCGTCGATACCCGCCTCACCGAGGCGGAACTGGGCTTCCTCGGCGCAGTACTGCGCATTGCCCGTGGTGGTGCCGACCAGAATCGTGACTGGCGTATTCATCAGCATGCATTCCCGTTGAGTTCTATGTTGTTGTGCGCGTCGAGCATGTACTATAGTGCATCGATTCATCAATAGCAGCATTATATTGCATGTCTTTCTCCGCGCCGACCGATGACAGCCCGAATCGCGCCGCGAATCGTCCGGAGGCCGTGGATGCCGAGGCGGCGCTGCTGCGCCGGATCGGCGAGCGGGTGCGCCACGCCCGGGCCAGCCGCGGCATGACGCGGAAACTGCTCGCGGCCCAGTCCCAGGTGTCGGAACGCTACCTTGCGCAGCTCGAGGCGGGCGATGCCAATCCGTCGGTGGTCGTGCTGTCGAAGCTCGCCGACGCGCTGGGCATGCCCATCACCGGGCTGCTCGAACAGCCCGCGGCCGATGCGCCCGAGCTCGCGCTCGTGCTGCAGCTACTGAAGCGCCTGCCCGGCGCCACGCTCGGCGCCCTCCGCCAGCGGCTCACGCAGGAGTTCGGCCGCGAGGACAGCGCGCGACAAGCGCGCATCGCACTGGTCGGCCTGCGCGGCGCGGGCAAGACCACGCTGGGCCGGCGCCTCGCTGCGGCGCTCGACGCGCCGTTCATCGAACTCGACGGTGAAGTCGAGAAGGCGGCCGGCGTCAGCCTGTCCGAGATCTTTCTGCTCTACGGCCAACCGGGCTATCGGCGCTATGAACGACGCTGTCTCGAGCAGGTCATCGAGCGGCATCCGCGCTGTGTCATCGCCACCGGTGGCAGCCTGGTCACCGAAGCCGCGACGCTCGACGTGCTGCTGACGAACTGCCGGACCGTGTGGCTGAAGGCAGCGCCCGAAGAACACATGGCCCGCGTCGTCGCGCAGGGCGATACGCGGCCCATGGCCGGCAATGCCGAAGCGATGGAAGACCTGCGCCGCATTCTCGATGCGCGCGCCGCGCTGTATGCCCAGGCGGATGTCGTCGTCGACACCGCCGGGCTCGATTCAGAAGAGAGCTACGCGTCGCTGCTGAACGCCGTGGCCAATCCCAGCTAACCGAGGAAGAACACCCATGGCAACTCCCGATGTGCAGGCCGGCGAGCCGCGTCCAGCGATTCGCTACGATCGACATCCCGCCCACTATGCGCACTGGAAGCTGAGCGTCGACGGCCATGTCGCCACGCTGTCGATGGACGTCGCCGAAGACCGCGGCC
This sequence comes from Gammaproteobacteria bacterium Ga0077536, assembly GCA_001464935.1. GTDB lineage: Bacteria > Pseudomonadota > Gammaproteobacteria. Next base: position 12,303 of record LNEL01000044.1, read on the forward strand.
TCGCGCCCGGCTACAAGCTCAAACTGAACTCCTACGATCTCGGCGTCGACATCGAACTGTACGACGCCCTGCAGCGCATCCGCTTCGAACATCCGACCGTCAAGGTGGTCGTGATCACGAGCGCGAAGGAGCGGATGTTCTGCTCGGGTGCGAACATCTACATGCTCGGCAAGTCGAGCCACGCGTGGAAGGTCAACTTCTGCAAGTTCACGAATGAAACCCGCAACGGCATCGAGGACTCGAGCCGCGACGGCCTGAAATTCCTCGCCGCCGTCAACGGCACCGTGGCCGGTGGCGGCTATGAACTCGCGCTCGCCTGCGACGAGATCCTGATGATCGACGATCGATCCTCGACCGTCAGCCTGCCCGAAGTGCCCCTGCTCGGGGTGCTGCCGGGCACCGGCGGGCTCACGCGTGTCACCGACAAGCGTCGCGTGCGCCGCGATCTCGCCGACGTCTTCTCGACGACCACCGAAGGCGTGCGCGGCGATCGCGCGAAGCAGTGGGGGCTCGTCGATCATGTCGCCAAACCGGCCGTGTTTCAGCAGGCGGTGACCGAACACGCGGCGCGCCTGGCCGCCGCCAGCACACGGCCGGACAGTGCGCAGGGGATCACACTGCCGCCGCTCGCGCGCCGCGAAGACGCCAGCGGGCTGCACTACGAACACGTCGACGTCGCGATCGATCGCGTGTCCCGCACCGCCACGCTGACGGTGCGGGCCCCGGCCGGCCCGCAGCCGGGCGACCTCGCCGCGATCCACGCCGCCGGTGCCGCGTGGTGGCCGCTGGCAATGGCGCGCGAACTCGACGACGCGATCCTCCTGCTGCGCTCGAACGATCTCGAAGTCGGCGCGTGGCTGCTGAAGACGACGGGCGACGCTGCCGCGATGCTCGCCGTCGACGACACGCTGCTGCGTCTGCGCGAGGACTGGCTCGTGCGCGAGACACTGGGCCTGCTGCGCCGGACGTTCGCGCGGCTCGACGTGTCCTCGCGCACGATGTTCGCCATCATCGATCAGGACAGCTGCTTCGCGGGCACTCTCGCCGAACTCGCGTTCGCCGCCGATCGCAGTTTCATGCTCACACTGCCGGACGAACCCGCGGCGGCCCCGCGCCTGCACCTGTCGGCGATGAACTTCGGCCCCTTGCCGATGGTGAACGGGCAGACCCGGCTGCTGACGCGATTCTGTGGCGACGCCGCGCCGGTCGCGGCCGCACAGGCTCGCGTCTGTGACGCGCTCGATGCGGAGGCCGCAATGGCGCTCGGCCTCGTCACGTTCGCGCCCGACGACATCGACTGGGCCGAAGAAGTGCGCATCGCCGTCGAAGAGCGCGCGAGCCTGTCGCCGGACGCGCTGACCGGCATGGAAGCCTCGCTGCGCTTCCCGGTCGCGGAGACGATGGAAACGCGGATCTTCGGACGCCTGTCCGCGTGGCAGAACTGGATCTTCATCCGGCCGAACGCGGTCGGCGATCAGGGTGCGCTGAAAGTGTTCGGCACGGGCAGCAAGGCGCAATTCGACTGGGAGCGAGTGTAGGACAGTGCGCAGCAGGCAGCGCGGCGCAGTCACGACGAAACCCAACCGGGCGCATCCGCGCCCAGCCAATGAGGAACGGGCATGTCCAACGTCAATCTGACCGATCGAATTCCGAACAATGTGAACCTGTCCAACGATCGCACCCTGCAACGGGCGCTCGAACACTGGCAACCACATTTCCTGAACTGGTGGGACGAGATGGGCCCGCGCGAGTTCGCCGAGCGCGACGTCTACCTGCGCACGGCGGTGGGCGTCGACGCCGAGGGCTGGGCGAGCTACGACTACGTGCGCATGCCCGATTACCGCTGGGGCATCTTCCTCGCCGATGAGACGCCCGACCGCCGCATCGGCTTCGGCGACAACTTCGGCCAGCCGGTCTGGCAGCAGGTGCCCGGCGAATTCCGCTCGCAGTTCCGTCGCCTGATCGTCACCCAGGGCGACACCGAGCCCGCGTCGGTCGAACAGCAGCGCGCGCTGGGCCTGACCTGCCCGTCGTTGTACGACCTGCGCAACCTGTTCCAGGTCAACGTCGAAGAAGGCCGTCATCTGTGGGCGATGGTCTACCTGCTGCACGCGTACTTCGGCCGCGACGGTCGCGAGGAAGCCGAAGAACTCCTGTCGCGACACTCCGGTGACGTCGACAAACCACGCATCCTCGGCACGTTCAACGAGCCGATCTCCGACTGGCTGTCGTTCTTCTGCTTCACCTATTTCACCGATCGCGACGGCAAGTACCAGCTGAAGAGCCTCGCCGAGTCATCGTTCGATCCGCTGGCGCGCACCTGTCGCTTCATGCTGACCGAGGAAGCACACCACATGTTCGTCGGCGAGACCGGGCTGTCGCGCGTGATCCGTCGCGCGCTCGAAGTGATGAAGGAGCTGGGCACCGACGACCCGGCGGCGATTCGTCGCGCTGGCGCCATTGATCTGCCGCTGCTGCAACGGTACCTGAACTTCTGGTTCAGCTCCTCGCTCGACCTGTTCGGTTCCGAAATGTCGTCGAACGCGGCGAGCACGTTTGCGAACGGCATCAAGGGCCGCCCCGACGAAGCGCTGTACACCGATCATCTCGCGCTCGACGAGGCGCTCGAACTCGAGGTGCCCGCTGGCGACAGCGCCGTCACCACCGAGCAGGTGCCGATGCGCAACGCCATGAACGAAGTCGCGCGTCTGTCCTACGTCAAGGACTGCGAGATGGGGCTCAAGCGCTGGAACATGATGATCAAGCGCGCCGGCCACGACTTCCAGCTGAGCCTGCCGGCCGTGCGCTTCCGCCGCGCAATCGGCGCATGGGCGAATGTCCCGACCGATCCGCAGGGCAAGCGCATCAGCGCCGAAGAGTTCGCCCGCGGCATCGGCGGCTGGCTGCCCTCGGCGGACGATCGCGCCTACGTGCAGAGCCTGATGCAGCGGGTGGTGACGCCCGGCAAGATGGCGGCATGGCTCGCGCCGCCGGATCGTGGCATCAACAACAAGCCGGTCGAGTACGAGTACGTGCGACTCTGATTGCACCAGCAAGGGGCCTCGACCGCGCGCGACGGGCGCGCGCGGTCGCCGTTGGTGCACATTGACGGCAACGGGATGCGATCACGACGTCGCGCGCTTTGCGCGCAGCGCGCCGCCTCGATAAGCTCAACGCCTGTCCATCGGCCAGGAGCCCGGTCAGTGTCGATCCATATCGCACTCAATCACGTCACGCATTACAGCTACGACCGCCTGATCCACCTCGGCCCACAGGTGCTGCGGCTGCGGCCGGCCCCTCACTGCCGTACGCGCATCCTGTCCTACTCGCTGCGCGTGACGCCGGGCGAACATTTCATCAACTGGCAACAGGACCCGCAGGCGAACTATCTGGCCCGCCTCGTGTTTCCCGATCGCACGCGCGAGTTCCGCATCGAGGTTGACGTCGTCGCCGAAATGGCGGTGATCAACCCGTTCGATTTCTTTCTCGAACCCAGCGCCGAACAGTTCCCGTTCGCCTACGCGCCCGAGAGCGCACACGAGCTGGCGCCGTTTCGCCTCGCCGAGCCGGCGACGCCCCTGCTGGCAGCCTATCTGAAGACGATTCCGCGCGCGCCGCGCGCGACGATGGACTTTCTCGTCGAACTGAACCAGCGTCTGCAGCAGGAAACCCGTTACCTGATCAGACTCGAACCCGGCGTGCAGACGCCGGAGGAAACCCTGCAGCTCAAAGCCGGCTCCTGCCGTGATTCGAGCTGGCTGCTGGTGCAGATCCTGCGCCATCTCGGCTTCGCTGCGCGCTTCGTGTCCGGCTACCTGATACAGCTCGTGCCCGACGTCAAACCGCTCGAAGGTCCGGCCGGCCCGACCGAAGATTTCACCGATCTGCACGCCTGGTGCGAGGTCTACCTGCCGGGCGCCGGCTGGATCGGACTCGATCCGACGTCGGGCCTGCTCGCCGGCGAGGGCCATCTGCCGCTCGCGTGCTCACCCGATCCGCAGTCCGCCGCGCCGGTCAGCGGCAGCATCGACGAATGCGAAGTCACGTTCTCGCACGCGATGTCGGTGGCACGGATCTGGGAAGCGCCGCGCGTCACCAAGCCTTATGCCGACACGCAGTGGGCCGCGCTCGAAGCCCTCGGCGAACGGGTTGAAGCCGATCTCGCGTGGCACGACGTGCGGTTGACCCAGGGCGGCGAACCGACGTTCGTGTCGGTTGACGACCAGGACGGCGCCGAGTGGAACACCGAGGCGATGGGCCCGACGAAACGTCTGCGCGCCCGCGAATTGCTGAAGCGCCTGAAGGCGCACTATGCACCCCAGGGTCTGGTGCACGACGGCCAGGGCAAATGGTACCCGGGCGAGCAGCTGCCGCGCTGGTCGATGAACCTGTTCTGGCGGCGCGACGGCGCGCCGCTGTGGCGCGATCCCGCTCTGCTCGCCAACGACGGCGAAGACCATGCAGCCACCCCCGCCGGTGGCGCGCAGTTCCTGCACGCGCTTGCCGCGCGCCTCGAGGTGACGCCGGACTGCGTGTTCCCGGCCTACGAGGATGTCTGGTATTACCTGTGGCGCGAGCGTCGTCTGCCGTCGAACGTCGACCCGCTCGACTCGAACCTCGCCGATCCCGTCGAGCGCGCGCGTCTGCGCCGCCTGTTCGCCAGCGGCCTGCAGCGCGAGGCGGGCCACGTGCTGCCGCTGCGTCACGACGGCACGGGCTGGCGCAGCGGACGCTGGTTCCTGCGCGAAGAGCGCTGCTACCTGGTGCCCGGCGATTCGCCGCTGGGTCTGCGCCTGCCGCTCGATTCACTGCCGTGGGCGCGCGAGGAAGATCTGCAACCCGAATTGAGTCCTGATCCGTCGCTGCCACGCGCTCCGCTGCCGCCACCGCGCGCGCTGCGCGAACAGCTCGTTCCGCAGCGCCCGGCGTCAGCGCCACGCCAGCAGCCACGCGCGGCCTCCGCGGCCGCCGCCGAGCGCGCACCGCTGGCGCAGGAGTCCGCGAGCTGGATCACGCGCACCGCGCTGTGCGCCGAGCCGCGCGACGGGCGCCTGCACCTGTTCATGCCGCCGCTGCCGAAGCTCGAGGACTACCTCGCGTTGATCACCGCGATCGAAGACACGGCGAGCGCGCTCGCGATGCCGGTCGTCATCGAAGGCTATGAACCGCCGCGCGATCCGCGCCTGCAGATCCTGCGGGTGACGCCGGATCCGGGCGTGATCGAGGTCAACGTGCAGCCGGTCGAGTCCTGGTCCGCCCTGGTCGAGCAGACCGAGTTCCTCTACGAGGCTGCGCACCAGTGCCGGCTGACCAGCGAGAAATTCATGACCGACGGTCGCCACACCGGCACCGGAGGCGGCAATCATTTCGTGCTCGGCGGCGCGACGCCGAACGATTCGCCGTTCCTGCGGCGGCCCGATCTGCTCGCGAGCATGATCGCCTACTGGCACAACCACCCCGCGCTGTCCTACCTGTTCTCCGGGATGTTCATCGGGCCGACGAGCCAGGCGCCGCGCGCCGACGAAGCGCGCCACGAGGCGGTCTACGAGCTCGAAATCGCGATGCGTGAACTGCGCCGCCAGCAGCCGACCACCGACACCCCCGTCGCGCCGTGGCTCGTCGACCGCGTGTTCCGCAACCTGCTGATCGACGTCACCGGCAATACGCATCGCGCTGAATTCTGCATTGACAAGCTTTACGCGCCCGAAGGCGCGACCGGCCGCCTCGGCCTGCTCGAACTGCGTGCCTTCGAGATGCCGCCGCATGCGCGGATGAGCCTCGCGCAGCAGTTGCTGATGCGCGCCCTCGTCGCGCGCTTCTGGCAGCGGCCGTACCAACCCGCACGGCTCAAGCGCTGGGGCACCGAGCTGCACGACCGCTTCATGCTGCCGCATTTCGTGTGGGACGATTTCCGCGATGTGCTCGCCGAACTCGGCGACGCCGGGTACGCGCTCGATCCGGCGTGGTTCGCCCCGCATCTGGAGTTCCGTTTCCCGAAGCTCGGCGAGTTCGCCGCGCACAACGTCGAGGTCGAGCTGCGCGCGGCGCTCGAACCTTGGCATGTGCTCGGCGAAGAGAACACCGGCGGCGGCACCGCGCGCTATGTCGACTCCTCGCTCGAGCGCCTGCAGGTGCGCGTGCGCGGCCTCGTCGACGACCGGCACGTCGTGACCTGCAACGGCGAAGCGCTGCCGCTGCATCCGACGGGCACCAACGGCGAGTTCGTCGCGGGCCTGCGCTACCGCGCGTGGCAGCCGCCGAGCTGTCTGCAGCCGACGATCGGCGTGCACACGCCGCTGACCTTCGATCTCGTCGACACCTGGCAGCACCGCTCGCTCGGCGGTTGCCAGTATCACGTGGTGCATCCGGGCGGGCGCAGCTACGACGACTTCCCCGTCAACGCGTTCGCGGCGGAAGCGCGGCGGCTCGCGCGTTTCTTCCGCTTCGGCCACACCCCCGGTGAAGTGCGCGTCGCGCCGGCACAGCTGTCCCCGCACTATCCGTTCACGCTGGACTTGCGGCGCGGCGGCGGCTAAGTTCGGCGCTGTCCACGCCGAAGCCGCGCATGCTCCAGCCCCTGATCTCCCACTATTCGCTGCACGCCGATCGCTACGACGAGCTGTTCGAAGCCAAAGGCAAGCCGCGTGCGCACTGGGTCAGGATGCTGGACGAACTCGCCGACGCGTCGGCCGAGTCGCTCGAGTCGCGGCTCGGCATCGTCGAGCGCGATGTCCGCGACAGCGGCATTACCTACAACGTCTACGCTGACCCCCAGGGTGCCGAACGGCCGCTCGATCTCGACGTTCTGCCCCTGATCCTGCCGGCCGACGAATGGGCGCAGATCGCCGCCGGCGTCGCGCAGCGTGCCCGCCTGTTGAACGCGGTGCTCGCGGACATCTACGGCGAGTCGCTGCTGCTCAAGGGCGGCCTGCTGCCGCCGCAACTGGTGCTCGGCCACAGTGGCTTCCTGCGCGCCGCCTGCGGCACGCGTGCGCCGGGCGGCGTGTTTCTCCACAGCTATGCCGCCGACCTGGCGCGGTCGCCCGACGGCCGCTGGTGGGTGCTCGGCGATCGCACGCAGGCGCCGTCGGGCGCCGGCTACGCGCTCGAAAACCGCCTGCTGATTGCGCGCCTCTTCCCGGACAGCTTTCGCGACCTCGGCGTGGCGCGGCTGTCAGGGCACTTCAGCCTGCTGCGCGATTCGTTGCTGCATTTCGCACCACCCGGCGACGGCCCGCCGCTGGCGGTCGTGCTGACACCGGGGCCGTACAACGAAACCTATTTCGAGCACAGCTTTCTCGCGCGCTATCTCGGCTTCCCACTCGTCGAAGGTCACGATCTGCTCGTGCGCGACGGCCGGGTGTGGCTCAAGACGGTAGAAGGCCTGCAGCGCGTGCACACGATCCTGCGCCGGCAGGACGACACCTATTGTGACCCGCTCGAACTGCGCGCGGATTCGGCGCTCGGCGTCGCCGGTCTCACCGACTGCGCACGCCGCGGCACCGTGTTCATCGCCAACGCGCTGGGCTCGGGCGTGCTCGACTCGGGCGCCCTGCTCGGCTTTCTGCCGCGCCTGTCGGCCCAGTTGCTCGACGAGGCACTGCTGCTGCCATCGGTCGCGACCTGGTGGTGCGGTGAACCCGCGGCACTCGAAGACGCGCTGTCGCAGGCCGAGCGCCTCGTCTTCAAGCGCGCCGATCCCGGTTTTGCGTTCGAGCCCGTGTTCGGGCCCGATCTGACGCCGGCCGCGCTCGCGCGCTTCAAGCTCGACGTGCGCGCCGCCCCCCACCGCTATGTCGCGCAGGAACTCGTGCGCGTGTCGCAGGCGCCAACGCTGACGCCGCGCCAGCCCGCGCTGCTTGGCGTACGCGGCATCGGCCTGCGCGTGTTCGCGGTGGCCACCGCCGAGGGCTACCGCGTACTGCCCGGCGGGCTGACGCGCGTCGCGGCGCAGGCCGAGCCGCTGGTCGTCTCGATGCAGCGCGGCGGTGGCTCGAAGGACACCTGGGTGCTGTCCGACGACAGCGCCGACAGCGATACGCCGCTGCTCGCCCCCGGCGCGCGCGCGCCCGGCATGACGCGGCGCACGGTGATCACGCCGTCACGCACCGTCGAGAACCTGTTCTGGTTCGGCCGGTACGGTGAACGCTGCGACGATCTCGCCCGGCTGCTGCGCGTCGCGCTGAACGCCGGCCTGCAGGAAAAGGATCCGACGGCACTGCCGCTGGCCGAACTCGGCATGCGCGTCGGCCTGTCCCTGCGGCGCGACGCGCTGGCGCAGGACTGGTGCGCGGCGGCGACGCTCGACCTGGAACACGGCCTGCCGGCCAACCTGCGGCAACTGGCCCGCGTCGCGTACAGCCTGCGCGAACGCATTTCGCTCGACCACTGGCGCGCGCTGAACCGGCTGGCACAGGATCCTGCGCTGGGACACGCGTCGACCGTCGCCGAAGCACTCGAGTGGCTCGATCGCGTGATCCAGATGATGATGACGCTGTCGGGCTTTGCGCTCGACGGCATGACGCGCGATCTCGGCTGGCGTTTCATGTCGGTCGGCCGCCGCCTGGAGCGCCTGTCATTCAGCAGCCTCGCGCTGAATGTCGCGCTCGAGATGCAGGACAGCGAGAACCTCGCGTGGCTGCTCGAACTCGAAGACTCGATCGTCACCTATCGCGCGCGCCAGATGGGGCGCATGGCCTGGTCATCGATCCTGAACCTGTTGATGTTCGATGAAACCAACCCGCGTTCACTGATGTTCCAGGTCACGGGCATCCATGACTACCTGCGCAAGCTCGAAGCCGCGCTCGGCCCCTGTCATGCTGCGAGCACCGAACCGCTGGTCGCCGAACTGCGCATTCTCGGCACGCCCGGCGACGCCACGGACGATCGCCGCACACGCACCATCGAACTGCTGCGGCGGCTGCGCGCCAGCGCGTTCATGCTCAGTGACAACCTGACCGAGCGCTTCTTCGCGCATGCCGATCAGCCTGCCAGCACCGTGCTGGCAGTATGATCCGGCCATGAGCGCCCGCTACCAGATTCGTCACCTGACGCGCTACGTCTACGCGCATGCCGCGGCGAGCGGGCGCCACCTCGCGCACCTGACGCCGCGCGCGACGGACTGGCAGCGTGTGGAATCGCACACGCTGCGGGTCGCCCCGCCGCCGACCGAAAACGATCCGCCTCAGACCGACTACTTCGGCAACACCGTGCGCCGCTGGGCGATCGGCGCGCCCCATCGCGAGCTCGAGGTCGAAGCGGTGTCGGTGGTTGCGATCGACAGCCAGGCCGAGCGCTGGTCCGCCGCAGGCGCCTGGGAAGATGCGCTCGCGCCGCGCGCGGCCGACCTCGTCGAATTCACGCTGCCGTCGCCGTACGTGCCGTTGATCCCGGCGGCGGCCGACTACGCGCGCCCCAGTTTCAGCGCCGCGCGCCCGCTCGACGAGGCGCTGCACGATGTCGCGCGTCGCATGCGCACCGACTTCGTGTTCGATCCGGCCGCCACCACCATCGCGACGCCCATCGTCGACGTGTTGCGGCGCCGGCGCGGGGTGTGCCAGGACTTCGCACACTGCCTGTTGAGCGCCCTGCGCGGGCTGGGTTTCGCTGCGCGCTACATGAGCGGTTACGTGCTCGACGAGAGTGGCGCGCGCGGCGGCGCCGCCTCGCATGCGTGGGTCGCAGTGCACTGTCCGACGGTGGGCTGGATCGGCTGCGACCCGACCAACGGCAAGCTGGCCGATCTGGAGTTCGTGACCCTGGGCTGGGGGCGGGACTTCGGCGATGTGACCCCGCTGCGCGGGATCGTGCTGAGCCACGGCGCGCAGCAACTGAGCGTCAGCGTGGAGTTCAGGCGCCTCTGAGCGCCCCCGGCCGGCCGCGCTTGACGCGGCGGCGGTCGATTGCGATAAAGCTCCCCTCCCGCCGCCGCCCCTGCCCGCCAGGCGCCTCGGCCCCATCCCCGTTCCAGGAGTGTTTTCCCCATGTCTGAATCGGTCTTCAAGCTGGGCGTGCTCAAGCTCGGCTGCATCGGTGCCGCCCCCCTGCTCGACCTGCTGCTCGACGAGCGCGCGGATCGCGAGGATCTCGAAGTTCGCGGCTTCACCTGCGGCGCCAAGCTTGACCCCGCTTCCTGCGCCGAACCCACCGCCGCGCTGCTCGCCTACCAGCCTCAGCTCGTCGTGCTGGTGAGCCCGAATGCGGCACTGCCGGGCCCGGGCAACGCCCGCAAGGCCATTGCCGCCGCCGGCCTGCCGGTCATCACGCTGTCCGACGGCCCGTCGAAGAAGGCCTTCTTCAAGAAGAACGAGGAAGGCAAGCAGGTCATGCAGGTGCCGGAGCACCAGGGCTTCATGATCTTTCCGGCGGACTCGATGATCGGAGCGCGTCGCGAATTCCTCGACCCGACCGAAATGAGCCTGTTCAATGCCGACGTCATCCGTGTCCTCGCGGCCACCGGCGTGCTGCGCCTCGTGCAGCAGCAGCTCGATCGCGTGATCGGCGACCTGCGCCACGGCCGTCCCGTGCAGTATCCGACCTTGACCGTGACGCCCGACAAGGCCGTCGCCGCGGGCGACTTCGGCAATCCCTACGCCGCGGCAAAGGCCTATGCGGCGCTGTCGATCGCCGAGGGCGTGTCGGCCGTCACCGCGGATGGCTGCTTCAAGGAACAGGATCCGGCGCGCTATGTGCGCATGGTCGCCGCCGGCCACGAAATGATGCGCGCCGCCGCGCGCCTGGCCGACGAAGCGCGCGAACTCGAGAAGGGCGCGGACACGCTGGCGCGTACGCCGCACGCGGCGAACGGCGCACCGCTGCGCAAAACCGCGCTCGATGCGAAGCCGGGTTGAACCGATGACCTACTGCATCGGCATCGCGCTCGACAAGGGCCTCGTGTTCTGCTCCGACTCGCGCACGAATGCCGGCATCGACCAGGTCAGCACGTACAGCAAGATGCATGTGTTCGGCATCGAGGGCGAACGCCAGTTCGTCCTGCTGTCGGCCGGCAACCTCGCGACGACGCAGGCGGTGGTGCACCAGTTGCGACATGACATCCGGACCGCGGGCGAGCGCAGCTTGATGACGGTGCAGAATCTCGCCGAGGCGGCGGATTACATCGGCGAGGTCAGCCTGAAGCGCCAGGCCCGCTACCTCGAGGGTGGCCAGTCGACGTTCGACCCGAAGGTGACATTCATCTTCGGCGGGCAGATCGCGGGCGAAGCCCCGGGCATCTACCTGATCTATCCCGAGGGCAACTACATCACGACCTCGCGCGACCATCCGTTCCTGCAGATCGGCGAGAGCAAGTACGGCAAACCAATCCTGGACCGCGTGATCACGCCCGGCACGAGCATCGAGGAAGCGGCGAAGTGCGCGATCGTGTCGATGGACTCGACGGTGCGCAGCAACCTGAGCGTCGGCCCGCCGATCGAACTGCGGGTGTACGAAACCGACACCTACATGACGGGCCGCTACCTGAAGTTCGAAGAAGACGCGCCCTACCTGCGGCAACTCGCGCGCAGCTGGAACCAGAAGGTTATCGAGGCCTTCGCCGCGCTGCCCGACATCCAGTGGGCGGGTTGAGCGCAGCAGTCGGCGCATTATTATCCCGAGCCTCTTTGCCCTGGCGTCTCCAAAACATCACTGCAACGCCTGCGCATTCGTCGATGCCGTGGCAGACGGGCTGCACCCGGCCACGGAGAACACGGAGTCGTAAAATCGGGTGAGGCGCCACCAAGGCACCAGCACTGGACATCGCCTCTGCAGCGCAGAGGCTCCCAGGCAATTCCGCTATTGGCTTTTCTCTGTGTTCTCTGTGTTCTCGGTGGCTGTATTCAAAGCACGACACAGGGGCGCCAGGGCCATTGCCGGCTAGTCGGTCGTTGCGAACCAGGTGTTGACGATCTCCTGGTGCAGACCGGCGAGTTCGATCTGGAGTTCGTCGATGAAAGCGTGCAGCCCCTCGCCGAGCAGCTGATCGGGATTGGCGCGGCTGAGCTTCTGCAGCACGCGCCGGTTACCCTGCAGCGGCAGGCGGCTGCGCGGCAGCTGGCCGAGCGCATGTTCGAGTGCGTCGACGCAGAACGCGATGGCATGTGGAAACGCGTTGTCGTGCAGCAGGAACCGCACGACGTCGGGCCCGTTGACGCGCTCTCGCACCTGCTGCCGGTACATCTGGTAGGCGCTCAGCGACATCAGCACGTTCATCCACAGGATGTTTTCATAGGCCGCGAGCGCGGTACCGACGCGCTTGAGCACCGACGCCGCGCCAGTGTCGAGGATGCGCGAAGTCATGTCCATGCGCTCGAGCGTCGCGCCCAGCATGATGAAGTGATACGGCTCGCGGTGACTCATCGTGTTGTGCAGCATGCCGGCGAACTGCTGGCTCTTCAGCACGATCTGATCGAGGTAACCGGGCCTGCTCTTGCGCGCGAGCGCCGACTCGGCGCCTTCCTGCGCGGACCAGAACAGGTCGTTGATCAATTCCCAGGATTCCGACGGCATCACCTCGCGCACCGTGCGCGCATTCTCGCGCGCGGCGCGCAGCGAGGACACCAGCGAGCTCCCGTTGCTGTCCTCGGCGAGCACCCACCGGATCACATTGCGCTCGGACACCGTGTTGTAGCGCGCGCCGAAGTCGGCGCCGGCCGCCAGGATCTCCAGCAGCGACTGCCAGATGACATCCGCCGAGTTCGGCATGTCGAGCATCAGGTTGTTGTTCACCGCGATCAGGCGCGCGGTGTTCTCGGCACGCTCGACGTAGCGCCCCAGCCAGTACAGTCGTTCGGCAACGCGTGACAGCATCGGTTTAGTCCGCGATCACCCAGGTGTCTTTGCTGCCGCCACCCTGCGAGGAATTGACGACCAGCGAACCGCGCCGCATCGCGACGCGCGTGAGGCCGCCGGCCGTGACGTAGTGCCGCGCACCCTGCAGCGTGAACGGGCGCAGATCGATATGGCAGGGCGCGAGTTCGCGACCGAGGATCGTGGGCGTCGTCGACAGCGACAGCACCGGCTGCGCGACGTAGTTGCGCGGATGGGCCTCGATCTGCTGCGCGAACTGCGCGCGCGTCGCGCGCGACGCCGCCGGACCGATCATGATGCCGTAGCCGCCCGATTCGTTCGCCGGCTTGACGACCAGCTTGTCGAGGTTGGCGAGCACGTGCTTGCGTTGCTGGGCATCGAAGCAGAGATAGGTCGGCACGTTCGGGAGGATCGCGTCCTCGTCCATGTAGTACTTGATCATCGCCGGCACGTACGCATAAACGACCTTGTCGTCCGCCACGCCGGTGCCCGGCGCGTTCGCAATGGCCACCCGTCCCTTGCGCCACGCGCGCATCAGCCCGGCGACGCCGAGCATGGTGTCGGCGCGGAAGGCTTCCGGATCGAGGAAGGCGTCGTCGATGCGGCGGTAGATCACGTCCACCCGCGCCAGGCCGCGGATCGTGCGCATGTAGACACAGTCGTCGGCCCCGAGCACGAGGTCACTGCCTTCGACGAGCTCGGCGCCCATCTGCTGCGCCAGAAACGCGTGCTCGAAGTACGCCGAATTGTAGATGCCGGGCGTCAGCACCACGATTTCGGGATCGTCCTTCGGCCGCGGTGACAGCGACGCGAGTGTGTCGAACAGCTGCGCCGGGTACTCGTCGATCGGACCGATGTCGTAGGACTCGAACAGCTCGGGGAACACGCGCTTGGTGATGCGCCGGTTTTCGAGCATGTAGGACACGCCGGACGGTACCCGCAGGTTGTCTTCGAGCACGTAGACGGTGCCGTCCTTGTCGCGCACGAGATCGCTGCCGCAGATATGGGCCCACACGCCGTGCGGCGGCCGCATGCCGGCACACTGCTCGCGGTAGTTGCCGGCATCCATGATCACTTCGCGCGGAATGATCCGGTCGCGAAAGATGCGCTGTTCGTTGTAGATGTCGTCGATGAAGCAGTTCAGCGCGGTGATGCGCTGCTTCAGGCCGGCTTCAATACGGGTCCATTCACTGGCGCGCAGAATGCGCGGAATGATGTCGTAGGGCCACTGGCGATCGAGATTGGAACCTTCGCTGTAGACCGTGAAGGTGATGCCCATCGCGCGGATGGCCTGTTCGGCGGCTTTTTTGCGATGGAGCAGCTCTTCGCCACCGAGTCCCTTCAGGTATCTCAGCAGCGCGGAGGCACCCGGACGGGCGCGGCCCGAGCCGGCGACGAGTTCGTCGTAAGCGGAGCCTTCAGCGTATTTCGCCCAATCGATTTCCATGCTGGCGGTGAGCATAGATGCTGCATCGCGTTTGGACAATGGGCTGTTGTCAGGCCGGTCGCAGTCAGGCTTTTGAGATGGCCATCAACGCTGCCTGCACCTCGCGCGCTTTCGCGCCGAGCATCATCATGTCCACGCCGCAGGCGACCAACGTGAAGCCTCGGGTCATCCAGCGGCCCACGTTCTCGGGCGAAATCCCGAAATAGCCGAGCGGTAGTCCGCGCGCGCGCCCGGCCGCTTCGACGCGCGCGATCGCGTCCATCACGGCGGGATCCTCGACCTGCCCCGCCTTGCCCATGCTCAGCGACAAATCGAACGGGCCGACGAACAGCGCATCGACACCCGGCGTCGCGGCGATCGCATCGATGTTCGCGACCGCGTCGATGTGTTCGGCCTGAACGATCACGGCAACGTCGTCGTTGGCACGCGCGACGTAATCGGCAATGCCATACCCGTAACCGAGCGCACGCGAGGTGCCGACACCGCGCGAACCCTGGGGCGGATACTTTGCACGCCCCACAACAGTGCAGGCCTGTTCGGCACTGTTCACCATCGGTGCGATGATCCCGGCCGCGCCGCTGTCCAGGACCTGCTTGATCCAGAACTCGTCGTGCGACGGCACGCGCACGACACAGGGCACGTCCCGCGCCGCCATGATCAGGCGCTGCAGACTGCCCGGCGACAGCGGCGAATGCTCGCCGTCGATGAACAGCCAGTCGAAGCCGACGACCGACAGCATTTCGATCACCTCCGGCGAATCGATCGCGCAGATGAGGCCAAGGAGGCGATCGCCGCGACGCAGGCGGGTGCGGAAACTGTCGGTCATTGCTGAATTGCTCCTGGTCTGGGCTGGGCGGGCGGGGTCAGGCGTCGACCTTGAAGCGGTGGCTCCACGACATGCCTTTCGAGTCCGTGACATCGGCGCGGATCTCGCCCGTCTGCTCCGGTCGGAAGAAGAACCGGAAGCTCGGGTCCTCGCTGATCGAGATCCCGGTTTCAGCCGTCATGATCAGCTTGTCGTTGAAGTACAGCTTCACTGCCTTCACGTAATGCGCTGGCCGGATCAGCTGCGTCTTCTGATCTTTCTGCATGCCGGTGACGTTCGGATGGCTCAGCATCAGCTGGCCGACGATCGTGTTGTCGGCATTGCGCTCGCCGACGGTGCGGAAGTTCATCGTCCCCATGCGATCCATCGCTTTCGCAAAGTCCGAGCCGAGCGGCGCCGAGCAGCCGCCCTGCGCCTTGACGAAATTGGTGACCATGTGGTGCTCGCCGGTGTTCAGCACGGCGATGGCGCGCACGTTGGTGTAGTTGTCGATGCGCAGGCGCAGCGCGAGATCGGCGCGGCCCATGTCGGGCGTCATCGTGAAGGTGCCCGCGAGCGGTTCGGGGTTGTTGTCGACGATCACGTAGATGCGTTCGATGTAGCGCGCCGGCGTCTGCGCGAACTGGGCCTTGATCGTCACCGGCGTGAAGGCCGCGTCCTCCGAGCGATACGGCGTCTTCATGTCGATGACCGTCTTGTCCTCGACGATCGGGCGGCCCTTGAAGTATTTCGGCTGGAGGAAGGTCTGCCAGACGTCAACGGGGGTCTGCTCGCCGGCGGCCGGCGCGGGGCCGGCGGCGCCGAGCAACAGGGCGGCGACCAGCGCCAGCGTCGAATGTCGGATGTTCATCTGCCTCGTCTCCTGCGCATGTGAGTGGCGCCCCGGGCCGCCCCGGTGGCTCTCCGTTTCGACCGGCCCGGCGGCCGGACATTCAATGACCCGCGCCGCACGCCACGTGGCCGGCCCTCCGCCCAGTCTACTTTTTGGGCGACGCCCGCAGAAGCGCCCCGTTGTCGGGCGAAACTTTTGTTACCTCGTGACTCAAGTTCTCGTCTGGGCCGTCGAATTGACGCACTATCCGCGTCCATCGCAACCTGGTACTGGAAGACCATGCCCGAACACGCGCCGCACCGCCTGCCCCGCCTCAAACCGCTCGCCCTGTGCCTGCTGATGGCGCTCTCGGGGCCGGCCGGCGCTCTCGTCGGCGAGGGTGCCAGAAAGGCCGCCGGCGACTTCTACGAAAACGCGATTGCGCGCTTCGGAGAGCAGGATTACGACGGCGCCATCATTCAGCTCAAGAACGCCCTGCAGCAGGATGCCAAGATGTTGCCGGCGCTGGTATTGCTCGGTCGGGCCCAGCTGGAGCTCGGGCACGGCGAGGCGGCCGAAACCTTCTTGAAGGAAGCGCAGGCGAGCGGTGCGGATGCAACATTGACGGCCGTGCCGCTGGCGCGCGCCCATCTGCTGCAGTTCAAGCATGACAAGGTCCTCAGCGCGCCCGTTCCGGCGAATCTGCCGCCGACGGTCCGCGCCGAACTGGAGCTGCTGCGCGCCCGCGCCGCCCTCGAAACCAACAACAAAAAGGCGCTGGACGCGGCGATTCAAGCGGTCGAAGGCATCGATCCACAGGCTGATGAACTGCTGACCATCAAGACGATGATGGCAATCCAGGACGGCGATTTCGCGGCCGCCGAGTCACTGATCGAAAGGGCCACCACGCTCTATCCCGATTCGGCCTACCCCTGGCTGTCGCGGGCCTCGCTGCTGCACACGCAGGGCCAACTCGAGGAAGCCCTGGTGGGCTACGGCAAGGTGATCGCACTCGACCCCAGGAACACCGAGGCGCGTCTGGCGCGCATCGGCCTGCTGCTGGATTTGCAGCGCGATGCCGAGACGGAAGCGGATTTCGACAGCCTCGACGACATCCGCCCGGACGACCCGCGCGTGACCTATCTGAAGGCGGTCAAACTCTCACGTGCAGGGGACGAGGAAGGCTCACGGCTCGCGCTGGCACGGGCGAACAGCATCCTGAACGCCATGGGCGCCAATGTCGTGAACCGCAACGCCCAGTTGCTGCTGGTCTCGGGCATCAGCGCCTTCAGCCTCGGCAACTTCGAGGGCGCCCGCGGGGCGCTGACGCAATACGTCCTGATGTCCCCGACCGAACTCGGTCCCCGCAAGGTCCTGGCCAGCGTCCTGCTGAAGCAGCGCGACTACCGCGATGCGATCAAGGTGCTCGAAGACACGGTCGACAATTTTGCCGAGGACGCGGACACCCTGCTCATGCTCGCCGAAGCCTACGAAGGAGCTGGCAAGAACCAGAAGGCGGAGGCCGTGTTGCAGCGGGCGACCGAACTGCGCCAGAACGACGCCGCCGTGGCCACGCGGCTGGCGCTGAACCGCGTGCGCAGCGGGGAGACCGGCCGGGCGCTGGCCGAACTGTCGACGATTTTCAGCCGCCATGAAAACACGCCAACAGCCGGCCTGCCGCTGGCGGTGATGTACCTGCAGCAGCAGGCTTACGACAATGCGGCCGGAATCGCGCGCAAACTGCTCGAGAAGCAGCCTGACAACCTCGAATTCCTCAACGTGCTGGCGATTGCCGACGTGGGTCTCGGGCGCTATGCCGCAGCCCGCGCCGGCTTTCAGCAGATCCTGAAGCAGGATGCCGAGAACAAGGGCGCCCTGCTGAACATCGCGAAGCTCGACGTCCGCGAAAAGCAGTACGCGGCAGCACGCGATCGTCTCAAACAGATGCTGGCAAAGGATCCCAACAGCCCGCAGCTGATGCTCGAACTCGGACGCGTGGCCGCCGCCCAGGGCGACAGCAGCGACGCCCAGCGCTGGGGCACGGAAGCCAACCGGCTGGCGCCGGATTCCTTCGACGTCGCGTCCTTCCTGATCGACACCTACCTGCGCGCCGGCAAGAAGTCCGAAGCCGTCGACCTCGCGCTCGAGCAGAGCACGCGTCATCGCGAGAACCTGTACGTGATGAACAAGCAGGTCGAAGTCCTGCAGCAGACCGGCGATCCGGAGCGTGCGCGCCTCATCCTCAAGCAGATGAGCGCGCTGGCCCAGGCCGACGGCTCGTGGCTGACGCGCATTGCGCGTCACCACCTGCGCCACGGGTCACTGAACGATGCGGCCTACGTGCTCGACAAGGCCATCCAGAACGACGCCCGCAACTTCGAGGCCCAGGTGCTGCTGGCCGACATCGAACTCGCCAGGGGCGAACTCGACAGCGTGAACGCGCGCGCCGCGCTGCTGCTCGAGGCGCTGCCGGAGGCGGATGTCGGTCACCGGTTGATGGGCAGCGTCAGTGAGCAGCGCGGGGACTTCGGCGGCGCTGCCGAACATTTCCGACGGGCCCTCGAACTGAATCCTGGCGCGGCGATGAACGCCGTGGCGCTCCACGGCGCACTCGACCGTGCGGGGCGCAAACCCGAGGCGCTCGACGTGCTGCAGCGCTACCTGGCGGACCACCCGGACAACGTCGAAACCGGCATTGCGCTCGCCGAGTTTCACATGCGCGCCGGCGATTTCGCCGCCGCCCGGACTGCGTTCCAGACCCCGTTGAGGGTCCTGCCGGATCATCCGCAAATCCTGAACAATTACGCCAACGTCCTGTTCATGCTGAAAGATCCGCAAGCCGTCGACATTGCGCGCAAGGCCTACGAGCAGGCGCCGGCGAACCCGGTGGTCAACGACACGCTGGGCTGGCTGCTCGTCAATGGCGGCCAGTTCGAGGAAGGCCTGCGTTTCCTGCGCGAAGCGCGGACGCGGGATTCAGCGAACCCCGAGATTCACTACCACCTCGCGGTCGCGCTGAAGGAACTGGGCCGCCACGACGAGGCGGCCACCGAACTCAAGGCACTGTTGAACACGACCACGCCCTTCGAGCAGCGCGATGCGGCGCAGACGCTGTTGCAACAATTGGGAAGCTGAGCGGCGGCAGTTGTTAAGCCTGCTTTACAGCCCCGAGGCCCGCTCCAGAGCTGGAAATAATTTTTCAACTACATGATTTATATATTTAAAAATGATCATCCGACCCTCTGCGCCGCGCTTTTCCGGGCCACCGCCACGGGATCTCCAGCGATTTGGTCGGAAACCTGCCCGAATCACCCGCAGCAGGTTGTCAATCGACTTTACACAAAACGGGCCGGGGACCACTCGCGAGCCCTGAAAAATATCTCAAACTACTGTTTTTATTAATCTTTAAAAGATAGGCCCGATAATTGCTCGCAGTTTACGGCAACAATAACCAGAGCCTAACCGGCACAAGGCAGACTGATTTATGAACAAGAAACTGTCCTATCGCATCATCGCCACCGGCGCCCTGTTGCTCTCGACAGGTGTCGCCAGTGCGGCGACCGACTATTTCTTCACCACCGGCGGCAACAGCACGACCTCGCTGACCATCGGCGGCGTGACTGCCCTTCAGCGCAACTACACCGGCGTGTCGGTGACCGGCTGGGCCGCCACCCGTAACTCCACCGGCGACGCGAACGCCGAGTTCAACCTGACGAACGTGGTCTCCTTTGGCGGCAGCGGCATCGGCGTGCAGCAGAGCGGTGAGAGCTCGACCGACGGCCAGCACGCAATCGACAACGTGGGCACCAACGAATTCGTGCTGCTGTCCTTCGCCAGCCCGATCGCGCTGACCGACCTCCAGATCGGCTGGCCGTCGGCGACGGACCCGAAAGACACCGACTTCACGATTCTCGCCTACACGGGTGCGGGCAACACCGCGGGTTCCCCGACGCAGGACGGCTTCCAGCTCGTCGACATGAACAAGCTGAATTCTGACCCGGCCGACGTCGGCCCTGCCGGCGGCAGCTACGGCCTGACCAAGGCCGGCTGGGAGCTGATTGGCAACCCGAACGACGTGCCGACCAACGCCTTCGCGTCGATTGGCAACTCGGGCTTCAAGTCCTCGTCCTTCTGGCTGGTCGGCACGCGCAACAAGTTCCTGGCGACCGGCAGCGATGGCTACGCCGACTTCGGCAAGCTCGTTGCCGTCAAGGGTTGCACGGCCGGCACCCCGGGTTGCGGCGGCGGCGGCACCCCCGGCGTGCCGGAACCCTCGTCCCTCGCGCTCCTCGGCATCGGCCTGCTCGGCACGATGAAGCGCTGGCGCAAGAAGGCCTGAGGTCAGCCTCAAGCCAATGCAAGAAGCCCCGCCCTGCGGGGCTTCTTCGTTTTCGGGTGCTCGATTATTCGGGTGCCTGATTAGAAGTGGCGATAGCCTGTGGCCGCCGGCGTGATCGGCAGCCCGGTGCCATCGACCAGCACGACACCCTCGCCCGCCACCACCTGTCCGATGCATGTCACTGCCTCCGCAGTGCCCGCGAGCGCCGCCTCGAGCTCAGCGCGACGGGCTGCCGGCACGGTGAACGCGAGTTCGTAATCGTCGCCGCCGCTCGCGGCGAGCGACAGGCACTCTGCCGGCGCACAGGCGCGGCGCAATGAATCGGACAGCGGCAGTCGGTCGGCGTCGATGCGCATCCCGCAGCCGCTCTGCGTGGCGATATGGCCGAGATCGGCCAGCAGGCCATCGGACACGTCAATGCACGCCGACGCGAGGCCACGCAGTGCGCGCCCGAGGGCGAGCCGCGCCGACGGCCGACAGAAGCGCTGAGCGAGCCACTGCGCCGCGGTGTCTGCGGGCGCTGCCGCCAGCAGTCGCAGGCCGGCGGCGGCGTCGCCGAGCGTGCCGGAGACGTAGACCAGATCTCCCGGCTGCGCGCCCCGGCGCGTCAGCGCCAGGCCGGGCGGGACGGAGCCCACGATCTGCACCGTGATGGTCAATGGACCCCGCGTGGTATCGCCGCCGACGAGGGCGACCCCGGCCTCGTCGAACGCCGTGAACAGCCCGCGCAGAAAGGTCTGCGCCCACACGGCATTCATCTCGGGCATGGTCAGCGCGAGCGTGGCCCAGCGCGGTTCGCCACCCATGGCTGCGATGTCACTGAGGTTGGTCGCCGCCGCGCGGTAGCCGATGTCGTCGGCGGGCAAGGTGGCCGGAAAATGACGTTCGACGACGAGCGTATCGGCGACGACGATCAGCGACTCACCGGGCGGTGGTGTCAGCAACGCGCCGTCATCGCCGATGCCGAGCAGCACGTCGCTGCGCGCGCGGACACCGGGCGCGATCAGGTCATAGATGAATTGGAATTCGTTCACCGCCCTGCGCGCGGCGATGGCCGATGCGCCTCAGCCGGCACTGATCTCGATCGCGCGCAGTTCGCGCGCGAGCCGGTCGAGCACACCGTTGATATAGCGGTGCGCCTCGTCGGCGCCGAACATCTTCGACAGCTCCACGCCTTCGTTGACGACGACGCGATACGGAATGTGCAGGCAGTGCTTCAGCTCATAGGCGCCGATCAGCAGCACCGAGCGTTCGACCGGCCCGACGCGCTCCCACGGCCGGTCGAGCAGTGGCTGCAGCAGCGCGCGCAGTTCATCGGCGGCGCGCGGGATTTCGCGCGTCAGCGTCGCGAAATATTCGACGTCGACCTTGTCGACTTCACGCTCGTTCAGGAACTCGGCGAGGATGGTCTCCGGCGTCGCCCCGGCCACCTGCCACTGGTACAGCGACTGCACCGCGCAGCGCCGGGCCTTGACTCTTCCGGCGTTGCCGCTCATCGGGCGGCTCCGCGCGGGCAGGGTGTCGGTGTCTGGCACAACTCAGAGGCCGCGCAGCAGCGAGATCATTTCGATCGCAGTCACGGCGGCTTCGGCACCCTTGTTGCCGGCCTTGGTGCCCGCGCGTTCGATGGCCTGTTCAATCGAGTCCACCGTCAGCACGCCGAAGATGACCGGCACGCCGGTGTCGGAAGCCGCGCTCGCGAGTCCGCGCGAGCAGACGCCGGCGACGTGGTCGAAATGCGGCGTCGAACCGCGAATCACGGCACCGAGCGCGATGACCGCGTCGTACTTGCCGCTCGCGGCCATCTTCTGCACGACGACCGGCATTTCAAACGCGCCCGGCACGCGGGCGATCGTGATGCCGTCATCCTTCACGCCGTGTCGGCGCAGCGCGTCGAGGCAGCCGCTTTCAAGTGCATCGACGATGAAATGATTGAAACGGCTCGCGACGATGCCGATGCGCGCCGGCGCGGTCAGAATCATGCTGCCTTCGATGATGGTGATCATTGCCTGCGTCCTCAGCTCACGTATTCGACGACTTCGAGACCGAAACCCGACAGCGCATGATAGCGGCGCGGATTGCTCATCACTCGCATCTTGCGCACGCCCAGGTCGGCGAGAATCTGTGCACCCAGCCCAATCTGGCGCCAGTCGGCCTGCGCGTGACCTTTGCCGGTGTTTTCCTGCTGGCCGCTGCGATTGTCCGGATCGGCGATACGCAGCACCTGCCGCAGCACCTGTTCGTTGTCGACCTGGTTGCTGAGCACGACGACCACGCCCTCGCCCGCGTCGGCGACCCGCCGCAGCGCATCGCGCAAGGGCCAGCCGGCGTCCTTGCGGACGCTCGCAGTCAGGTCTTCGATCGGATTGTAGATGTGTACACGCACCAGGGTCGGCGTCTCGGGATTGATGTCCCCGCGCACCATCGCCAGGTGCAGGTCCTGATGGATCGAATCTCGATAGGCAATCAGGCGGAACTCACCGAACTCCGTCGGCAGCACGGCTTCGGCGGCGCGCTCGACGGTTTTCTCATTCTCGATGCGGAAGCGGATCAGGTCCGCGATCGTGCCGATCTTCAGCCCGTGCTGGGCGGCGATCTTCTCGAGATCGGGGCGACGCGCCATCGTGCCGTCGTCATTGAGGATCTCGACGATTACGGAGGCGGGTTCGAGGCCCGCGAGCTGGGCGAGATCGCAGCCCGCTTCGGTATGGCCTGCGATCAGCGGAAAGATGTGGCCCGGCTGGACGATATCCGACGGCTTCGCATCGGGGGCCACGGCAACCTGGATGGTCCGCGCGCGATCGGCGGCCGAAATGCCCGTCGTCACGCCTTCGGCCGCTTCGATCGACATCGTGAAGTTCGTGCGATGCGTGTAACGCGTGTCCTGCACCATCAGCGGCAGATTGAGCTGCCGGCAGCGCGCTTCGGTCAGCGTCAGGCAGATCAGGCCGCGGCCGTGGCGGGCCATGAAGTTGACGTGCTCGGCGGTGCAATGGCTGGCGGCCAGGACGAAATCGCCTTCGTTCTCGCGATCTTCGTCGTCCACGATGATGACCATCTTGCCCGCGCGGATGTCGTCGATAATTTCCTCGATTGAATTGAGTTCCATCGCTGTTCCAGACGAATGCAGGTTTGAGTAAGCGTGCGTGCCGCGCCAGGCGCGGCGCTCAGGAGTGCCCGAGCATCCCGGCCTTGCGCAGCGTTTCCTCCGTCACGCCCGGTGTTGCCGCATCCGGCATCAGCAGGCGCTCTAGATAGCGCGCCACGAGATCGATTTCGAGATTCACCCGGCTGCCACTGCGCAGCTCGCCCAGGGTGGTACGTTCCAGGGTGTGGGGAATGATCAGCAGTTCGAAGTCCGCGCCGTTCACCGCGTTGACCGTGAGGCTGACGCCGTCGATGCAGATCGAACCCTTCTGCGAGATGTAGCGTGCGAGCGCCGCGGGCGCGCGCAGACCGAACTGCACGCAGTTGTCGCGTTCGAGGCGGCTGTGCACGTCGCCGATGCCGTCGACATGTCCGCTGACCAGGTGACCGCCGAGGCGATCGGACAGGCGCAGCGCCTTTTCCAGATTGACCGTGTCACCAACGCGTTTCGCGCCGAGCGTCGTGCGGGCCAGGGTTTCAGGCGAGACATCGACCTCGAAACGGCCGGGCGCAATGGCGACCGCCGTCAGGCACGGCCCGGACACGGCAATGCTGTCGCCGAGCGCGACATCGCTGGTGTCGAGGTCGGGGGCCGCGATTGCCAGGCGCATGGCGCCGCCGCGCGGCGACAACGACTCGATGCGGCCGAGGGACTGGATGATGCCGGTGAACATCAGGGCAATATCGAGGAAGCGCCCGCGACCGTCAAGCCGCAGGACCGCTGGCGCGGCCCGGTGTATCAGGCTGGCACAGGCCGCGCGACGAGGCGCAGGTCGGGCCCAATCCGGCCGACCTCGACGATCTCGAGCGTCAGGCAGGCGCCCAGCGAGTCCGGCGCGGCGACGGCGAAGGCGCTGCGTGCGTCGGCCCCGAGCAGCTTCGGCGCGACAAAGCACACCAGTTCGTCGACGAGGCCCGCGTCGAGGAGCGCGCCGGCAAGCTGCGGGCCGCATTCGACGAGCAGATCGTTGATCGACAGTTCGGCGAGCCGGCGCAGCACGGCGCCCGGGTCGAGCCGGCCGGCGACGCCCGGGACTGTCTCGATGCGCGCCCCGGCGGCTTCCAGCGCGCCGCGGCGGTCTGCGTCCACGCTCGCGGTGAAGATGATCACCGGCGCCGGATCGGCGAACAGCCGGGCCGTTGGCGGCAGGCGCAGCGCCGCGTCGAGCACGAGGCGGGCCGGCGGCACGCCGCCAAGGTCGAGGCTGGCGTCGCGGACTGTCAGCGCCGGATCGTCGGCAAGCGCGGTGCCGATGCCGGTCATCACCGCGCAGCTTCGGGCGCGCATCCGCTGCACGTCGGCGCGCGCGGCGGCACTCGTGATCCACTGGCTCTGGCCGTTCGCGAGCGCGATTTTGCCGTCGAGGCTCATGCCCGTTTTCAGGGTCACGAACGGGCGGCCGCGCTCGAGGCGGGAAAAGAAGCCTCGATTCAGCACGCGTGCGTCGGCCCCGAGCGGGCCGATCACGACGTCGATCCCGGCCGCGCGCAGCCGGGCCGCCCCCTGCCCTGCGACCAGCGGATTCGGATCGTCGCAGGCGTAGACGACGCGCGCGACGTGCGCGGCGATCAGCGCATCGACGCACGGCGGCGTGCGTCCATGATGATTGCAGGGTTCGAGCGTGACGTAGGCCGTGGCGCCGGCGGCGGCCGGGCCGGCCTGCCCGAGCGCGACGACCTCCGCGTGCGGGCCGCCGGCATGATGATGAAAGCCGCAGCCGACCACTTCGCCGCGGCGCGCGATCACGCAGCCGACACGGGGATTCGGGCGCGTCGAATACTCGCCGCGCGCCGCGAGCTTCAGCGCCTGCGCCATATGGCGGAAATCGTCAGCGGAGGCGGTCATGGCGAGGCCAGGCTGCGGCCGGATCTGCGGGGGCGCTCAGCGCTTGCCCTTCGGTTCGTCGGCCGGGATCAGGTCGAGCTGCTGCTCACGGAGATCGGGCGGCAGTTCGTTTTCGAGACGTTCGATTTCTTCGAGGAACGCGCGCACGTCCTCGAAGCTGCGATAGACCGACGCGAAGCGGACATAGGCCACCTGGTCGAGCGCGCGCAGTTCATCCATCACGAGATCGCCGATGCGCCGCGAGTCGATTTCGCGTTCGCCGCTTTCGCGCACGCGGCGCTTGATGCGGTTGACCGCCGCTTCGACGCGTTCCATTTCGACCGGGCGCTTCTCGAGCGCCTTGACGATGCCGCCCCGCAACTTGTCATCGCTGAAGGTTTCCCGCCGCCCGTCGCTCTTGATGACGCGCGGCAGGCTCAGCTCGGCCGTTTCGTAAGTCGTGAAGCGCGCCTTGCACTCCATGCACTCCCGCCTGCGCCTGATTTGATCGCCCTCGCCGAGCAGCCGCGAGTCGATGACTCGCGTGTCATGGTGGGCACAGAACGGGCAGTGCATGGTCGCGCGTTGACCGCGTCAGCTCGCGTACACGGGGTAGCGGCCGCAAAGCTCGGTGACCTTGCCGCGCACCTCAGCGTTGACCTTCGCGTCGTCGATGTGATCCATCACGTCGCACATCCAGCCGGCAATCGCGCGCGCTTCGGCTTCCTTGAAGCCGCGCGTGGTCATTGCCGGCGTGCCGACGCGGATACCGCTGGTCACGAACGGCGACTGCGGATCGTTCGGCACCGCGTTCTTGTTGACCGTGATATGCGCCTGACCGAGTGCCGCGTCGGCCGCCTTGCCGGTCAGCCCCTTGGACACCAGGTCGACGAGGAACAGGTGGTTGTCGGTACCGCCGGAGACCACGTTGAAGCCGCGCGACATGAAGGTTTCCGCCATGGCGCGCGCGTTCTTGATCACCTGTTCCTGATAGGTCTTGAAGTCCGGGCTCATCGCTTCCTTGAACGCGACGGCCTTCGCCGCAATCACGTGCATCAGCGGACCGCCCTGGATGCCCGGGAAAACGGCGGAATTCACCTTTTTCTCGAGCTCTTCGTTGCGCTTCGCAATGATGAGGCCGCTGCGCGGCCCGCGCAGGGTCTTGTGGGTGGTGGTGGTCGTCATGTCGGCGAGCTGCACTGGGCTCGGATAGAGACCGGCGGCGACGAGGCCCGCGACATGCGCCATGTCGGACACCAGGTAGGCGCCGACTTCGTCGGCGATTTCACGGAACTTCGCCCAGTCGATCACGCGCGAGTAGGCCGAGAAGCCCGTCATGATCATCTTCGGCTTGTGTTCGCGCGCGAGCGCGACGACCTGATCGTAATCGATGAGACCGGTCTTCACGTCGAGACCGTACTGCACGGCGCGGTAGGTGCGGCCGGAGAAGTTCACGCCAGCGCCGTGCGTCAGGTGTCCACCGTGCGCGAGGCTCATGCCGAGCACGCAGTCCCCGGCATTCAGCATGGCAAGGTAGACGGCACCGTTGGCCTGCGAGCCGGAATGCGGCTGGACGTTGGCGTAGTCGGCACCGAACAGCGTCTTCGCACGATCGATGGCGAGCTGTTCGACGACGTCGACGAACTCGCAGCCGCCGTAATAGCGCTTGCCGGGATAGCCTTCGGCGTACTTGTTCGTCAGCACCGTGCCGGCGGCTTCGAGCACGCAGGGGCTGGTGTGATTTTCGGACGCGATCAGTTCGATATGGTCTTCCTGGCGCTGACGCTCATTGGCCAGCGCCTGCCACAGCTCGGGGTCGTAGCTCTGGATGCGCATGTCTTTCGGAAACACTGGGGATTCCTCCGTCTGGTGTCTGGCAGATGATTGGACTATCTGCGACCCCTCACCCACGTCGCAGCACACACGTGCCCGGACAGGTCGGCGCGCGTTCCCCTCAGCGGTGCCACAACCCCATCACCGCATCGGGGCCACGCAGGGCACCCGGAACGCTTGCCTGTCGAGCGCGGCCATTATTCATTATCGGGGCCGTCATCTCAATCAAAACACCTTGAAAAACCGGATCATTTTGCATGATCACGGGCGCACCCGACGCGCTTCGTGACGATGAAGTTCGGACGTTCGCGGCCGCTAAAGAGAGTCCTGAACATCAATGAGTCCGATCTCCGCCGACGCAGCGGGCGCACCTGGGCGCCCCACCGCGACGGCTGGTGTATACCGGCACACGAGGGGCGAGCAACGCGGATGGCGGAGCGGGCAGTCAAGGGCACCCCTGAAAAGGCGCTCGAACAACGATTCATGGCGATCAACCGCGACCGCCTGCGGCGTGTGTTCGAGACGATGCACCCGCGCCAGCAGGCCTTCGTGGAGCTGGTGCCGCTGCTGTTCCACGTCAACCATCCACTGCTCCCGGGCTACGTGTCGCAGGACACGCCGGCCGGGGTCAGCGATTACACGCCGGGCCGCGCTGCGACCTCGGCCGCGCGTCAGCTCGTGCGCACGTTTGTATACGAGCACCGCATGCAGCGGAGCTATGCCATTCGCGGCCTGTACCTGATGGGCAGTCCGGGCACCGTCGCCTACACCCGGCACAGCGACCTCGATGTCTGGCTCGTCCACGACCCGGAGCTCCCCGAGGCGGACGTCGCCCGCCTGCGCGAGAAAGCCCGGCGCATCGAGGACCACTCGCAGGTGACCGGCCTCGAGATGCACTTCTTCGTGTTCGATGCCGAACGCTTCAAGAGCGGCCAGACCCTCAGTCTGTCCGATGAAAGCAGTGGCAGCTCACAGCACTACCTGCTGCTCGATGAATTCTACCGGTCCGGCCTCCTGCTGGCCGGCCTGCGTCCGCTGTGGTGGGCCGTGCCGCCGGCGGAGGAACATCGCTACGACGAGTACGTCGGCGAGGCCCTGCGCAAGCGCATCCTGTCCGCGCGCAGTTATGTCGACTTCGGCGGGCTCGAGCGCATTCCGGCCGGCGAGTTCTTCGGCGGCACCGTGTGGCAGCTCTACAAGAGCATCGATTCACCGTACAAGTCGGTGATGAAGCTGCTGTTGATGGAGGCCTATGCGTCGGAGTATCCGAAGATTGGCCTGTTGAGCCACCGGCACAAACTCGCGCTGCTGCGCGACGGCGTCACGCTCGACGAAATCGACCCCTACCTTGCGATGTATCGCAAGGTCGAAGAGTACCTGATGACGAACGCCGACGAAGGCCGGCTGAAACTGTTGCGCCGCGCGTTCTACATCAAGACCAACGAGGCGCTGACCCAGGCTCCCGATCCGCGGCAACCGCCGTGGCGCCGCGAAGCCATCGAAGCACTCACACGCCAGTGGGGCTGGGACAAGCAGGTGCTGCGACATCTCGACCGTCGCCAGCGCTGGCGCATCGACACTGCCATCGAGGAACGCCGCGAACTGAGCAAGGTGCTGCGCAAGAGCTACTCCGTGCTGTCGGACTTCGCGCGGCGCATCGGCACCGACAAGCGCATCACGGAAAAGGATCTGACGATCCTGGGTCGCAAGCTGTACGCGGCGTTCGAGAAGAAGCCGCAGAAGATCGATCTGATCACGCGCGGCGTGTGCAGCGCGCCCGAGGAGGCCGAGCTGTCGCTGCACCAGGTGCAGACCGAGCGCGGCGGCCTCCAGTGGCTGCTGTTCGAAGGCGCGGTCCCACCCGAAGAGATGAACCGCAAGCAGCCGCTGCGCCGGTCCGCCTCGCTGGTCGACATTCTCGCCTGGTGCTTTTTCAACCGCCTGACCGGGCCCGCCACCGAATGGCATCACTATGCGAGCAGTCGGCGCCAGTCGGCTGTGGCCATCCGCAAGATTCTCGAGGCCCTGGACAGCGCGTATCCGGAGCGCGAACTGCCGCCGTCGGAATTGACGGCCCTGAGCCGCTCGCCGCGAGTCGTGCGCGCGATGTTCTTCGCGAACGTCGGCACCGACTCCGCGTTGTCGGGCCTGCACGGGGGGGACGTGCTGACCAGCGATCGCAACGACGCCTTCCAGTTCGGCGGCCAGCGCGTGAATCTCGTCCACAGCATCGACCTGCTGATCCAGACGAGCTGGGAGGAGCTGTACTGCTTTCGTTACGAGGGCGAAGTCGGCATCGCGCAGGCGGTCTGCGAATATCTGAACCGCCTTGGCGGACATGGCGACGCGATCAGCAACCGCGCACTGGTGCACTGCTTCGACGCCGACTATGGCTATGCAATCTCCTCACGGCTGACCCATTACCTCGCGGAACTCGGCCGCGCGTTCGGGCGCACGGCCGTTGGCATTTCGGTGCATCACATCGTCAGCATCGGCGACAGCTTCTGCGACATCTACCGCACGCCGCAGGGCTTCCGTCAGCGGCTGTACGCAGGCCCGGCCGCGCTGTACAAGGCCCTCAGCGCGACGCCCAGCGGCGGCTTCCGCCACGTCGAGTTCGGCGGCCAGCTCGCCGCCGAGTCGCCGCTGGCGCAGATTTATGGCGCGAACCGGCCGGGGGTGTTGCAGATCTTCGCGTTGCCGCGCCGCGAACAAATCGAAGTGTTGCTACTGGGGACGGACGGCGCGCTGTTCCGTTACATTCACGGCGATCGCGATCCGCTGCCGCTGTTCGATCACCTCGTGCGCTTTCTCGGCAACGTCGGTCGCAACACGGAAATCGCCGACGGCGCGCGCCCGCCGACCATCGAATGCCTGCTGATGAAGCCGGGCCAGGGCAGCCATGCGATGCAGGCCGTGCATCCCGCCGGCACCGATCATCGCCCCTATCTGCCGCTGCGGCTGTTCGCCGATCTCGACCGCGACAAACACCCGCAGTTCGTCGCGTATCTCGACGACCGGCAGTTCTCGTCCGCGGAATACGGCAACCGCCTGTTCGAGGCGCTCGCGAGCGAAGTGCTGGCGATGCGCGAAGGTCGTGAACGCTATCCCGTTTACATCACCGATCTCGAACTCTCGCCGCTGCTGCTGGAGTCGCGCAACATCGACCCGCACAACGTCATCGAACTGCTGCGCCAGAAGCTGCGCATCGAAACCCAGCTGACCCGCGCACTGGGCCGCGAACCGCCACCCGGCGACCTCTGATCCGAAACGGCGCCCGGGTCGTGCCGGCGGTCCGACTAGGGGCCGGCAGCACGCCCGGTGGGCGCACCGGGCAGACATCCTGTGGCGGGCCTGCTTCCGGCCCGGATGCGCGACAAAGCTCGGGCCGCGGTGCAGGCGGCCGGCTTCCATCGTCCGCGTCGTGCGCCGCCCGCAACAGCCCACCCGCTGACGTTACCGGGTACAATCGCCGGCGTGTTTTCCGTCAAGCATGCCTCACGATGACAGCCGCCGACGAATTCTTTGCCCGCGCGGAGCGCCTGCTCGCGCGCTTCGAACAAAGCCTCCCACCGCTTCACGATGCCAGCTTCGAGGACGGCATCGCGTGGCGCTGGCGCAAGCGCAATGGCCACGGCTGGCTCGACCGGATCACGCGCTTCAATCCCGTCACGCTGGACGACCTGCAGCACATCGAGATCCAGAAGGAGGAGCTGGGCCGCAATACGCGCCAGTTCCTGCAGGGGCTGCCGGCGAACAACGCGCTGCTGTGGGGCCCGCGGGGAACCGGCAAGTCGTCGCTGGTCAAGGCGCTGTTGAATGCCTATGCGCCCAGCGGGCTGCGACTCGTCGAAGTCGAGCGCCACGATCTGGTCGACCTGCCGGAGATAGTCGACGCGCTCGCCACGCGGCCCGGTCGCTACATCGTGTTCTGCGACGACCTCTCGTTCGACGAACACGACCAGACGTATCGCGCCCTGAAGACCGTGCTCGACGGCTCAGTGCTGAGCACGCCGGACAACCTGCTGATATACGCGACTTCGAACCGGCGCCATCTCGTCCCCGAGCGGCTGCGCGACAACCAGGACGCGCGCTACGACGAAGAAGGCGAAGTACATCAGAGCGAAGCCGTCGAGGAAAAGATCTCGTTGTCCGAACGCTTCGGCCTGTGGCTGTCGTTCCACCAGTTCAACCAGGATCGCTACCTCGACATCGTGGCGCACTGGCTCAGCGCGTTCGACGTGCCCGATCGCGACAGCGCCGAAGTGCGCCGCGCGGCGCTGCAGTGGGCCCTGCTGCACGGTTCGCGCAGCGGCCGCGCCGCCCATCAGTTCGCCCGCGACTGGGCGGGCCGCATCGCGCTGGCGCGGCAGGACGGCGCATGAGCGTGGTGGTACCGGCCGACATCCAGCGCACACGCGACGAGGCCGACTGCCTGTACACGGGGGCCGAGGTCGAGCAGGCCTGCGATCGCATGGCACTGGCGATCACCGCGAGGTTGCGCGAGGCGAATCCGTTGCTGCTCGTCACGATGACCGGC
The DNA here is from genome assembly GCA_001464935.1 of Gammaproteobacteria bacterium Ga0077536. GTDB lineage: Bacteria > Pseudomonadota > Gammaproteobacteria. The sequence continues at coordinate 43,875 of LNEL01000044.1, forward strand.
GGCCTGATGCCGGCCGCGCTGTTGATGTCGCGCCTCGATTTCCCGCTGCAGATCGACTACATCCACCTGACCCGCTACGGCCAGGCGACCCAGGGCGGCCAGATCGAATGGCGCAAACGTCCGCCCGCGAGCATCGCGCAGCGTACGGTGCTGCTGGTCGACGACCTGCTCGATCACGGGCTGACGCTGGCTGCCGCCGTCGACGAGTGTCGTGCGCAGGGCGCACGTGATGTCCTCACCGCGGTGCTCGTGGTCAAGCAGATCCTCAACCGGCCGGGTCTCGCGCAGGTCGACTTCCACGCGCTCGAAACACCCGATCGTTACCTGTTCGGGGCCGGCATGGACTACAAAACCTACTGGCGCAACTGCGCCGGCATCTACGCGGTGAAGGGCTTATGACGAAGTTTGCGATCATCGGCGGCAGCGGTCTCGACCGGCTCGGCGCGCTGCAGGTGACCTCCAAGCGACTGCCCGTCACGGCCTACGGTGCGCCGTCCGGGGTCGTCTTCCTGCCGCGCCACGGCGAGACGCATCGCGTGCCACCGCACCTGATCAACTATCGCGCGAACATTGCTGCGCTGAAAAGCTGTGGGGTCACTGCCATCTTTGCCGTGACGGCCGTCGGCGGCATCACGCCGGATTCGGGCCCGGGCCGGATCGTGATCCCGGATCAGATCATCGACTACACCTATGGTCGCGAGCACACGTTTTCCGATGGCACCGGCGAACAGGTCGACCATGCGGAATTCACCTCACCGTTCACCCCGGACCTGTGTCAGTTGCTGGCACTCGCAGCGCCTGAAGCCGGGGTCGAGGTGGTGGCTGGCGGCGTGTATGGCGCCACACAGGGTCCGCGGCTGGAAACGGCCGCCGAGATCGCGCGCATGGCCCGCGACGGCTGCACGCTGGTCGGCATGACCGGCATGCCGGAAGCGGCGCTCGCGCGCGAAGCGGGGCTCGACTATGCGATGGTGTCGCTGGTCGTGAACTGGGCGGCGGGCATCGGCGGCGCTGTCATCTCCCATGCGGAAATCGGCCAGCACCTCGAGCAGGGCATGAACAAGGTGCTGCGGCTGATCGGACGCGCGCTGGGCACAGCGCTCAGTCGCTGAATTCCCCGGGCGGCACATCGGCGTTCGGCGATTGCGTCTCGCCCGCCGCCGGCGCCGCGGCAGGCGGCGCGAGCGAGGTCACCTGCAGCAGGATCCCGAGCACTTCGTGATCGAGATAGTGCAACTCGCCGCTGCGGAGATTGCGACTGGCGCGCACGCGTAGCGGCGTGTCCCCTGCCAGTACCACGAAATCCGTGGCGACACGCATGTCGGGTGCCGCCACCTGCAGCAGCACCGTGCCTTCGGCGCGGGGCCGCGCCGGTGTTGCCGGCAGCAGCGCGGACTCGGGCGCCGGCACCACCGCCGGCAGCGCAGGCGCATCGACGGTCTCGGCCACCAGCACCGGCACGGCGGCCTCCCCGGGCTGGCGCCAGGCTTCGTGCGCAATGAGTTCGTAGGCGGCCGATCCTGCGAGCAGGCGCGCCGCGCCCTCGAGGCGATGGGCCGTCGGCGGCAGCCGCGTGAACGGCATGGTCTCGGCCTCCGGCGCTGCGCTCGCCTCCGGCTCGGCGAGACGTCGGGCCCCCATCAGGTTCGGCAGGGAGTCGGTCGCTGCCCACGCCCCGCCCGCCGCTTGCGCGGCGTGCCGGAAGACGATGACCTCGACTTCGAAGTCGTCGGCGGGCGCAGGCAGGGCGACAGTCAGCAGCGCGAGCCACAGCATGCGCAGGCGACGATTGCAGTCCATCCATTTCATGTTCATCGGGTCCTCCGCACGCCGTCCCTAGGCGAGGCGTTCCAACAGCTTCTCGAGTTCGGTGAAGCGTGCTTCATCTTCCGGCAGATCCTTGCGCAGGCGCAGTTTGTCCTGGCCTTCGAGCCGATAGTGCTGCGTCGACTGGATCAGATTGATGACCTTGATCGGTTCAACGTTCGGCTGCGGGCGGAACTCGATCACGCCGCCCTGGCGTGTCATGTCGATCCGCTTGATGCCTAGCGCGTCCGCCTTCAGACGCAGCGAGGTCACGCGGAACAGGTTGTGCACGGCCGGACCGCAGGGGCCGAGACGGTCGATCAGCTCCTCCTTGAGGAGCGTCAGATCGGTGTCGCTGGTCGAACTCGCCACGCGCTTGTAGAGGACGAGGCGCGCGTGGACATCCGGGAGATAGTCTTCCGGAAGCAGCGCGGCGACGTGCAGATCTATCTCGCAGGCCCGCGCGCTGCCCGTGTCGAAATCGGGCTGCTTGCCGGCCTTCAGCGCGGAGACCGCGCGGTTCAGCAAATCTGCATACAGGCCGAAGCCGATCTCCTGAATCTGGCCGCTCTGGTCCTCGCCGAGGATCTCGCCGGCGCCCCGGATCTCCATGTCATGCGTGGCGAGCGTGAAGCCGACGCCGAGATCTTCGAGCGACTCGATCGCTTCGAGGCGCTTGACCGCATCGGCCGTCATCGACTTGCGCGAGGGCACGATCAGATACGCATAGGCGCGATGATGCGAGCGTCCGACGCGCCCGCGCAGCTGGTAGAGCTGCGCAAGGCCATAGCGATCGGCGCGATTGATCAGCATCGTGTTGGCGTTCGGCACGTCGATGCCGGTCTCGATGATCGTCGTGCAGACGAGCACGTTGCAGCGCCGGTGGTAGAAATCGAGCATCACCTGCTCGAGTTCCTTTTCGCGCATCTGGCCGTGCGCGAAACGCACGCGCGCGCTCGGCACGAGCGCGGTGATGTCGTCCGCCAGCCGCTGAATGGTCTCGACGTCGTTGTGCACGAAATAAACCTGCCCGCCACGCGCCAGCTCACGCATGATCGCTTCGCGGATGAGCTCGTCCGACCATTCGTACAGGAACGTCTGCACCGCCAGGCGTTTCGACGGTGCGGTCGCGATCACCGACAATTCGCGGGTGCCGGACAGCGCCATGTTCAGGGTGCGCGGGATCGGGGTCGCGGTCAGCGTCAGCAGATCGACTTCCGAGCGCAGGGACTTGAACTGCTCTTTCTGGCGCACGCCGAAGCGGTGCTCCTCATCGATGATGACGAGCCCGAGTTCCTTGAACTTCACGTCTCGTCCGAGCAGCTTGTGGGTGCCGATGACGATGTCGACGGTGCCGGCCTCGAGACCTTTCAGCGTTTCCTTCACTTCGCCGGATTCGCGAAAACGTGACAGCTGGCCGATACGCACGGGCCAGTCCGCGAAGCGATCGCGGAAGGTCTGATAATGCTGCTGGGCGAGCAGTGTCGTCGGCACCAGCACCGCCACCTGGCGCCCGCCGTTGACGGCTATCCACGCCGCGCGCATCGCGACTTCGGTCTTGCCGAAGCCGACATCGCCGCAGACCAGGCGGTCCATCGGCTGCGTCGCCTGCATGTCGTGCATCACGGCCTCGATCGCATTGAGCTGATCGGGCGTCTCTTCGAACGGGAAGCCCTGCTCGAAGGCGCGATAGGCTTCGCGATCGATCTTGAAGGCGTGCCCCTTGCGCGCCGCGCGCCGCGCATGAATCTCGAGCAGTTCGGCCGCGACATCGCGTATGCGCTCGGCGGCGCGGCGCTTGGCCTTGTCCCACTGGCCGCTGCCCAGCTTGTGCAGCGGCGCGCGCTCGGGATCGATGCCCGTGTAGCGGCTGATCAGCGCGAGCGCGCTGACCGGCACGTACAGCTTGTCGCCATCGGCATATTCGAGCTTGATGAACTCGTTCGCGACATCGCCAACCTGCAGCACCTCGAGGCCGAGATAACGGCCGATGCCGTGCATCTCGTGCACGACGGGCGCGCCGACGCGCAGTTCGGCAAGATTGCGGACCACCGCTTCCTGATCGATGTTGCTGCGGCGACGACGGCGACGCTGCGCGGCGCGTTCGCCGAACAGCTGCAGCTCGGTGACGAGCGTCATCTTCGGCTCGTCGATTTCCACGCCCTCGGCGAGCGGCGCGACGCCCAGGGCCACACGCTCGGTGCCGTGTTCGAACTCGGCCCACGAGTGCACCTGCGGCAGCGCGACGCCGTTCGCGCGGAACAGCTCGAGCATGGTCTCGCGACGGCCGTTCGATTCGGCGAGGAACAGCACGCGACCGTCGTAGCGCGACAGGAACTCGGTGACGGGCAGCAGCGGCGACCGCGCGCGCGAGTCGACCGGCAGGCGCGGACCGGGTTTGGTGCAGAACTTCTGCGCGCGCGCGCGTTCTTCCCAGGTTTCGGGGTCGACGTGGATGCGCGGATAGCCACCGAGTCGGGTGGTCAGTTCGTTTTCGTCGAGAAACAGTCGCGCCGGCGGCAGGATCGGCCGCTCGATGTCATGGCGCAGCTGTTCGTATCGCTCGTCGACCGTGCGCCGGAACGTCGCCGCGGTGTCCGCGATGTCGCCATCGATGATGATCAGCGTCTCCGGCGGCAGATAGTCGAAGACGTTCGACACCGAGTCGAAGAACAGCGGCAGGTAGTACTCGATGCCCGGCGGCGCCATGCCGTCGCTGATGTCTTCGTAGACCGGGCTCTTGGTCGGGCGGCCCTCGAATGCGAGGCGCCAGTTGCGACGGAAATTCGCGATTGCTTCGGCCGTCAACGGGACTTCACGTCCGGGCAGGATGCGCAGGGCCTCGACGGCGGACGTCGACAGCTGGGTCTCCGGGTCGAAGTGCCGCAAGGCCTCGATGTCGTCGCCGAAAAGATCAATGCGGAACGGCTGCTCCGCGCCCATCGGAAACACGTCGATCAGCGAACCGCGAATCGCGAAATCGCCATGGTCCATCACCTGCGGCACGCTGCGGTAGCCGCCCTCCTGCAGGCGCCGGCGAAAGCCCTCGCGATCGAGTTCGTCGCCCGTCTTCAGCATGAAACTCTGCGACTGGAGCCATTGGTGCGGCGGCAGGCGATGCAGCAGGCTCGTCACCGACATGATTAACAGACCGCGACTGAGCGTCGGCAACGCAGCCAGGGTCGCGAGGCGCTCCGAGATGATGTCCTGATACGGACTGAAGCGGTCGTAGGGCAGCGTCTCCCAGTCGGGGAGATGGTACTTGTCGAGTGAGGGCGCGAAGAACGGGATCTCCGCATCGAGTTGTGCGGCGTGCAGGGAATCCGTGCAGAGCACCAGGCAGAAGCCCGGATGCGCGGCAGCCGCGCGGGCGATGGCGAGTGCGCGCGCGGCGCCGTGCAGCCGGCTCCAGCGCGTGGCGGTATTCGCGCGCGTCGGCAACGCGGGCGACAGCGGACTCAGACGGGCAGTTTCAGACATCGTGTGGGACGTGGGGATTCGCGCGTGCGCGAGCAACCGGTCAGTCCTGCCTCCGGATGCCCGGCAGGCTGGCGGCGATCGCGGCGACGGCTTCGGCGGGCACCGGCGCGCGCGTAATTGGACGTCCGATCACGAGATAGTCCGCGCCGGCACTGACGGCGGCGGCCGGTGTCGCGATGCGCTGCTGGTCGTCCTGCGCGCTGCCCGGTGGCCGTACGCCCGGCGTCACGGCAAGGAAGTCGTGCCCCAGCGCCTTCACGACCGCGAGTTCCTGCGGCGAACAGACCACGCCGTCGAGGCCACAGTCGCGCGTGAGACGGGCGAGGCGTTCGACCTGCGCGGCCGGTTCGACATCGAGCCCGACCTCTGCCAGGCGCGGCCGATCGAGGCTCGTCAGCACGGTGACGGCAATCAGCAGGGGCCCGTGCCTGTCGCCGCCGATCGCGTCGCGCGCGGCACTCAGCATGTCGCGCCCGCCGCTCGCATGCACGTTGATCATCCATGCGCCGAGCCCCGCCGCTGCGCGACAGGCGCCGGCCACGGTGTTCGGAATGTCGTGAAACTTCAGGTCGAGGAACACCGGCAGTTCGAGCTCGCGCAGCGCGGCGAGGATCGACGGCCCTTCGGCCGTGAACAGCTCCTTGCCGACTTTCACCGCGCAGCCGCTGCCGCGCAGGGCGCGCGCGGTGGCGAGCGCGTCGGTGGCATTCGCATAATCGAGCGCGACGATGATCGGCAGCGCGGGGGTGAGGATCGCCATGGTCATTCGCCTTCGAGTCCGTGTATCGGTTTGACCGTGCTCCACGACTTGCAGCCGGGGCATTGCCAATGCAGGGAGCGGCCGGCAAAGCCGCAGCTGCCACATTTGTAAGTCGCCTTGCCCGCAATCAGGCGCAGCGCGGTTTCCTTCAGAATCAGCAGATCCTCGCGCGCCTCGCCGGCCGCGCCGCTGAGCGCGTATTCGATCAGGCGTTCGATGCCGCGAATCGTCGGTCGGATCTTCAGTTCCTGCACGACATAGCGTTTGGCCGATTCTCGGCCTTCCTGCTCGCCCATCAGTTCGGCCAGCGCCAGCGTCGGCGACACACCCGCGCGCAGTGCGGCCAGGCGGTCGAGATAATCGCGCAGTTCGTCGTGCCGCTCCAGTTGCCGGAAGCATTTGACGATCATCGGCAGCGCCTCGGGCAGGAAATCGATGTCCTGCTGTTCGACGCGCTTCAGGTGCTGGAGCGCGCGGTCGAAATCGCGCGCCTGCATCGCGAGATTCGCGCTCATCAGCGTCGCGCGCACGCATTTGCGGTCGGTCGCGAACGCCTTGTCGAGCAGTTCCTGGGCCTCTTCACGGCATTGTCGCTCTATCAGCGCCTGCTGCGCCTGCTCGCACATGAAGTGCGCACGCTCGTTGCTGAGATTCTGGCCCGTGGCCGCCTCGAGGCGGCTGCAGAACTCGAGCGCCTTGGCCCAGTCCTGCTCCTGCTGGTAGATGTCGACGAGATGCCGCAGCGACTGCTGCTGGTACAGGCCGGTGTCGAGCAGTTCGATGAACAGGTTCTCGGCCCGATCGAACAGCCCCGAGCGCATGTAGTCGAGGCCGAGTTCGAGCAGCGCCAGCCCGCGCTGCCGGATGTCCAGCGTGGAGCGCGCCACGAGATTCTGATGGATGCGGATGGCACGGTCGACCTCGCCGCGCCGACGAAACAGGTTGCCGAGCGCGAGGTGCGTCTCGACCGTTTCCGACTCGACTTCGAGCACCTTCACGAACACTTCGATCGCCTTGTCCGGACGATCGTGCAGCAGGTAGTTGAGGCCCGTGAAGTAATCCGTCGCGATCTGCGAGGACTGCTCGCGCCGCGCGGCCTGTGCGGCCGCCTCCCGGCGCCCGATCAGCCAGCCGGACAGCGCGGCGACGGGCAACAGCAGCGCCGTCACCACGAACAGCGTGTCACTGCCCATTCGTGGCGGCGGTGGTGGAAATGTCGGTCGTCGGGCTCGCCGCGCGCGCGAGCGCGAGTTCGCGTGCCTGCCGTTTGAGCTGTCGCGACAGCCGCCAGCGACCGGGCAGCATCGCCGCAGCGCCGAGCACGGCACCGAGGGTCAGCGCGCCGACCGCCAGCCACGAGACGGGCACTTCGGCGGTGAACGCGTAGAAGTCGAGGCTCAACGGGCCATGGTTGCGGACATGGAACGCCAAGCCCGCAATCAGCACGATCAACGCAGCGGCGGAGCGAAGCAATTTGCCCATTGCGTCACGCTCCCTTCATCAAAGTGGTGGGGTGGGGACTGGGCTGAAGACCGCCGGTACGCGACGGATCAGCCCGGTCAATCCTCGTCGTCGTCCGGTTCGTCGTCGTTGTAGCCGGCCGCCCGGCGACGCTCGCGCGCCGCCTGGATGGTCGCCTCGTCGAGCGCGTTGACGCGCTCGCGCAACTCTTTGCCCGGCTTGAAGTGCGGTACGTACTTGCCGGGCAGGGACACGGGGTCCCCGGACTTGGGATTCCGGCCCACACGCGGCGGCCGGTAATGCAGGGAAAAGCTGCCGAAACCACGGATTTCGATTCGCTGGCCAGTGGCCAGCGTCTGCGCCATCTGTTCCAGCATGGTCTTTACCGCGAGTTCTACATCGCGGTAACCCAGCTGTGCCTGCTTGCGCACCAGGATTTCAATCAGCTCAGACTTTGTCATTATTGTTCTCGCTCTTCCAGAAGCAGTTTGCTCTCAAAAGCAGGTTGCTCTCAATTGCGTAGAACTGCCGCGCGCCGTCACCGGCGCGCGCGCCTCACTTGTCGAGTTGCTCCTTGAGCAGATCGCCGAGCTTGGTCCGCATGACCCCTTCGTTTTCGGTGCTGTACGCCTCGAGCGCGGCAGCCTCGTCCCCGGTTTCCTTGGCCTTGATCGACAGATTGATCACGCGGCGCTTGCGGTCGACACCGACGATCATCGCTTCGACATCTTCGCCTTCGCGCAGCACTTTGCGGGCATCGTCGACCATGTCGCGCGAGATTTCGCTGGCGCGGATGACGCCTTCGATCCCGTCGCCGAGATTGACGGTGGCCGACTTCGCGTCGACGGCCAGGATCTGGCCGGTGACGATGGCGCCCTTGCCGTTGGCGGCGAGGTAACCCGAGAACGGGTCCTGGGCCAGCTGCTTGACGCCGAGCGAGATGCGCTCGCGTTCGGCATCGACGGCGAGCACGACGGTTTCGAGTTCGTCACCCTTCTTGAAGTTGCGCACCGCCTCTTCGCCCGGGATGTCCCAGGACAGGTCGGACAGGTGCACGAGGCCATCGATGCCGCCATCGAGGCCGACGAAGATGCCGAAGTCGGTGATCGACTTGATGACGCCGCTGACGCGGTCGTTCTTGCTGTGCGTGACCGCGAACTCTTCCCACGGATTCGCCTTGCACTGCTTCATGCCGAGCGAAATACGACGACGCTCCTCGTCGATGTCGAGCACCATGACTTCGACTTCCTGGCTCAGATGCACGACCTTCGACGGATGGACGTTCTTGTTCGTCCAGTCCATTTCGGACACGTGCACCAGACCTTCGACGCCCGGTTCGATTTCGACGAAGCAGCCATAATCGGCAATATTCGTGACCGTGCCGAACAGACGGGCGCCCTCCGGATAACGGCGGGAGATATCGACCCACGGATCCTCGCCCAGCTGCTTCAGACCCAGCGACACGCGCGTGCGCTCACGGTCGAACTTCAGCACCTTGACGGTGATTTCCTGGCCAATGGCGACGACTTCGGACGGATGCTTGACGCGGCGCCATGCCATGTCGGTGATGTGCAGCAGGCCGTCGATGCCGCCGAGGTCGATGAACGCGCCGTAATCGGTGAGGTTCTTGACCAGGCCCTTCGTGACCGCGCCTTCCTTGAGGCTTTCGAACAGCGCTTCGCGTTCGGCGGAATTCTCGCTCTCGACAACCGCGCGACGGGACACGACGACGTTGTTGCGCTTGCGGTCGACTTTGACGACCTTGAATTCGAGCGGCTTGCCTTCGAGGTAACTGGTGTCGCGCACAGGGCGGACATCGACGAGCGAGCCCGGCAGGAACGCGCGGATCGTTTCGATGTCGACGGTGAAGCCGCCCTTGACCTTGTCGCTGATGATGCCGGTGACGCTCTGGCCGGCTTCGCAGGCTTTTTCGAGTTCGTCCCAGGCCTTGGCGCGCTTGGCCTTGTCGCGCGAGAGGCGGGTTTCGCCATTGCCGTCTTCGACGGTATCGAGTGCAACGTCGACTTCATCACCGACGGCGATTTCCATTTCGCCCTTCGGATTGCGGAACTGCTCGGCGGGGATGACGCCTTCGGACTTGAGTCCCGCGTTGATGATGACGAAGTCGGGCCGGATGGCGACGACGATGCCCTTGACGATGGTGCCCGGCCGCATCTTCGCGGCAATCTGGCTGCTCTCAAACAGCTCTGCGAAACTCTCCGACATAATTACCTGATTTCTTCTGTAGTGGCTTCGACGAAAGCGCCGCTACCGGCAAGGCCGGCGTGGACAAGGCGCCCGTCCCCGGAGCCGGGGTTAAGGGTTGAACAAATGGTCATCCGCCGCGTCAGCCGATGCCGCGAAGTTGCAGCAGTCGTCTTACGCGGTCTTCCACTTCGGGAATCCCGAGATTCGTGGTATCGAGGATTTCAGCGTCGGGAGCGGGCTGCAACGGCGCAACTGCGCGTTGCTCGTCCCGTTGGTCGCGGCGTCGGATGTCCTCCAAGAGCGCCGCGAGGTTAACATCAATTCCTTTGCCCTTCAACTGCTTATAGCGCCTCTCCGCGCGCGCTTCCGGGCTTGCGGTCAGGAACAGCTTGAAGGCCGCATCGGGGAACACCACGGTGCCCATGTCCCGCCCGTCCGCGACCAGGCCAGGCGCCTGTCGAAACGCGCGCTGGCGCGCCAGCAGGGCCTCGCGCACGGCCGGCAGTGCCGCGACGACCGAGGCAGCCGCGCCGCCCTCTTCGGTGCGTATCGCCGCCGTCACGTCTTCCAGTTCGAGGAGCACGCGCGGCTCACCGTCGCCGGCGGCGAAGCTGACCGGGAGCCGCAGGGCGAGCGCGGTGACGCCGGCCTCGTCGGTCAGCGCCACGCCCGCGCGGGACGCATGGAGCGCCAGCACCCGGTAAAGGGCTCCGCTGTCGAGGAAATGCCACCCCAGGCTCTGCGCGAGATGCAGGCTCAGCGTGCCCTTGCCCGTGCCGCTCGGGCCGTCGACCGTGACGACGGGAATCGTCACAGGCGCAGGCCGGCAGCGTGCGCCAGGGTCGTGAAGCTCGGGAACGATGTCGCGATCGTCGCGGCACCCTGGATGCGCATCGGACCCGCCGCGCGCAGCGCGGCCATCGCGAAGGACATCGCGATGCGGTGATCGCCGTGGCTTTCGACCGTGGTGCCGTGCAGGTCGCCGCCGCGGATTTCAATGCCGTCGTCGAAAGTCTGGAGATCGATGCCGGCGGCGGCGAGGCCGGCGGCCATCGTCGCGATGCGATCGCTCTCCTTGTGGCGCAATTCGTCAGCGCCCCGCACCCGGGTCACGCCTTCGGCGCAGGCCGCCGCGACGAACAGGATCGGGAATTCATCGATCGCGAGCGGCACGAGTTCGGGCGGAATGTCGATGCCGCGCAGCCGGGCCGCGCGCACCCGCAGGTCCGCCACCGGCTCGCCGCCGACCGCCCGTTCGTTCACGCGCTCGATGTCCGCCCCCATGCGTTCGAGGATCTGCAGCACGCCGGTGCGCGTCGGATTGACGCCGACATTCTCCAGCAGCACGTCGCTGCCCGGCGCGATGCTCGCACCGACGATGAAGAACGCCGCGGAGGACAGGTCGGCCGGCACGGTGATCGCAGTGGCGCGCAGGGTCTGCCCGCCGTTGACGCAGACGCGCGGTCCGCTGACGTCGACGTGCACACCGAAGCCGCGCAGCATGCGCTCGGTGTGATCGCGTGTCGGCGCGGGTTCTTCGACGCAGGTCTGGCCGCTCGCGAACAGGCCGGCGAGCAACACCGCGGATTTGACCTGCGCGCTCGCCACCTGCATCGGGAACTCGATGCCGTGGAGCGGTACCCCGGCGCCGATCGCGAGCGGGGGCGTGCCGCTCGGTGCAGTGCTGATCTGCGCGCCCATCCGCGCCAGCGGCTCGGTGACGCGCTTCATCGGCCGACGCTGCAGCGAGCTGTCGCCGGTCAGCGTCGCGCCGATCCCGGCACCGGCGAGGATGCCGGTCAACAGCCGGATCGAGGTGCCGGAATTGCCGAGGTCGAGCACGGTAGTCGGCGCACGCAGACCACCGGGACCGGCACCGTGCACCCGGATCAGGCGTCCCTCGTCGAGTTCGTCGATGCGCACTCCAAGCGCGCGAAACGCGCCCATCGTCGCGCGCACGTCCTCGCCGAGCAGGCAATCGCGGATTTCGGTGACGCCCTCGGCGAGCGCACCGAACATCACCGCCCGATGCGAGATCGATTTGTCGCCGGGCACGCGCAACGTGCCTTGCAGTGATCCGCCCGGGTTGACGACGAGTTCCTCGCCGATCGCGTCAGTCATCGTAGCTCCGCTCGTCAGGACGCAGCTTTCCGCTGCAGGAAGGCATCACGCGCGGCCTTGGCACGGCCGAATTCCGCTTCGAGCGCCACGCCGTCACCGGCCTCGAGCGCCCGCCTCAGGCCGGCGAGGGTGACTTCGAAGCGGTCGCAGACCGCGAGCAGCCCCTCGCGATTGGCAATCGAGATGTCGCGCCACATCGCCGGATTGCTCGAGGCAATGCGGGTGAAGTCGCGAAAGCCGCCGGCCGCAAAGTCGAACACGTTCACGGGCTTGCCGAGATCGAGCAGGCAGTTGACGAGCGCGAAGGCGAGCAGGTGCGGCAGATGGCTGGTCGCGGCGAGCACTTCGTCGTGCAGGCCGGCATCCATGTCGAACACCTCGGCGCCGACGGTCTCCCACATCGCGCGCACGGTCGCGAGCGCTGCCGGCAGGTTCTCCGGCATCGGCGTCAGGATCACGCGATGCTTCTCGTACAGATCGGACCTGGCGGCCTCGACGCCGCTCTTTTCGGCACCGGCAATCGGGTGTCCGGCGACGAAACGCGCGCAGCCCTGCGGCAGGTGCAGGCGCGCCGCATCAATCACGCAGCGCTTGGCGCTGCCGACGTCGGTGACGAGGGTGTCGGGACCGAGCCCGGGCGCGATGCGGGCGAGGATGTCGCCGGTGGCACCGAGCGTGACCGCGATGACGACGACATCGGCGCCGCGCACGGCCGCGAGCGGATCGTGCGTGGCTTCGTCGATGACCTTCAGGTCGATGGCACGCTGCAGATTGGCGGCATCGCGGCCACAGCCGACGACCTGCTCCACCGCGCCGCGCTCGCGCAACGCCCGCGCCAGCGAGCCGCCGATCAGCCCGACGCCGATGATCGCCAGCCGGCGAATCCTGAAGCTCACAGGCTCGCCCGCGGATAGGAGCCCAGAATCCGCAGCATCGATGCCGTGTCCGCCACTTTCGACAGCGCCCCGGCCACCCGGGGTTCTGACTGGTGGCCGTCGATGTCGACGAAGAACACGTACTCCCATTTCGCCTGGCGCTGCGGCCGCGATTCAATGCGCGTCAGGCTGATATTCGCATCGGCGAATGCGCGCAGTACCTCGTGCAGCGCGCCGGGCTTGTTCAGGGTGACGAAGAACAGTGACGTCAGATCCTGCCCGCTCGGTGCAACGTCCTGGTGGCCCAGCACCAGAAAGCGCGTCGTGTTGCTCGGATCGTCCTCGATGTTGCGGAAGAGGATCGGCAGGTCGTAAATCTCGGCGGCCATCTCGCCGGCGATGGCCGCGGCATCGCGTTCGCTGGCCACGAGGCGGGCGGCCTCGGCATTGCTGGTCGCCGGCACGCGCTCGGCCCGCGGGCAGTTCGCATCGAGCCAATGTCGGCACTGCGCGAGTGCCTGCGGGTGCGCGTAGATGCGTTTCAGATCGGCGAGCGCGCTCGCATGCGACATCAACTGGTGATGCACCGCGAGCAGTACCTCACCGCCGATGCGCAGACTCGATTCGCGCAGACAGTCGTGCGTCTGGTTCACCGAGCCTTCCAGTGAATTCTCGATCGGCACCACCCCGAAATCCGCGCCGCGCGCTTCGACGATGCGCAGTACTTCATCGATCGTCGGTGCGGGAACGAGTTGCACGGCGCCGCCGAAATGCTTGCGGGCAGCGGCGTGCGTGTAGGTGCCGGCAGGGCCGAAATAGGCCACGGTGACCGGTTTCTCCAGGGCCAGGCAGCTCGACATGATTTCGCGCATCAGCCGCGCGGTTTCGTCGCCGCTCAGCGGGCCCGGATTCAGTTCACGCGCGCGGCGCAGGACCTGGGCTTCACGTTCGGCACGGTACAAATCGCCGTCGGCGCCGCCATCGCGCTTGATGCGCGCCACTTCGAGCGCGCATTGCGCGCGTTCGTTGAGCAGGCGGATCAGGTCGCGATCGATGCGATCGATGTCTTCGCGGACCGCCTTAAGGGCCTGTTCCTCGTTCACGGCAACATACCCGCCTCGCCAGGGAATTGTTCAGGCCGCCGGGGCGTCGTCGGACTCGTCGCCGTTCCCGACATCCGCAATCGGCTCCACGCTGACCAGTTTTTCGCCGTTGCCCAGTGAAATCAAGCGCACGCCCTGGGTGTTGCGGCCGACCACGGAGATTTCCTGCACGGGCGTGCGCACCAGCGTGCCCGCGTCGCTGATCAGCATGATCTCCTCATCGGCCGCGACCGCCACCGCACTGACCACCAGCCCGTTGCGCTCACTGGTCTGGATGGCGATGACGCCCTGCCCGCCGCGACCATGGCGCGGGAATTCGTCCGCCTTCGTGCGCTTGCCGTAACCGCTTTCGGTCGCGATCAGGATGTCGCGATCCGAGTCGATCGGAATCAGTGCGATCAGATTGTGTCCCTCGCCGAGGCGGATGCCGCGCACGCCGTGGGCGTTGCGGCCCATCGGCCGGACTTCCTCTTCCTGGAAGCGGATCGCCTTGCCACCGGAGCTGACGAGCATGACGTCGCGCGTGCCGTCCGTCAGCGTGACGCCGACAAGGCTGTCGCCTTCGTCGAGGTCAACCGCAATGATGCCGGCGGTGCGCGGGCGCGAATATTCGTCGAGCGCGGTCTTCTTGACCGTACCGAGGCGGGTGGCCATCAGCACGAACAGGTTGGAGTCGTAGGCCTTGACCGGCAGCACCGCCGTGATTCGCTCGCCCTCGGTCAGCGGCAGCAGGTTGACGAGCGGGCGCCCACGCGCGGTGCGGCTCGCCTGCGGCACTTCATAGACCTTCAGCCAGTACACCTTGCCGCGATTCGAGAAGCACAGCAGCGTGTCGTGGGTGTTCGCGATGAACAGCTTGTCGACGAAGTCCTCGTCGCGCACGGGGGCTGCGATCTTGCCGCGGCCGCCGCGACGCTGCGTGCGATAGGTGTCGACGGGCTGCGACTTCGCATAACCGAGGTGCGACAGTGTGACGACCACATCTTCAGGCGTGATGAGGTCTTCGAGCGACAGGTCTTCCTGCGTCATCTCGATACGCGTGCGGCGCGCATCGCCATACTGCTCGCGGATTTCGACGAGTTCGCCGCGGATGACCGCCATCAGGCGCTCGGGGCGCGTGAGGATGTCGAGCAGGTCGTCGATGCGCGCGAGGATTTCGCGGTATTCGTCGAGAATCTTGTCCTGCTCGAGCGCGGTCAGGCGCTGCAGGCGCATTTCGAGAATTTCCTTCGCCTGCCGTTCGGACAGCCGGTAGCCGTCGGGGCCGAGGCCGACGCCCGGCGGCAGATCTTCGGGCTTCGAAACCTGCGAGCCGGCGCGCTCGAGCATCGTCATCACGATGCCGGGCGTCCAGGCGCGTTCGGTCAGCGCGATACGCGCGTCGTTCGGGTTCGGCGAGGCCTTGATGACCGCGATCACCTCATCGATGTTCGCCAGCGCGACGGCGAGGCCTTCCAGCACGTGGGCGCGGTCGCGTGCCTTGCGCAGATCGTAGATCGTGCGCCGCGTGACGACTTCGCGGCGATGGCGCAGGAAGCATTCGATCAGCGTCTTCAGATCGAGCGTGCGCGGCTGACCTTCGACCAGCGCGACCGTGTTGATGCCGAACACCGACTGCATCTGCGTATGCTGGTACAGGTTGTTCAGCAGCACTTCGGGCGATTCGCCGCGCTTCAGGTCGATGACCATGCGCATGCCGTCCTTGTCGGACTCGTCGCGCAGTTCACGAATGCCGGTGAGGCGCTTTTCCTTGACGAGTTCGGCGATCTTCTCGAGCAGGCGCGCCTTGTTGACCTGGTACGGCAGTTCGGTGACGACGATCGACGGCGCGTCGCTCTCGGGATTCTCGATCTCGACCTTTGCCCGCACGTAAATGCGGCCGCGACCGGTGCGATAGGCTTCGCGGATGCCCGCCGCGCCGTTGATGATGCCGGCCGTCGGGAAATCAGGACCCGGGATGTAGCGCATCAGGTCATCGATGCCGAGCGTCGGGTCGTCGACCATCGCGACGCAGGCATCGACGACCTCGCCGAGATTGTGCGGCGGGATGTTCGTCGCCATGCCGACGGCGATGCCGCTGGAGCCGTTGATCAGGAGGTTCGGAATGCGCGACGGCAGCACCGTCGGTTCCTGTTCCTTGCCGTCGTAGTTCGGGACGAAATGGACGGTTTCGCGATCGATGTCGGCGAGCAGTTCGCTGGCGATGCGATCGAGGCGGCACTCGGTGTAGCGCATCGCCGCGGCGGCGTCGCCGTCGACCGAGCCGAAGTTGCCCTGCCCGTCGATCAACGTGTAGCGCAGCGAGAAATCCTGCGCCATGCGCACCAGCGTGTCGTAGATCGCGTTGTCGCCATGGGGGTGGAACTTGCCCATGACTTCGCCGACGACGCGCGCGCACTTCACGTACGGCCGGTTCCACTGGATGTTCGCCTCGTGCATGGCGAACAGCACGCGACGGTGTACCGGTTTCAGTCCATCCCGCACATCAGGCAGCGCCCTGCCCACGATTACGCTCATCGCGTAATCCATGTAGGACTGGCGCATTTCGTCTTCGATGTTTACGGGGAATAGGTGGCGCGCGAAATCAACCATCGTCGGTTTTATAAGTTCTTAAATTTCCTGAGAAACGCGGGACCCCAACAGAGCCGGGAGTGTAGCACGTCCGGCGCCCGTGCTTAAGCGCCCGGGCAGGGCTTCAACGGGCAGCCTGCAGCGCCGCGATCCGTGCCCGATCCGGCCGCTCGATCACGCCCGCCTCGGTCACCAGCACGTCGATCAGCGCGGCTGGCGTGACGTCGAACACCGGGTTGTAGGCCGTGACACCGGCTGGCGCATAGCGCTGCCCGCCGATGGTCGTGATTTCCTCCCCCGCCCGCTCCTCGATGTGGATGGCCGACCCGTCCGGCGTCGCCGGGTCGAAGGTCGACAGCGGCGCGACGACCATGACCCGCGCGCCGTGCGCCCGGGCCGCAATCGCCAGCCCGTAGGTGCCAATCTTGTTCGCGACATCCCCGTTCGCAGCCACCCGGTCCGCGCCGACGATCAGCCAGGCCACGGCCTCGGCGCGCATCACGTGCGCCGCGCTGCCATCGGTGATCAGCGTGACGGGGATGCCTTCGCGCGACAGTTCCCACGAGGTCAGTCGCGCGCCCTGCAGCCAGGGCCGTGTTTCGGTCGCGAAGACGCGCTCGATGCGACCCGCGGCATGCGCGTCGCGGATCACGCCGAGCGCCGTGCCGTGGCCGGCGGTCGCAAGCGCGCCGGCGTTGCAATGGGTCATCACCGTGGAGCCTGGCGCGATCAACGCGGCGCCCAGCTGGCCCATCCGGTGATTGGCGGCGAGATCCTCCGCATGCAGCTGTTGCGCGAGGACCAGCAGTGGCAGTCCGGGATCGCCGTCCAGCGTCTGCGCCGCCAGCACCAGCCGATCGACAGCCCACGCGAGATTGATTGCCGTCGGTCGCGCCTCGCGCAGCGCCGTGACTGCGTCCTGCCAGTCGC
This sequence comes from Gammaproteobacteria bacterium Ga0077536, assembly GCA_001464935.1. GTDB lineage: Bacteria > Pseudomonadota > Gammaproteobacteria. The sequence continues at coordinate 61,190 of LNEL01000044.1, forward strand.
TGCGCCACGCGGGACCGACGCGCTGCCAGGCTTCGCGCGCGGCGAGCACCATGCCGTAGGCACCGGCAATCCCGATGGCCGGCGCGCCGCGCACGACCATGTCGCGGATCGCGGTGACCACCGCGGCGGAAGTCGCGCAGTCGACATGGATCTCTGCGCCAGGCAGCAGCCGCTGATCGAGCAGGACCAGCCTGTCATCGCGCCATTGAATCGGATTGACCGTGCTCGAAGCGTGGGCTGAAGGGCTCATGTGGGCGGCTGCGTGCGGCTAAAACCGTATGTTACCTTAAGCGCGCGCTGGCGCCGGACACGTCGCCGGCCCGGTACGCCGGGTGCCCGGCATGACTCATCCGCCCGGCGGCCGCGCAGGCCCGGGCCCATCAGCGGGGCTGCCGTGCAACAGGCCGATCAGATACTCCATGCGCGCTGGGTGATTCCGGTCGAGCCGGCCGGCGAAGTGCTCACCGCCCATAGCGTGATCGTGCGGGATGGACGCATCGCCGCTGTCCTGCCGACACCGCTCGCCACGCGCGATTTCACCGCCCCCCGCATCGTCAACCTGCCGCGGCATGCGCTGCTGCCGGGATTCGTGAACGCGCACACGCATGGCGCAATGTCGCTGTTTCGCGGGCTCGCCGACGATCTCCCGCTCAAAACCTGGCTCGAAGAGCATATCTGGCCGGCCGAAGCGCGCTGGGCCGATCGCGAGTTCGTGCGCGACGGCACGCGGCTGGCCGTTGCCGAAATGCTCCTCGGCGGCACGACGACTTTCAACGACATGTACTTCTTCCCGGACGAGGTGGCCGCCGCCGCCATCGAAGCCGGGATCCGCGCCGTGGTCGGCATGATCGTCATCGGCTTTCCGAGTGCGTGGGCGCGCGACACGCGGGAATACTTCGCGAACGGCCAGGCCGTCCACGATCGCTATCGCGACCACCCGTTGATTCGCACCGCCTTCGCGCCGCACGCGCCCTACACCGTCGATGACGATGCGCTGCGCCAGATCGCCGTGCGCGCCGAAGAACTCGATGTGCCAATTCACATGCACGTGCACGAGACCGCGCATGAAGTCGCCGAAGCGGTGGCGGCCACCGGCCTGCGTCCGCTGGCGCGACTCGAGCGCCTGGGCCTGCTGTCGCACCGGCTGCTGGCCGTGCACATGACCGCGCTCGAGCCCGCCGAGCTGCGCCTGCTCGCGACCACCGGCGTGTCGATCGCGCATTGCCCGGAATCGAATCTGAAACTCGCCAGCGGCTTCTGCCCGCTCGCCGCCCTGATGAGTCACGGCGTCAACTGCGCGCTCGGCACCGACGGCGCAGCGAGCAACAACGATCTCGACATGCTGGGCGAAATGCGCACCGCCGCGCTGCTGGCGAAGGCGGTCGCCGGCGACCCCTGCGCCGTGCCGGCGCACGTCGCCCTGCAGATGGCGACGCTGAATGGCGCACGTGCGCTGGGGCTCGATCAGGACACCGGTTCGCTCGCGGCCGGCAAGAGTGCCGACCTCGTCGCCTTCGATCTGGGGGGGCTGCGCGCGCAGCCGGTGTATGACCCGATCTCGCAGATCGTCTATGCCGGGCACCGCGATCAGGTCACGGACGTGTGGGTCGGCGGCCGGCGCGTGGTCGAGGACCGGCACCTGATGACGCTCGACGAACAGGATCTGCTCGCGACCGCCGAGCGCTGGCGCTCGCGCATCGAGGCCCGCTAGATCGGCGGCGCCCCGGACTCGCCGGCCTCGTCAGCGGCGGCGCCCTCGTCCTCGCCACCGTCGGCGCCCTCCCGGGCGCCGACCGCGGCACCTGGCCGCAACCGGTCCCAGCGATTGACGATCGCGCAGAACAGGTCCGCCGTCTTCTCCGCGTCATAAACCGCCGAATGCGCGGCTTCCGCTTCCCAGCTCATGCCGGCGGCCTGCACGGCGCGCGACAGCACCGTCTGGCCGAACGCGACACCGGCGAGGGATGCCGTGTCGAACGTGCTGAATGCGTGAAACGGATTGCGCTTGACCTTCGCGCGGTCGACGGCGGCCTTCAGAAAGGACAGGTCGAAGGCCGGGTTGTGACCGACCAGGATGGCGCGCGTGCACCCGTGCACCTGGACCGCCTTGCGGACTCGCTCGAAGATGTCGCCGAGCGCATGACCTTCCGACACCGCGAACCGGAAGGGATGGTACGGGTCGATCTTGTTGAAGCGCAGCGCAGCCTCGTCGAGCCTGGCGCCGGCGAACGGCTGTACGTGATGGCCCACGGTGACGGCCCGGCGCCAGCCGTCGACCGGATCGTGTTCGAGGAGCACGGCGGCAATCTCGAGCATCGCGTCCGTTTCCGGGATGAAACCGCCGGTCTCGATGTCGACGACCACCGGCAGGAAGCCGCGGAAGCGTTGGGCAATGGAAGACTTTGACACTGAACAATAGACCGGCAGGGCGGGCACCGGATTCTAGCAGGACCAGCGCCCGCTGGGATTGGCCACGATGCGGCGTTTTCATTGCAAGCGGTGGCGGGCGCCCTTAAGGTAACGCGAACCTTCTTCCAGGGCGCCGCCGGCGCCACGACCAGCGAGATCCAGCACCAGCCATGACCGCCTCCGACGTCTTGCCCCTGTCCGATCTGACCGCGGTGTCACCGCTCGACGGACGCTACGCGCGCGCCAGCGCCGCCCTTCGTCCTTACGCCAGCGAGTTCGGCCTGATCCGCTATCGCGTGCTGATCGAGACGCGCTGGCTGCAGTTCCTCGCGGCGCAGGCGGACCTGCCGGAGCTGCCGCCGTTCGATGCCGCCGAGCGCGCGCGTCTCGACGCCATCGTCGACGACTTCGGCCTGACGCAGGCGCAGCGGATCAAGACCATCGAGCGCACCACGAACCACGACGTCAAGGCGGTCGAGTACTTTCTGCGCGAACGCTGCGCCGACGATCCGACACTCGGCCGCGCGATTCCGTTCCTCCATTTCGCCTGCACCTCCGAGGACATCAACAACCTCGCCTATGGCCTGATGCTGAAGGACCTGCGCGACATGCTGCTGCTGCCGGCGCTCGGGCGGGTCGAAGCGACCATCGCCGATCTGGCCCATCTGCACGCGGACGCGCCGATGCTGGCCCGCACGCACGGCCAGCCGGCGTCGCCGACGACGATGGGCAAGGAACTCGCCAACGTCGCCTACCGCCTGCGACGTCAGATCGCGCAGATTGCACGCGGCGAGATCCTCGGCAAGTTCAACGGCGCGGTCGGCAACTACAACGCGCACCTGTCGGCCTATCCCGAGCGCGACTGGGCCGCGCTGAATGCGGGTTTCGTGCGCAGTCTCGGCCTCGACTGGAATCCCTACACCACGCAGATCGAACCGCACGACGCCCTGGCCGAAACGCTCGCCGCGGTCGCCCGCGCGAACACCGTGCTGATCGATTTCTGCCGCGACGTCTGGGGCTATATCGCACTCGGCTATTTCCGCCAGCGCCAGGTCGAATCGGAAGTGGGTTCGTCGACGATGCCGCACAAGGTCAATCCCATCGACTTCGAAAATGCCGAAGGCAATCTCGGTGTCGCCAACGCCCTGTTCGAACATCTCATTGCGAAGCTGCCGATTTCCCGCTGGCAACGCGACCTCACCGATTCCACGGTGCTGCGCAATCTGGGCGTCGGCTTCGGACATACGCTGCTCGCGCTCGACTCGGCCAGCCGGGGCCTCGGCAAGCTCGATCTCGACCGCACGGCGCTCGGCGCCGGGCTCGACGAGGCGTGGGAAGTGCTCGCCGAACCGGTCCAGACCGTGATGCGCCGCTACGGCATCGCGGATTCCTACGAGGCCCTGAAGACGCTGACCCGCGGCCAGCGCATCGACCGCGCACGCCTGCACGCGTTCATCGACACCCTGTCGATACCGGCCGCCGAGCGCGAGCGGCTGCGTGCGATGACGCCGGCGGACTACATTGGCACCGCGGCGCAGCTCGCCAGCGGCCTCTGAGACGGAGGACCCCGTGATGGACGACGCACACACAGGCGTGCTCGGCACCACCGATCACGAGTTCGAGGTCGAACGCGGCGACACCTTGCGCGAGGTCCTGCTCGCGCTCACGAGCCAGACGCGGCGCACGCTCGACATCGTGAGCCGTCACCTCGACCCCACGCTCTACGATCGCGACGACTTCGCCGAGGCCGTGAAAGCCATCGCGCTCGGCAGTCCCCGCGCGCAGATTCGCGTGCTGGTGCTGGATCCCGCCCCCGTCGTCAGTCATGGCCACCGGCTGGTGCAGCTCGCACAGCGCCTGTCGAGCTTCATCCAGGTGCGCGTGCCGGCCCCCGAGCACCGCGAGTTCAATGAAGCCTGGCTCGTGGCCGATAAGGACGGTTATGCACACCGCCGCTTCAGCGATCGTTTCGAGGCCACGGCCAATTTCCATGACCCGCGGCTGGCAGTCCACCTGACGAACCGCTTCGACGAACTGTGGCAACGCGCATCACCCGATCCGAACCTGCGGCGGCTGCACCTCTGAAACGCCGCCATGGCTGGCTGCTCGCGCTCGCGCTGGCCGTCTGCGTTGCCGGCAGCGCCGCCCAGGAGGGACGCGCCCGGCTCGAGATCATCCCGCTCCAGCACCGCCTGGTCGAGGATCTGATCCCCCTGCTCGAACCCCTGCTCGAACCCGGTGGCACGCTGACCGGCGCCGGTGGCCAGCTGATCGTGCGCACGTCGCCGGCCAACCTGGCCGAGCTCGAGCAGGCCATTGCCGCGCTCGACGTGCGCCTCCAGCGACTGCGGGTATCGGTGTCGCAGTCGCGCATCGAGGACAGCGCCTTCGACGACTACGGCCTCGGCGCCAGCGTGCAGGGTCAGTCCGGCGGCGTGGCGATTGGGCGGCCGCCGGGCGGTCCGGGCATCGAGCTCGACGCGCGCATCGCCCGCACCCACGGCCACGACGAGGGTGGCGACGTGCGCATGGTGCTGACGACCGACGGCCAGAGCGCCTTCGTGAACACCGGCGTCGCAATGCCGATGCCTTATTCGAACCAGGCCTTCACCCCTTACGGCCCGGTGCTGCAGGAAGGCATCGCCTACCAGCAGACGTCGACGGGCTTCTACGTGACACCACGCCTGCGCGGCGACAGCGTCACCCTCGACATCTCGTCCCGCCAGGAGCGCTTCGCGCGCGACGGCTCCGGCGCCATCGCGAGCGGCGGCATCGAGACGACCGTGACGGGCCGCCTCGGCGAGTGGCTGCCACTCGGCGGCGTCGCCAGCACCACCGCCGGCAGCCAGTCGGAGATCATCGCGCATACCCGGCGCAGCCGGCATGCGCACGAGGGCTACTGGGTGCGCGTCGATCTCGTGCCCTGACGGGCCGGTGAAAGACCGCGCGCGGCCGTCGTCTGCAAAGCACGCCAGACGAGGCGCGGCGCTGAGCGCGGGTCAAGCGGCACCGCCAGCGGGCGCCCCGCACTCATCGACACCTGACAGGCGGCGGTCATCTGCTGTCAGCAGCCGGCCGAGCGGACTGACGGCAGCCGGCGCCGCGCCGGCGGTGTAAACTGCCGTCACGCCCCGCCCGTGACGGGCGGCTCCACGCACTTCCACGACGACGACACGCCCATGCAGAACCAGTCGAGCGCGATGGCCCGGGTTTACCGCGGGTCCGCGGCCTTTTCGCCGTTTCGTTTAGCCCGCCTCCGCGCCCTGCTCGCCGAGACGCAGCCCGGTCTCGGTGAGATCACGACGCACTATCTCTACCTCGTGTGGTGCGACGACGTCCCGACACCGGACGGCGACGCCCGCCTTTGCGCGCTGCTCGGGGCCGAAGCCGACGCAGGCGACGCCTCCACCACCCTGCTCTACACCGCACCGCGCCTCGGCACGATGTCGCCGTGGTCGAGCAAGGCGACGGACATCGTGCGCAACTGCGGGCTGTCCGGCATCCGTCGTATAGAACGCGCGATCGGCTGGCGGATCGACGGCGCCACCGCCGCGCATGCCGGGGCCATCGCGCCACTGCTGCACGATCGCATGACCGAGTTCGCGAGCACCGATCTCGCACTGCTGCGCACCGACCACGCGTTCGACGCCAGACCGCTCGGGCACGTGCCGCTGGGCGCGCGCGGTCCGGCCGCGCTGCGCGAAGCCGACACCGCGCTCGGCCTCGCACTCGCCCCGGACGAAATCGACTACCTCGCGACGCGTTACGCCGAACTCGGGCGCGATCCGACCGACGCCGAACTGATGATGTTCGCGCAGGCGAACTCCGAGCACTGCCGGCACAAGATCTTCAACGCCGCCTGGGCCATCGACGGCGCGCCGCGCGAGCAGAGCCTGTTCGCGATGATCCGCGCCACGCACGCGGCGCATCCCAACGACGTGTTGTCCGCGTATCGCGACAACGCGGCCGTCACGCGCGGCTACGTCGGCCAGCGACAGCTGATCGATCCCGCGACGCGCCGCTACGTGACGACGGCCGAAGAGATCCACATGCTGATGAAGGTCGAGACGCACAATCATCCGACCGGCATCTCGCCGTATCCGGGTGCCTCGACCGGCGCCGGTGGCGAAATCCGCGACGAGGGCGCGACGGGCCGCGGCGCGAAACCGAAAGCGGGCCTGAGCGGCTTCTCCGTCTCACACCTGCGTCTGCCGTCCATGGCCGAGCCCTGGGAAGACACGCGTGCGCTGAACCCGCGCCTCGCGAGCGCCCTGCAGATCATGATCGAAGGCCCGATCGGGGCTGCGGCGTTCAACAACGAGTTCGGCCGGCCGGCGCTCGCCGGCTACTTCCGCACCTTCGAGTTCAATGACGCTGGCGACCGCCGCGGCTACGACAAGCCGATCATGCTCGCCGGCGGCATCGGCAACGTGCGGCCTGGACACGTCGAGAAGCTCACGCTGGCACCGGATGACTGCATCATCGTGCTGGGCGGCCCGGCGATGCTGATCGGCCTCGGCGGCGGCGCCGCGTCGTCGATCAAGGGTGGCGACAGCGATGCCGATCTCGACTATGCGTCGGTGCAGCGCGACAACGCCGAAATGGAACGGCGCGCGCAGGAAGTGATCGATGCGTGCTGGACGCTCGGCGACCGGAACCCGATCGTCGCCATCCATGACGTCGGTGCCGGCGGACTGTCGAACGCGATCCCCGAGCTGTTGAACGATTCCGAGCGCGGGGGCCGACTCGAGCTGCGCGCGACTCCGAATGCAGATCCCGCGATGTCGCCGCTCGAGATCTGGTGCAACGAAGCGCAGGAGCGCTACGTACTCGGCATCCGGCCGGCCGATCTGCCGGCCTTCGAAGCCCTGTGCGCGCGCGAACGCTGCCCGATGGCTGTCGTCGGCGTCGCCACGGCCGAGCGCCATCTGCGGCTGTGGGATGCGCTGCGCGGCGAGGCGGTCGTCGACTTGCCGATGGATGTCATCTTCGGCAAGGCGCCGCGCATGTTCCGTGACGTTGCGACCGTGCCGGCACCGGAACGGACCTTCGACACGACACTCGATCTCGCCGAAGCGGCGCGCCGCGTGCTGCGTTTTCCGGCGGTCGCCGACAAGCGCTTCCTGATCACGATCGGCGATCGCACGGTCGGCGGACTTGCCGTGCGCGATCAGATGGTCGGGCCGTGGCAGGTACCGGTCGCCGACTGCGCGGTGACCGCGGCGGATTTCAGCGGCGTCACCGGCGAAGCCTTCGCCATCGGCGAGCGCACGCCGCTCGCGCTGCTCGACGCTGCCGCGGCGGCGCGCATGGCGATAGGCGAAGCGCTGACGAATCTCGTCGCCGCGCGCATCAAGCGTCTCGAAGACGTGGTGCTGTCCGCGAACTGGATGGCAGCGGCCGGACACCCCGGCGAAGACGCGCGTCTGTATGCGGCCGTCGCCGCCGCGAGCGCGCTGTGCCAGGCGATCGGCGTCTGCATTCCGGTCGGCAAGGACTCGATGTCGATGAAATCGCGCTGGCAGGACGCCGGCCGCGAGTGCACCGTGACCTCGCCCGTCTCGCTGATTGCGACGTCATTCGCGCCGGTGATCGATGTCACCCGATCGCTGACGCCCCAACTCGCCGCGCCGTTCGAGGAAAGCGTGCTGTTGCTCGTCGATCTGGGCCTTGGCCGCCAGCGGCTCGGCGGCTCGGTGCTTGGCCAGGTCCACGGCCTGCTCGGCAATGCAGCGCCGGATCTGGACGACCCGCAGGCTTTGCGCGACGCATTCACCGTCGTGCAGTTGCTGAACGAGACCGGCTACGTGCTCGCCTGTCACGATCGCGCCGACGGCGGCCTGTTCACGACGCTGTGCGAAATGGCCTTCGCCGCGCGCTGCGGTCTCGATCTCGACATCGGTCCGCTCGGCGGATCGGCGCAGGCGGCGCTGTTCAACGAGGAACTCGGACTCGTGCTGCAGATTTCGGCGGCGGATGTCGCGGCCGTCGAAGCGCAGTTCGCGGCCACCGCGCTCGCCGGCCATGTGCATCGACTCGGACGCCCGACGGCGGGCAGCCGCATCGCGATCGCGGCCGGTGGCGAGCCGCTGTTCGAAGCCGATCTCTATGCGCTGCTGCGCGAGTGGTCTGCGCCATCGCACGCCATCCAGCGCCTGCGCGACAATCCCGAGTGCGCCGACGAGGAACTCGCGCGCACGCTCGATCGCGACGCCCGCGGACTTTATCTGCGGGTGCCGGCGTCTGCCCCGTCGAATGGCCCGTCGCGGGCGCCGTCAGCGGCGCCGGCGCGGCTGTTACAGCGTCCGCGCGTGGCCATCCTGCGCGAACAGGGGGTCAACGGTCATCGCGAGATGGCGGCGGCCTTCAGCGCGGCCGGGTTCGACGCGGTCGATGTCCATATGTCGGCCGTGCTGGCCGGCACGGCCGACCTCGAGACCTTCGACGGCCTCGTCGCCTGCGGCGGTTTCTCGTACGGCGACGTGCTCGGCGCCGGCAGCGGCTGGGCGCGTTCGATCCTGTTCAATGCACGGGCGCGGGACGCGTTCGCGGCATTCTTTGCACGCCCCGCGACGTTCACGCTCGGGGTCTGCAACGGCTGCCAGATGCTGTCACAGCTGAAAGACCTGATCCCGGGCGCCACTCACTGGCCGCGCTTCCTGCGCAACCGGTCAGAGCAGTTCGAGGCGCGGCTGGTGATGGCCGAGGTGTTGCCGTCGCCGTCGATCTTCTTCGACGGTCTCGAGGGACTGCAGGCCCCGCTGGTCGCTTCGCACGGCGAAGGCCGCGCGTCGTTCGCCAATCCGTCGCAGCAGGTCTGTGTGCGCTATATCGACGATGTCGGCGCGCCGGCGATGCTTTATCCGCAGAACCCGAACGGTTCGCCTGCGGGCCTGGCCGGCCTCACGACCGACGACGGCCGCGCGACGATCCTGATGCCGCATCCCGAACGCGTGTATCTGAGCCGCCAGTTCTCGTGGCTGCCGCGCGAGTGGCGCGAGGCGCAGTCGCCGTGGTTCCGGATGTTCGACAATGCGCGCCGCCGCGTCGGCTGAGTCCGCATCACGGCTGCTTGCCGGCCCGGCGAGGTCCGTGGCAGGCTGCAGGCCAGCCTCTCGCCAGTCATCGCAGGAGCGCACCATGCGACTGTTCCTCGTCTCCGCCGACGTTCATCACGCCTGCCGCCTGCGCAGCGCGACGGCCCCGGTGCGCTGCGACGCCCGCGTCGCGCGGCGCGCCTGAGCCACCGACGCGCCTTGGATATCCGCCGAGATGTCACGCAAGCCGGAGCCTCCACCCGGCACCGCGCCCGGTGTCCCGGACGATGATGCCCGCGCCCTGCGCGAGGCATTGGCGGGCGTCCGCCCGCTGACCGTCGACACCGTCCCGCTGCGCCGCCCGGCGCCGCCGCCGGTGCCTCAGCAACGCGTGCGCGACGAGGCCGCCGTGTTGCGCGAGATGGTGCTGCTCGATCCGGGCGCAGGCGAAATGGAAATGGGCGACGAGCTCAACTTCAAACGCGGCGGCGTGCAGCACGCCGTGATTCGCAAACTGCGGCGCGGCGAGATCGCCGTACAGGCGCATCTCGATCTCCACGGTCTGACCTCACCCGAAGCGAAACTGAGTCTCGCCGGCTTCCTGCAGCACTGTCTCGGCAACGGCCTGCGCTGCGTGCGCATCGTGCATGGCAAGGGCAACAGTTCACCCGGCAAGGTGCCGGTCTTGAAGCCGCGCGTCGCGCACTGGCTCGCGCAGCGGGAGGAAGTGATGGCGTATACGTCGGCGCGGCCGGTCGACGGCGGCACCGGCGCAATCTACGTTCTGTTGAAAGTGCAGCGCTGAGCGGGCGCTCAGCGGCTGCTGTCGGAAATCGCGATGGGCTGGCTGAACTGTTCGAGCAGCGTGGCCACCTTGGTGGCGGCGGCCTCACAGTCGTCGACCGACGCGTACACGCGCATCTTGAGGCGCAGCCCGGGCTCGGTGCCGGCCAGATAGCTGACGGCAGCCTGGTTCAGGTAGGTGCAACTGTCAGTCATGCGGGCTTCGGCAGCGGCGAGCACCGGGTCCATCTCGGCCTCCGGTCCTTCGGCGAACTGGTAGCGTTCGAGCAGGTCGTTCGCCACCCGGCCCTGATAGACGAACACCTGTTCGACGCGGTCTTCGTCGGCACTGACCGCCTGCGCGGTCGGCACGCGGGCTTCGGGCCCCGGGCTGCTGCCCATCGAAGAGCAGCCGCCGGCGAACAGACTCGCCAGCAGGAGGGTGAAGAGAGTCGCCCCGTGAGCTTCTGCACCGCAGTTGCGCATGTTGTTTGACCGTCCGCGTGGTGGGTTATTGTTGTGGCGTTATTTGTAGTCGCTACAGCGGAAGGCGGAAAGCAAACTTGAGAGCTATTCACGGAAAAGAATCGGCAGATGCGCGGCGTGTGAACGGGATCACGTTTGCACGCGCACACGGTGGGGCAGGCCAGCATGGCTGACGCGCGCGCGAAAACCGACCCCGACTTTACCGCCCTGACGCTGCACTCGCCCGGCGGCGCCAGCGCGCAGGTGTGCCCTCACGGCGCCCACGTGCTCGGCTGGCGGCCTGCCGGCACCACGCGCGAGCGCCTCTTCCTCAGCACCGCGAGCCACTATGCGCCCGGCTGTGCGATCCGCGGCGGCATACCGGTCATTTTCCCGCAGTTCAGCGGCTTCGGGCCGCTGCCCAAGCACGGCTTTGCGCGCAACCTGGTATGGACCGCGCGGCCGCGCGACGGGTCCAGCCGCGTGGTGTTCGAACTGCGCGACACGCCCGCGACCCGGATCCTGTGGCCGCATGCGTTCGAAGCCCTGCTCAGCATCATCCTCGGCGACGACACGCTCACCACGACGCTGTGCGTCCGCAACACCGGCGGCACCGCGTGCGCGTTCACCGCCGCACTGCACACCTATCTCGCCGTCGACGACATCGCAGCAGTGCGCGTGCGGGGGCTGCAGGGGCGGCCTTTCCTCGACGCGACGGACGCGATGCGCGCGGCGCTCGAGACCCGGCCGGCACTGCGCTTCGACGGCGAATTCGACCGCGTCTTCGTCGCAGCCCCCGATTCGGTCGTGCTCGAAGACGGCGTGGCGCGTGTGACGGTGGAGCGCAGCGGCTTTGCCGACCTGGTGATCTGGAATCCGGGCGCCACGAAGGCGGCAGCGCTCAGCGACATGGAGACTGACGGCTATCGCCGGATGCTGTGCATCGAACCGGCCGTGTTCGAGCCGCCGGTGCGGCTCGCACCCGGCGCCGAGTGGAACGGCACGCAGGTCCTGCGCTATGAGGATGTCGCCGGCGCGGAGCCAGCATCAGCGGACTCGTGAAAAACGGTCCCGGGCCGCGCGCACAGCAGTCTTCGAATGGGGCCCGCCCGTGGTGAGCGAGGGATCCGCGACACCTGGGCGTGTCGTCATCAGTCGCGCAGGCCGGCGAACACGCGCCTGCGCCATTGACGCCCCGCCTGTCAGCGGCCGGCCGGCAGCGGTTCGAGCAACGCAATCGCGAGCGACGCGATGCCTTCCTCGCGGCCGGTGAAGCCCATTTTCTCGGTGGTCGTTGCCTTGACGCTGACGGCCTCGAGCGGCAGACCCAGATCGTCAGCGATGCACGCGCGCATCGCCGCCACGTGCGGCGCGATCTTCGGGCGCTCGGCGACGATGGTGCCGTCGACATTGACCGGGCGATAGCCCGCGTCGGCGATCAGGGCTGCGGTCTTGCGCAACAGGATCCGACTGTCGATGCCCTTGAAGGTCTGGCTCGTGTCCGGAAAGTGCTTGCCGATGTCGCCGAGCGCCGCGGCCCCGAGCAACGCATCGCAGATCGCGTGCAGCAGCACGTCGCCGTCGGAATGCGCCGCCAGCCCGCGATCGTGCGGCACGCGCACGCCGCCGAGCATCACGTGATCGCCGTCCCGAAACCGGTGCGCGTCGTAGCCCTGACCTATCCGCATCGTGCTCATCCTCCCGACTGCGTGCGCAGATAATAATCCGCCAGCGGCAGATCTTCCGGCCGCGTGATCTTGATGTTGTCGGCATGCCCCTCGACCACGCGCGGCACGAATCCCGCGAGTTCGATTGCCTGCGCCTCGTCGGTCACCAGGCGCGCCGCCGCCAGCGCATCGCGCAGCGCGGCGCGCAGCACGGACAGGCGAAACATCTGGGGGGTCAGCGCATGCCACAGCCGGTTGCGATCGACCGTATGTTCGATGGCGCCGTCAACCGAGCAGCGCTTCAGCGTGTCGCGCACCGGCACGGCGAGGATGCCGCCGCAGCGGTTGTCGGCGAGCTGCGCGATCAGCGTGGCGAGATCGCCGGACCGCAGGCACGGGCGCGCGGCGTCATGGACCAGCGCCCAGTCGTCGTCGGCCGCGTCGGGCAGCGCCTCGAGACCATTCAGCACCGAATGGCAGCGCTCGGCGCCGCCGAGCGTGGCGACCACGCGCGGTCCGAGACCGTCGATGATGGTCCGACCGAAGCTGTCGTCTGCGGCCATCGGCACCACGATGCCGCTGATGCGGGGTTCATCGAGCAGACGGCGCAGGGTGTGCTCGAGCACCGTGCGGCCGGCGAGCTCGAGATACTGTTTGGGCCGGTCGGCGCCCATGCGGGCGCCCTTGCCGGCGGCGGGCACGACGGCCCAGATCCGGGCAGCGTCAGTCGTCATCACTCGCCGCCGGCGCCTCCGCGAGCGTCCTGACCGGTTCGAGTACCTGGAAGAACACCTCGCCCTGACGCAGCATGCCCATTTCACTGCGCGCGATTTCCTCAATCGCGTCCATTCCCTGCTTGAGGTCCATGACCTCCGCGAGCAGTGCGTTGTTGCGCGCTTCGAGTTTCGCGTTCTCGGCCTCCTGCGCGGCGATCTGCGACTTCAGGTTCGCCACGTCGCGCACGCCGCCGCGCCCCAGCCACAGGCTGTACTGCAATAGCAGCAGCAACACACCGAGGACGAGGATCAGGCCGCGCATCGAGGCTCAGCGCCCTGCCAGGTTGTAGAACGCGGCGCGGCCGGGATAGCTCGCGCGCGCACCGAGTTCGCTTTCGATCACGAGCAGGCGGTTGTATTTCGCCACGCGATCCGAGCGCGACAGCGAACCCGTCTTGATCTGGCCCGTGCTCTTGCCGACCGCGATGTCGGCAATCGTGGTGTCTTCGGTCTCGCCCGAACGATGCGACACGACCGCCGTGTAGTTGGCCTTGCGTGCCATCTCGATCGCAGCGAAGGTTTCGCTGAGCGTGCCGATCTGGTTGACCTTGATGAGGATCGAATTCGCGATGTGTTCGGAAATGCCGCGGGCGAGGATTTCGGTGTTGGTCACGAACAGGTCGTCACCGACGAGCTGCACCCGATCGCCGATGGCTTTCGTCAGCAACGCCCAGCCTGCCCAGTCGTTCTGATCCATGCCGTCTTCAATCGTGACGATCGGATAGTCCCGTGCCCAGCCGGCGAGCAGATCGCTCATCTCAGCGCTGGTCAGGCGACGGCCTTCGGACGCGAGGTGATACTTGCCGTCTTCGTAGAACTCGGAGCTCGCGACATCGAGGCCCAGCACGATGTCGGTGCCGAGCTTGAAGCCGGTCTTGTCGATCGCTTCCGCAATCAGATCGAGCGCCGCCTGGTTCGACGGCAAATCAGGCGCGAATCCGCCTTCGTCGCCAACGGTGGTGCCGGCGCCGCGTTTCGCGAGCACGGATTTCAGGGCATGGAACACCTCGGCGCCGTAGCGCAGCGCCTCGGCGAAATTCGGTGCACCGACCGGCAGGATCATGAATTCCTGGAAGTCGACGTTATTGCTCGCGTGCGCACCGCCGTTGATGATGTTCATCATCGGCACCGGCAGGTCGAAGCGCTCGCGCTCGCCGCGGCCGAAGTAGGCGTACAGCGGCAGCTTCAGCTCGGTGGCCGCTGCACGCGCCGCCGCCATCGACACCGCGAGCGTGGCGTTCGCACCGAGACGGCCCTTGTTCGGCGTGCCGTCGAGCGCAATCATCGCCGCGTCGAGGCCGGCCTGGTCGGTGACATCGCGACCGCGCACGCAGGCGGCGATTTCGGCGTTGACGTGGCCGACGGCCTTCAGCACGCCCTTGCCAAGGTAACGGGACTTGTCGAGATCGCGCATCTCGAGCGCTTCGCGTTCGCCGGTGGAGGCGCCGGACGGCACGGCGGCAGCGCCACGCGCGCCACTGGCGGTGACGACTTCGGCGCGGACCGTCGGGTTGCCGCGGGAGTCCATCACTTCGAGAGCGGTGACCTGGGTGATCTCAGACATGTGATTTCCTTTCTGACCAGCGATGGCCCCGGCAGCGGGGCCCGACTCAATTCATCACGCCCGCCTGTTTGACGGTGCGATCGATCGTGCACAGGGTTTCGAGCAGTTCGCGCATGCGCGGCAGCGGCCACGCATTCGGGCCGTCGGACAACGCGCGCTCCGGATCCGGGTGCGTTTCCATGAAGATGCCCGCGACGCCAACCGCTGCCGCCGCCCGCGCCAGCGCCGGCACGAATTCGCGCTGGCCGCCGGATGACCCGCCCTGACCGCCCGGCATCTGCACCGAGTGCGTCGCATCGAACACGACGGGCGCGCCGGTCTCGCGCATCACGACCAGCGAGCGCATGTCGGACACGAGATAGTTGTAGCCGAAGCTCGCTCCGCGTTCGCAGACCATGATCTGCTCATTGCCGGTGGCCCGCGCCTTGGCGACGACGTGCAGCATGTCCCAGGGCGCGAGGAACTGCGCCTTCTTGATGTTGACGGGCTTGCCCTGACGCGCGACGGCCTGGATGAAGTTCGTCTGCCGACACAGGAACGCCGGAGTCTGCAGCACGTCGACGACGGCCGCCACCTCGTTCAGCGGCGTATCTTCGTGGACATCCGTCAGGACCGGGACGCCGAGCTCGCGCCGGAGCTTCTCGAGGATCTTCAGGCCCTGCTCGAGCCCCGGGCCGCGGAAGCTTTCGTGCGAAGTCCGGTTCGCCTTGTCGTAGGAAGCCTTGAAGATGAACGGAATCGACAGCGCGCGCGTCATCTCCTGCAGCGCGCCCGCGACCTCGAACACCAGCGCTTCGCTTTCGATGACGCAAGGGCCCGCAATCAGGAAAAAAGGCTGCGCGCCGCCGACGTCGAAATTACATAGCCGCATTGGAATCCGGTGCCGCACGCTGCTGCTGATGCGCCAGCGCGGCACGCACGAAGGCCGTGAACAGCGGATGGCCGTCACGCGGCGTCGACGTGAATTCGGGGTGGAACTGGCAGCCGACGAACCACGGGTGCGTCGGAATTTCGACGATTTCGACGAGGTTGCCGTCCATCGAGCGGCCGGCAATGCGCAGCCCGCTGGCCTCGAGTTCCATCTGATAGGTGTTGTTGAATTCGTAGCGGTGGCGATGCCGCTCGATGATCGTCTCGGTACCGTAGGCCCGCGCGACGAAGCTGTCGGGCGCGAGCCTGCACTGTTGTCCGCCGAGGCGCATCGTGCCGCCCTTGTCGCTGCGCTCGTCGCGGCGATGCACGGCGCCATCGGCCGCCATCCATTCCGTGATCAGCGCGATGACCGGTGCTTTCGTGTCGCGATTGAATTCCGTGCTGTGGGCGTCCTCGAGGCCCGCGCAATGGCGCGCGAACTCGATCACCGCGACTTGCATGCCGAGGCAGATGCCGAGGTAGGGAATCTTGTTGACGCGCGCGTACTGCGCGGCCAGCACCTTGCCCTCGATGCCGCGCTCGCCGAAACCGCCCGGCACGAGTATCGCGTCCATGCCTTCGAGCCCGGTCACGCCTTCGCGCTCGAAGACCTCCGAGTCGACGTAGCGGATGTTGACGCGCGTACGGGTGTGGATGCCGGCGTGGATCAGCGCTTCGGACAGGGATTTGTAGGATTCGGTCAGGTAGACGTACTTGCCGACCATCGCGATGTTGACTTCGCCCTTCGGCGCGCCGACCGCATCGACCACCGCCTGCCATTCCTTCAAATCGGCCGGCGGCGCCTCGATGCCGAGCTTCTCCACGACGATGTCGTCGAGCGCCTGCGCATGCAGCATCAGCGGAATCTTGTAGATCGAGTCGGCATCGATGGCCGAGATGACAGCCCGCTCCTCGACGTTCGTGAACAGCGCGATCTTGCGCTTCTCGGTCTCGGGCACCGGCCGATCGCCGCGGCAGATCAGCACGTCGGGCTGGATGCCGATCGAGCGCAGTTCCTTCACCGAATGCTGCGTCGGCTTGGTCTTCACTTCGCCGGCCGACGGGATGTACGGCACGAGCGTCAGGTGGATGAACAGCGTGTGTCGCGCGCCGAGTTCGACCCGCATCTGGCGAATGGCCTCGAGAAACGGCAGCGACTCGATGTCGCCGACGGTGCCGCCAATCTCGACCATCGCGATTTCGGCGTTACCGGCGCCCTGCTTGATGCAGGCCTTGATCTCGTCGGTGATGTGCGGGATGACCTGCACGGTCGCCCCGAGGTACTCGCCGTGCCGTTCCTTGCGGATGACGCGTTCGTAGATGCGGCCTGTCGTGTAGTTGCTGCTCGAACTGGTGCGGCAACGCACGAAGCGTTCGTAATGGCCAAGGTCGAGATCCGTTTCGGCGCCGTCCTCGGTGACGAAGACCTCGCCGTGCTGGAACGGACTCATGGTGCCCGGATCGACGTTGATGTACGGATCGAGTTTGATCATCGCGACATCGAGTCCCCGGGCTTCGAGTATGGCGCCGAGCGATGCCGATGCGATGCCCTTGCCTAGCGAGGAGACGACGCCGCCGGTGATGAAGACATAGCGGGTCATTGCACGTGTGAAACTACGGAATTCCTGGGTGGACGGACACTGCGTACCGGGCAAGAAAGGGTGATGCATGGCCACCCTTTTCGATGTCGGCAAGCTACCAGAAGCGCCCTCCTTTCTCAACGCCCGCAAGCCGTCGGCCAGCCCCTGCGGCGTGTCCGGTCAGGCCCTGAAAGACGTCGCGAGTGCAGCCCTCGCCGGCCGGCCGGCAGCCGAACCGGCGCATGCCACTGGGCCGGGCGCGCAGGCGGACTGCGCGCACCTGTATACAGCGCGCCGCCATCTTCGGCGCGCTTTCGTCACGTGCGTGCGGGCGACGATCGGGGCATCGGCATTGCTGCGGCAGGGCCTGTATACAGCCCTCGCTGCGTCGCGTGCAGGGTGGATGGCGTGCGCGATCCCGGTGCTAGAATGCCCTCGACCTCGCAGCCCGCGCACCATTCACGCCCCTGTTTCGCCAGCGTGAGCGAGGCCCACGCCGCGGCATCGGAAGCCTGCCCCAGTCCACCCGGCTTCCGTGTTCGACCAGTCGTCCGCCGCCACGAATTCAGCTTCAACCGAGATTCAGGAGATCGTCATGTCCGACATCGAAATCGCGCAGGCGGCGAACAAGCGTCCCATCATGGCGCTGGCTGCGGAGCGCTATGGCATCGCGAACGAACACCTCGAACCCTATGGCCATTACAAGGCCAAGGTTTCGCTGGACTACATCAACAGCCTGCAGGGCAAACCGGACGGCAAGCTGGTGCTGGTGACGGCCATCAGCCCGACGCCGGCCGGCGAAGGCAAGACCACCACCACCGTCGGCCTCGGCGACGCCCTGAACCGCATCGGGCGCAAGACCATCATCTGCCTGCGCGAGCCATCGCTCGGGCCCTGCTTCGGGGTCAAGGGCGGCGCCGCCGGCGGCGGCTATGCGCAGGTCGTGCCGATGGAAGACATCAACCTGCACTTCACCGGCGATTTCCACGCCATCGGCGCCGCGCACAACCTGTTGTCGGCGCTGATCGACAATCACATCAACCATGGCAATGCGCTCGATCTCGACCCGCGCCTCATCGCCTGGAAACGTGTCGTCGACATGAACGACCGCGCACTGCGCAAGATCACCATCGGCCTCGGCGGCACCGCCAACGGCTACGTGCGGGAAGACGGCTATGACATCACCGTCGCCTCCGAAGTGATGGCGATCTTCTGCCTCGCCACTTCGCTGCAGGATCTGAAGGAACGGCTCGGCGACATCGTGATCGGCTACACCACGACGGGCCGCAAGCCGGTGCGGGCGCGCGATCTGAAGGCGCACGGCGCGATGGCCGCCCTGCTCAAGGACGCCATCAAACCTAATCTGGTGCAGACGCTCGAGAACAATCTCGCTTTCGTGCATGGCGGGCCGTTCGCGAACATCGCGCACGGTTGCAACAGCGTGTCGGCGACCAGGGCCGCGCTGAAGCTGGCCGACTACGTGGTCACCGAAGCCGGTTTCGGTGCCGATCTCGGCGCCGAGAAGTTCATCGACATCAAGTGCCGCAAAGCGGGCCTCGCGCCACGCGCCGCGGTGCTGGTCGCGACGGTGCGCGCGTTGAAATACCACGGCGGGGTCAAGAAGGAAAATCTCTCCACCGAAAATCTGCAGGCGCTGGAACAGGGGCTCGTGAACCTCGAGCGACATTACCGCAACATCACCGAGCACTACGGCCTGCCCTGCGTCGTCAGCATCAACCATTTCACGCATGACACCGATGCTGAAATCGATCTCATCGTGAAGAAGGTGCAGGCACTGGGCGGCCGCGCGGTGATCGCCAGGCATTGGGCGCACGGCGGCGCCGGCGCCGAGGAACTCGCGCGCGTGGTGGCGGACGTGGTCGACGCGAATACCGTGCCGCACCGTTACGTCTACGACGAAGACGCGCCGCTGTGGGACAAGATCAGCGCGATTGCGACCCGCATCTACGGCGCGGCCGGCATCAGCGCCGATGCCAAGGTCAGGGCACAGCTCAACGAACTGAACGCCAGTTACGGCAAGCTGCCGATCTGCATGGCGAAGACGCAGATGTCGTTCTCGACCGACGCCGGTGCGCTCGGTGCGCCCAGCGGCCACACGGTGACGATCCGCGAGGTGCGACTGGCGGCAGGCGCCGGTTTCATCGTCGCAATCGCGGGCGACATGATGACGATGCCGGGTCTGCCGAAGGTGCCGGCCGCGGAGAACATCGATGTCGACGCGCACGGCAACATCACGGGTCTGTTCTGACGGGCGCCGCACGGCCAGCGGCCGCGACGCGCAGTCTTCCTGCTGACGACGCGGCCGCAGGCCCCGTCGCCGTCCGGGCAACCGGCTGACCCATCGCCCCTGCCGATTGAGCGTCCAACGCGTCGGCGCTATCGTAGCCGCCGCCGGCCTCCGCCGGCGTCACGGGGGATTTCGATGCAGCGCCAGCAGCTCTACGCCTTCCATTCCCAGCGGGGCCTGGGCGGCCCCGGCATGCTGCTGTGGCTGGCGGTCGCGATCGTCGGCGCCGCGGCCGTCGGCGGCATCGCGCTGCATCGGGGCGAGTCGATCAACAGCCTGTGGTTCATCGTGGCCGCGCTGTGCGTCTACGCCATCGCTTACCGCTTCTACAGCGCTTTCGTCGCGACGAAGGTGCTGCTGCTCGATCCAACGCGCGCCACTCCGGCGGAACGGCTGAACGACGGTCGCGACTTCATGCCGACCAACCGCTGGATCGTCTTCGGCCATCATTTCGCCGCGATCGCCGGGCCCGGCCCCCTGATCGGGCCGACGCTGGCCGCACAGTTCGGTTATCTGCCCGGCACGCTGTGGATCCTGATCGGCGGCGTGCTCGGTGGCTGCGTGCAGGATTTCGTGATCCTGTTCTTCTCGATTCGCCGCAATGGCCGCTCGCTTGGCCAGATGGCGCGCGACGAACTCGGGCCCGTCGGCGGCGGCGCCGCGCTGCTCGGCGTGATGACGATCATGATCATCCTCATTGCCGTGCTCGGTATCGTTGTCGTCAATGCGATGAAGCACAGCCCATGGGCAACCTCCACCGTCGCCGCAACGATCCCGATCGCGGTGCTGATCGGGCTCTACATGCGCAATATCCGCCCGGGCCAGGTGCTCGAGGGTACGGCCATCGGCGTGGTGCTGCTGCTCGCGGCCGTCGTCGGCGGCGGCTGGCTCGATCACCAGCCGGCACTACGCGGGTGGTTCGATTACGACGGCCCGACGCTGGCGCTGATGATCATCGCCTATGGCTTCTGCGCCGCCGTGTTGCCGGTGTGGCTGCTGCTCGCGCCGCGCGACTACCTGTCGACGTTCATGAAAATCGGCACCATCGGCGCGCTGGCGGTCGCGATCGTCATCATCCGTCCGGACATCCACATGCCGGCCGTGACCCAGTTCATCGACGGCACAGGACCTATTTTCTCCGGGCCGCTGTTCCCGTTCGTGTTCATCACGATCGCCTGCGGCGCGATCTCGGGCTTCCACGCGCTGATCTCTTCAGGCACCACGCCGAAACTGATCGCCAACGAGGCTGATGCGCGGATGATCGGCTACGGCGGCATGATGATGGAGTCCTTCGTCGCGATCATGGCGATCGTCGCCGCCTGCGTGCTCGATCCGGGGGTCTACTTCGCGATCAACAGCCCTGCCGCCGCCGTCGGCAAGGATGCGGCAAGCGCCGTGGCGACGATCTCGGGCTGGGGTTTTCCGGTCACGGTCGCCCAGATGGAGGCGCTCGCGCGCGAGATGGGCGAGGCGACGCTGTTCGCGCGCACCGGCGGCGCGCCGTCGCTCGCGGTCGGCATGGCGCATATCTTCTCGGCGGTGTCCGGCGGTGGGCTGCTGGCGCTGTGGTATCACTTCGCGATCATGTTCGAAGCGCTGTTCATCCTGACCACGCTCGACGCCGGCACCCGCGTGGCGCGCTTCATGCTGCAGGACCTGCTGGGCAATTTCCACGCTCCACTGGGTCGCACGAGCTGGTACCCGAGTGTGCTGCTGACGAGCGCCCTCGTGGTCGCCGCGTGGGGTTACTTCCTGTATCAGGGGACGCTGGATCCCCTCGGCGGCATCAACAGCATGTGGCCACTGTTCGGCATTGCCAATCAGATGCTGGCCGCCATCGCACTGTGCGTGGCGACGACGATCCTCGTGAAGTCCGGGCGTGGCAGACAGGCCTTCATCACGGCGGCGCCACTCGCCTGGCTCGTGATCGTCACGTCGACCGCCGCCTGGCACAAACTGTTCAACGACGCGCCGCGCATCGGCTTCCTTGCGCATGCCAGCGACCTGCGCCAGAAGCTCGCCGATGGCCTGCTGCCGCCGGATGCGGTGGCCAGCGCGCCGCGACTGCTGTTCAACGATCACCTGAATGCCACGATGACGGCGTTGTTCCTGGTCATCACCTGGGTGGTGGTGTTCGAAACGGCACGCGTCTGTCGGCGCGCCCTGCGCGGCGGCCCGTTGCCACCACTGACGGAAGCGCCCTATACGCGCACGGAGCTCGCGGTACCGTGATGCGGCTCGCGCGCTGCTGGCAGGGGCTCAGGACCTGGCTGGCCTGGCTGAACGGCGATGCCGCCTATCGCGCCTATTGCCGGCAGCATCTGCACGAGCACGGCGCGGGCTGCGGCCATCGCCTGCCGACGCGCGCGGAATTCTTCAGATCCGAACAGGATCGGCGCTGGAGCGGGATCCGACGCTGCTGTTGAGCAGGCCGGATTCCTTCGCCGCGGCTCCCGCCGGTGTGAAGGCGACGCGGCCAGTCCGGCTCA
Organism: Gammaproteobacteria bacterium Ga0077536; assembly: GCA_001464935.1. Classification (GTDB taxonomy): domain Bacteria; phylum Pseudomonadota; class Gammaproteobacteria. The sequence continues at coordinate 83,180 of LNEL01000044.1, forward strand.
GTCGAACATGCCCGGATAAAGGTCATCGCAATCGAGCCCGTCGCGCGTCGCATAGGACAGCACGCGGACATGGGCAGGTTGGGCCGTCTGATCGGGATCGGTGATGCTCAGCAGGTGGGTCGCGGACCACACGGCTTTCATCTCTGCCGCAATCGCCGACTGCGCGCCGAAGTACGCCGGATTCTCGCCTATCACCCGATGCTTGAGGCCGAGGTGCCGCGCGGCGGCGTCGGTCGCCACCACGTTGCGTGCACCGCCGGCACTGATGAGTTCGGCGCCGCTCGCGCCCCACAGCGGCAGGTTCAGCGACAGGTAACGGCCCAGCAGCGCCTGCCACTCGGCGCCGAGCAGGCGGCCGGCCGGGTCGTAGACCATGATGCGCACCGGTCGCGTGTTCTCGAGCACGCGCTGCCACACCGCCGGCAGGATGCTGTTCGGCGGCGCCTGGCGGAACAGATGGGCGATTTCGGCGTCGCTGAATGCACCTTTTTCGCACGCAAAGCGCGCGACCTGGAAGGCCGTCCCGCGATTCGCCGTCGCATACGCTTTCCACTTCTCGACCTGCGCGCCAATCTCGCGCAGCGGCAGCAGACGCATCTGCTGATCGCGATAGGGAATCGCATAGGCATTACCGGTGCGGCCCTGCGCTTCGCCGGTCTGCGCCTTGTGGAAGCGCGCGGCGACCGCGGCGTGGCCCTCGGTATGTTCGCCGAGCATGTTCGAGCCGAACACGAACAGCGGTTCGACCGCCGTTCTGGGACCAGGCCTGGCGGCAACGGGGGAAGTCATGCGGAAGTCTCCGTGATGGGCCGGCGGGCGGCTGCAGTTTTCGTTAGCGGCAAAGGCCGGGGTGGCTTGATACGCAGCCGGGCGCCGTTCTCCTTTATGCTATGAACCACCCCGTCGATCCGACGAAACGCCGGCCGCACCCGCACCCAACGCCATGACCGAACAAGCCATCCTGACTCTCGTCACCGTCCTCGGCGTGCTGCTGGCCCTGACCCTGACCGCCGTCGGCCCCGATCTGGTGATGATCGCGGCGCTGACCTTCCTGCTGAGCTGCGGCGTGCTCGATACCGGGCAGGCACTGGCGGGCTTTGCGAACGAGGGCCTGATCACGGTCGGGGTCCTGTTCGTGGTCGCCACCGGCATGCGCGAGACCGGCAGCATGGCGTGGGTCGCCCAGCGGCTGCTCGGGCGTCCCACCCGGCTCGTCAGCGCCCAGACACGCATGATGCTGCCGGCCGCCGTCATGAGTTCGTTCATGAACAACACGCCGCTGGTCGCGATGCTGGTGCCGGTGGTGCTCGACTGGGCCAAGAAGCTCCAGATGTCGCCGTCGAAATTCATGATGCCGCTCAGCTTCGCGACGATCCTCGGCGGGCTGTGCACGCAGATTGGCACCAGCACCAACGTCGTCGTCTACGGGCTGCTGCGCGACGCCACCGGCGAGAAGCCCGGCATGTTCGCGATAGCACCGGTCGGCATTGCATGCGCCGTGGTCGGCATCGCCTACATGCTGCTGTTCAGCCGCCTGCTGCTGAAGGATCGCAAGCCGGCGATCAGCCTCGAGAGCGATCCGCGGGAATACACCGTCGAGATGATGGTGGAGCCAGGCGGGGCGCTGGCGGGGCGCACGATCGAGGAAGCCGGGCTGCGTCATCTGCCCGGCGCCTATCTGATGGAAATCGAACGCGATGGCGACGCCATCATTGCTGTCGGCCCGGAACAGCGTCTGAAAGGCGATGACCGGCTGATCTTCGTCGGCATCGTCGATTCGATCGTCGAGATGCAGCGCATTCACGGGCTGCGCCCGGCAACGAACCAGGTCTTCAAGCTGCAGGCGCATCGCGATTCGCGCTGCCTCGTCGAAGCCGTGGTATCGAGCAGTTGCCCGCTGGTCGGCCGCACGATCCGCGACGGGCGCTTTCGCAACGTCTACAACGCGGCGGTCATCGCGGTGGCGCGCGACGGCGCGCGCATCAAGCGCAAGATCGGCGACATCGTCCTCGAGACCGGCGACACGCTGCTGCTGGAGACGAACAATTCGTTTGCCGAGACGCATCGCAATTCACGTGATTTCCTCCTCGTCACCCAACTCGACAATTCGGCACCCGTGCGCCACGAGCGGGCGGGCATCGCGGTGGCGATCCTGTGCGGCATGGTGGCGCTCGCGGCCACCGGCGTGATGACGATGCTGAACGCAGCGCTGCTCGCAGCCTGCCTGATGCTCGCCACGCGCTGCGTGACGGGGCCGGTCGCCCGCCGCAGCATCGACTGGCAGGTCCTGACCGTGATCGGCGCTGCGCTCGGCATCGGCAAGGCGCTGGAGATCAGCGGCGGCGCGCAGATCATCGTCGAGCAGTTCCTGGGATTCGCCGGCAACGATCCCTGGCTCGCGCTGGTGATCATCTATGGGCTGACGATGGTCTTCACCGAACTGATGTCGAACAACGCCGCGGCCGCGATGATGTTCCCGCTCGCGCTCGCGACCGCCGAGATGCTCGGCGTGTCGCACATGCCGTTCGTCTTCGCGATCATGATCGCGGCCTCCTGCGGCTTCGCGACGCCCATCGGGTACCAGACGAACCTGATGGTCTACGGCCCCGGCGGCTACCAGTTCCGGGATTTCGTCGTGTTCGGGGGCTTGCTGAATCTCGTGACCTGGGCCGTGGCCGTCACCGTCATCCCCGTCTTCTACGGCTTCTGAGCCGCCGCGGCGTCGGTCGCGACCTTGCGCCGGGCCTCCTGGAAGGCCAGCGGTCGCGAGATGTCGAAATACAGCGTGAAGGCTTCGTTGGTGTTCTGCTTCGTGACTTCGTACACCTGACAGGGTCGAGCCTCACTGCAGGTCGTGCCGTACTCGCCGTTGACCATAAAGCCGTTCATCACCAGAAAGAAATGCTGTTCGTCGATTGACAGCACGCGACAGGGGCGGTTCTCGGACTGGCCTTCGTCCGGGCCGCAGATGGACGCGAAGAGGCCATCGACGACGGCGTTGTGGAACGCCGACAGCTCGTCCTTGCCGAGTTCGCGATACGCGCGGATGGCGCCGAGATGCGCGAACGGATTCAGGAAATCGGCGGCCAGCCATTTCTCCAGCAGGGCCGCGGCCTCGTCGAACCGGCGCGCTTCGATTGCATCCTGTACGGCCTTGCGACGCACCAGTGAATCCGGCGAGTTCGGCCGATAATCGCCGGATTCAGCGTGCGCCATGCGCAAGGCCAGGTAATCGACCTTTGGATCGCCGCCCTGCAGGCGGGCCTTCAGCGCCGCGTAGTCGGGGGCCGGCTCGGGCGTGGCGGCCAGCACCGCGTTCGACAGCGCGACGGACAGGCACAGGGCAGCGAGCGTCGATTTCATCAGGCGGGCCTCTCGCGCGGCTCAGCGCGCGGGTTCGAGTTGAATGGTGCCGGACACCGCGACGCCGAGCGTCTGTTCGCCGGCGTCGATTTGCGCCGGTGCCGACTTGACCATGGCTGTATCGGCCATCATCGCCGAGCGATAAGCGACCGGCATGCCGGGATTGCCGGTGTTCGAGACATTGAGGCGCACGAGCCGGTAGCCGGGGCGGCCGAGCGCCCCGGCTATCTGCCGGGCGCGCGCCTCGAACTGCGCGATGGCGCTCGCGGTCAACGCGTCCTCGGCGGCCAGCCGCGCCTCCCGCGACACCGCGTAGCCCACCGACTCGACGGCGAGTTTCTCCTGCAGCGACGACATCAGTTCGCCGAGCGCCTGCGCGTCGTGCCCTTCGAGCCGCAGCGCCTGACGTGCACGCCAGCCGGCGATTGTCGTCGAGTTGCTGGCGTAGACGGGATAGGTGCTGTACTGGAGGGTTTGCGACTTGATGCCCGCGGCCGGCTTCGCGCGGTCGAGGGCCCACGCCATCGTCGTGTTGACGCGCTCGGCGACTTCGGCCTGACGCTGTCCTTCGTGTTCGGTATAGAGCACCGCAACGAGCAGGTCGTTGGCGACCTCCTGCTCGGCATTCGCCGCCAGGTCGACCTGATCGTAGACGAGAGGCTCGGCGTCGTGCGCCAGCGCCGACGGCGCCAGGCCGGCCAGGAGAGGCAACATCAGGGGCAACAGCTTCAGCATCGTCATGACTCCGCGCCTCAGGCGTTCAAGGTGGTGGCCGCCGCCGCTATCTGCTGCCAGGCGGCACGCACGTGAGTGTCATCGGTCGCGCCCTGACCGATGCAGCAGCGCAGTACATGCTCACCATTCAACACTGTATGCGACATGAACAGACGCCCGCTGTCATTGACCAGGCGCTGCAACCGCTGGTTCTGTTCGTCGCTGCCACGGTAGCGGAAGCAGACCAGATTCAGCGTGACGGGCGCCACAAGCTCGAAACGCTCGTCCGCAGCCACCCAGCCCGCGAAATCGGCAGCCAGCGCGATGTGTCGCCGCAGCAGCGCGCGCAGGCCGGCCAGGCCGAATCGTCTCAGCACGAACCACAGCTTCAGCGCGCGGAAACGACGGCCCAGCGGAATCTGCCAGTCGCGATAATCGAGCACCGCGCCGGCGGCCGTGGCATCGTTGCGCAGATACGCAGGGCTGATCGACAGGGCCGACGTCAGCTCGTCGCGCCGCGCGACGTACAGGCAACTGCAGTCGAAGTTCGTCAGCAGCCACTTGTGCGGATTGAAGCAATAGCTGTCCGCCAGTTCGAGGCCCGCGAACAGGGCGCGGTGCTCGGGCAACAACGCCGCGCTGCCGGCCATCGCGGCATCGACGTGCAGCCAGACGCCCGCCTCGCGGCAGATCCGGCCGATTTCGGGCAACGGGTCGCAGGCCAGCGACGAGGTGGTGCCGACAGTCGCGCAGACGAAGGCCGGCGTCAGGCCGGCCGCGCGGTCGGCGTTGATCCGGGCGAGGAGATCGGCCGGGTCCAGCGCGAACCCGGCATCGACCGCAATTTTGCGCAGCTGCCGGCGACCGATGCCGGCGATCATCACCGCCTTGTCGAGCGACGAATGGGCCTGGCTCGAACCGTACACCGTGAGGCCGCCGCGATAGCCGTGCTCATTGCTGTCGCCACCACTCGCGTGTTCACGCGCGGCCAGCAGCGCGCACAACACCGCGCTCGACGCCGAATCCTGCAGCACGCCACCGCCGGCGCCCGCGGACAGGAACGCTGCCGGCAACCCGCACGCATGCACGAGCCAGTCGAGCACCTGCGTTTCGAGTTCGGTGCACGCGGGACTGGTCAGCCACAACATGCCCTGCACGCCGAGGGCGGCCGAGACGAGTTCCGCCTCCATTGAAGGTGCCGAGGCGTTCGCGGGAAAATAGGCGAAAAAATTCGGCGACTGCCAGTGGGTCAGCGCCGGCACCACGATGCGATCGAGATCGGCCAGCACGGCCGCGAAGGGCTCGGGAGTTTCAGGCGCAGTGTCGGGCAACGCCGCGCGCACGGCGCCTGGCGCAACCTGCGAGAGGACGGGAAGCTCGGGCAGACGCCGGTAGTAATCAGCTATCCAGGCACCGAGTGACGCCAGTTCCTGCTGGAAGCAGTCCGGGTCGAACGGGGTCGGGACTGGGGAATCAATCATCGTTGATGCGCCCGGGCGCCCGATTGCGCCCGGGTCCGCGGTTCGTTCAGAGATTCGCGAGCACGTTCTCCGCGGCACTGACCTTGAACTCCATCGGCGCTTCGACGAACACGTTCTTCACGACACCGTTGTCGACGATCAGCGCGAAACGCTGGCCGCGCGTGCCCATGCCGAAGCCGCTGGCGTCGAGTTCCAGGCCCAGCGCCTTAGTGTAGGCACAGTTGCCGTCGGCGAGCATCGTCACCTTGCCGTCGGCACCTGCATGCTTGCCCCAGGCGCCCATGACGAATGCGTCATTGACGGCCAGGCACGCGATGGTGTCTACGCCCTTCGCCTTGAGAGCGTCGGCGTGTTCGAGGTAGCCCGGCAGGTGCTTCGCAGAGCACGTCGGCGTGAAGGCGCCCGGCACCGAGAACAGCACAACCTTCTTGCCATTGAAGAGTTCGTCGCTGGTCAGCGAACCGGGTCCCTTGTCGGTCATCACGCCGAACGAACCGCTGGGCATCCTGTCGCCTGCTTTGATGGTCATGTGGGCCTCCTTATTGTGTGGGTGAATCGTGGGAGTGGGCATTCTGCCATCGACAGCCCTGCCGGCAACAGCGGCGGGTGCGCCGGCGGCCGCAGGGGTGAAGGTCTGCGGTAAGATGCGCGCCATGAGCCGCTCCATCGCCCGCCTGGTCACCGCCCTCGTCAGGACCACCCTCGCGCCACTGAGCGCCCGCCAGCGCAAGCGGGTGACGGCGCGGGTCATCGAGCAGCTGATGGGCGAGGATCTGGCGATCGTCGACACGCGCCTCGGCCCGCTGCGTTTTCACCAGTTGCGCAGCGCTTTCACGGCGAGCGCCGTCGAACGCTTCCATACCGATGAGCCCGAAACCCTGGGCTGGATCGACGGCTTCGCTGCCGGCGAGGTGTTCTGGGACATCGGCGCGAGCATCGGCGTGTACTCGCTGTACGCGGCCCTGAAGCCCGGCGTGACGGTGTACGCATTCGAACCGAGCGGCTTCAATTTCGGCGTGCTGGTCGATCACGTTGCCCTCAACGGCATGGGCGAGCGCATTCATCCGCTGTGCGTCGCGCTCGGCGCGAGCGATGCGCTGGGGGCGCTGTACATGAGCCAGGCGAGTCCCGGCCATGGCGGCAACGCGCTGGATCGCCCCGAGAACCAGTACACGAGCTTCACGCCGGTGTTCCGCCAGAGCGTACTCGCGTTTTCGATCGACGGTCTGCGCGCGCGCTATGCGCTGCCGGCACCGACCCACATCAAGCTCGATGTCGACGGCATCGAAGACGACATCGTCGCCGGCGCCACTGAGACGTTGCCGCTGGTGAACTCGATTCTCATCGAAGTGCAGGGTCGGATCGAAGGTGAACGCGAGCGCACCCTGGAAGCGCGGCTGGCTGCCGCAGGTCTGGTCGAGGATCGGGCGGCGCGCTCGCTCGGCGCTGGTCGCAACAGGCTGTATCGCCGCACCGGCTGAACGCGGCACGCCCGACGCCCGAAGCGCCGGAAATGCGGCGGCGGTCGTTCGATGATCCGCCGCCGCAGGTGCCTTGCCTACTGGCCGCCACCAAACTGCTTGTACCAGCTGTTGTCGAGTTTCGAGACGTCGATCGGGTCGTATTTGACCTCTTCGTCCGTCACCGGCGCCGCGGTGTCGGCCGCAGGCGCTGCCGGTGCGGCAGCCGCGGCTGTGTCGGGTGCCGCGGCCGCAGGTGCTGCCGCCTCAGTCGCCGGTGCTGCCGGTGCCGCCGCTTCGGCCGGAGCCGCCGCGGGTTCGGGTGCCGCACCCGTCTGCGCACCCTGTTCACCACACGCGCCAAGCATCAGTGCGAATATCAGCACACTCAGTTTTCTGGTCATGAAGCTTCCCTCCCAATCAATGCATGCACCCGACACTATACCGCTGCGGCTGTCGCCGGTGCGAGGCTCGATCAAGATCAGCGCATCGGGCCACGGCGCGGCGCGACGCGATAACGCAGGCTGCTGCTGATTTCCCAGCCCTCGGACAGTGGCTGCTGTCCCACCGGCACTTCGATCACGCCCGGCTCGCCGCGCTCGAGCGCGGCCGTGACCTGTGCGGCGATGCGCGAATACAGCGCGGCCCGCGCACGCGCTGACAGTTCGCGGCCCCCGAGTTTCATCAGATCGAGTTTGGCGTGCGTGTAATAGGCGTTGATGCTCAGGCTGAGCGTCGTGTTCAGCCCGCCATAATGCTGCGTGCGCAGCGCATCATCGTGCGGAATCGACCGCAGGGTCGTCGCATTGAAATAGGCGCGGTGGAAGCCGGCAAACTGCAGCCTGAGGTAAAAGTCGGTGTCCTCGCTGCCCCAGCCGGCGATCGTGTCGTCATAGCCGCCAATGCGTGCGCAGGCGCCGCGCGGGCAGATCACGGTGCCGCTGAGGCCGCGCGTCGCTGGCGCGACGGTATAGAACGCCGGTGCATCGGCCAGTCGGCTGACCTCGGCCGCGAAGTCGTCGGCGGGTTCGACGTCGGCATCGATGAAACAGAGCCAGGCGCCCGTGGCCACGGCAGCGCCTGCATTACGCGCTGCGGCGAGGTTGAAGGTCCCGACCCCGCGCACGCGTACCACGCGTGCTGCCGGATAATGGGCCTCCACCCAGTCCCCGCTCAATTCAGGGCAGGCGTAATCGACGACGATGACGGACCGGGGCGCCAGGGCCAGCATCCTCGGCAAGGTCTGCTGCAAGTGCGCGAGGCGGCCCATGCAGGGCACGATGAACGTGAGTTCAGCAAGCGCGATACCGGGCATGCAGGACCTGATCGATACGGTGACGGGCTCGAAGCTTAGGTGGCCCGGCATGCCGTCAGCAAGCCTGTCGCGGGCCGCACCGAGGCGACCCGCGACAGTACCCGACTCGCTTACACCACGCGATCGCGCGGCGGTTTGCCGGCGAAGAAAGCCTCGAGATTGTCGATGACGCGCATGCCCATCGCGACACGGGTTTCGAGCGTGGCGCTGCCGAGATGGGGCAGCAGCACGACGTTGTCGAGCGACTTCAGCGCATCGGGCACCTTCGGTTCGCCGTCATAGACGTCGAGCCCGGCCCCGGCAATCCGCCCGGACGTCAAGGCATCGACCAGCGCAGGCTGATCGACGACGTCGCCGCGCGCGGTGTTGATCAGAAAGGCGGTCGGTTTCATCAGGGCCAGACGCGCCGCGTTCATCAGATGTCGCGTCGCCTCGCCACCCGGGCAGTGCAGCGCGACGAAATCCGCTTCCCGCAGGACATCTTCGACCGAGGCGCAGGCTGTCGCGCCGAGTGCGTTGACGATCTCGGCCGACGGCGGATACGGATCGTTGAAGATGATGCGCATGCCAAAGCCGAAATGTGCCTTGTGCGCCATCGCGCGCGCGATGCGACCGAAGCCGATCAGGCCCAGCGTCTTGCCGGTGACCTTCGTGCCCATCATGTGCGTTGGCCGCCAGCCGGTCCATTCATTGTGTCGCACATGCCGTTCGCCTTCGCCGGCACGGCGCGCCACCATCAACAGCAGCGTCATGGCCGTATCGGCGGTGCAGTCCGTCAGCACTTCCGGCGTGTTGGTGACCACGAGTCCACGCGTGGCCGCCGTCTTCAGATCGATGTGATTGAAGCCAACGCCGTAGTTGCCGATCACCCGCGCACGGATGCCGTCGATGTCGAGCACTTCCGCGCTGATACGATCGGACACCGTCGGGCACAGCGCATCGGCCGACCGCAGTGCAGCCTGCAGTTCAGCGACACCGAGCGGCTGGTCGTCGGCATTGAGCGTGACGTCGAACAGCTCGGACAGTCTTGCTTCAACGGGCGCCGGCCAGCGGCGCGTCACGATCACCTTGGGTTTGCTCATGGAAAAACTCTCCTGATCATGCTTGCGTCACTTCGCGCGGCGCTCGAGCACCGCAGCCACCGAGGGCCCGAAATGCGACGGGTGCGGCACGATCGTCGCGCCGCATTCCTGCAGGATTTCGAGCTTCTCCGCCGCGCTTTCGCCGAACGCGGAGATGATTGCGCCCGCATGTCCCATGCGGCGTCCTTTCGGCGCGGTAAGTCCCGCGATGTAGGCGATGAGCGGCTTGCTCATGTGGTCGCGGAAAAATCGCGCGGCCTCCGCTTCCTGCGGACCACCAATCTCGCCGATCATCACGACGGCATCCGTGTCGGGATCCTGCTCGAAGAGCTCGAGAATGTCCCTGAACGAGCTGCCGTTGATCGGATCTCCACCAATGCCGACGCTCGTCGACACGCCGATGCCCATCGCCTTCAACTGCGAAGCCGCCTCATAGCCGAGCGTCCCTGAGCGTCCGACGATGCCGACATTGCCTTCGAGGTAGATGTGTCCGGGCATGATGCCGAGCATCGCGCGACCGGGGCTGATCGTGCCCGCGCAGTTCGGGCCGGTCAGCCGCATGCGGCGCTCGGCGCGATAACGCCGCATATAGCGTTTCAGCCGGATCATGTCGTGGGCCGGAATACCGTCAGTGATCGCCACGCAGTATTCGATGCCGGCATCGGCCGCTTCCATCAGGCTGTCGGCCGCGAACGGCGGGGGCACGAACACGATGCTCGCATTGGCGCCGGTTGCCGCGACCGCTTCCTTGACGGTGTTGAAGACCGGTTTGCCGAGATGGTTGATGCCGCCCTTCCCGGGCGTCACGCCGCCGACGACCTGCGTGCCGTAATCCATCATTTCCTGTGCGTGAAAGCTGCCGATCTGGCCGGTGTAACCCTGCACGATCACCCGGGTGTCCTCATTGATCAGAATTGCCATGACGACCTCCTATGCCCGGTTTTCGGTGGCGGCACGCCACGCTGCCACTGCCTGATCGGCCGCGTCGGCGAGCGTGTCGGCCATGATGATCGGCCTGCCGCTGGCACGCAGCAGCGCCTTGCCGGCCTCGACTTTGGTCCCCGCCAGACGCACGACGAGTGGCAGGTTCAATTCGACCTTTTCCAGTGCCTGCAGGATGCCGGCTGCGACCCAGTCGCAGCGATTGATGCCGGCAAAGATGTTCACGAGGATGGCCTGCACGTTCGCGTCGTTGCAGACCAGGCGAAACGCTTTCGCCACCCGCTCCGGGGATGCACCGCCGCCGATGTCCATGAAGTTCGCGGGTCTGCCCCCGGCATGCTGAATCATGTCCATCGTCGCCATCGCGAGCCCCGCGCCGTTGATGATGCAGCCGATCTGGCCATCGAGGCCGACATAGGACAGACCGCGATCGGCAGCCTGCATTTCGCGGGGGTCTTCCTGCGACTTGTCGCGCAGTTCGGAAATCGACGCTCGCCGGAACAGCGCGTTGTCGTCGAATGCCATCTTGGCGTCCAGGGCCAGCAGGCGGCCATCGCCGGTGACGGCGAGCGGATTGATTTCGACCATCACCGCATCCAGATCGCGAAACGCGCGATAAGCGCCCATCAGCGTCTTCACCGCAGGCGCAATCAAAGTCGACGGCAGCCCCAGCGAAAACGCGATTTCGCGGGCCTGGAACTCCTGCATGCCGACAGCCGGCTCGATCGCGCAGCGCACGATCGAATCAGGACGCTGCTGCGCGATTTCCTCGATTTCCATGCCGCCTTCAGGCGAGGCGACAACCGAGATCTGTTCTTTCGCGCGGTCGAGCACGATGCCGAGATAGAACTCGCGCTCGATAGGCGTCGCGGCCTCGACGTAAAGCCGATTGACGATGCGCCCGCGAGTGCCCGTCTGGGCGTTGACGAGGCGCTTGCCGAGCAGCTCTTCCGCCGCCTCCTCGACCGCACCATCGGACTCGCAGATCCGGATGCCGCCGGCCTTGCCGCGACCGCCGGCATGCACCTGCGCCTTGACCACCCAGCGCTCGCCGCCGATTTCATGCGCGCGGTAGCGCGCCTGCTCCGGGCTGTAGGCGAGACCGCCGCGCGGCACCATGACGCCGAACTGCTGCAACAGCTCCTTGGCCTGATACTCGTGGATATCCATCTGACATGCTCCTTCAGTTGGCGCGGGCGTTGATCGCGTCGGCCTGGCGCACGACGTTCTCGGCCATGCGGGCCGATGCCGCGTCGATCATGCGGCCATCGATCTGCGCGGCTCCCTTGCCCTCGCGCGCGGCCTCGGCAAGCGCTTCGAGAATCCGCCGCGCCCGCGCGACCTCGTCTGTGGTCGGTGACATCTCCGCGTTCGCCAGTTCGATCTGGCTCGGATGAATGGCCCACTTGCCCTCGAAACCCAGCGCGGCCGCCCGTTTCGCGGCGGCGATGAACGAGGCTGGATCGTTGAAGTCGCCGAACGGCCCATCGATGGCACGCAAACCATAGGCGCGACAGGCGACCAGCATCCGCTGCAGGCTGGCATGCCATTGATCTCCCGGATAATCCGGATTCAGACCGCCGATGCTGACGGTCCGGGCGCGACAGCTGGCGGCGTAATCCGCGACGCCGAAATGCAGTGCTTCGAGACGCGGACTCGCCTGCGCGATGGCCTCGACATTTGCCATGCCGAGCGTGGTTTCGATCAGGCATTCGATGCCGATGCGATGCGTGAGGCCGCAGGCGGCTTCGATCTGGGTCAGCAGGCAGTCGACGACATACACGTCGGCGGGCACGCCTACCTTCGGGATCAGGATTGTGTCGAGGTTCGCACCGGCCTGCTCCACGATGTCGACGACGTCGCGGTACATATAGTGCGTGTCGAGGCCATTGATGCGCACCGACACCGTCTTGCGACTGCCGCGCCAGTCGAGGCCATTAAGGGCTTCGACGATGTTGCGCCGGGCCTGCGCCTTGTCGTCAGGCGCAACCGCGTCTTCGCAGTCGAGAAATACGTAATCGGCGGCCGACTGCAGGGCTTTCTCGAACATGCGCGGATTGGATCCGGGTACCGCCAGTTCGCTGCGCTGCAGGCGCGCCTTCGCGAGAGGAAACTGTGTAAAGCTCATGCCGACCCCCTATGGACGTTTGCACGGGGACGACGCAGTCCACACGGATCAAGTGCGCGACTTGCCGCCCGGAAAATCTGAGGGAATGCCGAGACGGCACCGGCGTCAGGCGATTCCGCCACCGGGCGCATGCAGCACCGGTGACGGTTCCCCCTGAAACCGGCTGCGCCGGCTTCAGTTACGCCGTCTTGCGCAGGCCTTCTGCGCCCTGGCTCGCCGGATGCGTGGCACGCAGGTACTCCTGCGCTGCCGCCGTACCGCTGCCCGCATCGACCATGATGCCCACATCACGCAACACCATTTCGGTGCCCGCGATCGCGCTCAGGATCATCAGCTCGTTCAAATCGCCCAGGTGCCCGATGCGGAACACCTTGCCAGCCACCTTGTTGAGGCCGAGACCGAGTGACAGGTTGTAGCGCTGGTAGGCGGTATTGACGACCGCCGTGCTGTCGAAGCCTTCAGGCACGAGAATCGCGCTGACCGTATCCGAGTAGCATGCCGGGTCACGCGCACAGAGCTTGAGGCCCCACGCGGCGACCGCGCGGCGCGTGGCTTCGGCGTAACGATGATGTCGTGCGTAGACGTTCTCGAGCCCCTCTTCGAACAGCATGTTCAGGGACTCGCGCAGACCATGGATCAGCGTCATCGCCGGCGTGTAGGGAAACCAGCCGCCTTCATTCATGCGCAGCTGGTCATCGAAGTCGAAATAGCAGCGGCGCATCTGCGCGGTCTTGCGGGCCTCGAGGGCCTTCTGGCTGACGCCGACGATGCCGAGGCCCGTCGGCAGCATGAATCCCTTCTGCGAACCGGCGACTGCCAGGTCGACGCCCCACTCCTCCATCCGGAAATCGAGGCAGCCAATCGAGCTCACGCCATCGACGTACAGCAGCGCGGGATGCTTCAGGTCGTCGAGAATCCGGCGCACGCCGTGCACGTCGCTGGTGACACCCGTTGCCGTTTCGTTGTGGGTCACGAGCACGGCCTTGATGGCGTGTGATTTGTCGGCCGCAAGAATCGCGCGGTAGCGATCCAGCGGCACCCCCTCACCCCATTCGACGTCCTCGATCTGCGTGTCCAGACCGAGCCGGACGCAGAGATCGGCCCACAGCAGGCTGAACTGGCCGAAACGGGCCTGCAGGACCTTGTCGCCGGGCGAGAGCGTGTTGGTAATGGCGGCTTCCCAGCCGCCGGTGCCGGACGACGGAAAAATGAACACCTTGCCGGTGCGCGTGCGAAAGACCTTCTTCAAGTCTTCGAACAGCGGCAGCGTGATCGACGGGTAATCGCTGCGGCGATGATCTTCGAGTGGCACATCCATCGCGCGACGGATGCGTTCCGGGATGTTGGTCGGACCGGGAACGAAAAGGAAATTCCTGCCAGGCATGAGATGTACCTCCGGTTGATGCCTTTAACAGGCTGGTGAAAAACGGCTGCGGCCGCTGCCTGCGGTGCTCACGCAATCATGAATGATCGACGCATCCCGATGGCTCTGCGCTTTGCAGCGCGGCGCCTTCGCCCGCTTTTCACCAGCCTGTTAACGGAAATCGATCTCTGCCAGCGTCAGAAGGATTTCAGTTTAAGAACTTATTCTGGGGACACGCCGCCAAGCGTGGCGACGTCTGGAGAAAACTGAGGCTGGAATGTACACGCGCCAAAATGCAGCTGCAAACCCTTTTTTCGGCTGTATACAACATGTTGCGAAACGTGGCGCGAGTCGGGCGTCACGCGCGCGACATCAGGTATCGAGCGCGCGCGCCAGGTCGCCGATCAGATCGCCGGCATCTTCGAGTCCAACCGACAGCCGAATCAGTTCATCGCTGATGCCCATTTCAACGCGCTGTGCGGCACTGAGACGGCCGTGCGTGGTGGTGCCCGGATGAGTCACGATGCTGCGGGTGTCGCCGAGATTGGCCGTGATCGAGAACAGTTTCAGCGCGTCGATCACGCGCCATGCAGCTGTCTGGCCACCGGTGACTTCGAACGACACGATGCCTCCGAATCCGCTCTGCTGACGCGCCGCCAGCGCATGCTGCGGATGGCTCGCGAGACCCGGGTAATACACACGCCGCACCGCGCGGTGCTGCTCGAGAAAAGTCGCGAGCTTCAGCGCGCTCGCACTGTGTGCCTGCATCCGCAAAGGAAGCGTTTCGAGCCCCTTCAGGAACACCCACGCATTGAACGGGCTCATCGACGGCCCGGCCGTGCGCAGGAACGGAAACAGCTTCTGCTGCACGACCGCTGCCGGCGCCACGACGGCGCCGCCCAGGCAGCGGCCCTGACCATCCAGGAACTTGGTCGCGGAGTGAATGACGATCTGCGCGCCGAGCATCAGCGGCCGCTGCAACGCCGGCGTGCAGAAACAGTTGTCGACGACGAACCATGCACCGCATTCGCGCGCGAGCGCTGCCAGCGCCGGAATGTCTGAGATCTCCGTCAGCGGATTCGACGGCGTTTCGACGAACATCATCTTCGTCTGCGGCCGCACAGCCGCCTGCCAGGCGTCGAGCGAGGTAGGATCGACGAAGGTGGTCTGGATGCCGAACTTCTCGAACAGCGTGAACAGACTGACGGTCGTGCCGAACACGCTGCGTGAACAGATCACATGATCGCCGCTCGCCAGCAGCGCCAGCACGGTCGTGAGAATGGCGCTCATGCCGGACGACGTGCCAATGCACGCCTCGCCGCCTTCCATCGCGGCCAGACGCTCCTCGAAGGCACGTACCGTCGGATTCGTGAAGCGCGAATAGACATTGCCTGGCTCGGTGCCGGCAAAGCGCGCCGCGGCCTGCGCGGCGGAATCGAAGCAGAAGCTCGAAGTCGCGTAAATCGGCGGACTGTTCTCGAACTCGCTGCCGTGTTCGCCGCCGGTGCGGCAAGCGAGCGTGGCGAGCGCGTATCCTGATTCAGGATCGAAATTCATCGGACAACTCCTCGACGCGGCGGCGCCGGACGCATGGGCGCAGATTGGAAGGCGGTGCGGACAAAACGCTGCGGATGAGGGCGAGGAGTCGCTTTAGCCGTGCTTTTAATGCGCCCGCAAGCTGAATTCAAATCGGCGCAGAACTGACGCCCGCACGATAGTGGCGGGTCTGGGCCTTGTCAAACCGCGATCGCTCAACCGACGTCGGCGACGACCCCGGAGGATGTATACAAGTCCTGCAAGGCATTGCTCGCCGCCGCCCGTTTGGCCTTGGCTTCGTCCGAACGCATCGACTCGACGTGGTTCAGATAGACCTCGCTGATGTCGCCGGTCACGTATTGCCCGTTGAAGCAGGACAGATCGAAGTTCTCGATCCCCGGATTGCCCTTGCGCGCGGCGTCGACCAGATCCTGCAATTCCTGGTAGATGAGGCGATCGGCACCGAGGAGCCGTGCGACCTCGTCGACCGTGCGGCCATGCGCGATCAGCTCTTCGCCGGTCGGCATGTCGATACCGTAGACGTTCGGATAGCAGACCGGCGGCGCCGCCGATGCGAAGTACACGCGCCGCGCGCCGCACTCGCGCGCCATCTGGATGATCTGCATCGACGTCGTGCCACGCACGATCGAGTCGTCGACGAGCAGCACGTTCTTGCCCTCGAACTCGAGGTCAATCGCGTTCAGCTTCTGGCGCACCGAGCGGCGCCGCAGCGCCTGGCCGGGCATGATGAACGTGCGCGGGATGTATCGGTTCTTGATGAAGCCCTCGCGATACGCGACGCCCAGCGAGTGCGCGAGTTCCAGCGCCGCGGTGCGCGAGGTGTCGGGAATCGGGATGACGACGTCGATGTCGTGATCGACCCACTCGCGCTTGATCTTGCGCGCCAGCGCTTCACCCATGCGCATGCGGGCCTTGTGTACGGAGATGCCGTCGATGATGGAATCCGGCCGCGCGAGATAGACGTGCTCGAAAATGCATGGGGAGAGCTGCGGATGTTCCGCGCACTGGCGCGTGTGCACTTCGCCTTCCTTGCTGATGAACACGACTTCGCCAGGCGCGATGTCGCGCAGCAGCTTGAAGCCGAGTACATCGATTGCGACAGACTCGGACGCGATCACGTACTCGGTGCCGTTCTCCGTTTCGCGACTGCCGAACACGATCGGGCGGATGCCGTACGGATCGCGAAACCCGATGATGCCGACGCCCGTGATCATCGCGATGGCCGCGTAGCCGCCGCGGCAGCGCTTGTGCAGCTGGCCAATCGCGCGAAAGATGTCGTCCGGTCCGATGCGGGTCTTGCCGTAAGTCTGCAGCTCGTGCGCAAACACGTTCAGCAGGACTTCGGAGTCCGAATCCGTGTTGATATGCCGCAGGCCGTCGTGGAACAGCTCACGCTTCAGGCGATCGGAATTCGTCAGGTTGCCGTTGTGGGCGAGCGCGATGCCGTAGGGCGAGTTGACGTAAAACGGCTGCGCCTCGGCGGTCGAGCTTGCGCCCGCAGTCGGATAGCGCACATGGCCGATGCCCATGCGCCCCTTGAGATTCAGCATGTGCCGCGTATGAAAGACATCGCGCACGAGCCCGTCGGACTTGCGCAGATAGACGCGACCGTCTTCATAGGTCGCGATGCCGGCCGCGTCCTGCCCTCGGTGCTGCAGTACAGTCAGCCCGTCGTAGAGCGCCTGGTTGACGGCATTCCTGCCGACGATGCCAATAATTCCACACATCCCGGTATGCCTCAGGATTGAGAAGCGC
The DNA here is from genome assembly GCA_001464935.1 of Gammaproteobacteria bacterium Ga0077536. GTDB lineage: Bacteria > Pseudomonadota > Gammaproteobacteria. Next base: position 100,340 of record LNEL01000044.1, read on the forward strand.
TCGCACCGCCTGCCGGTGGCACGCGTTCATAATTGTCGAAGTGTTTGGCGAATTCCGCCGGCAGCCAGCCGATCGCCCATCGCGCCGCCGGCTCCAGTCGCGGCAGAAAGACCGACTGGTGCCACCAGGGATCGCGCGGCAGGGGTGTCAGGCCTGCGAAAATCACCAGCACGGTGATTATCGCAAGTCCGCGCCCAATCCCAAACAACATTCCGAGCATTTTGTCGGTGCCACCGAGCCCGGTGCTGTCGATCAGCTTGCCAATCAGGAAGTTGACGATGCCGAACGCCAGCAGCACGCACACCAGCAGCGCGATGAAACCGATGGCCGTGCGCACTGACGGCGGCACCCCGAAGGTGCCGGCGAGCACCTGGCCTGCCGGCCCTGAGAAGCGGAACGCAACCCAGCAGGCGGCAACCCAGCCAACCAGCGACAGCACCTCCCGGACGAGGCCGCGCAGCAGGCTCAGCAGTGCCGAGATGCCCAGCACCGTCAGAATGAAGAGATCGGCCCAGTTCAGCGCCATCGGCCGGCCAGCCCCTGTCCGGTCACGGATGGCGGACCAGCATGCCGCGGATGGCCTGGGTTCGTTCGAGGTCCTGGCGCAGGCGGTCGGCGGCGGCGCGGCCCGCGACCGGGCCGGCGCGCACGCGGAAGGAGGTCTTGCCCGCCTCCGTCAGCGGCAGGATGAAGCCTTGGACGCCAGTCGCCTTGACCCGACCAAGCAGGCCTTCGGCATTCGCGCGGCTCGCGAAGCTGCCGAGCTGCACGGTCCACTGCTCGGCAGTGGGTGTCGCTGGTGGCGGCGACGCGGGCGGCGCCGGTTCGGCGGAGGGTTGGGCGACGGGCGTGGGCGACGATTTGGCTGCAGGTGGCTGCGGGGCCGGCGTGGGCTCGCGGATGACCTCGGCCGTGGGCGCTTCCACTGCCGCGGTGTCCGCCGGCGCGGCGGGCGCAGGCGTCAGCGCGGGATCGGCCGCGACCTGCGCCGCCGCCTCGGCTGCGGTCGCGGAGAGCTCATCGGGCCCTGCTGTCAGCCCCGCTTCGAGTTCGGACTGGATCTCGCCCGGCAGTGGCGGCACCACTTCCTCGAACTGGTCGGGCGGCATCGGCGCCATGTCACGCCGGGGTGTGTTGACCTGCTGGTAACCGCCATCGAGCAGGATCGGAACGACCAGCACCGCGAGCGAGACCAGCACGGCGGCACCGACCAGACGTTGTTTCAGTTGCGGATCCATCGGCTCGTCAGCTGCAGGACTTCGCCGACCGTGATGAAGGAACCGACCGCGACGATGCGTTCGCCGGGTTTCGCGGCGGCCAGCGCCGCGCGATATGCGGCCTCGATCGAGGCATGACAGGTCGCAGGCGCGCGGCGCGCCAGCTGCTGCCAGGTGGCTTTCAATTCGTCGGCCGTCGCGCCCTTAACGGCGTTCACGGTCGCGAGCTGCCAGTCGTCGGCGACTTCGGCCAGCGTCGTCATCGCACTCAGGCGATCTTTGGTGCCGAGCATGCCGAGCACCACGTGCGTGCGTGGCACTGCCGGCAGCGTGCGCAGCGTGGCGACGAAGGTCTGAACCGCCTGCGCATTGTGCGCGACGTCGAGCACGACTTCGATGCCGCCTGCCAGCGCCACGCGCTGAAAACGGCCGCGCAGCTCCGTAGTGCGCAGCGCCTCGGCGATGACGGCCGTGGACACGGGGTGGCGTGCCTGCAGCAGATCGACTGCTTTCAGCACACCGGACGCGTTGCGCAGCTGGTAGCTGCCCGACAGCGCAGGGCGCGGCAGCCCTTCGAGAATCGTCGGGCCGGACCACCAGGTCCAGCTCTCGCCCTTGTCGGCGAAATGAAAGGCCTGGCCGAGCAGCGCGAGTTCGGCCCCCAGCGTCTGCGCGCACTCGGTCAGCGAGGCCGGCGCATCCGGATCCGAACACACCGCCGGACGACCGCCGCGCATGATGCCGGCCTTCTCGCGCGCAATCGCTTCACGCGTGCTGCCGAGGAACTCGACGTGATCGATGTCGAGGGTCGCAATGACGGCGACATCCGCTTCGACGATGTTGACCGCGTCGAGCCGCCCGCCCATGCCGACTTCGAGCACCGCGATGTCGGGCGCCACAGCTTCGAAGATCGCGAGCGCGGCGAGCGTGCCGAATTCGAAGAAGGTCAGCGGCGTGTCGCCACGCGCCTGTTCGACGCGCTCGAATGCCGCGCAGATCCGCGCGTCATCGGCGCAGACGCCGTCGACCTTGATGCGTTCGTTGTAGCGCAGCAGATGCGGGGATGTGTAGGTCGCAACGCGATAGCCGGCACGGCGATAGATGCCGTCGAGCATCGCGACCGTGGAGCCTTTGCCGTTGGTGCCGGCGACGAGGATCGCGGTATAAGCCACCGGCAACAGGCCCATGCGCGTGGCCACGGCGCGACAGCGCTCGAGGCCGAGTTCGATGTCCTTGGGATGCAGCGATTCCTGCCAGGCGAGCCAGTCGGCCATCGTGCGCGACGCCATGGCGGCGAGGCCGGCGGTCGTGTCCGACGTGTCGGGCGACGGCGTCACCTGCGTGGGCGTCAGCCGGCGTCGCCGGCAAGCACCGCCGGTGGCGGCGCGGCATGCATCAGGATTCCCAGGATGCTCGCGAGGCGCGCACGCAGTTCGCGCCGATCGGTGATCAGGTCGACCGCACCGTGCGCGAGCAGGAACTCGCTGCGCTGGAAACCTTCGGGCAATACCTGACGCACGGTCTGCTCGATCACGCGGGGCCCGGCGAAGCCGATCAGTGCATTCGGTTCGGCGACGATTACATCGCCGAGCGTCGCAATGCTCGCCGAGACGCCGCCGGTGGTCGGATCGGTCAGCACCGAGATGTAAGGCAACCGGTGCGCGCGCAGATCCGCGAGCGCTGCGCTGGTCTTCGCCATCTGCATCAGCGAGGTCAACGCCTCCTGCATGCGTGCACCGCCGCTGGCACAGAAACACACGACCGCCGCGCGGTCTTCGATCGCCCGCTTCACGCCACGCACGAAACGTTCACCGACGACCGAGCCCATCGAGCCGCCGAGAAAGCTGAATTCGAACGCGCTCGCGACGACGGGCATGCCCGTCAACGTGCCGCGCATCACGACCAGCGCGTCGGTTTCGCCGGTCTGCTTCTGCGCTGCCGTCAGTCGGTCGCGGTAGCGCTTGGTATCCTTGAACTTCAGGAAATCGACCGGCGACACGGTGGCGCCGATCTCGACGCCAGAGCCCTCGTCGAGGAACTGCGCCAGGCGCTTACGCGCTCCGATGCGCATGTGGTATCCGCACTTCACGCAGACTTCGAGATTGCGATCGAGCTCGGCGCGATAAAGCACCGCCTTGCACGACGGGCAGCTCGTCCACACGCCCTCGGGGATCGATTTCTTTGCCGAGCCTTCGGTGCGAATGCGCGACGGCAGCAGTTTCTTGAGCCAGTCCACGGGATTCCTTCGCTGCTTGGCGTCAGGCCGCGGCGCGGCCCGCGTCCATCGCGGTCCGCAGGCTGCGCACGTAGGTTTCGAGTTGTCCGGCGGCCGCGTCCGGGGTCGCCGCCTGTTCGATGATCTCGACGAGCGCGCTGCCGACGATCACGGCGTCCGACACGGCGCCAACCGTGGCCGCCGTCGCCGGCGTCTTGATGCCGAAGCCGACGCCGACCGGCAATGCCGTCTGCGCCTTCAGCTGCTGGATGCGCGCGCGCACTTCGTCCGGATCGAGCGCCTTGTCGCCGGTGACGCCCTTGACCGATACGTAGTACACGAAACCGGTGGCATAACGGCACACCGCCGAGATGCGCTCGGCCGAGGAGGTCGGCGCGAGCAGGAAAATCTGGTCGAGCCCGCCGGCTGCCATCAGGCGATGGAAGTCGCTCGCCTCTTCCGGCGGCAGGTCGACGGCCAGGATGCCGTCGACACCGGCGTCGGCGGCGCGCCGCGCGAAGTTCTCGTAGCCCATGCGCTCGAGCGGGTTCAGATAGCCCATCAGCACGAGCGGCGTGGTCTGGTCCTGTTCGCGAAAGCTCGCCGCGATCTCGAGCACCCGACGCAGGTTCATGCCCTTCGCGAGCGCGCGTTCACTGGCGCGCTGGATAATCGGTCCGTCGGCCATCGGATCGGAAAACGGCACGCCCAGTTCGATGACGTCGGCGCCACCGCGCACCAGCGCATGCATGATCGACACCGTGGCTTCCGGCGCGGGATCCCCGGCGGTGACGAAGGTCACCAGGCCGCTGCGGCCGGCGCTGGCCAGCGCGGCGAAACGATTGCTGATTCTCGATGCCATAACTGAAACTTTCGTCTGATCGGTTGAACGCGTCGGGCGCGAAGCGGGCACCAGGCCCGCGTCAGCGACGCCCGCTCACAGCGTGATGCCATCGCGCGCGGCGACAGTCGGGATGTCCTTGTCGCCACGGCCGGACAGATTGACGACGAGCACCTGGTCCTTCGGCAGCGTCGGCGCGAGCTTCGTGACATAGGCCAGCGCATGACTCGATTCGAGGGCCGGGATGATTCCTTCGAGACGCGTGAGCTGGTGAAACGCCTTGAGCGCCTCGTCGTCGGTGATCGCCACGTACTCCGCGCGCCCCGAATCCTTGAGCCATGCGTGTTCCGGTCCGACGCCCGGGTAGTCGAGACCCGCCGAAATCGAGTGTGTCTCGATGATCTGGCCGTCTTCATCCTGCATCAGGTAGGTGCGATTGCCGTGGAGCACGCCCGGCACGCCGGCGCTGAGCGGCGCGGAGTGACGGCCGGTCTCGACGCCGTCGCCGCCGGCTTCGACGCCGATGAGCCGCACGGCCTTGTCGTCGAGGAATGGATAGAAAATGCCCATCGCGTTCGAGCCACCACCGACACAGGCGACCACGGCGTCCGGCAGCCGGCCGACCTGGGCCAGGCACTGCGCGCGCGCTTCACGCCCGATCACGGCCTGAAAGTCTCGCACCATCGCCGGATACGGGTGCGGGCCGGCCACGGTGCCGATGATGTAGAACGTGTTGTCGACGTTGCTGACCCAGTCGCGCAGCGCCTCGTTGAGCGCGTCTTTCAGCGTCTTCGAGCCGGAGGTCACGGGCACCACTTCAGCGCCCAGCAGTTTCATCCGGAAGACATTGACCGACTGGCGCTGGATGTCGCTCGCCCCCATGTACACGCGGCACTGCATGCCGAAGCGTGCGGCCACCGTCGCACTCGCGACGCCGTGCTGGCCGGCGCCGGTCTCGGCGATGATGCGACGCTTGCCCATGCGGCGCGCCAGCAGACCCTGGCCAATGGTGTTGTTGATCTTGTGCGCGCCGGTGTGATTCAGATCTTCGCGCTTCAGGTAGATCTGCGCGCCACCCAGCGTGCGCGACCAGCGTTCGGCATGATAAAGCGGCGACGGACGGCCGACGTAATGATGCAGATCGCGTTCGAACTCGGCGATGAATTCGGGATCGGCCAACGCCTGGCGGTAGGCCTCCTCGAGTTCGGCCAGCGGCGCCATCAGCGTTTCGGCGACGAACTTGCCGCCGTAGGGGCCGAAATGCCCACTGGCATCCGGCAGGGCGCCCGGGTGGAGGGGCGTGGAAATCTCGGACAGATTATTCGCGTTCAACTGCATGCACCTCGGCGACGAACGCCTGCATTTTGCCGTAATCCTTGATGCCCTTCGCCGATTCGATGCCGCCACTGACATCGACGGCATAAGGGCCTATGGCGCGGATCGCGCCTGCGACATTCGTCGCGTCCAGACCACCCGCCAGCACGATGGGTTTGTCACGCTGCGCGGGGATCAGCGACCAGTCGAACGACTGTCCCGTGCCACCGGCGAGTTGCGGATGGTAGGTGTCGAGCAACAGGGCGCGTGCGTCGCTGTAGGCGAGCGCCGCTTCACGCAACGTGAGACCGGTCTCGAGCCGGACGGCCTTCAGGTAGGGCCGACCATACTCGCGGCAGTAAGCCGCCGACTCTTCACCGTGAAACTGAACCGCATCCAGCATTACGCCGTTGGCGATGTCCCGGACTTCCGTCAGCGGGGCATCGACGAACAGGCCCACAGCGCTCACGAACGGCGGCAGCCGTGACACGATCGCCTTCGCGGCTGCGGGGGCGATGTAACGCGGACTCGGCGGGAAGAACACGAAACCGAGCGCATCAGCGCCCAGCGCCACGGCGTCGAACGCATCCGACTCGCGAGTAATGCCGCAGAACTTGATGCGCGTTCGCTTTTCCATCTCTCGGGTTCGGCCCCGTCGGCCGCGCGGGGCGGTGACCAGGCACTTACCCATTATCCAACTTTAGCGTCGGATTGGGTATAGAGACGACACCTCAGCACGGCCCGAACGGCAGTTCCGTCAGCGCGTCCGGAAGGCCGAAGCGCGCCGGGTAGCGCGCGTGCAGGAAATACAATCCACCGGCCGCCGCGGTGACGCCGCCCCGCCGGCGATCGCGCCCCTCGAGCACCTCGCGAGCCCAGGCCGGGTCGCGCTCGCCCGCCCCAATCTCCATCAGCACGCCGGCGATGTTGCGAACCATGTGCTGCAGAAAGGCATTGGCCTCGATGGCCAGCAGCACGATGTCGCCGTGCCGCGCCAGTTCCAGCCGCAGCAGGGTGCGCACCGGATGCCGGGCCTGACAGCCGGCGGCGCGAAAGGCCGAGAAGTCGTGCTCGCCGAGCAGATGGGCAGCGGCGGCATTCATGCGGTCGACGTCGAGCGGGCGGTATTGCCAGCAGACGCGGTTGTGCCACAGGCCCGGTCTGGTCCGCTTGTTGCTGATGACGTAGGCGTAGCCACGGCTCTCGGCCGAGAAACGGGCATGGAAGTCGTCGGGGACGGGCTGCGCCCAGCGCACGGCGATGTCGCGCGGGAGGTGACTGTTGACGCCCAGCGTCCAGGCGCGCAGGTCACGCACGGCGCCGGTGTCGAAATGGGCAACCTGGCAGCAGGCATGTACCCCGGCATCCGTGCGGCCGGCGCACTGCGAGGTGATCGCTTCGTCCGCAATGGTCGAGAGCGCATCGTCGACGGCGGCCTGCACGGCGCGGCCGCTGGTCTGGGTCTGCCAGCCGCAATAACCGGCGCCGTCGTACTCGATGCCGAGGGCTATGCGCATCGTCGGAACCCGCGCGCGCCGCAACAGCGGCGGCGCCGGGTGTTCAGCTGAGCTGCGACAACAACTGCTGCGCTTCCTGCTGCTGCCCGTCGGTCCCTTCCCGGGTCACTTCGTCGAGGATCGCGCGCGCACCATCGCTGTCGCCCAGCTCGATGTAGGCCTTGGCCAGGTTCAGCTTGGTGTCGACCTCGTCGGACTCGCTCTGATACTCGACGCTGTCGTCGCGCGGCATCACCACGGTCTTGTCGATGTGCATGCCGGTGCGTTCGAGCGTCAGGTCGTCGTGATCGATCGCGAGCGTGTCGTGAGCGTTGTCGAGCGAACCATCGTCGATGCTGAAATCGAGGTCGATGGATTCCGAATCCAGGGTGCCGAGATCGAGATCCAGCAATCCGTCCTCGACCGGTTCTTCGTCGAGGTCGAGCCCTGCAAGCGATGCTTCCATCGATCGGGTCAGATCTTCGAGCGACTCGGCCATCGGTTCGGCACCGAGTCGCGCGGTGCTCGACTTCGGCAGCTCGAGCGTGTCGTCGACGTCGAGCTTGTCGAAATCGGTCGTATCCTGCAGTGCGAGATCGAACTCGATGTCGGATTCGTCATCGCCGGCTGCGGCGCCGCCGCTGGTGGCCGCGAGACCATCGTTGATCTGCATGTCGAGAGCGGGGTTCTGCAGCGACAGATCCAGATCAGCGCCGGCTTCGGCGTCCAGGTCGAGCGAGAACTCGTCGCCCTCGGCAGTCAGATCGAACTCGTCGTCAGCGGTTGCCGTGGCGGAATCCAGTTCGAGTCCCAGACCTTCGATGTCGAAGTCCAGGGGCTCTTCGGGGGGCAACCTGGAGGTGATGTCGGTGTCGACGTCGAGCGCGGCAACGTCGGGGCCGGCTTCGGTATCGAGGCGCGGCGCGACGGTGTCGCTGATGTCGAAGTCCAGATTCAGCGCATCGTCGTCCGCGCTCGGCGCATCCGGCGCGCGGGCGGCGCCCGACGCGGTATCGGCCAGAGAGCCGGCCGTGATCGACAGGATGGATTCATCAGGTTCGAATGCGACATTGCCGGTCTTCGTGATATCCAGCAAATCGGCAGTGTCGGCGTCCGAGCGCTCGCCGAGGTCGAAATCAGGCGCGGACTCGCCGGCTTCGGCAACGCCCGCTTCCAGCGCCGAGATGTCGAAGATGTCGTTGTCGGCGGCCTTGCTGTCGGCGTCCGTCAGATCGAGGAATCCGGACTTCTCCAGCTGCTCGACGGTGGCCGTGAGATCGATGACGTTGTCGCCGGCATTGTCGCCGGCCGCCGACTCACCCGTCGTCAGGTCGAGCATCGGCTCGTAATCGGCGTCCGTCGACGTGGACGTCAGATCGAAATCGAGCACGGAGTCGTCGCCCGCGTAGTCGTTCGACAGACCCACCGCAGTGACTGCAAGCGGGCCATCGTCGTCGCCCGGACCCATCGTCATCGTGCCGCCGCCGGGTGAGGTCGCTTCGCCGGTGACATCGACGAATTCGGTCGCGCCGGCAGCGCCGGTCACGGTCGCTTCCGTCGCGCCGGGCGCGAACAGCGCGCGGCTCGGCGACATCTCGGCCCACATCGCCACCGCGTTTTCCCACAGCGGATGATGGTCGCCGACAGCGTCCAGCAGTTCGCGGGCGTGCGTTTCGTAAGCTTGTTTGTTGTTCGCCGAGTAATAGATTTCGAGCAGCCGGAGCTTGTACTTGTGCTCGTTCGGGTATTGCGTGATCACCTGCTTGACCAGCTCTTCAGCCTGGTCGAAGCGCTCATAGGCAAGGTAGACGTTGACCTCTTCGAGCGGGTCGCCCTGCAACTGTTCGGACGTCGCCTCGAGCGTGCGCGTGAACTGATCGGCAACGTCGCCCGTCTCGGGCGTCACGGAATCGACCAGTGGCAGCGCGGTGTCGGCAGCGGCCGGTGCAACAGCAGTCGCTGCGGCGGTGGCCGTGGCGGCAGCGGCAGCGGGCCGTGCGCTCGGCGTGATGGCCTTGCCGCCGCGTCCGGCGAGCGCCTTGCCCACGAATGCCAGCACCAGCAGCAGCAATGAGCCAAGGACACCGACGATCGTGACCGCGCCGCCCGGAACCGCATCGCGCAGATGGGCCGGAATCAGGCTGTCGAGGACGCCAGCCGGCGGCGGCGTCACGGCAGGTGTCGGTCGCACGACCGGCTTCGGCGTTTCGGGCGCGGCCGCCACCGGCGGCGGTGCGGAGGTGGCTGGCTGTTCGGCGGCCGGTGCCGTTTCAGGCGCCGTGTCGGCGCCAGGTGTCTCCACCTGCGTCTCTACCGGTGTCTCGGCAACGGCGGGGGTCTCGGCGACGCCGGCGTCCGTGGCCTCACCGGCCGCGCCCGCGGACGGGAGGTCGGCTGTCGCGGCGTCTGAGGTCGGTGGCGATTCGACGCCGAGTTCGGCAAGCCGGGCCTGCAGGCTGGCGAGCTCTTCATCCTTGATTTCGACCTGGCGTTGCAGCAGATCGATGATTTCGCTGGCCTCGTCGAGCTTGGCCTGGAGCTCGGCATCGGCACTGGCCCGCGTGGTCTGGTCTTCGGCAGCGAGCGCTTCGGCGGTATCGCCGTCGGTCGCGTCGGAGTCAGCCGGGGCGGTGTCGCCCGCGCCCGGCGCGCCAGCAGTATCCTCGGCGCTGTCCGGCGCGACCAGTTCGAGCCGGGCATCGTCGTCCTTCGGCTTGACGTCATCAGCGGCGGCCAGCGCTTCATCGAGCGCGTCGTCGGCGGGACTGTCCGCGGCCGGCGACGACGTCGCGGCCCCCATCGGCTGCGCCGGTGCCGCACTCGTCGCCCCCTGGCGATAGTCCTCCCACAGCTGGTGCTGGCGGGCCACTTCGGCCAGTGCTTCGCTCTGGGACAGGCCGTCGATGTCGGACTGCGACGGCATTCTCAGCACGGCGCCGCGCCGCAGCTGGTTCACGTTGTTGTTGCTGAATGCGTCGGGATTGGCGCGCAGCAGCGCAATCATCATCCGCTGTACGCTGACGCCGGCGTCCGGCCGGTGCCGCATCGCCAGGCCCCAGGCCGTGTCCGACGACTGCACCGTGCCGAGCGTGCCGTCGCTGGCCATCGGCGCCATCGCCGGCGGGGCCATCGCCGTCGGGGCCGCCGCGGGCGCTGCCGCCGCGGGCGCGACGGGCGCCGCCGCAACCGGGCGCGGTGCCGGCGTGTAGGCGGGCGCGCGGCGATTGGGATCGTAGAGCGGTGGGTCGAGCAGCACGGTGTATTCGCGCACCATGCGGCCATTGGCCCAGTTCAGCTCGAGCAGGAAATTCAGGAAGGGTTCGCGAACCGGGTCGCGCGTGGTGATCCGGATGTAGTCGTTGCCGGCCGGGGTTTCGACGATTTCGAACTTGAGTGAGAGCAGCACTGCCTCGCGAAGCACGCCGGCGCGGTCGAACTGCTGTGTGTCGGCCAGTTTGACGCTGAGGGTGTCGTAATCCGCTGCCGTGGCGCCCAGGATCTCGATGCGCCCGTCGAAAGGCTGATTGAGGGCTGACGACGATTTCAGCGCTCCGAGACCCAGCGCCGAGGCCAGCGAGGGCATCAGCATGGACAGAGCGATGGCAACGGCTTTTTTCCGCAGCATGGTGCGCTTCCTCAATCGTTCGTCATTGTCGGTGGCGCGGCCGGCCGGCCGCGTCACCCCGTGCAGTCGTCTACGAATGTCTGCTTGCAACCTGCGAATAAACTTTATGATTGCTAGTTAACTATAGCTTATAAATAGCTTTTCACCAATATTTCCGCAATCTGGATGCTGTTCAAAGCAGCCCCCTTCCGGACGTTGTCGGCCACTACCCAGAGATCAAGACCCCGCGGATGCGAAATGTCTTCCCGGATCCGGCCGACGAACACCGGGTCGCGCTGGGCTGCCTCGGTCACCGCGGTCGGGTACGCACCATCCTTGCGGCCGTCGAGCACTTCGACGCCCGGCGCCCGGGCCAGCAACTCGCGCGCCGCTTCCGCCGTGATTTTCTCGCGGGTTTCGATATGCACCGCTTCCGAGTGCCCGAAGAACACCGGCACGCGGACCGCTGTCGGATTCACCTGGATCCGGTCGTCGCCCATGATCTTGCGGGTCTCCCACACCATTTTCATCTCTTCCTTGGTGTAGCCGTTGTCCATGAAGACATCGATGTGCGGCAGGCAGTTGAACGCGATCTGCTTCGGATAAACCGCACTGGAAATAGGTTTGGCGTTCAGCAGATTGGCCGTCTGCTGGGCCAGTTCCTCAATCGCTTCCTTGCCGGTGCCCGACACCGCCTGGTAGGTGCAGACATTGATGCGCTCGATGCCCACCGCGTCATAGATCGGCTTCAGCGCGACGAGCATCTGGATCGTCGAGCAGTTCGGGTTCGCGATGATGCCGCGATTGCGGTAGTCGGCGATCGCGTGCGCGTTGACCTCCGGCACCACGAGCGGGATGTCGTCGTCGTAGCGGAACTGCGAGGTGTTGTCGACGACCACGCAGCCCGCCGCCGCCGCCTTTGGCGCATAGACCGCCGACACCGACGCGCCCGGCGAAAACAGGCCAATCGGCGTCTGGCTGAAGTCGAACGTGTCGAGATCGTGCACCGTCAGGTGCGATCCGGCGAACGGAATGCGCGTGCCGGCCGAGCGTGAACTCGCGACGGCGAACACCTTGTCATACGGAAATTTGCGCTCCTCGAGGATCGAGAGCATTGCTTCACCGACGGCGCCGGTGGCGCCGACCACGGCCACGTTGAATTTCCTGGTCATGATTTACAGCCCGCTATGTCGAATTGGTGGTGTTGCGCAACCGGCCCCGCCGGGCGCGCCTACTTCAGCGCGGCGACGACTGCCGCGCCCATTTCCTTCGTGCCGACGACGGTGCCGCCCGGCGACTGGATATCGGCCGTGCGCAGGCCCGCATCGAGCACCGCGCTGACCGCCTGTTCAATACGCTCGGCCTGCGCCGCTTCGTTCAGCGAATAACGCAGCATCATCGCGGCCGACAGGATCGTCGCCAGCGGGTTCGCGCGATTCTGGCCGGCGATGTCGGGCGCCGATCCGTGACACGGCTCGAACATGCCCTTGCCGTTCGCATCGAGCGAGGCCGACGGCAGCATGCCGATCGAGCCCGTCAGCATCGAGGCGAGGTCGGACAGGATGTCGCCGAAGATATTGCCGGTGACGAGCACGTCGAACTGCTTCGGCGCGCGCACGAGCTGCATGGCCGCATTGTCGACGTACATGTGACTCAGCTCGACGTCCGGGTAGTCGCGGCCGACTTCGGTGACGACTTCGCGCCACAGCTCGGTGGTTTCCAGCACATTGGCCTTGTCGACCGAACACAGGCGACCTTGGCGGCGGGCCGCGATGCGGAACGCGGCGTGCGCGACGCGGCGGATTTCGGCTTCGGAATAGATCATCGTGTTGCGCCCGACGCGCTGCCCGCTGGCGTCGGTTTCGATGCCGCGCGGCTTGCCGAAATAGATGTCGCCGGTCAGTTCACGGACGATCATGATGTCGAGGCCGGACACGACTTCCGGCTTCAGCGTCGAAGCGTCAGCGAGCGCGGCGTGCAGCGCCGCCGGCCGCAGGTTGCAGAACAGATCGAGCGAGGAACGCAGTTTCAGCAGGCCGCGCTCGGGGCGCTTGTCGCGCTCGATGCGGTCCCACTGCGGCCCGCCAACGGCGCCGAGCAGGATCGCGTCTGCGGCGCGGGCGAGGTCCAGCGTGCTGTCGGGCAGCGGTTCGCCGTGCGCATCGACCGCGCACCCGCCCATCAGGGCTTCCTCGAGTTCGATCGCGAGCCCGAACCGGTCGCGCAATGCGCGCAGCACGCCATGGGCCGCGTCGACGATTTCGGGCCCGATGCCGTCGCCCTGCAGGAGAAGAATCTTGTGTGCCATGGTGATGTCGGCTGGCAAAAAAGGGCGGAAAGGATACCCGAATCGATTACGCCGCGGTACCGACGTGCCGCCCCCCGCCACCGCGCACTATACTGGCCGCCCCCACGGCGCCAGTGACGACATGAACCTTGGTCTAGAGCGGCTACAGCCTTACCCCTTCGAGCGCCTCGCGGCCCTGCGCGTGGACCTGAAACCCGATCCGGCCCTGTCGGCGATCAACATGTCGATCGGGGAGCCGCAGCATCCGACGCCCGGCTTCCTGCTCGACGCGCTGCGGGAGGCACTGCCGGCGCTGGCCAGATACCCGGCGACCAAGGGCAGCGACGATCTGCGGCAGGCGATCGCGGGCTGGCTCGAACGCCGCTTCCGGCTGCCGGCCGGCGCCGTGAATCCGGACACGATGGTGCTGCCCGCGAACGGCACGCGGGAGGCGCTGTTCGCGATCGCGCAAACGCTGATCGACGCCCGCGACAGCGCGGCGCTGGTCGCCATGCCGAATCCGTTCTATCAGATCTACGAGGGGGCGGCGCTGCTCGCCGGCGCGTCACCCTATTACCTGCCCTGCCCCGCCGGGCGGGACTTCCTGCCCGACCTCGAGGCCGTGCCGGCCGAGGTCTGGGCGCGCTGCCGGCTGGTCTACGTCTGTTCGCCGGCGAATCCGTCGGGCGCGGTGATGTCCCGCGCCGACTATCGCGCGCTGCTGGCGCTGGCAGATCGGCACGACTTCACGGTCGTGTCCGACGAATGCTATTCGGAACTGTATCTCGATGAGGACGCGCCGCCCTGCGGCCTGCTCGAAGCGGCGTGGGCCGACGGCCGTACGAACTTCGAACGCTGCCTGGTGATGCACAGCCTGTCCAAGCGCTCGAATGCGCCGGGCCTGCGCTCCGGCTTCATCGCCGGCGACCCCCGGCTGATGGCGCAGTTTCTGCGCTACAGGACTTATCACGGCGCGGCGATGCCCGTGCACGTGCAGATCGCGAGCGCGGCGGCGTGGCGCGACGAACGGCATGTCGTCGAGAACCGCCGGCTCTACCGCGACAAGTTCGCGGCCGTCACGCCGCTGCTCGCAAGCGTCACGCAGGTCAGTCTGCCCGCCGGCGGCTTTTACCTGTGGCCGCAAGTCGACGGTGACGAATGCGCGCTCTGCGCACGTCTGATCCAACAGGCGAACGTGACGACGCTGCCGGGTTCGTTTCTCGCGCGCGATGCGGGCCACGGCAATCCCGGCGCCCATCGTCTGCGGATCGCGCTGGTGGCCGGCTACGACGAATGCCTGACCGCCGCGCGCCGCATCGTCGATGTCATGCAATCCATCTGAACTATCAATCCCGAGGTGTCCGATGCAGGAACTGGCCGCAATCATTGACGATGCTTTTGAACAGCGCGCCGAACTGAGTCCGTCCAACGCGCCAGCGCGCGTGCGCGAGGCCGTCAACGAATGCCTCGCACTGCTCGACAGCGGCAAGCTGCGCGTCGCCGAGAAGCGCGACGGCCAGTGGCAGGTCAACGAGTGGGCGAAGAAGGCGGTGTTGTTGAGCTTCAGGTTGAACGACAACGCGGTGATGCCGGCCGGCAGCCTGAGTTTCTTCGACAAGGTGCCGACCAAGTTCGGTGGCCTCAGCGACGCCGAGTTTCGTGCGATCGGGGCGCGCGTCGTGCCGCCGGCCGTTGCGCGCCGCGGTGCCTACATCGGTCCGGGCGTGGTGCTGATGCCGAGCTATGTGAACATCGGCGCCTACGTCGACTCGGGCACCATGGTCGACACCTGGGCCACCGTCGGTTCCTGCGCGCAGATCGGCAAGAACGTGCATCTCTCGGGTGGCGTCGGCATCGGCGGCGTGCTCGAGCCGCTGCAGGCGTCGCCGACCATCATCGAAGACGACTGCTTCATCGGCGCGCGTTCGGAAGTCGTCGAAGGTGTGGTGATCGGCGAGGGCTCAGTGATCTCGATGGGCGTGTTCATCGGCCAGAGCACCAAGATCTACGACCGCGAGACGAAGCAGGTGACGATGGGCTACGTGCCGCCGGGCTCGGTCGTCGTGTCCGGCAACCTGCCCGCCGCCGACGGCAGCCACAGCCTCTACTGCGCGGTAATCGTGAAGCGCGTCGACGCCAAGACCCGCGCGAAGGTCGGTATCAACGAACTGCTGAGAGACATCTAGGGACGGCGGCGCTGCGTGCAGGGATTTTTTCAGCCACCGAGAACACAGAGAACACCGAGGGATTTGGGAAGCAGCGTCGAGCGCGACGACTACGCAAGCCCGGCGCCAACCAGATTCAATCCCTGAATTTCTCTATGTTCTCGGTGGCCATATTCAACGGCGCCTGAACTGGTACCCACTCAAGCCGCGCGGCCCGCGATGTCCGGTGCGTCGAGCGCGGCGCGCACGGCATTCGCGATGAAGTTCGCGAGTTCGTCGACCTGACGCTCGTCGCGACCTTCGACCATCACGCGGATCAGGGGCTCCGTGCCGGACGGGCGCAGCAGGACGCGGCCTTCGGCAGCCAGGATGGCCTCGACTTCGGCCACCGCCTTCTGCACGGCCGGCGCGCGCGTGACGTCGATGCGCTGCTGCAGCCTCACGTTGACGAGGCGCTGCGGGAACTTGGTCATGCCGACGGCCAGTTCCGCGAGCGACCGGCCGGTCTGCACCATTGCTTCGAGCACCTGCAGCGACGAAATGATGCCGTCGCCGGTGCTGGTCAGATCGAGGCAGATGATGTGGCCCGACGATTCGCCGCCGATGCTCCAGCCATTGGCTGTCAGCATTTCCATGATGTAACGATCGCCGACCTTGGCCCGCTGGAAGTCGAAACCCTGCTCGCGCAACGCGATCTCGAGTCCGAGATTGCTCATCTGCGTGCCGACCACCGTGCCGCTCAGCCGTCCGAGCCGTTGACGGTGGCAGGCGATGATGTAGGTCAGTTCGTCGCCATCGAGCACGCGCCCGTCGTGATCGACCATGATCAGACGATCGCCGTCGCCATCGAGCGCAATGCCGACATGCGCGCCATGCGCCAGCACCGCCTTCTGCAGCATCTCGGGCGCGGTCGCGCCGACCTGTTCGTTGATGTTGAAGCCGTCGGGTTGATTGCCGATGGCGATGACTTCAGCGCCGAGTTCTTCGAAGACGTCTGGCGCGATGTGGTACGTCGCGCCGTGCGCGCAATCGACGACGACTTTCAGGCCGCTCAGATCGATGCCGGCGGCCACTGTGCTCTTGCAGAATTCGATGTAGCGCCCGGCGGCGTCGACAACGCGATGGGCCTTGCCGAGTTCGCGTGAGGTCACGCATTCGAAGGGCTTGTCCAGTTCGCGTTCGATTTCGAGTTCAACGTGGTCGAGCAGTTTGGTGCCGCTGCCAGAAAAGAACTTGATGCCGTTGTCGTCGAACGGGTTGTGCGACGCGCTGATGACGATGCCGGCCTGCGCATGAAAGGTGCGGGTAAGGTAGGCGATACCTGGCGTCGGCATCGGGCCGAGCAGGTGGATGTCGACGCCGGCGGCCGACAAGCCCGCCTCCAGCGCGGACTCGAACATGTAACCCGACACCCGCGTGTCCTTGCCGATGAGGACCTTCGGCTTCGCCTTGCCGCTGTCGCGGGCGAGCACGCGGCCGGCCGCCCAACCGAGCTTCATGACGAAATCAGGGGTGATCGGCGGCACGCCGACGCGACCACGGATGCCGTCCGTGCCGAAATACTTCCGAATCGGGGAATTGCTCATGGGATGCCTTCTACAGCGATACGCGCTGTCTCTAATAGCGACAGATTAGCAGTGCGTATTGAATCCCGCGTGTGAGCGTCGTCGCAAAAAGCCCGCGTGTCGGAAGGTTTCCGACACGCGGGTCTGCCGTCAGTGGGAGCTGGCCGGACCGCCGATGGCCGAATCGCTGGCGCCGGGCACCACGCCCGGATTCTTGCTCTGGCTGCCGCGATCATCGTCATCCCAGTTCTGCGGCTCGCGGCATTCGCGGCCCATCATGATGTCGTCGATCTGATCGCTGTCGAGCGTTTCGTACTTGATCAGCGCATTCGCCATCAAGTGCAGCTTCTCGAAGTTCTCCTGCAGAATCGTGCGCGCACGCAGGTAGTTGCGGTCGACGATGTTGCGGACTTCCTCGTCAATGAGCCGCGCCGTGTCGTCGGACACGGACTTGTGCTGCGTGACGGAATGGCCGAGGAACACTTCCCCTTCATCGTCGCTGTAGATCATCGGCCCGAGCTTCTCGGACAGGCCCCAGCGCGTGACCATCTTGCGCGCGATGTCCGTGACACGCTCGATGTCGTTCGAGGCACCGGTGGTCACCGCGTCCTTGCCGAAGATCAGCTCCTCGGCGAGGCGACCGCCGAACAGGCTCGAGATCTGGCTTTCGAGGCGCTCCTTGCTGTAGCTCAGGCGATCTTCCTCGGGCAGGAACATCGTGACACCCAGCGCGCGACCGCGCGGGATGATCGACACCTTGTAGACCGGATCGTGCGAGGGCACGGAGCGGCCGACAATTGCGTGACCCGCCTCGTGATAGGCCGTCAGCTTCTTTTCCTTCTCGCCCATGACCATCGAGCGGCGCTCGGCGCCCATCATGATCTTGTCCTTCGCCTTCTCGAACTCTTCCATGTCGACGAGGCGTTTGTTGCCGCGGGCGGCGAACAGCGCGGCCTCGTTGACGAGGTTCGCGAGATCGGCGCCCGAGAAGCCGGGCGTGCCGCGCGCCAGCAGCGCCGGCTTCACGTCTTCGCCGAGCGGGACTTTGCGCATGTGCACCTTCAGGATCTGCTCGCGGCCGCGAATGTCAGGCAGCGGCACGACGACCTGGCGGTCGAAGCGGCCCGGACGCAGCAGCGCCGGGTCGAGCACGTCGGGACGGTTGGTGGCGGCGATGACGATGATGCCTTCGTTGCCTTCGAAGCCGTCCATTTCAACGAGCAACTGGTTCAGCGTCTGCTCGCGCTCGTCGTGGCCGCCGCCGAGACCGGCGCCGCGATG
This sequence comes from Gammaproteobacteria bacterium Ga0077536, assembly GCA_001464935.1. Taxonomy (GTDB): domain Bacteria; phylum Pseudomonadota; class Gammaproteobacteria. Next base: position 118,325 of record LNEL01000044.1, read on the forward strand.
ACGGCCGACGGCGTCGATTTCATCGATGAAGATGATGCACGGCGCGTGCTTCTTCGCCTGCTCGAACATGTCACGCACGCGCGAGGCGCCGACGCCGACGAACATTTCGACGAAGTCGGAGCCCGAAATCGTGAAGAACGGCACCTTGGCCTCGCCGGCGATGGCCTTCGCGAGCAAGGTCTTGCCGGTACCCGGCGGGCCCACCATCAGCACGCCGCGCGGAATCTTGCCGCCCAGCTTCTGGAACTTGCCCGGGTCGCGCAGGAAATCGACGAGTTCCTTGACCTCTTCCTTCGCCTCGTCAACGCCTGCGACGTCGTTGAAGGTGATGCGGACCTGGTCTTCGCCGAGCATCCGGGCGCGACTCTTGCCGAAGGACAGCGCGCCGCGGCCGCTGGCGCCGCCCTGCATCTGCCGCATCAGGTAAATCCACACCGCAATCAACAGCAGGAACGGGAACCAGGAGATGAAGATCTGCATCAGGATGCCCTGCCGGTCCGGCGGCTGGGCTTCGATGCGCACTTCATTTTCGAGCAGCATGCCGATCAGCGGACCGTTGTCGGTCTCGGGGCTGTACGTGAACTGCTTGGAACCGTCCTGCATTTCGAACTCGATCGTCGGTCCGTCGAGCGTGGCCTTGGTGACCTGCCCGCCTTTGACCGAGCCGATGAAATCGGAGTAATCCACGCCCCGCGACACACCGTGTCGGGGCGTGAAATTCTGAAAAACCAGCATCAACACCAGGGCGATGACCGCCCACAGCGCCAGATTTCTTGCCATCGTATTGCTACCCGTTCCTCGTCGTTCCCTGCGTAAGCCCTGAGCATCCGAGTGCCTGCAGTATGGGCACCAGACTTAGTCTAGCCCTTGGAACCGCCCGTAACCACTTGGATTTCGGTCGGTCCCGGACCCGCCATGGCGGGGTCGCGGGGCCTGATCGTGCATGGTGCCTACGTTGCGCGCGAACGAAACGTTCACCTTCATGGCGCTGCGGGCGCCGTTTCAGCATAGGCCCCGCGATGGGCGGAAAGTTCGGCGGGCGCCGGCGAGCACGCCTGGCCATGACTTCCACGTTGGGGCGGGGCACGGAAATACAAGCCGCGCGCCGGCTTGGCCGTCGGGCCGGCGCGGTCTCCATGGGCAGGGTATCGACCAGCCCCGGCAATCCACGAGCACTCGAGCCGGTCGGCCGACCATGGCACCGCCCTGCGGCGGTCCGCCAGGTGTGCCGAAGGGGGCGGCTCAGGACCCGCGCCGTCACGCGGCGCTCTCGGGTGGGAGGCGGAACAGCGGGAGAACCGTCGGTGCGGGCAGGCTGCAGCAGCGGAGCGGGCTAGACGTAGGAGACGGCCAGGATTTCGTACTCGACCGCGCCGCTCGGCACCTGGACCGTCACGGTGTCACCCTCGGATTTGCCGATCAGTCCGCGCGCGACCGGTGAATTGATCGAGACGAGTCCGGCCTTGATGTCGGCCTCGTCCTCGCCAACGATGCGGTACTTCACCTCTTCCTCGGTGCTCAGGTTCATCAGTTCGACGGTCGCGCCGAACACCACGCGCCCCTGCGCGTTGACCTTGGTGACGTCGATGATCTCGGCAGTCGCGAGCTTGGTCTCGATGTCGGCAATGCGCCCCTCGGCGAAGCTCTGCTGCTCGCGCGCGGCGTGGTACTCGGCGTTTTCCTTGAGGTCCCCGAGCGCACGCGCCTCGGCGATCGCCTGGGTGATGCGCGGCCGTTCGACGAACTTCAGCCGCTGCAGTTCTTCGCGAAGTTTCTGCGCGCCTTCGGCGGTCATTGGGGATTTCATCATGACGGTAAGCTCACCCGGGCAGTTGCTGATGCAGCGACTGCAGGCGGCGGACGCGTTCCTCGCCCTGCTCCGCCAGCGCCATCACTGCGGCCGTCGCGCCGGCCATGGTCGTAGTGTAGGCAATCTTGTGCTGAAGGGCACTGCGACGAATGGTGAATGAATCGGCGATGGCCTGCTCGCCTTCGGTCGTGTTGACGATGAAGTCGATCGCACCGTTCTTGATCATGTCGACGATGTGCGGCTGACCTTCGAGCACCTTGTTGACGGTCTGGCATGCGACGCCGGCCGCCGTCAGCGCGCGCGAAGTGCCGCGCGTCGCCACGATCCTGAATCCTGCCGCCGTCAGTCGTTGCGCGAGCACGACAGCCGCCGCCTTGTCCGCTTCGCGGACACTGACGAACGCCGTGCCGGTCGACGGCAGAGTCATGCCAGCCGCCTGCTGCGATTTCGCGAAGGCTTCGCCGAAAGTCGCGCCGACCCCCATCACTTCGCCGGTCGACTTCATTTCCGGTCCGAGCAGCGGATCGACGCCCTGGAACTTCACGAACGGGAATACCGCTTCCTTGACCGAGTAGTAATCGGGCACGCGTTCCCGCGTCGCGCCCTGCGTGGGCAGCGAGATGCCGACCATGCACTTCGCCGCGAGCTTCGCGAGCGGCATGCCGATGGCCTTCGACACGAAGGGCACCGTGCGCGAGGCGCGCGGGTTCACTTCGAGCACGTAAATCTTCTCGTCCTGGATCGCGAACTGGGTGTTCATCAAGCCGACGACCCCGAGGCCGAGCGCCATCGTCACCATCTGTTCACGCAGCGCGTCCTGCGTCGCGGACGACAGCGTATGCGGCGGCAGCGCGCAGGCCGAGTCACCGGAATGGATGCCGGCCTGCTCGATGTGTTCCATGATGCCGCCGATCAGCACCTGCTTGCCGTCGCACAGCGCATCGACATCTACCTCGATCGCGTGGTCGAGATAGCGGTCGAGCAGCACGGGCGAGTCGTTCGAGACCTGCACGGCCTGGCGCATGTAGGTTGACAGCGCCTGCTCGTTGTAGACGATTTCCATCGCCCGCCCCCCGAGCACGTACGACGGGCGCACGACCAGCGGATAGCCGATTTCCGCCGCCGCCGCGAGCGCCGCTTCCGGCGAACGGGCAGTGCGGTTCGGTGGCTGCAGCAGGCCGACCTTCGACAGGAATTGCTGGAAGCGTTCGCGGTCCTCCGCGAGGTCGATGGAGTCGGGGCTGGTGCCGACGATCGGCACGCCCGCCGCGGCCAGCGCGCGCGCCAGCTTCAACGGCGTCTGCCCGCCGAACTGCACGATCACGCCTTTCGGCTTCTCGATTTCGACGATTTCGAGTACGTCCTCGAGTGTCAGCGGCTCGAAGTAGAGTCGATCGGCGGTATCGTAGTCGGTCGACACGGTTTCCGGATTGCAGTTGACCATGATCGCTTCATAGCCCGCTTCCTGCATTGCGTACGCCGCCTGCACGCAGCAGTAGTCGAACTCGATGCCCTGCCCGATGCGGTTCGGGCCGCCGCCGAGAATCACGATCTTCTCGCGGTCCGTCGGACGCGACTCGCACTCTTCCTCGTAGGTCGAATACATGTACGCGGTGGTCGCGTCGAACTCGGCGGCGCAGGAATCCACGCGCTTGTACACCGGCCGGATGCCGCGGGCATGGCGCGCGCCGCGCACCTCCGCTTCCTTGATGCCGGTCAGCGCGGCGAGCCGCGCATCGGAGAAACCCTTGCGCTTCAGGCGATACAGCACGTCACCGTCGAGCGCTGGCAGGCCGCGCCCCAACAGCTGCGATTCTTCGCGGACGATGTCTTCGATTTGAGTCAGGAACCAGGGATCGATCTTCGTCAGCTGGTGCACTTCCTCCAGCGTCATGCCATGGCGGAACGCGTCGCCGACGAACCAGATGCGATCGGAGCCGGCCACGCTCAGTTCGCGCACGAGCTTGGCCTGGTCGACCTTCTCGCCCGGCCGGAATTTCTCATCGAGCCCCATCGCGCCCGTTTCGAGGCCGCGCAGCGCTTTCTGGAACGATTCCTGGAAGGTGCGGCCCATCGCCATCACCTCGCCGACGGACTTCATCTGCGTCGTCAGCCGATCCTGCGCTTGCGGGAACTTCTCGAAGGTGAAGCGCGGGATCTTGGTCACGACGTAATCGAGCGTCGGTTCGAAGGACGCCGGCGTCGCGCCGCCGGTGATCTCGTTCGCGAGTTCATCGAGCGTGTAGCCGACGGCGAGCTTGGCCGCGACTTTCGCGATCGGGAAGCCCGTCGCCTTCGACGCCAGCGCCGAGGACCGCGACACGCGCGGATTCATTTCGATCACGACCATCTGACCGTTGTCGGGGTTGATCGCGAACTGCACGTTCGAGCCGCCGGTTTCGACGCCTATCTCGCGGAGCACCGCAATCGAGGCGTTGCGCATGATCTGGTATTCCTTGTCCGTCAGCGTCTGCGCCGGCGCCACCGTGATCGAGTCACCGGTGTGGATACCCATCGGATCGAGATTTTCGATCGAGCAGATGATGATGCAGTTGTCGTTGCGATCGCGCACGACCTCCATCTCGAACTCTTTCCAGCCGAGCACGGATTCTTCGATCAGCACCTCGTGCGTCGGCGAGGCGTCGAGCCCACGGCTGCAGATTTCGGCGAATTCCTCGCGGTTGAACGCGATGCCGCCGCCGGAGCCGCCCATCGTGAACGAGGGCCGGATGACCGTCGGATAGCCAAGCAGGGCCTGGAAGCGCTCTGCCTCCTCCAGCGTGTGCGCCGTGAAGGAACGCGGCGACGCGAGGCCGATGCGCGTCATCGCCTCGCGGAACTTCTCGCGGTCCTCAGCCATTTCGATCGCGCGCTCGGACGCGCCAATCAGCTGTACGCCGTAGCGTTCGAGCACGCCTTCGCGGGCCAGATCGAGCGCGCAGTTCAGCGCAGTCTGGCCGCCCATCGTCGGCAGAATCGCATCCGGACGTTCCTGCGCAATGATTTTCTCGACCGTCTGCCAGCGCACGGGTTCGATGTACGTCGCGTCGGCGGTGTCCGGGTCGGTCATGATCGTCGCCGGGTTCGAATTCACCAGCACGATCCGGTAGCCGTCCTTGCGCAGCGCCTTGCAGGCCTGCGTGCCGGAGTAGTCGAACTCGCAGGCCTGGCCAATGACGATCGGACCGGCACCGATGACGAGAATGGACTTGATGTCTGTACGCTTGGGCATCTGGGCTATCTGTAACCGTGACGTGGACGCGGCATCACGCCGTGCGATGGCGACGCATCAGATCGATGAACTGATCGAACAGGTACCCGATGTCGTGCGGCCCGGGACTCGCTTCGGGGTGGCCCTGGAAACTGAAGGCCGGCACCCGCGTGTGCGAAAGGCCCTGCAAGGACCCGTCGAACAGCGAACGGTGCGTCGCCACGAGCGCGTCGGGCAGGCTCTCCTCGTCGACCGCGAAGCCATGATTCTGGCTCGTGATGTAAACCTTGCCGCTGCGCAGATCCTGCACCGGGTGGTTCGCGCCGTGATGGCCGAACTTCATCTTGACGGTGCGCGCGCCGCAGGCGAGCCCCAGCAGCTGATGGCCGAGGCAGATGCCGAAGATCGGCGTGCCGGTCGTCAGCAGTTCGCGTATCGCGCTGATGGCGTAATCACAGGGCGCCGGGTCGCCCGGCCCGTTGGACAGGAACACCCCGTCCGGCTTCAGCGCGAGGGCGTCGGCAGCGGTGGCCCTGGCCGGCAGTACGTGCACTTCGCAGCCGCGGTCGGCGAGCAGGCGCAGGATGTTGCGTTTGACGCCGTAATCGAAGGCGGCCACGCGCCACTGCGGGCTGCCGGTGTGCTGGCGGTGTCGGTCACCCTCGAGCGTCCAGGAGCCTTCGCGCCAGACATAGGGGCTCGCGGTGGTCACGCGCTGGGCGAGGTCCATGCCGTTGAGTCCCGGGAATGCGCGGGCACGCGCCAGCGCGTCGTCGGCCGAGGCGCCGGCACCGGCGGCAATGCAGCCGGCCTGGGCGCCACGGTCGCGCAGGAGACGGGTCAGTCTGCGGGTGTCGACATCGGCAATGGCGATCACGCCCTGCGCGCGCAGATAACCGCCGAGGTCCTGCTGCGAGCGCCAGTTGCTGACGACCGGTGACGCATCGCGGATGATGAGGCCGGCGGCGAAGGCGCGTACGGACTCGTTGTCGAGTTCGGTGGTGCCGACGTTGCCGATGTGCGGGCAGGTGAGCGTGACCAGCTGCTGGTCGTAGGACGGGTCGCTCAGGATTTCCTGATAGCCTGTCATGGCGGTGTTGAACACCACTTCGCCCACGGTATAACCCTCCGCGCCGACCGCGGAGCCGCGCAGTACCGTTCCGTCTGCCAATGCTAGGAATGCCGGAGTCGTCACGTTGGTATTTTCTGACATAAAAAACGGGAACAACCTGTGGGCAGTTCCCGCGCGTGGAGTGTGCCGGATTGTACTCGACGGCGAGGGTCGAGGAAAAGCCGCGGACGCGTTTTTTGGCCTGCAAAACGACGGATTAGCCGATGGATGCGACGCTTGATACCGAACTCGCCGACGGCGCCGCCGTCGGGCGTGAAATCAGCGACGGCACGCGAACCCTGCCGGTGATCCTCGTGCGCGAGGGCGGGCAGGTCCGCGCCTACCTCAACAGCTGCCCCCACGCCGGGGTGCGCCTCGACTGGCGACCGGACGATTTCCGCGATTACACCGGCCACTACCTGCTGTGCGCGATGCACGGCGCCCTGTTCGAGCCGTCGACCGGCCATTGCCTGGCCGGCCCCTGTCGCGGCGCGCGGCTCGTGGCGCTCGGCAGCGTCGCCGACAGCGCCACGGAACTGGTGATTCGCGACGTCGAAAAGCTGCCATCCAGCGCCCTGTTCCGGCGCTGATCCGCCAGCCTCAGCCGAGTTCGGCGCGGGGCGGCGGAGCGAGGGCGAGCTGGCGATGGATCGCCTGGCTGACGGCGACCGCGACGGCCAGCGCGCGCTTGCCGTCTTCACCGGACACCGTCGGCGAGCGCCCTTCTTCGACCGCGCCGACGAACGACCGGATTTCGTCCATCAGCGCGTCGCTGCGGGTCAGGGCGAGCGTCTCGACGGTCGCGTCGCGCGGCGCGCCGAGCCGGCCGCCGGCCTCCACGCTGCCGACGAGCAGGGCGTGATTCGCGAAATCGACGGTGATGTAGTTGTCCGGCTGGTGCACGGTCATCGCCCGCACCGGTTCCAGATTGACGCGGCTGGCCGCGATCTCCGCGACGCAGCCGTTCGCAAACGTGAGCGTGACCTGTGCCAGATCGATATCACCGCTGACGACGATCGCCCCGCTCGCCTCGATTCCGACCACCTCGCTGTCGACCAGGCTGAGCGCGATGTCGATGTCGTGAATCATCATGTCGAGCACCACGTCGACCTCGGTGCCGCGCTGCTTGTAGACCGCGAGTCGGCGCGCCTCGATGCGCGTCGGCCGGGTCAGCAGCGGGCGCAAGGCGAGTACCGCCGGATTGAAGCGCTCGAGATGGCCGACCTGGAACACGAGGCCGCGCGCGCTGGCGAGTTCGATCAGGGCTTCGGCCTGCGCCACCGTCTCGGTGACGGGCTTTTCGACGAGCACGTGCACACCCGCGCCGAGGCAGCGGCGGGCAATCTCGAAGTGGGTGGCCGGCGGGGTGACAATCGAGACGATGTCGACGTCGGCGAGCAGCGGCCCGTAGTCGGTGCCGGACGCCACGCCGCACTTGCGGCCGACTTCCGCCGCCCTCGCGGCATCCGTATCGACGACGGCAACGAGTTCGACCTCCGGCAGGGACAGGTATTTCTGGGCGTGGAAGTTGCCGAGGTAACCGACCCCGATTACCAATGCCCTGAGCTTGGTCATGCCGCTTCCCGCCTACGCTGTGCCCGTGGGACCGGGCGGGCACACGATACCAATGCGCAGGGTGCCTTGTATAGAAAACGGCGGCAGGCCGCCCCGGTCTACCAGTCGGCCACCGAGGTCGGCATCAGGGCTTCGGCGTAGACCACGCGCCGCGAATGACGCAGCTCGCTGAGCGCCTCCCATGCCGCCTGCTGGCTCGCCACGCGCGAGAAGGCGATGGTGTACACGCCGTGCGGCGTCGGGCCTTCGATCAGATCCGCGCCAACCGACAGCAGCAGCGCGCGCAGCTGGCGCTCGGTGATGTTGTCGTAGAACACCAGGTGCGCCCGCACGGTCGGTGACGAACTGTCGGCGATATGCGTCTGGCTCATCATGCTGAGGCCGGTGTTCTTCAGCCACGCGACGCTCGCTTCCGTGTTGCCGGACAGTGCCGAGACCATGCCGACCACCAGCGCCAGCACGGCCGCTGCCGCCCACGGCGAACGCTGGCGCTGCGGCAAACGCGGCGCCATCCTCGCGTGCAGCCGCCGCAGCGAATCTTCACAGCGCTGATCGCCCGCGGGGGCTTTGACCAGCGCGGACAGCGCGCGCAGCGCGTCGAGTTCGCGCCGGCAGATCAGGCAGCCGCTCACGTGCTCGGTCACGGCGCGGCGCTCGGCGCCCCGCAGCGTGCCGTTGACCAGCCACGGCAACAGCTCGAAGGCCGCGGTGTGCCGGGCATTCACGGTGGCGTCGACGATCTTGCTGGGGCTGGCATCGCTGTTCATGTTCATCTCTGTCGGTTCTGTCACTTCGGGCGGGCGACGACTGCGCTGAGCAGCTTCCGGAGGCGGGCGCGCGCATGGAACATCCGGGTCTTCACGGTGTTGACCGGGCAGCCGACGATGTCGGCCGCCTCTTCGTAGGAATACTCGAGCAGGAACGTCAGTTCGACGACGCTGCGATGGGCCGGCGACAGCTTCGCCAGTGCGGCCCGCAGCCGGTGCTGGAGTTCGGCGGCATCGACGCCGGCGCCCGGATCGGCGTCGGTGGCCTCGATGTCGAAGTCGTCGGCGAACGCATCGGCGGCCGTGCGCCGCTCGCGCTCGAGGCGCTTCAGCGCCTTGTTGTAGGCGATGCCGAAAACCCAGGTCGAGACCTTCGAGCGGCCGCCGAACGACGCGCCGTTGGTCCAGACCGCATACATCGTGTCATTGACGACTTCCTCGGCCAGCTCGCGCTGGTTGAGCATGCGGGTCAGGAAGTCCATCAGGCGGGCGTAGTAGTGCCGGTACAGCGCGTCGAATGCCGCCCGGTTGCCGGCGACGATATCGGCGAGCAGCGCCTGATCGCGCTGCTCGAGTCCGGCGGCTGCGGGCGGTTCGACGCCAGGGCCTGAAGGCCATTGATTCATGCTGGATGTCCGCTCGGCGCTGCAGCGCGCCTTTCGAAGCTTAGTCCCGCCACGCGGCCCGCAGGTTCAAACGCGGCCAGGTGACCTCTGGAAAAGGCTCAGCGCAGGCCGAGCACGTCCTGCATGTCATAGCAGCCCGGGCCGCGTCCCGCCAGCCAGCGCGCGGCGCGCAGGGCGCCGCCGGCGAAGGTCGCCCGGTTCGCGGCGCGGTGGGTAATCTCGATGACCTCGCCGGCGCCGGCGAACATCACCGTATGGTCACCGACGATTTCGCCGGCGCGAATGGTCTCGAAGCCGATGGTCTTGCGATCCCGCGGACCGGTCTGGCCCTGGCGCCCGTAGACCGCGCAGGTCGCGAGATCCCGGCCGAGTGCCGCGGCGACGATCTCGCCCATGCGCACGGCGGTGCCCGACGGCGCGTCGACCTTGTGCCGATGATGGGCTTCGACGATCTCGACATCGAACTCCTCGCCCAGCACCTGGGCCGCCAGTTGCAGCAGCTTGAAGCAGAGGTTCACGCCCACGCTCATGTTCGGCGCAAAGACGATACCGATGTGGTTCGCCGCCGCATCGATCGCCGCCCGCGTGTCGCCGAACCCGGTGGTGCCGATCACCACCGCACGGCCCAGCGCGACGCAGGCGTCGAGATGCGCGAGGGTCGCGGCCGGCGTCGTGAAGTCGATCAGCACATCGAAATCGGCGGCCGCGAGATCGGCATCGCTGCGCAGGGGCACGCCGAGCGTGCCGACCCCGGCAATCTGGCCGACGTCCTGTCCCAGCAGCGCGCAGCCAGGGGCCTCGAACGCGGCCACCAGCGCGAGATCGTCCGCCGCCCGACCGAGTTCGATCAGGTTGCGGCCCATGCGACCGGCTGCGCCGGCGATCGCGATTTTCGGCAGCGTGGTCGTCATGCTCAGGTGAACTTCATGTCTTCGAAAAATTTCTTCACGCCATCCAGCCACGAGCTCGCGCGCGGACTGTGACGCCCCCCTTCGCCGGCCAGCGAATCACCAAAGGCGCGCAGCAGTTCCTTCTGGTGCTTGGTCAGATTCACCGGCGTCTCGATCGTCACGCGACAGATCAAATCGCCCGTTGCCCCGCCCCGCACCGACTTCACGCCCTTGCCGCGCAGCCTGAACATCTTGCCGCTCTGGGTTTCCGGCGGAATCTTCAGCATCACCCGACCTTCGAGCGTCGGCACTTCGATTTCGCCGCCGAGCGTCGCCGACACGTAGTCGATCGGCACCTCGGAATAGAGATCGGTGCCTTCCCGCGTGAAGATCGGATGCTCACGCACCATCACGTTGACGTACAGATCGCCGGCGGGCCCGCCGTTCTGGCCTTGCTCGCCTTCGCCGCCGAGCCGGATCCGATCGCCATTGTCGACGCCGGCGGGCACCTTGACCGCGATCGTCTTGTGCCCGCGCGCCTTGCCTGTGCCCCCGCAGCCCCCGCAGGGATCGCGCACCACGCGCCCGCGTCCGCGGCACGCGGGGCAAGTCTGCTGGACCGAGAAAAAGCCCTGCTGCATCCGGACCTGCCCGACGCCGTTGCAGGTGGTGCAGGTTTCGGGGGCCGCCTTCGTGCGGCTGCCGTTGCCATCGCAGGTCTCGCAGTCGATGACGGTGGGGATGCGAATCTTGACCTCGCTGCCGCGCACCGCTTCCTCGAGCGTCATCTCGAGGTCGTAGCGCAGATCGGAACCCCGATAAACGCGCGAGCCGCCCCGCGCGCCGCCGCCGCCGAAGATGTCGCCGAACACCGAATCGAAAATGTCGCTGAAGCCA
>LNEL01000045.1 GCA_001464935.1 Gammaproteobacteria bacterium Ga0077536
CGAGCGCTGGACGCTCGAGCTCGAAATGCGGCTCTTCCACGATACTGCGCCGACCGACCTTCTGCGTTTCGTGGACCAGGACGACTACCTCGGCCTCGAACTGGCACGGTACTTCTGAGCGACATCGATGCGCGCGTTCATCCGCCCCGAACACCTTCCGCGCGCCGGCGCCGCGCCTGAGACTGGCAAAACATGCACGCCTCCCTGATCAATCTCATCATCCTGCTTGGCACGGCCGTGCTGTTCGTGCCGCTGACCAAGCGCCTGCACCTGAGCAGCATTACCGGCTACCTGCTCGGCGGCGTGCTGATTGGACCGTGGGGTCTCGGCTGGATACCCGACAGTAAGGAAATCCTGGAAGTCGCTGAATTCGGAGTTGTTTTCCTGCTGTTTCTGATCGGTCTCGAACTCCAGCCGCGGCGTATCTGGGAGCTGCGCTACGCAATCTTCGGCCTCGGCGGCGTGCAACTGCTGCTGACTGCAGCGGCGCTGACGGGCGTTGGGCTCGCCTTCGAGCTGCCATTCCGGACCGCCCTGTTGATTGGTCTCGTACTCGCGTTCTCGAGCACCGCCGTGGCGCTGCAGCTCGCGGCTGAACGCGGGCTCACCAGCACCGAAGCCGGCGTCAACGGCATCGCGGTACTGCTGTTGCAGGACATCGCCGTGATTCCGCTGCTCGCATTGCTGCCGCTGTTCGGCGTGGCAGGGGAAGGCCTGCATCTCGATTTGCGCGACGCGGTGGTCGCGCTGACCCTGGTCGTGGCGATCGTGTTCCTGGGCCGGCCGGTGCTACGCCCGCTGTTTCGTGTGATCGCAGAAACCCATTCCAGAGAGATATTTACGGCGTTTTCCTTATTCCTGGTCATCGGTGTGGCGCTGCTGTTGAACATGGTCGGCATGTCGCTGGCGCTGGGCGCCTTCATCGGTGGCGTAGTGCTCGCGGAATCCGAGTACCGGCACGAGGTGGAGATCGACGTCGAGCCGTTCAAGGGGCTGCTGATGGGGCTGTTCTTCATTGCCATCGGCATGTCGCTGGACTTTGCGCTGTGGCTGCAGACGCCGTGGATGGTGCTGGGTCTCGTCGCCGCGCTGCTGGCGGTGAAGTTCGCGGTGATGCTGGTGCTCGCGAAGTCGTTCGGCATGCATGGCCACCAGTCGTGGCTGATTGCGGCCTTGTTGTGCCAGGGCGGCGAATTCGGCTTCATCATCTTCGGCGAGGCGCTGCGCGAACAGCTGCTGCCGGCGGTGACGGTGAACCTGCTGATGGTCGTGATCGCCTCGTCGATGGTGTGCACACCGATCGTGCTGCTCGTCGCCGAGCGGATCACCCGGCTGCGCCTGCGTGAGCGGCACGTGGTGCCGGAGCCGAGCGGGGCGGCGCCGGCGTCGAACCCCGTGATCATCGCGGGTTTCGGGCGTTACGGGCAGGTCATCGACCGCGTGTTGGCGTCGAACCGGATTCAATCTACCGTGATCGACCACGATCCTGCCCAGATCGAGCTGCTACGGCGCTTCGGTCACCAGGTGCTGTATGGCGGCGCGACTCGCATCGACCTGCTGCGCGCCGCCGGCGCCGATCAGGCACGCCTGCTGATCGTCGCGCTCGACGACGCCGACGCCACCACCCGACTCGTCGACCTGGCCCGCAAGCACTTCCCGGCCCTGCAGTTGCTGGTACGCGTCCGCAACCGCACCCAGGCCTACGAAATGCTCGAGCGCGGCATCCAGGATTTCGAACGCGAAACCTTTCCTGCAGCTTTAAATACAGCCGTCAAAGCATTGTTAAAATTAGGGTTTGATCGGCAGAAAGCGTCCGAGGCCGCACGCCTTTTCCACCGCCACGACGAAGAAACCCTGCGCGCGCTGCATCCGATCCATCGCGACCAGGAGAAGCTCATCACCATGAGCGAACAGGCGCGGCTGGACCTCGAGCAACTGATGAGCGTGGAAACGGCGGAGCAGGGTGGCGAGCCGGCGAAATAGCGCAAGGCATCACGGCAGCGGCAGGGTGATACTGGCGCAGCGGATCCAGGGTTCCACTGCGTTGCACCCGGGCTACCTGGTGGCACGATGGAGGTGGCGGATCCCGGATGAAGCGCAGCGTAATCCGGGATCTGGCGTTCGCGTGGCGTTGAACCGCGGCAATCCGGACGACAGGTCACCCAGGTGACGGGGATGAGCGGATCTGCGCCCGCGATCCCGGATTACGCTGCGCTTCATCCGGGCTACGTGAGGGTGATGCCGCCGTTGTGTCGAAGCCTTAGCCGACGTTGCACCATGGCCACTTGGGCGATTCTTGATAGGGGTGCCGGGATTGAGCGGCGTTTGCCCTCGGCGCGCCCGGGTTCCATTGCGTCGCACCCGGACCACCTGGAGGCACGACGTAGCCCGGGAGAAGCGCGCAGCGCGCATCCCGGGATCTTTGGCGTTCCGCAGGTCGACGAGCGCCCGGATCGTGCAGACTTCGCAGCGCACGTCCGCCTTGTGTTCCCATGCGTGTCCGCCGACCAAACCAACCAGAGAGTTCCTGCATGTCGCATGAAGACCAGACGAGCGGGGCAGCCATCGGGCTGGGCCCCCTGTTCACCAACAACCGCCGCTGGGCCGCGGAGAAACTCAAGCAGGACCCGCAGTTCTTCAGCCGGCTCGCGTCCCAGCAGGCGCCCGCCTACCTGTGGATCGGCTGCTCGGACAGCCGGGTGCCCGCCAATCAAATCGTCGGGCTCGCGCCGGGCGAGGTCTTCGTGCACCGCAACGTCGCGAACCTCGTGCTGCATTCGGACATGAACTGCCTGTCGGTGCTGCAGTACGCCGTCGAGGTGCTGCAGGTCCGGCACATCATCGTGTGCGGCCACTATGGCTGTGGCGGCGTGAGCACGGCCGTGCAGCCACGCTCGCGCGGCCTGATCTCGAACTGGCTGCGCCCGATACGCGAACTCGCGGAACTGCACGCATCGGCCCTCGACGGGCTCGACGGGACGGCGCGCGAGAACAGGCTGTGCGAGTTCAACGTGATCAGGCAGGTCCAGAACGTGGCGAACACCACGATCGTCCAGGACGCCTGGCACCACGGTCAGACCTTGTCCGTGCACGGCCTGTGTTACGGGGTGGAGGATGGCCTGTTGCGGGATCTCGGCGTGACAGTCGTCAGCGACGCCTGAGGAGACAGGGACAGGCCGCGAAGCAGATGTTGATGCGAACGGTGGGTGTCCCCAAACGGGACTGATTCACGTGATTTAACATAATAAACATTATGCGCTCAAAAGGGCGTTCAATTCCCGGCGGCCTGGGCCAGCGGCAGTTCAGTTCTGGCAACCACTGGTTTCAATGCAAAGCTGGTCTGAATACTGCCGATGCCGGGAATCCGCGTGAGCTTGTCGGCCAGGAAGCGCTCGTAGCTTTCAAGGTCCGGCATCACCACGCGCAGCAGATAGTCCGAGTTGCCGGTCATCAGATAGCACTCCATGACTTCCGGAAACGAACTGACGTGCGCCTGGAACACATCGAGCGCGCCGACTTCCTGGCTGCGCAAGGACACGTTGATGAACGCGCTGATCGGCAGACCCACGGCCTTGGCGTCGACGATGCCGACATAACGCTTGAGGATGCCGGCTTCCTCGAGCGCCCGGACGCGACGCAGACAGGGCGAAGGCGACAGGCCGACACGTTCGGCGAGCTCGAGGTTCGTCAGGCGGCCGTCGTTCTGCAGGTGGTGCAGAATCCGGTAGTCGGTCCGGTCCAGCGTGAGATTTGGCATGAATGCCTCGGAATACCAAAAAAAAGGGCGCATAGATGCCCGGCAGGCGGGCTTTCAGGACGAATTAGACCATTAATTGCCCGCCCTCGTCCCTATACTTTCCGGCACCGCCAGCTGCCGGAAGCCCCCTGATGAACGCGCCCCAGACCCTGCCCGAACAAATCGCCCAACTGCTGCTCGAGAAGCCCGACTGGGTCGACGCGCTGGACAATATTCACGCTGAATTCGGTGCCGTCGGCGTACGCGAAGTCATCCGTTTCGTACAGGAGCGGGCGCTCGAGCTCGGCGTGCCGCTGAACGAGGCCGCGCTGAACACGCCCTACGTGAACACCATTCCGCCGCTCGAACAGCCGGCCTATCCGGGTGACCTCGCGCTCGAACGGCGCATCGAGAACATCATTCGGTGGAACGCGATGGCGATGGTGCTGCAGGCGGCGGACAGCGGTGAGGCCGTTGGCGGCCATATCGCGACCTACGCGTCGGCCGCCACCACGCTCGAGGTCGGCTTCAATCATTTCATGCGCGGTCGCGCCCCCGATTACGGCGGCGACCTGGTGATCCCGCAACCGCATGCGGCGCCCGGCGTCTACGCGCGGGCGTTCGTCGAAGGCCGCCTGGATGCTGCGCAGTTACGCAATTTCCGGCGTCAGCTGCAGCCCGGCGGCGGGCTCAGTTCCTACCCTCACCCCCGCCTGATGCCGGACTTCTGGCAGATTCCATGTGCCTCGATGGGCCTGTCGACGCCGTCCGCGATCTACCAGGCGCGGTTTGCGAAGTACCTCGAGAATCGTGGCCTGAAGCCGAAGAACGGCGGCCGCGTGTGGTGTTTCATCGGCGACGGCGAAGCGGACGAACCGGAGGTGCTCGGCACCGTCAGCATCGCGTCGCGCGAGCGGCTCGACAATCTGATCCTGGTCGTCAACTGCAACCTCCAGCGGCTCGATGGCCCGGTGCGCGGCAACGGCAAGATCATCCAGGAACTCGAGCGTCGCTTTCGCGGGGCGGACTGGAACGTCATCAAGGTGATCTGGGGCGGCGGTTGGGACGCCCTCCTCGCACTCGATCATCACGGCGTGCTGCGTCGGCGCATGGAAGAAGCGGTCGACGGCGACTACCAGTACTACTCGGTGTTGCCGGGCGATCGGCAGCGCGAGCACTGGGTCGAGGACAACCCCGAACTCGCGCAGATGATGAACTCGCTGAGCGACGACGAAATCCGCTCGATCAAACGCGGTGGCCAGGACGCGAAGAAGGTCTATGCCGCCTACGCGCGCGCGCTGCAGTCCGAGGGCAAGCCCACCGTGATCCTGGTGAAAACCGTGAAGGGCGACGGCATGGGCGGCGCGGTGCAGGGTCTGAACACCGTGCATCAGAAGAAGAACCTCAAGGCGGATGAGCGCATCCGCTGCGGCCGCGACTACGGTATTCCGCTCAGCGATGAGGCGCTGGCGGCCGCGACGTTCTATCGCCCGGCCGACGACAGCGACGAAGCGCGTTACCTGCGCGAGCGGCGTGCGGCACTGAACGGCTACCTGCCGCGGCGCGTCGTCGACTGCAAGCCGTTGCCGGCGCCGCCCGTCGCGCGGCTCGCCGAGTTCATCGAAGGCTCGGGCGGCCGGCCGGCATCGACGACGGCGGCGGCCGTGCGCCTGCTGACGCGTCTGCTGAAGGACCCCGAACTCGGGCGCTACATCGTGCCGATCGTGCCCGACGAAGCCCGCACCTTTGGCATGGATGCACTGTTCAAGGCCGCCGGCATCTATTCGCCTGAAGGTCAGCACTACACGCCGGTCGATGCGGGCACGTTGCTGCCGTACAAGGAAGCGGCCGACGGCCAGATCCTGCAGGAAGGCATCTGCGAGACGGGCGCGATGGCGTCGTTCCTGGCCGCCGGCACGGCCTACGCGATGCACGGCGTGCCGACGATTCCGTTCTATTTCTTTTACTCGATATTCGGCTTTCAGCGCGTCGGCGACATGATCTGGGCGTGCGGCGACAGCATGTGCCGCGGCTTCCTGATGGGCGGCACCGCCGGCCGCACGACGCTCAATGGCGAAGGCCTGCAGCACCAGGACGGGCATTCGCAGGTGATCGCCCTGACGGTGCCGAATCTCGTCAGCTACGATCCTGCGTTCGCGTTCGAACTCGCGCTGATCGTGCGTGACGGCATCCGCCGCATGTACGAGCAGCAGGAAGACGTCTTCTACTATCTGACCGTCTACAACGAGAACTACCCGATGCCGCCGATGCCCCCGGGTGTCGAAGAAGGCGTGCTGCGCGGACTCTACTGTTACCGCCGGGGAGAGGGCGTGACGCCCTCCTCGCCGACCATCAATCTGCTGGCGAGCGGCAGCATCATGCAGCAGGCACTCGCCGCGGCGAGCCTGCTCGAAGCGCGTGGACAGACGGTCAACGTGTGGAGCGTGACGAGCTTCGGCGAACTCTATCGCGACGCACTCGACTGCGAGCGCTGGAACCGGCTGCATCCGCTGGACGCGCCGCGTGTGCCGTTCATGCAGGCGGCTCTCGCCGCGGAGCCGGGCGTGTTCGTCGCCGTGTCCGACTACATGAAGGCGCTCGGCGACCTGCTGACGCGGTGGGTGCCGGGGCCCTTCGCGACGCTCGGCACCGACGGCTACGGTCTCAGCGAATCGCGCGCGGCCCTGCGTCGGCATTTCGAAATCGGACCGGCCGACATCGCGCTCGCGGCGCTGGATTTGCTGAAGCGTGAAGGCGCCATCGCACCGGCGGACGTCGCCTCGTTCATCGAGGTCCACGGCATGGATCCGGAGGCACCCTCCCCCGCCCGCTGAGCTTTCCCGACGGGCACTGCGCAGCGGCACGCGCCGGTTCGCGTATCATGCCGGCATGCAGCGGGATGACGTGACAGCAGTGGCGGGGAACGGTCTGCTCGACCGGCGACTGTTCCTGTCCGGCGCCCTGAAGTTCAGCGCGATCGTCGGACTTGCCAGCGCCGGGCGCGCTGCGGCCGACGTGCCCGATGAGCCCTGGATGCGCGAACCGGGCGCCGCATTCTCGAATTACGGCGCGCCTTCGCCGCATGAAAAAGCCGTCGTGCGCTGGATTTCAGCAACGGCGGGCGCCCCGACCAACGGCGTATCCTGGTCGCCGCTGCACGAACTCGACGGCATCCTCACGCCGAGTGGCCTGCACTTCGAACGCCATCACAACGGCGTGCCGCAGATCGAGCCGGCGCAACACCGGCTGGTGATCAACGGCGACGTCGAGCGCCCGCTCGAGTTCACCATCGACGCCCTGCTCCGCTATCCGCGCGTGTCGCGCCTGTGCGTGATCGAATGCGGCGGCAACAGCAACGCCGGTTGGTTGCAGAAGCCGATTCAAAACGCAGCCGGCTACTTTCACGGGCTCGTATCCTGCAGTGAATGGACCGGCGTGCCGCTGCGGCTGGTGCTCGCGGAGGCCGGCATCAAGCCTGCGGCCACCTGGCTCGTCGCCGAGGGTGCGGACGCCTTCGGCATGACGGTCAGCGTGCCGCTCGCCAAAGCACAGGACGACTGCCTGCTCGCGCTGTTCCAGAACGGCGAGCGCCTGCGTCCCGAGCAGGGCTATCCGTTGCGACTGCTCGTGCCGGGCTGGGAAGGCGTCGTCAATGTGAAATGGCTGCGCACGCTGACGTCAAGCGATCGGCCCGTGATGGCGCGCAATGAAACTGCGCGCTACACCGAACTGCAGCCCGACGGCAGCGCGCGCATGTTCACACAGGTCATGGACGTCAAATCCCTGCTGACGAAGCCGTCGGCCGGCATGCGCCTCGACGGTCCTGGCTTCTACGAACTCGGCGGGCTCGCGTGGAGCGGGCGCGGCCGCGTGACGCGCGTCGAAGTGTCGGCCGACGGCGGCGCGAGCTGGGCGGATGCCGCATTGAACGACCCGGTCCTTCCCCAGTGCTTCACGCGCTTTCGCGTGCCGTGGCACTGGGACGGCAAACCCTGCGTGTTGCAGAGCCGGGCCACGGATGAAACGGGCGCCGTGCAACCGACGCGCGCCGCACTGCTCGAGGCGCGTGGTCGCCACGGCTATTTTCACTACCATGCGATCGTCAGCTGGCAGGTCGATGCGGAGGGCGTGCTGACGCACACCTACGTCGATGCCGCAGACGCGCCCGCTGCGGCGACGGATCCCTTCGATGCGGATTGGTAAAGCGCTCGCGGCGGCCGCCCTGTGCGCGACGCTCGCGCCGGCGGCTCCCGGCGACTCACCCGGGACACCGGCGCTCGGCACCACCCCCAACGCGCACACGCTCGCGACCCGTGACACGCTGGTGTTTCCCGACGGCCGCGGCCTGCCGCCCGGCAGTGGCACGGTGGCGATGGGCCGCGATCTGTTCGCCCGGCAGTGCGTGGCCTGTCACGGCGAGGGCGGTCGCGGTGGGCCCGGCGGCGAGCTGGCCGGCGGGGATCCGGATCTGACGCGCGATCAACCGGACAAGACCATCGGCACTTACTGGCCCTATGCGACCACGCTGTTCGACTTCATTCGCCGCTCGATGCCGTTGAATGCGCCGTGGTCGCTGGACAACGATCACGTGTATGCGCTCGTGGCCTATCTGCTCGACGTGAACGGGATCGAGGTCCCGGCAGCCACGCTCGACGCAGCAAAGCTCGCCGCGGTGAAAATGCCTAACCGCGATGGCTTTCGCTGGGTGGATGTCACGCCGCCGGATCAGGCGGACTGAACGGCTTCGATCGAAGCGAGCCGCACGGTCATGCGAGGCCGGTCTGCAACGCCGCAAGCGGGGCGTCGTTTGACATGACGCCCCGCTTCGCGCGCCTGCTCAGACGGCGCGGGACTTGAACTGCGTCCATTCGACGCCGAGCTTGCGCATGCGGGCGCGCAGGGTATGGGGATTGATGTCGAGGAGGCGCGCCGCGCCGTGCGGCCCGTCGATGCGGCCGTGCGTGCGCGCGAGCGCGGCCTGGATGTGCTGGCGCATCGCTTCATCGAGGGTTGGAAAAATCCCGTCCTCCGGTGCTTTGCGCGCCGTGCGTGGACTGGTGCGGATATCGGCGATCGGGGCCGCGGTCTCGCTGAATCCGGCCCCCAACGCCTTGCCTATCTCGAGCCGCTCGCCACCGCCGAGGATTGCGGCGCGATCGATCACCGCGGCAAGCTCGCGCACGTTGCCGGGCCACGGATAGTTGCCCAGCAGCACCAGGTCGCCTGCGCCAGGCAGGCACAGCTTGAGGCCGAAGCGTTTGGCTGCACGGCGCGCGAAGTGCCCGGCAAGTTCTGCGATATCCTGCTGGCGTTCGCGCAGCGGCGGCAATACCACCGGAAAGGTCGCCAGGCGGTACCACAGATCCTCGCGGAAACGACCGTCCTGGATCATCGCCGGGAGGTCGCGGTGCGTGGCAGCGATCACGCGCACGTCGACCTGGAAATCCGCTTCGCCGCCGACCCGCTGCAACATGCCGTCCTGCAGGATGCGCAGCAGGCGCACCTGCGCCGCGAGCGGCAACTCGCCCACTTCGTCGAGGAACAGCGATCCGCCATGCGCGCGTTCGAACCAGCCGCGACGCTGGCTCGTCGCACCGGTGAAACTGCCTTTCTCATGGCCGAACAGCTCGGAGTCGATCAGTTCCGGCGCAATCGCGCCACAGTTTACGCGGATGAACGGCCCTTCGGTGCGCGACGAGCGTTGATGGATCTCGCGCGCGAGGACCTCTTTGCCAGAGCCGGTTTCGCCCAGGATGAGAATGGGCAGATCCGAATCGCAGACGCGCTCCACCCGTTCGAACACGGCGCGCAGCCCGCCGTCGGCACCGACGACCATGTCCTTGATGTCCGACCGGCCCAGGCGCGTCAGCAGCCCTTCCTTCTCCGCCTCTGCCTGCTTCGCCTGTTCGCCGAGCGTTCGCAGGCGCTGATTGTTCTCGAGCGCGGTGGCAAACGGATCGAGCAGCTTGCCGAACAGCTGCTGCACGGCCGGCGCGCAAGCCGTGCCGGTCTGCGGTTCGAACACTACGGCGCCGACGACACCGTGCGGGCTGCGCAGGCCGCCGACGAGCGCCTGCGGCGAACGGACGTGCAGCGCGGCGGCAACCGCCTCATCGGTGTCTTCGAGCGCTGCGTGCGTCTGCAGCGGCGCCTGTGCCGCCCAGCGCGCGAAGGCGGCGCTCTGGTCCGGCGAGCAGCGGCTGCGTTCGAGCACGAAGGGCTGCGCTTCGCGCTGCGGCGTGACGCGCGCGACCTTCGTCAGGGTGCGGCTTGCTTCGTTCAGCTCATAGATCGCGAGTTCGCGCAGGGGCTGCGAATCGGCCAGCAGCGCAGCCACCGTCGCTGCAAACTCCTCGATTTCTATGTGCCGGCAGGCTTCCTGCCAGACCCGGTGGAGAAACTCGCCCTGCTCGCCAACGTTCATCTTGAATGCTGCCACTGAGGATATTTCACAGATTAATGGACAATATTTGCTGATATACGCAAAGTCCAGGCCAGTCTTGTGTAGACGGGCTGAAATCGCCGCTGCATCGGAGATTGATGGGTTCTGTCGCAATACGGGCGAAACAGCACGCGCTGCCGGGGAGATATCTGAGCAAATGTGCTGGGTGAATATTGGCTATTTGCGAATTTTTTGACAGGTGCGGAGCGCACTTCGCCAGGGCCGTCGCAAGCGTCTGATTGGAAAAGAATTCATGCGCTGGCATCTTTCCTGCGTTGAGTCACGCCAGCGACGGCGATGGGATTCAGGTCCTGGGATCGGTTTCGCGAGCACGTTTTCGGCCAGGACGATTGAACGGAGAATTCCCCAGTGAGTTGCAAAGACCAGTTGCCGGCAGTCCACAGACCCTCGTTACGCGCCGTCGCCGCGCCGCCGTTCTGCCGGGCGGTGTCCGGCGTCCGCCGGGGCCTGGCCGCCACAGTGCTGCTGGTCGGCGGCACGCTGGCGCTGCAGGTCGCAGCCTACGATGCGCCGCCAGCCACGCCAGCCGCAGCCCCGGCGGCGAAGACCACCTACGCGCAGCGGGCGCGCAGCTACGGCACGCAGCCGGAATCCGATCCGCCGCGCTACGTGAGGAACCTGGCCCAGACCGGGATCAGGAAGCTCGAGGCACTCGACTGGCTGGATGTCGGCCTCGATTTCCGCGAGCGCTACGAACTGCGCGAGAACGACATTCGCCGGCCCTTTCTCGCCACCGATCACAATTTCCTGCATCGCACGCGGGCCTATGTCGGTGTGCGTGAAATCGTCGACCCACTGCGTTTTGCGATCGAGTTCGAAGACGCACGGGCCTCGAACAGCGTGTATCCGCGCGATACGCGTGACGTCAACGAATTCGAATTGATCCAGGGTTACGGCGAGCTGTATTTCAAGGGCGCGCTGGGGCGCGACGATCTCGGCAACCAACGGCCGGTCCGTCTGCGCGTGGGTCGCATGGCGTGGGAAGCCGTCGACCGGCGCCTGATCGGCAACAACCAGTGGCGCAACACCACCAACAATTTCGAAGGCATGCGGTTGAATCTCGGTCAGGAAGCGAACGACTGGGAGGTCGACGTGTGGGGCGTGAAGCCCGTCATCCGCGATACGGACGAGTTCGACAGCCGCAACGATGATGTGTGGTTCTACGGCGGCATCCTGAACTGGCGCCGCTGGTCGGAAGTCGTCACCTTGCAGCCGTATTACATGGGCCTGCAGCAGCGCGCTCGCGGCGCGCAGATCGAACGCGAAGTGCATTCGCCGGGCGTGCGTGGTTTCGGCGTGCTGCCGGGTACGCACATCGATTTCGATCTCGGCGCGCTCTACCAGTTCGGCCGCGAGGGTCCACGGCAGAAGTCCGCATGGGCTTACCTTGTCGAATTCGGCTATACCTTTCCGCACCCCTGGAAGCCCCGGCTCAGTGCGTTCTATGGCTACGCGAGCGGTGATCGCGATCCGAACGACGGTGTCGACAACCGGTTCGAACGCTTCTTCGGCTTCGCCCGTCCGTGGGCGGCCGACGACAACATCATTTTCGAGAACGTGAAAACGCCGAAGCTGAAGTTCGAATTCGAACCTTTCAAGGGACTCGCCTTCGACGGTGGGTACGCGTGGTACTGGCTGGCCAGCGATCGCGATCGCTTCAACAACCTGTTGAACGGGATCAACGGCGACGCCCGCTTCAATCGTGACCGCAGCGGCAACAGCGGCGACGCGCTGGGCCAGTCGGTCGACGTACGCGCCCGCTACAGGCTGACACCCCGTGTCGACACCACGGTTGGTTATTCACACTGGATCAACGGCGGCTTCGTCCAGACCCGTCAACGCGCCGCGCTCGGCGAGACCACCGACACAACCAACTTCCTGTACGTGGAAGTCTCCATCGGTCTCTGGGCGCAATGACCGCCGGCCTGGCCGGGAATATCGCTCGGACGGATGCGCCCACGGCTGGCAGCTAAAGCGGCAGGACGCCGACATTGGACATGCGATCGATTGTCATATGGTTGCGCAAGGATCCGCGATATTCAGCAGACGCGGACCTCGGGCGCACGCGATCAGTCGCGCACCAGGCCCGCATAAAGCTCGAGGCGGTCATGGGCGAGGCAGTCGCCAGGAGGACGGGATGGACAGCATCGAGCGGGGACTGCTGGGAGATCTGCAGCACTATCGAACGGAGCTGCAGGAACTGAAGCGGTGCCCCGGCCCGGACGCCGGGACGCGGGCGCGCGTGCTGCATCTTCAGCGCCGGATCGCCTGCTGCGAGGGCTGGCTGAGGGCAATCGGCGTCAGCCAGACTCGAATGCAAGAGGAGCTGTCACCGGGCGTCCCCGGCGCGGTCGTGGCGCTGGTGGACAGTCAGCGGCGTGGGCTCGCGCCCGCGTCTTCCATGCTGACGAGGGCGAGCGCCGCCCAGTCGAAGTCCGCGTAGCCGCGGGTCAGTGCTTTCAGGTAGTGATCGCGCACGAGGCTGGCCACCGGCATGGCTACCTCCTTGCTGTCTGCAGCGGCCAGCGCGAGGCGGATGTCTTTCAGGCCAAGTCGCAGCGGGAAGCCCGGCGGTTCGAACTGGCCGCTCGCGATGAGGCCCCCGTAGATCTTGTAAGCCGGCACCGGAAATACCGAACTCGTCAGGATCTCGACGAGCTGCGACGGCGCCACGCCGTAGCGGGCCGACAGCGCACAGGCTTCACCGAGCGATTCGATCATCGACGCCAGCATGAAGTTGCCGGAAATCTTGATGACATTCGCGGCCGCCGCCTCCGATCCGACGCGAAAGGTTTTCTGCCCCAGCGCGTCGAGCGCAGGCTGGCAGGCGTCGAGCGCGTGCTCGGCACCGGCCGCCACGATGAACAGTTGCGCCGCGGCGGCGGCGGGCGGACGGCCGAACACGGGGGCAGATACGTACCCGCGGCCTGCTGCGGCGTGCGTCGCCTGCAGCCGTTCACCGAGCGCGGCGCTGATCGTCGCCATGCAGACGTGAATGCCGTGCGGCGGCAGTGCACCCAGGAAATCGCTGTCCAGCACGAGCGTTTCAGTGGCCTGGTCGTCAGCCAGCATCGAGATCACGAGATCCTGTGCAGCCGCCGCCGCGACATTCGGCGCGACGTGCGCGCCCTCTGCTGCCAACACGGCTGAGCGCTCTGTGCGCCGGTTGTAGACGGTGACGTCGAAACCCGCTTTCAGCAGGTTGCGCGCCATCGGTTCGCCCATCGCGCCGGTGCCGATAAAGCCGATTTTCATGCCGGGACTCCGCTGTTGCCGTGAGGGGTTTATTTCGCGCAGGCGACGGCCAGCGCATGCACGCTGGGCAGTGCTTCGAGGCCGGCGACGAGACTGGCTATCTCACTGCTGCGGGCTGCGCCGATCACCGGCGTTGCGAGGCGTCTGAACTTTTCCTCGAGCCGCGCGCCCTGCGCCTGCAGGTCCTGCATCGGCAGCGCGGCGTTGTGGCTCGTGCGAAGCACCGCGCCGTCCGTGGTGTGCACGGCGACCGTCGCGCAGCCCTGGCCGGTGTCCTCGCCAAACCCGACGGTGACCTTGTCACGCAGTGCAATCATGTCCGGCGACTGCGCAAGCGCGTCATTGAACATTGCGGGGTCGGCGGTCTCGACGCCAGTGAGCGCAAACGCAGCGGTCAGCCGCAGGCTGAACTTCGCCTCGAGTCCGCTGACGGGTGCAGCGATATTGCAGATTCGATCGCAATACGGATTCACGGTGACGTCGACGCGCGCAACCGTAGCCGGCGTCAACGCATGCTCATCGCGCAGGCGGCGCGCGCATTCAATCGTCGCATGCGTCTCGTAGCAGGACGCGTGGTACTTGAACAGATTGTGCAGGACGTGCCAGCCGCCTGCCGGCGAATTCAGCGCGGCGGCGGGATCGAAATTCGCGCTGTGCGTCGCGGCGAATCCCTGCGGACATTCGAGTGCATCGATACGACTGTCGAATCCGCGGCGCGCGAGGCTCGCCGCGAGCAGGCCGCTGCGCGCGGCCAGGCCCGCGTGCAACGGCTTGCACGCGGTGCCGAACATCGACTTCAGCCCGGCCGCCTGCGTGGCGGCGATGCCGATTGCGTGGCGCATCTGCAGTTCATTCGCGCCGAGGAGCCGCGCGCACGCGACCGCCGCGCCGAAGCTGCCGACGGTCGCCGTCGCGTGGAAGCCCATGCCGTAGTGGCCGGGCGCGACCAGCAGGCCTATCGCGCATTCCGTCTCGTAGCCGGCGAGAAACGCCTCCATCAACTGTTCGCCGCTGGCATCGAGCGCTTCGCCGAGCGCGAGCGCGGCCGGCAGGATCGGCACGCTCGGATGGCCCATCAGCGCGAAGTTCACGTCGTCATAGTCGAGCACGTGGGAGGCGGTGCCGTTCAGCAGCGCGGCGCCCGCCTTCGGCAGTCGCAGCGGACTGCCGACGATCTGCGCCTGCGGGGCGCCGCCCTCCTCGGCGAGTTCGTCGCGCAGCGCGCGCAACACCGGGTCGACGCTGCCGGCGAGGGTCACGCCGAGATAGTCGAGCACGCACTGGCGAACGACCGTCGCGACTGCCGGCGGTACCTCGCGCAGGCGGATTTGCAGCGCGCGGCGCGCGAGTTCGGCGGTGACTGAATCCTGGGTGTTCGGTGCATTCATGCGATGGCTCAGCGTTCGAGGCCGAGCCGCTGGTGCCATTCGGCAATCGACTCGACGGGGAAGTCGTCATAGCGTTGATCGGACGGACCGATGGCCGGCTGCACCCAGGCGGCTTTCGAACCGAGCATCAGGTGCACGCGCTCGGGCGGCGCTGGCAGCGGGGTATCGATGGCTGACGCAAACGGGTGGATGAGATCCGGCCAGCGGGGATCCCAGACCCACAGCGCGCTGCCGCAGTGGCGGCAGAAGTGGCGTTCGGCAGGGCTCTCGCTGCGCGTGCCGTCTTCGTCGTCGAGGAGCATGGCGCGATAGCGCTGCACGTGTTCGACGCCGTTGACCTCGAGCGTCGAGGCTGCGCCGCCCAGGTTGATCCCGTAACCGCCGCTGCCCGCCGTCTTGCGGCAGATCGAGCAGTAGCAGAGGTTGAACGGATACGGGTGCGCGGACTCGAGCGCGAAGCTCACGCGCTGACAGTGACAGGAGCCTTCGAGTCGCATGCTCAGCTGTCCTCGCTCGGGAAGTTCAGTTCGAGCGTGACGCCATCGGGATCCTTGATGAACAACTGCTGCAGTTTGAACTGCGGCACTTCGCGATGGCGGTACTCGACGCCGATGTCATCGAGCCGCGCGCGAAACTCGCGAAAGCCGCTGGCCTGGAACGCGACGTGGTCCAGTGAGCCGGTGTGTTCGTGTACCCCGTGTTCGCGCTGCCCGAGATAGTAGTCCTGCCCCGCCGACGACTGCGCCTCGCCGAGGTGCACGCGTGGCTTGCCTTCGAGATAGAGCCAATAGCCCTTGAACGGAAACGGAGGCCTCACGCCGACCTCGAAGCCGAGCACGTCCTCATAAAAGCGGCGCGACGCTTCGAGGTCACGCGTGTAGACGAAATAGTGATCGATGGCGGCGAGCGGCATCCCGGTATCTCCCAACGGCAGCAGGGTTCATAGGGTGCGTGGAACGTTGCGCCCATGCAAGGCGGTGGGATGCGCGATTCGCATATTTGCTGGCGCGCAAATACCCAAAAAAATTCTGTCGTATTTGACGCTTCGTGCCGGGCCGGCCGCGGCGAGCGTCGGGGCAACCGGATGATTCTTTCGCCAATTCAGCAAGATGCGGCAGGCCTTCGCGAATGGCACGGCGCCTGCTCTGAAACGCCTGATCGGTGGCGCAGTCCCTGCGACCCCCGGCCCAAGCTGCGAGGACCCCATGCAAGCCGAACCCAGACTTCCTCACCAGAGGCGCCCGGGGACGCAGGCCCCACTCCTGCGCCAGGGCTTTGCGCCGCGCTGGTCCTCCGCCGTCGCGCGCGACGCCCACATCTTCACCTGACCTCGACTGGAATCGAACCATGCCGTTCAAACAACTGCTTGCAGGCTTTGCCCTGACGCTCGCGCTGACCGCGCACGCCGACGTGACCCTGCTCAACGTGTCCTACGATCCGACGCGCGAGTTCTACCAGGACTTCAACGCCGCCTTTGCGCGCCACTGGCAGGCGACGGCCGGCGAGGCGGTCAAGGTCAACCAGTCGCACGGCGGCTCGGGCAAGCAGGCGCGCGCGGTGATTGATGGCCTCGAGGCCGACGTCGTGACGCTGGCGCTGGCCTATGACATCGACGCCATCGCGAGCGCTTCGCAACAGTTGCCGGCCGACTGGCAGACCCGCCTGCCGGACAACAGCACGCCCTACACCTCCACGATCGTGTTCCTCGTGCGCAAGGGCAATCCGCTCGCCATCAAGGACTGGGACGACCTGGTGCGCAAGGACGTCAGCGTGGTGTCGCCGAATCCGAAGACCTCCGGCGGCGCACGCTGGAACTATCTCGCTGCCTGGGCCTATGCGCGGGAGACGACCGGCAGCGAAGACGGCGCCAAGGCATTTGTCGCGAACCTGTTCCGCAATGTGGCCGTGCTCGACACCGGCGCGCGCGGCGCGACCACGACCTTCGTCGAGCGCGGCATCGGCGACGTGCTGATCGCGTGGGAGAACGAAGCCTACCTGGCGACCGCCGGCAAGGCCGGCGCCGAGTTCGAAATCGTCACGCCGTCGATCAGCATCCTCGCCGAGCCGCCGGTCGCCGTGGTCAGCAAGGTGGCCGCGAAGCACGGCACCGGGCAGGCGGCCCAGGCCTATCTGGAGTACCTCTACAGCGAGGAAGGTCAGACGCTCGCTGCGGAGCACTTCTTCCGTCCACGTGACGCGACGGTGGCGGCGAAGTTCGCCGGCCGCTTCACCGATACCAGGCTCGTGACGGTGGACGAGGCCTTCGGCGGGTGG
Source organism: Gammaproteobacteria bacterium Ga0077536 (assembly GCA_001464935.1). Classification (GTDB taxonomy): domain Bacteria; phylum Pseudomonadota; class Gammaproteobacteria. The sequence continues at coordinate 17,117 of LNEL01000045.1, forward strand.
GCGAAGGCGCAGGCCGAGCACTTCGCGGACGGCGCGCTGTTCGATCAGATCTTCGCGCCGCAGTAGCAGTATCCTGCCATGACACAGTCGCTGACTGGCGCCCCGCCACTGCTGAGCCGCGCCTACTTCACGCGCGACGCGTGGCGCGGCCGGTTTCGACGGGACAGCGTGCTGCCGGGCTTCGGCCTGACGCTGGGCTTCACGGTGTGCTACCTGAGCCTGATCGTGCTGCTGCCGCTGTCGGCAACGGTGATCAAATCGACGCACTTCGGCGTCGAGGCGTTCTGGGCCGCCGTTTCATTGCCGCGCGTGCTGGCGGCCTATCGGGTCAGTTTTCTGTGCGCGCTGGTTGCAGCGCTTCTCAACCTCGTCTTCGGGCTGCTGCTCGCGTGGGTCCTGACGCGCTACGAGTTCATCGGGCGGCGACTCGTCGATGCGCTGATCGATCTGCCGTTCGCGCTGCCAACGGCGGTCGCCGGCATCGCGCTGACGGCTCTTTACGCGCCGAAGGGCTGGCTCGGCCAGACGTTGACGACCTGGGGCATCAAGGTCGCGTTCACGCCGCTCGGCATCGTGGTGGCGCTCGCGTTCATCGGGCTGCCGTTCGTCGTGCGCACCGTGCAGCCCGTGCTCGAGGGGCTTGATGCCGGCTTCGAAGAGGCGGCGGCGACCCTGGGCGCCACGCGCTGGCAGACCTTCACTCGAGTCATTCTGCCCACGCTGTTGCCGGCCCTGCTGACCGGCTTCGCGCTGGCCTTTGCGCGCGGCCTCGGTGAGTACGGATCGGTGATCTTCATCGCCGGCAACATGCCGATGAAGTCGGAAATCGTGCCGCTGCTGATCATCACCAAGCTCGAGCAGTACGACTATGTCGGCGCCACCGCCATCGCTGTCGCGATGCTGGTGATCTCCTTCGTGCTGCTGCTGGTGATCAATCTGCTACAGGCGTGGACGCGGCGCGCGGAGCAACGGCGATGAAGCACCGGCTGCCGTCCACGGTCAGTGAGCCGGCGCCGGTCCGGTGGACGCTGATCGGCATCGCGCTGGCGTTCGTCATCATCACCCTCGTGCTGCCGCTCGCTCTGGTGCTCAGCCAGGCGCTGGCGGGCGGCGTGCGGGAGTTCTGGGGCGCGCTGGCCGAGCCCGACGCGCAGGCCGCGCTGCGGCTGACCCTGACGGCGGCTGCGATCGCCGTGCCGGCGAATCTCGTCTTCGGCGTGTGCGCGGCGTGGTCGATCGCGAAGTTCGAGTTCAAGGGCAAGCAACTGCTGTTGACCCTGATCGACCTGCCGTTTGCCGTGTCGCCCGTCATCTCGGGCCTCATCTATGTGCTGCTGTTCGGGCTGCAGGGCTGGTTCGGGCCGTGGCTCGCCGCGCATGACATCAAGATCATCTTCGCAGTACCCGGCATCGTGCTGGCGACGGTGTTCGTGACCTTTCCGTTCATCGCCCGTGAGCTGATCCCGGTGATGCAGGAGCAGGGCACGGACGAGGAGGAAGCCGCTGCCACGCTCGGTGCCGGTGGCTGGCAGACCTTTGTCCGCGTGACCCTGCCGAACATCAAATGGGCCCTGCTCTACGGCGTGGTGCTGTGCAATGCGCGGGCGATGGGCGAGTTCGGCGCGGTGTCGGTCGTCAGCGGGCATATCCGCGGCATGACGAACACCCTGCCGCTGCACGTCGAGATTCTCTACAACGAGTACAACGCCGTCGCGGCCTTTTCCGTCGCCTCGTTGCTGATGCTGCTCGCGATTGTGACATTGGTGCTGAAAACCTGGATCGAAGGGCGCGCCCACCGGCAGGTCGGTGCGCCCGTCATGGAGACCGTCAGATGAGCATTCTGATTGACAACGTCAGCAAGCATTTCGTCGGCTTCCGGGCGCTCAGCCACGTGAGCCTCGAGATCCCGACCGGCGGCCTCGTGGCCCTGCTCGGCCCGTCGGGCTGCGGCAAGACGACGCTGCTGAGAATCGTCGCCGGGCTCGACCGCCAGGACAGCGGCCGCATCCTGTTCGACGGTGACGACATGTCGCGCATCCACACGCGCGATCGCCGCGTCGGCTTCGTGTTCCAGCATTACGCGCTGTTTCGCCACATGACGGTGTTCGACAATGTCGCGTTCGGCCTGACGGTGCGGCCGCGACGCTTGCGGCCCGGCGCGGACGAGATCAACGCGAAAGTCTGCGAGCTGCTGACGCTGGTGCAGCTCGAAGGCCTGGCGCAGCGCTATCCTTCGCAGCTCTCGGGTGGACAGCGGCAGCGGGTAGCCCTCGCCCGCGCGCTGGCGGTGAACCCGAAGGTGCTGCTGCTCGACGAGCCCTTCGGCGCGCTCGACGCCCGGGTGCGCAAGGAGCTACGGCGATGGTTGCGTCAGCTGCACGATGAACTGCATGTCACGAGCATATTCGTCACCCACGATCAGGACGAAGCGCTCGAGGTCGCCGATACGGTGGTGGTGATGAATGCCGGCCGCATCGAGCAGATCGGCTCGCCGGTGGAGGTGTGCGAAGCGCCCGCCACGCCGTTCGTGCGTGAGTTCCTCGGCGAAGTGTCCCTGCCGCGCGCGGAGGCCGCCACGCTCGTGCGGCTGCCGGCAAAGACGCCGTCGCCGGAGGTCTTCGGACGCGCAGCGCCATGACGCCGACGCCTGTGCCGGAGCGGCGGCGGCGCAGGTCTCCTCAGGCGGCGGCGCCGCGAAACAGCGTGAAGAAATTGCGCGTGGTCGCCGCCGCCAGCGCCTCGTAGTCTTCGCCACGCAGCGCGGCGAGGAACTCGGCGGTGTGGCGCACATAGGCCGGCACATTCGGCTTGCCCCGGCGCGGCACGGGCGCGAGCCACGGCGCATCGGTTTCGACGAGCAGGCGCTCGAGCGGCACGCGTTTCGCCACTTCCTGCAGCGCGCTGGCGTTCTTGAAGGTCACGATGCCGCTGAAGGAAATGTAGAAACCGAGTTCGAGTGCAGCCTCGGCCGTCGGCCAGTCCTCGACGAAACAGTGCATCACGCCGCCGGCGCGGCCGGCCTCTTCTTCGCGCATCAGGCGCAGCGTGTCGGCCGCCGCATCGCGGGTGTGGATGATCAAGGGTTTGTCGGCGGCGATCGCAGCCTGGATCTGCAGACGGAAGCGCGCGTGCTGCAGCGTGGTGTCGCCTTTCTGGTGGTAGTAATCGAGGCCTGTCTCGCCGATCGCGACCACCCGCGGGTCGCGTGCGATTTCGCACAGTTCGTCGAGCGTCGTGTCGCGCGCTTCGGTTTCACCGTTCGGATGAATGCCGACAGACGCATACACGTTCGGGAAGCGCCGTGCGACGTCGATGACGCTGGGAAAGGTTTCGAGATCGACCGCCACGCACAGCACGTGACTGACGCCGACCGCTGCGGCATCGGCGAGATAGTCCGCCGTCTCGCGTTCGGCGTCGAGCAGGGCCAGATGGCAATGCGAATCGACGAGCGCTGGCGCCTGGGCGTTCGACATGGAGCGTGTTCCGGAAAAGCGCGCGAGGCTGCGCGCGGGGACTTACATCGTGTGGGTCTGGCGGTCCGATTTCAATGCGCCGGCGAGCTGCGTTTCAATCTTGTTGCGCGTCGCGCCGTTGTCCAGTTCGCTGAACTGCACGCCGATGCCGGCGGTGCGGTTGCCCTGCGCGCCCGACGGCGTGATCCACACCACGCGCCCCGCGACAGGCAGCTTTTCCTTGCTGTCGGTCAGGGTCAGCAGCATGAAGACTTCGTCGCCGATCTTGTAGGTCTTGGTCGTCGGGATGAACAGCCCGCCATTCTTGATGAACGGCATGTAGGCAGCGTACAGGGAACTCTTGTCGCGGATCGTCAGCGACAGAATGCCTTGTCGGGGATTCTTCCCACCTGCTGCCAGCGGTGTTTCCACGTCTCGATGCCTCAGCGTTGGGCTGCGTCGACGGGGTGTCCCGCCGCGCTGGCCTGCCAGTCGAACCACAACCACTCCGCCAGATCGACTTCACGCAAAGTCACCGAGCCGAGCTTCAACCTCTTGACCTCTTGAGCTTTTTGCACGAAGTCACTGAGTTGGGCGGAGTGTAGAGCATCCGCCAGGCCTTGCAAACCTGGTGGTGCCTCTCTGCCCAGAGCGGCTAGCGGCAGCGGCGCACCCGTCTTGAGCAGCAGCACCTCGTGGCAGAGCCTGAGCATCTGGTCGACGAGGATGTCGAGCGGCAGGGCGGCGAACTGGGCTGCGGCCGCGAGCGGCGCGAGCCGGCCGGTGCTGACGGCGGCGAGCGCAGGCGCCAGGCCGTCGATCAGGGGCGCAACCTGGGGCGCGGCCAGCGCGCGGGCCTGCAGTGGGCTGCCTGCCGCGCGCGCGAGCCCTTCGAGTTCGCGCGGCGCGTCCGCGGCGCCCTCCTGGGCCAGCAGCCAGTCAAGCAGGACCGCCGGATCGGCCTGGTCGAGCGGGGTCTGCTGGCAGCGGCTGCGCACGGTCGGCAGCAAGGCCGACGGCCGATCTGCGACCAGCATGATGAGCGCGCCCGCCGGCGGCTCTTCGAGCAGTTTCAGCAGGGCGTTCGCAGCCGAGCGGTTCATCGTATCCGCTGCTTCGATGAGCGCGATCTTGGTCGTGCGGTAGTGCGGCCGCAGCGCGAAGTAGTCGCCGAGTTCGCGGATCTGATCGACGGCGACCGCCTTGCCTTCTTCGAGTGGCGCGATGTGCAGGAAGTCGGGGTGATTGCCAGCCGCGAACAGCTCGCAGCCGCGGCAGTGACCGCAGGCGACCGGCGGCGCGCCGTCTGCTTCACACAGCAACAGCGCGGCGAAGGCGCGCGCGAAGGCCCGCTTGCCGAAACCGGCGCGGCCGGCGAGCAGCAGCGCATGGCCGAGCCGTGCCTGGCGCGACGCGCTGACCAGCCGCTGCCACGCGGGCTCGAGCCAGGGATATGGCGCGCTCATTCGCAGGCCTGCAGCAGCGCGCGTCGCAAGGCTGCACTGACCATCTCCGGCGCCGGCGAGGCGTCGATGATGCGGAAGCGGCCAGGGTCGGCTGCGGCGCGCGCGAGATAGGTGTCGCGTATGCGCGCGAAGAACTCCGCGCGCTCGGTCTCGAAGCGATCGCCCTCGCCGCGGGCGCGCGCGCGGCCGAGGGCGACCTCGACCGGCGCATCGAGCAGCAGCGTCAGATCGGGTTGCAGACCATCCTGCACGAGAATTTCCAGACGTTCGATGTGGGCCTTCGACAGTCCGCGTCCACCGCCCTGGTAGGCGTACGTGGCGTCGGTGAAGCGATCGCACACGACCCATTGACCGGCCGCGAGGGCGGGACGAATCACCTTGTCGAGATGTTCGGCGCGGGCCGCGAACACGAGCAGCAGTTCGGTCATCGACGCCATCGCGGGCAGTGCCCTGTCGAGCAGCACCGCGCGCACGCGTTCGCCGAGCGCGGTGCCGCCCGGTTCGCGCGTCACCACCACCGCGTGGCCTGCGGCGCGCAGGGTCTCGGCGACCGCGCCGACCTGGGTCGTCTTGCCGACGCCCTCGATGCCTTCCAGCGTGATGAATCGACCGCTCATCGTTCCCTGCCCTGCTTCTGATAGTCGCGCACCGCGGCATTGTGCGCGTCGAGCGTCGCTGAGAACACATGACTGCCGTCGCCCCGCGCGACGAAATACAGCGCATCGCCCGGCGCCGGGTTCAGGGCCGCCATGATCGCCTGCTCGCCCGGTGAGCAGATCGGTGTCGGCGGCAGCCCGTCGCGCTGATAGGTGTTGTACGGCGTGTCGCGCTGCAGATCGACCTTGCGCAGGTTGCCGTCGAACTGCGAACCGAGGCCGTAGATCACCGTCGGATCGGTTTGCAGGCGCATGCCCTTCTGCAGGCGGCGCACGAAGACCCCGGCGATGGCCCCGCGCTCATCGGCGCGGCCGGTTTCCTTTTCGATAATCGAGGCCATGATCAGGGCTTCGTAAGCGGTCTTGTACGGCAGATCCTTCGCGCGCGCCTCCCAGTGACGTTGCAAGACCTCGCGCATCTGCCGGTACGCGCGCGACAGCAGTTCGCGATCGGTCGTGCGGTGATGGTAGTAATACGTCGACGGAAACAACCAGCCCTCGGGCGGCTCTGTTGCTGCGCCGAGCGCGCGCATGACGTCGGCGGGGGACGCGTGTCGCAGTTCCGCCTCGACGCCCGGCAGGGTCGACACCTGCGCCATGATGTCAGCAAAGCTCGCGCCCTCGACGAAAGTCACGGCGTAGGTTTTCACGTCGCCGACAGCGAACCTGCGCAGCAGCGCGCGCGGCGTGTCGCCCGGCTTCAACTCGTAGGTGCCGGCCTGGATGCGTGCGGCGAGTCCGGCCTGGGTCGCCTCGACGCGCAGATAGAGCGCATGATTCAGCCAGCCTTTGGTCGCGAAATCCCCGGCGATTTTCGCAATCGAGCTGCCGGGCCTGATGTCGTACAGTTCGGGCTGCGTCAGCGCGAGCGGCGTGTCGAGACTGCGGTTCATGTCCTGCCAGGCAAGAAAGAGCGCGGCGCCGGCAGCGCCGAGCAACAGCACGCCGATGATCAGCACGCGTCGCCACAGTCGCGTCACGGCGCACACCCTGCGTCACGCAGCGCCTCGATGAGCCGGCGCGCCACGGGAAAACCGGTGTAATGGCGCGGCGCCGGTCCCGCGATCTCGCGCACGGGCCAGATTCCGATCAGCGAATTGCAGAGGAACATCTCGCTCGCCTGCGCCAGCGTCGCGCGCGACAGCGTGCGCTCGCTGACCGGCAACGACAGATTGCCCGCGATCCGAATCACCACATCGCGCATCACGCCCCGCACACCTGCCTCGTCGAGAGACGGCGTGCACAGCACGCCATCGATGACCAGGAAGACATTCGTGCGCGTCCCTTCGATCAGCCGGTCGCCATCATCGAACATCAGTCCTTCATCGGCGCCTGCGGCGGCGACTTCTGCACTGGCCAGAACCTGTTCGAGACGGTTCAGATGCTTGAGGCCGGCGAGCACGCGGTTGCGACCGAGCGGCGTGTGGCAGGTGATGACCCGCACGCCCAGCTCGGGCACCACGCCGGGCCACGTCGGCCACGGTGAGAGCTGGACGATGCGTCGCGGGGTGGCGTCGGCCGGTGGCGTGTAGCCGCGCCCGCCGCTGCCGCGCGTCAGGATCAGCTTGACGACCAGACGCTGATTGTTGCCCGCGCTGGCGGCAGCGATGTCGTGCAGCCACAGCGCCGGCTCGGGGCAGACGATGCCGAGGCGCCGCGCGCCTTCCTGCAGTCGCGCGAAGTGCAAAGGCCAATGCTGGGGTATTTGGGCGATCAGCGCGAGCGTTTCGAACAGACCGTCGCCGTAGTGCAGGCCGCGATCATTGCTCGGCAGGACTGCGGTGTTGATTCCGTCGACGTAGGTCACAGCGCCGCTCCCGGGCATGCGGCGCGACCTCGTTCAGGGCGGGTCGTGCCGGGTCAGATCCGCTTGAAGATGAGCGTGCCGTTGGTGCCGCCGAAGCCGAAGGAATTCGACAGCGCGACATCGATCTTCATGTCGCGCGCGACGTTCGGCACGTAGTCGAGGTCGCACTCGGGATCCGGGTTTTCAAGGTTGATGGTCGGCGGCGCCACCTGATCGCGAATCGCGAGCACGGTGTAGACCGCTTCGACGCCGCCGGCGGCGCCGAGCATATGGCCCACCATCGACTTCGTCGAACTCATCGCGACCTTGTACGCGTAGTCGCCGAACAGACCCTTCACGGCATCTGTTTCAGCCTTGTCGCCTGCCGGTGTCGATGTGCCGTGCGCATTGATGTAATGCACCTGCGTCTTGTCGACCTTGGCGTCGGCGAGGGCGATCGCCATGCACTCCCCGGCCCCTTCGCCATTCGGCGACGGCGCGGTCATGTGGTAGGCATCGCTGTTCATGCCGAAGCCGATGAACTCGGCGTAGATCTTCGCGCCGCGCCGCTTCGCGTGTTCGTACTCTTCGAGCATCATCACACCGGCGCCGTCGCTGAGGACGAATCCGTCGCGATCGCGATCCCATGGCCGGCTGGCAGCCTCGGGGTTGTCGTTGCGCGTGGACAGCGCGCGCGCCGACGCAAAGCCACCGATACCGGTCGGGCAGGTCGCATTTTCGGCACCGCCGGCAATCATGGCGTCCACTTCACCGCGCTCGATCATGCGCGCCGCGAGGCCGATGCAATGAGCGCCGGTCGAGCAGGCGGACACGAGCGCGAAGTTCGGGCCCTTGATGCCGTACTTGATCGACAGGTTGCCGGAAATCATGTTGATGATGTTGCTCGGCACGAAGAACGGCGAAATCTTGCGCGGTCCCCCATCGAGAAAGGATTGGTAGCCTTTCTCGATGCCGGGCAAGCCACCGATCCCCGAACCGATCAACACCCCGATACGACGCCGGTTTTCATCGGTGACTTCGAAGCCCGAGTCTTCCATCGACTGGATGGCAGCGGCCATGCCGTAATGGATGAACGGGTCCATCTTGCGCGCCTCTTTCGGCGAGATGTACTGCGCAACATCGAAGTCCTTGATGCTGCCGCCGAAGCGCGTGCTGAAGTCGGAGATGTCAAACGACGTAATCGGGCGAATGCCGCTCTTGCCAGCGACGATGTTGGTCCAGGATTCGGCGACCGTATTGCCGTTGGGTGCAACGACGCCAAGACCGGTGATCACAACGCGACGCGACAAGGTGGGCTCCTTCTTTTTCCCCTAGAAATGCAAAGGGCCGCGATAAACCTGGAGTTTGATCGGCGGCCCCGGTAATTCTGGTGGGTTTGTTGTTTTGCTTAGCCTAGATTCTTGGTGATGTAATCGATGGCCTGTTGGACAGTGGTGATCTTTTCGGCTTCTTCGTCTGGAATCTCAGTCTTGAACTCTTCTTCCAGGGCCATCACCAGCTCAACCGTGTCCAGAGAGTCGGCACCCAGGTCGTCGACGAACGAGGACTCTTTGGTGACTTCCTCTTCTTTGACTCCAAGTTGCTCGATGACAATCTTTTTGACACGTTCTTCAACGCTACTCATTTGTGGACGATCCTCCCAGCTCTGGTACAGCGGGTGCTGCGGCGCTTGCTAGTTTAGTGGAAAAGAACCAAGTTTCAAGCAAATAAGACCTGCATCCGACGATCTTCGATCTCTCCCGCCGGACGCCGCTTATCTTTTACTTTTCAACCACTACGGTGCCTGATGCATGCGCGAACGCAGGCCTCAGGCCATATACATGCCGCCGTTGACGTGCAGGGTTTCACCCGTGATGTAGGCGGCCTGCTCGGACGCAAGGAAACCGACGGCGGCCGCAATCTCGTCTGCCGCACCGAGTCTGCCGGCCGGAATGCGGGTCAGCATTGCTTCCCGCTGCGCGTCGGTCAGTGCGCGCGTCATGTCCGTGTCGATCATGCCCGGCGCGACTGCATTCACGGTCACCCCGCGGGCCGCGACTTCCTGCGCGAGCGACTTGGTGAACCCGATGATGCCCGCCTTGGCGGCGGCGTAGTTCGCCTGCCCGGCATTGCCTGAGGCGCCGACGACGGAGGTGATGTTGATGATGCGACCGAAACGGGCCTTGATCATCGCGCGCACGAAATGCTTGCTCAACGTGAAGATCGACGTCAGGTTCGCTTCGATGACCTGACGCCAGTCCTCGTCTTTCATGCGCAGCAGCAGATTGTCGCGCGTGATGCCGGCGTTGTTGACCAGCACCAGTGGGCTCAGCGCCCGCGCGGACAGCGTGTCGAAGAACGCCGTCAGCGACGCCTGATCGCAGACGTCGAGCGCAAGGCCCGTGTGACCTTCGCCATGTGCCTGCAGCGCTTCATGCAGTGCCGCAGCGCCGGCCTCGGTGGTCGAGGTGCCGATCACCTGCATGCCCTGTGCGGCCAGCGTGGTGGCTATCGCGCGGCCGATGCCGCGGCTGGCGCCCGTCACGAGCGCGGTTCTTCGTTCAGACATGTTTCAGACTCCGAGGCTGGACAGCGCTGCGCGCAGTTCGGCCGGACCGTTCAGGGACAGGACTTCGATGCCGGCCGCGCAGCGTTTGACGAGCGGCGCGAGCACTTTGCCCGGCCCGCATTCGACGACCTGCGTGACGCCCTTCGCCGCGAACTGCTCGATGGTCTCCTGCCAGCGGACCGGCGAATACAACTGGGCCACGAGGGCGGCCCGAATGTCGTCGGCCGCCGCATGCGACGCGAGGTCGACATTGTGCACGACCGGAATCTCCGGCGACCTCAACTGGATCGGGGCGATGCGCGTCGCGAACCGCTCGGCTGCCGGGCGCATCAGCGCGCTGTGGGCAGGCACACTGACCGCAAGCGGCACCACGCGCTTGGCGCCCGCTTCCCGGGCGAGTTCGCCGGCCCGCGTCACGGCCGCCGCGGCGCCCGAAATGACGATCTGGCCGGGCGCGTTCAGATTTGCACACTGCGCCACGCCGACATCGGCCGCTGCCGCGCAAGCTGCCGCGCACGCCGCCTGCTCGAGTCCGAGCACGGCGGCCATGCCGCCGGCGCCGGCCGGCACCGCGTCCTGCATGTACCTGCCGCGATCGGCGACGAGTGCGACCGCATCGCGGTAGTCCAGGGCGCCGCTGCACACGAGCGCCGAATACTCGCCGAAGCTGTGACCGGCGAGCAGCATCGGGCGCGGACCGCCGAGTGCGGTCCAGATGTCCCAGGTCGCGACGCTCGCCGCGAGCAGCGCCGGTTGCGTGTTGTGCGTGAGGTTCAGTTGTTCCGCCGGGCCACTGTCGACGAGCGACCACAGGTCGAGGCCCAGGACCGCCGAGGCTTCATCGTAGCGTGCGCGGACCTGCGGAAATTCCGCCGCCAGCGCGCTGACCATGCCAACCGACTGGGCGCCCTGCCCTGGAAATACGAACGCAAGCATCATCAGGTATCCGTTTGGTTGACGAGCAGTTGTTCGAGCATGCTGCTGATCCGCTCGGGCACGGATTTGCGCACCTCGAGCACGGCTTCATCGATCGCGCGGCCGAACGACATGATGTCGGCACCGCCATGACTCTTGACCACGATGCCGCGCAGCCCGAGCAGGCTGGCGCCGTTGTAGCGGCGCGGATCGGCGCGATCGCGCAGCCGCTGCAGCGCCGGTCGCGCGAACAGGCCGCTCAGCTTCGCCATGCCGTTGCGCGTGAATTCTTCGCGCGCCATGTTCATCAACATGCTGGCGACGCCTTCGCTGGCCTTCAACGCGACATTGCCGACGAAGCCGTCGCAGACGATCACGTCGACGGTGCCGGAGAAAATATCGTTGCCTTCGACGAAGCCCTGGTAGTTCAGCGAACTCTGTTCGAGCAGCACCGCCGTCTGTTTGACGCGGTCGTTGCCCTTGATTTCTTCTTCGCCGATGTTCAGCAGGGCCACGCGCGGGTTCGGGCGGTTGTCGACGGACTCGCACAGCACCGATCCCATCACGGCGAAACGGAACAGTTCTTCGGAGCTCGAATCGACGTTGGCGCCGAGATCGAGCATGTGCGTCGTGCCCTTGATGCCGGGCATCGTCGCGCAGATCGCAGGCCGGTCGATGCCGGGCAGGGTTTTCAGCACGTAGCGCGCCATCGCCATCAGCGCGCCGGTGTTGCCGGCGCTGACGCAGGCATCGGCGGCGCCGGCGCGCACGAGATCGAGCGCGACGCGCATCGAGGACTCGCGCTTGTTGCGCAGGGCACTCGACGGGCGTTCGTCCATCTCCACTTTCTGTGGCGCATGCTGCACGGTGCAGCGCGCTTCATCGGGGACGGCATTGCCGAGCACGCGCAACACCGCATCACGATCGCCAACGAGCGTCAGTGACAGTTCGGGGTAACGCTTGAGCGCGGCGGTGGCGGCGGGCACGGTGACTTCGGGGCCGAAGTCGCCGCCCATCGCGTCGAGGGCGAGGCGTATCACGCGGGGTGGGTTCCGGGCGCGGGATGACGCTTGGATGTCATCCCGCCTGGCCGGCTATCAGTCTTTGCTGGCAAGCACCTGTTTGCCGCGGTAGTAGCCATCCGGGCTGATGTGGTGCCGGCGATGGACTTCGCCCGTGGTCGGCTCTTCCGACAGCGCCGGGTTCGTGAGCTTGTCATGGGAGCGGCGCATGCCGCGCTTCGACGGAGTCTTTCTGTCCTGTTGAACGGCCATTGTCGTCTCTCCTCAGTCTTCCGACCTGTTTCATGGGCCGCAACCGCGCGACCCGTCATGGTTTGGTGCGCCGAAGTTATTGCTTTGGGCGCGTCAGCAATGCCTGCAAATCGGCGAACGGGCGCCGCGTTTCGTCGTCTTCGCCCGCCGCGACCTCGGCCGGGTCATCGGGCGTGACCGCGGGTGCCGCGCACTCGCTGGGCGCATGCACCGGTATCATCGGTGCTTCGAGCAACAGCTCGTCCTCGACGAGCGTCGCGATCTGCAGCGGTTCGTCCGGCTGCAGCAACAGTTCGAAATCCTGTTCGGTGTCGCGCGGTGCTTCACCGATTTCAATGTCCACCGTCGCCGTGACCACGGTTTCGAACGCCTGCAGGCAGCGTTGGCACGTGCTCGCAATGCGGACCGATACTTCCCCCGTCACCGCCGGCCGGTGCCGCGACGACCACGCGAATGTCAGGTGCGCGTGCGCTGGCTCCCTGACCTCGAAGGCCGCGCCGAGGCGGCTCAGCGCAGCGACCGGAATGTCGCCCTCGAGCACCGCGCCCTGATGAGCCAGGCGCTTGGGATCGATCTTGTCTGGTAGCTTGCCCGGCATTGGGCGCGGGAGTATACGGGAGTTTGCAAGACCGTAGAATCCCTTGGGGTCTGGCGGAAACCGGCGGCGAGCACCGCCTGCGGTGCCGTCCTCGTCCGTGCGGCGGGTATCGGCCCCGCGCGACCCGCTCGCGCCGGGCCTCAGCCCCTGCCCTTCGTTGCCAAGCCGAGAGTGTTCGCCCGTATGGTCCGCCGCCCCCTCGTCCTCGCCTCGTCCTCGCGCTATCGCCAGGCCCTGCTCGAGCGCCTGCGCCTGCCCTACGCTGCGATGAGTCCGGACATCGACGAAACCCCGAGGCCCGGCGAAACCGCGGATGCGCTGACGCTGCGCCTCGCGCACGCCAAGGCGGCGGCCCTGTGCGCCCGGTTTCCGGCCCACCTGCTGATCGGCAGCGATCAGAGCGCGACGGTCGACGGCCGCCTGATCGGCAAACCCGGCAGTCGCGCCGCGGCGATCGCCCAACTCGCCGCGGCCGCCAACCACTGCGTGGTCTTCCAGACGGCGGTCTGCGTGCTCGACAGCGCCACCGGTGTGCACCGCTCGCGCCTCGTGCCGACCACCGTCGAGTTCCGGGACCTCTGTGCCGGGCGCATCGCCACCTACGTCGACAGCGAGCCCGCCTTCGACTGCGCCGGCGCGTTCAAGGCCGAGGCCCTCGGGATAGCGCTGTGCCGGCGCATCACCAGCGACGACCCGACCGCGCTGATCGGGTTGCCGCTGGTCGCGCTCATCGATCTCCTCGAAACCTTTGGCGTGTCGCCGCTGGGCGCCCCGGCAGGGCACGAGGCCGAATAGCTCCGCTGCAATAGCGGTCACTCGCGATGAACTCGACCGGAAATTCCCGGCCCCTCTGCGAAAGGGCCTGTCCGGCGCACTCTGGTCGCCCGCTTGCAGCGCGGAACCCGGGTTGCCGCCGCACCCCCGGGCGAGGACAGCGCAGCACGATTAGGGCCTTTCGTAGCTTGGACGAAGCGCAGCGCAATCCGGGATCGCGGCGGCGCCGCCGCTCATCCCCGGCTCCCGCGCCACGCAGTTCCACTGCCGCGGTTCACCGCCGTACGAGCTCCCGATCGCGGATTCAGCGATGCTGCCTCAGGGCCACGACTGGCGACAGCGGGCTTTCATCATGGTGAGGCAGGCGCCTCATGGCCGTTGGGCGGGTTCAAGAAGCCCGACATAGGCGTCTTTCACCTACTCGCGCCGGTCCATTGGTCCCGATCGCGCCAGGCGGGCCGCCCGCGTCAGCCCGGCGTTCGAAGCGGATTCGCGCTCTGCACTTCAGAGGCGCAGCGCGAAGCTTTCGCGCATTAGAGCCGAGAGCCTTGCGCCGAAGCGTCGGCCAACCTGCTCGAGCACGTTTTCTTTCGGCGTGAAGTCGACGATGTCCTCGGCGCCGATGATCTCGCGGGCGACATGGCTCGCAGAGCCCAGGCCGTCGACCAGCCCCAGTTCGAGACCGCGCTCGCCGGTCCAGATGTAGCCATTGAAGAGATCCGCGCCCTCTTTCAGGCGATCACCGCGGCCGCGTTTGACGGTGTTGATGAACTGTTCGTGGATCTCCTTCAGCAGGCCCGAGACGTGCGCGACCTCTTCGGGCTGCAACGGCGAAAACGGATCGAGGAAGGCCTTGTGTTCGCCGGAGGTCAGCAGGCGCCGTTCGACGCCGAGCTTGCCGAGCGTCTCGACGAAGCCGAAGCCGTCCATGCGCACGCCGATCGAACCGACGATGCTCGCCTTGTCGGCGTAAATCTCGTCGGCCGCCACCGCCACGTAATAGCCGCCGGACGCACACATGTCCTGAATCACCGCATACACCGGAATCTTCGGGTACTTCTTCTTCAGGCGATAGATTTCGTCATTGATATAGCCGGACTGCACCGGGCTGCCGCCCGGACTGTTGATACGAAGGATGACGCCCCGCGTCCGTTTGTCCTTGAACGCTTCGCGCAGGCCGGTCACGACGTGATCGGCGCTGGCCGGGAGATCGGGTGCGATCACGCCCTGCACTTCGACGAGTGCGGTGATCTTGTCTGCACTGACGAAACCGCCCGTGCCGCTGCCGCGCCAGGAGACGACGAAAATCGCGAGCACGTAAGCCAGCAGCGCGAGCTTGAAGAAGATGCCCCAGCGTCGCGTCGCGCGTTGTTCGCGCAGCACGTCGAAGGCGAAGCGTTTGAGCAGCGTGCGCTCCCAGTCGGCGTCGGGCGGCGTGTTGCCGGCGGGATCGGGGCGGTCAGTCATCGTCGGGTCGCTCCTGGTGCGGGAGGCTGCAGTCTAGCAGGCTGGTGTATCGCGGCGGCGAACTCGCCCTGCCCGCCTGGCGCGAGGCACGGAGCCTCATGCCTCGTGGCGTGCTGAGCCCAACGCCTGCAACACGGTGTCGAGTTCGGCCGGCAGTGGCGCCGCGAACTCGTAAGCGCGATCGAGCGTGAAGCGCAGCCGCTCGGCGTGCAGGAACAGACGCTTCAGGCCCAACGCGCGCAGCCCTTTGTTGAAGGCGGGATCGCCATAGCGAGGGTCGCCGGCCACCGGGTGCCCGAGGTGGGCGGCATGGGCACGGATCTGATGCGTGCGGCCGGTATCGAGGGTGACAGCGGCCAGCGTCGCGGCCGGGTAAGCCGTGCGCACCCGGAACGTCGTGTGGGCCGCCATGCCGTCGGCGCTGACGACGGCCCGTTTCTCGCCGTGCTGGTCGGGCACCAGCGCGAGCGGTGCCCGGCACTCGACGGGGCGCGACGGCAGCTGGCCGGCGAGCAGCGCGACATAGGCCTTGTCCATGTGACCCTCGCGCAACTGCTGGTTCAGCTGGCGCAGGCTCAGCAGGTCGCGCGCGAACAGCAGGCAGCCGGAGGTTTCACGATCGAGCCGGTGCACGAGGTCCAGTTTGCCGTCGTCCGGGCGCAGCAGCCGCAGCACCTCGATCAGGCCGTAATCGAGGCCCGACCCGCCGTGCACCGCGATCCCGGCCGGCTTGTTCAGCACGATGATCCGGCTGTCCTCGAACAGGATCTGGCGCTCGACGCGCTCCAGCACCTGGCGCGCGACGCGCGGCGCCTCGCCGGTGACGGCCGTGAACGGCGGGATGCGGACCTGGTCGCCCGCGTTCAGCCGCAGGCCGGGCGTCGCGCGGCGACCGTTCACGCGCACCTCGCCGCTGCGGATGATGCGGTAGACGTACGCGCGTGGCGCGCCCTCGAGCAGGGTGGTCAGAAAATTGTCGAGGCGGCGCTCGGCATGTTCTGCCCCGACCTCCTGCACCCTTGCTGCCGACCTTGAGGCTGTCACGATTTGTCTGCTCTCCCGTGCGCGTTGCCGCGCGTGTGCAACGCTGTTATATTCGCCCCGACTCTGTGCCGCGCGCACCGTGAATGTGTCAAAAGACCAATTAGTTAGCGCGGATAGCAACGGCAGTTTATCAAACCGGAAGCGCGGACCGTTCAGCTTCCTGCTCCAGCGAATCTTCGCTGCCGGATAAGCCGCCGCGCATGAAGTCACGAGCGCGCCAGTTCCGGCACTCCGAGTGCACGCGCCGTGTCATCGCTGCGCCGACTATCGTCCACTTCCGGTATCTCCCGGCCAGAGCGTAATCGACCGTGGGCCCGCGTGCCCGCGGTCCGCTCAACGCATCGCGTTCCGCAGCCGCCCCCGAGCGTGTAACGACGGGCGGCCCGTCAGCAGCCTGACGCGGACGCGCAGCCAAGGATTCCGTCAATGAAAAGAATGCTTATCAACGCAACTCAGCGTGAAGAGTTGCGCGTTGCCCTTGTCGATGGCCAGAAGCTCTTCGATCTCGACATCGAAGCGGTCGGCAAGGAACAGAAGAAATCCAACATCTACAAAGCCCGGATCGTTCGCATCGAGCCCAGCCTCGAAGCGGCCTTCGTCGACTACGGCGCCGAGCGTCACGGCTTCCTGCCACTGAAGGAAGTCGCCCGCCACCTGTTCGATGAACGGGCGCGCAACAGCAGCGGCCGCGTCAACATCAAGGAAGCGCTGCGCGAAGGCCAGGAACTGATCGTTCAGGTCGAGAAAGAGGAGCGCGGCAACAAGGGCGCGGCGCTGACCACGTTCGTCAGCCTCGCCGGCCGCTACCTCGTCGCGATGCCGAACAATCCAAAGGCTGGCGGCGTGTCGCGCCAGATCGAAGGCGATGCGCGCGAAGATGCGAAGGAAGCGATGGCCGGGCTCGTCATCCCGGAAAACATCGGTCTCATCCTGCGCACGGCCGGCATCGGCAAGAGCTCCGAAGAGCTCCAGTGGGACCTCGATTACCTCGTCCAGCTGTGGCAGGCCGTCGACCAGGCCGCCGGCGAGCGCGCTGCCCCGTTCCTGATCTACCAGGATCAGAACGTCATCATCCGCGCCATCCGCGACTACCTGCGCAGCGACATCGCCGAAATCCTGATCGACAACGAAGCCTTGTACCAGACCGCCTGCGACTTCATGAAGCAGGTGATGCCGGCGAACATCAACAAGCTGAAGATGTACACGGACAGCGTGCCGCTGTTCACGCGTTACCAGATCGAAAGCCAGATCGAGACCGCCTTCAGCCGCGAAGTGCGGCTGCCGAGCGGCGGCGCGCTGGTGATCGAACCGACCGAAGCGCTGATCACCATCGATATCAACTCGGCACGCGCGACCCACGGCGGCGACATCGAGGAAACCGCGCTGCTGACCAACCTCGAAGCAGCGGAGGAAATCGCGACCCAGCTACGGCTGCGCGATCTCGGCGGCCTCATCGTGATCGACTTCATCGACATGATGTCGGCGAAGAACCAGCGCGCGGTCGAGAACAAGATGCGCGAAAGCGTGAAGATGGACCGGGCGCGCGTGCAGATCGGTCGCATCTCGCGCTTCGGCCTGCTGGAGATGTCGCGGCAGCGCCTGCGGCCGTCGCTGGCGGAGTTCAGCCACGAAATCTGTCCGCGCTGCGAAGGCGTCGGCACCATCCGCAGCTTGCGGTCGACGGCGTTGACGGTCCTGCGCATGCTCGAGGAAGAGGCGATGAAGGACTCGACGTCCAAGGTCGTCGCCCAGGTGCCGGTCGACGTTGCGACCTTCTTGTTCAACGAGAAGCGCCGCGATGTCTCACGCATCGAGGAGCGACAGGAAGTCGAGATCATCCTGGTGCCGAACGCCAACCTCGAAACGCCGCATTTCAACGTGCAGCGTATCCGCGAGCAGGATCTGGCCAAGCGCGAGCTCGGTGACAGCTATGAACTCGCGACCGAGACGCCGGCCGCGCCGGCACTTGACTACACGCGCCAGACACCGCCGCCGCGCCAGCAGCAGGCTGCGGTGCGCGACATCGTGCGCAACGCGCCGCAGGCGGCGCCCGAAGCCGCCGCGCAGCCCGCGCCCGGACAGACGGGCGAACAGCGCAGCGGGGGTGTGATCAAACGATTCATTTCCGCGCTGTTCGGCGCGCCGCCGAACGGTGCGGAGGCGCCGCCGCCGGCACCGCAGGCCGGTAAGCCCGCGTCTTCTCCGGCGCCGCAGGCCGCGCAGGCGCCCCGCCCCGCCCAGCAGCCCCGCTCGCAGGGCCAGCCGGCGAACGACAGTGGCGACCGTCAACGCGACGACCAGCGTGGCCGCGACCGTCGGGGCGGCCGCGGCCGAGGGGGCGCGGGGCGCGACGGTCAACCGCGCGCACGCGGTGACCAGGAAACCCGGGGAGCCGGCGAGGCACCGCGCGAAGCCGGGGCGGAACGCCCTGCCGATGGCCGCCGCCGCGATGGTCGTGACGGCGGCGGGCGTGGCCGCGGTGAGCAGCAGCCACGGGGCGAACACAGGGAGCCTCGCGAACCGAGGGAGCCCCGTGCAGAAGGCGAACCGCGGCGCGAACCGAGGGAACCGCGCGCAGAAGGTGAAGCGCGGCGCGAACGCGAGCCCAGAGCCGACCGTGAACCGCGCGGCGAAGGCCGTGGTGAGCCGCGTGATCGGCAGCAAGCGCGAAACCGCCTCGGCGAATCGCAAGCGCCGACTGCCGTGCCGCCGGCCTCATCCAGCATCGCCGCAGTGAGTGCTGCTGCCGTCGTGTCCACACTTCCGCCGCCGCCGGCACCGCCGACGCAGGAGGAACGCAGTGCGGCCGATCTGCAGCGCAGCTACGACGAGCGCGCCGCTCGCCAAAGCGAACTGTTCGATTCGAACCAGGGCAAGCCGGCCGGCAACAGCGACTTCGGCCCATTGCCGGTGCCGCCGCCGCGCCCACGCCCGGTCGAAGTGGCGACGCCGCCGCCGGTGCAGGCTTCCGCGCCGGTGCAGGCTTCGGCGCCGGTGCAGGCACCCGCGCCGGTGCAGTCGCCAGCGCCGGTGCAGTCGCCAGCGCCGGTGCAGTCGCCAGCGCCGGTGCAGTCGCCAGCGCCGCTGCATTCGCCAGCGCCGCTGCATTCGCCTGTCGTCGAGGCCGCACCGGCAGCTCCGGCGCGTGAAGCGGTCAGCCAACCGACGTCGCCGGAAGAACCCTGACACGCCCCAGAAAAACGTGACCGGCGCGCCATGTGCAAGGCGCGCTGGACATGGAGTCGGGCATGACCGGGCGGTCATGCGAGGGCGCAGGCCATTTTCTCCAGCCTGCTGAACCCTGATACGGAGGCGCCTCAGGCGGCAGCGTCATCCCGCAGGCTGATTTCCCGCGTGGCGTGGAACCTGATGTCCGGCCAACGCTCCGTCACCAGTTGCAGGTTCACGCGCGTCGGCGCGAGATAGGCGAGCTGACCACCGCCGTCGATGGCCACGTTGTCCCCGAGCTGACGCACGAAGCGCTCGACTTCCCCCGCCTTCGAGCTCGAAATCCAGCGCGCGATCGTCGTATTCACCGCTTCGAAGATGCAGTCGACGCTGTATTCGTTGCGCAGACGGAACGCGACCACATCGAACTGCAGGACGCCGATTGCGCCCAGCACGAGATCGTTGCGCTGGGTGAGGCGGAACACCTGCGCCGCGCCCTCCTCGCACAGCTGCGTCAATCCTTTCAGCAGCGCCTTGTTCTTCATCGGGTCCGCCGCGCGCACGCGCCTGAACAATTCCGGCGCGAAGCTCGGAATGCCCTTGAACGACAGTGATTCGCCGGCCGTGAAGGTGTCGCCGATCTGAATCGTTCCGTGATTGTGCAGCCCGATGATGTCGCCCGCCCAGGCGTCTTCAGCCTGCTCGCGGCCGCGGGCCATGAAGGTCAGCGCATTCGAAATCGTCACATCGCGCCCGAGACGCACGTGGCGCAGCTTGATGCCGGGCTGGAAATGTCCCGAACAGATCCGCAGGAACGCGATGCGGTCGCGGTGCTGCGGATCCATGTTCGCCTGGATCTTGAACACGAAGCCCGAAAACGTAGATTCCCCCGCTTCGATCACGCGTTCATTGGCTTCGCGCGCGCACGGTGGGGGCGCCACGCGCACGAAGAAATCGAGCATTTCGCGAATCCCGAAATTGCGCAGCGCCGTGCCGAAGAACACCGGCGTGACGTGCCCGGCGCGATAGGCCTCGACTTCGAACTCGGCGCCCGCGCCCTCGATCAGCTCGATCTCCTCGCGCAGCGTCGGCAGGGTGTCCTCGGTCCACGGCAGCGCGGCAGCAGCTTCCAGGTCGAAGGCTTCGGCATCGACCAGATCGGTGTTCGCATCGACTTCGCGGGCGAAGCGCAGCACCTGCCGGCGGTCGAAGTGATAGATCCCCGCGAACTGGCTGCCCGAACCGAGCGGCCAGGTGATGGGCGCGCAGCGTATCGACAGCACGCGCTCGATTTCGTCGAGCAGTTCGAGCGGCGGTCGCGCGTGACGATCGAGCTTGTTGATCAGCGTGATGACGGGCGTATTGCGCATCCGGCAGATTTCCAGCAGCTTGATCGTGCGCTCTTCAACGCCCTTCGCCGCGTCGATCACCATCAGCGCAGAGTCGACGGCCGTCAGCACGCGGTACGTGTCTTCGGAGAAGTCTTCGTGGCCGGGCGTGTCGAGCAGATTGATGATGCAGTCCTCGTACTCGAACTGCATCACGGACGAGGTGACGCTGATCCCGCGCTGCTTCTCGATTTCCATCCAGTCCGACGCGGCATAGCGCGCGTTCTTGCGGGCCTTGACGGTACCGGCAGCGTTGATCGCGCCACCGAGGAACAACAGCTTCTCGGTGACGGTCGTCTTGCCGGCGTCAGGATGGGAGATGATGGCGAAGGTGCGGCGTTTTGCGACGTCGCGCGGCAGGGCAATGCTCATGGCGTGTTCAGGTCTCGAGAACGACGACGGCGGCGGCGTATTCTGCCTCGTCTGTCAGGCTGATATGGCTGCCACCGACTGCGAGTCGCTGCGCGTGCTCGGCGGCGGCGCCGTGCAATTGCAGTGACGGCTTGCCGGCAGCGTTGTGCGTGACTTCGATCTGGCGTGGGCTGACGCCCTGACGGAAGCCGGTCCCGAGCGCTTTCGAGGTCGCTTCCTTGGCGGCGAAGCGCATCGCGAGAAAGCTGACCGGGCGTTTGCTTTCGTCGAAGCGCAGCAATTCGCCGGCCGCGAGGATGCGGCGCGCGAACTTGCGGCCGTAGCGCGCATAGACGTCCCGCACGCGCTCGGTTTTGACGATGTCGATGCCGAGCCCGAGGATCACGGACGGTACTCGATCATCAGCTGTTTCATTTCGCGCACGGCGCGCTCGAAGCCGACGAACAGCGCGTGGCACACAATTGCGTGCCCGATGTTCAGTTCGACGATCGGTTCGATCCGCACGATGGCCTGCACATTCGAATAGTGCAGACCGTGGCCGGCGTTGACCTGCAGCCCGAGCGACGAGGCGAGTGCCGCGCCCTCGGTGATACGAGCGAGCTCACTGGTGCGCTGCGCCGTCTCCGTGGCGTCGGCATAGGTGCCGGTGTGCAGTTCGATGGCCGGTGCCCCGGCGGCGGCGGCGGCTGCGATCTGGCGGGGCTCGGGGTCGATGAACAGTGAGACGACGATGCCAGCCGCCGCGAGCCGGCCGCACACATCTTTCATGCGCGCAGCCTGGCCGGCCACGTCGAGTCCGCCCTCGGTCGTCAGTTCTTCGCGGCGCTCGGGTACGAGGCAGCAGTTCGACGGCCGTCGCTGTTCGGCGATGGCGAGCATCGCGTCGGTCGCCGCCATCTCCAGGTTGAGGCGGCCGCGCACGGTCTGACTCAGCAGCTCAAGGTCGCGATCCTGGATATGTCGGCGGTCTTCGCGCAGATGGATCGTGATCGCGTCGGCGCCGGCCTGTTCGGCCAGGTAAGCCGCGTACACGGGATCGGGGAAGGCGGTGCCGCGGGCCTGCCGCAGAGTCGCGACATGGTCGATGTTGACGCCGAGTTCGAGGGGACGAAAGGAAGAAGCCATGGCTCTCCGCGCTGGCCGGGTGGTCGTCTGTATTCTACCCGCCGGGCTGCAGCCACGGTACCGCGGCGCGGCGCTCAATCGGACTCGGCGGGACCGAACAGGCTGCGCGAGTGCAGCGGGCGGTCGCCGAGATGGTGGGCGAGGACGGCGCGCATCAGGCGCTTGGCCTCGGGCAGCACGTCGGGTGTCAGCGGTTGCCGGCCGGCCAGCGCCAGCAGGGTTTCTCCCTGCACCGGGATGCCGCCTGGCCTCAACTCGGTGAGGAACGGTCCCTGATCGAGCTGGTAGACGTAGCGCGTACCGGCCGTCACGGGACACTCGGCGTCGACGGCCATCTCGAACTCGAGACCGTAGCCGCTGATTTCCAGCAAGGCGACTTCGAAGGCGCGCAGCACGGGTTCGAGCGCGTCGCCGTGGGCAATCAGATCGATTGTGGTCGCGTAACTGTCGAACAGGCGCGGATCGCCCTCGCCGCGGCCCGCCAGCCGGATCACGAGTTCATTGAGGTAGAGGCCGCTCAGCAGCCGCTCGCCGAGCAGCGCGGGCGCTGCTGTCGTCTGCTCCCAGTGGGTCAGTGAGTAGAGTTCGCCACGCCCCTGCCAGACCGCGAGCATGGGCCGGAATGCCTGCAGCACTTCGCGCCGGCGCTTGCCGCTGCCCGGCGTGCGGGCGACGAGACCTATCCGGCCGTGCTCGCGGGTGAGCGCTTCGACCAGCAGGCTGTTTTCACGATAGCGACGGGTGTGGAGAACATAGGCCTGATCCTGCTGCGAGGGACCTGCCATCGCGGCCTTACTGGCCGTCGCGTTCGATCTTCGACAGCACGCGCGCGTCCTCGGTCCAACCGTCCTGCTGACGCACCTGCGTGTGCAGGAACACCGGTCGGTCGAGCATGCGCTCCAGCGCCAGCCGCGCGGCCGTGCCGATTTCCTTCAGGCGAGCGCCGCCCTTGCCAATGACGATCGCCTTCTGGCCGGGCTTCTCGACCCAGATTTCGCATTCGATGTGGGTGCGCTCGGGGCGATCCTCGAACTTCGTGATCACGACATTCGCCGCGTACGGCAGCTCGTCGCCGAGCTGGCGCATCAGCTGCTCGCGCACGAGCTCCGCCGCCAGAAAGCGCTCCGAACGGTTGGTGACCTGGTCGATCGGATAGAGCGGTTCACCTTCGGGGAGCGTGGCGGCGATGGCATTGACGAGCTGCGTGATGCCGCTACCCTTCAGCGCACTGACGGGCACGATCTCGACCTCGGGCAGTCGTGCCGCCAGCTCGGCCAGCAGGGGCAGCAGCGCTTCCTTGTCCTTCAGTTGATCGATCTTGTTCAGCGCCAGGAAGCGCGGGCACTGCGCGCTCAGCAACTGCTCGGCAATCGGGTCGTCCTCGGGCTTCCAGCCGCGCGCGTCGACCACCATCAGCACGGCCGCCATTTCGGCGAGGGCGGCATCGATCTGTCGGTTCATCAGCTTGTCGAGCTGGGTACGCGGGCGTGGCTGCCAGCCGGGCGTATCGGCAAAGATCAGCTGCGCGTTCGCGGTATTCGCGATCCCGAGGACCTGGTAACGCGTGGTCTGCGGTTTGCGCGAAGTGATCGAGATCTTCTGCCCGATGATGCGGTTGACCAGCGTCGACTTGCCGACGTTCGGTCGGCCGACGACTGCCACGTGCCCGCAGCGTTTGACCGGGGTGTCGCTGCCGCTCAAGGCAGTTCACCCGTGCGCAGTCCCTTCAACGCGAGGCGCGCTGCATCCTGTTCGCCGCCGCGGCGGCTGTTACTTTCGGCGATCACGGGTGGATACCCCTCAATCAGGCATTCGATTCTGAATTTTCGGTCGTGTGGTGGCCCCTCTTCCGCGAGCGTGCGATAGCTCGGCAGCGGGCGCTTGCGTGCCTGCAGGTACTCCTGCAGTTCGGTCTTGGCATCCTTGGGCGCGGCGCCCGGGTTGGCCGCCGCGAGGCGGCGCTCGAACCAGCGCAGCACCGCGCTGCGGCAGGCGTCCATGCCGCCGTCGAGATAGATGGCCGCCGTGACGGCCTCGACTGCATTGGCGAGGATGGAACTGCGGCGCCAGCCGCCGCTTTTCAGTTCGCCCTCGCCTAGCCGCAGCAGGGCGCCTACGTCGAACTCGCGGGCGATTTCGGCGAGCGTATCGCGGTTCACCAGCGCGGCGCGGGCCCTTGTCAGCCCGCCCTCGTCTGCCGTCGGAAACCGTTCGTGCAGGACATCGGCGATGATGAAACCCAGCAGGGCATCACCCAGGAACTCGAGGCGCTCGTTGTGGCGGGCCGAGGCGCTGCGGTGGGTGAGCGCCGTCGCCAGCAGGTCGGGATTGCGAAACTCGTATGCGACGAAGGTATTCAAATCAACCTGCGGCGGACCCTTATTCGACCGTGCCCCGCGGCAGTTCGGCTTCTTTCTCGTAATTCAGCACGACGTCGAGCTGGCAGCACAGCGGGCCGCGAATCTCGTAGTACAGCGACAGGATGCGTCCTTTGCCATCCCGGGGCGGCTCGATTTGCAGCAGCTTGCTGAACTCGACGGTGCCCCAGCGATCGACATCGGACACTTCGAACTGCTTCATGATGGCCTTGACGATATCGGCCTTCGTCCAGCTGCCGACGCCGGGTTCGCCGAGCACCTTCTCGAACGCGAAGTCGACTTTCATTTTTTCGTTGTAGAGCGGGAACAGCTTCATCGTGATCAAGGCTGCGCCGCCGAGCAGCACGCACCAGAAAATAAGGCCGGTAAGGCTGACGCCGCGTTGGAAGGTCGGTCGATTGGCCATGGCTACCCCCTGCTTCGACTCATTCGATGCGGGTCCCGATCCGCTTGAGATCGGGTCCCTTGTCCCAGTTCATCCAGATGATAAACGCTCTGCCGATCAAATTCTCGTTCGGCACGAAGCCCCAGAAGCGGGAGTCCCGGCTGTTGTCCCGGTTGTCGCCGAGCACGAAATAGCTGTCGGGCGGCACCGTGCCTTCCCAGTCGAACGAATAGGCCCGCGGCGTGACGATGAGGTCGTGCGCCTTGCCGTCGAGATGTTCGACGAGCTTTTCGGCGCCGGTATGCATCACTGCCGATTTGACCCCGACATAGGTCCCGGCGTCATCGTAAGGCACCTGTTCACCGTTGACCCACAGCCGCTTCTGCTTGTAGGCGATGCGATCGCCCGGCAAGCCGACGACCCGCTTGATGAACGGGGTCGACGGATCTTCGGGGTAGCGGAACACGACGACGTCGCCGCGCGCGGGGTCGCCGATCTCAATGATCCTTTTGTTGATGACCGGCAGCCGGATGCCGTAGCCGAACTTGTTGACGAGGATGAAATCGCCGACGAGCAGCGTCGGAATCATCGAGCCCGACGGGATGCGGAACGGCTCGACGAGGAATGCGCGCAGGATCAGGACGATGAGGAAAATTGGAAAGAATGATCGCGCATAGTCGACGAGCATCGGATCGGGCACGTCGGCACCGCCGGCGCGGGCCTGGCGCCTGGCCCGGAAGGCCCAGGCATCGATGCCCCAGATCGCACCGCTGACGGCCACCAGCAGGACCATGATGGTCGAGAAATCGAATATCACTTCTGCTTCCTGACGCTCAGCACGGCCATGAATGCTTCCTGCGGAATTTCCACCGAACCGACCTGCTTCATACGCTTCTTGCCCTCTTTCTGCTTCTCCAGCAGTTTGCGCTTGCGCGTGATGTCGCCGCCGTAGCATTTCGCGGTCACGTTCTTGCGTAGCGCCTTGATCGACTCGCGCGCGATGATCTTGGCGCCGATGGCCGCCTGGATGGCGACGTCGAACATCTGCCGCGGGATGATCTCGCGCATCTTCGACACCAGGTCACGTCCGCGACGTTCAGCGTCGGTGCGATGGACGATGATCGACAGCGCATCGACCTTTTCGCCATTGATCAGCACGTCGACCTTGACCATGTCCGCGGTCTGGTACTCGAGGAAGCTGTAATCCATCGACGCGTAGCCGCGCGACAGCGACTTCAGGCGATCGAAGAAATCGAGCACCATTTCACTCATCGGGATGGCATAGCTCACGGCCGCCTGGCCACCGAGAAAGCTCATTTTGCGCTGCACGCCGCGTTTCTCGATGCACAGTGTCATCACGTTGCCGAGATAGTCCTGCGGCGTCAGGATGTCGGCCTGGATGATCGGCTCGCGGATCTCCTCGATCTCGTTCGGCCCGGGCAGCCGCGACGGATTGTCGATCGTGCGTACCTCGCCGCTTTTCAGCAGCACTTCGTAGACCACGGTCGGCGCCGTCGTGATCAACTGCATGCCGTACTCGCGTTCCATGTGCAGCATGCCGAGGAAGCCGCAGCGAAAACCGAACCCCAGCGCTTCCGACGTCTCCGGTTCGTACTGGAGCGCCGCGTCATTCAGTCGCAGCTTGCCGAGAGCCTCGCGGAAGGCCTCGTAATCGGACGATTCAATCGGGTACATGCCGGCGAATACGTTCGGCTTTGACTTCTGGAAGCCGGGCAACGGGCTGGTGGCGGGCTTCTGTGCCGTGGTGATCGTGTCGCCGACCGGCGCGCCGTTGATGTCCTTGATGCCGGCCACGAGAAAACCCACTTCGCCAGCCGACAGCTTGTCGCGGCGCAGGCGCTTGGGCGTGAAGATGCCGACCTGATCGGCCGTCGCCTCACGTTCGCTCGACATGATCTTGATCCGGGCGCCGGTCACCAGTTCGCCGTCGAAGATGCGCACCAGCGACACCACGCCGAGGTAGTTGTCGAACCACGAATCGATGATCAGCGCCTTCAGCGGTGCATCGGGGTCGCCCTTCGGTGACGGGATGCGCTTGACCAGCATTTCGAGCAAATCCGGCACGCCGAGGCCGGACTTTGCGCTGACCAGGGCGGCGTCGGTGGCGTCGATGCCGATGATGTTCTCGATCTCGACCGCCACCCTGTCCGGATTTGCCGACGGCAGGTCGATCTTGTTCAGGACCGGCACGACTTCGAGGCCCTGGTCCACGGCCTTGTGGCAGTTCGCGACTGACTGGGCCTCGACGCCCTGGGCCGCATCGACGACCAGCAACGCCCCTTCGCAGGCGGCGAGCGAACGGGACACTTCGTAGCTGAAGTCGACGTGGCCGGGCGTGTCGATCATGTTCAGGTGATAGACCTGCCCGTCGCGCGCCTTGTACTCGAGACTGACGCTCTGCGCCTTGATCGTGATCCCACGCTCGCGCTCGAGGTCCATCGAATCGAGGACCTGGGCCTCCATTTCGCGGTCCGAGAGTCCGCCGCACAACTGGATGAACCGGTCGGCGAGGGTCGACTTGCCGTGATCGATATGGGCGATGATCGAAAAGTTGCGAATGTTCTTCATGAAGGGAGGCGTGGACCGCCGATTGCAAGGCCGCCGATTCTAACCCACTCGGGGCGCGCCGGCATGGCCGGCATGGCCGGCAGCGTCAGGGGACGCCGACCTCCCCCAGCGTCGCGCTGAGTTCAGCCTGCTCTACCCGCCCCCACAGCAGCTCGACACCTGCTTCGAGCACCACCGGGATTCGCCACTGGTAGGCCTCGCCCTGGGGATGCGCTTCGAGCGGGACCAGTTCCAGCACGACCTTGCCTGCTGCCTCGTAGGGCGCGAGCAGCGTCAGCAGGTCCGCGCAGAGGCCACAGTCCTGACGCGTGACGAACTGCAGCCGGCGCGGCCCACTCAATTTTTCGGCACTTCCAGGGCCAGGAACATCGGGCTGCCTTCGCGGTGAATCAGCATCGGGACCTTGGTGCCACCGGCCAGCGCGCCGACCAGTTTCTTCAACGTGGCGATGCTATCGACCGGCTTGAAATTGATCTGGACGATCACGTCCATCTGCTGGAGCCCTGCCGCCGCCGCCGGCCCCTGCTTCACCTGCTCGACCAGCACGCCGCGCCCCTTCAGTTCGAGCTCTTCACGCTCGGGGGCCGTGAGTTCGCGCACGCTGATCTTGAGGCGATCAATGCGGGCCGTCCCGTCCGGCGTCGCCGGCGCCGGCTCGTTGCCGGCAACCTCGTCGGTCTCCGGCAACTGCCCGATGGTGATCAACATCGAACGCTTGCTGCCGTCACGAATGATGTCGACTTCGATCTTCTGCCCGACCGTCGTCGCGCCGACCATCGGCGGCAGGTCGGACGACGTCGCGATGTCCTTGCCGTTGAAGCGCGTGATGACATCGCCCGCTTCGACGCCGGCTTTCGCCGCCGGGCTGTCCGGCAGGACTTTGGACACCAGCGCGCCGTGCGGCATCTTCATCTTGAAGGATTCGGCGAGTTCACCCGTGACGTCCTGGATCAGCACGCCCAGCCAGCCGCGGCTCACCGAGCCCGTCTCGCGAAGCTGCTTGTAGACGTTCATCACGACATCGATGGGAATCGCGAAGGACAGCCCCATGAAGCCGCCGGTGCGGCTGTAGATCTGGGAATTCACGCCGACGACTTCACCGTCGAGATTGAACAGCGGGCCACCCGAGTTGCCCGGATTGATGGCGACGTCGGTCTGGATGAAGGGGACGTAGTTCTCGTTCGGCAGACTGCGGCCCTTCGCACTGACGATACCGGCCGTCACGGAATGATCGAAACCGAACGGGGAGCCAATCGCGAGCACCCACTCGCCGACCTGCAGGGCTTCCGAACGGCCGAGCTTGACGACCGGCAGGTCGCCATCTGACTTCACCTTCAGCACCGCGATGTCGCTACGCGGATCGGAGCCGACGACTTCGGCCTTGAACTCGCGGCGGTCGCTCAGGCGCACCACGATTTCTCCCGCGCCCTTGATCACGTGGTAGTTCGAGATGACGTAACCGTCTTTCGACACGATGAAGCCGGACCCGAGCGACGACTGCGGCATCATGCCCTGCGGACCTTCGGGCATCTGGTCGCCGAAGAAGCGCCGGAACAGTTCGTTGAGCGGGTGATCTTCCGGGATGTTCGGCATCTCGAGTTGCGGCATCTGGTTCTCGCCGCCTTCGCCGCCCGCGTCCGCCAGTTCATCGAGCTTGGCGCTGGTGCTGATGTTGACGACGGCCGGGCTGTTCTGACGCACGAGCGACGTGAAGTCCGGCAGGCCGGCGGCGCCCAGCGCCATGGCCGGGGCCGCGCATGCGAACGTGGAGACGAGGAACAGCGTCGCCAGCAGGCGCGCCCTGGAGAGGATGAGGCAAGACTTCATGCGGCTTACTCTGCTTTGCGGTTGGCAACGGCAACAGCGATCTGGCGCACCGTCGATTGCGGCACTTCGCCCACGACGGTGATCTGGAAATTCTCGGCGACCCGGCTGAACGCGTTCACGGCCCCCATCGACGAATAGCCCTGGATGGGAGCGGTCGTTCCCTGCAGCTTTTCGATGAAAACCGACACCGTGGCGAAGCCGTCAGAATACACGAAATGCCGGACCGGCATCTTGCTGGCCAGCATGTGCTGAATCTGCTCGTGGCGCATCTCGAAACCCGGCGGCAACCAGGCGACGTGCCAGTCGCCCGCGGTCGGATCGGCCGGTTCCGTGGCGGTCTCGTCGCGCGTGTACCACGTGAAGTCGACGCCGCTGACCTCGGACTTGAGCAGTTCGTCGAGAATCGGCACGCCGATCGAAATCTGCGCGAACTGCACCTGCTCGAGCACCTGCCCCGCGTGATCGAGCACCATGGACTTCAGCAGCAGATGGGTCGTGTCGTCGATCCACAGGCGGTAGCCGTAGCGATCGAGCGTCTTCGGCAGGATATGCACGACCTGCGTGGTGCGGCCGGCGATGCGATCGGGATCGGCGAGCCTGAACTCGTATTCTTCGGCCAGCGACTCGACCGGGCGCGACAGGCCGAAGGTCAGCAGGTCGCGTGGCTGGCGCTTCTCGACCATCACGGCCTTGTCGTCGGCGAACGTGCAGGTCACGCGGCTGCCGTCGCGCACGACTTCGCGCGCCGGCCCGGAGAGCGACACCAGGCGTTCGGTTTCAGAACCACTGCTGCCGCGGTGTATCAGGCGCATGGTGTCGAGCGCGCTCTCACGCTGGTAGACGAACACGCCGTCGTAGTCGAGCGTTCTGCCGGCCTCGATGGCCCGCTGGACGAGTGCCTCCACGCTGTCGGCCGCCATGGCGAGGCCCGGCGGCAGGCACCAGAGCAGAGCGGCCCCGGCCAGGCCGCGCGCAGCACGGCTGAAGTTGCTCAAGGCTGTTCGGACTCGGTTTCGGACCCGACTATCCGCACGTACGGGTGCACCGAAGGGACCCCGACGTTCGCGCGTTGCTCGTTGAAATTGACGAGATAGCTGTTGAGACGGCGCTCGAACTCGATGGTCTGGGGATTGGCCGAGGACGGCGTGCCGCCTTCATCCCAGCGAACGACCTGTGGCTGGGCCGCGGATGGCGCGGGGAGCACCGTTGCGGGGGCGACGGGTGCCTGTGCGAGCGTGGCCGGCGGCGGCTGGCTCGGCGCACGGGCCACCAGCATCACGCCGAGGACCCCGACCGCCGCCAGACTGGCCGCCACGGCGAGGTGGCGTACCGCGCGCGCCGGCGTGACCGTCTGGGGTGCTTCCTGTCGGGCTGCGGGAGCCAGCAGCGCCGGTTCGGCGTCGATCGCTGCACTGATGCGGTGGCGCAGGTCGGGGGCCAGCGGCGCGGCGCTGTCGCGCAGCACATCGCCTATCAGGTGATAACGGGCCCAGCGGTCCCGGCTGGCTTCATCATTCAGCAGTCGCGTGATCCGGGGGGCCGCCGGGCCGTCCGATTCGCCATCCACGAGCGCCGAAAAGGATTCCTCTTGAGCTTGCATAGTCGGGCCTTGTCACTGTTCCATCAACGGCTTCAGTTTGATATCGATTGCTTCCCGCGCCCGAAAGATCCGCGAGCGGACCGTGCCTATCGGGCAATCCATCGCTTCGGCAATCTCTTCGTAGCTCAGCCCGTCGACCTCGCGCAGCATGATGGCCGTGCGCAGGTCCTCGGGCAGGTCCTGTATCGTCTTGAGGATCGTGTCCTTGATCTCCTCGACCAGCAAAATCTTCTCGGGCGTCTCGTCGTCCCGCTGCATCTCGTCGAGATCCATCGGTTCGCCGTCCGGCCCTTCAACGTCCGCTTCCCGCGGTCGCCGGCCAAGCGCTACGAGGTAGTTCTTGGCGGTATTGATCGCGATGCGGTAAAGCCACGTATAAAAAGCGCTGTCGCCACGAAAATTCGGCAGCGCCCGGTAGGCCTTGATGAAGGCTTCCTGGGTGATGTCGAGCGCATCGCTCTGATCCCGCACATAGCGCGTCACGAGTTTGATGATGCGGTGCTGGTAGCGGGTGACCAGCAGGTCGAACGCCCGCTTGTCGCCACGTTGTACCCGTGCAACCAGATCAATGTCAGTGGGACCCTCGTCCATCAGGGGGAGCACCCTGATATCATGGACACCACTGTCCGCTGCGCTTGGAAGGCGTAGACCATCGTTGTTATGGTTAGTTCGAGACGTGGGACCGCACGGGATTGAATCGGAGTATACCAAGCCAGCCGCCATGCCACATCAACACGACTTCGACGTTCTCGTGATCGGCAGCGGCGCCGCCGGCCTGAGCCTGGCGCTGGCCCTCGGGGACGCCATGCGGGTGTGCGTCATCGCCAAGGGCGACCTTGCCGAGAGCAATACGCTCTATGCCCAGGGCGGCGTGTCGGCGGTCATGGACGCGGGCGACACCGTGGAATCCCATATCGAGGACACGCTCCGGGCCGGTGCCGGCCTGTGCCATCGCGACGTCGTCGAGCACATGGTGCGCCACGGCCGCGACCGCATCGAGTGGCTGATGGCGCAGGGAGTCCCCTTCACGATGGCGCCCACGGCCTCGGGCGAGTCGGCGGTGCACCTGACCCAGGAGGGGGGGCACTCCCGCCGCCGCGTCGTGCACGCTGACGACGCGACCGGCCAGGCGATCGAAACCACCCTGCTCGAGCGCGCCCGACGGCATCCCGGCATCGATTTGCGCGAGCATCACATTGCGATCGATATCATCACGCTCGGCAAACTCGGCAGTACGCCGGATCGCAGCGTCGGCGCCTACGTGCTGAATCGTCACGAGCATCGCGTCGAAACCTTCCGCGCGCCTTATTGCGTGCTCGCCACCGGCGGCGCCGGCAAGGTCTATCTGTACACGAGCAATCCCGATGTCGCGACGGGCGACGGTATCGCGATGGCCTGGCGCGCGGGCTGCGCCATCGCCAACATGGAGTTCGTGCAGTTCCATCCGACCTGCCTCTACCATCCGAAGGCCAAATCCTTTCTCGTCACCGAGGCGCTGCGCGGCGAAGGCGGACTCTTGCGCCTGCCGAACGGCGAACCGTTCATGCACCGTTTCGACGATCGGCTCGAACTCGCCCCGCGCGATATCGTGGCGCGCGCGATCGACTTCGAGATGAAGCGGCTCGGCGCGGACTGTGTCTATCTCGACATCTCGCACCGGCCGGCGGATTTCATCCGTTCGCACTTCCCGACGATCTATCAGAAGTGCCTCGAATTCGGCATCGATATCACCCGTGAGCCGATCCCGGTGGTGCCGGCGGCGCATTACTTCTGCGGCGGCGTCGTCACCGACACGGCCGGCCGGACCTCGTTGCCCGGACTGTTCGCGATCGGCGAAGTCGGCTGCACGGGCCTGCACGGCGCGAACCGCATGGCCAGCAATTCGCTGCTCGAATGCCTGGTGATGGGGCAGTCGGCGGCCGACGCCATCCTCGCGCAGCGCGGCGAGACCCTGCCGGTGCCGGAGATTCCGCCGTGGGACGAGAGCCAGGTCACGGACGCCGACGAAGAAGTCGTCGTCGCCCACAACTGGGACGAACTGCGTCGCTTCATGTGGGACTACGTCGGCATCGTGCGCACGACCAAACGCCTCGAACGCGCGCGCCGCCGCGTGCACCTGTTGCGCAATGAAATCGGCGAGTTCTATGCGAATTTCCGGGTCACCAGCGACCTCATCGAATTGCGCAACCTGGTGCAGGTCGCCGAGCTCGTGATCCGCTGTGCGCTGAAGCGCAAGGAAAGCCGCGGCCTGCACTTCACGCTCGATTATCCAGACACTGACGACCGCAGCCATCGCCGCGACACCATCCTGCGCGCCGGCGACTTCGGCTGACGCGGAGAATTCCTTGGCCGCCATCAAACTCGATTATCCGGCAGTGGACCCCGCTGCCCGTCCACTGACCGACAAACTCGTGCTGATCACCGGCGCTTCGCGCGGACTGGGCCGCGCGATCGCGCTGGCGGCGGCGGCAGCCGGCGCCACGACCCTGCTGCTCGCGCGCGACGGCCGGGCGCTCGAGAAATTGGCCGATGAAATCGAAGCGGCCGGTGGCCCGGCGCCGAGCCTGGTGCCGCTGAATCTCGAGAATGCGACCGTCGACCACTATGCGGAGGTCGCAGGCCTGATCGCCGGGCGCTGGGGACAGCTCGACGGACTCGTGCTGAACGCGGGGTTACTCGGCGAACTGTCGCCGCTGCGCAACTACGATCCGCTGCAGTGGGCGCGCGTCTTTCAGGTGAACGTGCACGCGCACTTCCTGCTGCTGCAGGCCTGTCTGCCGCTGCTCGAGCAGGCGCCCGGCGCGTCCGTGCTGTTCACGTCCTCGTCGGTCGGGCGTCAGGGACGCGCGTACTGGGGGGCCTATGCCGCGTCGAAATTCGCGCTCGAGGGCATGATGCAGACCCTCGCCGACGAAATGGCCGGCACCTCGCAGGTCCGCGTCAACAGCGTGAACCCCGGACGCTGCCGCACGCGGATGCGGGCCCAGGCCTATCCGGGCGAAAACGCCGACACGCTGCCAGATCCGTCGCAGCTGGCCCCGGCCTTCGTCTACCTGCTCTCGGATGCTGCCAGCGCCTGCCATGGCCGGCAGTACGATCTGCAGTAGACCGGCAGCCGCTTGCCGCTGTCGGCCGGCGCCCCTTGCCGCCTGCCGCCTCCCGCGTCAAATTCACGACGACTGCCCCGCCTGGCCGGCCGTCGTGCGGCTGACGGCGCCGAAAATCTGGCGCCTGATGGCGAAAAATTGGCCGATCGCGGCAGTGCGACGCGTCAATCCGGGGCCTGGCGGCGTTTGTTCACGTAAAGTGTGACCGTTGGCACGCAATTCGCTTACTCCGACAGGGCAGCGTTATCAGGAGACGGCCATGACCATTCATGCCGAGGCGAGCACGGACCCCGGGGCGACCAGTTCGCTACATGCGATCACTTCATTCGAGCCGGACAGCCAGGCCCGGCCTCTGCTGTCCGACAGCACGGTGCTGCGCATTTCGAATGCGCTGCAGTCGAGCCTCTACGTGAAGGACGTGATTCACGCCTTCACCGTCGAGGCCCGCCGCATCGTGCGCCGGGTCAGCCTGCGCTATCGCAATCGCGCCGAAGGGCTCGCCTTCCAGGAAGGACGCCTGCAACTGCACCGCTGCACCTACGAGCTGAACCTGCTCGGCAAGTCGCTGGGCGAAATCACCTTCATGCGCAGCCAGCCGTTCTCCAACGACGATCAGGCGTTGATCGAAGTGATGCTGTGTGCGCTGGTATACCCGCTGCGCAATGCCCTGATGTACGAACGCGCGCTGAAGACCGCGCTCACCGATCCGCTGACCGGCGTGCACAATCGCGGCAGCATGGAGCAGCATCTCGAGCACCAGGTGCTCGTCTCCGTACGGCACAACACGCCCCTGTCGGTCCTGATGATCGATATCGATCATTTCAAGAGCATCAACGACACGCATGGACACATGGTCGGCGATGCGGTGCTCACCGAGGTCGCGAAAGCAATCGTCAAATGCACGCGCAACAGCGACGTCGTGTTCCGCTACGGCGGCGAAGAGTTCGTGGTGATCCTGACGAACACGAAGTCAGCCGGTGCGCAGCTGCTCGGACAGCGCATCTGTGCGGCGGTCGCGGGCAGCGAGATCGAGGTGTCGGGTTCGCACGTCAGCGTGACCGTCAGCGTGGGCGTGTCCGAGCTCGCGGCGGGTGACGGTTCGGTGGACCTGCTCGAACGCGCCGACAAGCAGCTTTATCGCGCGAAGGTCCGTGGTCGCAATCAGGTGGTGACGCCGGACGACTGATCGCCCGCACCCAGCGTGACGGCTGCGGCCGTGGGATCGGCGAGGATCTGCAACAGACGCGCTTCGTCAGCGAGCGGAATCCCCAGCGCTTGCGCCTTGTCAGCCTTGGAACCGGCGTCTGCGCCGGCGATCACCAGGCTGGTTTTCTTCGACACACTGCCTGCGACCTTTGCCCCCAGCGCCTGCAACCTGGCCGTGGCTTCCTCGCGCGTCAGCGAGCTGAACGCACCGGTCAGCACGATCGTGAATCCTGCGAGTGGCAGCGCCGCTTTCGGCTGCGGTTCGAATTCCGTCCACCGCACGCCCGCAGCGCGCAGGCGCTCGATCAGATCGAGGTGTGCCGGATCGCTGAAAAACTGCACGATGTGCGCGGCGACGATCGGGCCGATGTCGGGCACTTCTTCAAGCGCTGCGGCCGACGCCTGCATGACCGCATCGAGGCTGCCGAAATACGTGACCAGCTGACGGGCCGTCGCTTCGCCGACGTCGCGGATGCCCAACCCATACAGCAGGCGCTGGAGCGTTGTCTCCTTGCTGCGTTCGATCGCGGCATAGAGGTTCTCTGCCGACTTCTCGCCCATGCGTTCCAGCGCGGCCAGATCCTCGACCCGCAGCCGATAGATCTCGCCGGGATCGTTGACGAGCCCGGCGCGTACAAGCTGCTCGACGAGCTTGTCGCCGAGCCCCTCGATGTCCATCGCCCGCCGAGACGCAAAATGAATCAGGCGCTGAATCCGTTGCGCGAGCAGCTGATCGGGGACTTCGGTCGGCATCACGAATGGCTCGGTGCCCGGCGGCCGCTTCTCGAGCACGACCCTGACCACTTCCGGGATGACGTCGCCGGCCCGGCGCACGATGACCGTGTCGCCGACACGCACGTCCTTGCGCGCGAGTTCGTCTGCGTTGTGGAGCGTCGCATTCGTCACGGTCACCCCGCCGACATGCACGCCCTGAAGGCGCGCCACCGGTGTCAGCGCACCCGTGCGCCCGACCTGGACGTCGATGGCGAGCACCTGCGTTTCGCGCTCTTCGGGTTTGAACTTGTAGGCAATCGCCCAGCGTGGCGCCTTCGCCACCTGGCCGAGCAGCTCCTGCCAGTCGAGCCTGTCGACCTTGAAGACCACGCCGTCGATATCGTAAGGCAGTGATGCGCGGCGCGCCTCCATCGCGCGATACCACTCGAGCGCCGCCGAGAGCCCGGCGACGCGCGTCGACTCGGGCGACACGCGGCAGCCGAGTTCGCGCAACCATGCGAGCAGTTCGAACTGGGTCGATGGCGTCACGGCGCCTTCGACCGCGCCGATGCCGTAACAGTAGATGCTGAGGGGGCGTTGGCGAGTGATGCGCGGATCGAGTTGGCGCAGACTGCCGGCCGCCGCGTTGCGCGGATTGACGAAGGCCTTGTCGCCGCGGGCGAGCTGCGCTTCGTTGAGCGCATGAAAGCCCGCATGCGTCATGAAGATTTCGCCGCGCACCTCGATCAGGGCCGGTGCTTGCCGGCTGCTCAGGCGCAGCGGCACGGCGCCGATGGTGCGAACGTTCTCCGTCACGTCCTCGCCGACCTCGCCATCACCGCGCGTGGCCGCTGATACCAGCGCGCCGTCACGATAGGTCAGGTTGATCGCCAGGCCGTCGAGCTTGGTTTCGGCGACATAGGCCACGTCATCCTGTTGCAGACGCTCGCGCACGCGCCGGTCGAAGTCGGTGAAATCGGCCTCATCGAACGCATTGCCGAGCGACAGCATCGGCCGCGCGTGACGCAGCGGTGAGAAGGCTGCCAGCGGCGCGCCCCCGACACGGCGGGTCGGCGAATCTTCAGTGACAAGCGCGGGGTACGCGGTCTCGAGCGCGCTCAGTTCGCGCAGCAGATCGTCATACGCCGCATCAGAGATCTCGGGTGCGTCCAGCGCATAGTAGCGATGGTCATGATGGGCGATCAGGCGGCGAAGGGCTTCGACGCGCCTGGCCGCCTCAGCTTCGCTGGTCACTGTGGCGGGCGGCGACCAGCCGCATGTTTTCAATGGTCGCACTGTCGAGCGGCTTGTTGGGTTCACTGAGCAGATCGGCATCCAGCGCCTCGGCCAGCCGTTGCGCGGTATTCAGGAACAGTTCGAACGCGACGGGGCCGTCGAGCGGTGCCGGGAACTGAATGAACATCGCGAGCCCGGCGGTCTGGAAATCGTCCATCGCGGCCAGGTCGAACTGTCCGGGCTCGAACATGTTCGCGAGGCTGAACAGCGGCTGTGTCGAGCGCAAGTCGCCGGCCCCGAAGTGGTGATAGATGTTCATGTCGCCGAAACGCATGCCCACGGCGTTCAGGGCTTTCAGCAGCGCCGGCCCGAGCAGTGCAGGGCTGCGTGCCGGTTGCAGGAACAGCGCGAGCACTTCCGGCGCCGGGGGCGGCGGTGGCGGGGCCTTCGCCGCCGCGCGTCGTTCGGCGCGCTCTGCCCTTTCCGACCGCTCCGTACGCTCGCCGCGATGCGGCCGTGAAGACGGTGGTGGCGGCGCCTCTTCATCGCCGAAGCCGAGCGACAACTGACTGGTACGCCGACGGCGCGGCGCGCGGCCCACCGGCTCTTCCGGCACGATCGGAGGCGCCAGGGGCGCCGACGCCTCGGGCTCGGGTTCCGGTTCCCGCGTGATCGTGGGCAGCTCCTCGACGACCCGCTCGCGCGGCTTGACGACCACGATCTCGTAATCGTCTTCCGGTGGTGGCCGGAAGGCTTCGTCGTCGGGCTCCTCTTCGAATACCGGGTCGTCGCGGCGACGCGGCATCGGCGGCGTGCGCAAGCCGCGCATCTTGCGATCGTAGCTGCGGTGCGTTTCGCGCCGACGCCGCCACAGCGCCCACAGATAGATCGCGCCGACCACCACCAGGCCGATGACCAGCAGTGCGATGCGCAATGGCCAGGAAGTGCTTTCCATCCGTATTCGTCAGGCGGCCGTCCGGATCACGCCGTCAGGCCACGCCTGCCAGCTGGACGGCCTCTTCCATGTTCACGGCCACGAGGCGCGAGACGCCTGCTTCCTGCATGGTCACGCCGACGAGCTGATGGGCGATTTCCATCGTGATCTTGTTATGCGTCACGAACAGGAACTGCACGCGTTCTGACATCTGCTTCAGCATTTCCGTGAGCCGCACGACGTTCGCGTCGTCGAGCGGCGCATCGACCTCGTCGAGCAGGCAGAACGGCGCCGGGTTGAGTTCGAACAGCGCGAACACGAAGGCGAGTGCGGACAAGGCCTTCTCGCCGCCCGACAGCAGGTGAATCGTGCTGTTGCGCTTGCCCGGCGGGCGCGCCATGACGGTCACGCCGGTCTCCAGCAGATCCTCGCCCGTAAGTTCCAGGTACGCATGACCGCCCCCGATCAGCAGCGGGAACAGGCGCTGCAGGCCGGCGTTGACCTGGTCGAAGGTTTCCTTGAAGCGCGTACGGGTTTCCTTGTCGATCTTGCGCATTGCGTCGTCGAGCGTCGCGAGCGCCTGCGTGAGATCGGTGAACTGGCTGTCGAGGTAAGTCTTGCGCTCGCTGAGTTGCGCGAACTCGTCGATCGCCGCGAGGTTGATCGGTCCGAGGCGCTGGATACGATTGGCGATCGCGGTCAGCTTGTCGCGCCAGGCAGCTTCGTCGGCGTCTGCCGGCAGTTCGGCGAGGATGCCCTCGAGACCGTGGCCACCCTGCTGCAGGCGCTCTTCCTGCTCCTGCGCGCGAACCTGCAGCGCGCGGTCGTCGAGGCGCGCCTGTTCGAGGGCGCGTTGACGCTCGGCCGCGTCCTTTTCTGCGCGCGAGCGCGTGTCTTCCTGCTCACGGCTCTGCTGCTCGAACTGATCGAGGCTCTGCCGCGCTTCCTTCAGCGCATTCTCGCTCTGCACCCGGGCGGCCAGCGCGGCGTTGAGCGTCTCGCGCAGTTCGGCCTGCGGCGCGAGTGCCGCCTCGACGCCGGCCTCGAGTTCGACGCAGCGTGCGCCGAGCTCTTCGCCCAGCCGGCTGTTGCGCCCGATCGCCAGCAGCAGCGATGCATGCGTGGACTTCAGGCTTTCGAGCTTGAGCGCGAACTCGTGGCGCTCGTCGCGGGCGCGTCGCCAGGCCACTCGCGCGTCTTCGAGCTTCATCTGTACGTCGCGGCGCGCCGCATGCAGCGTTTCGCGTTTCGCTTCGAGTGCCCGCAGGATCTCGCGCAGGCTGGTGACTTTTTCCGTCAGGGTCGCGAGTTGTGACGACTCTTCGTTCGCGCGTCGCGTCAGTTCGTCGATCTGCTGGCCGATGTTCGCCATGCGGCTTCGCACCTGGGCGAGGTCGCCCTCCTGGCGCGATGCCCTGCCCTTGACCTCGGCCGCTTCCGCGACACGCTGGTTGATGCTGGTGGAAATCTCGGCGGTCTTGCGCTCGATGGCCTGGGTTTCCTCCTGGCCCTTGCGCTGCAGCTCTTCGAGTTCCGCGGTGCGCGCCGCGGCGGCTTCGAGCGCCACGCGCAACTGCTCGAGCTGACGCTCGCGCGCGAGCACGCTGTCCTGCGGCGAATGCTTGCCGCGCACCTGCACCCAGTTCGGTCCCATCCAGATTCCGTCGGGCGTGACGATCGATTCGTGCGCGGCGAGCTGCGCACGTGCGGCCTGGGCCGCGGCGGCATCCGGCGCGACGTGCACGCCGGCCAGCAGGCCATCGAGCGCCACCCGGCTGACGATTTTGTCGAGCAGTCGCGGCAGACCGTGCTGCGAACCGGCCGGCGGCACTGTCGTTGCCGATCCCACCGCGACGAGAGTGCCCGTGGGCGCGGTTCCTGTGCCGGTCGCGAGCAGCCGCAGATCGGCGTCGGGGCCGCACAGCGCGGCGATGCGGCCTGCGAGCGCGGTTTCGGCCGCCAGTTCCCAGCCCGCCTCGATCGAGATGGCCTCGGCGAGGGCCTGTTCGGACGCGAGCGCATGCGAGGTCAGCCACTGCTTCAGGGCCTGCTGATCGCGACCGAGCGCCGCTTCCTGCAGGGCTTTCAGCGACGCGAACTTGCCGCGTGATTCCTGCCATTCGGCGCGGGCAGCGTTCAACTGCTGCGCGATCGCCTGCGCGTTCGCGCGCGCTTCCTGCAGCGCCGCGCGCGTGCGCTCCTGCTCCGCGCGCAGGGCGGCGAGTTCTTCCTCCCGGGTGGCGAAGGTCGCGAGGTGCGCCTTGAGCTGGGTTTCAATCGAATCCGGATCGAGCTTCGCGCGCTCCGCATCCAGCGTGGCGAGCCGGGTCTGCGCTTCCTGCTGGCTGCGCGACAGCATTTCGATGCGTACCTGTTCGGCATGTTCCGCGCGCGAGGTTTCGGTGAATTCGTTGTTGAAGGTATCCCAGGTCTGCTGCCATTCGTCGGCGGCCTGTTCCGCGCGCTTCAACGCTTCGGCGTGGACTTCCTCGGCACCGCTGCGTTCGTCGAAACCCGGCGTCAGCGTGGCGATCTCGGCATCAATCTCGGCCTGGCGGGCCGTGTCGGCCTGCAGCACCTTCAGCGCTTCGTCGCGGCTGTGTCGCGCGCGCTCGAGCTCCTGGCTCAGTGCCTGATGGCGTTCCTGATTGTGGGCGAGATTCTGCTCGAGGCGCGAAATTTCGCCGCTGCGCGCATAGAACTCGCTCTGGCGCTCGTTGAAGGTGGCCGTCAGCCTGGCCTGCTCCTCGCGCAGCGTGATCTGGGCGGTCTCGATGCTGCGCAATTCGCCGAGCGCGGCTTCCACTTCGTTCTCGCGCGTGGCGATGAGCTGTCGCTGGGACTGGCGCGCGATGTCGATTTCACGCCAGCGGATCGCAAGACTCTCGGCTTCGAGCCTGCGCTCTTCGAGTTTGTGTTCCTGGTACTTCTCGGCCGCCTTGGCCTGGCGTTGCAGATGGGTCAGCTGCTTCTGGAGTTCTTCGCGGATGTCGTTGACGCGTTCGAGGTTCTCGTTGGTGTGTCGCATCCGCGTTTCGGTTTCGCGGCGACGTTCCTTGTAGCGCGAGATGCCAGCTGCTTCTTCGAGGAAGCCGCGCAGTTCGTCGGGCTTCGCTTCGATGACGCGCGAGATCATGCCCTGCTCGATGACCGAGTAGCCGCCCCGCGCGCCGAGGCCGGTGCCGAGAAAGACATCCGTGATGTCCTTGCGCCGGCAACGCGTGCCGTTCAGGTAGTAGCTCGACGCGCCATCGCGACCGACGGTGCGCTTGATCGAGATCTCGGCGAAGCTCGCGTACTGGCCGCCGACCGCGCCGTCGGCATTGTCGAACACGAGTTCGACCGCGGCCTGGCCGACGGGCTTGCGTGAATTCGATCCACTGAAGATGACGTCGGCCATCGAATCGCCGCGCAACTGCTTGGCCGATGTCTCGCCCATGACCCACAGGAGCGCGTCGATGATATTGGATTTGCCACAGCCGTTCGGACCAACGACGCCGGTCAGGTTGCCGGGCAAATTGAGGGTGGTCGGGTCGACAAAGGATTTGAAGCCCGCGAGCTTGATTCTGGCGATTCGCATGGCGGCGAAGCATACCCGACGCGCCATGGAGGCACAATCAATGATCCCGCGAACCAATCGCTTAAAGCATTGTTCTGCTGTCGATTTTTTGAGCAGCTTCGGCGCGGGCCGGGTGCCGGCGACGTTGACTGAAGGGCCGCGAAGAGTACCATCGCGGGCCCGTCCCGAGCCCGGAAAACCAGTGCCATGTCGACCCAGCCCCAGCGTACTCTCGACACCTTCGACAACCCCGCCCCGCAGCGCGATTACACGATCCGGATCGAGATTCCCGAGTTCACCTGCCTGTGCCCGAAAACCGGCCAGCCGGATTTCGCGCTGCTCGACCTGGCCTATGTGCCGGACGCACTGTGCGTCGAGCTGAAATCCCTGAAGCTCTACATCTGGTCGTTCCGCGATGTCGGCGCATTTCACGAAGCAGTGACGAATGCGATCATGGACGACATCGTGGCCGCCTGCCGGCCGCGCTATGCGCGCCTCAGTGCCCGGTTCAATGTGCGCGGTGGCACTTATCCGACAATCGTCGTCGAGCACCGCCAGCCGGACTGGGTGGCGCCGACGCCCGTCAGTCTGCCCTAAGGACCCCGGCGCCAAGCGGCCGTGACGGCAGCGCCCGCCGCCCCGCACGGCCGTTTCGCGCCGTCGCCATCCGGTCCGCTGCATCTCGGATCGGTGGTCACGGCAGTGGCGAGCTGGCTCGAGGCGCGCCGGCACGGTGGCCGGTGGTCGGTGCGCATCGAAGACATCGACACGCAGCGTGCCCGTGCGGGCGCCGCTGATGCGATCCTGCGCGAACTCGAACGGCTCGGCCTCCACTGGGACGGCCCGGTCCTTTACCAGCACACACGCCTCGACGCCTACCGCGCAGCGCTCGCGGCCCTGGCGCGCACCGATGCGGTGTACGCCTGCAGCTGTTCGCGGCGCGACGCGGGGGCTGGTCCCTACCCGGGGACCTGTCGCGCGCGCGGCCTGGCGTGGCAACCGGGCCGGGCGCTGCGTCTGCACGTACCGGCCACGGTGCTCGAGGTGCCCGATCGGCTGCAGGGAAAGTACCGGCAGGACCTGGGACGCGAATGCGGGGACTTCGTGCTGTGGCGGGCAGACGGCGATCCGGCCTATCACCTTGCGGTCGTCG
Source organism: Gammaproteobacteria bacterium Ga0077536 (assembly GCA_001464935.1). Classification (GTDB taxonomy): domain Bacteria; phylum Pseudomonadota; class Gammaproteobacteria. Next base: position 59,859 of record LNEL01000045.1, read on the forward strand.
TCGACGACGCCTGGCAGGCGATCACCGATATCGTCCGCGGCGCCGATCTGCTCGATTCAACGCCGCGCCAGGTGTTCCTGCAGACCTGCCTCGGACTGCCGACGCCCACCTACTGCCACCTGCCACTGGTGCTCGATGACGACGGTCGCAAACTCAGCAAGCAGACGGCCGACACCGCGCTTGCGGCCGCACCGGCCGGCGCGGTGCTCGCGACCGCACTCGAATTCCTCGGTCATCCGGTGCCGCCGTCATTGCGTGGCGCACAGCCCCCGGTGCTGCTGGCGTGGGCACTCGAGCACTGGTCGCTGCTGCGGGTGGCCGCGGCGTCGCGCCGCGTATGCCTGGCCGGGCCTGGCGCGCCGGGCTGAGGACCCGACGCGAGCCACGCTCAATCGAGGTCGCGTTTCGCCTGCGTGAACGCGGCTTTCAGTTCGGCGTAGCTGCGGGCGACCGCGATGCCCGGATGGTCGCTGACGACGTTGTCGGGTGGGCAGAAGAACCAGCTGCGATCGGCCTCCTGCAGCATCGGCACGTCGTTGTACGAGTCGCCGGTCGCGACCACCTTGTACTGCAGTGACTTGAACCCGCGCACGGACTGGCGTTTCGGATCGGGCTGCCGCAGGCGATAGCCGGTCAGCGCCCCGTCCGCGCCGACCGACAGGCGGTGACACAGCATCATCGGATAGCCGAGCTTGCGCAGCAGCGGCAACGCGAGTTCGTAGAACGTGTCGGAGACGATGGCCACCTGGTACTCGGTGCGCAGCCAGTCGAGAAACTCGCGGGCGCCCGGCAGTGGTTCGAGGCCTTCGGCGGCAGACAGGATGTCGGCGAACTTCAAGCCCCGCTCGGTCATGATGCGCAGGCGCATCGTCATCAACTCATGATAATCGGGGATTTCACGCGTGGTCGCCCGCAGCGCTTCCACCCCTGTGCGCTCGGCGAGCCCGACCCAGATTTCCGGGACCAGGACGCCTTCAAAATCGAGACATGCGATATGCATCGGTAACGCTCCACATCTGCTACGTTACGGCCATTGAAAGGCGCGCAGTCTAGCAGGCCCCATCGATGTTAAGAATTTGCTTTGTGCTGCTGTGGATCGCGACGGTGGCCGCCGGCCCGGCCGCCGCGGCCGACGCCGCCGCGACAGCCGTCAGGATCACGGCGCGAGCCCTGTTCGATGGCAAGGCGATGCTCGAGATCGATGGTCGGCGGCGCCTGCTGAACGCCGGTCAACGCAGCCCGGAAGGCGTGCTGCTGCTTGCGGCCACACCGGATCACGCGCAGATCGAGGTGGCCGGCACACAGCACCGGATCGGACTCGATCGCAGCATCGGCGCGAGTTTTTCGCCGGCCGCCGCACCGCGCAGCCTGCTGCTCGCGCCGGCGGGCGACGGCCATTACTACGTCGACGGCGCCATCAACGGCACCGGGATCCGCTTCGTGATCGATACGGGGGCGTCGACGATCGCCATCAACCGTCAGGATGCGCGCCGCATCGGGCTGCTCTACCGGGTCGATGGCCAGCCGATGCTGGTCGAAACGGCATCGGGCCAGGCGCGCGCCTACCGGGTCCGGTTGAAAAGCGTGAAGGCGCGCACCATCGAACAGAAGGACATCGAGGGCATCGTCATCGACGGCGACTATCCGTCGACGGCGCTGCTCGGACAGTCGTTCCTGAACCGGCTCGACATGACCCGCGAAGGCGTGATGATGGAACTGCGCGAACGCTGATGCAGTTCAGGTCGCGGGCGGCGCCCGGAAGCGCGAACGGTCCCACATCACTTCCTTGCCCAGTTCGTCGCGCGCGAGCACGCGTGACACCACGAACAGCAGATCCGACAGGCGGTTCAGGTACTGCAGGACGGTGTCGCTGACGGGTTCGACATCGGCCAGTTCGACGACCGTGCGCTCGACGCGCCGGCACACGGCCCGCGCGAAGTGACAGGCGGCGACGCGCCGGCTGCCACTCGGGAGGATGAACTCCTTCAGCGGCGGCAGCGTTTCGTTGTATTCGTCGATGAAGCCCTCGAGCCGCGCAATGGCATCGGCTGGCAGCAGCGTCATGCCCGGAATCGAGAGTTCGCCGCCCAGGTCGAACAGGTCGTGCTGGATTTCCAGCAGGCGCTCGGCGAGGGGCGGCGGCAGCGGTTCGGCGAGCAGCAGGCCCAGCGTGGTGTTCAGCTCATCGACGTCGCCGAGCGCGTGCACCCGCAGGGCATGCTTCTTGACGCGCGCGCCATCGCCGAGACCAGTCGTGCCTTCGTCGCCCGTGCGCGTATAGATTTTCGACAGCCGATGACCCATGTCGCTCCTTGTGGCCGGATGCCCGGCCCGACGCACTGTACCGACCCGTCGCCGACAGTGTCAAAAACCACGAATTTCATTGCCGACACTGATAAAATGCCGGCCTTCGAACCGGCACAGCCTACGCATGACCATCCCATCCGCTCCCGCGGCCGACCCCACCGCCGGCTACTCGGTCGTCATTCCCTGCTACAACGAGCGGGACAACATCATCGAACTAGCCGACGAAGTGCGCGCTGCCTGCGGCAGCGACGACTTCGAGATCGTTGTGGTCGACGACTGCAGCACCGATGACACCCTGGCCAGGTTGCAGGCCGCACAGCCGCGCTTCGAGGGGCGCCTGCGCGTCGTGCGGCACGGCGTGAACAGCGGTCAGAGCGCCGGCGTGTGCACGGGGGTCGATTTCGCGCGCGGGCGCTGGATCGTCACACTCGATGGCGACGGCCAGAACGATCCGGCCGATATTCCACGCCTGCTGGCGGTGCTGAGGCAGGCGCCGCCCGCCGGCCCGCCGCTGATAGTCTGCGGCTACCGTCGCCAGCGACGCGACACGCTCGTGCGCCGCCTGTCCTCGCGCGTCGCGAACGCCGTGCGCTCGGCCGCGCTGCAGGACGCCACGCCGGACACCGGCTGCGGACTGAAGGCGCTCGAACGCGAGTTGTTCATGCGGCTGCCACGCTTCAATCACATGCACCGTTTCCTGCCTGCGCTGGTGCAGCGCGCGGGAGGCAAGTCCGTGTCGGTCGAGGTCCATCATCGGCCACGCCTGCACGGCCAGTCCAAGTACGGCATCGGCAACCGGCTGTGGGTCGGAATCGTCGATTTGTTTGGCGTGATGTGGCTGATTCGTCGGCGCTTCAAGCCCTCACGCAACGAGGAAGTCTAGATGTCTGCTGAGCAAATGTGGGTGGCCTTCGGGCTGATCGGCCAGTTCCTGTTTTCCGGCCGCTGGATCGTGCAGTGGTTCGTCAGCGAAAAGCTCGGCAAAAGCGTCGTGCCGACGGTGTTCTGGTATCTGAGCCTCGGGGGCGGCATGGTCCTGCTGAGCTATGCCATCTATCGCCAGGACCCGGTGTTCATTCTCGGTCAGGCAATGGGTTCGGCGGTGTACCTGCGCAATCTGTTCCTGATTTACCGCGAGCAGGCGGCAGTCAAGGGTTGACGCCGACGATCATGATCATCAGTGCGCGCGGTGGCTCTCTGCCGTTCCTCCAGTTGCTGGCATTGTCGTGCCTGGTCCTGCTTGCCGGCGCTGCCGGTCGGGAATTGCACGGCACGCCGACCTTCTATGCGAGCCTGATTCGCGAACTCGTCGATCACGGCGACTGGCTGTACATTTTTCGAGGCCCTGAAGCCTATCTGCTGAAGCCGCCGCTGGTGCTGTGGGCCGGTGCGCTCAGCAGCGAAATATTCGGCCTCGGCAATTTCAGCGTGACGCTGTTTCCCCGGCTCGCGGCGATTGCCTGCATCGCGCTCACCTATCTGCTGGTGCGACAACTGGCCGGCGCGCGGGCGGGTTGGCTGGCCGGACTCGTGCTGCTGACGAACAGCACCTTCGTGCAGTTCTCAACGACCCTGCGGATGGATTCCGCGCTGTTGTGCGGCATGTTGCTCGTGCTGACCGGCTGGCAGGCGCTCCCTGCCCGCTGGGGCAGCGTCGCGGTATTCGCGGGCCTCACGCTGGGTCTGCTGACCAAGGGGCCGCTGGTGCTCTTCGCGCTGGCGCTGTGCGCGCTGTGGTCGGTGCCGGCGCGCGACGGGCGCCTGCAGGCGCTGCGCTGGCGCTGGGGAGTCCTGCTGCTGCCGGCGCTGCTGTGGTATGCCTTCGTCTTCGCGCTGCACGGCTCGCAACAGATCAGCGATCTCGGATCCGACCTCGTGCGACCGAACCCGGATGCGACCGACGCCGCGTGGCGGACCTACGTCTTCGAGTACCTGCAGCGCCCGGCCCAGCGCTACTGGCCGTGGTTGCCGTTGATGCTGAGCGGGCTCGTGCTCGGCTGCACCGGCGCGGGCCGACTGCCGCTGGCCCAGCGTCGCGCGCTGCGCTGGTTCAGTCTGTGGTTCCTGATCGTGCTGGCGATGTGCGCCCTGAAACCGGACCGCGATATCCGTTACCTCTACATCGCCCTGCCGGCGCTGGCCGGCCTTGCCGCGATCCCGCTCGCCCACTGGCTGGGCGAACGCACCGAGCGCTGGCTGCTGCCCGTGGCCGCCGTGCTGACACTGGGCGTCGCCATCGCCGCGATGCTCGGCGTCGGCACCCGCGACACGCGCGCGACGGTGGCAGCGATGCAGGAGACACTGGCGGCGAGTCAGCCCGCGCTGGCCGGACGTCCGCCGGTCGTGATCGGAGATTACCCCCTGCAGCCGGGCCAGCCCCGACGACAGCTGAACCAGCGCGACTGGATCCATTTCTACCTGGGCGTCGTACCGCGCATCGTGCCCTGGTCCCGGGTAGAATCCGGAGCGCTGGACGGCGAACCGCTGGTCTTCACGATTCGCGCTGGCGATTATGCCGGCCAGCTCGCGGCCGCGGGCTTCGAGCCGCGCCAGGTGTCCAAAGAAATGGTGATGGGCGTACCGAAGTGATTCTGCAGCGCTACGTGATGGGCGAGTTCGTCCGGGCCTTCGCCATGATCATCGGCGGCCTGGTCGTGATCTATTTCAGCACCCGCTTCGCGTCCTACCTGGGGCAGGCGGCTGACGGCAAGATCGCGCCCGCCCACATCGCGCAGATGCTGGGCCTGAAGATGCTGGTGTCGATGAAGGACCTGGTGCCGATGAGCCTCTTTCTCGGCATCTTCGCCGCCATCGTACGCCTGCAGCGGGATTCGGAACTCACGGCGATGCGCGCTGCCGGTGCCGGCCCGGGGCTGCTGCTTGGCGCCGCGCTGAAGCTCGGGCTGGTCTCGGCGCTGATCGTCGGTGGCATCACACTGTATGCCGAACCGCGCGCCGAAGGCGTGCTGCAGGAAATCAAGGACCAGACCGAGAACGAAGCGACGATCGCCGGCGTCAAGGCCGGGCGCTTCAAGGAGATCAGCGGTGGGCGCCGGATCTTCTACGCCGAGCAGATCGCGCAGAACGCGAAGCTGCTGGAGGAAACCTTCGTGCAGGTGCGCGACGGCGGCGACGTCGGCCTGATGCGTTCGGATCAGGCCTTTGTCGAGACCGATGCCGCGAGCGGCGATCGCTTTGCGGTTTTCCTCGATGGCATCAGCTATGCGGGGCAGCCCGGCGCGCTCGATTACGTCATCACGAACTTCGGCAAATACGCCTTGCGCATCGAAGCGCATGCGCCGACAGACCTGTCGGACCAGTTGAACTATATGAAGACCGGCGACTTGCTGAAGTACGAAGCCCCCGGCTTCACGACCGAGTTGCAGTGGCGCATCGCCCAGCCGGTGGCGGCACTGCTGCTGCCGCTGCTCGCGGTCCTCATCGCGCTCGTCGGCAACAGCCAGAACTGGTACCTGTGGCTGCTGACGGCAGTCTCCGGCTACTTCGCGTACAACAACATTCTCGGGGTCGGCAAAGCGCTGATGAAGAAAGAGGTCCTGCCGCCGGACATCGGGCTGTGGCCGATCCATATCGTGCTCGTCGGGGCGCTCGTCGCACTGTGGCATCTGCAGCGCAGGCGACGGCCGGGCAGGAAGTCGCGACCCGCCACAGCCTGAGCGAGCACCAACATGACAACAGGACAGGCATGCCACGCATGATGAACACCGAAGCACTGCTCCGCGCACGGCTGGAGCGCGAGATCCTGCTGCTCGACGGCGCGATGGGGACGATGATCCAGCGTCACCGGCTCACCGAGCAGGATTACCGCGGCGAGCGGTTCGCGTCCCACGCCATCGATCTCAAAGGCAACAACGACCTGCTGACGCTGACGCAGCCGGACCTCATTGCCGGGATACACGGCGCTTTCGTCGAGGCCGGCGCGGACATCATCGAGACCAACACTTTCAACTCGACGTCCGTCGCCCAGGCCGATTACGACCTGTCATCGCTCGCGCGCGAGCTGAACTTCGCGGCGGCGAAGCTCGCCAGAAGCGTCATCGACAATGCGCGCGACGGGCGTCAGCGCTTCATTGCGGGCGTTCTCGGACCGACCAACCGTACGGCGTCGGTGTCACCCGATGTGCACGATCCGAGTTTCCGCAACGTGACCTTCGACACGCTGCGGCTCGCCTACCTGGAGGCGATCGACGGCCTCGTCGAAGGTGGCGCGGACATCCTGCTCGTCGAGACGATTTTCGACACGCTGAATGCGAAGGCCGCCCTGTTCGCCATCGAGCAGTACTTCGAGCAGCTCGGCCGCCGTCTGCCAATCATGATTTCCGGCACGATCACCGACCGCAGCGGTCGCACGCTGACGGGCCAGACCACCGAAGCATTCTGGAACTCGGTGCGCCATGCACAGCCGCTGTTCATCGGGCTGAACTGCGCGCTGGGCGCCGAGGATCTCCGGCCCTACGTGAGCGAGCTGTCGCGGGTGGCGGACACCTTCGTCAGCCTGCATCCGAATGCCGGTCTGCCGAACGAGTTCGGAGAATACGACGACACACCGGCGCACATGGCCGGCATCCTGCGCGACTTCGCCGAGGCGGGATACCTGAACATGGCCGGCGGCTGTTGCGGGACGACGCCGGAACATATCGCGGCGATTGGCGCCGCGTTACGCGGCGTCACGCCGCGCAGCGTGCCGACGCTGCCGCGCTACTGCCGCCTGTCCGGGCTCGAGCCGCTGAACCTGACACCCGAGACCGGCTTCATCAATGTCGGTGAACGCACCAATGTCACCGGCTCGCCGAAGTTCGCCGCCCTCGTCAAGGAAGGCCAGCTCGAAGCCGCGCTCGACATCGCGCGTCAGCAGGTCGACAACGGCGCGCAGATCATCGACATCAACATGGATGAGGGACTGCTCGATTCCGAAGCCCTGATGGTCGAATTCCTGAACCGCATTGCGTCCGATCCCGATATCAGTCGCGTGCCGATCATGCTCGATTCCTCGAAGTGGAGCGTGCTCGAAGCCGGCCTGCGCTGTCTGCAGGGCAAGGGCATCGTCAACTCGATCAGCCTCAAGGAAGGCGAAGAGCGTTTCCTGGCGCAGGCACGACTGTGTCGCCAGTATGGGGCGGCGGTGGTCGTGATGGCCTTCGATGAGAAGGGCCAGGCGGACACGGCCGAGCGCAAGATCGATATCTGCACGCGCTGCTATCGGCTGCTCGTCGACACGCTCGGCTTTCCGCCGGAAGACATCATTTTCGACCCGAACGTGCTGACGGTCGCCACCGGCATCGAAGAACACAACAACTACGCCATTGCGTTCTTCGATGCGACGCGCCTGATCAAACAGCGGCTGCCGCACGCGTTGGTCAGCGGCGGCATCAGCAACGTGTCGTTCTCGTTCCGCGGCAACAATCCCGTGCGCGAGGCGATTCACTCGGCGTTTCTGTACCACGGCATCAAGGCCGGGCTCGACATGGCCATCGTCAATGCCGGCCAGTTGGGCATCTACGACCAGATCGACCCGACGCTGCTCAAGCTCGTCGAGGACGTGCTGTTCAACCGGCATCCGGATGCGACCGAGCGACTGATTCAGTTCGCGGGCAGCGTGAAAGGCGAGGTCAAACAGAAGGCCGAAACCGAAGAGTGGCGGCTGCTGCCAGTCGACCAGCGGCTGTCGCATGCGCTGGTCAAGGGGATAGCGGATTTCATCGTCGAGGACACCGAGGAAGCGCGGGCCGCCGCTCCCTACCCGCTCGCCGTGATCGAAGGTCCGCTGATGGCCGGCATGAATGTCGTCGGTGACCTGTTCGGCGCCGGCAAGATGTTCCTGCCGCAGGTCGTGAAGAGCGCGCGGGTCATGAAAAAAGCGGTCGCGCACCTGATTCCCTATATCGAGGCGGCTAAGCTCGCGTCCGGCAGCACCGCCAGTGCGGCCGGCAAGATCGTGCTCGCCACGGTCAAGGGCGACGTGCACGACATCGGCAAGAACATCGTCGGCGTCGTGCTCCAGTGCAACAACTTCGAGGTCATCGACCTCGGCGTGATGGTCGGCTGCAACGACATCCTAGATGCGGCCGTGCGCGAAGGGGCTGATATCGTCGGGCTGTCCGGACTCATCACCCCGTCGCTCGAAGAAATGACGCACGTCGCCGCGGAGATGGAGCGGCGCAAGCTCGACCTGCCGCTGCTGATCGGAGGCGCAACTACCTCCCGCACGCATACCGCAGTCAAGATCGAGCCTGCGTATCATGGGCCTGTCGTGCACGTCAAAGACGCCTCCCGCGCGGTGGGTGTCGCGACGAGCCTTATCAGCGACGAACTGCGTCGGGGCTTCGTCGCCAAAGTACGCGACGAGTACGCCACCGTCCGGGATCGGCACCGTCAGCGGCAGTCAGGCTTCGAATGGCTGACCATCGCACAGGCCCGCGACAACCGGTTTCAGCCAGCCTGGGAAAGCTATGAACCACCGCCCCCGCGCGAGGCCGGCATCCGCTGCTTCGACGACTGGCCACTCGAGGATCTGGTGCCCTACATCGACTGGACGCCCTTTTTCTCCGCCTGGGAGCTTGCTGGAAAATATCCGCGCATCCTCAATGATGAGGTGGTCGGCGAGGAAGCGCGTCGCCTGCATCGCGATGCACTGGAATTGCTGGACGAGATCGTGCGCGGCAGGTTGTTGCAGGCACGCGGTATCGTGGGCATCTTCGAGGCCAATGCCATCGATGACGACATCGAACTCCGGACGCCTGATGAGAGCCATCGCGAACTCGCGGTGATTCACAGCCTGCGCCAGCAGCAGCGCAAGCCAAGCGGCCAGCCGAACTATGCGCTGGCGGATTTCGTCGCGCCGAAAGCCAGCGGTATCCGCGACTATTTCGGCGCGTTTGCCGTCTCGGCCGGGTTCGGTCTCGACGCGATCGTCGAGCGCTACGAACGAGATCACGACGACTACAACGCAATCATGGCCAAGGCCCTCGCCGACCGCCTGGCCGAAGCGTTTGCCGAACGACTGCACGCGTATGTCCGCCGGGAGATGTGGGGCTATGCGTCGGATGAAACCATCGGTCCCGATGCACTGATTGCGGAGAACTATCGCGGCATCCGGCCGGCGCCTGGTTATCCGGCCTGCCCCGACCATACCGAGAAGCCGATGCTGTGGTCGCTGCTAGAGGTCGAACAGCGCGTCGGCATCAAGCTCAGCAGCAATTTCGCAATGACCCCGGCAGCGTCCGTCTGCGGCTGGTACTTCGCACACCCGAACGCGCGCTACTTCGGCGTGGGACAGATCAATCGCGACCAGGTCGCTGACTACGCGCGGCGCAAGGGCATGGATGTCCGCGAGGCGGAACGCTGGCTTTCGCCAAACCTGGGTTACGAGCCGGATTGAGCGCCATGCTGCAACGTACTGCTGTCAGAGATCTGCTGGCCGCCGAGTCGCCGCGCACGGCCCTGGATGTGCGGGGCTGGGTACGGACGCGCCGGGATGCGAAGGAGTTTTCGTTCATCGAACTGAACGACGGTTCGTGCCTGAAGTCATTGCAGTGCGTGGTGGCGGCGGACTGCGTCGGCTTCGATGCGATCAAGTCGGCCACGACCGGTGCGTCCGTGCAGATCGAAGGTGAACTGGTGCCGTCTGCCGGCAAAGGCCAACGCTGGGAGCTGAAGGCTTCCCGCCTGCAAATCATCGGCGCCTGCCCCGATGACTTCCCGCTGCAGAAGAAGCGTCATTCCGACGAATATCTGCGCACCATTGCCCATCTGCGCTCGCGGACGAACAAGTTCGGCGCGATGGCGCGGATTCGTTCGCGGCTCGCGTGGAAGATCCACGATTTTTTCCAGGCACGAGGCTTTCACTACATACACACGCCGATCATCACGGGTTCCGACTGCGAAGGGGCCGGCGACATGTTCCGTGTGACGACGCTGCCGCTCGATCGCGTGCCCGTGCGCGACGGCAAGGTGGATTTCGACGAGGACTTCTTCGGCAAGGAGGCACACCTGACGGTGTCCGGCCAGCTTGCCGTCGAAACCTATTGTCTGGGACTCGGCAAGGTCTACACCTTCGGCCCGACCTTTCGCGCCGAGAACTCGAACACCAGCCGGCACATGGCCGAGTTCTGGATGATCGAACCGGAAATCGCGTTTGCGGAACTCGCCGACGACATGCAACTGGCGGAAGACATGGTGAAGGCGCTGCTCGACTTCCTGTGCACCGACTGTGTGGACGATCTCGAAGTCTTCACCCATTTCGTCGACCCGACCCTTCGCGACCGCCTCGATGCGGTGCGGCAGGCAAACTTCGCGCGCGTCAGCTATACCGACGCCATCGCGATTCTCCAGGGCGCCGGGGAGCCGTTCGAGTACGCGCCGGTGTGGGGCGCCGATCTCCAGTCGGAGCACGAGCGCTATCTGACCGAGAAGCACTTCAACGGCCCGGTGTTCGTGCACGACTGGCCGAAGGACATCAAGGCGTTCTACATGCGGCTCAACGACGACGGGCGGACCGTCGCAGCGATGGACCTCCTGATCCCGAAGGTCGGCGAGCTCGTCGGCGGCAGCCAGCGCGAAGAGCGACTGGACGCGCTGCGTCAGCGCATCAGCGGCATGGGGCTCAACCTGGACGACTATTGGTGGTATCTCGAGACACGGAAGTTCGGCACGGCACCGCACGCCGGCTTTGGCCTCGGGTTCGAGCGCTTTCTGATGTTCGCGACCGGCGTGGCGAACATCCGCGATGTGATCCCGTTTCCCCGGACACCGAAACATCTCGAGTTTTGACCGCGTCCCGCATCAGCGGGATGGCGGCGGAGAATGACGATGAATGAGCAGATCCCGAGTTTCGTGCACGGCGCGGTCGCAGAACCGCTGCATTACCTGACGCTCGGCCAGTTGATCGACACGGCCGCCGCCCGCCATGGCACGCGCGAGGCGCTGGTGGTTCGGCATCAACAGGTGCGTCTGACTTATGCGGCGCTGAAGGCGCAGATCGACGAAGTCGCGGCCGGCCTCGTGGCGCTCGGTCTCGCGCCGGGTTCGCGCATCGGCATCTGGTCGCCGAACTGCGCCGAATGGGTGATCGCGCAGTTCGCGACGGCGAAGGCGGGCCTCATCCTCGTCAACATCAACCCGGCCTATCGGCTGTCGGAACTCGAATATGCGTTGAACAAGGTCGAATGCGCCGCGCTGATCACGGCGACCACCTTCAAGTCCAGCGACTATCTGCAGATGCTGCGGACCCTCGCCCCGGAGATCGCGACGGCTGCGCCCGGCGCGCTGCATTCAGCCAAACTGCCGCATCTGCGAACCGTCATCGCCATCGATGACGGGCGCCATGCCGGCATGTATCGCTTCGCCGATCTGGCCGGCTTCGCGACGGAGGCGAGTCGCGCGAGCCTGCTCGAGATTGCCGCCGTCGCCCAGCCCGATGATCCGATCAATATCCAGTTCACCAGCGGCACGACCGGCATGCCGAAGGGCGCGACGCTGACACATTTCAGCATCATCAACAACGGTTACTTCGTGGGTCAGGCGATGCGTTTCAGCGCCGACGATCGCCTGTGCATCCCCGTGCCGCTCTACCATTGCTTCGGCATGGTGATGAGCGTGCTGACCTGCGTCAGTCACGGTGCGACGATGGTGTTTCCAGCGGATTCGTTCGACGCCCGGTCGGTGCTCGAGGCGGTCGCGGCCGAGCGCTGCACGGCACTCCACGGGGTGCCGACGATGTTCATCGCCGAACTCGATCATCCGGATTTCGCCAGTTACGACCTGTCGAGCCTGCGCACCGGCATCATGGCCGGCGCGCCCTGCCCCATCGAGGTCATGAAGCGCGTGTTGTCCGAAATGCACATGACGCAGGTGACGATTGCCTACGGCATGACGGAAACCAGCCCCGTCAGCTTTCAGAGTGGCGTCGATGATCCGCTGGAGAAGCGTGTCTCGACCATCGGGCGCATCCATCCGCATGTGCAGGTCAAGATCGTCGATGCCGAGGGCCGAACCGTTCCGCGGAATACGCGCGGTGAACTCTGTACGCGCGGCTACAGCGTGATGCGCGGCTACTGGGCCGACGAAGACAAGACGGCCGACGCGATCGATCCGGCCGGCTGGATGCACACGGGCGATCTCGCGGTGATCGATGACGAGGGTTACTGCAATATCGTGGGTCGCGTGAAGGACATGATCATCCGCGGCGGTGAGAACGTGTATCCGCGCGAGATCGAGGAGTTCCTGTTTCGACATCCGAAGATCCAGGAAGTCGCCGTGTTCGGCGTGCCGGATCAGCGTTTCGGCGAGCAGGTCGGCGTGTGGATCAGGCTACGCGACGGCGAACAGTCGACGGCCGAGGAAATCCGCGCCTACTGCCAGGGCCAGATTGCGCATTACAAGATTCCGCATCACATCCGCTTCGTTGAAAACTTCCCGATGACGGTGACCGGCAAGATTCAGAAGTTCCTGATGCGCGATGCGATGATCGAAGAACTGGGTCTCGAAATCCAGGCGACTGCCTAATCGGAACCACGTCAGGCGGGCACTGGCGCCGCGTTCTCTATCCACAGATCATCGAGATCCGGGAACGGCCATTTCTCACGCGACTCCCAGCTTGCAATCTTCTCGCGGGCGGAAGGCTTGGACAAATCGATGACTTTGGGATGCATGCGTTCGCGACGACGCGTGCAGTAGAAGGTCTTCACGACAGGCGTCAGCAGCGCATCCGCCTTCGTTTCGGTGACAATGGCGAGCAGGCCGGATTCCAGGCGCACCAGTGAGCCCAGTGGATAGATGCCGACGCTCTTCACGAAGGCCTGAAACACCTTCATGTCGAAATGTCCCGGCGCCCATTCGGTCATCTTGCGCAGCGCCTCACTCGGATCCCATCCGGCCTTGTAGGGGCGATTGGACGTGATGGCGTCGTAGACATCGCACACGGCACCCATTTTCGCGAACAGTGAAATCTGCTCGTCCTTCAGCCGGTGCGGATAGCCTGAGCCGTCGACCTTTTCGTGATGATGCAGCACCACGTCGAGGGCGATCGGGCCGACGCCGCCGCCTTCGAGCAGCATTTCATAGCCGGCGCTCGGATGGTCGCGCACGACCTTGAATTCCTCATCGGTCAGCTTGCCTGGCTTGTTCAAAACCTTCAGCGGGATTCTAGCCTTGCCGAGATCGTGCACGAGACCGGCGAGGCCCGCTTCGCGGGTCGTCGGCTCGTCGAGTCCGAGGCGCTTCGCCAGCGACACCATGAGGCCGCAGACCGCGACCGAATGCATGTAGGTGTAGTCGTCCTTGGTCTTCAGGCGGGCAAGGCTCACGAGCGCCCCGGGGTGGCGCATCACGGACGAGGAGATTTCTTCTACCAGCGGGGCGAGGCCGGCGGTGTCGATGGACTTGCCCATGCGGGCTTCCTGGAACATCGAGACCACGGCCTTCTTGGCCGTCGCGCAGATCCGGCGCGCGCGCTGCAGTTCCTGGGCGGCGGTGACGCTGTTGACGGGCATGTCCGGCGCGGTCGAGGCCACTATCAGCGCCGCTTCGTTGTGCTCGCTGGCCTCGGCCTCCGTCTCGGAGTTGCCATCTTCGATATCGAGGCCCTTGCTCGTATCGATCCAGACCTGGCGGATGGCACTGTCGCGGATGCGTGCCAGGTCGGCCGGATCCTCGAGCAGAAACTTCGTGTTCCAGAACGGATGGTCCATCCACGAGCCGCACAATTCCTTCAGGAACATGCCCAACCGGAGTTGTTCGACGTCAATTTTCTTCAGCACAGACCTGCCTCGTCCAAGAATTCGATTACGTGACTGTCATGCACAGCGGTACCGGTGATTTTCTAGCGGCGGTGCAGGTCAATTCTTGAATAGTGCAAACAACTTAGGGGCGGGTCAGTCGCTCCAGTTCAGCGAGGTAGGCGATGGCATCGGCAGGCGTTTCGCCGCACATCTCGAGCGACGGTTGAAGTCCTGCGCAGCACGCCGGGCGCTCGGGCCGGCCATGGATCGCGCAGCGGCGGTCCGGCGTCAGGTGCAGACAGGCGACGCCGGCCGGCTTGCCGTTCGGCATGCCCGGCATTGGTGTCGTGATCGAGAGGGCGATGCAGCAGGCGCCGCACTGCGGCCGGCAGTGCATCAGGGAAGACCCCGGGACCTGAAGGCCCCGGGGCTGGCAGCACGGACGCTCAGCGCTTCGACGCGCTCCACTGCGCGAAGGTCTGGCCACTCTGGGCCAGTTTTGCGAGCAGGGGCGCGGCCTTCCAGTACAGGTCGCCATACCGCGCACGATACTTCTCCATGGCGGCAACGACCTTGTCGAGGCCCAGCGTGTCCGCATACATCATCGGACCGCCCCGATAGCGCGGCATGCCGTAGCCGTGGCAGAAGACGATATCGATGTCACTCGAGCGATAGGCAATGCCTTCGTCGAGAATCAGCGCGCCCTCGTTGATCATGGCGATCATCAGGCGCTCGATGATTTCCTCATCCGACACTTCCAGTTGCGGCACTTTCAGGGCGGCGGCTTCGGCCTTCGTGAGGGCCGCGACTTCCGGATCGGGCACCGCATTGCGGCCCTCGTACCGGTAGATGCCCGCGCCGGTCTTCTGGCCGTAGCGCCCCTTTTCGACCAGCACATCGATCATGCGGCAGTACGCCGGGTCGTCCGGCTTCTCTTGCCATTCCTTGTTGACCTTGTGCAGCACGTCGAGCCCCGACAGGTCCGACACGCCGTGCGGCCCCATCGCCATGCCCCACGCGAAGGCCACGCTGTCGATGCGCTCCGGCGGCACGCCTTCGAGCATCATGCGCTGTGCCTCGCGGACGTACGGGAAGAACATGCGATTGCCGACGAAGCCGAAGCACACGCGCACCAGCACGCCCATCTTGCGGATGGTCTTCGCCATTGCCATCGAGGTCGCGATGACTTCCTTCGAGGTCTTCGCGCCACGCACGATTTCGAGCAGGCTCATCACGTTCGCGGGGGCGAAGAAATGCAGGCCGATGACGTCTTCCGGGCGCTTCGTGCAGGCGGCAATGGCATCGATGTCGAGCGTCGAGGTATTGCTGGCGAGGATGGCGCCCGGTTTGCAGGCGGCGTCCAGCGCCGAAAACACTTCTTTCTTGATCGCCATGGTTTCGAATACCGCTTCGATCACGAGATCGGCGTTGGCGATGTCCTCGTACTTCAGCGTGGGCGTGATCAGCGCCATGCAGGCGTCCATCTGGGCCTGCGTCATCTTGCCCTTCTTGACCGGGCCCTCGTAATTGCTGCGGATGATGGCCATGCCGCGATCGAGCGCTTCCTGCGTGATCTCCTTCAGCAGCACCGGAATGCCGACATTCGCGAAGTTCATCGCGATGCCGCCGCCCATCGTGCCGCCGCCGATCACGGCGACCTGTTTGATCGGGCGCAGCGGCGTGTCTTTCGGCACATCCGGAATCTTGGCGACTTCACGTTCGGCGAAGAACAGGTGGCGCTGGGCCTTCGAATGCGTCGATTTCATGCACTGCATGAAGAGCTCGTTTTCGCGCGCCACCGCGTCTTCGTAAGACAGCGAAACCGCCGCCTCGACACACTTGATGATTTGTTCCGGCGCGAAGAATCCGCGGGTATCGCGGGCTATCGACTTGCGGTATTCGGCGAAGAAATCGGCCGGCAGGCTGGCGGCATCGACCTTGATTTCCCGGGCGCGGCGTGGGCCTTTGCCGTCGGCCAGCAGCTTTTCGGCAAAGGCCTTGGCGCCGGCGAGCAGGTCGCCGTCGACGATCTGGTCGATCACGCCCTTGTCCAGGCCGGCTTTGGCGTTCATCGGGCGGCCGCTGATCATGGCGTCGAGCGCGTTCTTCACGCCAATCAGGCGCGGCAGGCGCTGGGTGCCGGTGGCGCCCGGCAGCAGGCCGAGGCTCACTTCCGGCAGGCCGACCTGCGCGGTGGCGACGGCCACGCGGTAGTGGCAGCCCATCGCGGTTTCGAGACCGCCGCCGAGGGCGGTGCCATGAATCGCGGCCACCACGGGCTTCGCGCAGTCTTCAATCTGGTGGATGACCTTCGGCAGCCAGGGGTCTTCAATCGGCTTGTCGAACTCCGTGATGTCGGCGCCGGCGATGAACGTGCGGCCGGCGCAGATCAGGACCGCGGCGCCGGCCTCGGCGTCGGCGGCGAACTCGGTGAAGGCCTTGGCCAGGCCGGCGCGCACGGGCAGCGACAACGCGTTGACCGGTGGATTGTCGACGGTGATGACGGCGATTTTTCCTTCACGCCGATACGAAACGACTTCAGCCATTGTTTGCGAATCCCTGGTTGGATGGATGGGTCCGCAGCGCCCGGCGGGCTTCGCGGTCGGGCGAAGCCGGGACCGGGAGCCTGTGCAAGCCGCGCGCAACGCGGTCGAACGGAAAGCGGAAGTATAACGACGCGGGCTTCCGCTGGGCCAGTCCGGCGGTGATCGTCGAGTGCTGGCCAGACGCTCGCCGGGCACCGGAGCGCTCGTCGTGGTCGGGTATTGCCCTGGCCCCGACCAACTCGGTACAGTTAACGTCAACGTCAAATATTGGACCCGCCGATGGAGATGCAGTACTCGATTACCGCGCTGTCCCGCGAGTTCGGCGTCACGCCGCGCACACTGCGCTTCTACGAATCACGCGGCATCATTACCCCGCGAAGACAGGGCACTACGAGGGTTTACTCGGAACGTGATCGCGTTCGGCTCACCCTGGCCTTGCGCGGCCGACGGGTCGGTCTGTCGGTCGAGGAAATCCGCCAAGTCATTGATATGTATGATCCGACACAGCCGGACGACCCGCGACAAACCGTGTTCCTGCTTGAGAAGATACGCGAACATAGGCGTGAATTAATTAATAAAATCAATGACATAAATGAAACACTGAAAGCGATGGATGAAATAGAGGCCAGGACCATGGCGACGCTCAACCGCAAGAGTGAACCCCGAACCAACCAGCTGGCACTCGAATTAACCTGATGATTGTTACCTTTACGTCAAGGCATGTTGACCTTGACGTAAAGCTCGCCTTGAACTCGTGATGGAAATCCAGATGAACGAACTGCAGTCAAAAGTGGACCGACGCGGCGAGCAATTCGCCGCCAACACTCACGCCATGGCCGAACTCGTCGAAGACCTGCGGACACGCACGGCCCAGGCGAGCAAGGGCGGCGGCGCGACCGCGCGTGAGAAACATCTCAAGCGTGGCAAGCTCCTGCCCCGCCAGCGCATCGATCGTCTGCTCGACCCGGGCAGCCCCTTTCTCGAGTTCTCGCCGCTGGCGGCGACCGGCATGTACGGCGACGAAGTGCCGTCGGGTGGGGTCATCACCGGCATCGGCAGTGTCAGCGGCACGGAATGCGTGCTGGTCGTCAACGATGCGACGGTCAAGGGCGGCACTTACTACCCGCTGACCGTCAAGAAACATCTGCGAGCGCAGGAAGTGGCGCGGGAGAATCGCCTGCCCTGCCTCTATCTCGTCGATTCGGGCGGCGCCTTCCTGCCGCGCCAGGACGAGGTGTTTCCGGATCGCGAGCACTTCGGGCGCATTTTCTACAACCAGGCGACGATGTCGGGCCAGGGCATTCCCCAGCTGGCGGTCGTCATGGGTTCCTGTACGGCGGGCGGTGCATATGTGCCGGCGATGTCGGACGAATCGGTCATCGTGCGCAATCAGGGCACGATCTTTCTGGGTGGTCCACCGCTCGTCAAAGCCGCGACCGGTGAAGTCGTCAGCGCCGAAGACCTCGGCGGCGCCGATGTGCACTCCCGCCGCTCGGGTGTCACCGACCATTACGCCCGCAACGATGCCCATGCGCTCGCGATTGCACGGCGACTGGTCGCCAATCTGAACTGGCGCAAGCTCGGCGAACTGCGCCAGGAAGCGGTCGAAGAGCCGCTGTACCCCGCGAGCGATCTCTACGGCATCGTGTCGACCGATCTGCGCAAGCCCTACGACGTGCGTGAGGTGATTGCACGCATCGTCGATGGCAGCCGCTTCGACGAGTTCAAGGAGCTCTACGGCACCACGCTGGTCACCGGTTTCGCGCGTATCAACGGCTTTCCGATCGGGATCGTGGCGAACAACGGCATCCTGTTCTCCGAATCAGCGCTGAAGGGCGCGCATTTCATCGAACTGTGCTGCCAGCGCGGCATCCCGCTGCTGTTCCTGCAGAACATCACGGGGTTCATGGTCGGTTCCAAGTATGAATCGGGTGGCATCGCGAAAGACGGCGCCAAGCTCGTCACGGCTGTGGCCTCGGCGCGGGTGCCGAAGTTCACGGTGATCATCGGCGGCAGTTTCGGCGCCGGCAATTACGGCATGTGCGGTCGCGCGTACAGCCCGCGCTTCCTGTGGACGTGGCCGAACGCCCGCATCTCGGTGATGGGCGGCGAGCAGGCGGCGGCCGTGCTCGCCCAGGTCCGCCGCGACAACCTGGCGCCGGGGCAGGACTGGTCCACGGACGAAGAAAACGACTTCAAGGCGCCGATTCGCGCACAGTACGAGGAACAGGGACATCCGTATTACGCCACAGCGCGGCTGTGGGACGACGGCATCATCGATCCGGCCGACACGCGCCGCGTGCTCGGCCTCGCCCTCAGTGCCGCGCAAAGTGCGCCGGCTGAACGCACGCCCTTCGGCGTGTTCCGGATGTAAGGACTGCCCATGTTCAAGAAAATTCTGATCGCCAATCGCGGCGAAATCGCCTGTCGCATCGCGCGCACCGCCCGCCGCATGGGTATCCAGCCGATCGCGGTCTATTCCGACGCCGACAGCCAGGCGCTGCACGTGCGCTCCAGCGAACAGGCGCTGCATATCGGCAGCGGCCCTGCGACCGACAGCTATCTCAACATCGAGCGCCTCATTACCGCGGCCCGGCGCAGTGGCGCCGAAGCCATTCATCCCGGCTATGGTTTTCTGTCGGAGAACGCGGCGTTCGCTGCGGCGTGCGCGGAGCACGGCATCGTGTTCATCGGACCGTCGGTCGAAGCCATCCGCGTGATGGGGTCGAAAAGCGAGGCAAAGGCAGTCGTGTCCAGGTTCGACGTGCCGCTGGTGCCCGGTTATTACGGCGACAACCAGTCGCCGGAGTTTCTCGCGGCGCAGGCCAGCAGCATCGGCATGCCGGTGCTGATCAAGGCCGTGGCCGGCGGCGGCGGTCGTGGCATGCGCATCGTGCGCCACATCACCGAATTTGCCGACGCCCTCGCCTCAGCGCAACGCGAAGCGCGCTCCGCCTTCGGCGATCCGACGGTGCTGCTCGAGAAGTACGTGGAATCGCCCCGGCATATCGAAGTCCAGGTGTTCGGCGACAATCACGGCAATATCGTTCACCTGTACGAGCGCGACTGCTCCCTGCAGCGACGCCACCAGAAGGTGATCGAGGAAGCGCCCGCCGTGTGCCTGACGGACGCGCAGCGTGACACGCTCTATCGCAGCGCGATCGCAGCCGCCCGTGCGATCAGCTACAGCGGTGCCGGCACTGTCGAATTCGTGATCGCGGCGGACGGCGGCGTGTTCTTCATCGAGATGAATACACGCCTGCAGGTCGAGCACCCGGTCACCGAAATGATCACCGGCCTCGACCTCGTCGAATGGCAGTTGCGAGTCGCCGCCGGCGAACCGCTGCCGTTGCGCCAGGACGAAATTCAGAGCCGCGGCCATGCCGTCGAAGTACGGCTGTATGCCGAAGATCCGGCGCAGGATTTCCGGCCCTCGGTCGGGCGCATCTGGCATGCCCACCTGCCGGCACCAGCGCCTGACGTGCGGATCGACGCCGGCGTCGAAAGCGGCGACAGCATCACCCCGTTCTACGATGCGATGTTCGCCAAGCTCATCACCTTCGGTGCCGATCGCGAGGCGTCGCTCCAGCGCATGGCAGCCGCGCTCGGCGAAACCGCGTTGACGGGCGTCACGACGAACGTCGAGTACCTGCAGCGGGTCGTCACTCATCCGGCCTACATCGCCGGCGGTTTCAACACCCATTTCGTCGAGGACTTTCGCGACGAACTGAATGCGCCGAGCCCGCCGCCGCAGCCGTTCGAACTGCTGTTCGCGGCCTGCGCCGTGCTCGGCGAACGGCGCCGCGCCGGTGGCCCGTCGCCGTGGCAGCAGCGCGACAGTTTCCGGCTGAACCTGGATTACACCGAAGCGCTGGTCCTGGTCGCCGGCGGCGAGCAGTACGTACTCGAGATCACGCATCGTCGCGACGGCCTGGCGGTCAACGCCCTTGGCGGCGAATACCTCATTGCCCGGCATGATCTGCAGGCATCGCAACTCGCGATGGTCGTCGACGGCGAGCGGATCCGCGCCACGGTCTTCACCGATCAGGCAGGCATTCACGTGCTGCACGACGGCCGCTACCGGCAGTTCGTCGTCTTCGACCCGCTGCATGCGGCCGAAGAGGATGCGACCGCCGCCGGCAGCATGACCGCGCCGATGCCCGGCTCGATCACCGCCGTGATGGTCAAGGTCGGCGATCGCGTCGCGCGCGGTGCGGCGCTGATCATGCTCGAGGCGATGAAGATCGAGCACACCATCGTGGCACCGTTCGATGGCGTGGTCACCGAGGTGCGCTATGCGAAGGGCGAGCAGGTTGCGCAGGAAGGCGCTGAGCTCATCAAGCTCGAGCCGGCCTGAGCACGACGGAACCACACGCCATGTCATCGCTTGAAAAGGCAGCCGACGAAGCGCGTCGCCTGCTGCTGCAGTGTTACGACGGCGTGCTGTCGACGCTCTCGGTCGCCGTCGCCGGTTACCCGTTCGGTTCGGTCGTGCCGTTCTGTCTCGACCGCGGTGGTCACCCGATCATCCTGATCGCCAATATCGCGCAGCACCGCAAGAACCTCGTCGCCGACGCGCGCTGCTCACTGATGGTGTTCGACCGCAGCGCCGACGATCTCCAGGCGAACGGACGTCTGACACTGCTGGCCGATGCGGCGCCGGTGGCGGCGGCCGATGCGGACACGATGACGCGCTACTACCGCTATTTCCCGGAGTCGGCGGACTACCACCTGACGCACAGTTTCGAATTCTGGCGGCTGACCTTGCGCCGCGTCCGTTTCATCGGCGGTTTCGGGGCGATCCACTGGCTGGAGCCGGCGCAGATGCTGGCGCCCTGCGTCTTCGACGCTGACCAGGAAGCGTCGATGATCGCGCACATGAATGCCGATCATGTCGACTCGATGCGCGGCTATCTTCGCGCGCACCTCGGGGCGGACGAAGCCGCGTCCAGCGACCCGACTCTCGCCGGCGTCGATGCCGGCGGTATCCACGTGCGGACCGCGCGCCGGGTGTATCGGGTGGAGTTTGCACGGGCCGTCTCGAGCCCGATGGAGGTCCGGCAGGCGCTCGTCGCACTGGCGCGTGCCAATCATTAGCGCGCCCGCGCCGTGATGCAGCCTCGACCCGGAGCGGCTCGTCAGCCGCTGCGGTGTTCGCCGGCGAGCGTCATGCAGCGATAACCCGCACGCAGATGGCCACCACGGCGGGCAGGCCCGCCGTGGTCCGCCGCCGCCTCAGGCGTTGACGTCGATCACCACGCGTCCCTGCACCTTGCCGGCCAGGATGTCCTGTGCGAGTTCGGGCACGCGGGACAGTGGCTCGCGGCTCGTCGCCAGACGCAGCTTGTCGCGATCGAGCAGCGCCGCCAGGTCGGCCCAAGCGCGCAAGCGGCGTGGCATCGCGGCCTGCACCGAGTCGATGCCGCGCAACGTCACGCCGCGCAGGATGAACGGCATCACGCTCGTCGGCAGCGACACGCCACCGGCAAGTCCACAGGCCGCGACCAGGCCTTCGTACTTCGTGGTTGCCAGCATCGTGGCGAGGGTCGTCGCGCCGACGTTGTCGACACCCGCGGCCCAGCGCTCCTTCTCGAGCGGCTTTGCGTCGCGCGCGAACTCGGCGCGGTCGAGGATTTCGCTGGCGCCGAGGCTCTTCAGGTAGTCGCCGAGTGCAGCGCGACCGGTGATGGCCGCGACCTGGTAGCCGAGTTTCGCCAGCAACATGATGGCCACCGAGCCAACGCCACCGCCCGCGCCGGAGACCAGCACGGGGCCGCGATCGGGCGTGATCCCGTGATCGCGGATCGCGTTGACGCACAGCATCGCCGTGTAGCCGGCCGTGCCGATCGCCATCGCTTCGTCGAGCCCGAAGACGTCCGGTACGCGCACGAGGAAGCCGCTCTTCACGCGCTGCTTCTGCGAATAGCCGCCCCACTGGTCCTCGGACAGTCCGTACCCGTTGACCAGCACGCGATCGCCCGGCTTCCACGCCGGGTCGCGCGACTCGGCGACGACGCCCGCGAGATCGATGCCGCAGACCATCGGTGTCTGGCGGCAGATGCGGCCGGCACCGGACACGGCGAGCCCGTCCTTGTAGTTGACGGTCGAGTAGGCGACGTCGATCAGCACGTCATTGTCGGGCAGATCGCTGAGAGTCAATGTCTTCAGGTGGCCCTTGATTTTGCCGTCGCGTTCCTCGGCGACGATGGCGTTGAATGGCGTGCTCACGCGGTTCTCCTCTGCTGCGAAATAGTGGGCGAATGTGGGCCGCATTGTACGGTATCGGGGGCCCGGGCTGCGGCCTATAATCCGGCCATGAATCAGATCTGGGACCCGGTGCGCTATGCGTCCGAGGCCGCGTTCGTCGCGACCCTCGGGGCACCGCTGCTCGACGCACTCGCGCCGCAGCCCGGTGAGCGCATCCTCGACCTCGGCTGCGGCGACGGCACGCTGACCGCGCGACTGCAGGCCTCGGGCTGCACGGTGGTCGGTGTCGACAGCAGCGCCGAACAGGTTGCCGCGGCACGCGCCCGCGGCCTCGAGGCCCATGTCGTCGATGCGCAGGCACTGCGCTACGAGTCCGAATTCGACGGTGTGTTCAGCAACGCCGCGCTGCACTGGATGCCGCGCCAGGATCTCGTGCTGGCCGGGGTCCATCGCGCGCTGCGACCGGGCGGACGCTTCGTCGGTGAACTCGGCGCGCGCGGCAACATCGCGCACATCGTCGAGGCGCTCGAAGCGGAACTGGCGGCGCTCGGCATTGCCACGTTGGGCCTCAGCCCATGGACTTTCCCCGGCACCGACGAGTTCAGCGCTCTGTTGCAGCACAGCGGCTTCGAGGTGATCTCGATCGCGGCGTTCGAGCGACCGACGCCGTTCACGCGCGATCTCGCCGACTGGCTGACCCTGATGGCGCAGACCCATCTCAATGCGGCGCCAGCGTCGGCGCGCCCTGCCCTGCTGGATGCCGTCACCCGTCGATTGCGGCCGGTGCTGTATCGCGATGGCCAGTGGCTGCTCGACTATGTGCGGCTGCGTTTCAGCGCCGTGAAGCGCGCCTGACATGGGGTCGGCCACCGGCAGTTGCCTGTGCGGCGCGATCAGCTATCGCATCGATCCGCCGCCGCGCGAACTGTACTTCTGCCACTGCGCGCAGTGCCGCAAGGCACAGGGCAGCGCGTTCGCCGCCAGTGTGCCGGTGCCGGCCGCGCACTTCACGCTGCTGTCCGGCAGCGACGCCCTGCGCAGCTATCGCGCGACCCCGTCGAAGGCGCGTTATTTCTGCGGCCACTGCGGATCGCCGATCTACAGCCGGGTCGACGGCAACGCGCTGCTGCGCGTGCGCGCGGGCACGCTCGACGCGGGCGTCGCGCTGCAGCCGGTGGCGCACATCTTCGTCGCCGATCGTGCCGGCTGGCACGCGATCGGTGACGAACTGCCGCGCCATCCCGGGCGCGAACCCGGGCGCTGATTCGACGGCCCGATCAGAGGCCCGGCAACGCGACACCGTAGGTATCGCCGAACACCATTTCGTCGAGCGGACGGCGTGTGAGCCTGGCGGGAAACGCCTGCGCCGGCCAGCCCAGCGACACCATCGCCGCGACCGAAATGTCCTCGGGAATCGAGAACATCGGCTTCAGTGCCGGTTCGACGGCGCAATGCAGTGTGGTCAGCGCACTGCCGAGCCCGGCATCACGCGCGGCGAGCAACACGTTCTGCACCGCCGGATACACCGAGGCGCCACCGACGATGCTCAGGCGGCCCAGCTGATGGTCGGTCGGGTGCACATCGGCGAGCCGCGCACAGACCAGCAGCAACACCGGGATCTCCGCCATGTGCCGCGCGAAGTGATCGGCGTGATCGACGATGCCCGGCCTCGCCCCCACGCGCACCGAGCCCTGCCGGATGCCGGCGATGTACTGGTCCCAGATCGGCAGATACAGATCCTGCAACTGCTGCTTCTTCGCCTGGTCGCGCACGACGATGAAGCGCAGCGGCTGGCGATTGCCACCCGACGGCGCCCAGCGCGCCGCGTCGAGCACCTGCGAGAGCACCTCGACCGGCACGGGATCGGGTTTGTAATAGCGGCAGGTCGGTGTTGAACGGACGACGTCATTGAATTCCATGAGCAGGCTCCAGGCTGGCGGCGCCGACGAGCGGGCGCCTCTGCCGTCGAGTGTGCCGGCTCAGCGGGCTGCGATAAAGCGTCCTCAGGGAGTCGCGGGCGGCGCCGGTACCAGCGGCGCCAGGCTCGCCTTGACGTCGCGTGCGTCGAAAGCCTTCAGTTCGAACGGCGGCTTCTCGCCCTTGAACAGCACCACGTAGGCCTGCGCCTTGTAATGGGTCACCGGCATCGACGTCGACACCGAAAAGCCGCTGCGCGGCCAGGTGCAGCCATAGAACGGGTCTAGTGGGCCATAATCGGACATGCTCTGCAGATAGTAGGTCTGCGACTCCGTGTCCTGGTTGTCGAGCACGAAGTAGTCGTAGCCCTGCGCCAGCGTCAGCTCGGCGATGCGCAACAGCATGAAGTTCTCGACCGCTTCGCGCGCCGTCACCGTGTTGCCGGTAAAGGTCACGCGGTAGCGGTTCGATTCGATTCGCTGTTCCTGATAGCCGGTATCGCCCGGGGTCTGAGCCGGCCTGTAGGGCGTGGTCGCTGGGACGCCGCAGCCGGCGAGCGCCAGCAGGCCCGCAAGGCAGAGGAACAGACGGCAAGCACGCCGTGCGTGCCGTGGCGACAGGCTGGGATCATCCATCGTGAGGGTTGCCTCCGGGCGATTTGGTGCGCTGCCAGTATAGGGCCGGCCCGCTCGCGGGGAGTTCCGCATCTTCGTACACTAGCGAGCCCCGTCCAGGACCTGCCAGTCGCCGCCATGCCCGAATTGACGCAGATTACAGACATCCAGGCGCGGTTCGCCGCCGAAGACTACGTCGCCGACCGTGCGCTCGCGCTGACCGTCAAGCTGGCCGGCGATCTGCAGAAGCCGATTCTCCTCGAAGGCGAAGCCGGCGTCGGCAAGACCGAAGTCGCCAAGGTGCTCGCGCGCGTGCTCGACACGCCGTTGATCCGGCTGCAGTGTTACGAGGGACTCGATGCGAACAACGCGCTGTACGAATGGAACTATGCGCGGCAGCTCCTGCACATCCGCATGGCCGAACACGACGCGCAGGCGCGGGCGACGCTGGAGACGACCATCTTCGACGATCGCTTTCTGCTCAACCGCCCATTGCTCGCGGCGATCCGTCATCCCGGCCCCCGCCCGGCCGTGCTGCTGATTGACGAAGTCGATCGCGCCGACGAGGAATTCGAAGCCTTCCTGCTCGAAGTGCTGTCCGACTACCAGGTCACGGTGCCCGAGATCGGCACCTTTCGCGCGGCGCAGCCACCGTACGTGCTGCTGACCTCCAATCGCACCCGTGAACTGAACGACGCGCTGAAACGTCGCTGCCTGTATCTGTGGGTCGATTACCCGAGCGCCGAGAAGGAGCGCGAGATCATCTCGCGCCGCCTGCCGGCACTCGACGCGCAACTCGCCACCGCGATCACGAAGACGATGCAGACGTTGCGCGAGATCGATTTCTACAAGCGTCCGGGCATTGCCGAAACCCTCGACTGGAGCCGCGCCTTGCTGGGCCTAGGCGTCGACGCGCTGACGCCGGCGCTGCTGCTCGAGACCGCCGGCGTGATCCTCAAGCATCGCGACGACGTCGCGCGGCTGCGCGACACCGATCTCGATCGACTGCTCGCGGGCGAAGCGCCGGACCCGACGAGCAGCCGTCAGGTGTACTGAAGCGGTGAGCAGGCCGGCCACGCCGCTCGTCGAACGCACGCTCGCCTTCTTCGCGCAGCTGCGCGACGCCGGGCTGCCCGTGCCACCCGCCCGCAGCGTCGACGCCCTGCGCGCCATCGCGGCCGTCGACAGCCTGCGGGAGGCCGACTATCGCCTAGCCCTGCGCGTCAACCTGGTGTCCAGTCCGGACCAGGAGCGCCTGTTCGAGCAGGTGTTCGATGAGCATTTCCACGGCGCGGCCGACACGCGCCGCCGGCCGCGTGGCCTGCGCGGTGAGTCCATGCAGGGCAATCTGGGGCACCACGAGAAGGCGCTCGACCAGCAGGTCACGGCGGAGCCCGAACAGTTCACGGCGCAGGACATCGGCCGCGCGCTCGACCTCGCCGATCGCTGGGATCCCGACGCGCCACCGCTCGACACCATCGTCCGGGAGCTGGCGCGACGGCTCGCGACACGACCCAGCCGCCGCATGCGGACGGACCGTCGCGGGCCGCGCATCGATCTGCGGCGAAGCATCCGCCACAACACGCGTCACGGTCTCGAGTTCGTCGATCTGATGCGCAGCGCGCGACGGACCCGCCGCACGCGCCTCGTGATGCTGTGCGACGTGTCGGGTTCGATGGACACCTTCAACCCGTTCCTGCTGCGCCTGATGCTCGGCCTGCAGCAGCTGATGAAGAACTCGCGCACGCTCGTCTTCAGCACCCACGTGACCGACATCACGCCGGCGCTGCGCACGCGTTCGGTCGCGGACACGCTGCGCGAGGTTGCCACGCTCGTCAGTCACTGGTCCGGCGGCACCGACATCGGGGGCGCGCTGGCGCGTCTGAATCGCGGCATCGTGCGCGAAGGCTCGGCGCGCTCGACCGTCGTCATCGTGATAAGCGACGGTTACGACAACGGCGATGCCGCCGTGATCGACCGTGAAATGTCCCAGCTGCGACGCCACGTGCGCAAGATCGTGTGGGTCAATCCGATGTACGGCGCGACGACCTTCAAGGTGCGGGCCGCCGGCATGCGCGCGGCGATGCCCTACCTCGATCACTTCCTGCCGGCGTTCGATGCGAAATCCCTGCAAGTACTGGTGCGGGGGCTCGGGCAGGTGTGACGCTGAGGCGAATTTGGCGCACCCCGCTCATGCCGATTTGCGTGACCGCAATGGCAGGCTCCTGATCCCCGCCGCACCCGCCGCCCGCACTGCGTCGACCAGCGCCGCCATCACCACCGGTACCGCATCCTCGCCGATGCCGGTGGGGCGTCCACTCGCCGGCAGCAGTTCGACGTCGACGGTCGGCATCTCGGCGAGCGTCAGCAGCGGGTAGTCGTTGAAGTTGGCCTGTTCGACCTGGCCGTCCTTGAGCGTGATCTGCGCGTTCAGCGCATTCGACAGGCCGAAACCGATGCCGCCCTGGATCTGTGCAGTGACGATGTCCGGGTTGACCGCGAGACCGACGTCGGCCACGGCGTGCACCGCGAGTACGCGGATGTCGCCGTCTTCACCGATGGCGACGTCGACGGCCATTGCGACACAGGACGCGTAGTAGCCCGGCACGTAGCTCATGTCGGTGACGGCGAAGCCGCGGCCGTGCCCGGGCGCCGCCAGTGTTTCGGCCCCGGCCCGTGCAACGACCCTCTCCAGCAGATCCCGATGGCGACGAATACGCGCGACCGCATCGTCATGGTCCGGCCGATCTGTCGTCACGTGCGCTTCGTCGAGCAGGAGACGCTGCATCGCCAGCGAGGTCTTGCCCGTCGCTGCGGCAATCTCGCCGAGGAAAGCGGTGTTCATCCACAGGCTCTGCGCGTGCGCGACGCCGCGCATCCAGCCGAAGGGGGGTGGGCTGTCGACGGTCGCATACTCGCAGCGCACGTTCGGCACCGCCCACGGAAAGCGCGACATGCCATAGGGCTGGACGGGCGCGCGGCCATAGGCGACCTTGCTGTGCCAGGCGGTCGGCAGGCCGTCCGGTCCAATGGCGGCACGCAGACGCGCACGGGCGACCGGCGCGTAGTAGCCACGTCGCATGCACTCCTCGCGCGAAGAGATCAGTTTGATTGGCGTGCCAGGCAGCGCCTTCGCGACCTGCACCGCCTGACTGACGAAATCGTTCGACAGCCGACGGCCGAAGCCGCCGCCGCTCAGCGTCAGATGGAACTTCGCGTCCTTCAGCGCGACGCCGGCGGCGTAGGCCGCGATGCGCAGCGCCTCGTCCGCGTACTGCGTCGGCGCCCACGCTTCGACGCCGCCCGCGGTCACCAACGCTGTGCAGTTCATCGGCTCGAGCGGCGCGTGTTCCATGAACGGGTAGCGATACTCCGCTTCGACGCGACGCTCGGCCGCGGCGAACGCACGCTCGATGTCGCCCTCCTCGCGCGTCAGCTGGCCAGCGGTGTCGAGCGCGGCGCCGAGCCGCTGATCGATACCGGCGCTGTCGGCCGTCGCCTGCGGGCCCGGCTCCCACTCGATCGGCAGTTCATTCAGCGCCTGCTGCGCCTGCCACCAGCTGTCGGCGACGACCGCGACGGCGTCATCCATCTGCCAGTCGATCACGTCCCACAGCGTCGGCGGCACGTTGTAGCCGGAGGGGCCGCCGCGGATCGCGACGACCTCGCGCACGCCGGCACGCTTCAGCACGCCGCTCGCATCAAAGCCCTTGAGCCGGCCGCCAAAGGTCGGCGACTGCCGCACGGCCGCGTACTTCATGCCCGGCAGCGCGACGTCAATGCCGAAGATGGCCGCACCCGTCGTCTTTGCGCGCGTGTCGACGCGTGGCATCGATTTGCCGATCAGCTGCCAGTGCGTCGCCTCTTTGAGCGTCAGCGCGTCCGCAGCCGGAATCGGCAGTTCGGCGGCCCGTGCAGCCAGCGCACCAAAGCCGGCGGCGCGTGTGCTCGCCGCATGCCGCACTTCGCGCTGCGCGATCGAGAGCGACGCGATGTCTACGCCCCAGTCCTGCGCCGCTGTCGCACACAGCATGTGCTTCACCTGCGCACCCGCCACCCGCATCGGTTCGAACAGCTTGTCGACCGCCCACGAGGCGAGCGTCGAGGTGTGGACGTAGACGTTATTGCGCTGGAGATTGGTCTGCGCGTCGTAGTACTCGGTGTCGAATTCGCCCCAGGCGAGATCGAGTTCCTCGGCGAGCACCTGCGCGAGTGCCGTCGTGACGCCCTGCCCGAGTTCGGTCTGCGGAATGCGGATCACGACGCGGTTATCCGGGTGGATGAGCACCCAGGACGTG
The DNA here is from genome assembly GCA_001464935.1 of Gammaproteobacteria bacterium Ga0077536. Classification (GTDB taxonomy): domain Bacteria; phylum Pseudomonadota; class Gammaproteobacteria. The sequence continues at coordinate 89,486 of LNEL01000045.1, forward strand.
ACTTCGCTGCCCGCGCTTGCCGCCGCCTCACGCGTCGGCAGGCCGATGCCGAACATGACGACGCCGCTACCGGCGAGCAGCGTCTTCAGGACGCCACGGCGCGTAACTCCCTGTGTACCGTCCATCAGACCACCTCCCCGCGCAGCGTCGCCGCCGCACGATGGATACCGGCGCGGATCCGCACGTAGGTCCCGCAGCGACAGAGATTGGTGATCGCGGCATCGATGTCGGCGTCCGTCGGACTCGCGTTGCTGGCGAGCAGTGCGGCGGCGGCCATCAGCATCCCGGACTGGCAGTAGCCGCACTGGGGGACGTCGAGCGCCTGCCAGGCCTGTTGCAGCGCATGCGTGCCGTCGGCGGACAGTCCTTCGATGGTCGTGATCGCGGCATCGGCCGCGCCGGCGAGCGGCAACACGCAGCTGCGCTGGGCCACGCCGTTCACGTGAACGGTGCAGGCGCCACAGGCGCCGATGCCGCAGCCGTACTTGGTGCCGGTCAGCGCAAGGTCCTCGCGCAGCACCCACAGCAGGGGCTTGTCGGTGTCCGCCTCGAGCGAAACCGCTTTGCCGTTGACTTTCAGTGCAGTCGTCATGGCGTCTCCTTCAGTCAGTCAGCGCGCCGTCGCGCACGACCACACGATCGTCGATCGCGACGGTGCAGCGGCGCAGTGGAATGTCGATGTGGCAGGCGGTGTTGCGCGTGCCGCCGACCTCGGTGTTCGGGCCGAGCGAGAACAGGAAATTGCCGGCGAACGCGCGCGCATCCATCGCGATGGTCTGTTCGCGATCGTAGAGGCTGAGCGTCGTCCACTTCGCGCGGTGCTGCAGGCCCCAGCCGATATGTGACAGCGCATAGCCTTCCGGGTCTTCGAAGCTCTCCATGTACTCTCGGAAGAGTTCGGCCTCGAGGCCGCCTTCGATCGCCGTGACGTAGCCCTGCCGCACGGTCAGGGAAACGGGCTCCGACAGGTAGCGCTTCTGCGGCAGCAGGATGTCGCCGCGATCGAGCACGATGCGACCGTCGGACTCGCCTTCGTTCGGCCAGGTGAACAGGAAGCCGCTCGGCCAGTGATCCCAGCGGCCCGGCGCATCGACGAAACCGTACTCCTGGATGACCGGGTACTGCCCGAGCCGGAAGCGGACGTCGGTCCCGGCGGCCGAGCGCACACTCATCGTCTTGCCCTGCGCGAGCACGGCTGCCGCGGCGTTGACGCGCGCCCGATCCTCCTCGCTCGGCACCATCCGCAACAGGATTTCGGGCGGCTCGACCGCGAGCAGGATGCGCGTGCCGGAGTCGAGGATCCGCTGCTGCTCGGGCGAGAACAGCAGGGTCATCAGATCGATGACGAGATCGCTCGCCACGCAGGCCGCCATCGCGGCCCTGTTGCCGGTCAGCGGCGTCGTGCCGAGGTAGGCGAGTGGATCGCGGCTCAGCGATTTGCCGGCATTCAGTGGCTGGAGATCGACGCGGGTCACGGTGGCGCCCAGCGCGCGTGCCGCGGCGGTCGCCGCCGAGAGGGTCTGTGGATGCGTGTGCGAGCCGGTCAGCACGGTGACCGTATTGCCCGCCTCGAGGCGGCTCAGGGTGAGGACCTGGGTCCAGGCCTCGACGAGATCGTGATCGCTCACCGGCATGGTCGGCTCCCTCGCGCGAACTGTCGCCCCAATATGCCCAAGCGCCCGGGCAGCGTCTACGCACAGCGACTGCGGCGGCCACTGCTTCTGCTCTGCAACAATTCCTGCGTTTGAAGACTTGCCGCGCACGCGACGGGCCCGTATCGTCCGGGGTCCCGACGACCACCCAAGTACTGAAGGAGACGGTGTGGCTTATTTCAATCAGACCGCATTCCAGGAAGCCGTCAACCGCGACGGTGAATTCCTGATTTCGGCCCGCTTTCTCGACGGGTCGATGAAACTCCATTTCGACGACGAGGCGCTGATGCTGCGCTTCCGCGAGGGCCGGCTGACGGCCATCACCTCGCCGTCGCTGTTCGAGACCGCGACCGTCGTCATCAAGGGCCCCGCCGCCAGCTGGCGCGAGTTCCTGCAGCCGGTCCCGCGGCCATTCTTCCACGACATGTTCGCCGCGATCGTGCGGCGTGGCTTCGAGTGGAGCGGCGACGCCGAGACCTTCTTCGCCTATTACGGCGCCTTCCGTCGCATGTTCCAGATCATGCGCGAACACGCAGTGAGGACCTGAGCATGGCGCGACACGACGCAACCGTCGGCAGGTACGTCTACCTGACCATCAACGGCATCGAGTACCGCGTGTACTACGAATCGAACTACACGGGCACCGGCACCGGGATTCCGCTGATCTGCCAGCACACGGCCGGCGCGCACGGTTTCCAGTGGCGGCACCTGCTCGAGGACCGCGAAATCACCGATCGCTACCGCGTGATTGCGTGGGATTTGCCCTTCCACGGCAAGTCTCTGCCGCCGATCGGCGACGCGCACTGGACGAAGCCCTACAACCTGACGCGCGATTTCTTCCTGAAGTTCATCACCGGCTTCGCGAAGGAGCTCGAACTCGACCAGCCGGTGTTCATCGGCTGCTCGATGGGCGGCCAGGTTGCGGTCGATCTCGCCGCGCATCATCCCGACGAGTTCCGCGCGGTGATCGGCGTCGAGGCCTCGCTGAACAGCCCGGGCTACTACCTCGACCAGTTCTATCACCCGCGGATCAGCAACGAGGCCAAGCCGGAGCCGAACATCCGCGAGACGATCTTCGGCTACAGCCAGGGCGCGCCGATGGTGTTCAAGGGCGATCTCTACTACTACTCCGTCGAGTACGACGCGACGCCTTACGCCGCGAAGATCGATACCACCCGCTGCCCGCTGTACCTGCTGACCGGTGAATACGACTTCGCCACCGGGCCCGAGGAAACCAAGGCCCTCGCCGCGCAGATCAAGGGCTCCAGATTCATCGAGATGAAGGACAATGGCCACTTCCCGATGAGCGAGAACCCGCTGAAATTCCGCGAGTACCTGCTGCCGGTGCTGGCGGAGATCGCGGGCAGATAGCGGCCTTCGATGACGTGGCGGATCCCGGGTGACGCGCTGCGCGCCACACCCGGGATCCTTCGTGCCTCGTTCGGTGTTTTTTTGGTTCGTCGAGGTGTCGCACCGCGCTTTGTCGCTGGTGACTTCTCTCACCGCATTCTCGGTGTTCTCTGTGTTCTCGGTGGCAGCCCGCCGCAGGCGAATGTCCGAAGCCTCAAGCGTTCAGCAGCACCAGCTTGCCCATCTGATCGCTGACTTCCATGCGTTTGTAGGCACTGACAGCATCTTCGAGCTTGTAGATCTGATCGACCACCGGCTCGATGCGATGCTTGTTGATGAACGCGACCATCGCGCCGAACTCGGCGGGTGAGCCCATCGTCGTGCCCTGGATGCGCACCTGCCGGAAGAAGAGCTTGGCCATTTCGAGGCCCTCGGTCGGATTGCCGAGCGTCGCGCCGAAGAAGATGAAGCGCCCGCCGTTGTTCAGCGTGTTCAGCGCGGCATTGACGACGTTGCCGCCCGCGCTGTCGATCACGAGATCGATTCCACCGGACAGTTGCCGCAGCTGCTTGCCCCAGTCGGCCGCCTTGTAGTTGACGCCGCCGGCAATGCCGAGCCGCTTCGCATGCTCGAGCTTTTCGTCGCTGCCGCTGGTGACAAAGACCCGGGCACCGTGATAGCGCGCCCAGAGCGCGGCAAACGTCGCGACGCCGCCGCCGATCCCGGTCACGAGGACGTTTTGCCCGCTCTGCACTTCGCCGTGCGTGACGACCGCACGCCACGCGGTCAGCCCGGCGAGCGGAAACGCTGCCGCCTGTATCCACGACAGATGCTCAGGCTTGGTCACGACGTTCGCCGCCGGCACGCAGATGTATTCCGCCAGCGTGCCCTGATCGGGCATGCCGAGCACGCGGAAGTCCGCGCCGCCGCAGCGCCAGTCGTCGCCCCAGTCGCGCGCCGGATACAGGACCACCTCGCGCCCGATTTGTCCCTGATCCACGCCTTCGCCGACGGCGTCGATCACGCCCGCGCCGTCCGATCCGCTGATCGACGGGAACTGGATGCGGGGATAGGCACCGACCGTGATCCAGAAATCGCGCCGGTTCAGCGCGGACGCCTTCAGCGCGACGCGCACCTGTCCGGGGGCCGGCGTCGGCGTCGGCACCTCCCCGTATCCGAGCTTGTCGGGTCCGCCGACTTCATGCAGCACGACAGCCTTCATGTTCAGCGCCCCTCGAACACGGGTTTGCGCTTCTCCGAGAAAGCCTTGAAGCCCTCGCGCGCATCGCGCGTGTTGGCGGACAGGCCCGCAATCGCGCGCGTCTCCATTTCCATCTGCGTCTCGAGCGAGTTCGAGAACGTGTCGGCGAGCAGGCGCTTGACTTCACCGTAGGCGGCGGTCGGGCCGCTCGCGAGCTGGGTCGCGATTTCCAGCGCCCGGGCCATCAGCTGATCATCGGGCACCACGGCTGTGACCAGCCCCTTCGCCAGCGCTTCTTCCGCGGTGTACACCGGGTTCAGCAGGATCATCTCTTTCGCGCGCGCCATGCCGACGAGGCGCGGCAGCGTGAACGTGCTGCTGCCGTCTGGCGACACGCCGATCTTGGTGTAGGCCATCGTGAACTTGGACGACGCCGCGGACAGGATGATGTCGCCCATCAGCGCCATGCTGAGACCGGCGCCGGCGGCCGTGCCGTTCACGGCCGTGATCAGCGGCGCGTTCATGCGCATCAGGCGCGCAATCGCGCCGTGCAGGAAGGCCGTCATGTTGCGCATCATCTCGGGCACGCCATCGCCCGCCGCGGCGAAGCTCATCACGTCGCCGCCCGCACTGAACATCTTGCCTTTGCCGGTGAAAATCACCGCGCGCACCGCCGGATTGCCATCGCAATGCGACGCCACCGTCAGCAGATCCTGCGACATGCGCAGATCGAGGGCGTTCGCGGCGTCCGGCCGGTTCAGGGTGATCGTCGCTACGCCGTCGGCGAGTGCGAACTCGATGGTCTTCAGATCCATGGTCTCCTCCTCAGCAATGGGATGTGGGGGCGGCGTCAATGCCGCTCGTCGTCGTGCAGTTCGCGCGGTACATCGCGTGTCGCGAGTTCGCGCATGATGCGGCTGCGCTCGGCCGGCGAATAGCGGCCCCAGTGCGCGATTTCCTGCAGGCTGCGCCCGCAGCCCCGGCACAGCTGGCTCGCCTGATCGATTTCGCAAATCTTGATGCAGGGCGTTTCAATCGGCATGAACAGATATCCGGGTGCGGACGGCGTCCGCGGTGTAGTGGTCCAGATAGCGCAGGCCCCTGATTGCACGGCTGCCGTACCAGGACACCATTTCGCCATCGATCAAGGTGACCGGGATGCCCGGCAGCGCCGCGCGGACCTCGTCGAGGTGTCGCTCCCGGAACGGATAGGGTTCGCTGCTCAACAGCACGCGGTCGACGTGGCCCTGACTGTCGGCGAGCGAGAGGGCCGGATAGCGCACCGACGCATCCGCTGGCCAGGTCTGCCAGCCGTACAGCGCGAGCATCCGGGCAATATAGGTATCGCGTGAGACGGTCATCCAGGGCTCGCGCCAGATCAGGTACAGCACGCGCTCGACGTCACGATGCGCCCGCACCGCCGGCAGCGCGAGCTCGAAGTCCCGACACAGGCTTTCGGCTTGCGCCGTTCGCCCGAAAATCCCGCCGAGCAACCGGAACAGCGGCGGATTGTCGAGTGGTCCCAGCGGATGCGTGACGATGACGTGCGGGACGAAGGCCGCGAGCGCCTCGGCCGTCTCGCGCGTGTTCTCATCGATGTTCACGATCACATGCGTCGGCGCGAGCGCGCGGACGTGCTCGAGGTCGACGTCCTTGGTGCCGCCGACCTTCGGCACCGCGCGCAGGGTCTCGCGCGGATGGATGCAGAAGCCCGTGCGACCGGCCAGCGACGCCGACAGGCCCAGATCGCACAACAGCTCGGTGATGCTGGGCACCAGCGAGACGATGCGCGGCGCGGCCGCCACGGGCTGGTGGGTCACGCCCACCGCATCGACGAACCCGCTCATCGCCGGCGTCACATGTTGCGGCGGTACTCGCCACCGACGTCATACAGCGCGCCCGACACCTGCCCGAGCGAGGCCACCTTGACCGTTTCCATCAGCGCCTCGAACACGTTGCCGCGGTTGCGCGCGACCTCCTGCAGTTGACGCAGCGCTGCCGCCGAGTCACTCCCGTGCAGCGCCTGGAAGCTGCGCACGGCCGCGATCTGGTCCTGCTTCTCCTGCTCCGTCGAACGCATCAGCTCGATCGTCGTCACCTGGTCCTCGCTGCCGGACTTCGGCAGGAAGGTGTTGACGCCGATCAGCGGCAGCCGGCCGTCGTGCTTCAGGCTCTCGTAGTAGAGGCTCTCGTCCTGGATCTTGCCGCGCTGATACATCGTGTCCATCGCGCCGAGCACGCCGCCGCGCTCGGAAATACGCTCGAACTCCGCGTAGACCGCTTCTTCGACGAGATCGGTCAGTTCATTGATGATGAACGAGCCCTGCCACGGGTTCTCGCAGAAATTCAGCCCCAGTTCGCGGTTGATGATCAGCTGGATGGCCACCGCGCGGCGCACCGATTCCTCGGTCGGCGTCGTGATCGCTTCGTCATACGCGTTGGTGTGCAGGCTGTTCGTGTTGTCGAAGATCGCGTACAGCGCCTGCAGCGTGGTGCGGATGTCGTTGAAGCTGATTTCCTGCGCATGCAGGCTGCGGCCCGAGGTCTGGATGTGATACTTCATCATCTGGCTGCGCGGGCTCGCACCGTAGCGCTCGCGCATCGCGCGCGCCCAGATCCGGCGCGCCACGCGGCCAATCACCGAGTACTCGGGATCCATGCCGTTGCTGAAGAAGAAGCTCAGGTTCGGCGCGAAGTCGTCTATCTGCATGCCGCGCGCGAGGTAGTACTCGACAATCGTGAAGCCATTCGACAGCGTGAACGCGAGCTGGGAAATAGGATTCGCACCCGCTTCGGCGATGTGATACCCGCTGATCGATACGCTGTAGAAGTTGCGGACATCGCGCGTGACGAAGTAGGCCTGCACGTCGCCCATCATCTTCATCGCGAATTCGGTCGAGAAGATGCAGGTGTTCTGCGCCTGGTCCTCCTTGAGGATGTCGGCCTGCACGGTGCCGCGCACGCTGCACAGGGTATCGGCCTTGATCTTCTCGTAGGTGTCGCGCTCGAGGATCTGGTCGCCGGTGATGCCGAGCAGACCGAGTCCGAGCCCCGTGTTGCCGGCCGGCAGTTCCCCGCGATACACCGGGCGTGCCTGTCCCCGCGCCTTGAACCAGGCGTCGATCTTCGGCTGTACGGCGTCCCACTGGCCGGTCGCGCGCAGGTGCTTCTCGACCTGCTGGTCAATGGCCGCATTCATGAAGAAGGCGAGGATGATCGGCGCCGGCCCGTTGATCGTCATCGACACGGACGTCGTCGGTGAGCACAGGTCGAAACCGGAATAGAGCTTCTTCGCGTCGTCGACCGTCGCGATCGACACGCCCGAGTTGCCGACCTTGCCGTAAATGTCCGGGCGTTCGTGCGGGTCTTCGCCGTAGAGCGTCACGGAATCGAAGGCCGTCGACAGGCGCGCTGCGGGCTGGCCGGACGACACATAGTGGAAGCGGCGATTGGTGCGCTCAGGCGTACCCTCGCCCGCGAACATGCGCAGCGGATCCTCGCCGGTCCGGCGATACGGATACACGCCGCCGGTATACGGGTAGCCGCCCGGCAGGTTCTCCCGCATCAGGAAGCGGAGCTGATCGCCCCAGCCGTCGAATTTCGGCGGCGCGATCTTCGGCACCTTGTTGTGGCTCAGCGTCTCGCGATAGTTGTCGCCTTCGACTGCTTTGCCGCGCACCTGGTAGGTGTACTTCTCCGACGTGATGCCGGCCAGCCGGGCCGGCCATTCACGCAGCAGGCCCAGCGCTTCGGCGCCGAGCGCGGCGAGCGCCTCGTTGTAACGTCGGCGCAGCAGGCCCAGCGTGTCGTTGACGAGCTGCGCGGCCGGATACGCCTCGAGCTTCGCCGGCAATGCCTCGTCGTCGATCACCCGCAGCGCTTCGTAGCAGTGCTGCGCGGTGGAGGCCTTCGCCGCGAGCTGCTCGATCGTGTGATTGATATGGCGCCCCTGCTCGGCGATCTCGGCGAGGTAGCGCGTGCGGTTGCCGGGGATCAGCACCGTGGCGCGCGGTTCGCGGTTCTCGACCGTCAGCGCCGGGTTCCAGCGGCTGTCGTCGCCGCCCATCTTCTTCGCCAGGGTCTGGCACAGGTTCACGAACATCCAGGTCAGGCCCGGATCGTTGAACTGGCTCGCGATCGTCGGAAAGACCGGAATGTCCTCGTCGGCCGCCTGGAACGCCTGGTGATTGCGCTTCCACTGTTTGCGCACGTCGCGCAGCGCGTCTTCGGCGCCGCGCTTGTCGAACTTGTTGAGCACGATCAGCGACGCGAAATCGAGCATGTCGATCTTCTCGAGCTGGCTCGCCGCGCCGTATTCGCTGGTCATGATGTAGAGCGGCACGTCGACGAGGTCGACGATTTCGGAATCGCTCTGGCCGATGCCGGCCGTCTCGACGATGACCAGGTCGTAGGCGAGCGACTTCAGGAACGCCACCGCATCTCCGAGCATCGCGCTCGTCGACAGGTGCTGGCGGCGCGTCGCCATCGACCGCATGAAGAGCCGATCGTGGCGCAGGCTGTTCATGCGGATACGGTCGCCGAGCAGCGCGCCGCCGGTGCGCCGGCGCGTCGGATCGACGGCGAGCACGGCGATGCGCATCGTCGGAAAGTACTGCATGAAGCGTGAGAGGATTTCGTCCGTCACCGAACTCTTGCCTGCACCGCCGGTGCCGGTGATACCGACGACGGGCACCTTGCCGCCGGCGATCTTCCACTCCTTGCGCAGCTTCTCGAGCTGGGCGTCGGGAATCACACCGTCTTCGAGCGCGGACAGCATCTGCGACACCGACAGGGGCTGGGTGCGGTCGACCTGCGCCGGAATCGCCGAGAAGCGCCGCGCCTTGGTCGCCCGCGCCACGAGGTCGTCGATCATGCCCTGCAGGCCCATCGTCATGCCGTCATTCGGATGATAGATGCGCTCGACGCCATAGGCCTGCAGCTCGGCGATCTCCTCCGGGGTGATCGTGCCACCGCCGCCGCCGAACACGCGCACATGGCCCGCACCCGCGTCGCGCAGCAGGTCGACCATGTACTTGAAGTACTCGTTGTGGCCGCCCTGGTAGGAGCTGATCGCGATCGCGTCGGCGTCTTCCTGGATCGCGGCATTGACGACGTCGGCGACGCTGCGGTTGTGACCGAGGTGAATGACCTCGGCGCCGCTGCCCTGGATCAGGCGACGCATCACGTTGATCGCGGCGTCATGACCGTCGAAGAGTGACGCGGCAGTCACGAAACGCAGCGGATTGTGCTGCACCGTGCTGTCGGCGACCGTGCTGATGTCCTGGGCTCTCGTATTCATCGTGCGTCTCCTGTGGTGGCGTGGGCGGCGAGCGCCCGCGTCATCTGCTGTTTCAGTCCGAGGTGCAATTCTTCGATCAGCTGGTGCGCGTCGGGTGCGACCAGCCATTGGTAAACGATGCCGATGATCGCCGCGCAGAACTGGCGCGCGATGGCGGTGACGTCGACGTCGGCGCGTACGCTGCCCTCGTCGATGCCCTGACGGATCCAGGCTTCGACGTCGCGTTGGCGCCGTTCGTGCACGTTGGCGATGACCTGCTTGAGTTCGGCGTCCGGCCCGATGGAATCGAACCACAGGCTGTAGAACGCGCGGATACGCTCGGCGCCGTCACGCACGAAGCGGTAGTGGGCATCGGTCGCCGCGCAGATCGCGGCGAGCCCGCTCTGCTCGCGCACCGCCTCGCCGAGGGCGTCGAGCCACTCCTCGCCGACCGCCCGGACGATGAACGAGAACAGCGCGCCCTTGTTGCCGAAGCGCGCGCTCGCGAGGCCGCGGCTGTAGCCGGCGAGTTCGCCGACATCCTTCAGCGTGGTGCCGGCGGTGCCCCGGCCGACGATCAGCGTGACCGCCGCGTCGAGCATGCGCGCGTCCGACAGCGCTGTGCGCTCCGCCTGGGTGCGGCGCGTCGGGGTCGGTTTGAGGGCGAGGTTCATCGCCGGATTATGCCGGCCTCACTTATTTGTTTGCAACAAGCAAAGAAGCAGGCACCCGGGCAGCCCTGGCCGGCCCTGCCCTCAATGACGCGCCAGATCGACGTAGTTTTCGGCGAGCGCGGTCGCGGCCGCCTTCGACGACGTGAGGTGCTGCAGATCCGCGAGTTGCAGGCGCGCCTCGAAATCGGGCTGCGTCGGATCGGTGTGCAGCAGCGTCGTCAGCCACGAGGAGAAGCGCTGCGCCCGCCACGCCCGTTGCAGGCAGCGTCCGGAATAACTGTCGAGCAGATCGCTGCGTCCTTCGTGATAGTGCGCGACGAGCGCCTGCGCGAGCGTGCGCACGTCCGCGGCAGCGAGATTCAGCCCTTTCGCGCCGGTCGGCGGCACGATGTGGGCCGCGTCGCCGGCAAGGAACAGCCGGCCGTATTGCATCGGCTCGCAGACGAAGCTGCGCAGACTCACGACGTCACGCTGCACGATCGGTCCTTCGACCGGCCGCCAGCCACTGCGCGTCGCCAGCCGCTGTTCGAGTTCGCGCCAGATGTCCCCGTCGCGCCAGCCCTGTGCGTCTTCGGTCGGCGAGCACTGGAAATACATGCGCTGCAGGGTGGCCGAACGCGTGCTGACCAGCGCAAAGCCCCGTGCATGCCGCGCGTAGATCAGCTCGGGTGACGACGGCGGCGCGTCGACGAGGATGCCGAACCAGCCATACGGATATTCGTGCAGGAATTCCCGTCGCACGGCGGGCGGAATCGCCTGTCTCGCCACGCCGTGGAAGCCGTCGCAGCCGGCGATGAAGTCACAGCTCAGCGTCGCGGCTTTGCCCGCATGGGTATAGGTGATGCCGGCCGGCCCGTCGCCGCCCGGTTGCAGATCGGTGACGGTCGCCTCGAACGCGAGATACCCGCCCGCGGCGATCCGCGCGGCAATCAGATCCTTGACCACTTCATGCTGCGCATACAGCGTGATGCCCTTGCCGCCGGTCAGCATCGACAGCGGGATGCGATGGCTCTCACCGTCGTAGCGCAGTTCGATGCCATGGTGCACGGCGCCTTCGCGTCGCAAGCGCTCGCCGACGCCGGCTTCGGTCAACAGATCGGTCGTGCCCTGCTCGAGCACGCCGGCCCGGATCAGGCGCTCCAGGCCTGCGCGGCTGCGCGCTTCGAGGACCACCGAGGTGATCCCCGCCGCGTGCAGCAGTTGCGACAACAGCAGGCCGGCGGGTCCGCCGCCGACGATGCCGACCTGGGCGTGGCCGGGCAGCGACGTGGCGGCGGTCATGCCGGCTGTGCCGCGCGCCAGGCGTCGGCGGCGCGCGCGATCAGCGCCGCGGCGAGACCGAGCTGCGCCTCCGGGTCGAACACGGCATCGAGCGTGGCCGCGTCGAGCACGCGCGTGACCTCCTCGAGACGTCCCGCGATCTCCCGCAGCTGACAGCCCTCGCGCTGTGCGATCCGACACCACTCGGTAACGCGATCGTGCGCGGCCCCGGCGCCCCAGTGCACGGCGAGCGCCTGCGCCAGCGCCGGCGCGAACATCAGCCCACCATCCGCCGCGAGATTCTCGCGCATCCGGGCCGGGTTCACGCGCAGACCTGCGAGCACTTCGTTCATCTGCGCGAGCGCGCCACTGGCCAGCAGACACAGGCGCGGCAGCGTCTCCCACTCGGCATGCCAGCCCCCGAGGCCGCGTTCATGCTCCTGGGTCATCGCGCCGAGCAGCGTCGCCTGCAGGCCGGGTGCCTGCGCGGCAGCCGCCAGCGCCACGGCGCAGCCGATCGGATTCTGTTTGTGCGGCAGCACGGACGAGCCACCGCGCCCGGGCGCGAGCGGCTCGGCGACTTCGCCGACTTCGGTCTGCGCGAGCAGCGCTACGTCGCGCGCCATCTTGCCGAGGCTGCCGATCAGGATCGCCAGCGCGCCGCCGAGGTCGACGAGACGATCACGCTGGCTGTGCCATGGCAGCGTCGGCAGCGCCGCGCCGAGCGTCTGCGCCAGTGCGGCGGCGACCTCGAGGCCACGCGCACCGAACGCCGCCAGCGATCCGGTCGCGCCCCCGCACTGAATCACGTTGACGGCGTGCGCCGCGGCGCGCAGCCGGTGCCGGCTGCGCGACAGCGCATCGAGCCAGCCGGCGATCTTCAGACCGAAACTGACGGGCTCGGCCTGTTGCAGCAGCGTGCGCCCGGGCATCACGGTCGCGGCCTGCGCGACGGCGAGATCGCACAACGTGTCGCCGAGACGGCCGACATCGACGTCGAGCAACGCATAAGCGCGTTGCAGCTGGAGGACCAGGCCGCTGTCGATGCAGTCCTGGCTCGTGGCGCCCTGGTGCACATGGCGCGCCGCCTGTTCATCCTGGGCGGCGACCGCGTTGCGCAGGGCGCGCACCAGCGGGATGGCCGCATTCCCGGCCAGCGCCGTGGCCTGCGCCAGCGCACGCAGATCGAAGCGCGCGGCATCGCAGGCGCGTGCGATGGCCGGCGCGGCGGTCACAGGAATCGTGCCGCAGGCCGCCTGGGCGCCGGCCAGCGCCGACTCGAAGTCGAGCATCGCCTGCAGGCGCGCGGTGTCGCTGAAGACCTCGCGCATCGCGGCGGTTGCAAACAGCGGCACGAACAGGCTGGCATCCTGCATGGCGTTCAGACCTCCATGAACACGGTTTCCAGCGGCCCCTGAAGGTGGATGTCCCAGTGCAGCTGCGAGGCGTCGCCGGCCGTCGCCAGCAGACTGGCGCGGCGAGCCGCCGGCACGCGCTGCAGCACCGGGTCCGAACCGATCGCGGGGTCCCCCGGCCAATAAACCCGGGTCAGCAATGGCTTCAGCAGGCCACGCATGAAGATCAGCACGTGGAGGTGGGACGCATCACCGGGCGCCGCGCCGGGTCGATCGGTGCGCAGACGATAGCGCCCGGCACTGTCGGTGGCCGTGCGGCCGAAGCCGAGCGGCAAATCGTCCAGCAGCCCACCGTAGCGTCCGGCGGCGTCGGCCTGCCAGGTTTCAATCAGCGCGTCGTCGACCGGCACGCCGGCGCCGTCATACACCGTGCCGGTGATCAAGAGGTCGCCACGCGTGCCGATCACCTGCCCGGCCGCGAGCCAGTCGAGCCCGATGTGAAGATAGGGTCCGACGGTCTGCGAAGGCGTGCGGCCGGCGTCCATCATGCGCCTTCGAACGGCGTCGCCTGCGCGCCACGCAGCACGATGTCGAAGCGAAACGCGAGGGCGTAAGCCTCGACGGTGGCATGCGGATCGAAGTGCGCGGTCAGCCGCTCGCGCGCGCGCGCATCGGCGGTGCTCATGAAGACAGGGTCGAGCGGCAGCAGCGGATCGCCCGGGAAGTACATTTGCGTCACGAGCCGGCTCAGCAGACCGGCGCCGAACAGCGAGAAGTGAATGTGTGCGGGGCGCCACGCATTCGGATGATTGCGCCACGGATAGGCGCCGGGACGAATGGTCACGAAGCGATACTGGCCGGCACTGTCGGTCAACGCGCGCCCGCAGCCGGTGAAGTTCGGATCGAGCGGTGCATCGTGATCGTCGCGCGCGTGGCGATAGCGCCCGGCCGCGTTGGCCTGCCACAGTTCGACGAGTGCCCCGGGGAGCGGCCGACCGCGGTCGTCGCGCACGCTGCCGCAGACGATCAGGCGCTCGCCGATCGGCGGTGCGGCGCCGCCGAGGGTCAGATCGCTGTCCCGACGTTGCACGGCATGCGGACCGAACAGCGGCCCGACCGTCGTCATCGCGTCTTCGGGCAGTGGCAGCAGGGGGCGGGTCGGTGCCCGCAGGCGCGTCGAGACGTAGGGCGCGTAAAGGTACGGCGGCTGGGTGCCGGCGTCGACCGGCCCGGGTGCGTGCGCCTTGTCGTTCATCGTGCTGAAGACTGTAGCACGCGCCCGGTGGCCCGACATCGGGCCGCGAATCAGTCTTCGAGGGTGACGCCGGTCGCGATCAGGAACCTCGAGACCATGTTGTACGCGGCGATGGCGGCGATCACCTCGACGAGCCGGCGATCGTCGCCGACCGCCCGGCGCGCGGCGTCACGCGTCGCGGGCGTCACTGCGATCGAACGCGTCATTTCCAGGGTCAGCTGCAGCAGCGCGCGCTCGTCTGTCGTCAGGGCCGGGGACGTCACGGCGTCGGCGCCGGCCTGCATCGCGTCGAGCACCGGCTGGCGGCCGCCCGCCGCGAGGTAGAGCGGGGCGTGGTGGGCATACTCGTACGGCGCGCCGTTGAGCACCGCGACGTAGGACACCACGAGTTCCAGCGCATCGGGCGCCAGCGCGAGGCCCGTGCGCACTTCGCCGAGAAACGCATTCCAGCCGCGGGCCAGCGGCGGACTGTGCAGCAGCATGCGGTCGAGATTCAGCAGTTCACCGCCGCGCCGCGCGCGGATGGCCGCGACGAGTTCAGCCGGCTCGGTGATCGTCACGCTGACGTAAGGGATGCTGGCCATGTCTCACTTGGGCTCCGAGTAGCGTTCGCGCAGATCCACCGGTTCGTTCCGCTTCTTGCGCATCCGGATGTTCAGGATTTCGACGGACACGGAGAAGGCCATGGCGAAGTACACATAGCCCTTCGGCACGTGTCTGCCGAAGCCATCGGCGATCAGCAGCGTGCCGATCAGGAACAGGAACGACAGCGCGAGCATCTTGATCGTCGGGTGCGCGGATACGAAGCGGCCGATGCTGCCGGCGAACAGCATCATCAGCGCCACCGACACGACGACTGCCGCAATCATGATCGCGACCTCATCGACCATGCCGACCGCGGTGATGATCGAGTCGAGCGAGAACACGATGTCGATGAGAATGATCTGCACGATCACGGCGCCAAAGGTCGCGCGCACTTTGCTCGAGGCTTCGCCCTCCTCCCCTTCGAGCAACTGATGGACCTCTTTCGTACTCTTCCAGAGCAGGAACAGGCCACCGAGGATCAGGATCAGATCGCGTCCGGAGATGGCCTGGGTCAGCACCGTGAACAGCGGCGCGGTCAGACCGACGATCCAGGACAGCACCAGCAGCAACCCGATGCGCATGAACATCGCGAGGAAGAGGCCGATCTTGCGCGCCAGTTCGCGCTGCTGCAGCGGCAGTTTGTCGACGAGGATCGAAATGAATATGACGTTGTCGATGCCGAGCACGAGCTCCAGCGCCGTCAGGGTCAGGAAAGCCAGCCAGGCTTCCGGTTGGGTCAGCAGTTCGAGCATGAATGACTCTGTTGCAGTGCCGCGCGCGGCCGGGCCTGCGCGGCGAATAATCGGAGTAGCGATGGACGCCGGCCAGGTCGGCCAGGCACCAGAATTGTGCGCGCAGTGGCGGGGTTTGTCAGCCGCGGATCGTTCGGAAAAGCCGATGCGTGCCTACAGCGGCGCGGCGCCAGCCGCCGCGATGGCGTCGGCGATCGCGCGCCGCGCCTGCGGGCTGTTGCGCCAGCACGTCGTGCCGAGCTGGCCCGCAATGGCATGCACGACCGCGTCGGGATCGGCCGCCGCGAGATCGGCGAGTGAGCTGAAACCGATCTGCTCGAGCCGTTCGACGACGCGCGGGCCGACGCCCTTGACCTGCAACAGCCGGGCCCGATCAGCTTCGCTGAATCCCATCGCCACCTGCCTCCGATGACACCCTCATGGCGCGCCCGGCGTGCCCGCCTCGAGCGTGACGAAACGCACCGTCGCAGTCCCTGGCCCGAGGCACAGCTCGGCGAGCGTGACGGGCAGCCGAAAGCGGCGCGGTCCCGCGCTGCCCGGGTTGATGTAATGCACACCGTCGCGGATTTCATGCGACGGACGGTGCGAATGCCCCGTCACGACGACGTGGAAGCCGGCCGCCGCCGCATCGAGATCGAGTGCGGCGAGATCGTGCAGCACATAGATCAGATGGTCGCCGACGCTGACGACCTCGTCTTCCGGCAGAGCGTCTGCCCAGGCACCGCGATCGTTGTTGCCGCGCACGGCGGACACGGGGGCGATCGCAGCCAGCGCCTCGAGCACCTGCGGCGTGCCGATATCGCCCGCATGGACGATGCACGCGCACCCCGCCAGCGCCGCGACCGCCTCGGGCCGCAGCAGACCGTGGGTATCGGCGATCAGTCCTATCCGCATGCGCGCTGCTCCTGCATGGCGGAGAATGTATCGGCCCGCCGCCGTCTGCGCCAGTCGGCTGGGGAAGCGGCGAAGCAGCGGTGCAACCCGCGCCGCCAACACGAGCGACCGCTACAGGCGACACTCTCGCCCGTTGTCCAGCGCCCTGCTAGGCTCCCCGCACCATCGTCAACGAAGGGGGAATCGGCAGTGAAACTCATCAAGCGCGGCAAGGTTCAACACTACGCCTTCGACCATCGCCACAAGCCCTGCCTGCGGGTGAAGGCTGGTGAACCCTTCCAGGTCGAGACCGACGATGCGCTGTCGGGCCTGATCGCCGACGACAGCGATCGCCCGACCGTGCACACGATGACCGGGCCGCACATGGCGAAGCTCCTCGGTGCGACGCCGCCGCTGTTCAACCCGGTGGTCGGGCCGATTTTCGTCGAAGGCTGCGAGGCCGGCGACGTGCTCGCCGTCCACATCGACTGGATCGATCCGTGGCGCTATGGATTTTCCGGAATCCTGCCCGGCATCGGCCCGCTGACGGACTCCATTCGCTGGCGCGAGTGCGCCGAGCCGTATGTCCACGTGATCGAACACCTGCCCGGCCCGAGCGGCCATACACGCGATGGCATCGCGCGCTACTCGCCGACGCTGAGCTGGGATCTGCAACCCTTCATCGGCACGCTCGCGACCGCCTCCGAGCGCGAGGTCTTCACCTCGGTGCTGGGTCAGGGCGCCTTCGGCGGCAACATCGATTGTCGCGACATCTGCGCCGGCCACACGATCTACCTCAATTCGTACAACCGCGGGGGGCTGTTGTACATCGGCGACGTGCACGGCGGCCAGGGTGACACCGAGTTCACCGGCATCGCCGATGAAACGCGCGCGACGGTTCAACTGTCGGTCACCGTGGTGAAGAACCGGCGGCTGCCGTGCGTGCGCATCGACAAGCCCGACAGCGTGGTGGCGCTGGGCATCAATCTGCCGATGGAGCAGGCCGTGCTCGATGCCACGCAGAATCTGCTGGCGTGGCTCGCGGAAGACTACGGCGTGCCGCCGAAAGACCTCTACGTCCGCATGTCCTGCGACCCAGCGTTCCGCATCCGAACCTACCAGATGGTGCGCGCGGCGACTTTGCAGAACGTGATGGGCGCCGAGTACCCGAAGAATCGGCTGTTCGATGCCTTCGCGCCAGCCGGCAAGGGCAGGAAGCGCGCCGGTACCCGGCGCCGTTGACCACGGCGCGCGCACAGGGGCGTGGTACCGTCGCCCTCCTCGCCTGCGCGATGATGCTGTGCACGTCCTTCGCGCAGGCGATCGATGCAGGCACGGCCCACGGGGTCCTGACGTCGGGCGCCACCCGCCTCGAACTCGCGCACGCGACGGCGCTGCGCTACACCGATCGCGCCGCGCTCGCGGTGGCGGCCGGCGGTCAGGCTGAGTTGCGCATCGCGCTGGGCGCGGCACCGCTCGCCGCGACGCTGCTCGATGGACCTGGCCGACAGCGCCTGCGCGCGCAGGCGCTGCTGACGCCGCTCGCGGGTGTGCTGCTCGTGATGGCACCCGACGCACGCGGCGCAGTGACGAATGGCACCGTGAGTCTGCTGTCAGGCCTCGCGGCGCAGCCCCCGGCCGGCTACCCGCTGACAGGGCTGCAACTGGCGTTCGGCGAGAACCGGGTGCTCGGGGCCATCGACTACACCAGTGCCGATGGCGCGATTCGCCTGCTGGCCCGGTTCAGTGCACCGCTGTTCCACGATCTTCCGCCCACCGTCGATCTTCGCGGCGAGCCGGCCCGCGACAGCCCGCAGGTGGCGGTACTCGTCGAGTTCGAGCAGGGTCTGCGCCAGGGCGCGTTCGCGCGCGCACGCGCCCTGGCGACGCCTGCCCTGCAGACGACGCTCGCCGATCTCGAGCAACGGAATGAAGCGGCCATCGAGGCGCTGGTCGCGGGGCTAGAGGCACCTGCCGCGCGGCGTCGCTCGGTGCAGCGCCTCGTCGTCGTGCCCCCCTATGCGTACCTGGTGATGGCGCCGCCCGCCGGCGCGCCCGTCGTGCTGCAGGCGTGGCAGGACCGCTGGCGTGTCGATGTGCCGTGAGCGTGGCGTGGCTCAGGCCGCGACTGCCGCGAGGTAGACCTCGATGCGATTGCGCCCCGCGCGCTTGCCGCGGTAGAGCGCCTCATCGGCCCGGCGCAGCAGTTCGTCGATCGACTGGCTCGATTCGGCCGTGGCGACGCCGAGCGTCATCCTCGCTTCGAGTACCACGTTGCGATACGACACGGGCGACTGCGCCAGTTGCTGCTGAATGCGTTCGGCCGTGGCCAGCGCTTCCTGCAGTGACGTTTCGGGCAGGAAGATCAGGAATTCCTCCCCGCCCCAGCGCGCGACGAAGTCCGACGCGCGCACCGCATCGCGGATGACCGCCGAGACGGCGACGATCACCGCATCACCGCACTGATGCCCGTGACGGTCGTTGATGATCTTGAAGTGATCGATGTCGCCGACGATCACCGCGAACGGGCGCGCCGTCCGCTGGAAACGCGCGTGTTCCTGCTGGAGGATTTCGCGCAGGTGACGCCGGTTGAACAGCCCGGTCAGCGGGTCGGTGATGGCCTGGCGCGCGAGTTCTGCATTGCGCGCCTCGTATTCATCGGCCGTCTGGGTCGTGGCGGACGAGTAGATTGCTGCGAGCAAGCCGAGCAGCGCCGCGAACACGACGACATTCAGCGCACCGAACACGGGGGCCAGCGGCGTGCCGGCCGCGACGCCCGACAGATGCCACCAGGCCACGACATAGCCTGCCGTCAGCGCGCTGAACACGCCGAACTTCGTCCGTGCGCCCAAGGTCGGCGACAGCATCAGCAGGCACAGCACCAGGAACGCGTACAGGTGAAACTCGCCAGCCCAGCCCAGCAGCAGCGTGGCGCAGGACACATGCACGATCACCATCAGGGACCCGGCGCCGAGCGCGAGCCTGACTGCCCCGCGCGCCAGCAGCCACAGACACAGCAGGGTCACCACGAGCACGCCGGCGTTGACCAGCGGCATGCCAGGGACGTCGAGATACAGGAACAGGCCGAGAAAAGTGCCGTAGGCCGCCAGGCCGATCACGAACATCGCGCGCAGCACACGTTCGAAGCGCCGATGGACGGCCGACACGGGCGCGCGCTGCGGCGGACGGCGAATCAGGTCATCGAGCATGGTGGGCCGGGGCTTGGACTTGACTGCGTATCGGCAGCCTGCGCCCGATCCGTCGTCCAAACCATGTCGGCCGTCGCAATCTGCGTGTGAAATTTCGCTGAATTCGCGCCGGGCAAGGCCCGGCGGCGCGTTACCAGCCCGTGCGCGGGTCGAAATCCGGAAAGGCCTCGCGCATCGCCGCGGCGGCGGCACGCTGCGCCTCGGTGTCCGCACGAGGCACCACGATGTCGAGTTCGACGTACAGGTCGCCCGGCGGCTCGCCCGGCAGACCGCGCCCGCGCAGCCGCAGGCGCTGGCCGTCGCGTGCCTGCGCCGGCACGCTCAGCGCCACCTGCCCGTCCAGCGTCGGCACCTCGATACGCGCACCGAGCATCGCCTCCCACGGCGCGACCGGCAGCACCAGGCGCAGATCGCGTCCGTCGACCGTAAAGCGCGGGTGCGCTTCGTATTCGATGTGCAGGTACAGATCGCCAGCGCCGGCCGTGCCCGCCTGGCCCTGCCCCTTCAGGCGAATCTTGCCGCCGTCGGCGATGCCTTGCGGAACGCTGACTTTCAGGGTCCGGGTGCTTTCGCGGACCATGCCGCGCGCGTCGGCTTCCTGCACCGGGACCGAAATCTGCCGGCTCGCGCCGCGCGCGATGTCCTCGAGCGAGACCGGCAGCCGGTAGTGGATGTCCTCGCCGCGGCGCTGGAACGGGGCGGCGCCCGGGCCGCGGCGCGTGCCGGCCCCACGGCCGAAGATCTCCTCGAAGAATTCGCTGAAGCCCTGCGTGCCGCCAAAATCTCCAGGCCCCGGGCCGGCCCCGGGCGCCCCCCCCTGCCGTCGCTGCCAGCCCGGCGGTGGCCGGAACTCGGCGCCATCGCCGCCGTAGCGGCGCAGCTGGTCGTACTCCGCGCGCTTGTCCGCGTCCTTGAGCACTTCGTTGGCCTCACCGATTTCCTTGAACCGGGCTTCGGCATTCGGTTCCTTGCTGACGTCCGGATGATACTTGCGCGCCAGCCGCCGGTAGGCCTTCTTGATCTCCTCCGGCGTGGCCTGCGGCGTGACGCCCAGCACTTTGTAGTAATCGACGAACTTCATGGGTAGAGCGTAACCGCTTCTGGGGTTTACAGGTTGATGTGTATCATTGGGCAACACGCATCTGGGGTCGCCGGCGCCGGATCACAAGCGCCACCTCGCGCCGCAGATGCCCCGCAAGCAGGAGTGTGACGCATGCGTATCTGGCTGACATGGCTGTGTCTGATGCTGCTCGCAGTTCCGGTGCACGCCACCGAACCGTTGTGGATCGACGTCCGCAGCCCCGAGGAGTACGCGGCTGGCCACCTCGAAGGCGCCGTCAATATTCCGTTCAATGAGATCGCGACCCGCATCGGTGAAGTAACCAGCGACAAGCAGCAGCCGATCCGGCTCTACTGCGCGGTCGGGGTGCGCGCGCAGATGGCGAAGTTTTCACTCGAAGCGCAGGGCTTCGAGCAGGTGACCAACGAGGGCGGCTTCGAAGCGGTGCAGGCGCAGGCCGCCGCGGCAGCCACCTCCTGCGGCGCGAACTGTTGAGCGGGACCTCCGCCACGCGCCTTCCTTCAAAAAAAGCACAGATGGGGAGAACATTCGATGACAGCCACCGCCGATTACGTCCAGATCAACGAAACGCCCTGGATGCCGTTCCCGGAAGCCTTCTCCGCGGGCGGCATTCGCTGGAAGCTGCTGCACGTGTCGCCCGAGATGGGTGCCTGGACGGCGATTTTCGACTGCCCGAAAGGGTCTTCGTTCGCGAGCCATATCCACATTGGCCCGGGCGAATACCTGCTGACGAAAGGCAAGATGGAAGTCCGCGGCGGGCGCGAAGTGGGTGGCGCGACGGCACTGTCGCTGGGCTACGGTTACGAGGCCTGCAATGCCCGCCACGACAAGACCTACTTTCCGGTCGCGAGCGAGTTCTACATGACCTTCCTCGGCCCGCTGCAGTTCATCCATCCGGATGGCAGCCCGCGCGCAGTGGTCGGCTGGGCGCAGGCGCAGGAACTCTGGCAGGCGCAGACGGCAGGCACGGCCCCGGCCGCCAGGCGCAAGCCGTCAGCCGTGAAGCCGGTGGCGAAGTCGGCGCGGAAGCCGGCCGCGAAAGCGGTGGCGCGTCGCGCTTAAACCGTCGCCGGGTCGGCGAGGGCCGCCGCTTCGGCGGCCTGTGCCGCAGCGGTCGCGCAGAACGCGGCGGCCCGCGTGCAGAAGCCGCTGGTCGTCGCATTGATGCCGAGCGTCGGTGCGAGCTCGGTGAACTTCTCCAGCGAGGCGGCCAGCAGTTCCCCGAGCAGTGACGGCGAGCCCTTGAACACGCCCTTGTAACGCAGCGCCAGTTCATCGAGCAGGCTCGCCGGATCGCTGCCCTCGACGCTCGCCCGTTCGCACAATTCATTGGCCAGGTGCGCATACGCATGCAGCGCGGCGGCCGGCGTTTCAGGGGCACTCCACACACCCGTCAACAACGGCGCCATGCTGTCGACCAGCGCCGGCGGAAACTTCCACGTGCTCGCCACGGCGGCGCCGACCGCCGCATAGGTCGTCGCGAGCACGCGCTTCTCGGCCTCGAGCGGCGGCACATCGGCGGCGAGCAGGCGCTGGACCTCGACGAATTCGTCCTCGAGGTAATAGATCACCAGGTTGCGGCCGAGCCGGTTGAACAGTGCGCTGATGAAGGCCTCTTCCGCGAGTTCGCGGCGCACGCGCTGCCCGAAGTGGCGGGCCATCAGGCCGGCGACGAAGGAACTGACCAGCGCGTCCTGCAGTGCCGGGCGGCCGCGCTGCATGTGATCGAACACCAGGAGCCCATTGCACAGCATGCGCACGAGGCGCGTGCCGACGAGGCTGATGGCCTGGGACACGGTCGAGACGCCACCACCGGCGCGATCGAAGAACGCGGAGTTCGCGATCTTCATCAGCCGGTTGGTCAGGCTGAAATCCCGCTGCACGACCGCCGCGAGATCGCCGAGCCCGGCATTGCTGTCGTCGGCCGTCAGGCGGTTGATTTCGACGATGCTGTTGGAGAACGCCGGAAATTCAGGACGCCGGTGCAGGCGGCGCAGCAGGAACTGCACGGCGATGTCGCTCTCCGCCGGCCGCGCACGCAGTTGCATCGCTTCGTCGAGCGCGCGCGCCATGTCGGCGGCGTCGCTGAAGCGGCTGGATTTGTCGAGTGCGAGGGCGTCGCGCGCGATGGCGATGATCTCCGGCGGCACCGCCAGTTGCGTCAACGGCGTCCAGTTGAAGCTGCCGCTCGTGATGGCATTGCGCACCCCGGTCAGCCCTTCGGCCGGCACGGCGGGATGGCCCACGAGCAATTCATAGAACACGAGCCCAAGCGCAAAGACATCGGTCTGCAAATCGAGTGGTCCGCCGCGAAAGTGTTCCGGGCTCATGTAGCGCGGTGTGCCGTGAACCTCGTCCGGATCGTCGTCGTCGACCGTGCGGCCGACGAGGCGGGCGAGCCCGAAATCCATCACCCGCACGCGGCCCTGGGTGTCCAGCAGCAGGTTGTTCGGCGACAGATCGAGATGGGCCACGCGTTCGGCATGGGCGGCCTCGATGCCGTCGAGAATCTGGCGGAACATCGCGACCGCTTCCTCCCAGGGCAGGCCGCCGCGGCGCTTGATGGCCGTCTTCAGCAATTCCCCTTCGACGAATTCGAACACCAGGTAGGGCACGTTGCCGTGCACGCCTGCGTCGTAGAGCGGGATGACGTTCGGATGTGCGAGGCGGGCGACCGCGCGCGCCTCGGCGAGAAACTGCTCGCGACTGGCCTTGTCGCCGCCGGTGCCGAGCAGCAGCTTCAACGCGACCCGACGCTCCAGCTGCGTGTCCCAGGCGAGGTACACGCGGCCGTGAAAGCCCCGTCCGAGTTCGGCCCGGAGTTCGAAGCGTCCGATGCGAGGCTTTTTCTTGGGTTCTGTCATGGGTGTTCCGCCTCCCGGATATCGGACTGCGGGCGCGGAACTTTACGGCCGACGGCGAACTCAGGCGGCGTCGATGACCCGCATCAGGCCTTCCTGGGCCACGCTGACGACGAGTTGACCGTCCCGCGTGTAGAAATGTCCGCGAGCCAGCCCCCGGGCGCCGGTCGAGGCGACGCCCTCACAGTGGTACAGCAGCCAGTCGTCGACGCGGAACGGACGGTGGAACCACATCGCGTGATCGAGGCTCGCGACGACCAGGTTCTCGGTCTGAAGCGTGAAGCCGTGATGGCCGAGCAGGGTCCAGATCAGGCCGTAGTCGGACAGGTAGGCGAGAATCGCGCGGTGGAGATCGGGTTCGTCCGGCAGGCGGTCCGTGGTGCGGACCCAGCTGCGGCGAATCGGATTGCCGAGTGCATCCTTGGAGCCCGCGGCGCCGTCGATCGAACGCAGCTCGAACGGGGCGGCAATCGTGAGCATGCGCTGGAAGCGCGCCGGCTGACTGGCGATGTCGTCGAGGTCGTACTGCACCGGCGCCACATCTTCCGGGGGCGGCACGTCGGGCATCTTGCCCTGGTAATCAATCCCCTCCTCCGGGCGATGGAACGAGGCTTCCATCGTGAAAATCGGCTGACCGTGCTGAATGGCCGTCACCCGTCGCGCCGAGAAGCTCCGGCCGTCACGGCTGCGGTCGACTTCGTAGACGACCGGGTGGAACGCATCGGCCTCGCGCAGGAAATAGGCGTGCAGCGAATGGGCCGGACGCTCGTCGACCGTCAGCTGTGCGGCCTCGAGCGCTTCGCCCAGTACCTTGCCGCCGTAGACGCGCTTGATCAGCGTGTCGCCGATGCTGCCGCGAAAGAGGTTCTCTTCGAGTTTTTCCAGGCGCAGGCCATGGATGAGTTGCTGCAGCGCTTGATTCATGACGGCCCTTCAGGTGAACGCGTATTCGGCCGTCGGGAAACGGCCTTCGCGCACGTCGGCCACGTAGCGCTCGACGGCGCGGTGGATGGAGCCCGTGTCCTCGATGTAGTTGCGCGAGAAACGCGTCCGCTTGCCCGGCGCGATGTCCAGGATGTCGTACAGCACGAGAATCTGTCCGTCGACGGTGGGGCCGGCACCGATCCCGATGACCGGCACCGTGGCGTTCGCGGTGATCTCGCGCGCGAGATCCATCGGCACGCATTCGAGCAGCAACATGTCGGCGCCGGCCGCCTCGAGCGCGCGCGCGTCGTCGATCATCTTCGTCGCCGTCGCATGCTCACGTCCCTGCACGCGGTAGGTGCCCATCTTGTGGATCGCCTGCGGCGTCAGGCCCAGGTGCGCGCACACGGGAATGCCGCATTCGGTCAGTCGATAGACCATGTCGAGCTGCAGTTCGCCCCACTCGAGTTTGACGATCTCCGCCCCGCCCTCCTTCATCAGGCGCGCTGCGTTCAGCAGGCAGTCCTGCGCCGACGAATAGCTCATGAACGGCATGTCGGCCATGACCAGCGCGCGCTGCGTGCCGCGCACGACGAGGCGTGTGTGGTAGATGATGTCGTCGACGGTGACCGGGATCGTCGTGGCCTGGCCCTGGACGACCATGCCCAGGGAATCACCGACGAGAATGAAGTCGCAGCCCGCGGCATCGAGCACGCGCGCGAAGGCCGCGTCGTAGGCGGTCAGCGACACGATGCGCTCGCCGGCGATTTTCATCTGCTTCAGCGTCTGCACGGTGACCTTGCGGACGTCCTGATGATGGGCGCTCATGGCGTGGCCTCCTCGCTGTTCAGGGTTTGGCGGCGGCCTTGCGCGCCGTGCCGCTCAGGAAGCGCGCGAGTTCGATCGGTGCACGCGCATGTTGCCCGGCGCCGATGCGATCGACGCCGTCGTGCGCCTCGACGTCGAAGACCACCAGCGACTTCGTGACTTCGATGACCCTGGCCGTGGCGGTGACCGTGAAGCCCACGGGCGTTGCCGCCAGGTGCTTCACGTTGACGAGGGCGCCGACCGACACCCAGCCTTCGGGCAGGTACGGGCGCAGCAGATCGGTGCACACGATCTCCATGAACAGGATCATGTTCGGCGTCGAATAGACGGGCGGCAGATCGGGCACGCGTGCCTGCACGGTCAGATCGTGGGTGACGATCAGGGACTGGCTGGCAGTGGCGCCCAGCGGGACGGTTTCAGACAGATTCATTGCAGACCCTCAGCGCGCCAGCGTCGGCAGCCAATCGCGGATCGCGGCGGCGATTTCGTTCGGCGAGTCTTCCTGCAGGAAGTGCAGGCCCTTGACCGTGACCTCCCGGGTGTTCGGCAGCGCCCGCGCCAGGTCGCCGGCACGCCCGTTCATGATCATGCCCGGATCGCCACTGATGAACAGTTTCGGCACCGGGCTCTGCGCGAGCCATGCGCCGTAGCGCTCGACCGTCGCGCAGACCTCGGCCGGCTCGCCGTCGATCGGCAGCTGGCGCGGCCAGCTGAGCGTTGGGCGCCGGCTCTCGCCGGGTTCGAGGAACGGCGCGCGATAGGCTGCCATTTCCTCCGGCTCGAAGGGCCGCAGAATCGACTTCGGCAGCACGTTCTCGACGAACACGTTTTTCTCGAGGACGAGATCCTCACCCGCGGGCGAGCGAAAGGCCTGAAAAATGCCGCGCGCATTCTCCGGCCATTCGGCCCAGGTCAACGGCGTCACGACGCCCTCCATGTGACAGATGCCGCTGACGCTGCCCGCATGGCGCGACGCCCAGTCGAAACCGAGCGCCGTGCCCCAGTCATGGATGACCAGTGTCACCCTGTCGGTGACGCCGAGCGCCGCGAGCACCCCGTCGAAGTAACGCTGGTGTTCCGCAAGCGTGTAGCGGGAGGGTCCCGAGTCCGGCAGCTTCGCCGAATCGCCCATGCCGACGAGGTCCATGGCGATGCATCGCCCATGGGCTGCGAGCTGCGGCAGGATGTTTCGCCACAGGTACGAGGACGTCGGGTTGCCGTGCTGGAACACGATCGGGCTGCCCTGCCCCTGCTCGACATAGGCCATGCGCTGGCCGTGCACGTCGATGTACTTCTTCTGCGCCTGCCATGCGTTGGACATCGGAACCTCCGGGAGTGTGGTCGGAATCAGCCGCGGCGCGCGATGCTCATCACGCGTTCGGCCTGTTTGAGATGCGGCATGTCGATCATCTTGCCATCGAGACTCAGCGTGCCCGCATCCGGATTGGCCTTGAACGCATCGATCACCGCCTGCGCGTGCGCGATTTCCGCCTCACTCGGCGTGAAGCACTCGTTGATCACCGCGACCTGGTCCGGATGGATGGCAATCTTGCCGAGAAAGCCGTCACGGCGACCGTCGTTGCACTCTTCGCGCAGCTTCGTCGGGTTGCGGAAGTCCGGCTGCACCGTGTCCAGACCCTGTACGCCGGCGGCGTGCGCGCCGAACAGGCATAGCGAGCGGGCCAGCACATAGGGTGCGGTGTAGTGACCGGCGGCGTCCTTGTTCGACGACGCGCCGATGGCGGCGGCGAGATCCTCGGCGCCCCAGGTCAGGATGCGCAGGCGCGGCGCGCCCTTGTACTGGCCCAGCGTGAACGGCGCAGCGGCGGTTTCCGTGGCGATTGCGCAGATCCCGATGCTGCCCTGCGCGATGCCGTGTTCGATTTCGAGCGCGTCGAGGTAATGGCTCAGTTGCAGCACGTCCGCCGGTCCGTTGCACTTCGGCAACGCAATGCCGTCGGGCTTCGCGCGCGCCACGGCCGCGACGTCGCGCAGGGCGTCAGCGGTGTCGAGCGGATTGATGCGCACCCACAGCTCGCTGCGCGAGCGATCGGCGGCCTTCAGGTACTCGTGGATCATTTCGCGCGCGATCGGGCGGCGCGACGCAGCGACGGAATCTTCGAGATCGAGAATCAGCGCGTCGGCGCCGACGCCGCCGCCCTTGGCCATTTTCTTCTCGCTGTCGCCCGGGACGAACAGCATCGAACGCAGAATGCTCATGCGGGCTTCCTCAACATCAGGCCACTGCGCTTGCAGCTGGCGACGAGTTCATTGCGCTGGTTGTACGCGCGGTGGGCGAAGATCACGATGCCGTTCTGCGGGCGAGACTTCGACTCGCGCAGTTCGAGCACCTCGGTCTGGAAGTGCAGTGTATCCCCATGGAACACGGGCTTCGGAAAACGCACTTCGTCCCAGCCGAGGTTGCCGACCGTGGTGCCGAGCGTCGTGTCGTACACCGATACGCCGACCATCACCGACAGGGTGAAACAGCTGTTGACGATGCGCTGGCCGAATTCGGTCTGTGTGCGACAGTATTCCTCGTCGAGGTGTAACAGCGCCGGGTTGTGCGTCATCGTCGTGAACAGCACGTTGTCGGTTTCGGTGACGGTGCGACGGATCGGATGGTCGAACGTCTGTCCGACGTGAAACTCTTCGAAGTAAAGACCAGGCATGAACTCCCCTCCTCGGCGGCTGATGATGGATGTCACGACGCGGACCGACGGCGGCCCGCGCGACGACCCGCCGCATTATACGGGTTGGGGACGGCGCGGCTTATAGTGGCGTTGACGACGGGTCCCGGGGTGCTCCCCCGTTTGAGGTGACGGATGCATTACTGCGAACAATTGCGCGCGTTCGACGGCTTCGAGCCCTGGAACGCAGTGACCAATGCGGGCTTCCTCATCGCCGCCGTCGCGGGCCATCGGATGTTCCGGCGCGCCGGCGTGCAGGCGCAGGCCGGTCCGCGCGCGCTGGTGGCCCTCGCGGCGGCGATCGGACTCGGCAGTTTCGCCTGGCACGCGACGGGCGACGACTGGGCCCGGCTGGCGGACGTGCTGCCAATCCTGTGCTTCGTGCTGGTGTTCCTGACGAGCGCACTGACGCAATTGTTCGGCTGTTCGCTGCGCGCGGCGGCGGGTGCCTGCGTGGCGCTGGTCGCCACGGCCGGCGTCGCCACCGCGCTCGCCGGCGACACCCTGAACGGCTCTGTCGCCTACGTGCCGGTGTGGGGTGGTCTGCTCGCGCTGACCGTGCTCGCCCATGCGCGGCAGTCGCCCGCGCGAACGGCGCTGGCGCTCGCGACCGTGCTGTTCGCCATTTCGCTCGTGTTCAGGACCGTCGATTTGACGCTGTGCGCGGCGACCGGTGGACTCGGTACCCATTTCCTCTGGCACCTGTGCAATGCAGGGCTGCTCGCGCACCTGATGGCGATGCTCGCCCGCCATCACCCGATGCAGGCCGTGGCGCGCTGATGCCGGGCCCGGCATCGTTGCCGTCCGGCCGCTGTCAGGCGGCGGCGAGCTGTTCCCGCAGCAGGTTCTTCTGCACCTTGCCCATCGCGTTGCGCGGCAGCGCCGCGACGATCAGGTAACGCTTGGGCTGCTTGTAGGCGGCGAGCTGTTGTCGCAGCGCCGCGCGCGCGGCCGATTCATCGAAGCTCGCGCCGGGTTCGAGCACGAGCACGGCGACGACCTGCTCACCGAAATCGGCGTGCGCTAGCCCGATCACGGCCGATTCGAGCACGCCGGGCAGCGTGTCGAGCACCGTCTCGACCTCGCTCGGATAGACGTTCAGCCCGCCGCTGATGATCAGATCCTTACCGCGCCCGACCAGCGACAGGTAGCCCGCAGCGTCGAGCACGCCATCGTCGCCGGTGCGAAACCAGCCATCGGCGGTGAAGTCCTCGCGGGTCTTGTCCGGCCGGCGCCAATAGCCCTTGAACACGGACTCGCCGCGCACCTGCACGTGGCCCGTCGCGCCGGCCGCCAGCGGGGCGTCATGCGCGTCGACGATGCGGACTTCCATGCCGGGCAGCGGCAGGCCCACGGCGCCGGCCCTGCGTTCACCGTGCAGCGGATTGCTCGCGATGACGCTCGTCTCGGTCATGCCGTAGCGCTCCAGGATGCGATGGCCAGTGCGCGCTTCGAAAGCGTGAAAGGTGTCCGCGAGCAGCGGCGCGGAACCACAGGTGAAAAGCCTGACCCTGCGGCAGCGCGCCGGGTTCAGTGCCGGGTGCAGCAGCAGCCGGGTGTAATAGGTCGGCACGCCCATCATCGCCGTCGCCTGCGGCAGTGCGTCGATGACGGCATCGGCGTCGAATTTCGGCTGGAACAGCATGCGCGACCCCGACAGCAGCACGCAGCCGAGCGCGATGAACAGCCCGTGGACATGGAACATCGGCAACGCGTGCAGCAGCACGTCCGACGCAGTGAAGCCCCATGCCTCCGCCAGCGCTGCGGCGTTGACGCCCAGGTTGCGATGCGTCAGGCCGATGCCCTTCGGCTTGCCGGTCGTGCCCGACGAGTACAGCAGCGCCGCGAGGGCGTCGTCAGCCACGGCGGTGACTGGCCAGTCCGGCGCGGCATCGCGGCTTTCCTCCCACAGGCTGCCGCGACCGCTGGCGTCCAGCGTCTGACACAGCCTGGCGCCCGCGCGACGGGCGAGCGCGAAGATCTCGGGCGCGCGCGCCGGGTCGCACACGACCGCGGCGGGTTCGGCGTCGTGCAGGAAGTAATCGAGTTCGGCCGCGGTGTAGGCCGGGTTCAGCGGATGGAACACCAGGCCAGCGCGCAGGCATGCGAGATACAGCAGCAGCGCCTGCGGGCTCTTGTCGACCTGCACGCTGACGCGATCGCCGACCCCGAGACCGGCGTCCCGCAGCCAGCGCGCCAGACGCGCCGTTTCGCGTTCGACGTCACCGTAGCAGAGCCGCTCGCCGGCGGGCGTTTCGAGCAGCACGCTCGCCGCGGGCGCGAAGCGGGCGGCAAAGCGCCCGTAGAGATTGGTCTCCGGCGGACTGGCAGACGGCGACATGCGTGCTGGCCTCTACAGGGAGCGCGAGATCAGTTCCTTCATGATCTCGTTGCTGCCGCCGTAAATCGCCGCCACGCGGGTATCCGCGAAGTAGTGCGCGATGGGGTAGTCCATCGTGTAGCCATAGCCGCCGTGCAGTTGCAGACAGCGGTTGGTGATCTCGAACGCCTTGTCGGTGCACCAGTACTTTGCCATCGACGCCGACGCGGCATCGAGTTCGCCCCCGATCAGCTGCGCGATGCAGTGGTCGATGAACACGCGCGCGATGTGCGCTTCGGTGCGGCATTCGACGAGTGTGAACTTGGTGTTCTGGAAATCGAACAGCTTCTGGCCGAAGGCTTCGCGCTGCCTGACGTAGTCGGTCGTCACGCGCACCGCGTTTTCCATCGTCGCAACGCCGGCGAGACCGATGATCAGGCGCTCGCGCCCGAGCTGGTTCATCAGCTGGTAGAAGCCCTGCCCTTCCTGCGGGCCGAGCAGATTCTCGACCGGCACGCGCACGTCGTCGAAGAACAGTTCGCAGGTGTCCTGGCCCTTCTGGCCGATTTTCTTCAGCGGCTTGCCGCGGCGGAAGCCGGGCAAATCATCGGTCTCGATGCAGATCAGCGAAATACCGCGCGCCTTTTCCTTCGGATCGGTCTTGCACACGACGACGATCAGGTTCGCGTTGTAGCCGTTGGTGATGAAGGTCTTCGCACCGTTGAGCACATAGTGCGCGCCATCGCGCACGGCGCGGGTCTTGACCGCCTGGAGATCGGAGCCCGTGCCGGGTTCGGTCATCGCGATGGACGTGATGATCTCGCCGCTGGCCATCTTCGGCAGCCAGCGCTGTTTCTGCGCGTCGGTGCCGTACACCAGCAGGTAGTGCGCGACGATGCTCTGAATCGCGCAGCCGAAGCTCGACACGCACGCGCGCCCGAGCTCCTCGTAGACCACGGCGTCGAAGCCGAAGTCGCAACCGCCGCCGCCATACTCGGCGGGCACGTCCGGGCACAGCAGGCCCACTTCGCCGGCCTTGCGCCAGTGCTCGGGCTCCATGTGGCCCCGCTCGATCCAGCGCTCGCGCTGCGGCACGAATTCGGTCTCGATGAAGCGCCGCACATTCTCACGGAAGAGTTCGTGTTCGGGCGTGACCCACGGGGAACGATAGGACTGCATGCGTGGCTCCGGGATTCAGAAATGGAAGTACGAGTAGACGAGACCGAGCAGCGTGGCCAGCAGGCCACCGAGGAAAATCCGGTAGGCGATGCCGAGATACCGGTACTTCTTGTCGTGCAGCACGCGCCCGATCCAGTAGATGTCGCGGGCCAGCGCATCGTGCACCGTGGCATTGTCTTCGCCGATCGTGCGCAGGCGCGCGACATAATCCTCGGCGTCGAGTCGCGCGAAGTGGCCGAAGAACAGCGGATTGAAACTCGCCGCGCCGGTGTCGACCGGGCCACGCGTGCCGCGTGGCAGCACCGCAAGTGCGGCGAGGCTCGCGCACGACAGCGTGGTCAGCGCGAGGATCAGCAGCGGCAGTGAGAAGCCGCCGGTCTTCAACTGCCCGATGACGAGCGCGAGCACCACGAAACAGGTCCCGATCAGCGTGTTGGCCTTCTGGTCGGCGAGGGTCGACAGTTGCACATGATGCTGCTGTACGGTGCGCAGCAGGTGAATCGCGTCGCTCGCAGCCGGGCGCGCCGGTGTCTCGAGGAGCGCCTCGAGGTCGCCGCTCGACAGGCCGGTGGCACGGGCGCTTCTCGGCATCGGCTCGGGTACGGCGTCAGGCGACATGCAGGCCGGCACGACGACATGCGCGACCCGGCGGCACCGACATCCGCTGCCACGCTGCGTGAGCGGCGGCGCCCGTGTCCGCCAGCCGCGCGGGCACGTCGCCGTGCGCGAACAGGTGTCTCGGGCCTTGGGACATGCGTGTTGATCTCCGTGGTTCGGGTGAGGACGGGGTTCGACCGTCCGGAATATCGTCGAAAGTGTCGACGGGTGTCAAAGTCTCCGGGCCGACGCGCCGGCCGCGCTGCGGCGGCGCGCGAGACGCTGTCCGGGCGCGCCGGCAGGTCGGCGGCGCCAACGGCGAATGCGATGTGCCGCCGGTCTCCGGCCGGCTTGGTGGTGGCTTGCGCTGCCGGCGACGGGTGGGCGGCCGCGGGGCCGTCGGGCAGTCGCCGACATCCGTGCGGCGGCTTGTCGATCAACACGTTGTGCGAGGGGGCGCGATCGGGATAATACCCGCTCCTCCCCTCATGACATGCAACGATGGCTCAATACGTTTTCTCCATGCACCGGGTCGGCAAAGTCGTGCCGCCGAAGCGCCACATCCTCAAGGACATTTCCCTGTCGTTCTTTCCGGGCGCGAAAATCGGGGTGCTGGGCCTGAACGGTTCGGGCAAATCCACGCTGCTCAGGATCATGGCGGGGGTCGACAAGGACATCATCGGCGACGCCACGCCGATGAAGGGCCTGAACATCGGTTACCTGCCGCAGGAACCGCAGCTCGATCCGGCCAAGAGCGTGCGCGGCAACGTCGAGGAAGGCGTCGCCGCCGGCAAGGCGCTGCTCGACCGTTTCAACGAGATCAGCATGAAGTTCGCCGAGCCGGTGAGCGACGACGAAATGAATGCCCTGCTCGATGAGCAGTCGAAGCTGCAGGACGCCATCGACAGCGCGAACCTGTGGGAACTCGATCGCACGCTCGAACGCGCCGCCGATGCGCTGCGCCTGCCGCCGTGGGACATGGACGTCACCAAACTCTCGGGCGGCGAGCGCCGTCGCGTCGCGCTGTGCCGGCTGCTGCTCGCAAAGCCCGACATGCTGCTGCTCGACGAACCGACGAACCATCTCGACGCCGAATCGGTCGCCTGGCTCGAACGCTTCCTCGAAGTGTTTCCGGGCACCGTCGTCGCGGTGACCCATGACCGCTACTTCCTCGACAACGTCTGCGGCTGGATCCTCGAACTCGACCGTGGCATGGGTATCCCGTGGGAAGGCAATTACAGCTCCTGGCTCGAGCAGAAGGAGAAGCGCCTCGAACAGGAAGAGAAGCAGCAGTCGGCACATCGCAAGACGATGGAAGCCGAACTCGAATGGGTGCGCCAGAACCCGAAGGGTCGCCAGGCCAAGAGCAAGGCGCGCATCGCCCGTTTCGAGGAACTGTCATCGCAGGAATTCCAGAAGCGCAACGAGACGAACGAGCTGTACATCCCGCCGGGCGCCCGCCTCGGCGATCTCGTGATCGAGGCGACGGATCTGCGCAAGAGCTATGGCGACAGGCTGCTGATCGATGGCCTGTCGCTCAGCGTGCCGCCGGGTGCGGTGGTCGGCATCATCGGCGCCAACGGTGCCGGCAAGACCACGTTCTTCCGCATGCTCACCGGCCAGGAGCAGCCGGACAGCGGCACCGTGCGCATCGGCGACACGGTCCAGATCGCCTATGTCGACCAGATGCGCGACGCGCTCGATCCGGCGAAGACGGTGTACGAGGAAATCTCCGACGGCCAGGACATCCTGCAGGTCGGCCAGTACCAGACCCCGGCGCGCGGCTATGTCGGGCGCTTCAACTTCTCCGGTCAGGACCAGCAGAAGCGCATCGGTGAGCTCTCGGGCGGCGAGCGCAATCGCGTCCACCTCGCCAAACTGCTGCGCGCGGGCGGCAACGTGCTGCTGCTCGACGAACCGACGAACGACCTCGACATCGAAACCCTGCGCGCGCTCGAAGAGGCCATCCTGACCTTCCCCGGCTGCGTGCTGGTGATTTCGCACGATCGCTGGTTCCTCGACCGCATCGCGACGCACATCCTCGCGTTCGAGGGCGACAGCCAGGTCACGTGGTTCGCCGGCAACTACCAGGAGTACGAAGCCGATCGCAAGCGACGTCTCGGCAACGATGCCGAACAGCCACAGCGCCTCAAGTACAAGCCCCTGAGCAAAGCGTAAGGACCACGCCGATGAGCAGCGCCACCCCACCCATGCTCACGCTCGGCGGCACTGCCGACGGCCGGACGATTTCGCAGCTTGCGGCGATGATGAATCGCCATGGCCTCGTCACCGGCGCCACCGGCACCGGCAAGACGGTGACGCTGCAGGTGCTCGTCGAAGGGCTGTCGCAACTCGGCGTGCCGGTGTTCACCGCCGACATCAAGGGCGACCTGTCCGGCGTCGCCGATGCCGGCAGGCTGACGCCGAAACTCGAAGAGCGCCTGGAGACGCTCGGCATGTCAGCGCCCGCGTTCGAGGGGATGCCGGTCGCGCTGTGGGATCTGTTCGGCAGGACCGGGGTGCCGATCCGCATGACGGTGTCGGAGATGGGGCCGCTGTTGCTCGCCCGCCTGCTCGACCTGAACGACACCCAGACCGGCGTGCTCTACGCGACGTTCAAGATCGCCGACGACAACGGCCTGCTGTTGCTCGATCTCGCGGATCTGCGCGCGATGCTCGCCTTCGTCGGCGCGAACGCGGCGCAGCTGAAGCTCGAATACGGCAACCTGTCGGCGACCAGCATCGGGGCGATCCAGCGCAGCCTGCTGGTGCTCGAGGAACAGGGTGCGGATGTCGTGTTCGGCGAGCCGGCGCTGGCCCTGGCCGATCTGATCCAGACCACGCCCGACGGGCGCGGGGTGATCAACCTGCTCGACGCCACGAAGCTGGCCGCGGATTCACCGCATCTGTATGCCTGCTTTCTGTTCTGGCTGCTGTCGGAACTGTTCGAGGAACTGCCGGAACGCGGCGACGCCGAGAAACCGCTGTTCGTGCTGTTCTTCGACGAAGCACACCTGCTGTTCAAGGGGGCGCCGAAGACGCTCGTCGACAAGATCGAACAGGTCGTGCGGCTGATCCGCTCGAAGGGTGTCGGCGTGTTCTTCGTCACGCAGAGCCCACTCGACGTGCCGGAAGCCGTGCTGGGGCAGCTGGGGCTGAAGATTCAGCACGCCCTGCGCGCGTTCACGCCGAAGGATCAGAAAGCCGTGCGCGTGGTCGCCGAGACCTTTCGTGCGAACGAGGGGCTGGACACGGCCAAGGTGATCACCGAACTCGCCACGGGCGAGGCGCTGGTCTCGACGCTCGACGCCAGGGGCCAGCCGACACCGGTCGAGCGCACCCTGATTCGCCCGCCGGGCTCTCAAATCGGCCCGATTGCCGCAGAGCGCCGCCAGGAGCTGCTCGAAGCGAGTGCGCTGCGTGAGCGGTACGCCGCGGCGATCGACCGCGAAAGCGCGCACGAAGTACTGGCCCGGCGCGCCACCGAAAAGAGTGAGGCCGCAGCGCCGGAGACGGCGCCGCGCGACGCACACGAGCCGGCACCCGCCGCAGAACCCGGGCGCCGGCCACGTGCCGGCTATCAGCGGCAGTCGACGGGCGAGGCGCTGATCAAGAGCGTCGTGCGCTCGGTCGGCAGCCAGCTCGGCAGTCAGATCGGACGCCAGGTCGTGCGCGGCCTGCTAGGCTCCCTGTTTGGAAAATCACGCTGACGGGCCCGCGCCCGCGGCACAGGAGATTCGCATGTTGACGCCAGACGAGATCATCGACCATCACACCCTGACCTTCGACCCGGGCGACAAGCGCAATGGCAGCCTGTACGTCGGCACACCGCCGGGCAGCGGCGGCAATTTCGATGTGACGGCGACGCTGAGTGCCATGCGGCATGCCGGCCTGTGGTCGTCGACCCCGCCGAAAACGGTCGCCGACGATCAGAAACAGGCCTACAAGGATCAGCTGAAGCTCGTCGACGCCGTCGAATACGACGCCGGCTTTCTCGTCGCGCGCTTCGATCATCCCAAGTTTCCGTCCGACGGCGAGCGCTGGCAGGCATGGCTCGCGTTCTTCGACCAGCGCCACACGCGCAGCGTCGACTGAGTCCCGGGAGCAGGATCATGAGCCAGTTCCAGACCGGCACCGTGCGGGCCAACGACGTCGACTTCAGCTATCTCGCGATCGGCAAGGGGCCGCTGGCGCTGTGCATGCACGGTTTCCCGGATTCGCCGTGGACCTACCGGCACCTGCTGCCCGAACTCGCCGCCGCCGGCTTCCGCGCGGTGGCGCCGTTCATGCGGGGGTTCGCACCGACGTCGGTGCCGGCCGACTGGCGTTACGATCTGCGCACGATCGGCGCCGACTTCAATGCGCTGCACGCCGCCCTCGGCGGCGATGCGCGATCGGTGCTGATCGCGCACGACTGGGGCGCGGTGGCGGCCTATGCAGCGCTGGCGGACAGCCCCGCGAACTGGCGTCGCGCGGTGATCTGCAACATCCCGCCGATGCCGGTGTTCGGGCAGGTTGCGTTCACCTACGCCCAGCTGAAGCGTTTCTTCTACATCTGGTTCTTTCAGCTCGACTGCGCCGAGGACGTGCTGCTGAACGGCGATCTCGAGTTCCTGCGCGACCTGTGGGCGGACTGGTCACCCGGTTACGAGGCGGGTGTCGATCTCGAACACGCGAAGGCCTGCCTGCGCGAACCCGCCCACCTGAAGGCCGCGCTCGGCTACTACCGCACGGTGATGAACCCGCATCGCTTCGGCCAGCCGGACTACGTGCAGGCGCAGGCCGAGGTGTGGGGCCGGCCGCTGACGATGCCGACGCTGTATTTCCATGGCATGCGCGACGGCTGCCTCGCCATCACCCGCGAACTCGCCGCCCAGATTCCGGCGAGCCTCGGCGCCGGCAGCGAAGTGGAACTGCTCGACGACGCCGGCCACTTCCTGCTCGTCGAACAGCCGGCGCGCGTCAATCGCCGGATCGTCGAGTTCCTGCAGCGCGCCTGAGCGCGGTGCGACGATGCAGCGCGTCCCGACGTCGCCTGATCACTGCCGTCATCCGGCCTGCAGCGCGCGGCGTCTGCCGGTGCACGCCCTGCTCGCCGTGCTCGTGCTCGGCGGTGCCGACGCGAGCGCCTATGAACTGGTGCGGCACGAGGGCCTCGTCGCGACCGGCGAACTGAACGTGCGCGCCGGCTTCCGCCACGGCCGGAACATCAATTTCGGGCTCGGCGCGGTGCAGGGATTCGGCTCGCTGACGCCGGTCGGCGAGACGTCGCGCAACGATTTGCAGATGGCGTTGAAGCCCGGCCTGAACGTCGAATACGCGCTCACCGGGTCGACGCTCTACGGCGGACTGACGGCAGTCGCGGCCACGACCACCCTCGATGGTGAACTCTCGGGCCAGTTCGCGCGCAGCGGTGATCAGGTCACCGACACCGATGCGGCCTATGTGGGCTGGCGCAACGACTGGCTCGACCTGTCCTATGGCGGGCGCGAGTTCACGGTCGGCGACGGCTTCATCGTCGGCGACGGCAACTTCAACCAGGGCCATGACAACGGCCAGTACTGGACCGGCGCGTTCACGGCCTGGCGCAACACGGGCGTACTGAAGATCAACACCAGTCCCGTGCGCGGCGACCTGTTCTGGCTGCGCACCGATGGCGATCTCGGCGACAGCCGCCTGGCCGGCGTGAACCTCGAGAATTCGGACAGCGAACGCTGGGGGCGGCTGGGGCTGATGTATTTCGAGGTCTTCGACGACAACGGGGTCATCGGTTTCGACGGGCTCGAGGTCGGCGGCGTGCGCGGTGCCGATCTGCACCTGCCGGCGTTGCCGCAGCTCAAGCTCTACGGCGAGTACGTGAACCAGGGCGGCGAGGTCCGGCGCACCGGGGCCGAGGTCGACGCCGACGCCGACGCGTGGTATGTCGAACCGACCTGGCAGTTCTCCGATTGGCTCTGGACCCCACGCCTGTATTACCGCTACGCGTATTACTCAGGCGACGAGGCGGGCACCCCCCAACTGGAGGAATACCGCGGTCTGTTCTTCACCATCTTCAAGCGCGACTGGGATACCTGGTATCAGGGCGAGGTCACCGGCGAGTTCCATCTGTTCAACCAGAATCAGCGCACCCACATGGCGAAGCTCAAGGTGTTCCCGACCGCCCGCAGCGCGTTCGGCTTCTGGTACTACCACCACGCGCTCGACACGCCACAGTATTTCGGTGTGCCGACCGCCGGCCGCACCGAGTGGGCGGACGAATTGAACCTGTCCTTCGAGTACTACCCGAACGACCGCCTCTACTACTTCGCAGGCTTCGCCGTCGCGGCGCCCGCCGCCGCCGCACAGGCGGTCTACGGCCACAACAAGACCCAGATGGTCGTCGAAACATTCGTGTCCTACACCTTCCGCTAGCCGTTCCGTCCATCTGCCCGGGGGGCGGTCGCCCTGCCGGCGTGCTAAGCTCTCCCGATTAATTGCCCAAGACTCTCGTCAAACATTCCCGTTCCGGAGGTTCCGCCGCATGAAGGCCGTGGTCGCAAACAAGCTCAATGAATATGCCGTCGTCAGTGTCAACCTTGATCCGCCGAAGATGGGCGAAGTCCTGATCAAGATGAAGGCCACCGGCGTGTGTCACTCGGACCTCTCGGTCGTCAACGGCACGATCCCGAGCCCCTTCCCGGTGGTGCTGGGCCACGAAGGCGCCGGCATCGTCGACCAGGTTGGCGAAGGCGTCACGAACGTGAAGCCCGGCGACCACGTCGTCATCTCGTTCATCCCGAACTGCGGCAGCTGCTTCTACTGCATCCACCAGGAGCCCTACCTGTGCTCCGGCGCGAAGCAGGACGGCAACCTCTTCGACGGCACGACCCGCGTGCACAAGGACGGCAAGCCGATTTTCGTGATGTCCTTCGTCGGCATCATGGCCGAGTACGCAGTGGTGCCGGCATCCTGCGTCGTGGCCATCGACAAGGCCTTCGATTTCAAGGCGGCCGCCCTCGTCGGCTGCGGCGTCACGACCGGCGTCGGCGCTGCAATCCGCACCGCCGAAGTGAAGCCCGGCAGCACGGTGGCCGTGTTCGGTTGCGGTGGCGTCGGCCTGAATGTCATCCAGGGCGCGCGCATCGCCGGCGCGGCGAAAATCATCGCCTGCGACCTGTCCGCCGAGAAGATGGAAATGGCGAAAAGCTTCGGCGCGACCGATACGGTCGATCCGAAGGGCGACTTCGTGAAGCAGATCCAGGCGATGACCAATGGAGTCGGCGCGGACTACGCATTCGATGTCGTCGGCCACAGCAAGGTCATCGAGCAGTGCATCAAGGCGACGCGCAAGAACGGCGTGGCGGTGCTGGTCGGTGTCGGCCGCCTCGACGATCGCTTCTCGGTCAACGCGGCGATTCTTCCGTTCACGGCCAAGACTATCAAGGGCTGCATGTACGGCAGCGCGAACTTCAAGGCCGACTTCCCGATGTACCTGGACCTGTACAAGGCCGGCAAGCTCGATCTCGATCGCCTCGTGACGCAGACCTACACGCTCGACCAGGCGCCGCAGGCATTCGAAGACATGGAAAAGGGCAAGAATGCCCGCGGCGTGATCGTTCACGCCTGAGGATGTGCGGGCCGGCCTGAGGTCACCGCCGGCCCCACCTCTGTCACCGTCGACCTCCCGATCGCGCCAGGCGTCCGCCGCGCGCGATCGGAACCCCTTCGCACCGCGCCGCACACATCCAAGCCTGCGTACATACGGGGTTGATGCCTTGGAGCCAGCGTATCCCTGCGGCCAGCGCGTCCCGCATCACGACGCCGTCGCCGTTCGCATCGAGTTCGGCGAAGTGATCGAGCCTGTACGGCTGGAAGCCGACAAAGCTCTCGGCGGGCTTGCGATCCGTGGCCACTGCGGGGCTGACACCACCGTCAGCGTTGGCATCGAATCTGGAGAAGACGTCGGTCCACGGCATGAAGCCGGCAGCGACGACGTTGACGGACGAACCGAGCATCAGGGTCATGAGGTTCTTGCGCATTTCGAGCACTCCATTGAGATCCCAGTCAGGGCGTGGGAGGGCCGATACCGGCAACCAACGGCATCGGTCTGTGGTGCTCAAGATGCATGCCAGTCGACGTCGCGCGGAATAGTCGAG
This sequence comes from Gammaproteobacteria bacterium Ga0077536, assembly GCA_001464935.1. GTDB lineage: Bacteria > Pseudomonadota > Gammaproteobacteria. Next base: position 129,545 of record LNEL01000045.1, read on the forward strand.
GCAGATTCATGCACTTGGGGCGCGGGCGCCAAAGAATGCCGGTCGCGGGCCGATAGCCTGACCACGACCGGTGGTGGCGGCCCGCGACATGTGGCGGGCAGGTCAAATAATGTTAACCAGTTCACATCCGGCGCCGGCACCCCTATAGTAGCCGGGCTACTTTTTCGACCAGACGCAAGTACTTATCCCGAATATTCATGGGCTGGGAAATTCGCCTCACAGATCTCGAACGCGGCGGCCAGACGGCCCGCTCGTTTGCGCACAACTCGGTGCGCATCGGCCGCCATACCGACAACGAACTGGTGCTCAAGCACAACCAGATCTCCCGCCTGCACCTGACGCTCAGCAAGGAAGGTGAACGCTATTTCGCCGAGGACAGCAGCCGCAACGGCTCCTTCCTCAAACAGGGCGAGCAGTGGACACGCCTCGAAGGCAAGACCGAGCTCACGCTGCCGGCGACGATCCGCCTCGCCGACTGGAGCGCGCGCATCGAGTACCAGGCCGAAGAGGAATGGGACAAGTCGGTGATCATGCCGGCCGGCCACCTCGTCAAGCGCACCGAGGCCATTCTCGTGTTCGATCTGTGCGAGTCCTCGCGCATCGCGAACGAAAACGATCACATGGCCTACCACCTGAAGCAGCGGCTGATGCAGATTTGCGATCCGGTGCTCGCCGATACGGGCATGCGCTTTCTGAAGGGCACGGGCGACGGCTTCCTCGCGACCTTCCCGTCGTCCGTCAAGGCAGTGACGGCCGCGCTCGAGATCGAAAAGCGGGTGCAGCAGCGCAACAGCCGCACGGCGAATGAACCCATCCACTACCGCATTGCCATCCATTGCGGCGAGACCTGGGGCATTTCCACCGGCGGCCAGGACATCCACGGCAACGACGTCAACATCACCTTCCGGATCGAAGGCGTCCAGCGCGAGGCCATCACGGAGGCCGCCGTCGACTTCCCGCGAATGGACCGCCTGATGTGTTCCAAAGTGCTGCTGGATGACGTGACCAGGCAGGAATCGCTGCCGGCCACGGTCGAACCCATCGAGGTCGGCTGCGCGACGCTGAAGGGGATCCAGGATCCCGTGACGATCTACTGGCTCAAGACGGCCTGAGCGCCGTCAGGCACGCCCCGCCACCAGCCACATGTTGTCGCTGGTCGGCAACCGGTCGAGCCACGAGAACGAGCGCACCGCCAACCCGCATTCAGCGCAGAGCCGCACCAGCGTGTCCGGCGTGAAGTAATTCATGTGATCGGGAAAGCGGAAGCCGCACCAGCGGCGGCCGAACACCCGCCGGTTCACGCTGCCGTAATTCGGCACCTTGATAATCAGCACCCCGTCCGGCGCCAGCGCGTGGGCCGCCCCTTCGAGCGCCTCGCGCGGCTGGCTCTCGTGCTCGAGATACGAGCGCATCATGATCCCGGTGAAGAAGCCGGCCGGAAACTGCCGCAGCCCCGTCGCGCCCGGCTGCACCATGATGGCTCCGCCCCGCTGGGCAACGAGATCCTGCGCGAACTTCGCCTGCCCGGCCGAAATCTCGATGCCGTAGGGGATGTACTGCGCCGGCAGGCGCGCGAGCTGCGAGCCCTTGCCGCAGCCGACATCGAGCACCGGGCCCGGCGCGGCCAGTTCGGCGATCATCTGGTCCATCCGGCGCCGCTTGCGTACGAGGTGCGTGCCGTGCCGGATGCCGCGGCCCATCTTCGACAGCATCTGCTGCGCGGCCGCCTTGTCGCGGGCTTCGTGCCAGGCAATGAAGGTGTGATCCCAGGCCAGCGTGTCGGCGGTCGCAGAATAATCGGGAATGCTCTCGAGATAGACGAAGCCACAGCCGGCGCAGCACTTCAAATCCCACTCGCCGGGACTGTAGGCGCTGAACACGGGGGTGGCTCGATTGTCCTGCCGGCAGAGCGGACAGACGCGGTGGACGACGGATTGGGCATTCATGCCGGCATTCTAGTGAATCGAGCCGGCGACGTCCCCGCGCGAGGACATGCAGAACCGGACCGGCACCCGGGAAGTGTTCGGTGCCGGGAAAGAAAAGGACCCCGCCGGATGGCGGGGCGAAAGGAAGCAGAGGCCGATGCCCGGCCCGTCGGCCCGGGCACCGGCAGCGGTCAGGTCTCAGGCCTTGCGGCGGCGGGCGACGAAACCGAACGCGGCGAGCGCCGAGCCGAGCAGCGGCAGCGCGGCCGGCACCGGCACGGGCGACGCGGTCAGCTCGAGCATGCGGTCGTTGCCACTGGCGGGATGCTGGACGTTGACCCACGCCCGGTTCGGGTTCGTCGGGTCGAAGTACAGACCGGTGAGTTCCGAACCCGGGGTGCCGTTCGACGCCCAGCGGCCGAGGCCTTCGCCGTCGTCGAGCAGGTCGCCGTCCTTGTTCAGATCGCGCGCGAACCAGATGTCGTCATCGACGCCGCCGTTGCGGTCTTCGATGATGTAGATGTTGCCTTCGGCGT
>LNEL01000046.1 GCA_001464935.1 Gammaproteobacteria bacterium Ga0077536
CTCGAGACGCGCGAAGGCTGGCTGTATCTGGCGGTGGTGCTGAGCGTGCAGACACGGCAGGTGTTGGGCTACAGCCTGGCCGAGCGGATGCCGGACGGTCTGGTCGAGAACGCCTTCCTGAATGCCTGGCATCGGCGACCTGCCGGCAGCGGTGTGCTGTTCCACTCCGACCGAGGCAGCCAATACGCCAGCAGCGACTTCCAGCGCACGATTACAGCGCTCGGCTTCGTGCCGAGCATGAGTCGCCGCGGAAACTGCTGGGACAATGCGGTAGCGGAGAGCTTCTTCGCGACTTTGAAGAACGAGGAAGCGACCGGGCCGTATCCGACGAAGGCCGCTGCACATGCCGGGATCGCGAACTACATCCACGGCTTCTACAACCCGAACCGGCGACACTCGGCACTCAGCTACTTGTCGCCGGACAACTACGCAAGGAAACTGAAAGCCGCCTAGACAGCGCCATCAACCACTGCTTGATGGCGTCCGTTCTGAAGGGGCAGGTTCACACCCACTCATTCGCGAGCAGATGCCGTGAGCCACTGTGCCAAAGCGTGCGGCGACATGTGGACACGTGAAATTCTGGGACACCCACTCATTCTTCAGCGCCAATCATGACGGTGGCGCGCAACGTCGTGCCGCAGCATGCAGCAAAAAGTGGGTGTCCCCGATTGGGTGTCCCCGATTGGGTGCCGATTGGATAAGTGGGTGTCCCCGAATGGAGAGGTACGAAGTAGCCCGGGGTGGAGCACGCAGCGCGCAACCCGGGAATTTCACACTGGGCACTGAGCTTCCCGGATGCAACTGCGTGACACCCGGGCCAGCGGGAAGGAAGCGGCTCGTCGAAGGCGCTACATCTCGCCCAGGATGTTGAAGAACCAGCCGCGGTTCTCGTAGGAGAGATCGGTCAGGTCGTCGGAGTAATCAGTGAAGTTGTAGCCGACGCCGACCTTGAAGCGCTCGCCGACGTGGCGATAGAGGCCCACCAGCGCGCCGGTGCGGCGGTCGTCGGCTTCGGTGGCGCTCAGCGTGCGGCCTTCGATCACCGCGTCCCATTCCTTCACGAGATGGAAGTCGGCGCGCAGGATGTAGAGCTGCGCGCGGCTGCCGAACCAGCGGCCATCGACCCGCGTGTCCTTGAGCCGGCCGATGCGCAGGCCGTACTTCGCGCCCAGCGACAGCCAGGGTTTCACGTCGTAAATCGTGTCGACCGACAGAATATGGCTCGCCTGCGCGAAATCGGCCACCTGGTTGGTGCCCGGCGCGAGCTGGCCCGGCGACGGCAGATCGTAGAACCAGGTGTACTTGAACAGCGTGTTCCAGCGATCGTTGTCGATCGGGCGATACGCCGCGCCCGTGACCGCTTCGGCGAAGTCGGCATCGAAGAACTCGCCGCCGTCGCTGTCGCTGACGGAGAAGTTCAGCTTGCCGAGCAGGCGCCAGCTCGGATCGAGCTGGCGGCCGTAGGTGTTGCGCATCAGCCAGGTCTGGCGATCGCCGACGAGATTGCCCTGCTCGTCGCGATACTCGAGGCTGCTCGCATACTTCGTGTCCTCGAAGAAGTACGCGACGTTCGCGCCGACCGCATGGCGCTCCAGATCGCCGGTGAACGGATCCGACACCGTGCCTACTTCGGCCTTCACGCCGTAGCTCCAGCGATCGTTCGGCGCGAGGTCGAGGCCGTAGGCGTGAATCAGGCTCTGCGGGCCGGCGCCGCCGGTTGCGCGCGTTTCGCCGAAGACGGCCATCTCGTCGGTCAGCCGATAGCGCGTGCCCGTCGTCATCACGCCCTGGCGGCCGCGGTAGTTCACGTCCTCGCGTTCGGTCTCCAGCGTGTAGGTCAGGTAGGCGTTGCTGCGATCGTCGATCTGGTAGTCGCCACCGACCTTGCCGCCGACGCCGCCGTCGCCGCCCGACACTTCGGACAGCAGGTGGAAGCGGTCGTTGAGCTGCCAGCCCATGCCGAGGCCGACGCGGTCGTTGTCGCGGCGGTTGCCGGTGCGCCGGAGCGTGGCCTGCGCAAAGCCATACGCATTCCACTCGCCGCGGTTCGCTTCGAGCAGCGGGTCGTACGGCGAGAAATCCCGGCGATACGGCAGGTAGTCGATGCGCAGCACACCGTCGAGCCGCGCGCCGTCCTCGGACAGGATCTGGCTCGCGTTCGCGATACGCGTGTTGCGGTCGTCGTTGCGCACGCCGACGCTCGCTGCCCAATGCCGTGAGACATCGTAGCTGACATCGGCTTCGACCGCGGTGCGATCCTGGCTGTCGGCGTCCCAGCGATCGCCCTTGACGTCGACATCGAGCCGCTCGGCGACGGGCACCGACATGCGCCCGCCGACCTGCTCGATCGCTTCGTTCTGCGTGATCATGCCGGGCGCCGAGTAGCCGCGATCGCGGTTCTGCCAGTAGAACGCGGCCTGGCCGCGCTGGTCCTGCCACACTTCGCTGAAATCGACGAGCGCGTCGATGCGCTGGGCGCCGGCATTGGTGCCGGTCGAACGCTGCGTCGCGAAGTCGAAACCGCCGTTCAGCGAGTTCAGCTCATCGGTCCCGGCGCCGTTCGACTTCGCGACTTCGGCGCGCACATAAGTGCCCGGTTTGTAGCGCAGCGTCACATCGACGCCGCCCATCAGCTGTTTCTCGTCGCCGCTCTCCTGGCGATAGCCGGCAACGCCGACGCCGACGTGATCGTTGATCCAGTCGTGCGCATGCACGCCGTAGGCGAGATCGTCGAGCGCGGTGAGCCCCGGCACGTACTCGTAGTTGACGACGAGGAACAGCGCGTTGCCGTTCAGCGCGCTGGTCTGCACCAGGGTGTTCGCATCCGCGGTCGACGCCAGCGGCCGCTGCAGCATCACGCGGCCCTGGATGTAGTTCATGTCGTAATCCTGCGCCGGCAGCAGTTCGCGCCGCTGCAGCACGAGGCCGGAATCGCGATCGCGTTCCTCTATCCACACGCGCTCCGAGCCCTGCGTGATGTCGCGATGGCGCAGGTAGTACAGCGAGCCGCCGGTGCCGCGGAAGTCTTCGCGCGACTGCGCGGTACCGGGCTCGGCGCCGAACGCATTGATCTCGACGCTGCGCTCGCCGAAGCCCGTGGTCTTCTCACTCTTGTAAAGGGCGTTCGCGCCGTACAGCGTGCGTGCGTACTGCAGCAGCTCGCTGCCACCCCACTGCGTGCGGAAATTACCCCACATCACGTGCGAGTCGCCGCGATCGATGCGGATATAGAACTTGCCCTGCGTCGGCGCATCGTCGACCGTCGTGCTGTCGTCGCCGTAAACGGGATAGAAGCGATCCGGGTCGATCCGGCGCAGCAGGTAGCGTGGATCCTTAGAACTGAAATTGCTGAACAGGTGCTCGATCGGCTGCTCGCGGGTGTCGGCGCTCGCGGTCAGCAGGTACTTGCCCTTGATGCGGCCCTTCACATAGAACGCGGTGCGCCCGTAGACGAAGCTCGAGCCGTCGTACTGGTCGAGATCGTTCGTCACGAGTTCGATCGGCCCGTTCGTACTGTTGTTGCCGAGCGTCAAATCGGCCATCGCGACATAGAACCAGCTGTCGTCGGCGATCGAGAGGCTGCGCGAGTAGCGCGCCGCTTCGCCGTTGGCCTGGCCCACGGCGACCGCGACCTCATGCGGGCCCGGCGGCAGGATCTGGCGCATGGCGAAGCGCCCGTTGCGATCGACCGGCACCGACAGGTCAAAGGCCGTCACCGGCGCACCCGGGGCGACCTGCTCACCGCTGACCGTCACCGTGCCGCCGCGCACTGAAATGTTGGAGATCTTCAGCGAGTTCTCGCCCCAGCCGACGAGGCGCTCGCGCGCCGGATCTTCACGGTCGGGCGTGGGCTTCGCGCGGTCGACGACATCGAGCGCCTTGACCGTCGTTTCGTCGAAGCGGCCTCTGGCGTCATAGACGCGCAGCACGTAATGCACCGAGTCCGGCGCGTTCGCCGGCACCGTCCACGTCAGCGCGCCGTCACGCATGTCGATCGGGAGCACTGCCAGCGGCGCCTGCGCGCTGGTGTCGTCGCGCTCGAACAGCCGGATCTCGGCGCGCTCGATCCAGTACGCATAATTGCTGTAGCCGAGGAATTCGACCGGCTGGCCGCGCACGGCCGCGTTCGGCCACGCCCACGCGTTCAGCATCGGCTTGACCTGCAGCGGATCGAACTTGATCTGGATGTTCGCCTGTTCGAGCGCGACGTCGGTGCGCCGCTGCGCGTCCGGCAGGCTGTCGAAACTCGCGCCCGTCACCGGGCCGTCGACGGGCACCCCGTCGATGCTGATCCGGAACGGCACCGCCGGACTGCCGGCAGCGGGTTTGTCCTCGGTGTTCGGGGCCTGGCCGTGCAGGTAGCTCGAATTGTTCTCGACATACTTGCCGCGGATGTGATCACGTTCCGCGGTGTCAGCTGCGAACGCAGCAGTGCTCACCAACGCGCCGAGGGCGATGAAGAGGGACTTGCGCAGGTGGCTCATGGCAGCGCCCCCCACACTTCGAGCTCGACCGTCAGCGGATAGCAGCAGTCCTGCGCCTCCCACCGCTGCCGGATGTCGGCGGCGAGCGCCGCGGCCTGCACAGTGTTCTCCGCGCGGTGCGCGATCCGGATCAGGCTCGGCTTCTCTTTCAGCTGTTCGAGCAGCGCCGTGACCTGCGCGCCCCATTCGGGCTTCAGGCTCGTGCCATCGTCATTGAACGCGTCGGACGTGACCTCGATGCGCACCACCCGATGCAGCGCCGCGCCGAAGTTGATCTTCGTCATCTTGCCGCGCGTGACGCGCACATCGCGCGGGTTCTCGGTGGTCAGCCGATAGCCCGTCGGCAAGGTGCGTTCGTCGACCTTCATCACGAAGTTCGAGCCGCGGTCCATCTGCGGGATCGCCGCGCAGGCCACGTGGAAGCGGCCTTCGTCGTCGGAGGTGATCAGCAGACCGTTGACGGTCGCGAGGCGCACGTTCGGAATGCCCGGCTCGCCCTGGTCCTGGTAGCCGTTGAGATTCTGATCGTCGAACACCTTGCCGATCAGATCCGAGCAGTCGAAGGTCGGATCGGGCACCACGCGCACCGTTGCCGTCGCGAGATTCGACACCTGCGAGTTCGCGAGCGTGTTGATGCCAAAGGCCTGGTTCACGTACTCGCCTTCGCCGACACCGACACCGACGATCAGGATCAGCTTGTAGGTCTTCGTCTCACCGGCGGCGAAGGTCTGGGCCTGCCAGTTCAGCAGGCGACCATCGACCAGGGGTTCGATTGGCGCGCCGTTGATGGATCCCGAGCCGAGGCGGTACTTGAAGCCCGGCGGGAGCTGATCGCGCACGTCGATGTTCGTCAGCGGCGAGGACAGCGTGTTGCGCGCCGTGATCGTGTAGGGCACGAGGTCGCCGCGCGTCACGTTGACCAGCGGCGAGGTCTTCGAGATCACGAGCGCGCCCGAGAGGATCGGATCGAGCGGGATGTGATTGTTCAGCACATCCGCCGAACCACCGCTCAGCACGAACGAAAAGAAGTACACGGCCGGCGAGCCCACCGGTGGCGGCGCGCCCGACGGCGACACGAGGAACGGATTCGGCAGTGGGCCGACGGTCAACGCCCCGGGCTGTGGTGGCAGATTGCCCGACGGCGTCGGCAGGTAGCCGCCCGGCGGCGTGACCTGGATGCCGTAGGTGCCGGCCGGCGCGCCCGGCAGCAGGATGTACTGGTAGAAGCCGGTGGCGTCGGTGACCTGCGTGACATTGCCGGTGCCGCCGAGCAGATGCACGGCCGGATTGAAGCCGGCCGGGCCGGTGAAGGTCACGGTCGCACCGCTGACCGGCAGCCGCGTGACCGAGTCGTACACGACGCCGCTCGGGTCGAGCGGCAGATTCTGCTCGATGATGTTCTGGCCCGGGTTCAGCGTCAGGTTCGCGATCGTGCGCCCGGTCAGATCGACGCCCGGCTCGTTCGACACGGGGTTGCCGTACTGCGCACGGCTCACCGGATGGCGGAACACGAGTTCGTAGACTTCGCCTGCATTCGTCGTCGGCGGCAGGCCCGTCAGCGTGTAGCGGCCGTTCGCGTCGGTCGTCGCCGTCGCCACCACCACGCCACCGCGCACCGCTTCGACGATCCAGCCTTCGAGGCCGGGCTCACCGGTCTGCTGCGTGGTGTCGCGCGTGATCGTGTTGTGCCACACGCTGCCCGAGATCGTCGCGCCCGGCTGCAGCTGGACGGGATTGTTCGCGGTGTTGTTGCCGTCGAGGCCGGCCGCTTCGCCGCCGCCGGCTACCGTCGCGACATTGATCAGCGACTGACCCTCGAGCCCGGCCGCGATCGCGACCCTGAGATTGATCGCCGGCAGCGCGCCGCCATTGGCGGCAGCCACTGCGCTCGTCGTGCAGGTGACCGTGCGGCGGTCACCGCTGACGCCGCAGGTCCATGGTGCATCCGTCGGCGCTGCCACCGCGGTGATGCCGACCGGCAGCGTGTCCGTCACGGTGATCACGCCCGAGCTCGCCAGCGACCCGATGTTGCTGACGACCAGCGCGTAGTTGCCCAGCGAGCTGTTCGCGGCGAACTGCGTCGGCGCGTTGCTCTTGGCGATCGTGAGGTCGGTGGCGTTGCCGAGGGTCTCGGCAAAGTCGTTGTCGGCCGAGATCGTGTTGGTCCCGGTCAGATCGATCGCGCTGATCGCGCTCGGCACCACGCCGACCGCGGTGCCTGTGCCGCCGGTCGAGCCCGGGATCGTCTGGCCGTTGTTGGTGCCCGCCGGCTGCGCCGGCTGCGTCACGGTGTAGGTGCCGGGCGGCAGGCCGGTGAACGCGTAGCTGCCATCGGCGCCGGTCGTCGTCGTCGCCGTCACGGGATTGCCGTTGATGTCGGTGCCCGTCAGCGTGAGCGTCTGGCCGGTGATGCCGTGATCGGGGCCGTTGACCGCGCCGCTGTCGTCGAAGTCGAGGAACACGCGGCCGGAGATCACCCGCCCGTTCGGGATCTCCGCGAAGTTGTTGTTGACGGACGCCGTGTTCGGCGGCAGCACGATGTTGCTGATGCGGCTCGGCGTGACGGCGACGGCCGTCGGCGTGCCCGGCGTGCCGCCGTTCGGCACGGCACCGGCGATGGTCTGTCCGTTCGAGGTCTGCGGCGGCTGCGCCGGCTCGCGCACGGAGTAGGTGCCAGGTGCGAGAGTCGTGAAGCTGTAGTTGCCGCTCGCATCCGTGACAGTCGTCGCGATGACCGTGCCGCCTGCGTCGAGCAGTTCAATCGTCACGCCCGGAATCACGCTGTCGGCGCCGTTGCGCACGCCGTTGTTGTTCTGATCGAGGAACACCGTGCCGGCGATACTTGAAGTCGCGACTTCGGCGAAATCGTTGTCGGGCGAGTTGCTGACGAGGCCACCGCCGTCGCGGTTCAGCACGATGTTGCTGATCGCGCTCGGCGCGGTGCCGATGGCCGACGCCGTGCCGGCGGTGCCGCCGGCCGCACCCACGATCGGGCCGGCGGTCGTGATGCCGTTCTGCGTGCCCGGCGGCTGCGTCGGCTCGGTGACGGTGTAGCTGCCGGCGTTCAGCCCCGTGAACGCGTAGTTGCCGAGCGCGTCGGTGACGACAGAGCGCGACACGGCGACGTCGTCGCCGCCGCCCGCCACACCGTCGGGACCGAAGTCGGTGCCGGTCAGTGTGATGGTCTGGTTCGCGATCGGATCGTCGGTCCCGCTCTGGAAGGTGCCGTCCGGCGTGAGGTTGTTGTCCTTGAACACGCGCCCGGCGATGAAGCCGAGCGGGCTCACGACGAGGTCCGCCGTCGCCGGCGCCGGGTTGCTGCCGCCGTTGGTCTGCAGCGCGTTCGCGGCGATGAAATTGCTGTGCGTGCCGTTCGTGGCACCCGTCACGTTGACGCTGATCGTGCAGCCACCCGCCGGAATCGTCGCGCCGTTCGCGTAGCGCACGAAACCGGACCCGGCAGTGGCCGTGACAGACCCGAGCGTACAGGTGCCCGCGAGACCATTCGGCGTGGCGACGACCAGATTGCCCGGCGCGGTCGGCAGCGTGTCGATCAGATCGGCGGTCAGCGTGAGGGCCGTGGCGTTCTCATTGCCGAGTTCGATCGTCAAGGTCGAGGTGCCACCGGCATTGATCGACGGCGGATTGAACGCTTTCGCGATCGTCGGCGGTGACGACACCGTCACGTCGTCCGTGGCCGGCTCGTCGTTGGTCACCCCTTCTGCCGAGCTCAATGCAGAGGCCGGAATGGTGTTGACGTAGTTGCCGGGCGTGTTGCTGACGGTGTCGACGCGGAACTGGCAGGCACCACCGGCCGGGATCGTCGCGCCGGCCAGCGACACGCTGGTCGCGGACGCCGGGGCGGTGACGGCGACGGTCGCGCCGCCGCAGGTCGTCGACGCGTTCGGCACCAGCGCGACCGCGAGGCCCGCCGGCAGGGTGTCCGTCAGGCTCGCCGCCGTGAGATTCACGGTGTTCGGGTTGCTGATCGTGATGGTCAGCGTCGACGGCGAGCCCGGCGCGACGACCGCCGGCACGAGGGTCTTCGCAATGCCAGCGGCCGCGCGCACTTCGAGCGTCGCGGTGACATCGGGCGGTTCGTTCGCGATCGGCACGCCACCGGCGAGCGCGGTGACCGCGCCGGCCGGGATCACGTTCTCGAAGGTGCCGGCGGCGGCGGCGAAGACATCGATCTCCGCGTCGCAGCTCGTGGTGCCGCCGGTCGGCGCCGCGGGCAGGGTGCCGCCGCTGACGCGCACGGAAGTCGTCGTCGGCGCCGTGACGCTGCCGCCGACGCAGGTCGTCGTCGGGTTCGCGCCCGGCGGCACGACGAGGCCGGCCGGCAGTGTGTCGGTGACGTCGATCGCCGTCAGCGGCACCGCGAGCGGATTGATGAAGCGCAGGCGCAGGCGCGAGCGCTGGCCGGGCGCTATCGTCGGCGGCGTGAAGCTCTTCTGCGTGCCGAGGCGCGCGAGCGTCGCGAGACTGCTGACCGTCGACAGCGTGTTGGTGACGCCCTCGGCGGTCGTCACCGCGTTCGCCGGAATGGTGTTCTGAATCGTGCCGACGACGGTCGTCGTGACGTCGACGCTGACCGTGCAGGAGTCGCCCGCGTTGCCGCTCGCCGCGAGCTGGGCACCGGCGAGCGAGAACTGCGTGCCGTTCGTGGTCGCCGTCACGACGCCGCCGGGGCAGGTCGTCGTTGCCGCCGGCGTCGCCGCGACGCGCATGCCGTTCAGCGTGCCGGACGACAGCCCGTTGGTGGTGAAGAAGTCCGTGACCGCGAGATTCGTCAGCGCGAGACCGCCGGTGTTCAGCAGGGTCAGCGTGGCCGTGGCGGCCTGGCCGGGCGCGGTGATCGAGTTCGGGTTGATGCTCTTGTTGACGACGACACCACCGGCCGACTTCGCCAGCGTCGCGGTGACGGGCGTGGTGTTCTGCACGCCGCCGGCGGCGGTGACGTTGCCGGGCGGAATCGTGTTCACCGAATTCGCGCCGCTCGAGGCCGTCACGTCGACGAGCGCCTCGCACTGCCCGCCCGGCGGAATCTCGGCGCCGGTCAGCGTGAAGCTCGCCGCGCCGGCCGTCGCACCGAGCACCGGCGCGCCCGCGCAGGTCGTCGCGGCATTCGGCGGACTGGCGATCGTCATGTCCGCCGGCAGCGGATCGGTGAACGACACATTGCTCAGCGTGCCGGTGCCGATGTTGCCGAGGCGCACCGCGAGGCGCGACACGCCGCCGGCCTGCACGGTGGCCGGTGCGAACGCCTTGCTCGCCGTCAGCGCGGGCGTCAGCGTCAACGGCGCGCTCGTGTCATTCGGGAAGGTGACGGCGCGCGTGCTCGCGTCCGGCAGCGTCTCGGTCGCCACCAGCGAGTTCGCGGGAATGATGTTCGTGTACGAACCGGCCGGTCCGCTGACGTTCACGCGCAGCACGCAGCTGCCCGGCGCGCCGAGACCGCCGCCGGTGCGCGCGGGGATGGTCGCGTTCTGGATGCGCACGGACGATGCGCCCGGCGTCGCGGTGATGGTCGGGCCGCCGGCACAGGTCGTCGAGGCGTTCGCGGGACTGGCGATCACCACCTGGGTCAGCGGCGGACCGGCGAGGCTGGGCAGGGTGTCGGTGAGGTCCACGCCCGTCAGCGTGTTCGCCGAGTTGTTGCTGAGCGTGATCGTCAGCTGCGACACGCCGCCTTCGGACAGCGTGCCCGGGCTGAAGGCCTTGGCGAGCGGCGCGGTGTTGACGATGGTCGTCCGCGCGGTGTCGGACGGGCCGCTGTTGCAGATCGCGCCGGCGCCGCAGGTGCCGGCAGTCTTCACGGTGTTCGCCGGCAGCACGTTGTCGAAGTTCGTGCCGGCGGTCGCCGCGAGCGGCGTCTGCGCGGAAAACGTGATCGTGCACAGGCCGGGGCTGCCGGCCGTGCCGGCCGGCATGTCGAAGCTGAACAGCGGTGCAGTCGCGGTCGAGAAATCGCTCGTGAACGATCCGCAGCCGGCGCTGATCGTCGGCACCGGCGTGGCGACGGCGGCGACGCCGCCGGGCAGGTTGTCGGTGAAACTCACGCCGGCGAGCGTGCCGCCGGTGAAGTTGCGCACGGTGACGGTGTAGGTCACGAGATTGCCGGGCGCGACGGTCGTCGGGCTGACGGCCTTGCTGACCGTCAGCTGGTCGTTGACCGTCACCGTGTCCGACGCGGCGGGGCTGATGAAGCCGTCCGTGTTGCCGACGGCGCCGGCGGCGATGCTGTTGCTGAAGGTCTGCGGCGCACCGGCGACGGGCAGGGTCGCGGTGTAGGGCACGGTGATCGTGCAGCTGCCGTTCGCGGGAATGGCGCCACCGGTGAGTTCGATGCCGGTGTTGCCGGCGGTGGCGGCGGACACACCGCCGCAGGTGTTGGTCACTGCGCCGGTGACGGCGAGGCCGGCCGGAGATCCGATCGGATCGTCGGTGAAATTGGTCAGGGTGATCGCAGTCGCCGGCCGATCGTTGCTGAGCGTGATCGTCAGATTCGTCTGCTGGCCGGCGCGCACCGGGTTCGGCGAAAAGGACTTCGCAACGCGCAGCGGTGAGTTGACCGTCAGCGTGTCGCTCGCGTTCGCGGTCGGCACGAGGCCGCGCGTGTTGCCGACGTCGGCCGCGTTCAGAGTGTTCAGCAGCGCCTGGCTGCCGGTGGCGCCGGCGGTGGTGCCGATGACGTCCACTTCGATCAGACAGGTGCCGGAGCGGCCGATGGCGCCGCCGGTCAGCGTCAGCGTGGTGTCGCCCGCGTTCGGTGCGAACGTGCCGTTCGAACTGCCGGTGCCCGTGCAGTTCACGCTCGCGTTCGGCACCGGCGCCACTTCCATGCCGGCCGGCAGGTTGTCGGTGACGGTCGTCAACGGCAGGTTCGCCGTCGAGTTCGGATTCGTGATCGTCAGCAGCAGCGTCGACGGCTCGTCGTCCTGCACGACGCTGTCGGGCGTGAAGACCTTGGCCAGCGCGGGAGGCTGCAGCGTCAGCACCGTGAAGCTCTGCGCGGCAGCCGAGCCGTTGGTCTGCGCTGCGCCGTCGTCACCGGTGACGGCGCCGATCGGAATGGTGTTCGTCGGTGCGGTGCCGCCGGCGGTGGAGGTCACTTCGACCACGATGTCGCAGCTGCCGAGCGCGCCGCCGCCGGGCGCGGCCGGGATCGTGCCGCCGACCAGATCGAAGGTATTCGCGCCGACGACCGCCGTGACGGTGCCGCCGCAGGTGTTCGCGATGAGACCGCCACCGGCGACCGTGATCGCCGCTGCGGCCATGTTGTCGGTGAACGCGACGTTGGTGACGGCGGCGCCGGGGTTGTCGTTCGTCAGCGTGATGCGGAAGGCCGTGATGTCGCCGGGCACGATGGTGCTCGGGTAGGCCTGCTGCGTGTTGTCGATACTCTTGGAGACGGCGATCGCGGCCCCGGCGTCGACGGCGACGACGGTCAGGAACAGGCCGGACAATGCCGCGACGAGCGCGCGTGCGCGACGGACAGGCGCGTTGGCGCGTGCCTCTGAAGACAAGTTGGTATGGGCCAAGCCCGCGATCCCCTGCTGGCGACGCCGGCCGTGGCCGTCATCGCCCCCTATCCTTTATCGATACGCCGGGGAGTGTGGCGGGCTGGTGAATGTGCGTGCGACCAGCCCTGGTCTCCGTCGGCGCGACCCCTGCGCCCGCTGTTCGTCGATGTTTCGATCTGTTTGATGCGTCGCGGTCGGCAGTCTAGCAACTGCGGAATCGGCAGCGCGAGGGCGTTATTTGGCCAATTTGGGCCTGAATTCAGCTGATTTCGCTTGAATGGCTCGTGCCAGTTCGATTCAGCGCAAAACAATGTCACGACGGCCGTGGCGCCTGCTCACCCGGCATAAGTCGAATGCATTAAGCGTCTCGCGCTGGCCGCCCGCTGCCGAGCACCTCCGCTACGACGGCCCAGGCCGCCCGCTTGCGCGCTTCGGGAATCGACGCGTTCGCCGGACTCGTCGAGGGCAGGCTCAGGTAGTCGAGCGTGTGGGCCGCGACCGATGGCGCCACGTGGCGCCGGAAACTCGCGGCGGCGGTCGCGCCGTTGAAGCACACGGTGGTCAGCCGGCGATGGCGCGCGAAGAAGCCGGCGAAGTCGTTGACCACGATGCTGCGCGCGTCGATGCGGGCATCGAGGCTGCCGGGCCGGCGACAGGCGCCAATCACGTCCCACAGCGCGACGCCTGCGGCCTTGAGGGCCCGCACGCGCGCGGCGTACGGCAGCGCCGGATCGAAGTCGAGCAGCTCGGCCAGCAACGGCCAGAAGAGATTGCGCGGATGCGCATAGTACTGACCGGCGGCAAGTGACGCCGCGCCCGGCATGCTGCCGAGGATCAGCACGCGCGCCGCCGGGTTGGCGATCGGAGGCAGACCTTGCAGCAGTGGGCCGGTCACGCACAGCACCTCGCGTCGGCGGTGGAGGATGAAGGCGGCAGTCTAAATGGCCGATCGCCAATCCGCGCCACTCACGGAATCCGCTGACGCAGGAAACCCGACGCGCACGCCCTGACGGCGCTGCCGGCCCGTGCTCGAGGTCGCCGCCGGCCGGGAGCGATGGGGTGCTGCCGGAAACGCCGACGCTGGGCTTCCTGCGTCAGCCCACCGGTGATGAGTCCGCTGCCTCGCCCGGCGCTGATGAGAGCTCAGGTAGCCCGGGTGCAACGCAGTGGAACACGGGATCTGCGCGAGCTGACCGGCCGCTCCCGGGATCCGCGCTGCGCGCTACTCCCAGGCTGCTTCTTGCCAGGCGCATGCACTTTCACGGCAACCTCCGCGATGAACCCAGGTTTTCAGATCGTTCGCGCCTGCGTCGACGCGCGCCGCAGGCCCGCGCGAATGCGTCGGCGACGCGGCGTTCAGGATTCCGCGCGCTGTGGCCATGTGATACCGTCGGACGGATGAAGTCGCAGTCCGTGGTTGCGCCACGACGCAACAAGTCCCGCTCATTACAGAGGCCGTCAGAGATGCCGGGCACACGCGCTTCGAAACCGTCCAGAGACGGTGGAGAAGTGCCGATCAGGATCGGAACGCGCCTGAAGCATGCGCGCCTGGTCAAAGGCTACCTGATCCGCGATGTCGCGAAACAGTCGGGCTGCTCCGTCAGCCTGATCTCGAAGATCGAAAACGATCACGTCACGCCGTCACTGACCCTGCTGCATCGCCTTGTCGGCGTGCTCGAGATCAATATCGGCGCGCTGTTCGAACAGCCGGACGATTCGCTCGGCATCGTGTTTCGCAGCGGCGCGCGGCCCGTCATCGCTGTCAACGACGGCACCGCCGACGGCGCAAGCGTCAAGCTCGAGCGCATCGTGCCCTATGGCGACGGCCATCTGCTGCAGGGAAATGTGCACATCATCGAGCCCGGTGCCGGCAGCGCCGGCGGCATGCGCCATGTCGGTGAGGAAGTGGGCTATGTGCTCGAAGGCAGCCTGGCGCTGACCGTCGATGGCCAGACCTTCCAGCTCGAGTCCGGTGACGCCTTCGTGTTCAATTCGAACCGCGAACACAGCTACCGCAATCCCGGCAGCACGGTGACACGCGTGCTCTGGATCAACACGCCGCCGACATTCTGATCCGGCGTCGGCCGTCGACGCCTCAACCCTTGAGCCAGGCAGGCGCGCCGGGGCGTTTGATCGGCCGGCCGCCAATCATGGCGCCGGCACCGACCGCCTTCGAACGCACGGGGCGCGTGCGGCCGGGATCGGCGAGATGCATGAACGCGTCGAGCGAGCGCCGGATGCGGGCTTCCGGGAGACCGTCGACGATGAACACGAGGCGCGACAGTCGCGCATCTTCGCGCCAGCGGGCGAGATGCAACGGCGGATGCACGACGTGCTGCACGCCGTGGACAGCGACCGGCCCGGCCGCGCCGGCGACGTGCAGCAGACCCTTCACGCGCAGGATGCGCGTGCCGTGCGCGTGCAACAGCATCGTCAGCCAGATCCCGAACACCGTCCAGTCGAGCGCCTCGAAACGCAGCCATGAAAACGACTGCAAGCCGCCTGCGTCCGGCGCCGCGCCGTGCCGCAGCGGTTCGCGCAGCCAGCGCAGCGCCTGCGGCAACGTCGCTCCCGGATCGTGTTCGACGTCCGCGAGGAGTGCTGCCGGTGCGAGCCCCGCAGCGCCCGAATGGATCGCCGCGACGCCCGGATTGAGTCGGGCCACGAGGGCGTCCGTCGCCGCAATCTCGGCGGGGGTCGCGAGGTCGACTTTCGTGATCACCACGCGATCGGCGAGCGCGAGCTGCCGTTGCGCTTCGGGATGACGGGCAAGCGTCGGGCCCGCATGCTGGGCATCGACGGTGACGAGCGTGCCGTGGAACGTGAGCGCCGTGGTCACGCGCGGATCGGACTTCAACGTGTGCACGATCGGCACCGGATCGGCCAGGCCACTGGTTTCGATGATCAGACGCCGGAACGCCGGCAAGGTGCCGGCCGCGCGACGTTCGATCAGCCGCCCGATGGTCACCGCGAGATCCTCACGCACCGTGCAGCACACGCAGCCACCCTGCAGCACGACGGTTTCCTCGTCCGCGCTCTCCAGCAGATGATGGTCGAGCCCCGCCTGCCCGAACTCGTTGACGATCACCGCTGTGTCGACGAAGTCCGGGTGACGCAACAGCGTGCGCAACAGCGAGGTCTTGCCGCTGCCGAGAAAGCCCGTGAGCACGTACAGCGGCAGGCGCTCGCCCGCGCTCATCGCGGCGCGGCCTCGAGCCGCGCGAGGAGGCCGTCGTCGAGCGGGTCGCAGACGGCACCGGACAGTCGCTCGGCGGCCGCCCAGATTCCGTTCAGGTGATACACGCTCTCGGATTTGCCGGCCGCATTCTCGAGCACGTACGACGACGCGCCCCAGTCCTTCAGGGTCAGGCCGAAGGTCTCGAGCACGCCGTTCGCGAGCTGCGCACGGCGCGCATGCTCGTGACGCTGCGACACTTTCGTGCCGTCCGCTTCGAACTCGGGCCGGCCGGCGGCGTCGGTCCAGTAACGGCTGCTGCCGAGCACGGCACACAGGGCACACATCGCTGCTCTCCCGCGCTCAGGCCGGCATGTAGTCGGCCGGAAACTCCGGCCGCCGGCCTTCGTAGTAGGGCAGCACGTCGACACGCGGCGTATGCAGGCCGTCGGCGATCACCTGGCGCGTGTGCGCCGCGACCTGCTCACCGGTCGCGAACCACACGTCGCCCTTCGCCTTCATCTCCCTGATCATGTCGCGCACCATCATCAGGCGCGCGACCTGTCCGCTGCAGAACGGATGGAAGCAGTTGACCCAGAATCCGTTGTACTCCCACATGGCCTCGAACTCGGCCATGTAGACCTCTTTCGCGCGCTGCGGCGACTGGATCGGCATCATGTAGTCGAGATCGGCGTTGTGCACGAACTGCGGCCAGTCATCGAGCTGGATGTTGCCCGGCAGTTCGATCAGATCACCCTTGTCGCATTTGATCAGGTGCGGTACATCAGCGCCCATCAGCGAGCAGTCCCAGGTGAAGCCCTCTTCAATCAGGATCTCGAGCGAATACTTCGAGAACTTGTACCACGGCGCGCGGTAGCCGACGGGCCGCTTGCCCGTGATGCTCGCGAGGGCGTCCACACCGCGCTTCGTCCAGTAGCGCTCCTTGTCGCGCGTCATCTCGTTCGGATACTCGTGCAGGTACCCGTGATGCGCGACTTCGTGGCCTTCGGCGATCATCATCTTCACCGCTTCCGGATACTGCTCGGCGCACCAGCCGGGCACGAAGAAGCTGTGCTTCACGCCGAGCTCGTCGAGCACGCCGAGAATGCGCTCGACGGCGATCAGCGGGCCGTAGCGCAGCATCGAAGCGGTCGAGATCCGGGTGTCCGCATCGTTCGGATGCGCGAGATGCAGGATGCTGTCCGCATCCATGTCCCAGGTGAAGGTCACCGCGCAGCGCGCGCCGTTGGGCCAGGGGACGGGATTCTTGATCATGACGGAGCTCCTTCGATGGTGACGCGCTGATGCGCGCCGGAAAATTCAGGGGTGGCGGAACGCACGACAGCGCTCACGCGACGCCCCAGCGCCGCGCGAGGTCGACATAGATGTCGCGCGCGGCGCACAGGCTGTCGATCGCACACCATTCGTCGGTCTGATGCGCCATGCCGGCTTCACCGGGCCCGAGGATCACGGTGGGCACGCCGCCGAAGGCCGGCGTCAGCACTGACGCGTCGGTGAAATACGGCGCGCTGCGCGGCTGCGGGCGCTCGCCGAGATGGCTCGCGAGCAGGTCGAACACGCTGACCACCCACGGCTGTGCGGCATCGGTGTAGATGCCGGGCAGGTCCAGCAGCGGCTCGAGCTCGACGTCATCACCGAGACAGTGCCGCAGTTCGTGCAACACGCGCTGGTGGCCCTGCTCGGGCAGCGTGCGGATATCTATCTCGAGAATCGCCTCGTCCGGCACCATGTTGACGTTCACACCACCGTGCAGGGTGCCGACGTTTAGCGTCGGCAGGCCCAGCGCTTCACTACGGTGAACCTTGAAGCGGAACGCCGCGAGCTTCTGCACGGCATTCGCCGCCTTGTAGACGGCATTGACGCCGAGGTGGGGCATCGCGCCATGGGCCGCCACGCCCGTGGTCCGCGCCCGCAGCCACAGTGCCCCGCGATGACCGAGCAGCGGGTAGTTGCCGGTCGGCTCGCCGACGACTATCGCGCCCGCCTGGCCCAGCGCATCGCCGCAGCTCGCCAGGTGCTGCGCACCCTGGCAACCTGATTCTTCGGAGGCGGTCAGCACCAACGTAAGGCCGGGCCCGCGGCCCGCATGCGGGGCCAGTTCGAGCGCCGCGCAGACCATCGCGGCGATCCCGCCTTTCATGTCAGCGCTGCCGCGACCGTACAGGCGGCCGTCCTCGATCTCGCCGCCGAACGGCGCCTTCGACCATGGCTGCGCGCCGAGCGGCACGGTGTCGAGGTGGCCAGTGAAACACAGCGGCGCGCGATCAGCGCGGCCGGTGAGCGTCGCGACCAGGTTGGTGCGGCCCGGCGCATGTTCGAAAGCCTGCACGTGCAGGCCGCCACCTTCGAGCAGGCCCGCGAGGTGCAGCGCGCAGGCGCGCTCCGGGCTCTGTGCGTTCACCGTGTCGTAGCGCACCAGGGCCTGGGTGAGGCCGACGACATCGGGCAACGCCGGCGTCTGCGCCGGCATCGGCACGCTCATTCGGGCAGCACGGCGATGGCCTCGGCCTCGATCAGGGCATCCGCGTAGATCAGGCCCGCCACACGCACCGCGGTCGCTGCCGGCCCCGGCGCACGCAGGAACTCCATGCGCACGCGCGTCATCTTCTCCCAGAATTCCTTGACCGCCGCCGGCGTGCCGTCGAACACGTAGTAGGTGTTCAGCTTCACGACGTGTCGCCAATCGGCGCCAGCCTCGGCCAGCACCTTCGAGATGTTGCCGAAGACGTTGCGCGTCTGCGTTTCGATGTCGCCGACACCGATGATGTTGCCCTCGCCGTCCGCTGACATCTGACCGCCGACGAGAATGACGCGACCGAGCTGCCAGCCCTGTGACATGGCCACCGGCATCGACCAGTACCAGTGATCCTGCGGTTCGAGACGTTTGACGATCATGCCGGCTGCACCCCGCAGGCCTGCTGCAGTTCACGCAGACCACGCTTCACCGCGGCGGCCGCCTCTGGCACGCCCGGCAGTGCCGCGCACCAGGCGTCGATCGCCGTGTCCGCCAGCGGCTGCCAGCGCGCGAGGATCGTCGCGATCGCCGCGTCGTTCGGCGCGTGCTGCAAGGTGAGCGCGACGAGGGCCTGGGTCCAGCGCTGCGAACGCTCGCTGTCGCGCCACTCGGCTTCGAGCAGCATCGCCGTCAGCGTGTCACCGGCATCGCGCGCGGCGCGTGCGAGCTGGCGGCAGCGGCACAGATCGAAGGCCGGCTTGGCGACGACGTTCAGGGCGATCACGTGTTCGCCCCAGTCGTAGGTCGCGAGCAGCTTCTCAAGCAGTTCGCGAAAGCCCTGCCATGCCGGGTCGTCCTCCCACAGCGCGCGCTCGGCGCCGAAGCCGAGATCGGGGCAGGCCACCTGCAGTTCGCGCGTGCGATAGGCCAGCCGGCTGATCCATCGATACTGATCGGCGCCCTGGAAGGCCGCGCAGTTCGTGATCGTGCTGGCGGGTGCCATCTGTACGACATAGGCCGCCGCCATCTGCAACGCATGCAGTGGATAGCGGGCGGCGGTATACAGCCGCGGCAAGCCCTTCAGCCATGCCGGGTCGAGTGCCAGATCGTGCTCGTTGCGCGCGTGTTCCTCGAGCAGACCGTCGACATATTCCTCGTGTCCGTCCTGCAGCACGTTGTACTGGCGGTAGATCAGTTCGTCCGGATCGCGGAAGGCGTCCCAGTCCGGATGCTGCAGCACGCTGCCGCCGACGTGTTCGCGGTAGAAGCGGTTCATGAAGAGCTCGGGCGAGAGTTCGTAGGCATAGCCCGGATGTCGCGTGCGCGTGTGCAGGTTGTAGCTGACGACTTCGTATTCGGTCGGCCGGCGCCGGCCGCCGGCGAGCGTCGTCCAGGTCTTCAGGCCGTTGGTCGCTGTGTTCATCGGTGACTCCGCATGGCGTGGGTGGGCGCGCTCAGGCCGCGGCGGGCGCGCTGTTCAGCACGAAGCGGACCGAGTCAGTGCTCGTGCGGATGAAACCGGCAAAGCCCGGCATGTTCACTTCGAGCTCCCGCATCTGGAACGGGCGGCCCAGCATTCGTTCGATAGTCGCGCGATGAATCACGCATTCCTGTTCGACGCGCACGCGCAGATAGGAGGTGTGCTCGACGATCAGGATCTCCTTGCCCGGATTGTCCTCGCGGATGGCGTCGATCACGGCGTCTGCTATCTCGCCCTGGCGCAACACCGGGCCGGCGTATTTCTTCGTGGCTGCATTCATCTCGGGTTCCTTCAGGTCAGACTGGCCACCGCGCCGGGCGCAACGGCCGACAGGTCGACATAGACGTCGTCACCATCGACTTCGACGGGATAGGCGATCAGGGCGCAGCGCTTGGGATTGACGCCGGCGCCGGTCGCCGCATCGAAGCGCCAGCGGTGCGCGCTGCAGGTGATCACGCCATCGTCGAAGCTGCCGTCGATCAGGGCCACCGCCTGGTGCGGGCAGCGCGGGTGATAGGCGCGCACGCCGGCGGCGGTGTTCACCACCAGCACTTCGACGTCGCCAGCGGTGAGCACGCGCATTTCGCCTTCCCACACGTCGTCGAGGGTGCAGACTTTCAGGCGCGCGCTCATGCGTCGTTCCGTACCGCCGCGAGCACGCGCGGTTCGCGATAGATTTCGATCGTCTCGAGTTCGATGAAGCCGGCTTCGGCGACGGTCAGGGTCGGCGGCAGCGGCTCGGTCGCGTCCGGCAGGCGCACGCGCAGCCGCTCCGTCGGCGCCACCGGGCGCACGACGACGCCGGCGAGCAGGTCGGCGGCCACGGCACACACGTCGTCCATCGTCGAACTGCGGTCGACCATCAGCACCTTGAAGCCGTAGTCGCCCTCGAATCCACATACCACTGGAAAGTTGCTCATGCCGGGTTCCTCTTCCGGGTCAGGTGCCCGTTGCGCGGCGGGTCGTCAGCGCGTCGTCATAGGCTTCGACCCACGCGTAGTTCGTGCCCTCGATGCCATACTCCTCCGGCGCCATGTTCATGTGTTCCATCACGCCGTCGGGCGCGACGATGCCCTGCGCGACGCGATCGATCAGGCTCAGGTGACCGGCATAGCGCTCCGGCTCCTGCTCGAAGATCCATTTGTCGACGACCGACTGGAAGTGATAGCGACGCCCCTGGTAGTCGAGCGTGTGATCCTTGAGGTTCCACTTCCTGCCGGGCACGCCGGTCAGCTCGAGGCCGTGCATGTTGCACAGCATGGGCAGGGTCTTCGGGATCGTGCTGTCGAGGCGGCCGGCGCGGATGTTCTCGATGATCACGTCCCAGACCTGGCCGAAGGTGTCGTTCCAGCCCGGGTATTTCTCCTCGAGCCAGGCGCGCTCAGCGGGATTGGTGCCGGCAATCGGGTGCCACCATTCGGTCGGGCGGTACAGGTAGATGCCGAGCTGCTGGGCGTGATGGAAGACTTCGATGTCTTCGAGCAGCAGATCCCAGTACCAGGGCTTCTCCATGCCCATGTCTTCGAGCTTGGCGACGAACTGGTCGAGGATCCACTCGTTCATGAATTCCTTGAACGAGCCTTCGCGCTTGTCGAGCGGGGTGTAGTAATCCATGCAGGTGCCTGACAGTGCCGAGAACTGCTTCCAGCAACGCCAGAACGAGATGTCGATGAGCTTCTGGGCCTCGGCCTTGCGACCGCTGTCGATCATCATCTTCAGCAAGGGTTCGCCGATCTGCGCGTGGCGCGCCTCGTCGGACTGGATTGACTGCAGCATCGTGGAGAAGCTGAAGTCGCCGCAGTTCGCGGCATCCGCCGACAGCGCGATGAACTGCAGGTTGGTGAACGCGGTCTCGAACGCGAAATTCGTCATGATCGCAGCGCTGATCGCGTCGCGCGTGTGCTCGAGGTCGTCGAAGGTGTGACGTTCGCTGATGATCACCCAGTTGTCGGTACGCGGCGCCTTCTGCGCCCAGTCGAAGGTGCGACTCTTCGCGAGATATTCATAGGCGAAATACAGATGCACCTGCGCGTGGCGCATTTCATCGAGACTGCCGAAGGTCGCCATGTTGCGCATGCCCGGCGCACGACCGAAGCGCGTCATGCGCGCGAAGGCTGACACCGAGTGGTATTCGAGAAAGCTCACGGCGCCGAAATGCATCTGCAACAGCGCCTTCCAGCCCGGTGACGCATTCTCGTACATCTGCGAGCGGGCCAGCGCCGCCTTCACCGAATAGGCGCCGACGTCCTTCTCACGCTGCGTCTTCACGTAGTCGCGGTACGTGACCTTGTACGGTTCATCGAAGGTCTCGAGCAGTTCGAGCGGCATCTCGAGCACGTCACTCAGCTCTTTCGGGAACAGGGCCTGCTCGGAGACGTAACGCGGCGTCCAGTTGGTGTCGCGCGCGATGTCGTACCAGTCTTCGCTGTTCAACAGGGCCATCGTGCCTTCTCCTCTCGCGGGTTGGTCGGGCAGGCGGGTGGACACTCGTCGACCGGCCTGGTCGCCCGGGGTGCACGCGGCGACAGTGTATTCAACTCGGTTTCTGTATAGCGAAAGCTGTGCCATGCCGCGGACAAAAGCGCCAAAGCCTATAAAAACCGTGCCTTGGCGCGATTTCCCCGGCGGACGCGGCGCGGCGGCCCGCTGCCGGACGCACCGCTCGCGTGCGACAGGGCAGCGCGGGAGTTTATTTTCGTGCAACTCGCTTTCCGGCCGTGCCGGCCGCAACCGGCGCGCTCGCCCCTGGCTGGCGGCCTGAGGTGGACGAGACCGCCCGCGTCACCGGGCCTGATTCCCGCACAGGCAGTTCCGCGCG
Source organism: Gammaproteobacteria bacterium Ga0077536 (assembly GCA_001464935.1). Taxonomy (GTDB): domain Bacteria; phylum Pseudomonadota; class Gammaproteobacteria. The sequence goes on from LNEL01000046.1 coordinate 21,960, forward strand.
GCGGGGCACCCGCGGTCTTGCGTCTGCGTCGCCCGCACACATCGCACAGCGGCGCGCGCCACCGGGCTGACGTCCCGTCGTTGACGGCGTGTCGCGGCCTGAGCGGTCAGCGCGCCGCTGAACACGAGGCGCCATCTCCATGGCGAAGCGACGTGCACCGTCAGCGTGGTGCACGTGACTTCGACTGGTGCAATTTCGCCGCGATGTCGCCGATGAGGTGCGAGGCACGTCGCATGCACCCGAGCGCGATGCACGCATCATTGCATCCAGACGCGCGCCGACATGTCGCAATCGGCAGTGCATTGCACATTTCTTGATCGAGCCTTCAGCTGTCCTGCGCCGGGCGTTTTTTACAAACGCATGAATTGATTCGTGTTGCACGAGTGGATCGATTCATGCACCTGTCCTCGCCGATCGCTGATTACCGGCGAGTGTTCAAAAAGTAGTGCGGCAGGGAATGCGAGCAGTGACGCGGCGTCATTTTGGCGCATCTCGCGAAGGGGCTCGCATCAATCGGAGGGTTTGATGAACAAGAATGAAAGAACGGCAGTCCGGCAATCGCCAACGACATACGCGCGTCGCGCGCCAGGCAGTACGCTGCGCGCACTGGCGCTCGGCATCGCCATCGCGTGTACGCCCGTCGCGCAGGCGCTCGACATCGTCGACATCACGATTCAGGAAATCGAGGCAGGGCTCGCCTCCGGCGCGTTCACTGCGGTCGATCTCTACAACGCACACATGGAGCGCATCAACAAGTTCGAAGGCACGTACAACGCTTTCACCTTCTTCAATCCGACCGCGCTCGCCGAAGCAGAAGCACTCGACGCCGAGTACAAGCTGACCGGCGCGCGTTCGCCGCTGCACGGCGTGCCGATCGTGATCAAGGAAGCGATGGACGTGAAAGGGCTGCCCTCGACGGCCGGTTACGACCGCTTTTACAGCGGCACGGGCGGCATCGACCTGATCCCGGAAACGGATGCGCCGGTTGTCGCGCGGCTGCGTGAAGCGGGCGCGATCATCATTGGCAAGACGAACATCCCGGAGTTCAGCCGCAGCGGCAACAACGCGAGCACGAGCTGGGACGGCGACACCTTCAACGCCTATGACATCACGCTGCAGCCGGGCGGCAGCAGCTCGGGCACCGCGATGGCGGTGGCGGGCAGCTTTGCGGTGGTGGGCACGGCCGAAGAAACCGGCGGTTCGATTCAGAACCCCGCCTCGGCGCACAGCCTCGCGAGCGTGAAGACCACCAACGGGCTGATTCCGAACAGCGGCGTCGCGCCGTTGTCCGGCGCCACCCGCGATGTCGTCGGCCCGCACGCGCGCACCGTCTACGATGCCGCCGTGATGCTCGACGTGATGGCCGGTTATTCGCTGGCGGACGAGAAGACGATGGCGTCGGTGGGCAATATCCCGAAGGACGGCTACGTCAGCATGCTGTCGACGACCGCACTCGAAGGCAAACGCTTCGGCATGATTGGGGACGGCTGGCGCGCCCGCATCATGGATCCGACCAACGCCAACAGCATCGCGCCGGAAACCCTGGCGATGTACAACCAGGCGATGGCCGAGATGGAAGCGGAAGGTGCCACGTTCGTCGAAGACCCGTTCGCCGGTACTGACTTCAGCGCCCTGCGCGCGGCCATTCCGAACGCGGCGGCGTCGAACCCGTTCTACTTCGAGAAGTGGCTCGAACGCATGGGTCCGAGCATGATCGCGAACAAGACAGCGGCTGAGAACGGCATCAGTTCGATTGCGGCACTCGGCATGCTCGGCATTTCGCCGTTCGATCCGGGTGAGTCCTTCGCGACGACGCCGACGAACTTCCCGCTCGAATTCGCGAACCCGGACGTGCCGCCGAACATCGAGGCCTTCTTCGAAGCGCGCGCGGAACTGATCTCGCTGTTCAACAGCGTGCTGGACGCGCATGACCTCGACGGTCTGTTCTTCCCGCAGGCCGTGCGCCCGGTGCCCGATCTCGGTGGCGCTGGCATAGGTGCGACGACGGTCTCGGAGATCAACATCGTCGGCCTGCCCGGCGTCACGGTCTCGGGTGGCTATTACGATGACGGCTCGCCGTTCAGCGTGATCTTCGTCGGCAAGCAGTGGTCGGAAGGCTCTCTGCTGTCCTTCGCCTACGACTACGAGCAGGCGACGATGCATCGGATAGCGCCTACCCTGGTGGCGCCGGTGCCGGTGCCGGCCGCGCTGCCGCTGTTTGCCGCGGCCCTGATCCCGCTGGCGCGCTACCGCCGTCGCGTGGTCGGCGCCCGGCTGAATCAGCGGTTCGCCGTCTGAGGCCCAGGCGTTTCATGATCCTGTTCCCCGGTGTCCACGGAGGGACGCCGCGGAATGCGCCGATGACACGACCTCCGCTCCTCCTGCCACCCTCACGCCCGTCGTGCGTGGCTGCTCTGTGCGCGATCTGGTTGATCGCGCTGACACCGGTGACCGCCATGGCCATTGAATGCAAGGAAGACGGCACCCAGTTCGAGCGCAACTTCTGTGCGACGCTGGCGGCCGAACGCGCCGAGCGCGAACTCGATGCGGCGCTGGCCGCAGCACGGCAACGCACGGCGATCGATCCCAACGCACAGACTGCACTCACCGCCGCGCACCTCGCGTGGCAGGCCTTCCGCGACGCCGCGCTGGCGGCGGCCTTTCCCTGTTACCACGACGACATCACGGTCTGCTTCGGCGAAGACACGCCGCGTCAGCATGCGCTGTTCCGCGCGCAGCTCGCGCGGGAACGCATCGGTCATCTGAACACGGAGTGGCAACAACAGAAGTAGCAGCCCGTCGTGGGGCCGCGCTTCCGAACCCTGCCTGATCCGACACACGGACGATCCTGATCACGGATCCCGGGTGCCCGAGCGCCGGGTGAGGCCACTGCAGTCACCGCCTTCGTCGCAGGCACAGCGGGCGGCCATCGGTGCGGACCGGGCTCGACGCCGCCGGGCGGGACCCCGGCTGGGAGCGGCAGACCGGGTTGTGCGATCGCCGGCGTATCCGCGATCATGCCGCCTTCCCTCCGCGACAGGTCCTGTCATGAGCAAAGTCGATCATCTCTGCACCGCCGACCATCTCGCGCAGACCGCGCGTTATGCCGAGTGGGCGCCACAGGCGCTGAAAGGTTTCCAGGCGCTCGCCGGCGGCGCCTTTGCACCGGGTGCGCTGACGGTACGTGAGAAGGAGATCATCGCCTTCGGGTGCGCGCATGCGCTGCGCTGCCCGTACTGCATCGACTATCACCACAAACTCGGCACCGAGGCGGGCGCCACGCGTGACGAACTGACCGAAGCGCTGTGGGTGGCGATTGCCGTGGCCGCGCACGCGCCGCTGGCACACGCCTCGCTGGCGCTGCGGCTGCTCGACGGCGAACGGCCGGCCGAGTTCTACACCCCTGGCTGGCAGGCGCCGCTCGCAGATCTCGCCGCGACGTCGCCGGCCGCGATGCGGGGCTACGACGCACTGCAGGACGCGGCGTTCGCCGCCGGTGTGCTGTCGGCGCCGGTGAAGACCCTGATCGCCGTGGCCTGCGCGCACAACGTACGGTGCCCGATGTCGATCGAGCGTTACGTCACGCAGGCCCTGGCCAATGGCAGCTCTAAGCCCGCCATCGCCGAAGCGGTGTTCGTCGCGATCGAGATGGCGGCCGGGGCCTGTCTCGGCCACTCGGGTCTCGCCGCCGCGCTGATGGCCTGAGGGACCGCCTGAGAAACCCGCGGGCGGCGTTCGGCCCGATCGATTCGTCTATACTCAGGTCCGCGCTGCCCCACGGACGATCGGACGCGAGATGGACATCTTCATCAGTTACGCGAGTGTCGATCGCGAGCGCGCCATGGCGCTGGCCGACGCGCTGACCCGTGCATCGGCAAGCGTGTGGTGGGACCGCACGATCCCGCCGGGCCGGGTGTTCGACGAAGTCATCCAGGAAGCCATTGCCGCTGCGCGCTGCATGATCGTGCTGTGGTCCGGCGAGTCCGTGCGCTCGAACTGGGTGAAGACCGAAGCGGCCGAAGGGGCGGCGCGCGGCATGCTGGTGCCGGCACTGCTCGAAGACGTCGCGCCGCCGATCGAATTCAGACGCATCCAGGCCGCAAACCTCGTCGATTGGCACGGTGACGACGACGATCCCGCCTTCCAGCAGTTGCTCGCATCCGTGACGCGGCTGTTGCAACCGGCGCTGAACGTTGAGGCAGCACCCCTGCGCGCCCACGTGCCGACCGGCGGCGGGCGCGGCGCGACTTTGAAAGCGTTCGGGCTCGGCGCACTCAGCGCCGCGCTGTTGGTGCTCGGCGGCTGGCAGTGGCTGCACGAGGATCCGGGGACCGCCGGCAACGGCCGTCGCGCGCCAACGCCGCGTCTGGCGGAGCAACCGGCGCAGGCCGATGACGCCGTGCCTGCCGCCGCACGGCCGGCGCCGCGCGCGACCCGCGTGAACCTGCTGGCCGATGCGAACGGCGGCCAGATGCTCATTGCCTCCGCCGAGAGCTGGAGCAGGATCGTCGACGGCAACGAGGACAGCTATGGGTGGACCGATCAGGGCTATGCCGTGTTCGGCTTCGGCGACGGACGCACGGCGCGCTTCGATACCTTCACGGTGCTGGTACGTGCGCAGGACAACGCGAACCTGCGTGACTTCGAACTGTTCGCCGGCAATGACGGACCCGACGGCCCGTTCCAGTCGCTGGGCCGCTTCAAGACCCGCAATCTGCGCCTGATGCAGAACCCCTACCAGTCGTTCAGCTTTGCGCCGACCGAGGCGAAGTACTTCAAGTTCCAGTCCCTGCGCAGTCACACCGACAACACCGCCGCCTTCGTCCACGAAGTTCAGCTCTTCGGCGAGCTGCTGCCCGATGCCGCGCGCTGAGTGTGCGCCCGGCCACGGCACGCGGCGTGGCGCGTGATGAACATTTTCCTCAGCTATGCGAACGAGGACCGGCCCGTCGCGGCCACGTTGAACCGCGCACTGCTGGAGCAGGGCCACGACGTGTTCTTCGACCGCGAAGATCTGCCGCCGGGTGAGGAATTCCACATCCGCATCCGGCGTGCGATCGAACGCGCCGACCTGTTCGTGTTCCTGGTCAGCCCGCACTCGATCGATCCCGGCAGCTATACGCTCAGCGAACTCGCGATCGTCGAGCGGGCGTGGAAGCGCGTGTCCGGCCGCGTGCTGCCGGTGATGCTGAGCGACCTGCCTTTCTCTCAGCTGCCGACGCTCGTGCGCGCGGTCACGGTGCTGACCCCGGCCGGGGACGTCGCAGCGGCTGCGGCCGACGCCGTGCACCGCCTGCACCAGGCGCAGCGGCGCACGCGGTGGTGGCGCATCGGCGCTGGGGTACTGGCGGTCGCGCTCGTCGCCGGCGCCATCCGGTTCGGGCTGATGGCGCGCCACGACGCGGAACCCGTCGGCGAAGACGGCGTGCCGTTGATCCTGGTGCCAGCCGGCAAGTTCGTGATGGGTGATGACGAGGTCAGTCCGCGCCGCGAAGCCTACCTCGATGCCTTCTATATCGATCGATACGAAGTCACGACCGCGCGCTATGCGAAATTCCTGAAGGCGACCGGTGACACGGCGCCACCGCTGGCCTGGGAACAGGTCGATCTCGCGCAACACGGCGAGCATCCGGTGGTCGGCGTCGACTGGCACGACGCCGAAGGTTATTGCCGCTGGGTCGGCCGCCGCCTGCCGACGTCGGCGGAATGGGAGAAGGCCGCGCGCGGCACCGACGAGCGCGTCTATCCGTGGGGCGACAGTTCGCCAACGCTGACGCTGACGAACTTCTCGAATTCGTCGCCGGACTTCTACGACGGACTCTCGCCCGTCGGCACGCACGGGCCCGGACGCAGCCCGCATGGCGTCGACGACATGGCGGGCAACGCCGCGGAGTGGGTGTCGGACTGGTGGGCGGATGGTCCGTATCGCTTCAATCCACGCAATCCGCGCGGACCGGACAGCGGCTATCAGCGCATCATTCGCGGCGGCGGCCGCTTCGACGGCGCAGCGAATCTCGTGCTGGCACGCCGCTTCTACGCACTACCCGACCTGCGCGCCGCCGACATCGGCTTTCGCTGTGCGAAAGATGCGCCGCAGCGTTCGAACTGACGCCCACCGCCATGACGCCAGCCGACCGCCGGTCGACGACGCCCGTCCCCGACCAGGTGATCGTGTTCAGCGGTCATCTCATCGACGAACCCGGACGCCAGCCGGCCCGCTTTCCCGACGATCCCGCGCTGGTTGAACGGGCGCGCGCCGCCATCGCGGCGGCGCTCGATGCGCTCGGCGCGGGCGCCGGCACCCTCGCATTGACGCAGGGTGCCTGCGGCGGCGATCTGCTGTTCTCGGCGGCATGTCTCGACCGCGGCGTCGACCTGCGCTGGCTGCAGCCGTTCGATGAAGCCGACTTCGTCGAGCGTTCGGTCGCACGCGGCGGCCCCGTCTGGCGTCGGCGCTACGACTCACAGCGCGCGCGGCTCACGCGGCCGCCGCGCGCACTGCCCGTGGTCCTCGGCGCACCACTGCCGGACGACCCGCACACGCCTTACTGGCGCTGCAATCGCTGGCTCGTCGACACCGCGCGCAGCTACGGCGCGGAGAAGCTGCATTTCGTCGGCCTGTGGGATGGCGCTGCGGCCGACAGCGACGGCGGCACCGCGCAGATGCTCGACGATATCCGGCCTTATGCCCGCGACATCACGCTCATCGACCTGGCCGCGCTCGCGGCGCCGCGCGGTCCTGCCGATCCCGGGTGACGCGTTGCGGTGAGGCAGCCGCGCCAGGGTCAGGCGTGAGACCGGCGCGGGTCGACGTCCCGGGTGTCGCAATTCCCGGGTTCGAATGCGTGGCTGGCGGGCGAGCGCCGCAGGAAGTGGACCGCGCTGTCAGGCCGCGACACCGAACAGCGCGCCGACACCCGCCGTCAGCCCCATCGCCAGGGCACCCCAGCACGACACGCGCAGCACCGAGGCGATGACCGGCGCGCCGCCCGTGCGCGCGGCGACATAACCGAGCAGGGCGAGGAACAGCAGTGAACTGCCGGCGATACCGGGGATCAGAGTCGGGGCTGGCAGCACGAGCGCCATCACCAGCGGCAGCAGCGCGCCGACCGCGAAGGTGGCCGCCGAGGCCAGCGCCGCCTGCACGGGCCGCGCCGCCAGCGTATCGGAAATGCCGAGTTCGTCGCGGCCGTGCGCGGCGAGGGCATCGTGCTGCATGAACTGCGTGGCGACCTGCGCGGCCAGCGCCTGATCGAGGCCGCGCCTGACGTAGATCGCGGTCAACTCCGCGAGTTCCTGCTCGGGATTCGCCGCCAGTTCGGCCTTTTCGCGCGCGAGATCGGCGCGTTCGGTGTCGGCCTGCGAACTGACCGACACATATTCGCCGGCCGCCATCGACATCGCCCCGGCGACGAGACCGGCGACGCCGGCCGTCACGATCGCCTGGGTCTGCGCGCCGGCGGCCGCGACGCCGAGCACGAGGCTGGCGGTCGACACGATGCCGTCGTTCGCGCCGAGCACGGCGGCGCGCAGCCAGCCGGTGCGTTGGGTTCGATGGTGTTCACGGTGGCGCATGGGGTGCTCCTCTGCCGCGCGCAGCAGGGCGCGACGCAGGGCCGGTCGGGCGCGGCCGGCAGTCGCGAGCATGAGTCCTGCGGCGGCGACCAGGGAGGGTCGCCGGGGCGTCATGACTTTGAGGTGGCCACGTTAACAGGATTCAGCCGTGCAGCAGGTGCGGCCGATCAAGCGAAGTCGATCGTCGCCACCGGTCGGACCGTAGCGCGAGCGACCGCCAGTCCCCTACTCGACGATCGTCAGATGGAACCGTCCGCCGCGCGAAGCAGGACCGTCGACGACGGCGATGCAGTCATCGAGTTCCTCGATCAGGCGTTCCGTCTCGTCCGCGGTGACTTCGCCGAGCCTGCCGCCGGCCACTGCATCGCGCAGCGCCTGCAATGCAGCGAGTCCTTCGGCGGCATCGAACCAGGTCATGTCGTCGATGCCATAGGCGAGGTCGGTTTCAGGGTCGATTTCGGGATCGGCAGCGTCCTCTTCTTCGTCCTCGTCGAATTCGCCATAGCTGTACTCGAGCCCGGTGTAGTCCATGAACTCCGTCAGCTTGCGCACACCGAGTTCATCGCACAGCGCGTCGAGCGCCTCGATGTGCAGGTTCATCAGGCTGTGATCGTCGCTGTCCTTGGCGTATTCGCGGTTCTCGAGGGTGTGGATCCAGAGGGTCATGCCCATGTGGCGGCTCCCGTGGGTTGGATGAATATTCGAACGATCGGTGTATCGGCACCAGCCTCGCATCCTCGACAGCGCGCAACCGCGACCGCCGTCACCCTTCTCCGTACTCGGTCTCGTGCACGGACCACGCTGCGGTGGCGGTCGCCCGCACGGCTTCGTGACCGCGCTCGAGGCCTGCCCAGCGGCCTATCTCCGGGAAACGCTGATACAGACAGCCGAGACACACGAGCATGCCGTCCGCCGGATTTTCAGTGGTCTCGCACAACACCTGCCAGGTGCCCTCCCTGTCGTGAATGACGGCGAGGATCGGGAAATCCTGCTCCATGATCTGGCGCGTGGTCACACAGCCGGTGGTCTCGTCGCACGGGAAAGGCCAGTGCGCGAACTGATGTCGATGCTGCGCGATCACACGTGCATCGCCGTGGCGGTGAGCGTGGCCACTTCCACGTCGGTCAGGTTGCACCATCGGGTACTGCCGGTGAGCGCCAGCACGCAGCCCTGTTCCTGGGCAGCAGCCAGGATCCGGCCGAACCACCACGCGCGAGTGGCGAGCATCGCGCGCGGCGGCGGTGGCGCATACAGACACGAGCGTGCCGCATCCCAGCCGATTTCCATCGCCTCCAGGTGAACGTGCGGAAACTGCGCGCTGCCAGGTGCGACGTAGAGCCGGCCGGTGGCATCGACGCCGACTTCGATGACGAAGTCGGTGTGCGCGGGCTGGGCACCGGACACCGGCAAATGCGAGGAGAAACGGCGGATCATCGCTGAGGTAGAGGACTGAAGACAGACGCCGGGTCGCGTCGCCAAGACTATAGTTCGCGCGCTGCCAGCGGGCAACGCAACCGCCGCTGCGCCCGCCGCCACCACCACAGTCCCATCGAACGCTTATCCGCGCTTATCCGGGGACACCCACCTCCTTATCCGCACGCTTATCCGGATATCCGGGGACACCCACCGATTGCTGCTTCGCCCCTGTTGTAGGCGGCAGTAAGGCTGCCTTAGCGTGACGGCACTGCCGGACCAAACGGTCTTCTCAGAAAGGGAAAAGGATGACCCGCCCACGCTCCACACTCGTGTCCGTCGCGGATACGCCGTACTACCACTGCATCGGACGCTGCGTTCGGCAGGCTTTTCTTTGCGGCAAAGATCCTGTCTCCGGCAAGAATTTCGATCATCGGAAGGAGCGCATTCTCGACCGGCTGGCGCTGCTCACGGACACTTTCGCTATCGACCTCTGTGCTTATGCGTTGATGTCGAATCACTACCATCTGGTGTTACGGATCGATCTGACACGCGCAGATGGGTGGACGGACGTTGAGGTTGTCGAGCGTTGGCGTCGCCTCTATGCAGGCCCAGTATGTATCTCCGCATTTCTGAATGGGCTCCCGCTCCAGGCTGACGAGCAGACGATGCTCAGCGACCTTGTTCCGGTCTGGCGGCGACGTCTCGCAGACCTCAGCTGGTTCATGCGTTGCCTCAATGAACATATTGCGCGCTTTGCCAATGCCGAAGATCGCTGCACAGGTCGATTTTGGGAAGGGCGGTTCAAGTCACAGGCCTTGCTGGATGAAGAGGCGCTGTTGACCGTCATGGCCTATGTGGATCTGAATCCCGTGCGGGCCGGGCTTGCTTCCTCCATCGAAGAATCGACCTTTACCTCCGGTCATCAACGGTTGCTCAGCATGATCAAGCAAGACCCGTGCACCACCGACGCAACCAAACCCGCTCTGCTGCCCTTCACCCAAGCCATCCGCAGCGACGAAGACACCGGCCTCCCATTCAACCTGCAGGACTATCTGGACCTGCTCGATACCAGCGGACGCGCCGTGCATCCGGGCAAGCCTGGCGTGATCCCTGCCAGCACACCGAAGCTCTTGTCCGTGTTCGGCCTGCACACCGGCGAATGGTTGAAGACCGTGTCCGAACTGCATGCCCGCTTTCGCCTGTTCGTCGGCGCGCCGCATCGACTACGCACCGTCGCAGCGGGCAAAGGCTGCCGATGGGTGCGCGGACATGCGGCGGCGCGGCGTCTCTACGCGCGGGCGAACGAATAACCTCCCCGCACACTCAGCAGTCCAAGATCAACGATTCGCCGCACGCCTGATGCTGCGACGGGCCGGCGTGGTACCGACAGAATTATCGGGGGCCGTAGCGACTCACTGCGTGCTGTCGGCGGTTCCCATTCGCTCGTTATTCCACAGAGATGCCGAGACGACACCCAGCGGGGCCTGCTGAAAGGCTGGCCCGTGCTGAAAGATCAAGTTCAGAAAACTAGATGGGTGTCCTGGATGAAGCTGGATGAAGCTGAAAATTAGATGGGTGTCCTGAATGGATAGAGCTATATGGAGTGCGACTCAGCCGTCGACGGCGCGAGCGCCGGTAACCCGCTCGCGCGTGACACGCTGCGGCCCTGCGCTCAGATTTCGACCGTCGCAATGAAGTCCGTGACGTGATCGGCGAGACGCTTCTTCAGCGCCGCGCGCACGCTGGCGAGGACGCCGACATCGACGATCGCCTGGCCCGAATTCTGCTGCAATCTGACTTTCTTCTTTCTGAGTTTGAAGAACAGCACCTGCGTCAGCTTCGAGTTGGCTTCGAGGCTGAAGGCCATCAGGTGCATCATGAGGCCGCCGTTCGGGAGCTGATCGGCGAGACCGATCTGGAAGTGGGTGGATTTCGAGTCGCGATGCTCGCGGTCGAAAATCGTGATCCACGGACTGTCGCGATCCATGCTCTGCATCGCGTCGAGCGTCGACAGCACCACGGCGAGCGCGGCCGGTGACGGCCCCAGCAGCGCGGCTGCGACGTTGCGCACGGCCTGATGGGTCTCGAGACCGTCGAGCTGGCCGGCGTACTCGCGAAACCCGGACTGCTGGACGGACCAGCCGAGCTGCATCAACGCGCCGAAGTAGGCATCGAACCACGGCATGATGTTCGTGCGGTCCGGCACCTTGCGGTTCGCGGCGAGCTGCGCGAGCAGGGTCGCATTGCAGAGATCCTCGCGGCGCTGCGCGGGCACGCCGGCGGTGAACGACAGCACGCCGGAGCCGACGACCGCCGCCTGCGGTGTCATCTCGGCGAACTCAGGAATCGTGGCGAGGTCGCGGCGTTGCGGACGCCTGGGCGCAGCCGGCAGGCGCGCGGCGATCACGAAAGCGCGCGCGCTGGCACGGGTCACTTTGGCCGGCGCGGCCGGTTTGCGTCGGGCCGGCGTCGGCTTCTTGATGCTGGCCGGCTTCGCCGCCTTCTTCGCTGCCGGCATGACTTTGCTGGCGACGGGCTTTTTCGCAATGACTTTCTTCGCCTTGGCCGGCTGGCGGCGCGGAACGAGCTTCTTCTTCGTGGCCATCTTCATTTCTCCTTGCGTGCTGCCCCGGCCGCTGCCGGCGCGATTCAGGATGCCGCGTCGGCGAGCCCTTCCAGCACGGTGGTCAGGCTCGTCACGATAGGGGCGAGTCGCGCAGTCGGCTTGCCGGGGCCGCGCAGCACGCCGAGGATGAAGTCCAGGTGTTCGCGGATCGACGACACCTGGCGCGGACTCGCGCCACGCGCGATGGCGTCGCGATACGCGCGTAATGTGTCCTGCGTCAGCGCCGCGAGCGCCTTGCCGTCGGCGGCGAGCCTGGGCGCATGCGCGAGCAGCTTCAGGCAACAGAAATCACCGGGAGTCAGCGCTTCCCAGAAATCCGGATCTTCGTCCTGTTCCAGACGCGCGGCGGCGAGCAGCTCGGCGCCTCTGGTCGCGAAACCGATCGTGCGTTCGGTCACCGGCTTGCGCTGGCGAATGCCGAGCAGCAGCGTGGCGGTCGCCCAGTTCGTGTACGGATAGCTCGGCGAGCGGTCGCCGATGGCCGTGGCGCGGTCGAGCGCGGTGCGGTGGTAGTGCGCCATCTGCGTCAGCGCGTCGATGCAGTCACGGCCGTTGCCGAGCAGCGCGTTGATCAGCGCCAGGCGCTTGTGCGCGGCGCCGAGCAGATGCAGGCGCTCCAGGGTGTCGCCGAGCAGGCGCAGGTGTTCGAGCTCGGCGATGCTGTCACGAATCTCCTGCAGCAGCGGGCGCGCGCGCGCGGCCGGATCCTTGTGCCGCGACGTCAGCAATGTCTTGAAGCGTTCGGTCGCGAGCCGCACGCGATAGTTCGCGCGCTGTTCGATGACGGCGATAGACGCGTCGCCCTGTTCGGCGCGGATCGCGAGATCGAGCGCCTTGACGCCGTCTTCCCAGCACCGCGCTTCGCCGTAGCAGAAGCCGAGCGCCGCCGCGACATCACCGCGCTGGCGCCAGCCTTCGTTCAGCGGCGACACGCGCGAGAGCAGGGCGTCGATCATCGACACCGGATCACGATCGTCGCCGCCCGCCTTCAGCGAGCTCGCACAATTCTCGAGCGCGACCACGAGCTCGGCTGGCGTCGAGAACGGCGGTGGCGTCGCACGCTCCATCGGGCGGCCACGCACGAGCACGAAATTCGGATCGCCATAGCACTGATACGCGCCCCAGGTGTTCACCGACGGGTGGCGGCGCCAGGTTTCCTCGCGCGCGAGACGCACGGCCTCGCCGAAGAAGTAGCCGGCCAGCATGCGGGCGTAGAAGATTTCGGCGAAGGTGTGGGCCGCGGCGTCGTCGACCGCCCAACCGGCGACGATCACCGCGCGCGCGCCCATCTGGATGAACTCGACGCCGAGATTCGCGGCGAGGCCCGGCCGATCGAGCGCCGGCGGCGACAACGTGCGGCCGAGATGGCAGCAGTTCACGAACACGAGTTCCGGCACCCAGCGCAGCTGCTGCACGTCGCCCGGCGTCAGGAAGTCGGAGGGCCCGATCACCATGCCCGAGACCGGCGGCCCGCCCGGTGTCACCGCCGGCGCGAGGTGCACGCCGTGGCCGGCGAGATGCAGGATGCGCCAGGCGCGTCGATGCAGCTTGTGGAGAATGCTGTCCTTCTGCTCGTCGATTGAATCGAGCACCTCGAAGCCGAGCGCACCGAGCTGAGTGGCGACCTTCTGCGCTTCCTGGCGCGCGCCCGGCAGATCGGCGTACAGCGGGCTGTCGCCGAGGTCCGGATTGCCGACGACCAGCGCGCTCGGCGCGTCGCCGTGCGCTGGCTGTTCGCGGAACTGCCGGGCCTTCAGCTGGCGCAGCATGCCGGCCTGCACCGCCGGTGGCCGACCATTCTGGCCCCAGCGATTGTCGAGCAGCTCCCACGGAAACCGCGCGGAGTAGGCGTCGACCTGCAGCACGATATTCTGCTGCTTCTGCGCCATCTGCCGCAGGCGCAAGGGCAGCAGCATTTCGAACAGTGTGCGCGCGGCTTCGAGGTTCGTGCCCGGCGTGGCCGAGGCCTGCTCGATGAAGCGCTCGGCGAGGGCGAGCTGTCCGGTCGACATCGTTTCCTCGGCGCGCGCGCGATCGGAAGCGAAGATGAAACGCAGCGCGTTGGCCGCCGAGTGTTCTTCGATGATCTCGAGCCGCTGCCACCACTCGGGCGCATCGTCGAAGCGGATACGCCGGCGCGGTGCACGGCCGGCCCGCAGGCCGCCGTCCCAACGCACCGCCGCCGCGAGCGGCCCGTCGGCGAGCGCGTCGCGCAACGCGTCGCAGGCGGTGATCGCGATGTCCTGGTAGAGCTCGATGAACTCGATGCGATCGATCACCACCTGGTGGTTGATCTCGCTCGCGACCAGCCGCTCGTTCGCGGCCATCGCCCCGCGCAGCATCGATTCGATCGAGTCGCGGATCGACAGCCCCGCCGCGCCGGAGCCGACGAACAGGCACGACACCGCCGCCGAGCGCACCGCGCCGGCGGCACCGAAGCGATCGTCCGGCCATTGCGCCACCTGCAGCGCGAACTCGAGCAGCGCCGAGGTCGCGCCCGCCTCGATCAGGCTCGGCGACAGTTCGCCCACCTGACCGAGCCCGATCACCACCGCGCCTTTCGGCCGCGCGCCGGCGCTGGCGTTGAAGAACGTCGCGCTGGTGCCGAGGCGGCCGGGATAGATGCCGAGCTCCAGGCGCGTGGCAAGCGAGCCGTTCAGCTGGCGATCGAGCACGCGCTCGGCGCTGACGATCGTGTCGCCGAGATAGTGGCCGACGACGACCGGATGACGTGCGTAACTCAAATCACCGTGCCGCACGCTGACTTCGATCGTCGGCAACTGCGGCGCGGTGCCGGTATCGGCATCGATGCCGGCGCCGCCGAAGCCGAGATGATCGGCGTCGCGCGTGCCCGGCACGTAATCGATGACGGCGGTGAGTGGCATCGGGAACAACGCGTCGACGTCTCGCGCGTCGCGCTTGCGGGCCGGCGGCGTGGCGGGCAGCTTGTTGGTGCTGCCCGTCATCAGCAGGTCGAGATAGCCGACGAACGCGCGCTGCTGCGTGCACAGGTTGTCGTGCGCCGTATTCTCGACATACCAGGTCGGCACGTCCGGCAGTTGCCCGGACGCCCAGGTGACCGTGCCGTCGCCCTCGGCGGTGCCGAAGAACTCGAAGCGCTGCGTCGGTGGCAGCAGCGGCGGGTCGACGGTGACGACCTTGTAGGCCGTCACCGTGGCCGGCTGGCACCCGGCGACGTAGCGCATCAGCGCGGGATCGGCCGGTTGCGCCTTCAACAGCTTCCAGCTCTCGCGCGCCGCGCGCAGCGTGGCGGCGTCGGCGAGCGGCCAGCGCGCATCCAGGGCCTGCCTGAGCTTCTTCCACAGCCCGACGTCGGCGTAATCCGGATCCGTGTCGGCGAACGGCAGCAGTTCGAGTACGCCCGGGTACTGCCGCACGATGTCGATGATCCCGTTCATGTCGTGACGGAAATCGAGCAGGGCGAGCTTGCCCTGCGTCGGATTGAAGCCGACGAGCCAGCGCATCGCCTCGAGCGAGCCGCGGTTCGGCGTGCCGAGCATCAGGAAGCGGCTGTCCGGCAATTGCGTGATCCGCTGCCACAGCGCCGCGCCGGCGGGCTGCGCCATCATCGCGCGGGCGACGAGCCCGCCCATCGAATGCGCGACGAGATGCACGGGCTGCTGCTCGGCCTCGGCGCGCGGCAGCCACTGCGCCAGCTTCGCGGCGAGACGCCGCCCGTTCTCCAGCACCGAGTAGCGCCAGTCGTAGCTGAACACTTCGACGCGATGCGTGCGGGTCAGGAACTCGAGCAGCGGGCCGTAGAAATCGTCAATCGCGTCCAGCGGCTCGACGCCGTCGACACCCCAGCCGAGTTTCGCGAGCCCGCCGCGCAGCAGCGAGAAGTAGTTGAGCCATACGTGCTCGCCGTCGATCTGCAGATGGCTGCCCATCATGCCGGGGATCATCACCGCGAGCGGGCGCCGATCGGTGCCGGCGCGGCTGCGCGCGACGAGGCTGCGCCACTTCGGCTCTTCTTTCGGCGCGAGCGTCAGCGAGGTGAAGCCGGCCTGGTCGCCCTCGCGTCGCGTGAGTCCTGCGGCGAGCCAGCGCACCGTGCGCGCGTTGCTGAAGTAGTGGAAGTGATCGACGTCCGGACCCTGGTCGCGGCCATAGCGGCCGACGCCCGCCTTGCGCGCGAGCCCGCCCGTCATCGACGCCGTGTTGACCACGAGGTCGTGCTCGGCGCCGTAGAACCCGTCCGCCATCAGCAGCTTGAAGCGTCGCCACAGCGAATCGCCTTCGATGTCACCGACTATCGCCGTCAGATCGGCGTCGGTGACGAGCGCCGGGTGATTCAGCAGACGGGTGACGGCCGAGCCCGGCATCATCGCTTCGAGGCCAGGCAATGTCCGCGGATCCGTGCGTTCCTTGACGACGGCGAACAGGAAATCCATCGCATCGCCGAACAGCGGCACCGGCAGCAGACGGCTGCTCAGATCGTTCAGCACCGACAGCCAGCGATCCAGCCGGCCCGACGCGAGCGTGGTGCCGCGCGCCGGTGCGGCGACGCGCACGTAGCGCTGAATGTCGAGCCGTCGCGCGATCAGCGCTTCGAGGTGGGTCAGGTCCTGCGCATAGGCGGCGAGACGGGCGGCTTCGTCTTCGGCCGCGAGCGGCGCGAGGCCGAGCTGCGGCGCGATCGTGCGATCGGCGGCGAACAGCGTGCGCAGCGTCTGCGCGTCGAGCAGCGTCGCGGCGGCGTCGGCGGCACCGAGACACAGGAGTTCGCCGACGAGTCCGCCGCGCGAATGCGTCACGAGATGGACGGGCGTGCCCGACGGCAGGCTGGCGGCAAGGCCGGCGGCATTGGCGATCGGGCTCGCGGTCAGCGTGCGATGTTCGTAGGCGTAGACGCGCGTGCCGTAGAGCGCCTTCAGCGTGGCGCGCAGCGCGGCGCCTTCGACATTGCCCGGCGCCCACAGCTCGCCGAAGCCCCCGCGCAGGCTGGAGAAGGTGCCGTGGATGAAGACGAGCACGGGCGCGGTGCCGGCGGGCACGGTCGCCACGGCTTCGAGCGGCGCGGCGAGATCGTCGAGCGAACAGCGGTAGAGGCCTTCGCCGGGCACGCCGCTGGTGGCGAAAGTGCGTGCCTCGAGGGTTTCGCACAGCTTCTTTGCGCTGCGTGCGGTGATGTCGTAGCCGAAGAATTCGAGCGTCTTGATCGCCGCGCTGACCACGCCGCGCTCGTCGCGGACGGTCGCGCCGGCCGGCGCCCGCAGGCGGTCGAGATCCCAGGCCACCCCGCCGTCGCGCGCGGTGCCCGCGTCGCCGTGCTCGCGTAGCAGATCGTCGGCACGCGTCCACAGCACGAAGCCGTTTTCGAGTTCGACGCGCACGATGTCGTCGTCGCGCACGGGGATGGCCTCGGCCGCGCCGTCGCGCGCCGCGCCCGGCGCCAGCGTGCGTCGCCGCAGATCCGGATGCGCCGCCTGCACGCGCGCGAGCCACGCGTGGTCCGGCGTGGCCTGCACCACGCCGCGGATTCGATGTTCGCGCTCACTCATCACAGTTTCCTGGCTGGGGGTCAGGGGCAAAGACGGATCTGGCCCCGATCGTTATCGGACGTGCGGGCTGCCGTGATGCGCGGCGCGCACGCGGGGACCGGCCCGTGCTCATGCCAGCACCTTGTGCTTCTTCATCGCCGCGACGCCGACGAGCTGCGGACTCTGCGGGAAGCTCGCCGACGGCAGGTGTTCACCGATCCGGCGATGCCAGTCGGCGTAGGTCGCGGCAGGCGGCAGGGTGTGCAGGGTCTTCAACGCGTAATACGTGAACGCCCCGTTCGGGCGCGAGCGGAAGCTCGCGTCGTAGCTGTAGTTGTTGGGGCCTTCCCGGCAGCCCGACATCAGCAGATCGCCGGGCCGGCTCGCGACCACGCCGCGGAACGCGGAACCGGTGGTCGGCGCGACAACGGTCGCCGCCACTCCGCCGCCACGGCGGCGCGGCAGCGCGGCCTGCGGCAGCCAGTTGCCCATCGGCATGAAGCGCGGACGCGGGCCGTCGGCGTCGGCATCGGCCGGGGCCGCGCGCGTGACGGTGCCCGAGTGGCAGCTGTCGCTGAGCAGCAGCAGTCGCGCGCCGGGGTCGAGCTTCAGGAACAGCGCGCGGATTTCGTCGTCTGTCAGGGCCCCCTTTGTTTTCAGATCGTAGGGACACAAGGCCTCGTCGAGGCCATCGGCTTCATCGTCGTTGGTGTCGGGCTGGTAGGTGCCATGGCCGGAGAACGTGATGACGAGGTGATCGCCCCGCTTCGCCGCCTTGATGATCCGGCGCAAGCCCGCGACCATCGCGGCTTTCGTCGCCCGGGCGTCGATCAGCGAGCGCACGGTGTAGCCGCGCGCCGTGAGTGCCGCGGCCCAGTCCCGGGCATCGTTGACGCAGCCCTTCAAATCCATGCCGGTGCCGGGATAGTTGTTGATCCCGATGCACAGTGCGAGTCTGGCCATGATCCCCTCCGTGGGCGCGCGTCGTGTCATTGCGCCGGGACGCGGATGGCACCGTCGCATGCGTTGTTTATAGCAGTAACGCAGCGCGCTTTGCGACATAATCCGTCGCACTCTTCCGCCGGACGCGATGCGTCATGATCGATCTCGAGCTGCGTCGCCTGCTGAACCTGCGCGAGCCGGCCGAGCACGGGCGGCCCACCCATCTGAGTGCGGCGAGCGGGCTCGCGCGGATCGACGATCGGCTGTATGTCGTCGCTGACGACGAGCTGCATCTCGGCGTCTTCACGCGCGGTGACGACAGGCCGGGCGAACTGCTGCGGATTGTCGACGGCACCCTGCCGGCCGCGCCGCCGGCGCGCAAGAAACACAAGCCCGACTTCGAAGCCCTGGTGCGGCTGCCGGTGTTCGACGGCTGCCCGTTCGGCGCGCTGCTGGCGCTGGGATCGGGGTCGAAGAAGCGCCGGCACGCGGGGGTGCTGATGCGCCTCGATGCGGGAAGGCGGCCGGTCGGCCCATGGCGCACGATCGACCTGACGCCACTCCATGACGCGCTCGCGATGCGCGTCGACGACCTCAACATCGAAGGCGCGCTCGTGCTCGGGGACCGCTTCGTGCTGCTGCAGCGGGGCAATGACGGCGTGGCGGACAACGCGTGCGTGCACTATGCGCTGGCACCGGTGCTGGCGTCGCTGGCGCGCAGTGACGAAATGGACGCGCTGGCACCGCGTGCGATCCTGGCGGTCGATCTCGGCAGGCGCGAAGGCGTCACGCTCGGCTTCACCGATGGCGCCGCCCTGGCCGACGGCACGCTGGTCTTCAGCGCGGTCGCCGAACGCACCGACGACAGCTACCTCGACGGCCTGTGCGTGGGCGCGGTCGTCGGCGTGCTCGACAGCGGCGGCCGCGTGCTGCACCTCGACGACGTGACGCCGGGCTACAAGATCGAAGGCATCGCCGCGGACCGCACGCCGGCCGGCGTGCAGTTCCTCGCCGTCACCGATGCGGATGACGCCACGGTGCCGGCGCGCCTGGTGGCGGGCCTGCTGCGGAACGACTGAGCCAGCACACGTGTCGCGGCGTGGCGGTGCGCTGCGGACCGTCGTAACCCGGCTGCAGCGTAGCGAAATCCGGGATCGAAAACGGCACCGTGTCGAACCGCAGCACCGTGCTCATCGTCTTGTAAGCCACAGGAGCCGGGGATGTTCAAAAGTGCCGCCGTGATCCTGGATTCCGCTTGCGCTTCATCCAGGCTACGACGCGAGGCAGCGTCTGCCCGCCTCAAAGTCCTGCCCGATTGTGCGGGGCGCTGAGCCAGTTCTCGTAGAACATCGGGACGCGGGGAATGATGCCACCGGGATTGCTGTGCGGAATCGAGTAATAGCCGCGCACGAAATGCGGCAGATTCACGAGGCCGGCGACGCCCGGGTGCTGGTAGAGCTCGCGCAGATAGTGCGTGAGGTTCGGGTAGCTCGCGATCGGGCGCTGGTTGCAACGGAACAGCGCGTAGTACACCAGATCGAAACGCAGCAGGCTCGGCAACAGCCGCCAGTCGGCTTCGGTGATCTGCGCGCCGGCCAGGTAGCGTGCGTGGCCGAGGTGCTCATCGAGCCAGTCGAGGGTGCCGAACAGCAGATCGACCGCCTCCTCGTACGCCGCCTGGTCACGCGCGAAGCCGACGCGGTACACCCCGTTGTTGATGCCGTCGTAGACGCGCTGGTTGAGCGCGTCGATGGTCGGACGCAGCGCTGCCGGGTAGTAGTCCTCGTGCCGATCGGTGAACGCCTCGAAGGCGCTGTTCAGCATGCGGATGATCTCGGAGGACTCGTTGTTGACGATGGTCCGCGCCTGCCGGTCCCACAGCACCGGGACGGACACATTGCCGCTGTAGTCAGGCTGCGCGGCGGCATACACGCGGTGCAGGTGGGTAAAGCCTTCGCTGTCCGGCGCGCAGCCGCCGGGATAGTCGCCGAACTGCCAGCCATGGCGGCGGTCGTTCGGGATCGCGACGGTCATCGAGATCACGTCCTCGAGGCCCTTGAGCCGGCGGTACAGCATCGTGCGCCACGCCCACGGGCAGTGGTAGGCCACGTACAAATGATAGCGGCCGCGCGCGGCGGGGAAGCCCGAACTGCCGTCGGCCGTGATGGTCGCGCGGAACTTGCTCGGCTCGCGCACATAGCGCCCGGCCTCGAGCGGTATCATGGTGGCGTCTGCGTCCCAGACGCCGTTGATCAGCAATCCCATCGTGTCGCGCTCCCGGCAAGGCGCCGCGCCAGCCGCGCGACGGGTTCACTATACCGAACGCCGGCACGGGAGCATCGATTCGACGGGCTGGGCCGTATCGCAGGCAATGACAACGCGCCATCCACGCGCGCCGGGGCCAGCTGCTCGCCATGAACAAGCGCTTTCTCGATGACGAAGTCCGCTGGGCGGACTGGATGGCGCGCGCGCAGGCCGGCGATCGGGCGGTGTACGAGACGCTGCTGGCGGAGCTGGGCGTCGCGATCGAAACCTACATCCGCGTCCGCTTCGGGCCGATCGACGCCCTCGAAGACTGTGTGCAGGAATGCCTGATCGCCGTGCACGCGGCGCGCCAGACCTATGATCCGCGGCGCCTGTTCCGGCCGTGGCTGTTCACGATCGTGCGCCATCGCACCATCGACCTGCTGCGCCAGCGCCGCACCTGGCTGTCGATGCTCGATGCGTTCGGCGCGGAAGCCCAAGGCGATGAGCAGCCCGACCGCCTGCTGCGCCAGATCGACGGCGTGCGGATTCTCGAACAGCTCTCGCCCGATCATCGCGAGATGATCGCGCTGTCGAAGTACGGCGGCTACACCACGGCCGAGGCCGCTGATTATCTCGGGATCACGGAGAGTGCGGCGAAAGCCCGCCTGTTGCGCGCGCTCGCCGCGATTCGCACCCTGCTGGAAGCCGAAGGACTGCCCGCATGACAGACACGCGCCGCACATTGATTTCGGCCCTCGCGGCCGATGCGCAGCCGGTGCAGCGCCCGGGCCGCACGGGCCGCATGACGCTGGCCTGGCTGGCGGCGGCCGGCGCGCTCGCCATCACCGGCCTGCTGCTGCACGCGCCGGCGACGGTCTTCCGCGGCCCGCTGCTGCTGACGTCCGCGCAGTTCCTGCTCGAATCCGTGCTGGGCACGCTCGCGATCCTGTGCCTCGGTCTCGCCGCGTTTCGCAGCGGCATCCCCGCGCCGCCGTCGCGGCGCGCGATCTGGCTGCCGCTGCTGCCCTTCGTCGCGTGGCTCGCCCTGCATGTCGTCGAACTGTGGCATCCGACTTTCGAGGCCT
Source organism: Gammaproteobacteria bacterium Ga0077536 (assembly GCA_001464935.1). GTDB lineage: Bacteria > Pseudomonadota > Gammaproteobacteria. Next base: position 43,355 of record LNEL01000046.1, read on the forward strand.
CGATGGTCGGCAAGCGCCTGCATTGCTGGCTCGAAGTGCTCGCGGTCGGACTGCCCGGACTCGTGATCGGCTGTTACGCGATCCGCCGCCGCCTGTGGCCGCTGCGTGGACGTCGCACGGGGGCGCTGCTCGGGCTCGCGAGCGGCGCGCTACCTGCACTCGCGATGCAGTTCATCTGCATCCACGAGCCGCAGCACATCCTCGCGTTTCATCTCGCGCCGATGGGCGTGCTGGGCCTCGTCGGTGCCGTGGTCGGGGCCAGGCTGTTGCGACGGTCCTGAATCCCTGATCGCCATCCGCGCCGGTTGCAGGTTGGGCTGACGGAGGAAGCCTGAGATGAATTTCTCTGTGGCCAACCGGTGCCGCTCGGCGACGTGCCCGAGCACGGTCCGGTGGCGCGACGATGGCGCACGCATTGGGCCTCATGCGTCAGCCGCCAGGAAGCCCCTGCCTCATCCGGCCTCATGGAAGCCCGGTGTCGCCTGACGTAGCCCGGATGCAGCATCGCGGAATCCGGGATCGGGTGTTTGCTCGGCGTTGAACCGCGGCAGCCCGACGCCAGGTCGCGAGTGCCGGGGATAAGCGGCGGCGCCGCCGCGGTCCCGGATTGCGCTGCGCTTCATCCGGGCTACGAGAGGCCATGCGCGCGCTGCCGCCGGGCGACACGAGGGCGCCGGACAGGTCAGTTGCACAGCAACCTGTACGATGAGCCGAAATTCTTTCGCCCACACTCGAGGCGAGTCATCGATCGTTACGCTCAGCCATTGAATCTCAGCTGAAGTGGCCGTGCCCTGCGTCGTTTGCAGCAGGGCGCCCGTATCGGGAGTGGTGGCGTCAGCCGCGCGGGCAAGCGCGGCAACGCCGGCATCCATTCCCACAGCCGGAGAGAGAAATCCCATGCGTTACATCATTCCCGCGGTCGCCACGGTGGCGGCCCTGCTGCCCCTGGCGTCCCAGGCCGCCCTCGTCAATCTGACAATCAAAGTCGAAAACCTCGCGCCGACCAACAGCGTCGCTTTCGCGCCGCTGCGCGTGGGCCTGCACAACGGTTCATTCGATGCGTTCAATCTTGGCGACACCGCGAGTGCGGCGATCATCTCTGTCGCCGAAGGCGGCAGTGGCGCTGATTGGTTTCCGGCTTTCGCTGCAGCCGATCCGACGGCCGTGCTCGGCAGCGTGCTGCCGAATCCGGCCGGCCCGCTGCTGCCCGGCGCGAGCGGCACCGCCAGCTTCACCATCGACACCGATGTGAACCCGTTCTTCACGTTCGCGGCGATGGTGGTGCCGAGCAACGACTTCTTCATCGGCAATGACTCGCCAACCGAGTATCGCCTGTTCGACATGGACGGCAATCTGCAGATTTCGAGCATCACGCAGCATGCGCGCGATGTGTGGGACGCGGGGTCGGAGGTGTTCGATGCGGCGGCGGCGGCGTTCGTCGGCAACAACGGTCTGCGCGCCGATCAGAATTCCGTGGTCGCGTTCAACTTCGCCGAATTGGCCGCCTTCAACGGTCTCACGACCGGTGCAGGCTACCTGTTCGACAGCCAGTTGGCCGCGGACAGCGCGATTTACCGGATCTCCTTCGAGACTTCGCCGGTGCCCGTGCCGGCGGCGCTGCCGCTGCTGCTCGGGGGGCTGGGCCTGCTCGGGACCATGGTGAGAAAGCGGGCTTGAGCGTTCGCGAGCGGCTCAGTCGATGCTGACGGCGCGGCGTTGCCGCGTATGGCTGACGGCCTGCGGTGCCTCGGTGCGGCGGCGGTTCGCGGCCTTTGCGTCATAGAGTGCGCGATCGGCGAGGCTCATCGCCTCGTCGATCGCGATCCCGCCCGCCACCGGGCAGAGCCCCAGGCTCGCATTGACGACGAGCGCCGGCGTGACCGCGATGTTCGTGCACGCGGCCCGCAGCGCATCTGACACCACCGGCACCTGCGCCTGCGGGACGTTCAGGCACAGCGCGAATTCGTCGCCGCCGACCCGCCCCACGACACCATAGGTCCCTGCCGCGTGCTGCAACCGGTGCGCAACGCGCACCAGCGCGAGATCGCCGGCGCCGTGGCCATGCGCATCGTTGATCTGCTTGAAGCGATCGAGATCGACCATGCCGATCAGCGTCTGCTCGCCGTCGGCGGCTGTTACCAGCAAGCCGGTCGCGAGCTCGAAGTACTGGCGACGGTTCGCGATGCCGGTCAGCGCATCGGTGGACGCCAGCGTATGCAGTTCCTCGAAAGCCGCGGCCAGCCCGTGCAGCAAGCGCACGACCACGATGCTGACGACAGGCGCCACCAGCAGCGGGATCAGCGTGGCGATGGCGAGCGCGTAGGCCTTGAACGTCGCGTCGACCGGTGGAGCCCCAAAGCTCAGCGCCGTGACACCCAGCGACAGCGCGACCGACACGCCGGTGATCGCGGCCACCACGATACCGGTGCCGAACGTCCGCGACAGGTGCAGCAGACGCTGCTGGAGGGGACTGAGTTTGTTTCCGAACGGCATGCTCCGGTAGCGGCCGCGGGACGAATCGCTTGAAGCGCACGCTGACCATGCCCCGTCTCGGGCAGCCCTTGGCGGCCACACCGTCGCGTGACGGTGCGTTCGTGTCGTCGAGCATGACTGCTGCGGGCGTGTGCGCCGTCGGGGTCAGCGGCACGCTGCAGTCGTTGCGGGACGGGGATCGCGGCGCGCTGTTCGCGCTCGCATCCTGGGAGACGCCGTTGCGTGACGCCGGGGAAGGGTCTGGCTTCTTCGGGATGCATCGCCGGATCCCGCGGATGAAACTCGTGCTGGTCGAGGACTTGGACGACCCGGCGAAGTTGTTCGCCCGCTACGTTGCAGCCAGCGGCGTCTCGGTCAGCCTCATTGCCCGTCATCTGGACCTGCGGAGAACGGGGGGTATCGTCGAGACTCTCCTGGACCCGCGCCTGGTGAGAAATGACGATGGCACGGGCGGACTGCGTGTCGCGCCCTTCGAAGTCGAGGTCTCGTCCTTGGTTCCGCTGCAGCCCGGTGAAACCGTGGTCCTGGAGTACTGGATGCTCGCGCACCTGGCCAGTGTCGGACACGAGACTGCAGACGGCATCGCCGGCGGCCATGTGTTCGTCGGAGACCCCTTCGACCTGACGGCGAGCGCGCAGGGAAAGATCACCGTGCCAGGGGTAAGCGCGGTGCCGTTGCCTGGCATGTCGGGGAGGCTCGCCGTAGGCGTGTTCACCCTGTGGCTGCGCGCCAGACGCGCCCGTCATTCCGGCCTTGTCTTACGGCTCGCCAACCAGCCCGGTCGCCACGAAACCGCCACCGTGACGGTTTGGTCATGACCAGCAGCGCAGACGCGAAGAGCACGAATCCGCCGGGGACGGGGATGGGTGATGCAGGGACTATCGCGTGACGAAAATCGGCGCCCGTGCCTGAAAAGGCCGTGAATTCGGTGACCGGGTTGCCGGCAGCGTCGCGCAGATTGCTGACACCGGCCCAGGTGATCGTATTGCGGAAATCGCTCACGAAGGACGTTGCGGATGGCAATCCTGCATTGTTCGGCCCGCCAGTCGAACCTGAAGAAGCGAGCGCCTCCGTTTCGAGCACGACGAAGTAGTTGAAGGGCATGCCATAAACAAAGCTCAGCTCGCCACCCATGATTTCATTGTCGAGACCCACCGCCGGGATGTCCTGAGCACGCCCTCTGTTCTCAGCACGGAGCGGAAAGTTCTGTGTCACCGTGTTGATCGCAAAAAGACTGACGGCGATATTCGCCCCGCCGGCAGCCGCGAAATTGCTGCCGGCGGGGGCATCACGGCCGGCCGAAAGAACCCCTTCAACCAGAAAGCCGAGATCCGCGAAACCGACCGTTCCGGTCAAAGCGGGGTTGTTGATGACGATGGTGTCGAGTACCTCAGCGCGTAGCCCGAAACGTGCATGACCACTCCAGGCCTCGCGCGCAGGTGCTCCAAATCTGGCACTGCTGGCCACGGCGCCGATACGCATCCAGCCGTCGCCGACACGGGCAACCACATCGGCGGCATCACCGAAGGGCGTTGCGTAAGCGAAGCTGTGGGTGACATTGTTCGTCAGCGCCTGGTTGAAGAACACCGTGTCCCCACCCGATTGAATGGGCTCACCATCGGGAAAATAGGCGAATGTCGCCCCGACATAACCATCGATAGTGGCGCTTAGCGCTGCCGAAGCCTCAGGCGCTACGCATGACAACAACGCACTGAAGCAGAATGCGCGCGTGAATATCGCTGAACCAGTCATTAGGGTCACGACACTCTCTCCACGAAAAAAATCGGCTTTGATCGAGTTCATTCAACGCCTGACTGCGTTCGTCGATCACCAGGCGCTGATAAACATTGCTGGCCTCCACCGTGCGCCTGTCCGCGGCCGCTTCGTATCCCATGAACTGGGGATATTGCGGGCCTAGTCGTCGGTTGGAATGACGATTCGCACGCAACTGCCCGGTGCGCGCGCGTCGATGCTCACGCGGGCGCCAATGCGCGCGGCGCGCGCCGCGAGATTGGCGAGGCCGTGGCCTTGGCGATGATCGGGCGCGAAGCCCTGGCCGTTGTCGGCGACGTAGAGCTCGATGCCGTCGTCCGTGCACACGGCACCGAGCGCGATCTGCGTCGCCTGTGCGTGGCGCAGTGCATTGCCGAGCGCTTCTTCCAGCATGCGCAGCACATCGAGAATTTCGTGCGGGCCGAAGTGTGGCAGTGTCGGCAGATCGGCCGGCTGCCAGTGGAGTGTGATGCCACTGCCGCGCAGGCGCCCTTCGGCACGGTGGCGAAAGGTCGCAAAGGCCGTGGCGAGATCTCCTTCGCCGATATCCAGGGCATCGACGATCAGCCGCAGATCGGCCAGCACCTGGCGCACCGTGGATTGGATCGGGCCCGGCACCAGCGGCACGCCGGCAGTGCGCGCCAGCAGCCCGACGAGCTGGCCGCCGACGCTGTCGTGGATGTCACGCGCAATGCGTTCCCGTTCGGCGGCCACCGCATGCTGACGTTCGAGTCGCCGGATTTCGTCGTGCTGTTGCGCGAGCTCGGCGGACTTTGCCGTCACGCGCCGGTCGAGTTCCCGGTTCAGGGCCTCGGCGTCTTCCAGCGTCGCGACGAAGCGCCGCGCCAACAGCACGCTGAAGACGACCAGTGAATAGGCCGCCGCGTAATGCAGCGTGTAGCCATAGCGCCAGGACGCGAGGCCGCTTGCAATCAACGCATCGTGCGCGCCGTACAGCACCATCACATGACCGCTGGACGCCAGCACGTGCAGCGCCGCGCCGCGCTGGCGCCACGCGGCCACTGCAATGTAGAGGTTCAGGTAAGTACCGAGCACCAGCACGGCCGGATTCCACAGGTAGATGCCGACCTTGTGCAGCAGCGGTTCGGGCAGCACGAACAGGCCGGCGCCGACGATCCCGACGAAAGCGGCCGCGCTGCGTTCGATACGTGGCCGCGTGACGCCGAGATAGCGATGGATGAACCAGGTGGTCGCGACCAGGAACAGGCCCAGCGTGAAGTAGGCGAGTGCGTCCCACAGGCGGGTCGCGAACGGCGGATCGACGATGACGAAATTCAGGTTGTGCACGCCCCACGCCCGGCGCAGCCACCAGATGAGCCCCATCACACCGCTGATCGCGAACATCGCGGTCACGACGATCTGCACCAGCGTATGGCGCAGGAAGTTCAGGCGCCGCGCCACCGGTTGCAACGCCGTGTACGGGCCCAGCAACGGTGCGGCGAGATAGCCCGTGCCGCGCGGCTCGGCGGCGAGGATGATTTCCAGACGATTGTCGCCGGCGACCAGCAGCGCCGCCGGGATCGAGAACAGCAACGCCTGCGTCCACAGGCGCGACACCGGCGGCTCGAGCCGGCCGCGCGGCGCGAGCGCGACGCCGTTGACGATCACCGCTGCGTTCATCCGCACCGACGGCAACAAGAGGGCCCAGGCCGACTCCGGTGCAACGGGCAGCGTGTGCTGCAGCACGTAGCGGGTGCGGGTGAGCTCGGGCGCGGTCTGGTGCCAGTCTTCCGGCAGCGTCACCGGACGACTCTCACGCAGCGCCGCGACCAGGGCTGTCGCACCGGCCGGCACCGGCGCGTCGATCAGGAACACCAGCGAGGCCACGCCGAGGATCAGCAGGTGCGCGAGTATCCACGCGATGACCTGGCGCCTCACGGGTGTCGCAGCAAGCCCCGCTGGTAGGCTTCGAATACCGCCGCACCCCGCGAACTGACCGCGAGCTTGCGATAGATGTGCTTCACGTGGGTGGCCACCGTGTGTGCCGATACATGCAGCAGTGCCGCCGTTTCGGCGTAGGTGTGCCCCTTCGCCAGGCGTTCCAGCACGTCGGCCTCGCGCTCGGTCAGCAGATCCGGACTCGCTGCCGGCGGGCTCTGCCAGCGCTTCAGGATATGACGTGCAATGCCGGGGCTGATCGGCGAGCCACCCTGCGCGAGGGCCACGATCGCCTCGGCGATGTCCGCCGCACTGTCGTCCTTCAGCAGGTAGCCGGTCGCGCCGGCCTCGATCGCGCCGATCACCCGCCGCTCGGTGCCGAAGACCGAAATCACCATGCACTCGCAGTCGGCGTACAGCTGTTTCACCGTCCGGATGAGATCCGTGCCATCGCCATCCGGCAGTGCGAGATCGGTCACCAGCACATCCGGTACCTGCTGCTGCAGAGCGGCGCGCGCCGCGGCGCAATCGGCACAAGCCGCGAGCAGGCACAGCCGTGCATCTGCGCGGATCGCCTCGGCGAGATAGGCGCGGGTCGCCGGCTCGTCTTCGACCAGCAGCACGCGACAGGGAGTCGCCAGCGACGCAGCGTCATCGGTGGGATCAACGGACATGGACAGACCTGATGCGGTGCTGATCCATCATGCATGCGCAGCGACGGGCACGACAAGAATGGCGATCCCGTTGTCGTTGCGCACCGCGTCATTGCGCGCGGCCTGTCGGCGCCGGACGCAAGGCGCGCAAAGCATGAGATGGATCAAGACTCTCGGCGCGGGTTCTGCGAGCGTTTCGCCGTGCCGGGCGCGATTGCGCTCGCCTAGCGGCCGCGCGCCGCGGCGAGGACCCCGGTCGATCAGCCAACCAACGGGTTCGGGACACGCGCGCACGGCGGGCGGTCATTCGAAGCGAACCCGCCAACCAGGGGAGCAACCACCATGCGCGTAGGCGCCACCGTCTTCAATCAGAACTACACCGACTGGGACCGTTACGAAGCCGAAGAGCGCGGCGAGAAAGTCGCGCCGCGGCCGGCCAAGTCGGATCGCGAGGTCTTCAACGAAGAAATCAACATCGCGCGCGTCGCCGACGAGACCGGCTTCGACTCGCTGTGGACCATCGAACATCACTTCACGCCGTACACGATGGTCACCAACCCGCTGCAGTACCTGACCTACATCGCCGGCATCACGAAGCGCGTGGACCTCGGCACGATGGTCACCGTGCTGCCGTGGCACAACCCGGTGCGCGTCGCCGAAGACGTGAACATGCTCGACGCCTTCCTCGGCCCGGACCGCGAGATCATCTGCGGCGTCGGCCGCGGCCTCGGCCGGCGCGAATACGATGGGCTGGGGATCGACCAGGGCTCGGCGCGCGAGCGCTTCGATGAATCCCTGCAGGTGCTGCGGCAGCTGCTCGCGACCGGTGAGTGCCACTACGAAGGGAAGCACTACCAGATCAGGAATCTGCGCCTGCGGCCGCAACCGGACCGCGATCTCAGCGGCAACCTCTGGTGCGCAGGTGGCACGGACGAGACGGTCGAGATCATCGCGAAGCACAACGTCCGTCCGCTCGTGATCCCGACGACCAGCCTCGGTCTGTCGCTCGAGACCGCGCGCAAATACGCGCGCCTGCATCTCGCCGCGGGCTATGCGCCGGCGAAGACCAAGCTCGCGCTGTGGACCTATGTCGCCCACAGCGAAGCGGAGGCACGCCGAGGTGCCGAGCAGTACATGGTGGAGTACGCCGACTCTGCGCTGCGCCACTACGAGCTGCGCGGCAGCCACCTCGGCGACATCAAGGGCTATGAATCCTACGGCGCGATGCAGAAGGCACTGAAGGCCGACCCGACGCCGTTCCTGCGCGGCTTTTATGATTCCCATCCGTGGGGCACGCCGGACATGGTGATCAAACGCGCGACCGAACTGGCCGAAGCCTTTGGCACCGATGAAATCATGTTCATCTTCAAGTACGGCAGCATGCCGATCGACGTCGCGGAGAAGAGCATGCGGCTGTTCGCGCAGGACGTGCTGCCGGCCTTGCAGGCGCTGAACCCGCGGCCGATCGAGGTGCGCGCGGCGGCGTGACGAGGGTTTGCTTCGTCCGAGAGGGGCGTTCCACGCTCCCCTCGGGCGGCTGCGTGCTTCCAGGTGCTCACTGGCAGTCGGGCCTGGCGACTGCGTCCGCCTGATCGTGCGATCGAACGTCAACGGCGGATAATCTGCATATGCGGGCTCGCAGCAGGCCTACGCGCCGCTGCCTGCCAGGGTCACGAGGAAGCGGGTGACGACCCGGCGATTCACCGGCGACCACGTCAAATGATTGAAGCGCGACGTCGCCGCTGTCGCTGCGCAGTCGATGAATTCATTCCGCACGCCGACCCCCGCTACGCGGCACTGTCATCGAGCACCCCACTCGCGCCTGCGCCCTGCCTGCGTGCCACGCCATCGGGCGCGATTCCCTGCCAGCCGCCACCGCCCTCCACGGCCAGCACGTGCTCGCGGTGCGCCTGCACCAGCGCCAGTGCCACGCGCGTCAGCACGGCCGTTTCACCGACGTGGGCGCCGACGATCAGCGGCAGCCCCTGCGCAACGGCGGCGCGGGCAAGCGCCAGCGTCCGCAGCAGGCCACCCATCTTCGACACGTGCAGATTCACGATGAAGCGCGCACCGCCCGGCAGGGACGCGAGATCCCCGAGGCGGGAGACGGTTTCGTCGAGGACTATCGCGCAGCCCAGTGCACGCCCGATCTCGGCCATTTCGTGCACGGCCCCGGCGGCCACCGGTTCTTCGACCGCCGCAAAGCGATAGCCGAGCATGCGCAGGTAGAACACCGCTTCGCGCGCGCTCGACCACAACGCCGTCGCATCCGCCCGCACACGGCTGGGCGCAATCCCCGCCGCACGCAGCGCCCGCACCTTGGTGCGGTCACGATCAAGTGCGCCACAGAGCTTTATCTTGTAGTCGTCGACTCCCGCGGCGACGCACCGCTTCAGTTGCCACGCGAAACTCGCCTCGCGTACGTCCGCCACCACCGCGGTGTAACGGGATTGTCCACTGAGGGGGCGCAGATTCAGCATCGTCTCGAGCGACACGCCACGTCGCTGCGCAAACAAATCGAGCAGCGCGAGCTCAACCGCGCACCAGGCGGCAGGATGCGCATCGATGTCCGCCGCGTGCAGGTCGACCCATTTGCGCAAACTCTCGATGTCGCTGATCTGGTCGCACCAGGCGTCACCGTGCTGACGCACGAAGGCGATCGCAGCGTCCAGGCAGCGGCCGGTCGCGCAGACCCGGGGACTGGCTTCGCCATAACCGGCATGGCCTTCCGCATCCGATGCCTCGACCCACAGCGGCTGTGTGACCAGACGTGCTGCGGGCCCGTCGCGTTCGCTGAAGGGGATCACGAGTGCCGAGGCGCCCAGGCTCAAGGAATGCATGGCGCGACCACCGGGCCAGGGAGGACGGACGCACAGCGCGCGTCTGATCGGGTGTCGATGCGGCGTTGCCGGACGGAACGGATGGCGGGCATTGGCGTGCTCCTGAGCAGGGGGATGCCAGGAGATGCTAGCGATCCGGCGAAGAAGTTGAACTTTCATAGACAAAGTAAGACCCTGCTTCCCCTGGAGTCTAGTTTTAGTGAACCGAAGGAGGCCTCATGCCCAAGGCCGTGGAACTCGTGGACGCCCTGAAGCGTGAAATGCGTGCGCGCAAAATCACCTACGCCCACCTGGCGACCAAGCTCAAACTGAGCGAGGGGGCGGTGAAGCGGATGTTCGCGCTGAACCGGATGACGCTGGACCGGGTAGACGAGATCTGCGACATCCTAAAGGTCGACCTCGCCGAACTCGTCGACAACTACCAGCGCGAGGAGCAGCGCGTCGACCAGCTGACCGAAGCCCAGGAACGCCAGCTCATCCTCGACCCCAAGCGCCTGCTGGTCGCGGCCTGCGTGCTGAACCGGTGGTCGATGGAAGAGATCCTCGACACCTACGATCTCGGCCGCATCGAGTGCATCCGACATCTCGCCGCACTCGACAAGATCCGCTTCATCGAACTGCTGCCGAACAACCGTTACCGCATCAAGGTCTCCGACAGTTTCCGCTGGCGCGCAGGTGGCCCGATCGAGCAGTTCTTCGAACGCCTGATCGCGAATGAATTCCTGACCTCGAACTTCCGCGTCGAGGGCCGCACGCGACTGTTCCTGCATGGGTTCCTGAGCGAACGCGCGCGCGAGGAACTGCTCGTCGCGATTGAACGCATTACCGTCACCTTTCGCGAACTGTTGCGCCGCGATCGGAACGTCCCCGCCGCGGCGCGCCAGCACGTGGGGTTTCTGATCGCGTTCAGGCCATGGAATTTTTCGCTTTACGATACGGTGCGTAAGGGCAAAGGCAGTGAGCCGGGCTGAATCCGGTTTGCTGGAACGGTTGCCACGAGGCAGCGAGGTCAAACAGCGCGCGCACATGCTCATGTCATGAGTTCCGCAGTCCCATATCGGGGACACCCGGCACCTGGACGTCTCACCGGGTGTCGGCGGCAGGAAATCAGACGCTGCGAGGGGGCCGTGGTCACCCAGCGTTGCTGTGGGTTCGGCCTGGCCGGACACGTTCGTACAAGCCGGCACCCGCTACTGGTGTCGATTCGATGGTGCCGGACCGGCGCAAGACCTCGCCATGTTGAATGCTTCGATGAACACGCGGCCGAGCACTTCGCGTTACTGCTGCAGATTTTCAGCGCCGTGACTCATCCAGGTGTGGAGGCGGCGAAGATCAATCTACGTTGATTTTGCGCTCGATGAGCGTGGGTCGGGGAATCCCCACTTGGCCGCGGACCGGGCTTGCTGCATCATCGGCCCGACTGCGTTGATACCCCGTGACCACTTCATCGAGATGAACCCAGATGCGCCTCGTCCTGATCGCCCTGTTCCTGTCGTGTATCGACTTCGCCATGGCCGCCGACCCTGCGGCGCCGACCCAGCTGGCGCGCGTCTATCGCTTCAACATGGAATGGGGATGTTACGAAGGCGGCTCGCTGCAGGGCCGGGACCGGGCGAACCTCGAGGCGACCTGCGGGTGTTTCGTCGCGGAGCTCGATCGCACCCTGTCGGTGGACGAGTGGACGCGCGCGGCACAGGCTTCCGTCAAGCAGGATGAAAAAGGCGAGTCGGAAATCATGGGGCCGCACTTCAAGCAGGCGAGCGAGACCTGTCAGCAGAACGCCGGGACGCCGGCCGCGACCGCGAAACTGCCTGAACTCACGGGGACGTGGCGCTGGGCACGTCGCGGGAGCCAGTGCGAAGAGGCCTTCGAATACCGCGCGGACGGCACGGCCCGCGTGGTGAGCGGGAAGGAAGTCACGAAGAGCACCTACAAAGTCGAAGACACGACCGAGACCCGGGCCCGCTACAAGCTGTCGATGTCGATCACCGACGACAACAACGAAGTCGACTGTGCGGGCTCCGTCGAGGACGCAACCGGGGCGTCGATTGAAAGCTACATCTTCGTCAGCGACACCGCGGGCGCCATGGTCGCCTGCCGCGGGCCCACGGGCCAGGATTGCATCGGACCGCTGTTCCGAATGTCCGAGTGAGCGTCGGAGCGCCCTCGCACAGCGACAGCATGGCGTGATGCCCGTGCACTGCCGTAGGTTGGGCTGACGCAGGAAACCCAACGCGAGCCACTTGCTGGCACAGACGAGCGTGCCGCGTAGCGTGTCGATTGCGCAGGTGACGGGCCGCTTGCCTGTCGAGTGTTGGGCTTCCTGCGTCAGCCCAACCTACGGTTCATCGACGCGGCACGGTCGGCACTCGCGCCTCACTTCTCGATGATCCACTGGATCACGTACTTCGCAATGAAACCCACCATGCCGAACGACAGCCCGAGGAACAGCACGAAAGTGCCGAACTTGCCGGCTTTCGATTCCCAGGCCAGATGGCCGATGATGAACAGCATGTAGAGGATGAACGCGCCGAGGCCGAAGGTCAGGCCGAAGCCTGCGATCTCCTCTTCCGTGAAGCCGAGGATGGTGCCGGGCATCACTGCGCTCTGCGTTCGCGCGGCGGCAGGTCTGAGGCATCGACGAGGTCGCGATACGCATGCCAGCTCGCGTGGCCGAGCAAGGGCACGATGACGATGAGGCCGAGCAGCAGCGGCGCGAGGCCGAGCACCGTCAGGCCCATGATGAGCGCTGCCCACACGGCAAGCGGCACCGGGTTCGCGAGCACGGCGCGCCAGCTCGTCAGCACCGCGTCGAGCACGCCGATGCGGCGGTCGAGCAGCAGCGGCAGGGTGATCACGCTCGACGCGAACACCGGGGCGGCGAGCACGCCGCCGAGCGCGAGCCAGGCTTCGAACAGGAAGCCTTCACGCGCGAGCACCACGTGCCGGAGGAAATCGAGCGGGCTGCTGACGGGGGCCGGGGCGAACAGCGTGATCAGCGACGCAGACGTCATCACCCAGCCCGTGCCCGCGAGTGCGAGCAAAAGCCCAAAGCGCACCAGGCGCCAGTCGTGATGCGGCCGGCCGCGCCAGCTGAGCCAGGTGCGCAGTACAAGGCCGAAGCCGACCGGCTCACCGCGTTCGAGCGCGCGGCTCACTGCGTACAGGCCGACCGCGAGCACCGGCGCGACGAGCAGAAAACCGGAGAACGCGCCGGCGAGCAGCCAGAAGCGGTTGCCGGCGAGCATCAACAGCGCGGCCCCGAACGCAGCGAGCACCACGCCGTGCGCGGCGCCGATCGACGCGCTGCGCGTGAAGTCACGCCACGCGGCGCGCAGCCAGTGCAGGGAGTGCAGTGCGTCGAGTTCGCGCAGGGCGGGCGAAGGCGTTTCCATGGGGCGAGTCTAGGCGTGACGGGCAGGCATGAACAGGGAAGCATGACGGGCGATTGCGTCGCGTCAGTTGCGCGCAACAGGTGGCCCCTGTCCGGCTGACAGGCAGATTGAAAATGTTCTGCCAGCGCAGTGTGCAGCGTTGCGCCACTGCCGGAAGCGCGGGTTCAGCTGCCGCTACCTGTGCGCCATGTATTCCGCGTCTGCGCCGGCTGATGCCTGCCTGCTAACGGGTGCAGCGCTTCATACCCGTTTGCGCCGACGCGTGGCGAGCGCCACCAGCCCAACGCTCATCAAGGCCACTGCCGGCGGCAGCGGCACGGCGGCAATATTGTCGACGCCGAGCGTGGCAGTGATGAACTCGCCGGGGAAGGCCGCGGTCGTGGCGTGAAAGAGGCGCAACTCCTGCACGTCTGCCAGGACGCTGCCGTGGTCGCTGGCGCTGAGACCCAGCGCAGCCGCGGACAGGCTGAAATACACCTGCGTCCAGCCCGAGTTCGCCGGCAGATTGGCCGCGAGCGTCGAGAGCCCGCTGCCACCGGGACTCGACAGCCGCAGCCGCAGCGCGAGATCGGTGTTGCCGAAGTTGCCGAGGTCGAGCGTGATGCCGGTGATGCCGGCGCTGCGGTAGTCGCCCGCCCATTGGTCGGTGTTGAAGACGACGAGGCGACCGCCTGCCCCGGCCGTGCCGAAGGACTGCAGCAACATGAATGCGTCGCCCACGCCGTCGGGGCCGCCGTCCTGTTGTATTGCAGGTGCAAGCGGCGACGCCGGGCCGGCCTGCCAGCCGGCAATCGCCGTGTCGAAAGTATCAGTCTGGCCCAGCGTCAGGGCCTGTGCCGGCAGGGCCAGCGTGACGAGCAACAGGGCGACGAGCAGCGAACGATAGGCTGTGATCATGGGTTCCCCCGGCCTGGCTTCGACGGTGATGCCTCGCTACTGTCGCACGAACCGGGTACCGGAACCACGCGTCGTGCGTAAGCACCATGACCGCCTGACTGACCCAAGCCTGCCTCAACGCACTTGCTGCTCGAGCAGCTGGCGCTGAATCTTGCCGGACGTGCTGCGCGGGAAGTCGTCGGGCGAGGTGACGAAGCGGATTTCCTTCGGCTGCTTGTAGCGCGCAAGCCGCTCGCGGCACACCGCGAACAGCGCGTCGGCCGACGGCGCCGGGGCGTGACAGGCGACGAGTGCCACGGGCACTTCGCCCCATTTGGCATCGGGCTTGCGCACGACCACCGCTTCGATCACGCGCGGATCGCTCATCAGCGCGCGTTCGATCTCCGCCGGGTAGACGTTCTCGGCGCCGGTCTTGATCAGGTACTTCGCGCGATCGACGTAGTCGTAACGCCCGTCGTCGCGCTCGACGAACACGTCACCCATGTGAAACCAGCCGCCGCGGAACTCGCGCGCGTTGGTGTCCGCGGCCTGCCAGTAGCCGCTGAACAGCGTCGGGCCGCGCACGGCGACCTCGCCGGGCTGACCGGGAGCGACGACGCGGTCTTCGTCGTCGACGAGTTTGAACAGGTGGTTGGAGTTCGCAGCCTTCGCGAGGCTCAGCGGCCGCTCGCCGATCGCGAAGCGCGTGCCGGCAAACGGCAGCATGCCGGTTTCGGTGGAGCCGAAGGTGTTCCAGTACGGCGCCCGGAACACGCGCGAGGTCTCGGCGACGAGATCGGCGCTGACGAGATCCGCGAGCGCGCCGACGATCTTCAGCGGCGCCGGTGGCTGGCCGCGGCGGGCCATGGTCTCGACGACGCGATCGATCATCCCCGGCAGCAGCACGAGCCACCATTGCGGCACGGCCATCGCGAGATCGACGATGCGATCGATGTCGGCGCCATCGACGATGTGCACGGTGCCGCCGAGCGCGAGCACGTGCAGCGCATGCTCGAGCGCGACCATGTGGAACAGCGGCGCCCAGGCCACGAAGTGATCGCCCGGCGCAAGCATCGAATCGATGCGGCCGAGCATCAGTCGCGCGATCTCCGCGCGATGACTCAGCAGCGCCGCCTTCGACATGCCCGTCGTGCCGCTGGTGTAGAGAATGATGTAGCCGTCCTCGGGCCCCACGGCGACCAGCGGCGCTGGTGGAGATCCGGCCAGCAGCACTTCATATTCTTCGCCGAAACCGACCACGCGCAGCGCGGGCAGCGCCAGCGTGTCGACGAGTGTTCGATAGCGTGCGGACGCGAACAGCAGCACCGGTGAGGTCAACGCGATGCAGTGCGCGATTTCGGGCGCGGCGAAGCGCCAGTTCAGCGCGGCGAACACGGCGCCGCAGCGCGCGGCGGCCACTGCGAGTTCGAGATACTCGATGCGGTTCTCGGCCAGCACGGCGATGCGATCGCCGGGCCGCACACCGAGGGCGATCAGCGCATGCGCCACCGCCGTCGCGCGGCGGTCGAATTCGGCATGGCTCAGGCTGTGCGTGCCGTCGTCGACCGCGCACTGCGCGCCGTGACGGCGCGCGGCGGCAGCGATCCACTGTCCGATGTCGGCGAAGCCGGCAGCGGCGGTGAGGGGCGAGAGATCGGCCTGGATCATGACGGATGCTCAGTCGATGAACGCTGCGAGATCACCGCGGACGCGCAGCGCGGGCGCGAGGTGTTGCGCGCCGATGCGGCGGTCGACCTCGGCGTGCCAGTGGTAGAGGCGCCGCTCCTGGTAACTGAGCGGCACGCCGGTGAAGCCCGGCGATTCGATGCTTTCCTGCAGCGGCTCGGCGAACTGGATGTCCTCGTCGACGATGCGATCGAAGTTCGCGATGCGCCGCTCCCACAGCGGATTGCGCGGGCCGCCGCCCCAATCGGGCGCGAACCACAGCACTTCGAGCACGGAGGTGCGCACGGTCTTCGGCCACAGCGTGACGCACGGTATGCCGCTCGGTGACACCGGCAGGATCAGGTTCGGGAACAGGCCGTAGCTCGGATTGTGGTGGCGTTCGATCGCCGTCACACGGGGCATCTCGGGCATGCCGATCGTGCCGGGATCTACCCAGTCGTCGCGGCGGTTCGGCGACAGCATCATCGAATGCCCGTGGCGCCACAGGTGCACGCTGGTGCCCTGGTTGTCGAAGATCCGATCGGAGGTCTTCGGGTGCAGCAGCTTGAAGTGATAGGCCTCGAGGAAGTTGTCGACGAGCACTTTGACGTTGCAGCGCACTTCGATCTCGCGGCGATTGACGAGCCGGAGATCGCCGAACGGCAGGTGGCGCAGGTAGCGCGTGACGGGCTCGAGAAAATCCGCGAGCGCTTCGGCGTTGCGATCCTCGTTGACGAAGATGAAGTTCGCGTAGGCCTCGCAGCGCACGCCGACGAGGCCGCGGCAGCTTGCATCGAAATCGCGCCAGTCGCGCCGCTCGGTGACGCCGCGGAGCTGGCCCTGGCGATCGTAGGACCAGCCGTGATAACCGCAGACGAGCGTCGGGCCGGCGCGGCCCGCGATGTCGCGCACGACGGGCGCACCGCGGTGGCGGCAGGTGTTGTAGAACGCGCGGACTGTGCCATCGTCGCCGCGCATGACGACGATCGGCGCGCTGCCGTGACGCCAGACGAAATAGCTGCCCGGCTCGGGCAGCTGATCGATGTGTCCCGCGTAGAGCCAGCTGCGCTGCCACAGCAGCCTGCGTTCGAGCGCGAAGCACTCTGCATCCGTGTAGCGCGCGGCCGGGATGTCGGGCAGCGCCGGAAAATCCGGCGGCGGCGCGGTGCGCGCGCGTTCGGCCGCGACGCGGGCGATCCAGTCGGCAATCGTGGCTTCGTCAAGCCCGGCCGCACCCGTCACGCACCGGCCCCTAGCAGGGCCGCGCGCGGCGCGGCGCGCAACGGCGTGAAATCCTGCGACGCGAAATGCGTCGGCCGGGTGGGTGTGCGGATCGCATTGGTGACGGGGTTGTAGCTCAGATAGATGAGATTGCGCGGCTGCGGTGACAGGTTCTGGCCCGACGCATGCGCCATGCAGCAGTCGAAGATCGTGACCGAGCCGGCCGGGCCTTTCGGCGCATACAGACCGCCCTCGGCGGCGAGCCGTGTGACGGTGGCGTCGGGCAGGCTCGGAATCGGCGTCGTGCCGGGCACCGGGATCACTTCGTATTCGAGCAGGCCCTGCGTGTGCGAACCGGGGATGTAGACAATCGGCCCGTTGAACTCGGTGACTTCGTCGAGATAGATGCCGATGCTGATCGCCAGCGGCTCGGGCATGCCGTCGTGATGACGCCAGGGACCGAAGTCCTGGTGCCACGGCAGACTCAGTGTGCCGAACGGCTGTTTGAGGATGATCTTGTACTGGTGGCAGTACAGCGACGGCCCGATCAGCTGTTCGGCCATGGCGAGCAGTCGCTCGTCACGCAGCAGGCGCGCGTACAGCGGGCTCACGCGATCCATCGCGGTGGTGCCGAGAAACTCGCCGCTCGCCGCGCGCAGATGACTGTCGAGCGGCAGCGCCAGGATGCGCGCCTGCTCGGCTTTCAGCGCCGCGATTTCGTCGTCTTCGAACAGGCTGGAAAAGTGGATGAGGCCGTCGCGACGATAGCGTGCGATCTGTTCCGCCGATAGTGACATCGCTGGTCTCTCCGCTGCACCGGGCTTCATCGTAACGGTTCGGGCAGCGGGCGGACATCATGCGATCACGGGCAGCGCTGTCAGAGAAACATGCTGCATGTGCAACATCAGCGCGGTGTTGGCGCGCGTTCGGGTAAGCGAGGGATTCGTGTCGCCCATGTCGATGCATACAGTCGCGCAGCGATGACCCGTTGGCTGAAGTCGTGTGTCGCGTGGGGGGCCGGGGATGATCGTCGTGGCCGTCGCAATCCTGGATTGCGCTGCGCTTCATCCGGGCGACGAGCGGGTGACACGCTGCCATTGCTCGCCGGGCTGTCGTCTCGACAGGTGCTGCCCGCAGGGCGGAAGCTGCCTCGAGTGGGCGCTCAGTCCGACCCGCGCGCGCGTGCGCCGCTGGCAAGCGTCTGCAGCAGGGTCTCGGTCTGCGCCCAGCCGATGCACGCGTCCGTGATGCTCATGCCGTAAGTCAGCGCCTGTCCCGGTTTCGCATCCTGGCGGCCGGCTTCGATGAAGCTTTCGATCATCACGCCGGAGATGCGGCGATCGCCGGCGGCGATCTGGTTCGCGATGTCCTGGCCGACGTCGAGCTGCTTCGCGTGCTGCTTGCTGCTGTTGCCGTGGCTGAGGTCGACGATGATCGCGGGCTTGAGGCCGGCTTTCGACATGCGCGACGCGGCGTCCTCGATCGCGGCGGCCTCGTAGTTCGGCTGTTTGCCACCGCGCAGGATCACATGGCAGTCCGGATTGCCGGCGGTGGCGATCACGGCGACGCCGCCGGCTTTCGTCACGCCGAGGAAATGATGCGGGTGGCTCGCGGCCTGCACGGCGTCGACCGCCACCTGCACGCTGCCCTCGGTGCCGTTCTTGAAACCGATCGGACACGACAGGCCGCTGGCGAGTTCGCGATGCACCTGGCTCTCGGTCGTGCGCGCGCCGATGGCGCCCCACGCCACGAGATCGGCGATGTACTGCGGGCTTATCGGATCGAGGAATTCGGTGCCGACCGGCATGCCGAGTTCATTCAGGGCGAGCAACAATCGGCGCGCGATGTGCAGGCCGTCGTTGATGCGAAAGCTGTTGTCGAGGCCGGGATCGTTGACGAGCCCCTTCCAGCCGACAGTCGTGCGCGGCTTCTCGAAATACGTGCGCATCACGATGTAGAGGCCGTCGGCGACCTGTGGCGCGAAGTCGCGCAGGCGTTGTGCGTAGTCGAGCGCGGCGGCCGGATCATGGACGGAACAGGGGCCGACGACGACCAGCAGGCGCGGATCCTCGCCGGTCAGAATCCGGCGCACCGTCTGGCGCGCGGCCGTGACGGTGTCGGTGGCACGGTCGCTGATCGGAATGTCGCGCAGCAGGACCGCCGGCGCGATGACCTCGGTGGTGCCGGTGACGCGAATGTCGTCGGTCGATGCGCGATGCATGTCAGTACGCGAGGCTCCCACCCGGGTTCAGGATGTTGATCACTTCGAACCACTGCGCGTCGACCTGTTCGAGCGCGGCGGGCAGCACGCTGGCGACGAGCTGGCTCTGCGCCCAAACGGGGTTCGCGATCGCGGGCTCGGGCCGCGGCTCGCGGCGGTCGATCTTGATGCCGGGCTCGACGAGGATCGTGACTTCGCGCGCGATGTTCAGCAGTGCCGCATCCTGCGGGAAGCCCGTCGCGCTGCCGGGCCGCAGATGGCAGCGCACGGGCTCGACGAGGCTTTCCGGCACGCCCCAGCTTTCGAGCAGCGCGCCGCTGACGTCGGCATAGGTGAAGCCATAGAGCTTCACTTCGACGTCGGGGCGTCGCTGCGGATCCTGGCGCAGCGTGTCCAGCACCTGGCGCGACAGCGCGGGCGCCTTCGCGTACATCACGAGCTGGCCGACCGCGTGCAACAGACCGGCCGCGAACAGGCGCTCCGGTTGAGGCAGGCGCGCGATGCGGCCGAGCGCGCGGGCCAGCAGCCCGCAGTGGACGCTCGAGTTCCAGAACGCGTCCATGTCGACGAGACTGTGGGGAATGTCCTTGAACGCGGTGACCGCGCCGGTGGCGAGCGCGAGCGTGCGCAGCGACTCGGTCCCGCACACGCGCACCGCCATGCCCAGATCGTCGACCGGATTGCGCAACCCGAAGTAGGCGCTGTTGACGAGTTTGAGCAGCCTGGCTGCGAGCCCCGGATCGTGCGAGATCACCTCGGCCAGATCGGCCGCCGACGCCTTTGGATCGTCCGCCAGCTCCATCACCCGCAGACACACGCCGGGCAGTGACGCGAGATCGGTGATGTCGGCGACTAGGGATTTGGCATCCATGGCTGTTCAGTATAGCGGCGGGACGGGACAGAAATTTGCCGGTTGAACAGACGCGGGAAGGCGGGCTGCGTGCAGGCCGTCGCTTGCGGTGAAAGGGCCGGTCCGGCGTCCCCCTGGCGAGGACAACGCTGCGCGAGCATGGCCACTCTCAGCCCGGATGAAGCGCAGCGGAATCCGGGATCGGGTGCCTGCACGGCGTGGAACCGCGGCAGCTCGATCCCAGATCAGGGTGCCGGGGATGAGCGGCCGCGCCTCCGTGATCCCGGATTCCGCTGCGCTTCATCCGGGCTACGGCAGGCTGACCAGCTGCCCCCGGTTTGCGCGCTGCGCGCTCCACCCGGGCTACACGAGGCGCCGGACAGGCACTTTCACCGCGCGGCGCCCGTCACGCCGGCAGGACGCGCTCCCAGATCAATTGCTGCACGAGCTTCACGCCGTCGCGGCCGCGGATCGGTGGGGTCTTCAGGGTCAACCGGTTACCGTTCAGTTCGAAGTAGCGGACCTGGTCGCCGCCCGGCCAGCTCGGCGCGTTGGCACCGATGACGCTGTGGGTGACGGTGCCGGCGGCGGCGTCGATGCGGTACCTGCCCCAGTAGCTCGTGTAGCTGAGGAAGGCTTCCTTCACTTCTTCGGCCGGCACTTCGTCGATGCTGCGCGAGGAGAACAGCGGGCGGTTCGCGGCCATCAGCTGCGCGGACATGTTGCCGGCATCGTCATACATGATTTGCCCGAGCACCTTGTCGCCGAGTGGTGAGGGCAGGCGCTG
Organism: Gammaproteobacteria bacterium Ga0077536; assembly: GCA_001464935.1. Lineage (GTDB taxonomy): Bacteria > Pseudomonadota > Gammaproteobacteria. Next base: position 64,028 of record LNEL01000046.1, read on the forward strand.
CCCGTCGGGGGTCAGCGCGAAGGCGTCGACCAGGTGCCAGGTGCCGGCGAACGAAGGCGTGCTCATCAGGATTCCTCAGATCTCGAAGCGCAGCGCGCTCGGGCGGCCGGCTTTCACGTTGTCCAGGTGTTCGGCCGCGTTGACCATGTCGCCGAGCGGCACGCCGGCGCGCAGGCGCGCGATGAGGTCCGCCTCGCGCGCCGCAATCGTCTCCGCCTGCGGCAATGCGGCGAGCACTTCGGCGGGCGTTGCGACGAGGATGCCGTCGTCGTCGCCGAACAGAATGTCGCCAGGCGCCACGATCACGCCGCCGCAGGGCACGGGCACCTGCGTCGCGAACCAGCGGCTGATGGTGCCTGCCTGCGGATTCGTGCCGCGCGCATAGACCGGCAGATCGAGCGTGCGAATGGTGCTGGTGTCGCGAATCAGGCCATCGACGACGATGCCGGCCAGCCCCTTGCGCGCCGCCTCGAGCGAGAACAGCTCGCCGAGCACGGCGCGCCGGCTGCCCTGGGTGTCGATGACGAGCACATCACCCGGTTCGGCCGCGGCGAGGCCCGCGATGACGGTGAGGAAATCCTCGCAGCAGCGGACCGTATGCGCGCGCCCGATCATTTTCAGCCCCGTGCGCACGGGTGTCAGCCCGGCATCGCAGCAACGGATGGTCTTGTCGGCGTCGGCCAGGTGGGTGCTGTCGATCGCGGCGAGGCGCCTGGTCAGCGCAGCATAGTCAGGGGAGGTAGTCATCGCGGCATGATGCCCGAATTCGGAGGCGGGCCAAAGATGGATGTCCCGACCCGGCGTGTATCGCGGCTGATGGGCCCTGTTCTGGCCACCGAGAACTCGAGAATCGGGGACAGATTTATTTCTTTAAAATAGATCTGTCCCCAATATCATGTCTCACCCAGCCAGTCGCGCGGTTTGATGTAGCGTTCGTACAGCCGCGCTTCCGGTGTGCCGGGCGCCGGTTGCCAGTTGTAACGCCAGCGCACGTTCGGCGGCAGCGACATCAGGATGGACTCCGTGCGGCCGCCGGTCTGCAGGCCGAAGATCGTGCCGCGGTCGTAGACCAGGTTGAATTCGACATAGCGGCCACGGCGGTAGAGTTGAAAGTCGCGCTCGCGTTCGCCATAAGGCAGAGCGTGCCGGCGTTCGATGATCGGCAGGATCGCCGGCAGGTAGTGATCGCCGACGCTGCGCATGAACGCGAAGCTCTGCTCGAAGCCCCATTCATTGAGGTCGTCGAAGAACAACCCGCCGATGCCGCGCTGTTCCTGGCGGTGCTTCAGGTGAAAGTAGTCGTCGCACCACTGCTTGTAGCGCGGGTAGACCTCCTCGCCGAACGGCGCGCAGGCCGCCTGCGCGGTGCGGTGCCAGTGGACGGCGTCCTCGTCGAAGCCGTAGTAGGGCGTGAGGTCGAAGCCGCCGCCGAACCACCACACCGGCTCCGCGCCCGGTTTGCTCGCAATGAAGAAGCGCACGTTCGCGTGGGACGTCGGGGCATACGGGTTCAGCGGATGCACGACCAGCGACACGCCCATCGCGTGGAACGCGCGGCCCTCGAGTTCGGGGCGCTTGGCGGTGGCTGCGGGAGGCAGCCGGCTGCCCTGGACATCCGAGAAATTGACCCCGGCCTGCTCGAACACCTGGCCACCGGCGAGCACGCGCGAACGCCCGCCGCCGCCTTCTTCGCGCACCCAGCTGTCTTCGTGGAAGGCCTGGCCGTCGAGGGCGCCGAGCCCGGTGCAGATGCGGTCCTGGAGGTCGAGCAGGTAGGTTTTGACAGCGGCGAGTGCCGCGGTTTGGTCCAACATCGTTTTGATCCCAATCGCGCCCGCTGCGAGGCGAGCGGCGGTCCGTGTTATCTTGTGCCCTTCGATGCAATTGCGGCGCGGCCGCCCCCTGTCATGAACGATCGCACTGCGCGCATAGAGCGTAACACCAAAGAAACGCAGATTGCCGTCACCGTCAACCTCGACGGCACGGGCACCGGCCGCTTCGCGACCGGGCTGCCGTTTCTCGACCACATGCTCGACCAGGTCTGCCGGCACGGCCTCGTGGACCTGACGGTCGACGCCAATGGCGATCTGGAAATCGACGCCCACCACACGGTCGAGGACATCGGCATCACCCTCGGTCAGGCACTCAACGCGGCCTGGGGCGACAAGCGCGGGCTGCGCCGTTACGGCCATGCCTACGTGCCGCTCGACGAAGCACTGTCGCGGGTGGTCGTGGATCTGTCAGGCCGGCCAGGCCTCGAGTACCACATCGATTTTCCGCGCGCGCGCGTCGGCGACTTCGATGTCGATCTGTTCTTCGAATTCTTCCAGGGCCTGATCAATCACGCCCAGATCACGCTGCACATCGACAGCCTGCGCGGACGCAACGCGCACCACATCATCGAGACGGTGTTCAAGGCGTTCGGCCGCGCGCTGCGCATGGCCGTCGAGCGCGATCCGCGCCTCGGCGACGCGATGCCGTCGACCAAGGGCACGCTCTAGGTCCCAGCGGAGTCCGCCCTGATGCAACGCGTGGCCGTCGTCGATTACGGTGGAAGCAACCTGCGCTCGGTGGTGAAGGCGATCGAGCACGTCGCCGGGCCGAACGACGACGTGCAGGTCTGCGAGCGACCTGAGCAACTGCGCAACGCCGATCGCGTGGTGTTTCCCGGCCAGGGCGCGATTGGCGACTGCATGAAACATCTGCAGGAACGCGATCTCGTGCAGGCGCTGCGCGAGTGCGTGCAGGTCAAACCGTTCTTCGGCATCTGCCTCGGCCTGCAGTCGCTGATGACGACCAGCGACGAAGACGGCGGCATGGCCTGCCTCGACGTGTTCCCCGGCCACGTGCGCCGCTTTCCCGCCGATGCCGGCCCCGCGCCGGACGGCAGCCCGCGCAAGATTCCGCACATGGGCTGGAACGAAGTGCGCTGGACGCGCGAGCACCCGGTGCTCGCCGGCGTGCCATCCGGTACGCGCTTCTACTTCGTGCACAGTTATTTCGTGGCGCCGGCCGATGCGTCCATCGTGATTGGCGAGACCGACTACATCGCGCCGTTCTGCTCGGCGCTTGCCAGCGGCTGTGCCTTCGCGACCCAGTTCCATCCGGAGAAGAGCGCGGACGCAGGCCTGCACCTGCTGCGCAATTTTCTGGCCTGGGACGCGCGCTAGGCACGCTCCCCGCGTCCACAGGCGCCCGCGTCAGGGTCCTGGCCGCGTCGGCGGTCCTTTCAACTCGACCGTATTGCCTTCCGGATCGCGCAGGTACACCGATGGCCCGTAGCCGTCGGCGCCGTAGCGGATTTCGACCCGAGGCGCCGACAGACCATGCGCGGCGAGGTGAGCCGTGAGGGCGTCGAGGTCGAACGGGTCGATGCGCAGGCAGAAATGATCGACGTTGCGGGCTTCGGCGCCGGGCGCGGCGCCACCGGCGCGGCCGAGGGTGCCGTCGACGGTGACGAAGTCGATCAACGCGCTGCCGGCCCGCAACTGGACGAGACCGAACTCCTCGAGCCGGCGCTCCTCACGGCAGCCGAGGACCGTGCAGTAGAACTCGAGCATGCGGCGCTCGTCGCGGATGCGCAGCACGAGGTGATCGAGGGCACGCAGGGCAAACGGTACGGTGGTCGCAGGCATCCGCGAAGGGTAGACGGGCGGCCCGGTGCGCGTCGAGGGCGGCCTTGTCAGCGCAAGCCGCGCGTGCGGCTCAGTTCAGCACCCGCGCCGGCGCGGCCGTCGACCACAGGCGGTAGCAGTCGGTCAGCGCATCGGTGACGCGATCGCCGGCCACGAGCGCCCCACGGGTTTCGAGCAGGTGGCGCAGGAAACGCGCGACACTCGTGCGCTGCGTCGGGGTGCAGGCATCGAGGAAGCCGTTGCCACGCCGTTCGGCCGTCAGATGGAACAGCAGTTGCGTGCCATACCAGCCGTGCTCGGCGCTCGGCGGCGCGAGCGCGAGGCGCGCGAGCGCCGGAAAGAAGTAACCGAAGCTCGCCGGCACTGCGACGCAGAACGGATCCCAGGCCGCGTAACCCACGTCTTCGAGACTCAGGGCATCGCGGGCACAGGCCTGCAGCCGCTCATCGTGTTCCACGCATTCCGCGCAGTGCGCGAAGTCGGTAAAGTGCGCGGGCCGGGGCACCGCCGCGAACGCCCGCTCCAGCGCCAGCAGGATGTCGACATCCGAACTCATGGCGCCGCCCTGCGGCACGCGGCGCGCCCGGCAATGGCATGGGCAAGGACATGGGCGGCTGTGGTCAGGGTGTTCATCGGGCGCGATCCTCGCGCAGCGTGGCATGGCCAGCGACCCCGAATGGGTGAGGCGCAGCGGCAACCGCCGGCGCCTGGTGTCTGAAGGACAAATTCCCTGATGAACAAGCGAAAAGCGCTGATCCTGTTCGTGATTCTGGCGCTGTTGGGGGGGTTCTACGGGCTCGGGCTCGGCCGCTATTTCAGCCTCGAAACGCTCAAAACACAGCAGGCGTCCCTCGCCGGGTGGGTCGAGCAGAAACCGCTCGTCGCGCTCGGCAGCTACTTCCTGATGTATGTCGCGGTCACGGCGCTGTCGCTGCCGGGCGCGGTGATCATGACGCTGGCCGGCGGCGCGCTGTTCGGTCTGTGGACTGGCCTGCTGGTGGTGTCCTTCGCCTCATCGATCGGCGCGACGCTCGCGATGCTCGCCGCGCGCTTCATGCTGCGCGACTGGGTGCGCGCGAAACTCGGCGATCGCCTGGAGGCGCTCGACGCCGGCATCGAAAAGGACGGCGGCTTCTACCTGTTCGCGCTGCGGCTGGTGCCGCTGTTCCCATTCTTCGTGATCAATCTCGCGATGGGACTGACGCGGCTGCCGGCGCGCACGTTCTATTGGGTCAGCCAGCTCGGCATGCTCGCCGGCACCTTCGTGTTCGTGAACGTCGGCACGCAGCTCGCGCGGATCGATTCGCTGCAGGGCGTGCTGTCACCGGCGCTGCTCGGCAGTTTCGCACTGCTCGGCGTGTTTCCGCTGATCGCGCGCCGCGTCGTCGACAGGCTCCAGGCGCGCAAGATCTACGCGCGCTGGAAGCGGCCGGCGCGCTTCAACTACAACCTCGTGGTGATCGGCGCCGGCAGTGGCGGGCTGGTCTCGGCCTATATCGCCGCGGCCACGCAGGCGCGCGTCGCGCTCGTCGAGAAACACCGCATGGGCGGCGACTGTCTGAACACGGGCTGCGTGCCGAGCAAGGCGCTGATCCGGTCCGCGAAGTTCATGGCCATGCTCAAGCGCGGTAAGGAGTTCGGCGTGCGCGATGCGCACGGCGTGTGCGACTTCGCCGCGGTGATGGCGCGCGTGGCGGCAACGGTGCGCGAGATCGAGCCACACGATTCCGTCGCGCGCTACACGGCGCTCGGTGTCGACTGCGTCGACGGCACCGCGCGCATCGTCACGCCGTGGGAAGTCGAGGTCACCTCGGCGAATGGCAACAGGCGGCGACTCAGCACGCGCGAGATCGTGATCGCCACCGGCGGACGGCCGTTCGTGCCACCACTGCCGGGGCTCGAGGAAGCGGGTTACTACACGTCGGACAGCATCTGGGATCTGCGTGAACTGCCGCGCCGGCTGCTCGTGCTCGGCGGTGGGCCGATCGGCTGCGAACTCGCGCAGGCTTTCGCGCGCTGCGGCGCCGAGGTCACGCAGGTCGAGCAGCAGCCGCGGCTGCTCGCGCGCGAAGACCCCGACATCTCGGCGCTGCTGGCGCAGCGCTTCGCCGCCGAGGGCATCCGCGTGCTGACCTCGTGCCGCGCGCTGCAGGTCGTGCAGCGTGAGGGCGAGCGGCGCCTGATCGCCGAGCAGGACGGTCAGGAAATCGAGATCGCGTTCGACGCCGTGCTGGTCGCGGTCGGCCGCGTGCCGAATGTCGCGGGCTTCGGGCTCGAGGAACTCGGCATCGACGTCACGCCCGGCAAGCCGCTGCCGGTCGACCAGTTCCTGCAGACGCGCTTCCCGAACATCCACGCCTGCGGCGACGTGGTCGGGCCCTTCCAGTTCACCCACGTCTCGGCGCACCAGGCCTGGTATGCAGCGGTCAACGCGCTGTTCGGCCGCTTCCGGCGCTTCAAGGCGGACTATCGCGTGATCCCGCGCGCGACGTTCACCGAGCCCGAGATCGCGCGCGTCGGCTTGAACGAAACCGAAGCGCGCGAACGCCACCTCGACTTCGACGTCACGACCTACGGCATCGACGATCTCGATCGTGCGATCGCCGACGGCGAGGCGCACGGTTACGTGAAAGTGCTGACGCCGCCGGGCTCGGATCGCATCCTCGGCGTGACGATCGTCGGCGAGCATGCAGGCGATCTGCTCGCCGAGTTCGTGCTCGCGATGAAACACGGGCTCGGCCTCGGCAAGATTCTCGGCACCATCCACATTTATCCGACGCTGTCCGAAGCGAACAAGTATGCCGCCGGGGCGTGGAAGCGCGCCCAGGTCACGCGCGGTCAGCAACGCCTACTGCGCGCCTTCCAGACCTGGCAGCGTGGCGCCGGCAGTGTCGGCACCGTGCTCGCGAGTCTGCCGGCGCTGTGGCGCGATCGACGTCCGGCCTATCGCGAGCAAGACTGATCCGGCGTGGATGATCGCGTGCGAAGTCCGACCGCCGCGAGCGGCGGTCCGGCGTTGCCGCCGCTGCCGGTGGCGCTGGCCGGTGCGCTCGCACTCGCGACGGTGATGGGCATCGGACGTTTCGCGTATACGCCGCTGTTGCCGCGCATGCAGGACGCGCTCGGCTGGAGCATCGCGCAGGCGGGGGACGTCGCGACGGCGAACTTCATCGGCTACCTGTTCGGCGCGCTGCTGGCGGGCCGGCTCGCGTCACGCGCGACGCGCGCGCACTGGCTCGTCGGCGCACTGGTGCTGAGTGCCGTGACGAGCGCCGCCGGCGCCGTGGCGTGGTCGTTTGCGGGTTGGCTTGCGATTCGTTTCGTCGCCGGCGCAGTGGCTGCGCTCGGCGTGGTACTCGGCACCACGCTGGTGCTCGACCATCTCGCGCAGTCCGCGCGGCCTGGCCTCGTCTCGCTGTACTTTTCAGGGGTCGGCGTCGGCATCGTGGTCTCGGTCGTGCTGATCGAAGCGGCGCGGCACTTCGGCCAGTCCGTGTTCGCGCAATGGGCCGTGCTCGGCGTGACGGCCGGGGCGTGCGTCGCGTGGGCGCTGCGTGTGCTGCTGCGCCTGCCGAACCTGCGCCCGACGCGGCCGGCCACAGCCGCGGCACCGCGCGGACTGATGACCCGCGAACTGCAGCGCGTGATTGCGGCCTATGGCCTGCTCGGGTTCGGCTATGTGATTACCGCGACCTTCCTGGTCGCGATGGCACGGCAACTCGATTCGGCGGTATGGCTCGAACCGGTGAGCTGGATCGTGGTCGGCGCGACGGCGGCGCCTTCCGTACCGCTCGTGCAAGGCCTTGCCGCGCGCTACGGCAGTTTTCCGGTGATGCGCGCCGCGTTCATCGTCGAAGCCGTCGGCGTGCTGCTCGCCGCTTACGGCGACGGTGCGACCGCCGTGCTGGTCGGCGCCGCCTGTCTCGGTGCGACCTTTCTCTCGATCACCTCGCTCGTGCTGGGCGCCGCGCGTGCACTCGGCGGCGCGCAGGCCGATGGCGTCGTCGGCTGGATGACCGCGGCCTTCGGCTTCGGCCAGCTCATCGGCCCCGCCCTCGCCGGGCGCCTGGCCACAGTCGACAGCAGCTTCGGCCCACCTTCCACGCTCGCGGCAACCGCTTTGGTGCTCGCCGCTTTACTCGTGCCGCGGGGAAATCTGCGGCGGCCTGTGTGAGGAAATTGGCCACCGAGAACACCGAGGCAAGAAGGGAACAGGACCTGGATGGGCTTTCGGCAAGGGGAGCAGGGAACACGATCACCTGCAGCAGATCCGAGACACGTACGACATCTGCATGACCGAGCGCGACACCCAATGACTCGCCATGAACCTGCGCGAAAATCTCGGCTTGTCGCGTAGGTCGGCATGACACCGGAAGCCCAACGCGGGCGCCCTCATGGCGCTTGCGGACCGTGCTCGAGCACGCCGCCGAGCGGGACCGATGGACGGGTGTGATGGGGGGGCGCTATCAGATGCCCATGTCGGGCTTCCTGCGTCAGCCCAACCTACGGCCCTTCTTGCTTCGGTGTTCTCGGTGGCCGAATCCCTATTTGACCGCCGCACCCACCGCCGCCGGCTGCCACACCAGCGCCGTGCCTTCGCCGCGCGGATCGGACGCGGCGCTGACTTCGCCGTGGGCGCGATCCCACAGGATCGCGTGCATGTTGCCGTACTCGCGATTCGAGAGCTTCAGCGTGTGGCCGCGGCGTTCGAGGTCGGCGCGCGCCGTGGCGTCGAAGGCCTTCGGCTCGTAGAGCACTTCATCGGGCAGGTACTGATGGTGATAGCGCGGCGTGGCGACCCAATCCGACGGCGGCCTGCCGTCGGCGTAGGACAGCGTGCCCAGCAGCACCATCGAGATGATGCGGCTGCCGCCCGGCGTGCCGAGGATGCCGATGCGTTCCGGGGTTTCGAGAAACGTCGGCGTCATCGACGACAGCGGACGCTTGAACGGTGCGATGGCGTTCGCGTCGACACCGACCAGACCGTAACCGTTCGGCGTCATCGCTTTCGACGAGAAGTCGTCCATCTCGTTGTTCAACAGCACGCCGGTACCGGGCGGGGTGAACGCGCAGCCGAACGGAAAATTCACACTGAGCGTCGCCGCCACGCGGTTGCCGGCGGCATCGAGCACCGAGAAGTGCGTGGTGTGGTCGCCCTGCGGGGGTGGGGCAATCGGTTTCAGCGCGCTGCTGGGCGTCGCCCGATCGGCCAGCAGATCGGCGGCGATCGCTTGCGCATGTGACTTCGCGGTGAGGCGGGCGACGGGCACGTCGGTGAAATCCGGATCGCCGAGGAATTCGGCCCGATCGCGATAGGCGCGGCGCATCGCCTCGATCGTCAGGTGCGCGCGCGGCGTCGGTGCGAGGCTCGCGTAGTCGTAGCCTTCGAGAATGTTCAGGGCCTCGATCAGCACGATACCGCCCGACGACGGCGGCGGGGCCGATATCACGCGGATGCCGCGATAGCTGCCGATCACGGGCTCGCGCTCGACGACGGTGTAGCGGGCGAGGTCGCTCAGCTCCCAGAGGCCGCCACCGGCCCGCACGCCGGCGACGAGCTGCTCCGCCGTGGCGCCGGTGTAGAATCCGGCTTTGCCATCGGCCGCCATGCGCTCGAGGGTGACGGCGAGATCGGGCTGTGCGAGGCGCGTGCCGAGCGCGGGCGCGGCGCCCTCGCGCAGGAAGATGCGCGCGGTTTCGGGATCGGCGTTCATCGCGTCGGTGCGGAAACCGGCCATCATGCTGTAGTGCGCCGTGACTTCGAAGCCGTCGCGGGCATGCCGGATCGCGGGCGCCAGCGTCGTCTTCAGCGGCAGCGTGCCGTAGTGGGCGGCGAGATGCGCGATGCCGGCGGGCAGACCCGGAATGCCGGCGGCGAGCGCGCCGTTCATCGAGCGGCCCGCGGCGATGTCGCCGCTGTCGTCGAGATACATGTCGCGATGCGCGGCGCCCGGCGCCGTTTCGCGCGCATCGATCATCACGTTGAAACCGTCGGCCGCCCGGTGCAGCAGGAAGAAGCCACCACCACCGATGCCGGAAGAGTACGGCTCGACGACCGCAAGCGTGGCGGCAACCGCAATGGCGGCATCGAACGCGTTGCCGCCGGCATCGAGGATTTCGCGGCCGGCGGCTGTCGCGAGCGGGTGCGCCGAGGCGACTGCAGCCGCGGGCGGCGTTGCCGGCAGTTCGCGCGCGCCCGCGCTCCAGACGACGAACAGCAGGCAGCAGCACAGCAGGCGCAGCGCGCCGCCGCGCGCAGAGCGCAGTTCAACTCTCACGGGCGGGCTCCGCGATCAGGCGATGGTATTTGGCCCATAGCTGGGACTCCTCTTCCGGGTGGGCCGGATCCTTCGGAATGCAGTCGACCGGACACACCTGCACGCATTGCGGTTCGTCGAAGTGGCCCACGCACTCGGTGCAGCGCGCGGGATCTATCTCGTAATGCTCAGGGCCTTCGAAGATCGCGTGGTTCGGGCACTCGGGCTCGCACACATCGCAGTTGATGCACAGCTCCGTAATGCGCAGCGCCATGCGGGCGCTACTTCTTCGGGTTGCGGCTGGCGAAACGTTCGGCGAGCGCGTCGCGCACGATGGGATGGACGAACTCGCTGACATCCCCGCCGAGCGAGGCGATTTCGCGGATCAGCGACGAGGAGATGTACGAGTAGTTCTCGCGTGTCGGCATGAAAATGGTTTCCGCCTCCGGCACGAGATGCTTGTTCATGCCGGCGAGCTGGAATTCGTATTCGAAGTCGGACACGGCGCGCAGGCCACGCAGCACGGCGTTCGCGCCCCACTGGCGCACGAAGTTCGCGAGCAGGCCTTCGAAGCGCTGCACTTCGACGTTCTTGTACTCGGCGAGCGTGTCGCGCGCGAACTGCACGCGTTCGTCGGTCGAGAAGGCGGTGTTCTTGGAGGTGCTCGCCGCGACCGCGACGATCACGTGATCGAAAATCCTGGCGGCACGGGCAACGATGTCGATGTGGCCGTTGGTGATCGGGTCGAAGGTCCCCGGGTAAATCGCCCTGTTGCTCAATGCAGCTACTCCACTGACTCGTTTGCGGTATCCGCCGCGGCCGGCGCGACGAGCGAAAACACGACCTGGCGGGTGCGCCCCTGCTTGAGGATCGCCCAGCCCGGCGGCAACACGGGCGCCTCCGGCGCTTCCACGTATACCACGCCGTCCGCTGCCACCCAACCTTGCGCGAGGCGCGCGAGGACCGGGGCAGCCAGGGCCGACCCGAAGGGCGGATCGACAAAAACGATGTCGTAGGCCGTGACCGGCGCAGCCGCCAGCCACGCGAGCGCATCATAACGAAGGATGTCCGCGCGTTCAGCTTCGAGGCGCGCGCGCATGTCCTGCAAATGGGCGAAAACGGCCGCATCACGCTCGATCAGCGTGGCGGCGCGCGCACCGCGCGACAGCGCTTCGAAGCCGAGCGCGCCGGTGCCCGCAAAGAGATCGAGACAGCGCGCGCCGGGCAGGCGTGGGGCAAGCCAGTTGAAGAGGGTTTCGCGCACGCGGTCGCTGCTGGGCCGCACTTCACCGGGCGGCACCGCAAGGCGTCGTCCGCGCCACTCGCCACCGATGATGCGCACGAAGCCCGGCGCGGCCGCGCCACGGCGCGGCTTCATTGCGCGGCGGTGGCTGCGGTGCGGCGACCGACCGTGATCTGCACGAGGCGGGACGGGTCGATGCGGCGTCTGACGGCGTCCGCGGCCTGCTCGCGCGTGACGGCCTCGACCTTGCGCGTGTAGGCGTCGAGGTAATCCAGCGGCAGGCGGTAGAAGCCGATCACAGCGAGGTTCTCGACGATTTTCGAGTTGTTGTCGATGCGCAGCGGAAAGCCGCCGACGAGATTGCGCTTCGCCGCCTCGAACTCGCTGGCGCCCGGCCCCTGCGCCACGAAGCCTGCGATCTGTTCGCGCAGCAGGGCGACCGCCGCCTCGAGCTGTTCGCCGCTGGTCTGCAGGGTCGCGACGTAGGGGCCCGGCAGGCCCATCGGTTCGAAATGGCTTTCGACGCTGTAGGACAGGCCGCGCTTCTCGCGGATTTCCGCGAACAGCTTCGACACCACCCCGTTGCCGCCGAGCACGTGGTTGGCGACCACGAGCGGGAAGTAGTCCGGATCCTCGCGCGTCAGGCCGCGCTGGCCGACGAACACGTGGCTCTGCGACGACGCGAATTCGATGTGCTCGGTGACGGGCGCGTAGTCCGGTAGCGGCGGCAGCGCGGGCGCAGCCTCGCCCGCGGCGAGGTTGGCGCTCAACTGTTCGGCGAGCGCCGCCGCCTCTTCGCGCGAGAGGGCGCCGACGATCGCCACCGTCAGGTTGCGCGCGACGTAATGCTGGCGGTAGAAGGCGTCGACGTCGGCCGGGGTCAGCGCGCCGAGGCTCTCGACGGTGCCTTCGGGCGGCCGGCCGTACGGATGGTCGCCGTACAGCGCGCGGAAGAACGCGCGCTGGCCGAGCGTGCCGGGCGATTCGAGTGCACGCTTGAGGCCGGCGAGCGCCTGATCGCGCTGGCGGGTGACAGCCGCGTCGTCGAACCGCGGGGCCTGCAGCAGTTCGCCCAGCAGCCGGGTGGCCGTCGAGCGCTGTGGCTCGGCGGTCAGCGTACGCAACGACACCCACGCCATTTCACGCAGCGAGCCGCTGCCGAGGATCGCGCCCGTCGCTTCGAGCCGGGCGTGGAATTCGTCCGCGGTCAGGGTGGCCGTGCCTTCGTCGAGCAGGTCATTGGTCAACGCGGCCACGCCGGCCCGGGCGCCGTCGCGCGCACTGCCGGCGGCGAACACGAGCCGCAGATCGAGCATCGGAATTTCCGGCGCGGCGACGAAGTAGACAGCGGCGCCGTTGGTCGTGGTCCAGCGTTCGATGCCAGGCGAGGCGTGTGCAGCGCAGGCCCAGACGCCGAGGCACACGGTCAGCAGAAGTCGTGTCGCGCGCATGCTAGCGATCCTCGGCGGGCAGCAGCCACGCAACGGTCGAGCGATCCTCGTGCAGGTAGCGACGGGCCACGGCCTGCACCTGCGCGGGCGTGACCTGCCGGATGCCGGCGTCGTATTCATCGCGCAGCCGCCACGACAGGCCGACGGATTCCAGCGTGCCGATGACCATGGCCTGGTAGAACATGGAGTCCTGCTGGTAGACGGTGTCGGCCACGACCTGCGTCTTGACGCGCGCGAGCTCCGCGTCGTCCGGCGGCGTGGCCTTGATGGCATCGAGCTGGCGATTGATCGCGGCTTCCAGCGCCTCGAGCGTGTGGCCTTCGCGCGGTGTCGCGTCGATGCTGAACATGTCGGGCAGGCGGGACATGGACTGGAAATAGGTGCCAATCTGGCTCGCGAGTTCCTGGCCGCGCACCAGTTCGCGCGTGAAGCGGGCGCTCGACCCGCCGTCGAGCACGGCGGCGAGGACATCGAGCGCATAGATTTCCCAGGCCTCGACGGGCTTGCCGTCGGGACCGGGCTTGCCGACCTGCGTCATCGTCGGGGTCTTGAATGCCATCATCAGGTTCGGCAGCTGCACTTTCTCGTTGCGCACGATCAAGCGCTTCTCGCCGTGCTGCTGCACTTCGGGCCGCGCGCGCGGCGGCTCGATGTCGCGCCTGGCGATGCTGCCGAAATGCCGGTCGGCGAGCGCTTTGACGGCCGCGGGCTCGACATCGCCGACCACCACCACCGTCGCGTTCGACGGTGTGTACCAGCGCTCGTACCACGCGCGGAGATCGGACAGGCGCATCGAGGCGATGTCCGCTGCCCAGCCGATCACGGGCTGGCGATACGGGCTCGTCTGCCAGGCGACGGTCTGCGCCACTTCAACCGCCAGCGCCTGGGGATCGTCGTCGGTGCGCAGACGCCGCTCCTCGGCGATCACCTTCATCTCGGTGGTGAATTCGGTTTCATCGAGCAGCAGGTGCTGCATGCGCTCGGCTTCGAGTTTGAAGCTCAGTTCGACATCGTCCTTCGACCACTGCTGGAAATAGGCGGTGTAGTCGAGGCTCGTGAACGCGTTCTCGCGCCCGCCGCGGTCGGCGATGATGCGTGAGAATTCGCCGGTGGCGAGGTTCTTCGTGCGCTTGAACATCATGTGTTCGAGCGCGTGCGACACGCCGGTGGCGCCGTCCTGCTCGTAACCGGCGCCGACCTTGTACCAGATCTGCACCACCGCGACGGGCGCGCGATGATCTTCCTGCACGACCAGCTTCAGGCCATTGTCGAGCATGAATTCATGGGTGCGCGCGTCGGCGCGTGTGATGCCTGCCGTCAACAGCGCGAGGACGGCGGCGAGCAGCAAAGAGGTCTGGCGCAAGATGGGGCGTCCTGTCGGGATCCTGATCGCGGCGGCGGGTGTCGCGCCACCGGGGGTGCTAGCATAGCCGAACTGCCGGCCGCCCGCGGACCTGCTCCCGGGCACTGTCTCAATCTTTAGGTACCGCATCAGACTTCCGATGTTCAAACGTTTGCGAGAGGGCATAGCCCGCACGCGCGATGGTCTGCTCAACAAGCTCGGCCGACTGCTGGGCCGCCGCGAGCCGATCGACGCTTCTTCACTCGAGGCGCTCGAAAGCGCGCTGCTGATGGCCGACACCGGCGTGGCGGTCACGGCGCGCATCATGACCGCCGTCGAGAAACGGGCGGGTAAGGAAGGCTTGCCGCTGATCGAGGTCCTGCGCGAGGAGATGGTGCGGACGCTGAAGGCGGTCGAGGCACCACTGGAGATCCCCACGGGCGCCGGCAAGCCGTTCGTGATCCTGGTCGTGGGCGTCAATGGCGTTGGCAAGACCACCACGATTGCGAAGATCGGTCGCCACCTGCAGGCCGCCGGGCACAAGGTCATGTTCGCTGCAGGGGATACGTTTCGTGCGGCGGCCGTGGATCAGCTCAAGACCTGGGGCGAGCGCCTCGGCATCCCGGTCGTGTCGCAGGGCACGGGGGCCGACCCGGCGTCGGTCATCTTCGATGCATACTCGGCCGCCGCTGCGCGCGGCTGCGACGTGCTGATCGCCGACACCGCCGGCCGCCTGCACACCCAGGGCGCGCTGATGGGGGAACTGTCCAAGATTCGCCGCGTGCTGACCAAACAGAACCCCGAGGCCCCGCAGGAAACCCTGCTCGTGCTCGACGCGACGATGGGCCAGAACGCCGTGCAGCAGGCCAGGCTCTTCCACGAGGCGGCACCGCTGACCTCGCTGGTGCTGACCAAACTCGACGGTACGGCCAAGGGCGGCGTGGTGTTCGCGGTCGCCGATGCGATGAACCTCCCGCTGCGTTACATCGGGGTCGGGGAGCAACAGGACGACCTGCAGGTGTTCGACGCCGGCAGCTTCGTCGATGCGTTGCTGGGCGAGACTCCTGCCGCCTGAAGCCACTGACCGAAAAAGGGTTTTCCCCTGACAGCCGGCCCGGCTGCGCGGGACCCTGCACGCCATCACGAACGCGTTTTTTTAAAGCCGGTCGGGAACCCGCCGATGTCTTAGCACTCCAATCCCGCGAGTGCTAAGATTACTTCATACAGAATTGAGTGGAGGGTCACCGATGACCAACACCCTGAACTTGCCCCTGCCGACCGGTTCGCTCGAAGCGTACATCGGCGCCGTGCAGCGCATCCCGATGCTGTCCGAGGAGGACGAGCGCGAGCTCGCGCTGCGCTTCCGCAACGACGCCGATCTCGACGCGGCCAAGCAGCTCGTCATGTCCCATCTGCGCTTCGTGGTGCGGGTCGCCCGCGGCTACCTCGGTTACGGCCTGCCGCACGGCGACCTGATCCAGGAAGGCAACATCGGCCTGATGAAGGCGGTCAAGCGCTTCGACCCGGCGGTCGGCGTGCGCCTCGTATCGTTTGCCGTGCACTGGATCCGGGCTGAAATCCACGAGTTCATCCTGCGCAACTGGCGCATCGTGAAAGTCGCGACGACCAAGGCGCAGCGCAAGCTGTTCTTCAACCTCCGCAGTGCGAAACAGCGGCTGGGCTGGATGAATGCGCAGGAAGTCGAGTCGGTGGCCAAGGACCTCGGCGTCGACGCGAAGACCGTGCTGCTGATGGAAGAACGCATGAATGCGCATGACCAGGCATTCGACGTGTCGCTCGAAGACGGGGAGGAAGATTACTCGCCGTCGAGCTACCTCGCCGACACGCGCTTCGAACCGACGGAACAGCTCGAGGCCGCCGAGGAAGCGAGTGACGGCGCCGAACAGCTCGCGCACGCGCTGTCCTCGCTCGACGCCCGCAGCCGCGACATCATCGCGAGCCGCTGGCTCACCGAGCCGAAGCAGACGCTGCACGAACTCGCCGGCAAATACAGCGTGTCCGCCGAGCGCATCCGTCAAATCGAAGCGAACGCCTTCAACACCCTGAAGCGCGCGATGAAAACCGATCTGCCGCTGCTGCCGGCGGCACTGAAGCGCTGAACGACGCCATGTGCTGCGGCATTCAGAGCGCTGGATGCCGCAGCCGCTGGCGCACCGCGAGCAGGTAGATCAGCAGGAACAGCGCGAAGTAGTACTCCTGCGGTTCGCTCCAGCGTATCTCGAAGGGCAGACTTTCGATGCCCATCAGCTTTTTGTAACGCTCCGGCAGCTTGATCGCGATGGCGATCAGCGCTGTCGGCAGACATTCGATGCCCGGCCAGAACCAGCCGCGAAAACTGTCCGCCGCATAACCCGGCCGATGGCCGGCCAGGCGCCGCAGCGGCAGCACGATGCCCCCGAACAGCACCCACAGTTCCAGCAACAGGCGCGGCTTCTGATCGAACCAGCTGCTCATGTTGTGCAGGTTGGTCTCGTTCTGATCGTTCAGCGCGGCGATTTCGTCGGGCGTCTGCCACTGGAACAGCTGCTGGCCCCAGGACAACTCCTCGCCGGCCAGGTAGAAGCAGCCGAGCGTGGTGGCAAGCAGCCAGCCGCTGATCAGCAGCGGCACGCGGCCGCGCGACATCCACACCGTCTGCACACCGAACCAGACACCGGCGAGCGCGACCACCGGTGTCGCCAGTTCGGTCAGGCCGAGTTCACCTTCGATGAAGCTGTCGTAGAACGTCGGTGCGAAGAACTTCACGCCCAGCACGACCAGCGCGAGCACCGGCGGAAACCACAGCCACACGGCCGGGTGCAGGCGGGAACGGCCGATCATCGCCGCGCGCGTTCGATCAGGCCAGCGCGGCGCGCGCGAGGGGCCAGTAGTGGTCGGCGAAGAGCGCGACGAACAGCAGTGTCAGGTAGACGATCGAATACTTGAAGGTCTTGAAGGCGAGCTGATCGCTGTCGTCGAACTGCATGCGGATGGCGTAATACAGGAACACCACGTTCAGCGCCGTGGCGCCAACGAGGTAGATCACGCCACTCATGTAGGTCGCGTACGGCAGCATCGTCACGGCCACCATCAGGATGGTGTAGAACAGCACGTGCAGGCGCGTGAACGCGGTGCCATGCGTGATCGGCAGCATCGGAATGTTCGCTTTCGCGTACTCGTTGCGGCGGTAGATCGCGAGCGCCCAGAAGTGCGGCGGCGTCCACGCGAAGATGATCAGGAACAGCAGCAGCGAATGCGGGTCGAGCGTACCGGTGACGGCCACCCAGCCGAGCACCGGCGGCGCGGCGCCGGCTGCACCGCCGATCACGATGTTCTGCGGCGTCGCATGCTTCAGGTACATCGTGTAGATGATCGCGTAGCCGATCAGCGACAGGAAGGTCAGCACCGCGGTCAACGGATTGATGAAAGCGACGAGGATGTACATCGACAGGAAGCCGAGCACCAGCGCGAAGCTCAGGGCCTGCGGCACGCCGAGTTCACCGTGGGGCAGCGGGCGATTCTGCGTGCGCGCCATCAGCGCGTCGATCCGGTGTTCGGCAACATGATTGATTGCGGCGGCCGACGCGGCGGCGAGCGCGATGCCGAGGTTGCCGAGCACGAGGACATCGAGCGGGATGAGGCCGGGGCTCGACATCAGCATGCCGATCAGCGCCGTGAAGACGATCAGCGAAATGACGCGCGGTTTCGTCAGCGCGAGGTAGTCCCGCCACGAGGCGGTGGAGGGGGTAGCGATGTCAGCGGGCGGATTTTTCATTTTTCATCGGGCCTGAGTCAGTGGCCTGCGGCGCCCGGCGGGCGGGTCGCGTAATACAGGAGTGTCACGAGGCTCGCCAGCAGCAGCGCAGCCACTCCGTTGTGCATGACTGCGACCGGCAGCGGCAGTCCATGCACCACGTTCGTGATGCCGAGCGAAATCTGGAGCGCGAGGGTGGCCAGTATACACCAGCCCAAACGGCGTCCGGGCGCGCCGCCGTGCCGGCGTGCGGCGTGGATCGCAATCAGGATCATCAGCGCGGTCACGCCGGCCCACAGCCGGTGGCTGTAGTGGATGGCGGTGCGGGCCGGGGTGTCGAGCACGCCGAATTCGTAGTTCACGCCGAGCCCCCGCCACAGCACGAATGCGTCGTCGAACGCCATGTCGGGCCAGAACGAGCCGTGGCAGGTCGGGAAATCGGTGCAGGCGAGCGCGGCGTAGTTCGCGCTGGTCCAGCCGCCGAGGAACACCTGCCCGACCAGCGCCAGCAGGGCGAAGCCACAGGCGCCGACGATCGCGCCGCCGGGCGCGAGCCGGCGCGCGGGGCCGGCCCTGACGCTCAGCAGATTCCACGTCAGCAGCGCGAGGATGGTGAACCCGCCGAGCAGATGGGCGGTCACCACCAGCGGTTTCAGCAGCAGCGTCACGGTCCACATCCCGAGCAGCCCCTGGAAGACGACCATCGGCACGAGCAGCAGCGGCACCAGCACCGGCTGATGCGGGTCGGCCCGGTTGCGCCACGCGAGAATCGCAAGCGTGACAATGAAGAGGCCGAGACCGGACGCCAGGTAGCGGTGAATCATTTCGCGCCAGGCCTTGCCGCTTTCGAGCGGCCGGGCTTCGAGATGATGGGGCTGTGCCTCGGCCTCGGTCGCGGGCACGAGCAACTGGCCGTAGCAGCCCGGCCAGTCGGGACAGCCGAGGCCGGCGTCGCTGAGGCGCACATACGCCCCTTTGACGATGACGGTGAAAGCGAGAATCGGCAGCAGCCAGGACAGGAAACGATACAGCGGTCTCATCGGTTGTCACTTGATCGCCGAAGCGCTCAGCAGGCGCTTCAGGTCACTCTTGATGTCATCGGGGGCGGCGTCAGGCGCGAAATGCATCATCAGCTGGCCGCGCCAGTCGAGAAAGCCGATGAAGGGGAGGCCGAGCCGGTTGCCGCCAGCCGTCAGCCGGTCGCCGATCGCCCTGACCAGGGCCGGATCGACGATCTGACGGACGTCGGCGGTCGCCTGTGCGGCGGTGAATACGCCGAACACGTTCACGCGCGTGCCGTTCTTGCCAATCACCATACGCACGGCGGCGAGCTCGCGCAGCACCGCCTGGCATGGCGCATCGCACGGTTGATCGCTGACGAAGAGCAGCGCCCAGTCGGCCGGCGGCAGCGCGCGCAGCGGTTGGGCGGCGTCGGACCCCGGCATGTCGGCCAGGTCGATGGGCGGCGAGATCAGGGTGCCGTGATTGCTGAGGATGTCCGGCTGCCAGTCGAGTTTGCCGGACGCGAGCAACCACGCAATGACGATCGGCAGCACGAACGCACCGGCGATCAGAATCAGCATCAGGCGATTGCGTGCAGGGGAAGGGAGGGACGTCGGGGTGTTCATGGTGACGGATTCGCAGTGGTCGGCGCTGCCGCTCGACGGCGCAGATAAATCAGGAAAATGACGGCGACGGCCGCCGCCATGGCAAACCACTGGACGGCGTAGGCCGTGTGCTTGCCATCGTCCGGTGCGGGCAGAGCCCACTCGCGATCGTAACCGGCCGGCTCGCCGGCATCCAGGTAAACGAGCATCGGCAGAAAGCCCGGCGGAAAACGCTCGTTCAGCGTCGTGAAATCCACGTGCTGCACACGCCAGGTGTCGCCGCCGATGGCCTCCGGCTGCGCGGCCGCTTCGCTGAGCACGATGCCGGTCGACGGCGCCGGGGCCAGACGGCCACGCAGGGAAACCGCGTCGGCCGGCAGCGCGATACGCGGGAGTTCGTCGCGTGTCGGCGGCGCCGGCAACCAGCCTCTATCGACGAGAATGCGGCGACCGTCCTCGAGCGTGAAAGCGCTCAGGATCTCGTACCCGACCCGGCCGTCGCGCACGCGATTGTCGAGCAGCATCACCGGCGGCCCATAGTGTCCGCGGCCGCTCGCCGCACGCCAGGCCTGCGCCTCGATCTCGGCCGCCGACTGCAGCGCGAGTTCCAACGGCGGCGCATCGAGCTGGCGCGTGAAGGCTTCGTGCAGGTCGCGCTTCTGTTGCGCCCGATCGAGTTGCCAGGCGCCCAGCGAGGCGAGCAGTGCGATCACCGACAAGGCCATCGCTGCGCGCACCAGCACGGATGAGGCGAATGACACGGGATCAGGACCCTTTAACGCCGGCGCGACGGGCGCTACAGTGCGCGCTCAGCACGCGCCGCCGCGCGCAGGATATCCGCATGGAAGACCAGCCCCTGATTCGTTTCTTCGTCATTGCGATGCTGATCATGATCGTGGCTTCCTTGGGCAGTGCTTTCTTCAGCTTGTTCCGCAGCAAGGGGCAGGGCACGTCGACGGTGAAGGCCCTGACTGTTCGCGTGGGCCTGTCGGTGGCGCTGTTCGTGATCCTGATGGTCCTGTCGGCGCTCGGCATCATCAAGCCGCACTGATTGCTACGCGTCAGCGCAGGCCGTGGACTTGCGGCTCCGCGGGGCCGCGTGAACCTCGAAACGAAAAGGGCGCTCACCAGGAGCGCCCTTCACGCCGGTCAGTCGGACAATCTTCAGATCATGTAGACGAAGATGAACAGGCCGATCCAGACCACGTCGACGAAGTGCCAGTACCAGGCCACGCCTTCGAACGCGAAATGGTGTTCCGGTTTGAAGTGACCCTTGATGCAGCGGAGCAGGATCACGAACAGCATCAGCGTGCCCATGGTCACGTGGAAGCCGTGGAAGCCTGTCAGCAGGAAGAAGGTCGCACCGTAGATGCCCGAATTCAGCGTGAGGCCGAGTTCATGGTAGGCATGGCCGTATTCTTCGGCCTGCAGGTACACGAAGATGCAGCCCAGCAGCACCGTCAGCGCGAGGCCGGCGATCAGGTGACCGCGCTTGTTGACCTTCAGGCCCCAGTGCGCCCACGTCACGGTGACGCCGGACGTCAGCAGGATGGCGGTGTTGACGGCGGGGACGCCCCAGGCCGGGATCACGTCCTTGGCCTGCGTGAAGCCGTAGTCGGTCGGCAGTTTCAGCAGCGGCCAGTCGGCGAGGAAGCTCGGCCACAGGAACTCGTGCGTCGCGGCTTCCGCACCGGCGCCGCTGAGCCACGGCACTGACAGGACGCGCGCATAGAACAGCGCGCCGAAGAACGCGGCGAAGAACATCACTTCCGAGAAGATGAACCACATCATGCCCATGCGGAAGCTGACGTCTTCCCACTGGCCGTAGCGGCCACCTTCACTCTCGCGGATGACGTCGCCGAACCACGCGAACAGCGTGACGAACAGCAACAGGAAGCCCGCGCCGAGAATGCTGGAACCCAGCGGGCTGTCGTTGAGCGTCGCGGCGCCGCCGATGAAGCAGATGAAGAGTGACAGCGAACCGAGGAACGGCCAGCGACTCGAATCTGGAACGTAATAATGCGCGTGTGCGGTGTCGGCGTGTGCCTGTGCCATTTCGATACTCTCTAGCTCGGTTGTTGACTCGTTGTCTGCCACGCCTCAGGTGCTCGGCAGACTCCCCCGTTTCTGATTGGTGTCCGGTGCGTCGGGCAGCGCTTCGAAGAAGGTGTAGCCGAGCGTGACCGTCTGTACGTCTGCCGGCAGTTTCGGATCGACGATGAAGCGGACGGGCAGCTTGCTCACCTTGCCGGCCACCAGCGGTTGCCGGTTGAAGCAGAAGCATTCGGTCTTGCTGAAATACCGGGCCGCCGTGGATGGTGCGACGCTCGGTATCGCCTGGCCCACCATGTCGCGGCCGGCGTTGTTGACGACTTCGAACTCGACTGCCGTCACCACGCCCGGATGGACGACGATCTTCTGCGCCGGTGCACTGAACTGCCAGGCGAGTCCGGCGCTGACGCTGGTCACGAACTCGACGGTGACTTCGCGCGACAGGTCCGGCTGCATCGCGTCGGCTTGCGCCGCCGACAGTTCCCCGGTCTTGCCGTTGATGCCCGTCACTTCGCAGAACACGTTGTACAGCGGCACCAGCGCATAGCCGAAGCCGAACATCAGGCCGGTGAGCCCGAGCAGCTTGTAGGCCAGGCGCCGGTTGGCGCTGCTGCGAATCGTGTCCGTCATCTCAGAGTCGCGTGACCAGGAAGGTGACATAGCATCCCAGCGCGAACGCGGCGAGCACGAAAGCCGTGCGGGCCGCCGCGCGTCGCTGCCGGGTCTGCAGTTCGTCGTTCATCAGGACTCAGCGCATCCCGCCTTCGATCGTCGCCGCGGCCGGCGGCGTCGAGAAGCTGTGGTACGGCGGCGGCGAGGACAGCGTCCACTCCAGGCCATGGGCACCTTCCCAGACCTGGGACGTGGCCTGCTTGCCACCACGCGCGCACTTCACGATGCCGACCACGAAGAGGATCTGCGACAGGCCGAACACGAAGCCGCCGATGCTCGACACCATGTTCCAGTCGGCGAACTGCACCGCGTAGTCAGGGATGCGGCGCGGCATGCCGGCGAGGCCGAGGAAGTGCTGCGGGAAGAACAGCACGTTCACGGAGATCGTCGACAGCCAGAAGTGCCACTTGCCGAGCGTTTCGCTGTACATGTGGCCGGTCCACTTCGGCAGCCAGAAGTAGGTGCCCGCGATCAGCGCGTAGACGGCACCGGTCACCAGCACGTAGTGGAAGTGGGCCACGACGAAGTAGGTGTCGTGATACTGGAAGTCGACCGGCGTGATGCCGAGCATCAGGCCCGAGAAACCGCCGATCGTGAACAGCACGACGAAGGCGATTGCGAACAGCATCGGCGTCTCGAAGGTCATCGAGCTCTGCCACATCGTCGCCACCCAGTTGAACACCTTCACGCCCGTCGGCACCGCAATCAGCACCGTCGCGTACATGAAGAACAGTTCACCGGCCAGCGGCATGCCGACGGTGAACATGTGATGGGCCCACACGATGAACGACAGGAAGGCGATCGAGGCCGACGCGTAGACCATCGAGCTGTAGCCGAACAGCGGCTTGCGCGCGAAGGTCGGGATGATGGCGGACGCGATGCCAAAGGCCGGCAGGATCAGGATGTAGACTTCGGGGTGACCGAAGAACCAGAAGATGTGTTGGAACATCACCGGGTCGCCGCCGCCGGCCGCGCTGAAGAACGAGGTGCCGAAGAACTTGTCGGTCAGCAGCATCGTCACCGCGCCAGCGAGCACCGGGATCGAGGCGATCAGCAGGAACGCGGTGATGATCCAGGTCCACACGAACAGCGGCAGCTTCATCAAGGTCATGCCGGGGGCGCGCATGTTGAACACCGTCGCGATGATGTTGATCGCACCGGCAATCGACGAGGCACCCATGAAGTGGACGGCGAAGATCAGGAACGGGAACGCGTTACCGGTCTGCAGGACGAGCGGCGGGTACATCGTCCAGCCGCCGGCCGGCGCACCGCCGGGCATGAACAGCGTGGACAGCAGCAGCGTGAACGCGAACGGGAGAATCCAGAAGCTCCAGTTGTTCAGGCGCGGCAGCGCCATGTCGGGCGCGCCGATCATCAGCGGTACCAGCCAGTTCGCGAAACCCGTCCACGCCGGCATCACGGCGCCGAAGATCATGACCAGCGCATGCATCGTGGTCATCGAATTGAAGAACTGCGGGTTGACCCACTGCAGACCGGGCTGGAACAGCTCGAGGCGAATGATCATCGCCATCGCGCCGCCAATGAAGAACATGATCAACGAGAACACCAGGTACATCGTGCCGATGTCCTTGTGGTTCGTCGTCGTCAGCCAGCGAGTGATCCCCGACGGGTGGTGAGCGTGGTGCTCATCGTGATGGGCTGCTGCCGTGCTCATGGGCTAATCCTCTACTTTCGATACTGTTCAGACGTTACGTGACGAATGGCTTAGCGGCTGGCCGCGACGCTGAGCGCCGGGACGGCAGATGCCGCCGTGGCCGGCGCCTGTTCGGCCTTCATCTTCTCGAGCCACGCTTTGTATTCGGCTTCCGGCAGCGCGCGGACGACGACCGGCATGAAGCCATGGTCCTTGCCACACAGTTCCGCGCATTGGCCGCGGTAGACGCCGGGCTCCTTGATCAACGCCCACGATTCGTTGATGTATCCCGGGATCGCATCGCGTTTCCAACCCAGCGCCGGCACCCACCAGGCGTGGATGACGTCGGCGGCGGTGGTCAGGAAACGGATTTTCTGGCCGACCGGCACTACCAGTTCGTTATCGACTTCGAGCAGGTAGTTCTCGACGCTCGCCGGATCGATGCCGGAATCGAGCTGGCGCGCGGTGTCGCTGGGCTTGGCGAGCGTGCTGTAGTAACCGACGCCTTCATTGACGTAGTCATAGCGCCAGCGCCACTGGTAGCCGGTGACCTTGATGGTCATCGCGGAGTTCGAGACGTCCTCCATCATGATCAACGCCTTCGTCGCCGGCACCGCCATCACCACCAGGATGATGGCCGGCACGGCCGTCCACAGGAATTCGACGAGCGTGCTTTCGTGCCATTGCGCCGGCACGGCGCCGGCCGATTTCCGGAACTTGAGGATCGAGTAGAAGATCGCGCCGAACACCAGGACGCCGGTGATCACGCAGATCCACAGAATCATCATGTGCAGGTCGTAGACCGTTTCGCTGTAGGGCGTCACGCCCTTGGTCAGGTTCAACTCGTTCCATGCGGCCTGCGCCATCAGGGGCGACAGCAGCAGCGCGGCAGCCGACCCACGGCGGGCGAGCTTGGATATTGAGGTCGTCATGAAAAAGCTCCCAAAGCTCAAAAGACTAAAGCCAGATTTCGAGATGAAGGCGCAGGCCGGGCGTGCGGGCTGCTGGCCTGTCGGACCCGTTGGTCCATCTTTAACTTCGCATTCTAACGACTTTTGCCCAATGCGTTAATCAGGGCGAGGGCGAGTGCCCGACGCTCGCCGTCGGTCAGGAAATCGCCCACCGATGCGGTGCGTCCATGGGATCGGATGCGCAGACTGCTCGGGTGCCAGCCGCGGTTTTCGTCGAGGTCCACCTTGACCCACGCGCGCTCGTATTCGACGCGCTGATTGGGGACATGGCGCCCCTTTTCGATGATCAGGCGCTGCGGCGTGAGCCGGATGACTTCGCGCATCTGCCCGGTCCACGCCACGTAGTAGAACGCGGCCCACAGCAGCGCGATCTCGAGTCCGGCGAACGGCAGCACCAGCGGGATGCCGTACCAGAGGAACAGGAGACCGCTCGCCAGCGGGATGAAGGAAATCACGCAGAGCCAGCGTTTGGCTTCGGGCCAGGTCAGCGAGCGCGTGGGCCTGACCACCCAGACGGTGTCGGTGCTGTCCTGGCTGTCCAGTTCTTCGACCATGGCCGTCCTGGGTCATCCGGTACCGGCCATCAGATCGACGGCCTGGCTGAGGGAGTGGCTGATGGTATCCGGGGCGGCACCGGGCTGCCAGTCGAGGCGGCCGACGCACGGCGCCGGCAGGCGCTCGATCAGCGCCTGTACGGTGTCCTGCGCATACGCGTAATCCGGGTCGACGATGTTGGCGACCCAGCCGACCATGCGTGCGCCGTCCGCCGCTATCGCGCGGGCCGACAGCAGCGCGTGATTCAGCGCGCCGAGGCGCACGCCGACAACGAGCAGCACCGGCAGGTCGAGACGCGCGACCATGTCGCTCAGCATCGTCGCGGGCCCGAGCGGCAATGCCCAGCCGCCGATTCCCTCGACCAGTACGACGTCCGCGCGGCGCCGGATTTCGGCATAGGCGTCGACAATGGGGTCGAGCTCGATGGTCCTGCCTTCGGCCCGGGCGGCGATGTGCGGCGCCGTCGGGGCGAGATACAGCGCCGGACAGACGAGCGGGCGCGACAACGCGACCGACGAGCAGGCGCGCAGCAGTTCCGCGTCCTCGTTGACGAGTTCGGCGCCGTCGCGGGTTGCGCCGGCGGCCAGCGGCTTCATGCCGGCCGCGCGCAGACCCCGCGCGGCGAGACCCCGCAGCAGGGCGGCGGTGACGACGGTCTTGCCGATGCCCGTATCGGTGCCGGTGATGAAGCAGTGCATGTCAGCGTCTCTTCAGTTGACTCAAGGGATACGTCGCAACGGTCGATCCGTCTTGCGGCCGCGTGTCCCGTTGCGGCGCCCAGGCATGGCCGTAGACCGTCTCGTAGGTGGCCGGCAGCAGGCCGTCGCGACGAAAGCGCTCGTAGGCATCGGCGAGTCGCGTGAGCTGGCGGCGACCGTACAGCGCGCGCGCGCGCTGCTGATGGGCGTTGTGCGCCCCGATCCCCTTCAGATCGCGCATCAGGCCGAGCACGTCGGCATAGGTGACGGTGAGATCCTCGCGTTCCATCACCGGACTGCTGAAGCCGCTGTGGATCAGCGCGTCGCCGACCAGATGCATGTCGTGAAAGCGGTTCACGTGCGGCGCGTCGTCGACCGCCGCCCAGGCGGCGCGCAGTTCGTGCAGGGTGTCGGGCCCGAGCGTGGAGAACAGCAACAGACCACCGGGTTTCAGGATGCGCGCGCAGCCCGCGAACACGGCGCCGAGATCCTCGCACCACTGTAGGGTCAGCGACGAGACGATCAGGTCAACGCTCGCCGGGGCGAGCGGCAACGCCCGCGCATCGGCGCAGACATAGTGCCGCCTGGAGAAGAAACGCCGCGCCGAACCGCGCGCGGCCGACAGCATCGCCGGCGCGAGGTCGGCCAGCACGAGGTGCGCGCGCGGATAGCGTTGTTCGAGCTGACGCGTGCAATAGCCGGTGCCGGCACCGAGATCGAGTATCAGCGACGGCTTGACGGTCGTGTAGTCGAGACGCGCGAGCAGGCGATCGGCGACTTCACGCTGCAGCGCTGCGTGCAGGTCATAGGTGGCAGCGGCGTCATCGAAAGCGCGCCTGACTGCACGCATGTCCAGATCCGGTGGCGAGTTCATGGCAGTTCGGCAAGGACGCGCCGCAGCGTCGTGACGAGGCCGTCGATCTGGTCGTCGCCGTGCGCGGCCGACAGGCAGATGCGCAGGCGCGAGGTGCCTTCCGGCACGGTCGGCGGGCGTATCGCGCGCACGTAATAGCCCGCGTCGTTCAAGGCGGCGGCGGCGGCAAGCGCGCGCGCATCGTCGCCCAGCACGATGGGCTGAATCGGTGTGGTGGA
This sequence comes from Gammaproteobacteria bacterium Ga0077536, assembly GCA_001464935.1. Classification (GTDB taxonomy): domain Bacteria; phylum Pseudomonadota; class Gammaproteobacteria. The sequence goes on from LNEL01000046.1 coordinate 91,011, forward strand.
GGCCGGCACGGCAAGGCCGGCGGCGGCGAGTGCAGCATGGAAACGCGCGATGTTCGCGTCGAGCCTGCGCACAAGTCGATCGTCACGCTGCAACAGGCCGAGCGCAGCACTGCTCGCGGCCGCCAGCGCTGGCGGCATCGCCGTGTCGTAGATGAACGTTCGCGCCTGTTGCAGCAGCCGCTCGATAAGGTCGGCGCGACCGACGACCGCGGCGCCCACGCTGCCGAGCGCCTTGCCGAAGGTCACGACGAGCAGCGGCACCTCGCGCTGCGTGAGGCCGAGTGCGGAGACGAGTCCACGGCCACCGGCGAGAACCCCGAAGCCGTGGGCATCGTCGCAAATCAGCAGCGCATCGTGCGCGCGGGCGACATCCGCGATTTCTCGCAGCGGCGCTGCGTCACCGTCCATGCTGAACACACCGTCGGTGACGACGTAGCGGCCGGTCGCGGCCGACGCGGCGAGGCGACGTTCGAGATCGTCGACGTCGGCGTGGCGATAGCGAGTGGAGCGCGCGCCGGCCAGGCGCACCCCGTCGATCAGCGACGCATGATTGAGCCGGTCGTGGAAGATTTCGTCGTGACGCCCGGCGAGCGCGCTGAGCGTGCCAAGATTCGCGAGATAACCCGACGAGAACAGCAACGCACGATCGCGACCGAGATAATCGGCGATGTCGATCGCGAGCGTGTGGTGCGCCGTGGTCCACCCTGACAGCAGCGCCGCCGCGCCGGCGCCGACGCCATGGCGGTCAATGGCCGCCACTGCCGCTGTGCGCAAGGTGTCTGAATTGGCGAGACCGAGATAATCGTTGCTGCAGAAGTTGACGAGTTCGCGGCCGCCGATCGCGATCACCGCTCCGGCGCTGCGTTCGCGCACGTCGAGCGTGCGCGTGCGGTGAGAAGCCGGCCCGAGCGGCGCGGCGGCGCCGTCGGCCGCCGTCATCAGTGCGGGTGGCTCGCGCCGGCCGTGATGCCGAGTTTGTCGAACAGCTGCCGATCTTCATCGACGAGCGGGTTCGGTGTCGTCAGCAGTTGTTCGCCATAGAAGATCGAATTGGCGCCGGCGAAATACGCGAGTGCCTGGCCGGCTTCGCCGAGTTCCTTGCGACCTGCCGACAGCCGCACGTACGCCTTCGGCATCATGATGCGCGCAGCGGCGATCACGCGCACGACATCGAAGCAGTCGACAGGCGACTGATCGGCAAGCGGCGTGCCTTCGACACGTACCAGCTGATTGATTGGCACGGACTCGGGATGCTCGGGCAGATTCGCCAGCGTGCACAACAGGCCGGCGCGGTCGGGTACGCCCTCGCCCATGCCGACGATGCCGCCGCAGCAGACGCTGATGCCGGCGTCGCGCACGGCGCCGAGCGTGTCGAGGCGATCCTGATAGGTGCGCGTGGTGATCACTTCGCCGTAGAACTCGGGCGACGTGTCGAGATTGTGGTTGTAGTAATCGAGGCCTGCGTTCTTCAGCTGCGTGGCCTGTTGCGGCTTCAGCATGCCCAGCGTCACGCAGGTTTCGAGGCCGAGGCCTTTGACCGCCTCGATCAGCTCCGCGACCTTGACGATGTCGCGGTCTTTCGGGGCGCGCCAGGCCGCGCCCATGCAGAAACGCGAGGCGCCGGCAGCCTTCGCGTTGCGGGCGGCGCCGAGCACGGTGTCGACATCGAGCAGCGCTTCGCTGTTCACGCCCGTGTCGTAGCGCGCGCTTTGCGGGCAGTACGCGCAATCTTCCGGACATCCGCCGGATTTGATATTCAGCAGCGTACTCAGCTGCACCGCGTTCGGATCGAAATGCTCGCGATGCACCTGGTGCGCGCGAAACAGCAGATCGTTCAGCGGCTGGTTCAGTAAGGCTTCGACTTCGGGCACCGTCCAGTCATGGCGTTCGGTCGGCAGGGAAGCTGCGGTGGACATGCGCTGGACGTGCTGCATTGAAACCTCGTGAGTGACGCTCGAGACCTGTGGAAGCAAAACGCGAATGGCGACAGGACGCGCCGTGTGGTCAAGCTTAATCGCTGCCTGTAAACGAAACAACTGGTTAATATTTAACCAGTTATGGCGTCTGTTGCCGTCCCGCTGTGCCCTTTGCGCCGCGCCCACGGCCGCCGACACGCTGTGCGCACCCTGCATCGACGATCTGCCATGGCGCATGCCGGCGCTGCTGCGGCTACGGCTACGGCCCGGCGCGGTCGACTACGCGAGCTTCCGCTATGCGTTTCCGCTGCCGGAGTTCATAGGCCGCGCGAAACTGGCCGGCGACTGTGGGCTCGCACGGCAGATCGGGCGGCTGATGGCGAGCCGGCCACCGGTCGCGGCCAGCGATTTCGACGTGGTGTGCGCGGTGCCGCTGCCGGGGCTGCGCGCGGTCCGGCGCGGTTACAACCAGGCACTCGAAATGGCACGTCCTGTCGCCGCCGTCCTCGATCTGCCGCTGTCGGGCTCACTGCTGACGCGCGCCGGGGCGCGTGCGCAGCGCGGACTGAACCGGGTGGAACGCCAGCGCAATGTTGCGCTGGCCTTTCGCGCCGATCCGCGGGTGCGTGGCCGGCGCGTGCTGCTGATCGACGACGTGACCACGACCGGCGCCACGCTGCGCGAGGCATCGCGGGCGCTGTATGCCGCCGGTGCCGCCCGCGTGGTCGGCTGGGCAGCGGCGGCCGTCGACTGATGCGCGTCAGGTGTCGAGGTTGGTGACGCTCAGGGCGTGCCGTTCGATGAATTCACGCCGCGGTTCGACCTGATCGCCCATCAGCGTCGAAAAGATCTCGTCGGCTGAGACGGCGTCCTCGATTTTCACCTGCATCAGGTTGCGGGTTTCCATGTCCATCGTCGTCTCCCACAGCTGCTCCGGGTTCATTTCGCCGAGGCCTTTGTAGCGTTGGGTCGACACGCCGCGCTTGGCGTCTTCGAGCAGCCAGTCGAGGGCCAGCCGCAGGTTCAACGTATCGTGCTCGGTGTCGTCGCGCTTCACGCGGCACCGTTCGCGCGGCATGTCGAGATTGCCGGCAAGCTGGACCAATTGACGATATTCACTCGAATAGAAGAAATCGCGATCGAAGCGCGACTCTGATTCGATGCCGTTCTTCAGCATCATCAGGCGCACAGTCCAGTGTTGCGGGTCGGTGTAATCGAGCACGGCGCGCTGACGGCTCGCGCCATCGATCGCCACCAGGGCGGCTTCGAGCTCGCGTACCCATTGCTCGAGGTAGTCCTGTTCGGCAATGTCCGGATGCGCGTAGGCAGCGCTGGAACGCAATACTTTCAGAATCACCGCATCGTATCGCCGCATCAGGCGCGTGCTGAGTCGCTGCAGGGCCAGATAGTCCTGCCCGGCGGCGGCCAGCGTGTCGCCGGAGAGCTGGCGATCGCCGAGATCGACCGACGCATCCTGCAGGGCCAGTTCGAGCAGATAGGCGTCCATCGCCTGATCGTCCTTGAGATAGCGTTCCTGTTTGCCCTTCTTGACCTTGTAAAGCGGCGGCTGGGCAATGTAGACGTGCCCGCGCTTGATGAGCTCGAGCATCTGGCGATAGAAAAAGGTCAGCAGCAGGGTGCGGATGTGGGCACCGTCGACGTCCGCATCGGTCATGATGATGATGCGGTGGTAGCGCAGCTTGTCCGGATCGTACTCGTCGGCGCCGATGCCGCAGCCTAGCGCCGTGATCAGGGTGGCAACTTCGGCACTCGACAGCAGTTTGTCGAAACGCGCTTTCTCGACGTTCAGGATCTTGCCGCGCAGCGGCAGGATTGCCTGGTAGCGGCGGTCCCTGCCCTGCTTCGCCGAACCACCGGCCGAGTCACCCTCGACCAGGAACAGTTCTGACTTGGCCGGGTCACGCTCCTGGCAGTCGGCCAGCTTCCCGGGCAGGCCGGCCACGTCGAGAGCCGTCTTGCGGCGCGTCAGTTCACGCGCCTTGCGCGCTGCTTCGCGGGCACGGGCTGCATCGATGATCTTGGCTGCAATCGCCTTCGCTTCGTTCGGCCGCTCGAGCAGGAAGTCGTTGAATTTGTCCGAAAAAACGGATTCGACGATGGCCTTGACCTCGCTCGACACCAGTTTTTCCTTGGTCTGCGAGGAAAACTTCGGATCCGGCACCTTGACCGAAATGATCGCCGTCAGGCCTTCGCGGGCATCTTCACCCGCAATCGCGACCTTCTGTTTGGCCGCAATACCCTCTTTCTCGAAATACTGGTTCAAGGTGCGGGTCAGCCCGGCGCGGAACCCCGCAAGGTGGGTGCCGCCATCGCGCTGCGGAATATTGTTCGTGAAGCAGAAGATGTTTTCCTGATAGGTCTCGTTCCACTGCAGCGCGACTTCGACCTGGATGCCGTCCTTTGCTGCATTGATGTGCACGATGGTCTCGTGCAGCGGCTGACGCAGCCGGTGCAGATGCTGGATGAACGCAGCAATGCCACCGGCGTACTGGAACGTGTCCTGCCGGTCGGAGCGTTCGTCCGTCAGATGAATGACGAGCCCACCGTTGAGGAAAGAGAGCTCGCGCAGACGCGCGGCCAGCACGTCGTAGTGGAAATCGATGTTCTTGAAGATCTTGTCGCTGGGCGTGAATGTGACTTCGGTGCCCGTCTGTGTCGAGGCACCTACCGCCTTCAGGGGCTCGACCGGGTTCCCTTCCTGGTATTGCTGCTGCCACACGTGGCCATCGCGATGTATCGTCAGCGTCAGGCTTTCCGACAGCGCGTTGACCACCGACACACCGACCCCGTGCAGGCCCCCTGACACCTTGTAGGAGTTGTCATCGAACTTACCGCCGGCATGCAGCGTCGTCATGATGACTTCAGCAGCGGACACCCCTTCTTCTGCGTGGATGTCGACCGGAATGCCACGTCCGTTGTCGGCAACGGTGACGCTCGACCCCGAATGAATCCTGACCGAAACCTCGGTGCAGTAACCCGCCAGCGCCTCGTCGATGCAATTGTCGACGACCTCGAACACCATGTGGTGCAGGCCTGACCCGTCATCGGTGTCGCCGATGTACATGCCCGGCCGCTTGCGGACGGCATCCAGTCCTTTCAGGACTTTGATATTCGAGGAATCGTAAGTCGACATAGAAAACCTCAGCTGGCCGGCCTGGCCGGCGCTATTGTTCCGCGTTCCACGTGGAACCATGCCTCATGGGCGATCGGTAACGCCGCAAGCAACGGCGCTGCCTCGATGGTCGTGACAAACGCTTGTCCAGCATCCGAGAGCAGCAATGATAGGGCAGCGGCGCAGGAATCCCTATCCAGTTCGGAGCCAATGTCGTCGACCAGCAGCGCCGGCCGACGGCCCGTGCCATGGGCGATGAAAGAAACCTGCGCTGCGACGAGGGCGCAAATGAGCAGTTTGCCCTGTCCGCGCGACACGACGTTCGCGGCGGGCCGACCATCGAGCAGGATCTTCAGTTCGGCGCGGTGCGGCCCGCTTTGAGTGGTCCGTGACTCGACGTCACGTGGCCATGCCTCGGCCAACAACTGCCGAAGGTCGCCATCGGCGCGCCAGCCCTGTCGGTACTCGAATGAGACCTGTCCCCACTGAGCCGCCGACGGCGCGCCGTTGACCCACGCATTGAAACCGGCGACACAGTGTTTGCGCGCCAGGTCCAGCGCCAGGGCCTGCTCGGCGAGCTGTTCATTCCAGTATTCGCCTTCCGCGAGTGTCGCACCCTGCTTCAGCAGTTCGTTGCGGCTGCGTAGCGCGCGGTGGAAGCGTTTGTAGATCTCGAGGTAGTTCGGTTCCACGTGGAACAACGCCCGGTCGATCAGCGAGCGGCGGATTGCCGGCCCGTCGTCCATGATCCTGAAAGCCTGTGCATCGAGGGACACCACTGAAAAGTGTCGGGCCAGCTCCGATGCGGCCGTGACCGTCTGGCCATCGATGCGGCACAGCGTGTCCTGGCTGGACTTCTCGATGCCGAGCATGCTCGGGCGCGAATCCGGAGATTCGCGCACGGAGCCCGTGATCAGCGTTCGTTGCTCGTTGGCACTGATGTAATCGGCTGCCCGCGAGGTCCGGAAGGATTTTCCGGTCCCCAGCAGGTAAATCATCTCGAGCAGGCTGGTCTTGCCGCTCCCGTTCCGTCCTTCGACGACGTTGAGGCCCGCCGCGAAGTCCAGATCGAGCTCCCGGATGATGCGGAAGTTTCGCGCGCTCAGGCGCTCGAGGATCGGCATTCAGCGGGAACTGCGGCTCATAGCCTCATCGGCATGATCACGTAGCGGGCGCGTGTGTCTTCGGGCGCATACAACACACAGCTGCTGTTGGCGTCACTGAGTTCGAGGCGCACGTTCTGCGACTTCAGCACACCCAGTACGTCGAGCAGGTACGACACGTTGAAGCCGATTTCGAGGTCGTCATTCGTGTAGTCGACCTCGATGTCCTCTTCCGCTTCTTCCTGCTCCGGATTGTGCGCCGCCGCCTTCAACAGGCCTTTGGTCAGTGAAATCCGCACCCCGCGGAACTTCTCGTTCGACAGGATCGACGTGCGGCCGAACGCAGCTTTCAGCGCTTCGCGGTCCGCCGTCACCAGCTTTTCGCCTTCTTTGGGGATGACCCGCTCATAATCCGGGAACTTGCCGTCAATCAGCTTCGTGGTGACCGACTGGTCGCGGGACGTGACCTTCAGGTGATTCTGACCCACGCCGACGCTGACCTCACCCTCGAGGTGTCCCAGCATGCGGACGAGTTCGGTGACGCCCTTGCGCGGCACGATGATCTGCTTCGGCGTCTCGACGCCCGTGGCGAGTTCGCGATCACACAGCGCCAGGCGGTGGCCGTCGGTCGCTACCGCGCGTACCGCGTTCGGCGACAGTTCGAGCAACAGGCCGTTGAGGTAGTAGCGAACATCCTGATGCGCCATCGCAAACTGGGTGTTGCCGATGAGATCCCGCAGTTCGTCGATGGCGATGGGGAACTCGGACATCGTGTCCAGGGTGCCGACGCTCGGGAACTCGGAAGGCGGCAGCGTCGCGAGGAGGAAGCGGCTGCGCCCGGACTGGATCTTGACCTTGGCCGCGCCCGTTTCGATTTGCACGCTGGCGTCAGCAGGCAGGCTGCGGCAGATGTCCAGCAGTTTGCGGGCAGGCACCGTCGTGGCGCCTTCCTTGACGATGGCGGCTTCGCAATTCACCGACACTTCGACTTCCATGTCCGTCCCCAGCAGATGCAGTCGGCCGTTCTCTGCCGTCAGCAGCACATTGCTCAGGATGGGCAATGTTTGCCGACGTTCGACCACATTGGCGACGGCCTGCAATGCGGGTAACAACGCTTCCCGGGTTAGCTTTATTTGCATGTTTATATATACCCCTGTAGTGGTTGTTAGCCCCGGCCAGGTTTGTGGACAGTTTCCAAAAGTCTATTGAATTCAGTAAATTGAAAGTGAAATTTGCATTTCTAACCGGCCCTGGGCCTGGCTTGAAAGCACCCTGGAACCGGTGGATAAAAAAGCCGGGTCGGCCTTGGGCTCAAAGTTATCCACAGGTTTGCCCCCACTTTGCGCTCAACTTGTCAGTATCCGCTCAAGATTAACGTAATCTTCGTTGATCCTGTCTTCCTCGCGGCGAAGTTCGGCTATTTTGCGGCAAGCGTGAATCACGGTCGTGTGATCGCGACCGCCAAAGGCCTCGCCTATTTCCGGCAGGCTGTGGCTGGTCAATTCCTTCGACAGTGCCATCGCGACCTGTCGCGGACGGGCCACCGAGCGGTTGCGGCGTTTCGACAGCAGGTCCGACACCCGCATCTTGTAATACTCGGCGACCGTCTTCTGGATGTTCTCGATGCTGACCATCTTGTCCTGCAGGGCCAGCAGGTCTTTGAGCGCTTCACGGGCGAAGTCGAGCGTGATGTCACGCTGGGCCGCGAAATTCGACTTGGCGACGACCCGGTGCAGCGCACCTTCGAGCTCGCGAACATTGGACTTGAAGCGCTTGGCGATGAAAAACGCCACTTCGTCCGGGAGATCGATCGGTGAGTTCTCAGCCTTCGTTTTCAGAATCGCGACCCGCGTTTCGAGTTCGGGCGGTTCGATGGCCACGGTCAGGCCCCAGCTGAAGCGTGACTTCAGGCGCTCCTCGACCCCGGCGACTTCTTTCGGATAGCGGTCGCAGGTCAGCACGATCTGCTGCTGGCTTTCAAGCAACGCATTGAAAGTATGGAACAATTCTTCCTGTGACCGTTCTTTTCCGGCAAAAAACTGGATGTCGTCGATCAGCAGTGCGTCGACCGAGCGGTAGTACTTCTTGAAGTCGTTGATCGTGTTGTGCTGCAGCGCCTTGACCATGTCGGCGACGAAACGCTCGGAATGCAGGTAAGCGACCCTCGCCCCGGGCCGCTGGCTGACCAGGTGGTTGCCGATTGCGTGCATCAGGTGCGTCTTGCCGAGTCCCACACCGCCGCAGATGAACAGCGGGTTGTAGGATTTGCCGGAATTCTCCGCGACCTGGATCGATGCCGCCCGGGCCAGCTGGTTCGATTTGCCCTGGACGAAATTGTCGAACGTGAAATCGGTGCGTACCGCATTCGTGAACTTGCTCTTGCTCGCCGCTGGCGCCGTCCGTACTTCCGGCTGCTCGCGCGGTTTGTCGATGACGCGCTGCGCCTCGGCGATGCTTGCCGGGCTGGTCGTGCCGACCACCAGCGCCACATCCCGCAGGCGGCCGTCCGACAGTTCGGCGACCAGTGCATTGATGCGTTCGCCGTACTTGTCCCGGATCCAGTCCAGCACGAAGCGGTTGGGCGCCCTGATCTCAAGGCTCTCGCCGGCTTCGTTCGCCGTCAGGGGCCTGATCCACGTGTTGAACTGCTGCGGGGTGAGCTCCTGGGCAAGGCGCTCCCGGCACAGATGCCAGAATTCGGTCATGGTCTTCTTTTGTTGCGAGCGGAGGGCGCCGCTGTCGGGGTCGCAGTTTATACCCGCCCCCGGGACTTATCCACAGCGTGAGATCGCAAAAGAACTCTAAACCATCATATTGTTTTGATTGACAGAATTTCCGCCAGCCCCGTACTATGCGGCGCCTGCGGCAGGCGGGTTTCCCGAGCCTGCGCGTTTTCCGTCATTGCCTCTGCAGAACAACGAGTATCAGCGAACATGAAACGTACTTATCAGCCCAGCAAGCTCAAGCGCGTCCGCACCCACGGTTTCCGCGCCCGTCTGAAAACCCGCGGTGGCCGCAATGTTCTCCGGGCACGTCGTGCCAAGGGGCGCGCGCGCCTCACCCAGGTCTGAGCAGACCGCATCCGTTCGAGCGTGAGCACAGGCTCCGCTCGGCGGCTGACTTCGACGGCGTCTTCAAACACGGCACCCGCGCGTCCGATTCGTTCTTCACCGTCATTGCGCGTCCCAATACGCTCGGCGTCGCCAGGCTCGGCATTGCGGTCAGCAAACGCAATGCAAAGCGCGCAGTCGATCGCAATCGACTGAAACGGGTGGTCCGCGAAAGCTTCCGACTTTCGCCCGTACGCGGACAGTCCGTCGATCTGGTGATACTCGCGAAAGTCGCGGCGACGACGGCTCCCAACGACAAACTGTACAAGGCACTCGATCGACGGTGGCTCAGCCTGATCGCATTTTGCGAGCGCAGCGCCGCGAATCCTTAGCGCCGGACACCAGCATCCATCATGGACAACATCCGCCTCATTCTCGTCATCCTGCTGAGTTTCATCTCGCTGCTGCTGTGGGAAGCCTGGCAACGCGATTACGCGAGCCCGCCGCCCGTCGCGACCACCACGAATGCCGCCGTCGCTCCCGATACGCCACCACCGCCGCCGAGCGCCACGCCCGACGTGCCGCAGGCACCCACGGCTGTGAACGCGCCCGTCGCGGCGTCGACCACGCCGATCGTCGTCGAGACCGACATGTTCCACGCCGAGATCAATCCGGTCGGCGCGGTGCTCGGCAAACTGTCGCTCAAACACTACCCGCTGAGCCTCGACAAGGATGCCGCGCTGTTCGCGCTGCTTGCGAACGACGATACGCGCGTGATGCTCGCGCAGAGTGGTCTGAAATCCGCGAGCACCAGTCCCGACCATTACGCGCAGTACAGCGCCAGCGCGCAGCGCTACACGCTGGCCGACGACGCGGACTCGATGACCGTCGACCTCACGTGGCGTTCACCGGAAGGTGTCGAAGTTGTGCGGCGTTTCATCTTCAAACGAGGCAGCTACGAGATTGCGCAGCAGTTCGAAGTCCGCAACCAGTCCACCGCCGTGTGGAAAGCACATCCCTATGATCAACTGCAGCGCGTCCAGCTGCCGACCTCCCGCTCCGTCACCCCGACATTCACCGGCGCGGCGCTGTCGAGTCCGGAGAAGAAGTACGAGAAGTTCGAGTTCGACGATCTTGCCGACGAACCGATCGACCGCGATACCATCGGCGGCTGGGCGGCGCTGGTCGAACACTATTTCGTCGCGGCGCTGATTCCGCAGCCGGACGTCAAGCAGCACTACTATTCGACAGCCGTGGCCGAAGACCGCTTCGTCATCGGCTATTACGGCCCTGAACTGCAGGTGCCGGCAGGTGAAACGCGGACGATCGAATCCCGTCTGTACGCAGGCCCCAAGCGCCAGGACCTGCTGCCGAAAGTCGCGCCCGGCCTTGAACTCACCGTCGACTACGGCATGCTCTGGTTCATCGCGAAGGCGCTGTTCTGGCTGCTCGACAAACTGCACGGCATCTTCGGCAACTGGGGCGTCGCAATCATCCTGCTGACGCTGACCGTCAAACTGATGTTCTACCCGCTGTCGGCGGCTGGTTATCGCTCGATGGCGCGGATGCGCAAAGTGCAGCCGCGACTCGTCGCCCTGAAGGAACGCTTCGGCGACGACCGCGCGAAGATGAACCAGGCGATGATGGACCTCTACAAGACCGAGAAGATCAATCCGCTCGGCGGCTGTCTGCCGATCCTGGTCCAGATCCCCGTGTTCATCGCGCTGTACTGGGTGCTGCTGGAAAGCGTCGAACTGCGCCAGGCGCCGTTCATGCTGTGGGTGCACGATCTGTCGATCAAGGACCCGTTCTTCGTGCTGCCGGTCCTGATGACGGCGAGCATGTGGTTCCAGACCAAGATGAACCCGGCGCCGCTCGATCCGATCCAGGCGAAGGTCATGCAGATCATGCCCCTCGCCTTCGGCGCATTCTTCGCGTTCTTCCCGGCGGGGCTCGTGCTCTACTGGCTGGTCAACAACTGCCTGTCCATTGCGCAGCAATGGTACGTCACGAAGCAGATCGAAGCGGCAGCCTGATGCGGCGTCGCCCCGCCGCGTGGCCCTCGACGCCGACACGATAGCTGCCGTCTCGACCGCGCCGGGGCGCGGCGCGATCGGCATCGTGCGCGTGTCCGGGCCGGCGGCGCGTGTGCTCGCCGAACGGATCAGCGGTCGGGCGCTGCCGCCCCGCCAGGTGGTCTATGCGCCGCTGCGCGATGACGCCGGCCTCATCATCGATCGCGGGATCTGCCTGTTCTTTCCCGGTCCCGGTTCTTATACCGGCGAAGATCTCGTCGAGTTTCAACTGCACGGCAGCCAACCCCTGCTGCGCGAGCTGCTCGCCACGCTCTACCGCGGCGGCGCGCGCGCTGCGCGCGCGGGCGAATTCACGGAACGCGCGTTCCTCAACGGGCGTATCGATCTCGTCCAGGCCGAAGCCGTCGCCGCGATCATCGACAGCGCATCGACCCAGGCCGCCCGCGCCGCGCTCAACGCCTCCGATGGCGTGTTCTCGCGCCAGATCAAGACACTCGGCGACGGTCTGCGCGCCCTGCGCGTGCAGCTCGAAGCGGTCATCGATTTCGGCGACGACGTACCGAGCACGGACACCGAGGCGCACGGCGCCGCGCGACTGGCGGCCCTGCGCACGCAGCTCGCGACTATCCTCGCCGACGCCCGTCGCGGCGCGCGACTCGCGCAAGGGGTCGATGTGGCGATCGTCGGACGTCCGAACAGCGGCAAATCCACGCTGCTGAATCGACTGTGCGGCGAGGACCGCGCGATCGTCACCGCGCTGCCGGGCACCACGCGCGATGTGCTGAGCGTCGACATCGAGCTCGACGGCCTGAGCCTGCGTCTGCATGACACCGCCGGATTGCGCGAGACGCCCGATCCAATCGAACGCGAAGGCGTCGAACGGGCCAGGCAGCGCGTCGCGCGCGCCGATCTCGTGCTCCACCTGCGCGCGCCGGATGTCGACGACGCAGGACTGGATGCCGAACTCGCGCAGCAGACGGGCGGTACCGCGCCGGTGCTGACCGTCTGGACGAAGCGCGATCTGCTCCCGGGCCACGCTTTTCCGGACGAGCCCGGTCATCTTGCGCTGTCGGCCCGCACCGGCGCCGGCCTCGACGAACTGCGCCGCGCGTTGCTCGAACACAGCGGGGCCGCGGCCGCCGTCGATGCACCCTATTTCGCCCGGGCGCGCCACGTGCGCGCCCTCGAGCAGGCCGCGGAGGCCGTCGACGCAGCGGCGGCGGAACTCGCCGGCGGCCTCACCGAGCTTGCCGCCGATCAGCTTGCGCAGGCCCAACGCGTCCTCGAAGAACTGACGGGCGCGTACACCACGGAAGACCTGCTCGGTGATATTTTTGCGAACTTCTGTATCGGTAAATGACGGTCGCGGCCAGGTGTCGCGTCACGTCCCCCAAGAGCGTCAGCCATGAGCGTCCAGATCCCGGTGTCCTACGGTGAACTCCTCGACAAGATCACGATCCTCGAGATCAAGGCGGCGCGTATCGCCGATCCGCTGAAACTCGCGAATGTCACCCGCGAGCTCGCGGGACTGAACGCGGTGTGGGCGGGCATCGATCTCGGTGCCGTCGCCGACGACGTCGCGCAGACGCGGCGCCAGCTGCGCGCGGTCAACGAGCAGCTCTGGGTCATCGAAGACGACATTCGCCAGCTCGAACGCGAACAGCGCTTCGATGCGGCCTTCATCGCCCTGGCACGCAGCGTCTACCAGGTCAACGATGAACGCTCGCGCCAGAAGCGGCGCATCGACGAACTCCTCGGATCGACACTCGTCGAAGAAAAATCCTACGCGCCGTACTGATCATGGCGCCACGCCTGCGCATCGATGCCCATCCGGACGCCACGCTCGTGCACGTCTCGGGCGATCGCATCGGCGACGCGCTGCTGAAACTCCCGGCCATCCTCGCGTTCAGGCAGGCGCGGCCCGACACCCGGCTGGTGTGGATCACCGCGCGTCGCGGCAGCGTCTTCGCCGGCCCGCTCGCGCCTCTCGTCGCCGGTGTCATCGATGAACTGCACACGGTCACCGGACTCGGTACGCGTTGGCGCGAGACGCTGTTTCCGCGTTTGCGCACACCCTTCGACTGTGTCGTCGCGACCGAACAGAAGCTGCGCAACACGCTGGCGCTGAAGCGCGTCCCGCACCGGACGTTCATCTCGCCGGCGGCGAATTTCCTGCTGTCGGATCGCAAACCGCGTCCCGGCGCTTATGGCGCATCGGTCTATTCGCAGATCACGACCCTGCTGTCGCTCGCGGCGGGCACGCCGCTCGAACCGGTGCCCCGCATCGCGCTGCCGTCGGCGGACGTGGCCCTCGCGGCCACGCTGCTGCCCGCCGGTCCGCGCTACGTCGGCCTCGTGCCGGGCGCAGGCGGCGCGTCGAAGCGCTGGCCACTCGAGCGTTTCATTGGCGTCGCGCAGTACTGCGAGGCCCACGGTCATCGCCCGGTGTTCTTCCTCGGGCCCGATGAACGCGATCAGATAGCCGAACTGCGCGCGACGCTGCACGCAGCCCTGTTTCCGGAGTACTCGGCGCACGGTGCCCCGCTCGGTGGTCCGCTGCTGACGATTGCACTCGCCGCGCGTCTCGCCGTGGGCGTCGCCAACGACTCCGGCGGCGGCCATCTGCTCGCCGCCGGTGGCCGCCCGCTGATTTCCCTGTTCGGTCACACCGATCCTGAAAAATTCCGCCCGCCCTACGGCGAGCGAATCGCCGTGCGCGCCCTCGACTTCGGTGGCCCCGAGATGACCCGCATCCCGGTCGACGTAGTCACCGCCGCCATTGCGCGGCAACTTGCGACCGTGGCGGACGCTGCCCGATGAACCGGCTGCTGTTCGTCACGCTCAGCAATATCGGTGACCTGGTGATGACCACCCCGGCGCTCGTCGCGATGCACGACGCCTATCCCGACGCGCGCATCGACATCGTCGCGGATTTGCGCTCGAGCGAACTGTTGAGTCGCTGTCCGTTTCTCGGCGATCTCGTTCACCGCGTCAAGCAGGACGGCAAGACCGGCATGCTGAAACTGGTGCGGACGCTGCGCGCGCGGCGTTACGAGGCCATCGTCGATCTGCGTACGGACTTTCTGCCGTGGCTGCTGCGCGCGCACCGGCGCAGCGCGCGCTGGCAGGCGCGCGATTACGGCCCGCACGCGGTCGAACAGCATTTCGCCGTCGCCGCGCGCGTGTTGCCGTCGCCGCGCCCCATTCCCGCCACGCGCATCTGGCTCAGCGCCGCCGATCGCGAGCAGGCGTGTGTGCGCCTGGCCAGCCTGCCGGGCACGCGCAGGCTGATCGTCGCGCCCGGCGCCAACTGGCCGGGCAAGCGCTGGCCACTCGAGCATTACACAGCGCTGGCGAACCTGCTGCGCGAGGACTTCGACAGCCTGATCCTGCTCGGCAACGCGGCGGACGCCGCTGACGGCGAACGCATGCTGTCGCGTCTGCACCTGCCGACCTTGAACCTGATGGGCCGCACGTCCCTGATCGAAGCAACGGCCGTACTCGAGCAGGGCCTGCTGTTCGTCGGCAACGATTCCGGTCTTGGGCATCTCGCCGCGGCCGCGGGCGTGCGCGGCGTCACCCTGTTCGGCCCCGGCCGCCCCGCACGCTATCGCCCGTGGGGAACGAACGCGACGGTGGTGATGGCGCCGGGTCTGGTGCTCGACCAACTGCAACCCGCCACCGTCGCTGCGCATGTGCAAGGCCGACTGCGCGAGGACGCCGCATGAGAATCGCGCAGATCATGCTCGCGAAGCAGTTCGGCGGCGCCGAGCGCTCGTTCGTCGATCTGTGTGCCGAACTCGTCGCACGCGGTCACGAGGTGCTTGCCGTCTGCGAAGCGCGCGGCGCGGCCTTGCCGCTGCTGCGCGCGATCGATGGCCTGACAATCCGCACCGTGCGCGTGTGGGGTGCGTGGGATCCGTTCGCAGCGCGCACCATTGCGCGCGCGTTGCGCGCGCATCGGTGCGCGGTCGTGCAATGTCATCTCGCACGCGCCGCGCATCTTGGCGGCCGGGCGGCGCGAATGCTCGGGCTGCCGACGCTCGCGAAGACGCACAACTATGTCGATCTGCGCTACTACCGCGCGATCGATCGGCTGGTGCCGACCACCCGTTCGCAACAACGCTATCTGCTCGACCACGGGATCGACGCGTCACGCGTGGCACGCATTCCGAACTTCACGCGCCTGCCGCGCGCAGCCGTCCGGCCGCAGGTGACGTGCGAAGTGCCGCGTGTGCTCGCGCTCGGGCGCCTGGTCGAGAAGAAAGGCTTCGACGTGTTGCTCGAGGCCCTCGCGCTCGTGGCGCGCGCGGCGAAGCAACTCGACGTGACGATCGCCGGTGATGGCCCGCTGCGCGCCGCGCTCGAAGCCCGCGCGCGCACCCTGCCCGACAACATCGCCGTGCACTTCGTCGGCTGGCGCGATGAGGTCGCGACGCTCTTCAAGCGCAGCGATCTCTTCGTGCTGCCCTCGCGCGATGAACCCTTCGGCATCGTCGTGCTGGAAGCGATGGCGGCCGGCGTCCCGATCATCGCGACACAGACCGCCGGCCCGCTGGAGATCCTGAACGCCGACACCGCCGTACTGGTCCCCATTGGCGACGTGCAGGCGCTGGCGCTGGCGATCGGGCAATTCCTGGACGACCGATCGGCGGCGCAAAGACGCGCGGTGCTGGCAGCGGATGTATACGAAACAACGTATTCAGCCGCCGCTGTAGTGCCGATCTACGAGGCCTTGTATACAGACATGCTCGAGGCATCGAAGTAGCGGACAAACCCCTTCGAGCTCGGCTAACATTCGGCCTGCACGGCATTAACGAGATGCTAGGTTAATAACGTTGCGAGGTAATCCGCATGGCCAAGTACCGCGAGCATTTCACGCTCGACCCTCACGATATCGATCGGATCGAACGCGCGATCCGTTTCGAGATCTCCCAGCACGCCCAACACGTGCACGCCGAAGATCCTGACGCCCAACGCAGTCATGGGGAAATTCGGGCGCTGAACGACCTGCTGGCGAAGATCTTCCACCAGAAGGTCTTCTACTCGCAGGTGAACCGCACGGGCGTCCCGGGCGGCTAGCGCGCCGGGGCACCGGCGATGAGGCGCTGCGCGATGCCTTCGCGCACGCGCTCCAGCCGCTCGGCGCCCCAGTACAGCTCGCCGTCCAGCACCCAGCTGGGCACCCCGAACACGCCGAGTTGCTCGGCTTCAGCCTGCAGCGCCAGGAGCTGCGGACGGCCTTCGCGTGTGCACCAGTCGCCGAAGCCGCCGACGTCGGCACCCGCCCGCAAGAGCACGTCCTCGATCGCCGCCGGCTGCTCGATGTCGAGCGCACGCTGCCAGAAGCGCGTAAAGACCTCGTCGTGATAGGCGCGCCAGACGCCATGCCGCCCGGCGTAGAGGAAACCGAGATGGGCGAGGGCGCTGTCGAAAATCTTGCGCGGGCCGCGCAGCACGAGGCCGCGGCGATTCGCTTCGCGCCGGCAGTCCAGGTAGGAATAGCGCACGCGCCGCCACTGGTGCGCATTACGCTGGCCGATGACGTCGCGATTCTGCGCGTCGAGTTCGGCGGGCCCGAGATAGCTGGGAATGTCGAGCGTGTACGGCAGACGCTGCACCTCGATGCCGAACTCGCGCTCGAGCTGATCGTTGGCCAGCTGCGCAAGCCATGCGTAGGGACTCTTGTAGTCGAAGTAGTGCCGCACCAGCACGCGCGGTCGACCGGTCTGACCGTCATTCATCGAGCACCCCCTGCGCTGACAGTCGCTGCCAGACCTGCTCGACGTCGAGTGCAGCGAGGCAATCACCGGTGCGCTGGCCGGCAAAACCGGCGACCAGCTCGGTGCACGCCAGCACGTGCTCGCGCTGCCCGAGCGCGTGATTGCGTCGCCAGTCCGACGGGCCGAACAGGCCGAAGACCGGCACGCCGGCAGCCGCGCAGGCGTGCATCGGCCCCGAATCGTTGGTGACGGCAAAGCGCGCATGGCGCGCGAGTTCGGCGAGCTGCGCGATGTCGAAGCGATCGGTCGCATCGATGCCGCCGTGGGCCGCCAGTTCGGCGTTGCGCGCGCGATCGGTGCCGGCGCCGGCCCACACCACCGCCAGCCCATGCGCGACCAGGCGCACGGCGAGCGCTCCGAAGCCGGGCCAGCACTTGTCCTGGCGCGTCGGGCTCGCGCCCGCGTGCAGCACGACATAGCGCCGCGGCATCAGCCCGTGCTGTGCGCTGAAAGCCGCGACGTCCGCCGCGGCGGTGGGTGGGCATGGCAAGACGGGCCGGGGATCGGCCGCGGCCACCCCGCCCGCGGCGAGGACCTCATTCATGCGCTCGAAGATATGGCACTGGCCGGTCCAGCGTTCGCGCGGGTGGTGCGTGTACGGAAATCGCGCGTGATTGCCGACGCGCACGCGAATCCCGGACAGCGCACACAGCACGCCGGTGCGATCGTTGCCCTGGAGATCGTAGACGCGATCGAAATGCTGCGACCGGATCCAGCGCAGCATGGCCCACATCGCGCGCACGCCACGGCGCGGGAACGCCTGCACGTCGAGCGCGGGCCAGGGCGCGAACAGTGGCGCGAATGCAGGGGTCGTCAGCAGGCTGAAGGCTGCCCCCGCATGCGCGCGCTGGATGGCGGCAATCAGCGCGGTGGCCATGATCACGTCGCCCAGCGCGCCCTGCTTGATGATCAGGATCCGCACGGCGTCGACCGCGGCTTCATGTTAGCCTTGCGCCCCCGCGAGCCAGATTCCGATGAGCGCCAGTTTTCATTTCCATCGCCTGCGTCGTGCCCTTGGCAATTTCTCGTTGCTGCAGCACCGGCGCTGCGCCGGACATCTCGCGAGCATGCATCAGTCCGGGACGCACTGGCTGAAATTCATGCTCGCCAGCGCGCTCGCGCGCCATTATGGCGTGCCCGGACCTCAATACAACCACGCCAACGATCTGATCGGCGGCCCGCACGACGCGACCGTGCATCACGGGCTGCCGCGTCTGCTGTCGGCCCATTCGATACCCCATCCGCTGCTCTACCTGCGCGCCACGCACACCCTGTGGCAACTGCCGCCGTACTGCGTGCTGGTGCGCGACATCCGCGCCTCGCTGGTGTCGAACTACGAGAAATGGCGCGCCCGCTACGACTGCCCGTTCAGTGAATTCCTGCGCGGCGATCCCGTCGGCCGACGTTACAACTCGGATATCTGGTGGTGCGTGCGCTTCCTCAATGCGTGGGAAGCCGTGCGCGATGCCGTGCCCGAACGGGTGCTCGTGCTGCGCTACGAAGATCTGCAGCACGATGCCGCCGGCGGTATCGCGCGGGTCGCCGCCCATTTCCGGTTGCCCCTGAGCGCGGAGGATTTGGCGGCCGGTGTGGCGGCGGGCACGAAGGAGCGCATGGCGGCGCAGGAAGATCCGGCGCGGCCGAAAGGTGCGGTCAATCCGGGCGCACGCGCCGTCGAAGACTATTTTGCCGCCGAGGATCGCCGCTGGTTCACCGCGCAGTGCGCGCGTTATCTCGACGCCGACTATGGCTATGACTATGCGCGCTGGCGCGACGAGGCCGCGAGCTCGGCATAGACCGCGAGTGTCGCGGTCTGCATGCGCTCGACCGTGTAGGGATGAATGACCGGCAGCGGTGGGCGCTGCTGCAGGAACGCCGCGCAGCGCTCAGCGGCCGCGTCGATATCGCCGACCGGCACGACGCCCGCCGGAAAAATGCTGCGGAGAATCTCACCGGTGCCGCCGTGGTCGTAGCCGATCACCGGCACGCCCAGGCTCAGCGCTTCGATGGTCGTGCGGCCGAAGGCTTCCGGTTCGCCGGTCAGCGAGAACGCGCACGCCGAAACCGACAGGATTTCCCGCAGATCGCCACGATTGCCGAGAAAGCTCACCGCCGGCTCGATTTCGAGTTCGGCGACCAGCTTGTGCAATTCGCGCTCGAACGCGCGCTTGCGGGGATGCGCGCCGCCGGCAAGGAGGCCGTGCACCGGCAGGCCGCGGCCCACCAGTTTCGCCACCAGCCGGATGAAATCCTCCTGACCTTTCCACCGCGTGAGCCGTCCGGGCAGCACGAGCGCCTGGCGGCGCGCGAGTTCGGGGTGCGACTGCTGCCATTCGTCGCGCCAGGCCGGCGGCGGCGCATAGTCGCGCGGATAGCGCAGCCGATCGACGCCGCGCGGGATCACGGTGATGCGGCCGGGATCGACGTCGGGATAGCCGCGCCGGATGTAGTGGTGGATGAACTCGGAAATCGCGATCACGCGCTCGCCACTGACCATGATCCGGCTGTAGCGATTGACCGTGTAGGGTCCGTGTACCGTCGTCACCCAGCGCGGCCGGCGCTCGGCCGGGATGCCGCGCAGCGCGAGATGACCGATCCATGCCGGCAGCCGCGAGCGCGCATGCACGATGTCGACACCCTCGCGCTCGCACAGCTCGCGCAGGCGGCGCGCGAGCAGCAGCGTCGGCAGCCGCTTGCGTCCGATCGACATCGCGACGTGGTGGGCGCCGGTCGCCTCGAGCGCCGGCACCATGCGACCGCCCGCGGACACCACCAGCGCCCGATGGCCGGCCCGCACCAGGGCCGAGGCGATCTCTATCGTGCCCTGCTCGACGCCGCCGACCTGCAGTTCCGGCAGCAGTTGCAGCACCGTCAGCGGCGCCGGTGCTTGTCCGGGCACGGCGGCGATGTTCATCGCTGTCCCGGGCTGTCGAGCAGTTGCGCGCACACGATGTCGGCGCAGCGCTCGGCCTCGGCGAGCGGCGTCGCGGCGCGCGGCAGGCGGCCGTCGAGCAGCCACTGCTCGTGCGTGGCGACGAGCCCGTCGCGCGCGAGCTGCGGCGCGATCGCGGCAATGCGGTCGGCGCGGATCACGGGTACGGCGAGCACGCCGACCGCGCATCCCGCCGTCAGCGCCTCGAACAGCATCGACACGCTGTCGGCGGTGACCCAGGCGTCCGGTGCCTGCGCGAGCGTCTCGCGCAGCCAGTCGGGGCCGACGGTCCGATGGCTCAGCACGCTGACCCCCTGCTGCACGAAATCCGCGAGCTTCGCACTGGTCGTCGCCGGGGTGCGCCGCGAGTCGCTGATCACGAAGCGCCGGTCGCGGCTGCCGAAGACGATCGAGGCAATCTGGCGCAGCAGTGCCGGTTCGTCCCAGCCATGATGCTTCGACGGTCCGCCGATGAGGATGGGCACCGCACCCGTGCGCGGACCGGGCGCTGGCCGCAGGTCGTTCAACACGCCCTGGGTCAGCGTCACGCGCGGACCGGCGGGCACGCCGTCATGACGCGGCACGAAGCACAGATCGAAGCACGCCAGTGGCAGGCTGGGTTTCATCAGGTAGACGCTGCGGCCACCGCGCGCCCGGCGCGCGGCAAGAAGCGGGCGCTCACATCCATGGCCCGCGCCGACCATCAGATCGGGTGCCGGCAGCGCAGCGAGCGACGGGGGCAGACGCCGGCGCAGCACGTCCCACCAGCCGAGGCGAAGGTGGGCGGTCGGGATGGCATGGATGTCCAGCGGCCGCCGGGCCTCGAGTGCCCGCAGCAACCCGGCGCTCTGGCGATCGTGGCCGGGCTTGCCGTCCTCGAAACGCCAGACGACGAGCGGAGCGGCCACCGCGCGGGCCGGAACTCGCGGCTCAGCCGACGAGCGTCAGCCAGCCTTCCGGACAGGCGCGGCGCCCCTGCACGGTGTCGAGGTAGGCTTTCTGCAGCAGCTTGGTGACGGGGCCGGGCATGCCGGTGCCGATGGCGCGGTTGTCGAGTTCGCGGATCGGCGTGACTTCAGCAGCGGTGCCCGTGAAGAACGCTTCGTCGGCGATGTAGACCTCGTCGCGGGTGATGCGCTTTTCGACGACCTTCACGCCCTCGGCATGCGCGAGCTGCATCACGGTGTCGCGGGTGATGCCTTCGAGCGCGCAGACCGGATCGGGCGTGTAAAGCACGCCGTTGCGCACCATGAAGAAGTTCTCACCGCTGCCTTCGGCGACCATGCCGGTGTTGTCGAGCAACAGCGCTTCGTCATAGCCGTCGCGCGAGACTTCCTGCAGCGCCATGATCGAATTGATGTAGTTGCCGGTGGCCTTGGCCTTCGACAGCACGCTGTTCACGTGATGGCGCGTGAACGACGAGGTCTTGATGCGGATCCCCTTCTCGAGGGCGTCGCCGCCGAGGTAGGCGCCCCAGTACCAGGCGGCGACGATCACGTGCACCGACAGGTTTGCCGCGTGCAGGCCCATGCCTTCGGAGCCGTAGTAGGCGAGCGGCCGCAGGTAGGCGGTCGCGAGCTTGTTGTCGCGCACGCAGTCGACGCAGGCCTGGGCAACCGCTTCCTGCGTGTAGCTGACGTTCATGCCGAGGATATGGCAGGTGTCGAAGAGCCGCTTGATGTGTTCGCCGAGCCGGAAGATCGCCGTGCCCTTCGGGGTTTCGTAAGCGCGGATGCCTTCGAACGCACCCGTCGCATAGTGCAGCGAATGGGTCAGCACGTGCGTGTTGGCATCGCGCCAGGGCACCATCGCCCCGTCCATCCAAATCACGCCATCGCGATCGGCGTAGCTCATAGCTCTCTCCTGCTCTGCAAAGTGTCGTCCCGGATCGCCGGGTTCCGCGGGGAGTGACGCCGGTCGGGGCGCGCAGCAAACCCTAGTTCGGCGCGAGGCGCCGCCAGATCTCGGCCACCGCCTGGCGCTGCGTCAGCAGCGCGGACTGGGGCACGAGGCCGTCGACTTCCTGCAGGGCGCATCGATGGATTTCCGCGCGATAGGCGAAATAGGCGTCGTGCAGCGTGCGGCAGTCTTCGCGGGGCAGCAGCCCGAGGTCTCCTACGAGTTCGAGCAGGCGCAGATTGTCCGTGTAGGCGGTCAGAATCTGATGCTGCGCGGCCCAGCGCAGGCAGGCGTATTGCACCATAAATTCTATGTCGGTGATACCGCCAACCCCCTGTTTCAAGTCGTATTGCTCGGCATCCGAGCGGTCGAGCTGGGCGCGCATGCGCTCGCGCATGTCGACGATGTCGGCGCCCAGTCGGGCCGGGTCGCGGCGGCTGCGCAGCACCGCCCGCCGGATCACCGCGAAGCGCTCGAGGGTGTCGGGATTGCCGGCGATGCCGCGTGCGCGCAGCAGCGCCTGGTGCTCCCAGGTCCAGGCCGATGCGTGCTGGTATTCCTGGAACGCTTCGAGCGAGGTCACCAGCAGCCCCGACGCGCCGCTCGGCCGCAGCCGGATGTCCATCTCGTAACACTGGCCGGCCGGCGTGCGGGTGGTGATCAGGTGGATCAGCCGCTGTGCGAGGCGCGTGAAGAAGACGTCGTTGGCGATCGGCTTCGGGCCGTCGGTCATGCCGGTCGGGCCGCTGCGGTCGTGCACGAACACGAGGTCGAGATCCGAGCCGTAGCCGAGTTCGAGCCCGCCGAGCTTGCCGTAGGCAATGACGCCGAAGCCCACCGTGCGCCGCGCGCCGTCACTGTTGACGCCGGGCCGGCCGTGGCGCGCGACCAGATCGGCCCAGGCCAGCGCGAGTGCCTTGGTCACCAGCACTTCGGCGATCCAGGTCAGGTGGTTGCTGACCTCCGCGATCGGAAAGTCGGCCATCAGATCGCAGGCCGCGACGCGCAGCACCTGCTGGTGCTTGAAGTTGCGCAGCACGTCCATCACGCGGTCGAGATCGCCCGGATCGGCGGTCTCGATGGCGTCGTCGAGCAGATTCACGAGTGCCGCGCGGCCGGGCGGCGTGGCCAGCACGCGGCCGTCGAGCAGCTCATCGAGCAGGATCGGCGAGCGGGTGATTTGCTGCGCTATCCACGGACTCGCCGCGCACAGTTCGACGAGCCGCGTCAGCGCCCCGCCGTGGTCGGCGAGCAGCGCCAGGTAGACCGAGCGCCGCGCGATCGCGCGCACCAGTTCCGCGAGCCGCGTCAGGGCGACCGCACCGTTCGGCCGCCGCGCGCACGCGGCGACCAGCGGCGGCATCAGACGGTCCAGCCGCGCGCGGGCCTCGGCCGACAGGCGCGACAGGAAGCGCGGATCCTTGAGCTGGCCCAGCGCCGTGGTGGCCAGGGCCACGTCGGCGAAGCCCGCGGTGACGAGCACTTCCTGCGTCGAGTCGAGATCGACCGGCGCGCGCCACGCGCGCGAGCCCGAATCCTCCTCATCCGTCTGGCCGCCCGGCGCCGGCTGCGGCATCAGCAGGGACGCGAAACAGACGCGCACCGCGGCGCGATGCCGCTCGAGGCTCGCTGAAAACGAATCCCAGTCGGCGAATCCGAGCCCGTAGGCGAGACGCGCCTGCTCGAGCGGCGCGTCCGGCAGTGTCTGAGTCTGTGCGTCGCGCACCGCCTGCAGGCGGTGTTCGGTCACGCGCAGGAACACGTAGGCGTCGATCAGCGCGGTGACGTCGGCCGTCTCGAGCAGACCGAGTTCGCCACACACGCGCAGGACCGGCACGATCTGGCGCAGCCGCAGCCGCGGTTCGCGGCCGCCGCGCACGAGCTGGAAGGCCTGGCCGATGAATTCGATCTCGCGGATGCCGCCCGCCCCGCGCTTGATGTCGCGCTCGAGTCCGTAGCGCGCGACTTCGGCGTCGATCATCGCCTTCATCTCGCGCACGGCTTCGAAGGCACCGAAGTCGAGATAACGGCGATACACGAACGGCCGCGTGATGTCCTCCAGCGCCGCGCGCTCTTCGACGGTGCCCGTCAGTGCGCGCGCCTTGACCAGCGCGTAGCGCTCCCAGTCACGGCCGTGCAGCTGGTAGTACTGCTCGAGCGCGGCAAAGCTGGCGGTCAGCGCGCCGCTGTCGCCAAACGGCCGCAGCCGCATGTCCACGCGATAGACGAAGCCGTCGACGGTCACGTCGTTGAGCACGGCAATCAGCTTCTTGCCGAGGCGGTCGAAGAATTCCTGGTTGGCGAGCGTGCGGCTGCCGCCCGCTGTCTCGCCGCTCGCGCGATAGACGAACATCAGGTCGATGTCGGAGGAGAAATTGAGCTCGCCGCCGCCCAGCTTGCCCATCGCGATCACGATCAGGCTCATCGTCCGCCCGTCGGCGTCGGTCGGCGTACCGAAACGCGCGGCCAGGTCGCGCGCCAGCCACTCGGCGCTCGCCGATACCAGCGCATCGGCAAGCCCGGAAAGCTCGGTGAGCACGGCCGACAGCGGCGCGATGCCGGCAATGTCGCGCCACGCAATGCGCGCCAGCGCCTGATGACGGTAACGCCGCAGCAGGTGGCGCAGCCGCTCCTCGTCGTGGGCCTCGGCGAAGATCGCCGCCGCCCGCGCGTGGTAATGCGCGGCGTCGAGCGTCGTGGCCAGCGCCGGCTCGTTCAGCATCGCGACGAACGCCGCGGGATCGCGTGTCGCCTCGTCCGCGACATACGGGCTGCAGGCGAACACGCGGGTCAGTTCGGGCAGGCGCGCGGCGCCGAGCGTGTGGTCGATGCCGGCCGCGCGGGCGGCGGCCAGGAAGTGATCGAGTGCCTGTTGCGTGCTGTCGGCGAGCACGGCCGGCGGCGCGGCGGTCGGGATCAGGGTCTGCGTCATGTCCCATGATACCGCCGGCGGCCCGCTTGGGGTCGCGCGCGGGCTCGCGGATAATGCCGGGCCATGAGCATTCAAGTCACGAGCAAGCTGCCGCACGTCGGCACCACCATCTTCACCGTGATGTCGCAGATGGCGGCCGAGCACGGCGCCATCAACCTGTCACAGGGCTTTCCGGACTACGACGGTCCGGCCGCGCTGAAAGACGCCGTGAAGCGCCACATCGATCAGGGCTTCAACCAGTACCCGCCGATGGCGGGCGTGCTGCCGCTGCGCGAAGCGGTCGCGGCGAAAGTCCTCGACTGCTATGGCGCGCAGGTGTCGCCCGACACCGAGGTCACGATCACGCCGGGTGCCACCGAGGCAATCTACTGCGCGGTGATGGCGATCGTCACGCCGGGCGACGAAGTGATCATGTTCGACCCGGCCTACGACAGCTACGAGCCGGCCGTGCTGCTGGCCCAGGGCAAGCCCGTGCGGCTGCCGCTCGCGCCGCCGGCCTACCGCATCGACTGGCAGCGCGTGCGGGACGTCATCACCCCGCGCACGCGGATGATTCTCGTGAACTCGCCGCACAACCCGACCGGCACCGTGATGACGGCGGCGGACATGGCCGAACTCGCGGCGCTCGCCGAGCGCCACAATCTGATCGTCGTCTCCGACGAGGTCTACGAGCACCTGGTGTTCGACGGCCAGCGCCACGAAAGCGTGCTGTTGTACCCCGAACTCGCGGCGCGCTCGTTCGCGGTGTCGTCGTTCGGCAAAACCTATCACGTGACCGGCTGGAAGACGGGCTACTGCGTGGCGCCACCGGCGCTGACGACGGAATTGCGCCGCGTGCACCAGTTCGTGACCTTCGTCGGCATCACCCCCATCCAGCTCGGGCTCGCCGAATTCATGCGCGCGCATCCCGAACATCTGCGCGAACTGCCGGCCTTCTACCAGGCGAAGCGAGATGTGTTCAACTCGGCGATGGCGGGCTCGCGTTTCCGGCTGACACCGTCATCCGGCACGTATTTCCAGCTCGCGGATTACAGTGCGATCAGTTCACTGCCCGATCGCGAGTTCGTGACCTGGTTGACGAGAGAGGTGGGCGTCGCCGCGATTCCGGTGTCCGTGTTCTACGCAACACCGCCAGCGGCGCGCTATGTGCGCTTCTGTTTCTGCAAGAACGAGGACACGCTGCGCGCGGCGGCCGCGAAGCTCGCCGCGCTGTGACCCCGCTCAGGGGCCGATGACGAAGGTGCCCGATACCGACTCGCCGGCATTGCCACCGATGGCCGTCGCCCCGTAACTGCCGACCAGCGCGGCCGCCGACGGCCCGGCGAAGATCATCTGCGCGCTGCCATTCACCGGGCAACTGGTGCACAGCGGGCTGTTGAAGCTGCCGGCGTCGCCGGGATCGCCGGTGACGATCGAGAAGGTGGTCGGCTGTCCGGCGACGATCGATTCGACGTTCGACGTCGACATCGAGTAGGACGCGCTGGCGCCCGGCACCGAGCCCGACACGGCGAAGTTGAACAGCACGCCGGCCGCGAAATCGACCGCCACGCTGACGCTGTGCGTGCCCGTGTAGGTCGTGCCATCGCCGGCGCGGTTCATCGTCGGCGTCGTGCCGCCGAGGGACGTCCCGTAAGTGAAACTGCCCACGCCCGGCAGCGTCAGCGTCGGCTGCGTGGTGTAGGCGAGGTGCAGGTCGCCGACGCGCGAGGTCGTCGGTGACAGCGCCGGATGCAAGGTCACGAGGTTGTCGCGCAGACGCGCCCACGACGCGCCGAGACCGCCGAGATTGCCGGCTTCGACGACCGTGGCCTGGGTGGCGTCGACGATGAAGGGTGTCGAGATCAGCCCGCGCAGCACGCCGCCGGTGGTCACGCCCGCGGCATTCACCCCGTCGATGCCGGTCGCGCCGGCGATGCCGTTCATCAACTGCGTGCTCGACGAATCGCTGGCGTTTTCGGCGAAGGTGACGACAGCGCCCAGCGGCAGCGCCGCCTGGCCGCTGCTCGCCCCGATCGACTCGAGCCCGAAACCGGCCACGCCGATGATCGGATCGCTGTCCTCGAGCACGTAGTTCAGCCCGGCGGCGATCGGCACGCCGCCTTTCGACGGGCCGGCGAAGAAACCGCTGATCTCCGCACTCACCGTGCCGCCCTTGCCGCTCGCGGTGACGTCATCGTCGAAGAACGCGCGGTCGTCGACGTCGAGATCTGCGCGCAGGCTGCCGTCGACCAGCCACTGGAAGCCGGCATGACTGACCGTCATCGACAGCGCGCCTTCGCCGAGCAGGAAGTCCCAGTCGAGGCGGCCGGCCGTCACGCCGTCGCCGATCGTCGCCCCTGACACGGACGTCGAGAAAGTGCCACCGCTGAACACGTAGCTGGCGAGCGCGCTGCTCGCGACAGGTCCCGGATCGGCGCCGTAGATGAAATGCCACGACTGGAAGCCGCTCAAGGTCAGCAGCTCGGATTCGAACTCCGCCTCGGCGCTGCCGTTCGCGTCGATGAACTCGAAAAAGGTGAAGTTCAACAGGTGGCCGTCGACGAAGCGGCCGTAGGTCAGCACGCCATCGGTGCCGAAATCCTTCGCGGCGAGTTCCGCCGGATTGGCGTTCAGCAGGCTTTCGAGCTTGGGATCGACCTGCGCGAGCAGGGCGAGCCGTTCCGCGCGGAAGCCGTCGTCGATGGTGTTCACGAGCGCGCGGATCTGATCGACGCTCGTCGTGTTGATCTCGGTGAAGCGGAATGTCTCGCCTCCGTCGCCGAGGCTCAGGGTCGCGATCGACGCAATGGGCCGGCCGCCCAGCAGGACCACGTCGAAGTCGCCGACGGCGCCCGTTTCGTCGTCGAAGATGGCCGTGCCGACCTGATCGGCGAGCACCGTGAATTCACCGCAGCCGCCGCCGAGATCGCACAGCACGCCGTCCTCGCCGACCTGGTTGCCCTGGGCCACGGCGTTCTCCTGCACGCCCGGCGTTTCTTCCTTCTCCTTCTCGACCAGCGCCTCGTCGTCGCTGACATCGGCGCGATTGCCGGACGGCCCTTCGAGCTTCTGGCACTCCGCGCCGTCGCAGTGATAGCTCTCGCCCGACGCCACTTCGCCGCTGTAGTCGCCGGACTGCAGATCCCACACGCCGCCGTAGCCGCTGAGGTAAGTACCGTCTTCCTTGCCCGCGCAGTCGCCGTCGCAGGTCTGGATGACGCCGGCGGTGCCACGGATGCCGATCGTCGCGACTTTGGTGCTCAGCCGGAAATTGCTGCGGTTCGCGTGCCCGATCGCGCCGGTCACGAGGCGCACCGTCCCCTTCAGCAGGTTGAAGAAGCCGCGTTCGCTGCCATCGGCCTGGCCCGTGTACGCATAGTCTTCGACCTTGTAGCGCGTGTTCGGCTGCAACGCTGCGAAGCCGCCGTCGGTGAAGCGGATCTGCGTACGGCCCGCCTGCGTCTGCACGGTGTCGCCGGGATAGACGCTCGCGCCACGTTCGAGTGCGCGCGCGCTGCCCTGGCCGTCGACGGCGTTCACCTGACCGAAGGCGTACACCACCCTGGCGGCGGGCGCGGCGGCGAATGCCACGTTCGACGACAGGATGGCGCCGAGCAGGGCGGTGGCGAGCGGGGAGAGTCGGATGGCCATGGGCGGCTCCTAGAAGTCGTTGCGAACCGTCAGCATCACCTCGAAGCGGTCGTAGTTCGAAGTCGTGACGTTGGCATCGTTCTGGTTGTAGCGGACGGTCGGTGACACGCTCCAGTGCGGGTCGAGCTGGTGGCGGTAGCCCGCGCTGACGTCGACGAAATCGTCCTCGCGCAGCACGAGGAAGGTCGGGTCGCGACTGTCATAGTCGCTGTGCTGCCAGGTCACGGCGCTGAACACCGTGCCCTTTTCGCGCACCGCGATCTGGCCGCCGACGCGCAGCCCGTAGAAATCGCGGCCGAAGTGCGCACCGGTCGATTCGCGCAGCGCGTTCTCGACGCCGCCGAAGCCGCTCGCGAACAGCGCGGGCTTGCCGGTCACGTGCGCGAAGACGTGCGCATAGCCGAGACCGCCCGTATAGCGATTGACGTTGCGCACACGCTGCTCGGGATAACGCACCATCGAATACTGGCCGAACACGGTGATCTGATCGGTGTCCGAGAAGCCGTGCTGCCATTGCGCGGTGGCGCCGCCGAGTTCGCGATCGCTCGCGAGCGTCGAGCCGCCGTCGACCTTCAGCCGATCCGCTTCGAGACCGACGCGAAACTGGTTCCTGTCACGGCGCAGATGCAGGCCGAGCTGGCCCGCGGCGTCCGTGGTCGTGAAGTCGGCCTCGCTGAGCGCGAGCCGATGACTGAGGTCGATGCCGCCGTAGAGGCTGAGCCCGTGGGCCTTGCTGAGGGGCGACGTGAAGCGCAGGCCCGCGGTGAGGTCCCAGATCGCGCTGTCGAGTTCGAGCGAGCGGTCGGACAGTTCGAACAGCACGCCGCCGAGCGCGGGCACGGCCACGAGATTCTGATCCGTCGCGCTGTTGACGTTGCTGTCGTAGCCGAGACCCATCTGCACATATGGCCGGAAGCGCGTGCGCGTCGCGTTTTCATAGACGTCGATCGTCGCGAGGTACTGATCGATGCGCTGCTCGACGTCTTCAGGCAGCTCGAGGGCTTTGACCTTCCTGAACTCCTTGCGCGCGTCTTCGGTTTCGCCGAGCGCCAGGTAGGCGCGGGCGAGTTCGGCACGGGCCGGCCCGTTGTCGGGCGCGAGGTCGACGACGCGTTCGAGTGCGAAGACCGCATCGAGCGCGTTCCCGCTGTCGAGCGCCGCGATGCCGAGCAGGTAGTCATAGCCGGGATCGCCGGCCAGGGTTTCCTCGAGCGGCTTCAGCAGCGCGTACGCGGCGGCCGGCTTGCGGGCATCGAGCAGCGATTGCGCGGCGGCGAGCGGATCTTCCGCCGACTGGGCGGCCGGCAGTGCCAGCCACAAGGCGAGTACACAGGCGCGGCGCAAACGCGCGCCGCCGACATGACGATGAGCCAACGGACTTTCCCCCATTCCCTGGCTTTTCCGGTTGGCAACCGCTCGATCGCGGGCGCCCTCCCCACCGGAAAAACTCCACTAGGCGAATACAATAGCGGAAAATTCGCACAATTCACCTCATCTGTCGGCGCGTGGCCCGCCCGGCCGCTGCCTGCGTACAATGTGCAAGCCCCACGCCGCCGAGATCCCCGGATGTCCGAACCGCTGATGTGCTACTGCACCTGCCCCGATGCGGCGGTCGCGCGACGCATCGCCGAGGTGCTGGTCGAAGAAGGCGTCGCCGCGTGCGTCAATCTCGTGCCGGGCCTCGTGTCGGTCTATCGCTGGCAAGGAACGGTCGAAGCGGCCGATGAAGTGCTGCTGCTCGCCAAGACCGATCGCGCGCACTATCCGGCGCTCGAGGCGGCCATTCGTCGCGAGCACCCCTATGAACTCCCCGAAGTGGTCGCGGTCTGTATCGCGGCCGGATCACCGCAGTATCTCGAATGGCTACACGCATCACTCATTTAATAAGGGCCGGGTTGCTGCTGCTGACGTCCCTGTCCGCCGAGGCCGGCCTGCTCGATGCGCTGGACGGCGGGACCCGGCCTGCGCGGCGCGAGTTCCTGCCGCCCGACGAGGCGTTCGTCTTCACGCACGAAGCGCCGGCCGCCGGGCAGATTGCGCTGAACTGGTCGATTGCCGACGGCTATTACCTCTATCGCGACAAGTTCCGGGTCGAACCGCTGAGTCCGGGCGTCACGGTCGGCGAGCTCCCGCTGCCGGCCGGCGAAACGAAAGACGATCCCGAGTTCGGCGCGGTGCAGATCTTGCGCGACGAGCTGAACATCGCCGCGCCCCTGGTCGTGCCGCCCGGCATGACGAGCGTCGAACTGCGCGTGAGCTACCAGGGCTGCGCCGAGGACGGCATCTGCTATCCGCCGATCAAGAAAACGCTGACGGTGGTGCCGGCCGGCGCCGACGCCGCGCCTGCGGTGGTCGATCCTGCACCCGTCGCACCGCCCGTCACCGCCGCCCTCTCGGAATCGGACGCCATCACCGCGCGCCTCGAACGCGACAGCCTGCCGGCGGTGATCGCGTCGTTTTTCGGCTTCGGCCTGCTGCTGTCGCTGACGCCGTGCGTGTTTCCGATGATCCCGATCCTCTCCGGCATCATCGTCGGCCAGAAGGATCGCATCGGCACGGTGCGCGGTCTCGTGCTGTCGGGCGTCTACGTGCTGGCGATGGCGGCGACCTACGCGGTGGCGGGGCTCGCGGCCGGGCTGTTCGGGCAGAACCTGCAGGCTGCGTTCCAGCATCCGGCCGTCTTGATCGGCACGAGCCTGCTGTTCGTCGCGCTCGCCCTGTCGATGTTCGGCTTCTACCAGCTCCAGCTGCCATCGTCGTGGCAGACGCGCCTCGAACGCAGCAGCCGTGTCGGCCACGGCGGCAGCCTGACCGGTGTGGCGCTGATGGGCAGTCTGTCGGCCCTGATCGTCGGGCCCTGCGTGGCGCCGCCGCTCGCCGGCGCGCTGCTCTACCTGGCCCGTCAGGGCGATCCGGCCACCGGCGGGCTCGCGCTGTTCGCGCTTGGCATCGGCATGGGCGTGCCGCTGCTCGTCGTCGGCGCCTCGGCCGGGCGCCTGCTGCCGCGCGCCGGCCAGTGGCTCGAACACGTCAAGATCGTGTTCGGTGTGATCTCGCTCGGCATGGCCGTCTGGTTCCTCGGCCGGCTGCTGCCGCCGCCGCTGACGCTGGCCCTGTGGGCGTTGCTGCTGATCGGCAGCGCGATGTTCCTGGGCGCGCTCGAACCATTGCGCGATGCGGCGTCGGGCTGGCAACGGCTGTGGAAAAGTGTCGGACTCGCGCTGCTGTGCTATGGCACGGTGCTGATCGTCGGCGCCGCGTCGGGCGCGGACGATGTCTTCAAACCCCTCGCTCCACTGACGGCGGGCAAGGCGACGCAAGGCCTGTCACGTGAGCAAGCCTTCACCTCGGTCAAAGGTGTGCCGGCGCTCGAACAGCAGCTGGCAGCGGCCCGGGACGCCGGGCGGCCGGTCCTGCTCGATTTCTACGCCGACTGGTGCGTCGAGTGCAAACACCTCGAACGCGACACCTTCGGCCATCCGACGGTCCAGGCCGCGCTCGACGACTTCGTGCTGCTGCGCGCCGACGTCACCGCCAACGATGCCGCCGACCAGGCCCTGCTCGGCCGCTTCGAACTGTTCGGCCCGCCGGCCGTGCTGCTGTTCGACGAGGCGCAGGCCGAGCTTCGCGCGCACCGGCTGATCGGCTACGCCGATGCCGAGGATTTCCTTACCCGACTGCGGCTGGCCTATCCGTGAACGCGCTGCGCTGGGCCGGGTTCGGCCTCGTCGCCGTGCTGGCCGCGGGCGGCGGCTACTGGCTGCAGACCTCGCGTGCGGGCGCGGCGCCCGCGGCCGCACCGGCCGCGGGCGTGCTCGGCGTGAGCTTTCAGGATCTGCAGGGACAGCCACTGAGCCTCGAGGCCTATCGCGGCAAACTGGTGGTCCTGAATTTCTGGGCGACCTGGTGCCCTCCGTGCCTGAAGGAAATGCCGGCTTTCGTGCGTCTGCAGCAGAAGTATGGCGACCAGGGTCTGCAGTTCGTCGGCATCGCGCTCGACACGCGTGAGGATGTCGCGCGCTTCGTCACCGAACACCGCATCGATTTCCCCATCGTCGCCGGCGAAGAAGACGTGGCGATCTACATGCAGCGACTGGGCAACGGCATCGGTGCCCTGCCGTTCACGGTCGTCGTCGATCGTGACGGCGCGGTGCGCCACACCCACCAGGGCGAATGGCCCGAGGCCGACGCCGAAGCCGTCATCCAGTCCTGGCTCGCCCCCAGGTAGCCGCGACTGTCGGAACCCGCGTTCATCGTGGGGATATCAGCGTTGAACTGGCTCGCAACGCCGCGCCCACTGTGCTAACTTCCGCCCGCCGCGTGCGGGACCCAGCCGTCCTGCGTTGAATACGCCAACTCCGGGAATCTGCTGCGAATGGCTTCAATCCTGCTATTGAACGGCCCGAACCTCAATCTGCTCGGCCAGCGCGAGCCGGACAAGTACGGGCGGCTGACGCTGGCCGAGATCGAAGCCCGGGCCGCTGCCCACGCGCAGGCCCTCGGACACCAGCTCGTGTGCTTCCAGAGCAACGCCGAACATGCCCTGATCGACCGCATCCATGCGGCGAAAACCGACGGCATCGCGTTCATCGTGATCAACCCGGCCGCTTACACCCACACCAGTGTCGCGCTGCGCGATGCGTTGCTGGGCGTCGCGCTGCCGTTCATCGAAGTGCACCTCAGCAACGTGCACGCGCGTGAGCCGTTTCGGCAGCACTCTTATCTGTCTGACATCGCGCGCGGGGTGATCACCGGCCTCGGCGCCCAGGGTTATGAATTTGCAATCACAGCGGCCGCCGCCGCGCTGGCCGACGCGCCAGCCTGAAGCCGCGGCCACCGGGAGTCTCCATGGATATCCGTAAAGTCAAAAAGCTCATCGAACTGCTCGAGGAATCCGGCATCGCCGAAATCGAGATCAAGGAAGGCGAAGAGTCCGTACGCATCAGCCGCATGATGAGCAGCATGGCGATGCCGACGATGCACACCGTGCAGGTCGCACCACAGGCCCACGCGAGCGCGCCGGCCGCCGCACCGGCGCCGGCGCCGGTGGCGCCTGCTGCCCCGGTCAAGCCCGACGGCCACGTCGTGCCGTCGCCGATGGTTGGCACTTACTACGCTTCACCGTCCCCGGATTCGCCGGCGTTCGTCAAAGTCGGCCAGAGCGTGAAGATCGGCGATCCGCTGTGCATCATCGAGGCGATGAAGATCATGAACCCCATCGAAGCCGACCGCGCCGGCACGGTGGTGTCGATCCTCGCCGAGAACGGGCAGCCGGTCGAATTCGAACAGCCCCTGTTCATCATCAACTGACAGGGCACGCCTCATGCTGTCCAAAATAGTCATCGCCAATCGCGGTGAAATCGCGCTGCGCGTGCTGCGGGCCTGCCGTGAACTCGGCATCAAGACGGTCGCCGTGCATTCGACGGTCGACCGCGATCTGAAGCACGTGCGGCTGGCCGACGAATCCGTGTGCATCGGCCCGCCGCAACCCGGGCTGTCCTACCTGAACATCCCGGCGGTGATCAGTGCCGCCGAAGTGACCGACGCGGTGGCCATCCATCCCGGCTACGGCTTCCTGTCCGAGAACGCCGATTTCGCCGAGCGCGTCGAAGAAAGCGGCTTCATCTTCATCGGCCCGCGCTCGGAAACGATACGCCTGATGGGCGACAAACTGTCCGCGATCAGCGCGATGAAGAAGGCCGGCATTCCGTGTGTGCCGGGTTCCGGCAAGCCGCTGACGGAAGACATGCACGAGAACTTCCGGATCGCGCGCGACATCGGCTACCCGGTGATCATCAAGGCCTCCGGCGGTGGTGGCGGCCGCGGCATGCGCGTGGTGCACGCGGAAGCGGCGCTGAAGAATGCGATTCAGCTGACCAAGGCCGAAGCGCTGACCGCATTCCAGAACGATGCGGTGTACATGGAGAAATTCCTCGAACACCCGCGCCACGTCGAATTCCAGGTGCTGGCCGACGGCCAGGGCAACTGCGTGCATCTCGGCGAACGCGACTGCTCGATGCAGCGCCGGCACCAGAAGGTCATCGAGGAGTCCCCCGCCCCCGGCATCACGCCGGAACTGCGCGAGCGCATGGGCATGCGCTGCGTCGAAGCCTGTCTGGCGATCGGCTATCGCGGCGCCGGGACCTTCGAGTTCCTGTACGAAAACGGCGAGTTCTTCTTCATCGAAATGAACACGCGCGTGCAGGTCGAGCACCCGGTGACCGAGATGGTCACGGGCATCGACATCGTGCGCGAGCAACTGATGATCGCCGCCGGCCATCCGCTGTCGATGCGCCAGGAAGACATCGTGTTGCGCGGGCATGCCATCGAATGCCGCGTGAACGCCGAAGACCCGAAGACCTTCCGGCCGTCGCCGGGCAAGATCAACATCTTCCACGCACCGGGCGGCCCCGGCGTGCGCATCGACTCTCATTTATATGACGGCTATGTCGTGCCGCCCTATTACGATTCGCTGATCGCCAAGCTGATCACGCACGGCTCGACGCGCAGCGCGGCACTGGCGCGCATGACGACGGCGCTCGACGAGACGATCATCGACGGCATCAGCACCAACGTGCCCCTGCACCAGGAGCTGATCCGGGACGCGGCGTTCATGAACGGCGGCACCGACATCCACTACCTCGAGCGCAAGCTCGCGCTCGATTGAGCGACGCCTGGATCAAGCTCGCGCTGCCGGCCGCCGACGTCGCGGTGCCGGCGCTCGAACAGGCCTTCATCGACGCCGGCGCGCTGGCGGTGTCGGTCGAGGCGCTGGACGACAGCAGCCCGCGTTTCGCGGAGCCTGACTATGCCGATCCGTCGCTGTGGCCGAGTTGCCTCGTCGAAGGCCTGTTTCCGGCCGAGATCGACATCGATGCGGTGCTGGCGGCCCTGGCCGCCGGCGGCACCGAGGTCGGCGACGCGCGGCGCGAACTGCTGGCCGACCAGGATTGGCAGCAGCGTTGGCGTCAGCAGTTCTCGCCGCTGCTGTTCGCCGGCGATCTGTGGGTGGTGCCGACCTGGCACGACGTGCCCGCCGGCGCCCGGCATTTCATCCGTCTCGATCCGGGCATGGCTTTCGGCACCGGCACACATCCGACCACCGGCCTGTGCCTCGACTGGCTCGGCGGCGCCCTTGCACTGGCCGACAGGTCGGTGCTCGACTACGGCTGCGGATCCGGCATCCTCGCCATCGCCGCCGCGCGTCACGGCGCGGCGCGCATCGTCGGCGTCGACATCGATGCGCAGGCCTGCGTCGTCGCACGCGAAAATGCTGCACTGAATGACTGCCCGGCGATCGACTTCGTGCTGCCGTCCGCGCTGCCGGCCGGCACGTTCGACGTGCTGGTCGCGAACATCCTGTTGAATCCGCTGATCGCGCTGGCGCCGACTCTCGACGCGCGCGTGGCGCCGGGCGGGCGGATCGGGCTGTCGGGCCTGCTCAGCGAGCAGGTCGACGCCGCTATGGCGGCCTATGCGCCGCGGTTTAAGATGGACCCACCCGTCATCCGCGGCGAATGGGCCTTCATCAGTGGCCACAAAGCCTGATCAGGCAGGCCACTCCAGGAACATGCTGACACTCTGCCCGCACTGCAAAACCGTCTTTCGCGTCCAGGCACCGCAACTCGGTGTGGCGCGCGGCTTCGTCGAATGCGGCGCCTGCGAGCGCGTGTTCAACGCGCTGGACCATCTCGCCGATGAACCCGTGCGCGTCGTGGCGCCGGCGCCGGCACCCGCCCCTGAAGTCGACATGGCGGGCGCCGCTGACGACGACGGCCCGCATGTCGGCGCGGCCGGTCTCAACGAGATCCTCATTGCCGACGCCGAACCGCCGATGCCGCGCATCGAACTCGCCGCGCCCGATCCGCAGATCTCGCTCGCCATCGACGACGCGCCGGCGGTGCTGCGCGACGATCTCGAACGCCTCGCGGCGCGCGAGGCACGACGCGGGCGCTGGGCGTGGACGCTGCTGGGCCTGCTGCTGGTCACCGTGCTCGCGGTGCAGACGTCATGGCACTGGCGCGCCGATCTGCTCGCGCAGTTTCCCCAGCTGCGTCCGCCGGCTGAGCGCTTGTGCGCGCGCGTCGGCTGTCGTCTCGAACAGCCGGTCACGGTCGCGGACATCGAACTGATCGCACGCGACGTGCGCGATCATCCGCAATACGCCAGGACGCTGCTCGTCAATGCAACGTTGTTGAATCGCGGCAAACTCGCTGCGGCCTATCCGGTGATACAGCTCGGTGTCTACGACCGCACGGGTGTCGCCGTCGGCGTGCGACGCTTCACGCCGAAGGAATATCTCGATCGATCGATTGACATCGAGGCCGGCATGCCTGCCGGCCGCAGTGTTTACATCGTGCTCGAGATCGCGGGTGTCGGCGATCGCGCGGACAGCTTCGAATTCCTGTTCCTCTGAGCAGGCGCTTAGAACGCGTTTCCTGATCCAGCGCAAGAGGTGTCGCACGCAAGTACGACGTCGTCGACGCGCCGTTGAAAAAGTTTCGACGTGCGTCCTGCAGCCGCTTCCGATCCCTTTCGATTGTGGCTATCATCTCCATCGAATTGGGGGTGCTGCCGGTTCCGGTCAGGCAAGCAACCCACTCTTAAAATAAGACTCGCGCCCACGGGTCACTCGCCGGAAGTTTCCACCTGATGATGTTCCTCTGCGCCGCGCGCCATGCACGCGGCACGGGCGCCATCGCATCATGGTTGGCAGCGACGAGAGACAAAAGAAAAATACGATGCCCATGCAACTCGGCCCTTACTCGTTCGATCGCCCGCTGGTGCTTGCGCCGATGGCAGGCGTCAGCGACCGAGTGTTCCGGTCCCTCTGCCGCCAGCATGGAGCGGACTACGCGCCGTCCGAGATGACCAGCAGCAATCCCTTGCTGCGCGCGTCTGCGCAAACGCAAAAACGCCTGGAAATCGCGGGCGAAAACGCTCCCCGCATCGTGCAGATCGCAGGCGCCGTGCCGGCCGAGATGGCGGCTGCCGCGCGCGACTGCGTGGCGCATGGCGCTGAAATCGTCGACATCAACATGGGTTGCCCGGCGAAGCGTGTGTGCAATCGGCTCGCCGGTTCCGCTTTGTTGAAAGACGAAACACTGGTGCGTGACATCTTGGTCGCCGTGGTCAGCGCGGTGTCCGTGCCGGTGACCCTGAAGACACGCACCGGTTGGTCGCGCGCCGCGCGCAATGCGGTGCAGATTGCACGCATTGCAGAAGATTGCGGCATCAGCGCGTTGACCCTGCATGGGCGCACACGCGAGTGCGCCTACCAGGGCGAAGCCGAGTACGACACCATCGCGGCCGTGAAAGCGGCGGTGCGAATCCCGGTGATCGCCAACGGTGACATCACCTCGCCCGACAAGGCGCGATTCGTGCTTGAACACACGGGGGCGGACGGCCTGATGATTGGCCGCGCTGCACAAGGTGACCCATGGCTGTTCGCGCGCATCCGCGCGTATCTGACCGATGGCACCGTGCTGGCACCGCCGACAGCATCGGAAGCGCTCGAGACGATGCGCGCGCATGTCAGTGCACTGCATGCGTTCTATGGCGAAGACCTCGGCATGCGCATCGCGCGCAAGCATGCGGGCTGGTATCAGCAATGGCTGCCTCAGGGCAGTGCATTCCGCGCGGTCTTCAATGGCTTGAGCACAGCTCTAGCGCAAACGAATTACCTTTGCGAACTTGGCGACAGCCTGTTCGGCTTACAACACGGAGAGGCAGCATGATGGGGAAGTCCGTTGCCAATGTTGTGATCAAGCAGGTCGCGGAACATCGCGCCCCCGATCATCAGCCGCTGTCATTCCACGTGAAACAGGCGCTGGAGCGTTACTTCGCGGATTTGAACGGACACACACCCGCGGACCTGTACGAACTCGTGCTG
Organism: Gammaproteobacteria bacterium Ga0077536; assembly: GCA_001464935.1. Taxonomy (GTDB): domain Bacteria; phylum Pseudomonadota; class Gammaproteobacteria. Next base: position 129,317 of record LNEL01000046.1, read on the forward strand.
TGCGAAGTCGAGCGCCCGCTGCTCGAGGAAGTCATGCGCCGCACGCGCGGCAATATCTCGAAGGCGGCCCAGCACCTGGGACTCAATCGTGCGACCTTACGCAAGAAGCTGGAACGTTACGGCATCGCGAGCTGACCGCCGGGCCCCGCCCCTCCTGACCCTGGAAACACCCTGATGATCGCGATCCGGCGAGCGCTGCTGAGCGTCTCCGACAAGACTGGCCTCATTGATTTCGCGCGCGCCCTGGCCGACCACGGCGTGGACCTGCTGTCCACCGGCGGCACGGCCGCCGCGTTGCGGCAGGCCGGCCTGTCGGTGACGGACGTGTCCGCCCACACCGGGTTCCCCGAGATCATGGACGGCCGCGTCAAGACGCTGCACCCGAAAATCCACGGCGGCCTGCTCGGCCGGCGCGGCACCGACGACGGCGTGATGGCGCAGCACGGCATCGTGCCGATCGACCTGCTGGTGGTGAACCTCTATCCGTTCGAGGCCACGATTGCGAAGCCCGGCTGCTCGCTGACTGAGGCCATCGAGAACATCGACATCGGCGGCCCGGCGATGGTGCGCGCGGCCGCGAAGAACCACGCGCATGTCGCAGTGGTCGTGGACCCGGCGGACTACGCCGCGATTGCCGCCGAACTCGCCGCCAACGGCGGCCTGCCGGAGGCGACCTGCTTTGCCCTCGCGGCCAAAGCCTATGCGCACACGGCCGACTACGACGCCGCCGTCACGCGCTACCTGTCGGCGCAGATCCCCGGCGCGCCGGCTTACCCCGACACCCAGCGCCTGCGCTTCTCGAAGCTGCAGGACCTGCGCTACGGCGAGAACCCGCACCAGACCGCCGCGTTCTATGCCGACCGCGACCCGCCGGCCGGCTCGATCGCCGCCGCGCGCCAGCTGCACGGCAAGGCGTTGTCATACAACAACATCGCCGACACCGACGCGGCGCTGATGTGTGTGTTCGCTTACGCCGAACCCGCCTGCTGCATTGTGAAGCACGCGAATCCGTGCGGCGTGGCCGAGGCGGATGACATCCGCGCGGCTTATGAATCCGCGTACCAGACCGACCCGACTTCGGCCTTTGGCGGCATCATCGCCTTCAACCGCGAACTCGACGCCGCGACCGCCGACGCGATCGTCTCGCGCCAGTTCGTCGAAGTGATCGTCGCCCCCGGCGTGACGCCGGACGCGCTCGCGATCTGCCAGCGCAAGAAGGACATCCGCGTGCTCGTCGTCGGCACGCCCGGCACCGAGCAGCCGATGCTCGACTACAAGCGGGTCACCGGCGGCCTGCTCGTGCAGGACCGCGACGCCATCGCCTGCGCAATTGCGCCCAGCGATCTGAAAGTCGTGAGCCGGCGTGCACCCACGCCGGCGGAACTGCGCGACCTGATGTTCGCGTGGCGCGTGGTGAAGTGCGTGAAATCCAACGCGATCGTCTACGCCCGCGACCGCCGTACGATCGGCGTCGGCGCCGGCCAGATGAGCCGCGTGTACTCCGCGCGCATCGCCGGCATCAAGGCGGCCGACGAAGGCCTCGAAGTCAAAGGCTCGGTGATGGCCTCCGACGCCTTCTTCCCCTTCCGCGACGGCATCGACTCCGCCGCCGCCGTCGGCATCACCGCCGTGATCCAGCCCGGCGGCTCCGTCCGCGACCCGGAAGTGATCGCCGCCGCCGACGAAGCAGGCATGGCCATGGTGTTCACGGGGATGCGGCACTTCCGGCATTGAAGGTGGGTGAATCTAGCCACGGAGGGCACGGAGGACACGGAGAGAGATAATGATTGATACGGGGCTGCGGGAACGCGGTTACCGATTGTAAAGGCAGGATAGTTTGCGACAGCGATAAACGACATGGAGGTTGTTTATGCGGGAAGCAGCAGAGTCGTTGATTGAAAAAGTCATCGGTCGAGCGATCGAGGTGCATCGCGTGTTGGGACCTGGCCTGCAGGAAGGCATCTATGAATGTGCGCTTCAGCATGAGCTGCTGCTCAACGGCATCGTCAGCGAACGACAAGTGGGGATCGATGTGACTTATAAGGGCATCGTACTCGGGATGGGATTCCGAGTGGACCTGCTCGTCGAACAATGCCTGCCATTGGAGCTGAAAGCGGTTGAGCATCTCACCGACGTTCATCGCGCGCAGCTGATTTCCTATCTGAAAGTTCTGCAATTGAAACGCGGCCTGCTGCTCAACTTCAATTCGGTGCTGCTGAAAGCGGGCATCAAACGAGTATCCATATGAATTCCTCCGTGCTCTCCGTGTCCTCCGTGGCTAGATTCTTCGGCGCATGAAAGTCCTGATCATCGGTGGCGGTGGCCGTGAGCATGCGCTGGCGTGGAAGTGCGCGCAGTCTTCGCGTGTCCGTACCGTGTTCGTCGCGCCCGGCAATGCCGGGACGGCGCGGGAGCCGAAGGTGCGCAACGTCCCGATTGGCGCCGAAGACATTCCGGCGCTCGCCGCGTTTGCCAGGCGCCAGCAGATTGAACTGACGATCGTCGGCCCCGAGGCACCGCTGGTGGCGGGCGTCGTCGATGCGTTCGAGCGGGAGGGGCTCAAGTGCTTCGGTCCGCGCGCGAACGCCGCGATCCTCGAAGCCTCCAAAGCCTTCACCAAGGATTTCTTCAAGCGCCACGGCATTCCGACGGCCGCCTACGAGAACTTCACCGATCTGGCGGCCGCTGAGGCATATATAAAGAGTCGCCCGCTGCCAATCGTCGTGAAAGCCTCGGGCCTTGCCGCCGGCAAGGGCGTGATCATCGCGCAGACCCATGACGAAGCGCTGGCCGCCGCGCGCGACATGCTGGCCGGCAACGCCTTCGGCGCGGCGGGCAGCGAGATCGTCGTCGAAGAGTTTCTCGTCGGCGAAGAGGCGAGTTTCATCGTGATGACCGACGGCAAGACCATTCTGCCGTTCGCGTCCGCCCAGGATCACAAGGCCGTGTTCGACGGCGACCAGGGCCCGAACACCGGCGGCATGGGCGCGTACTCGCCGGCGCCGATCGTCGACGCCGCACTGCATGCGCGCGTGATCCGCGAAGTGATCGAACCGACGCTCGCCGGCATGGCGGCCGAGGGCCGGCCTTACGTCGGCTTCCTGTACGCCGGCCTGATGGTGGCGCCCGACGGCACACCGAAGACCCTCGAATACAACTGCCGCTTCGGCGATCCGGAAACGCAGCCGATCATGATGCGCCTGCGATCCGACCTGCCCGAGGCCTGCCTCGCCGTGCTGAACGGCCAGGCGCACCGGGTCACACTCGACTTCGACCCGCGCGCAACCGTTGGCGTGGTGCTCGCCGCCGGCGGCTATCCCGGCGACTACGCCAAAGGCGCCGTCATCGAAGGCCTCGATGACAACCTCCCTGACACGCGCGTGTTCCACGCCGGCACCGCGGAGCACAGCGGACAGGTCGTCACCAGCGGCGGACGCGTGCTGTGCGTGGTGGGGGTGGGCAAGGGTGTGCGTGACGCGCAGTCGAAAGCCTACGCGCGCGTCGATCGCCTCCACTGGGACGGCATGCACTGCCGCCGCGACATCGGCTATCGCGCGGTGGCGCGGGAAGCGGCGGACGAGGGCTGACGCCGCCTACTTCCAGTCGAGCTTGATCCTGCGCTTCGGCAGCGCGCAGTCGTTCAGGTAGAGGTTGATGAGGCTCTGGTAGGGGATCCCGGTTTCCGCCGACAGGGACTTGAAGCAGGCAATCGAAGTCTCGTCGATCCGAATCGTGATCGACTTCTTGACCCGTGCGGCATACGGGTTCGCTTGCGCCGCGCCGAAATCGTATTGCTTGCGCATGTGCTGGCCTCATCTGTATTGCCGCGCTTCAGCGCGTGTCGCTCTGCGCGCGGAAATCAGCCGGATCACGTCGTCGCCCGCCCGGTCACAATGCACGACCACCAGAAGCCTGAGCCGCCCGCTCAGGCCCAGTAATGCGAACCGGTCTTCGGTCGCCGAGTGATCCGGATCGGCGATAAGCCGGGCGTGTTCATCGCTGAACACCGTGACAGCTTCCTCGAAGGCCACGCGTTGATTGCGAAGATTCTGCGCCGCCTTCAGCGCGCCCCACTCAAAGCGCAGGGCACTCACGGCGTAGTCGTATGCACCGTGTACATACAGAATGCCGCTGCTGCCACGATGCTCACGACGGATCCAGCGGACTCCGCACCCCGCGCCCCCCGCGATTCAGCACGTGCGTATAGATCATCGTCGTACTGACATCCTTGTGGCCGAGCAGCTCCTGGATTGTGCGGATGTCGTAGCCACCTTCGAGCAGGTGCGTGGCGAAACTGTGCCGCAGGGTGTGGCAGGACGCCGGCACCAGAATGCCCGCGCGCCGCACCGCCCGCTTCATGGCCCGCTGCATCGACTTCTCATGCAGATGGTGCCGCCGCCTCACGCCGGCCTCCGGATCGCGCGATAAACCCGCGGCCGGAAACACGAACTGCCAGGCCCACTCCTTCGCCGCATTCGGATACTTCCTGGCCAGCGCATAGGGCAAGTACACGGCGCCAACGCCCTGCGCGAGATCGCTGTCGTGCAGTGCCTTCACCCGCTCGAGATGCAACGCGAGCGCCGGCGCAAATGATTGCGGCAGCATCGTCACGCGATCCTTCGCGCCCTTGCCGTCGCGCACGAGCACCTGGCCGCGCGTGAAGTCCACGTCCTTCACCCGCAGCCGCAGCCCCTCCATCAGCCGCAGCCCGCTGCCATAGAGGAGGTTCGCGATGAGGAGGTAGGTGCCGTCGAGATGCGCGAGCACCGCGCGGACCTGTTCGCGCGTGAGCACCACCGGCAGATGCGTCGACACCTTCGCGCGCGAAAAACCGTCGAGCCGCGGCAACTCGATGCCGAGCACCCGCCGGTACAGGAACAACAGCGCGCTCAGCGCCTGGTTCTGTGTGGAGGCCGACACCCGCCGCTCGGTCGCCAACGCCCCGAGGTAGCGCTCCAGCGCCTCCGGCGGCAAATCCCGCGGATGGACGCGATCATTGAAATGAATGAAGTCGCGGATCCAGAAGAGATAAGTCTTCTCCGTGCGCAGACTGTAATGCTGCCTGCGCAATACCTCCCGCACCCGCTGCAACAAGCCCGGCCTCGGCGCGACGTCCATGTCGCCCTCCCCCCCAACGATATTGCCGCATTAACCGACAGCCCCTATAGTTGAATCAAGCCCTTGCAGCTTCGCCCCGGTGTTATGCGACACATGCGTCCAAAAACATTGCGACAGATTCGTCGCCTACTTCAAAGTTAGGCAACAGAAGGCCGCCTGAGATGCGAGATATCACGGACTTGATGCAGAAGCATCGGGAGTGTTCCAGAAACATCTGGAACGCATATTTTTGGCCCCAGGCAGAAATCGAAGGCGATTGGGACTTACGTGACCGGTTCGAAGACATAAACGTAAAGCTTTTTTCCTCTCTAGTCCTGTGGCCCCTAGAGCGCGAAGACCAGGAGCCAACACCGGCTTACTGGCGCCCACTTCAGCCAGTACCCTTCATAAGGGTCGTACCAAACAATTCCTGTCCAATACTTATCAATCGCGAAGTTTCATGCGGATACTGGGACTATCCAATAAGTGAAGTGACCGCAACGGACATCGACATGAGGTTTATCCATTACTTTGA
>LNEL01000047.1 GCA_001464935.1 Gammaproteobacteria bacterium Ga0077536
AGTCCCTTGGAACGTTCAAAATCGGATCCAGCTTGACTTTGAAAACGAACGCGAAGACAGCCACATAAAGGACCATTAGGAATAACGGATGTGTGGCTGCCCACCAAGCACCAATTATCTGGCCTGCATACTGCGACCGAAGCTCGCGTTGAGCCAATTCATATGCCAGCGAGCGATGCCGAAGAATTACCCTAAGTCCGTGGACTACGGCAGCGTAATTCGCAACCGGAGCAATTAGTCGGGCTGCAAGGCGAAACATTGCGTTCTCCCACATTCAGAGGCAGCAATTTCGAGTGCGTTGCCTATGTAACGAGTCATAAAAAGTTCTCGAAAGTGGACACAATTTGAAAAACTCTATGCGTGACAGGCCGACTACAGGTATCTCTGCAGCCATTGTTCGACATTGAGCAGCGACCAGATCAGCAGACGGCGATTCTCACGGCCTTCGAGATGGTCATTGACCAGACCCTGCACGGTGTCGCGATCGAGGTAGTCGTAGATGCGCGCCCGTTTGTCGTACAGGGAACGTCGCACGTAGTCGATGCTCTCGCCCTTGAACCAGCTGGCATCGGGCGCCGAGAAGCCCTGCTTCTCGCGATCGGCGACTTCCTGCGGGATGTGGCGCGCCATCATCCGGCGCAGCAGCAGCTTGCCGTCGCGGGTCTTCTGGAAATACTTCGCGGTCTTCGACGACGGTTCGTTCTCGTTGATGCGCACCACTTCCGTGAGATTGCCGAGCTTGAACTGCACCGGAACGCGCATCGCGAAGTCGACGAGATCGTTGTCGAGGAAGGGCACGCGCGTCTCGAGCGAGTGCGTCATGCTGATCTTGTCCTCCACCACGAGCAGGCCGTGCAGGAACGTCTTGGCCTCGAAATACAACGAATGGTTGACGTAATCCTCGGGCCGCGTGAGATTTGCCGCGTGGTGATGGAATACGTCACGGAAGATGTCGCGCGTTGACAGGCCCTGCACGTCGCCCCAGATCGGGCGGAACAGCGCCGGCATCTGACGGTTTGGTACGAGCCGCTGCCAGAAGCCGTAGTACTTGTCGACATAGTGCTCGAAGTCGTCGTTCACGACCGCGCGGTAGTAGCGCCACGGATAACCGCCAAAGAGTTCGTCGCCGCCAGCTCCGGACAGCACCACCTTGACGAACTTGCTCGCGAGCTGCGCGGCGTAGAAGTTCGGGTAGCTCTGGCCAACCCTGGGCTCTTCGAGGTGCCACGCCAGGCGCGGCAGCACCCGCTCCATGTCCCCCGCTTTCAGCACCATCTCGTAGTGTTCCGTGCGAAACACGTAGGACATGTGTTCTGCCGCCTCGCGTTCATCGAAACTCAGTTCGAGACCCGAAGCGGAGCGCAAATCGAAGCCGCAGGTAAACGTCTTCAGATTCGGGATCTGACGTGCCGCGATGGCGGTAATCGAGCCCGAATCCATGCCGCCACTCAGGTAGCTGCCGACATCGACGTCGCTGATGAGCTGGCGATTGACCGCCTGCACGAACAGCCGATCGAGTTCTTCCAGATACTCGCGTTCGTCGCCAATCTGCTGCGGTTCGCGAAAATCGTAATCCCAGTACTGCACCGGAGCGGCCAGCTGCGACTGCCCGAGGCTCACGGTCAGACTGCTGCCCGCCGGCAGCAGTCGAATGTCCCGGAACAACGTTTTGTCGGTGAAGAAATTCTGGAACGTGAAATACTCGACAAGGCCCTCTCGGTCGAGCTCTGCGCGATAGTTCGGATGCGCGCGGATTGCCTTGTTCTCCGAGCCAAACAGCAGCACGCCGTCGGCCAGCGTGTAGTAGACGGGCTTGATGCCGTATCGGTCACGCGCGATGAAAAGCTCCTTGCGCTGCGTATCCCAGATCGCAAACGCGAACATGCCGTTCAGGCGGTGCAGAACGTCCCTGCCCCACTGCGCGTAGCCATAGAGCAGGACTTCGGAGTCCGTGCGCGAGCGAAACTGCCAGCCCAGTGCCTCCAGCGCCGTGCGCAGTTCCTGGAAGTTGTAAATCTCACCGTTGTAGGTCAGCAGGAAGCGACCGTCCGGTGTTGCCATCGGCTGATGGCCTGCCGCGGACAGGTCGATGATCGACAGGCGCCGGTGTCCCAGCGCCAGCGGGCCTTCGACATGGTGGCCTTCGCCATCCGGGCCACGATGCGCGATCGCATCTGTCATCCTGCGCAGCAGCATCGCCGAAGCGGGCGCGCCGTCCAGATGCAAAATCCCTGCTATTCCGCACATCGTGGTCTTTCCCGTGGGCTTACTTGGCGGCCTTCGCGCGCCGCGAATTCACCTCTTCGATATGCGACTTGCGCCAGGCGATCAGCCGACGCATGCCCTCCTCGAGGTCGATGCCGGCCGTGAAGTTGATTTCCTTGATGGCCCGCTTCGGGCAACCGATGCGATTGCGGACCAGCGTTGCCTGGCTGCGCGGCGCATAGTTGATCGCGGTTTTCGCACCGGTAAGGCTCAGCAGCATCTCGGCGATTTCCTTCAGCGACGTGCGCTTTCCGGTCCCGACGTTGTAGAAGCGATCGGTGGCATCGGCCTTCATCGCGCAGATGTTCGCCGCACCGCAGTCTTCGACGGCCACGAAGTCGAAGGCTTCCGAGCCGTCGCCGAAGATTGTCGGGCCCTCGCCACGATCGATGGCGTCGAGCATCTTCATGATCACGGCAATGTAGGCACCGCGGTAGTCCTGGCGCGGCCCGTAGACGTTCATGTAGCGCAGGCCGACATAGTTCAGCCCGTAGCGGTGGTGGTAGGCCCGCGCCATCGACTCGCCGCAAATCTTGGTCGCGCCGTAGAAGTTCTTGTTGAGGAATGGATGATCTTCGGTCATCGGCTCCTCGACTGCGTCGCCGTAGACCGACGCGGACGACGAATAGACGAGGCGCTGGATCTTGTTCGCCACGCAGGCTTCAAGCACGTTGAACGTGCCGCGGATGTTGACGTCAAACGCGGCGCGCGGGAACTCGTGACACTGCAGCAGCCACAGCGCGGCGAAGTGAAACACGCCGTCGGCACCCTTCAGCGCCGAGTCGAGGATATCGGACTGGCAGACATCGCCGCCCGCCTCGTAGATCTTCACGCGCGGATCGCGCAGGGCGCCGGCGAGGTTCTCGGTCGTGCCGCGCACGAAGTTGTCGTACACGATGATTTCGCCGACGTCTTCTTTGGTCAGCAGATCGACCGCGTGCGAGCCGATCAGGCCCGCGCCGCCAATCACCACGAGTTTCTTGCCACGAATGTCCATGCTCAGCTCCGGATGTCGTTAGTTTGAAGTTGCCGCAGCAAGGGCCTTGACGACCTGCTCCTGCGTTGCGATGTCGAGAAACGGGTGCATCGGCAGGCTCATCACGCGCGCGGCGGCGCGCTCGGCGATGGGCAGCGCGCCGACGCCGAGCCCCAGCGATGCAAACGCCGGCTGCAGGTGCAGTGGCGTCGGGTAGTGGACGGCGGTCGGGATACCGGCTGCCTGGAGTTTCTGCTGCACCGCTTCGCGGTGGTCGATCTCGACGGTGTATTGCGCGTAAACCGAGCTGTTGAAGGACTCGATATACGGCGGCTTCGCGCCCGGGCAACTGTCGTTGATCATCGTCGTGTAGCGCGCGCCGAGTTCCCAGCGCGCCTTGACCTCGTCGGGGAAGCTCGGCAGCTTCGCCAGCAGCACCGCGCACTGGATCGTGTCCATGCGGCCGTTCACGCCGATCACCGGATGATGGTAGCGACGGTCCTGGCCGTGCACGCGGATCTCGCGCATCAATTTTGCGAGCGCATCATCGTTCGTGAAGTTCGCGCCGCCGTCGCCGTAGCAGCCCAGCGGCTTGGACGGAAAGAAGCTCGTGCAGCCAATCAGCGACAGCGCGCAGGACTTGCGGCCCTTGTAGCTCGCGCCGAAGCTCTGGGCGGCGTCTTCGATCACGGGCAGGTTGTGGCGACAGGCGATTTCGTTGATCGCATCGAAGTCGGCGCACTGACCATACAGGCTCACCGGCATGATCGCTTTCGTGCGCGGGGTGATCGCCGCTTCGATCAGCGCCGGGTCCATGTTGTAGGTCTTCGGGTCGATGTCGACGAACACCGGTTTGGCGCCGATCAGCGCAATCATTTCACCAGTCGCGATGAAGGTGAACGGCGTGGTGATGATTTCGTCGCCGGCCTTGATGCCGAGCGCCATCATCGCGATCAGCAGCGCATCGGTGCCGCTCGCGAGCGCGATGCAGTGCTTCGCGCCCACATACGCTGCCAACTGCGCTTCGAGCTCTGCGACTTCCGGGCCCATGATGTAGGCGCCGTGGTCGAGCACCGCCTGGATGCGGCGGTCGATCTCCGGCTTCAGCTGGCGGTACTGGGTCTTCAGGTCGATGAAATCCATCAGGACGGTCCTCGATGCTGGGTACGCACGTTCAAGCAAGCGCGCAGACACCGTCGCGCAGCACGTAGCGCTCACCGGTGTGCGGGCAGACGGTCTCGGCATTGCCGGTCAGGGGGAGGTTCAGGCGCTCGCCGAAGCGGCTCATCCAGCCGGCCTGGCGCGCCGGCACGCCGAGCATCAGCGCGAAAGCCGGCACGTCGCGGTTCACCACCGCACCGGCGCCGACGAACGCGTACTCGCCGACAGTGCAGCCGCAGACGATGGTGCAGTTCGCGCCGAGCGTGGCACCGCGTTTGATCAGCGTGTCGCGGTACTCGTCCTTGCGCGAGACTTCCGCGCGCGGATTGTAGACGTTCGTGAACACCATGCTCGGCCCACAGAACACGCCGTCCTCGAGCGTCACGTTGTCGTAGACCGACACGTTGTTCTGGATCTTCACGTTGTCGCCGATGACGACGCGGTTGCCGACATAGACGTTCTGGCCGAAGGAGCAGGCCTTGCCGATGCGCGCGCCGCCGCTGATGTGCACCCAGTGCCAGACGCGGCTGCCTTCACCGATCACCGCGCCGTCGTCGACGATCGCCGTTGCGTGTGCCGTGTAGTTGCTCATGCCGTGACTCCGCTCAGTACTCGAGCGGCAGCGACACGCGCCGCGCGTCGCGCGCTGAGGTGTACATTGCGATCAGCGTCTCGAGCGAGCGCAGGCCTTCGCGGCCATCGGTCTCGGCGCGCGCTTCGCCGCGCAGCGCCCGAATCACGTTGTCGTAGTACATCGGATGACCAACGCCGTAGACCGAGGTCGTCTGGTAATTCGAGTCCTTGACCTTGACGTCGTCCTCGTCCTTGTCGGCGAATTCCCAGTGTTTGATCTCGTTGACCGCGACACCGCCGACCTGCACGGTGCCCTTCTCGCCGAGAATGGTGATCGAGCCTTCGAGGTTGCGCGGATAGGTCAGCATCGTCACGTTGACGGAACCGAGTGCGCCTGATCGCCACTTGATGTTCGCGACGCCCGTGTCCTCGACTTCGATGTTGCGCTCGAGCGTCGAGGTATAGGCATGCACGCTTTCAATGGGTCCGATCAGCCAGTCGAGCAGGTCGACGTAGTGGCTCGCCTGGTTCATGAACGCGCCACCGTCGAACTCCCAGGTGCCGCGCCAACGGGCGGAATCGTAGTACTCCTGCGGGCGCGTCCAGAACACGTTGACGTTGACCATGTAGATGCGGCCGAAGCGGCGCTTGGTGACCGCGCGCTTCAGCAGCTGCAACGTCGGATTGAGGCGGTTCTGCTTGACGACGAACAGCTGCACGCCCGCCTCGTCGCAGGCGGCGACCATCTTCTTGCCGTCCACGAGACGCGTCGCCATCGGCTTCTCGGTGATCACGTGCCGGCCGCCGTGCGCAATCTGAATCGCCTGTTGCGGATGCAGTCCGCTCGGCGTGCACAGGGTCACGATGTCCGCTTCGCTGCGGGCCAGCAGCTGTTCGATGCTGTCGAAGCCGGGCACATCGAGCGCGGTACTCGCCTTCTTGAGCGCCTCACGATCGGTATCGCAGACGGCGACGAGTTCGGCGCGTTCCCTGTGGGCCGCGATGGCGTCGGTATGGCGGTCCGAGATCCGGCCGCAACCTACGATCGCAAAACGGAGTTTGCGGTCGGTAATCCTGTCAGGTGCCCGATAGGCCATGTGCTCCCCTCCTGCTGATGCGTGGTCCGACGCGCCCGCCCCGGGCGCTCACCGCCGCGCTGTCTGGTTCAAAGACGGCGCCCCCAGCGGCGTCGCTTCCCTGTTGTTCAATGATCACTGCGCGTCAGCAGCGAACCGACGATGTCCGGCACCACGATGCGCGATTCCTCGTAACTCGCGCGCAGCTCGCGATAGATCTCATTGCCCTGCTCGAGCGCCGTCAGCAGCACCGCGTCGCAGGCCGGCGCGGCGTCGAGCCGCGACCACACGGGCTTGCCCGCGAAGACGCCGCGCGTCGTCACCGGGTCGTAGGTGCCGGCAATCTCGAGCGGAAAGTCCTGGCCCCGAATCGCGGCGATCTCGGCGAGTTCGGACACGCCTGCGAACATCACGCGCTGGGCGCCGCGGGCCTGGCAGTCATCGAGCGCGCGCACGACCGAGGCGCCGGCACGACGATAGAAATCGAGCGAGGCCGACAGGTACTGGCCGGTGAGCCGGCTCTTCTCGGTGAAGCCCTGCGGCGTCAGGTAATAGAGATAACGATTGGCCGGCGCCTGCGTGATCTTGACGAGCCCCTTGCGCACGCAGCGCTTGAGGTAGGAGTTCGCGAGGCCCAGCGCGACCCCGAGCCGATCGGCCAGGTGGCGCTGCGTCACGTCGCTGCGGGCCTCGATGGCCGTCAGCAGTTCGAGCGTCAGGGACTCTTCGCGATCTTGTGGCATCCGGGGGGGTCGTTCAGAAAGTGAACGCATTCTAGACGGAATCTGTTCAAGAAGTGAACAGGCAGATATCGCGTCCGGCGGGCTCGCGCCCTACCAGATATGGGAGGAAGGCCAGCCCCCGCTCAGCGCGGCAGGCGCTGGACGCGGTCGTCGGCGGGTGCGAGCCGGCCGACGAACCCGGCCGCCAGTTCGGTCTCGAGGCGCCTGGCGATGTCGTCCGAGTAGTGCAGGGCGTCCCAGAAGTGCTCGTCACGACGCGTGAGATCGCTGTCGAGCAGGTAATCGAGCACCACGGCATCCGGCCGCCGGCCGACGATGTCGAGCGCGCGCCGCTTGCATTCGCGGTACCCGGCCGTGGCGCTCTGCAGATGCCAGACGTGCATCGGCGGGATCAGCACGGCCACGTGGGTCCCTGCCGGCACCGCTGCCAGCAGGGCCGGCAGCAGGTCGAGATTGGCCATGCGCGGCACCTCGCTCGCCGCCGGTTCGAGATCGAGCGGCGGTGGGGCTGCGGGCGGCGTCGACGTGCCGTAGATCCGCTGTCGGGTCCGTGACAGATCGTAGGCGCCGAAGTCGCGGGTGAAGTCGAAATAGCCGTCCGCACCGTACTTCGGTTCCCGTCTTCCCTGCAGCAGTTCCAACATGCGCACGGCGTTCTCGAGCGCCTTGTCGTTGAACAGGTACAGCAGGTCGTTCCAGCGGTTCTCGTCGAGCATGAACTCGGGGAAGTCGCGGAAGGTGTAGCGATCGGGCGTGTCGACGGCCCGGCACCAGCTGTCGTCGAGCGCGTATATCATCACGCGCGGCGCCGGATGATGACGCAGGAACAGCGCATTCATCTGCAGCTGTTCGTAAGCCGTGGCCGAGTTCATCGCGAGATTGACGAAGCGCGCGTCGAGCAGTGCGTTGAGCCGCTCCGGCTTCAGCAGGCGCACCATCGAAGTCCCGACGATGGCGCTGTCGAAGTCCGCGCTGCGGGCGAGCGCCGGATAGGCGTAGCGCTGGTTCTGGCTGACCGGGGCGCGCGGCAGCGCCGGCGAGAACGGGACGTTCATGTACGGATCCATCGCGAGGATGAAGGCGTAGCACGCGAGCACGAACGCGCCGAACGCGAGCAGCAGGGTCGAAAGAAAGCGGCGCCAGGACATGCGCGGTCAGAACTGGAAGTAGATGAAGTCGAGGCCGCGGCCCTGCCCCACGCGCAGCGTGACCACGAACAGCGCGAAGGCGCCGAGCACCGCGACCCACGCCCGCGGCGCGAGCTTCTGCTCGGCCCACGCGATGTTCGTCGGGCCGAACACCGCGCAGGCTGCACCGATGGCAACCAGGATCCAGCCTTCGGCCGGCACGCCACTCGTCGCGCCCTGCCCCGCCATGCCGGCCAGCACGAGGGCCGCCGCGTCGAAGTCCGACGCGCGGAACAGCACCCAGCCAATGATCACGAACAGCATCGTCAGCGCCCAGCCGGCGACAGCCGGCAGGCGGATGCCCGTCAGTGCCCACGCCCGCGAGCCGACGATCGCGAGCCCGTGCAGGGCACCCCAGGCGATGAAGGTCCAGCCGGCACCGTGCCAGAGCCCGCACAGCGTCATTGTCGTCATCACGATCGCGGCGGTGGCCAGTGGCCCGCGGTGGCTGCCGCCGAGCGGGATGTAGAGGTAGTCGCGCAGGAAACGCGACAGCGTCATGTGCCAGCGGCGCCAGAAGTCGCGGATGCTGGTCGCCCGGTAGGGCTCGTCGAAATTCAGCGGCAGACGCAGGCCGAACATCGCACCGAGCCCGATGGCCATGTCCGAGTACGCCGAGAAATCGAAATAGAGCTGCAACGAGTACGCAAGCGCGGCCAGCCACGCGTTGGCGAGCTGCGGCGCGCTGCCGACGAACGCGGCGTCGAAGACGGGATCGGCGAGGCCGGCGAGTTCGTCGGCAAAGAACACTTTCTTGACCAGGCCGAGCGTGAACAGGAGCAGGCCCCGCGCGGCCATCTCGAGCGCGCCGTCGCGATGGGGCGCTTGCGCGAACTGCCCGATCAGTTCGTTGTGGCGCACGATGGGCCCCGCAATCAGGTGCGGGAAGAACACGATGTAGGCGGTGTACTCGAGCCAGGTGTACGGCGGCGCCGTGCCGCGCTTCAGATCGACGAGGTAGGAAATCTGCTGAAAGGTGAAAAAGCTGATCGCCAGCGGCAGCACGATGCTCCAGCGCTGATGTTCGATGCCGGTGAACGCGCCCAGCGCGTCAGCGAAGAAGTTCGCGTACTTGAAGAAGCCCAGCAGCAGCAGGTGGCCAATCACGCCCGCAACGACGAGCCCGCGTGGCCGACCATACCGCCGGTACCACTGCCCCAGCGCCCAGTTCAGCGTGATGGCCCCGACGAGCAGCGGCAGGAAGCGCAAATCCCACCAGGCGTAGAAGAAGAACGAGCACAGCGTCAGCGCCCACAGCCGCGCCTGGTAGCTGCCGGCCAGCGCGTGGTACAGCGCAAGCGCAAGTGGCAGGAACAGCAGAATGAAAGCCTGCGACGAGAACAGCAAGGTCGTGATATCCGCTGGCGGGCGAAGGATGGCGGATTATGAAGAAATTCGGGCGGGGGGGACACCTGCGGGCCTGCGGGCCTGCGGGGCCGCTAGATTAGTCGGGTTAGCTGAGCGCCAATATTGATCAATAGCCGCGAACTTGCGCGCAAACCTCGGCTCATCTCGTAGGTTGGGCTGACACAGGAAGCCCAACATGCGTGTCTCGAGCAGCGCCCACACACACCGGCCCATCGGCCAAGGTCAGCGGTACACGCGAGCACACTCCGGTAGCGCTTTGAGGGCGCATGTGTTGGGCTTCCTGCGTCAGCCCAACCTACGGCTGGTGCGGACCCCACGTCCCGGACCGATCAAATCCTTATCTTCTCCGTGCTCTCCGTGCCCTCCGTGGCTGGATTCTTCCCACACCTCAGCCAGCACCACGCAGACCATCACCGCCCGACGCAGAAATACCGGAAGCCGTGGCTCGCCATCGACTCCTGCTCGTAGACGTTGCGCAGGTCGATGAAGACTTTCTCGCGCATCAGCTTGCCGGCGCGCTCGAGGTCGAGGCCACGGTAGACGTTCCACTCGGTCAGCAGCACCACCGCGTCGCAGCCTTCGAACACGCTGTAGATGTCGTCGCAGTAGTGGACGTCGGCCGGCAGCATGCTCTTCGCTTCGTGCACGCCCTGCGGATCGTGCGCGCGGATGCTCGCGCCCTTTTCCATCAGCGGCGGCAGGATCGACAGCGCGGGGGCGTCGCGCATGTCGTCGGTTTCGGGCTTGAAGGTCAGGCCCAGCACGCCGATGCGCTTGCCCGCTTCGTTGCCGCCGAGCGCTTCGCGAATCTTCTTGATCATGCGCGCCTTCTGCGCGGCATTGACCTCGATGACGGATTCGACGATCCGGCTCGATACGCCGTGCTCCTGCGCAATGCGCACCAGTGCCTGCGTGTCCTTCGGAAAGCAAGAGCCGCCGTAGCCGGGGCCGGCGTGCAGGAATTTGCCGCCGATGCGCTTGTCCATGCCCATGCCCTTGGCCACCGCGTGGACATCTGCGCCCACGGCTTCGCACAACGAGGACATCTCGTTGATGAAACTGATTTTGGTCGCGAGAAACGCGTTCGACGCGTATTTGATCAACTCCGCGCTTTCGAGCCCGGTGACGAGGATCGGCGCCTCGATCAGATTCAGCGGGCGATAGAGCTCACGCAGACGCTTCTCGGCGCGCGGGCTCTCGACGCCGATCACCACGCGGTCGGGCCGCATGAAATCAGAAATCGCGGCGCCTTCGCGCAGGAATTCGGGGTTCGACGCCACGTCGAAGTCGGCGGCCGGGTTGGTCTCGCGAATGAGCCGGGCGACGTTGCGCGCCGTGCCCACCGGCACCGTCGACTTGTCGACGATCACCGTGTAGTCCTTCAGATGCGGCGCCACCTGGCGGGCGGCCTCGTAGACATACGAGAGGTCGGCGAAGCCGTCGCCGCGGCGGCTCGGTGTGCCGACGGCGATGAACACGAGGTCGGCGTCGCCGGCGACGTCGCCGAGCTTCGTCGTGAACGCCAGGCGCCCTTCGCGCACGTTCTTGGCGACGAGGTCGTCAAGCCCCGGTTCGTAAATCGGAATCTCGCCGGCCTTGAGCCGTTCGACTTTGCGCTCGTCGACATCGACGCAGACGACATCGGCGCCGAACTCGGCGAAACACGTACCGGACACGAGGCCGACGTAGCCCGTTCCTATCATCACTACCTTCATGGTGTCAGAGTCTCCACAGGGACACGCCGTCCGGGCATGTCGCGCGATCCATTTTGGCCTTGACGTCGACGACAACGCCGCGTCCGTTGACGAGGCGGTCCGTCACCGCGGCCCACCCCTGGGCCAGATACTGCCGGTGCGGCACGGCGAGCACAACCGCGTGCGCCGGCTTCAGTGCCGCCTCGGCGGTCAGCCGGACGCCGTACTCCTCGTGCGCCTCTTCGGCGTGCGCGCAGGGGTCATGAATCTGGACTTCCGCCCCGTAATCGCGCAGCTCCTCGATGATGTCGATGACGCGCGTATTGCGCAGGTCAGGGACATCTTCCTTGAACGTGAAGCCGAGCACCGTGACAACTGCGTTCTTGACCGGGCTGCCGTGCTGGATCATCAGCTTCACGAGCTGCTGGGCGACGTAGCGGCCCATGTTGTCGTTGATGCTGCGGCCGGCGAGGATCACCTCGGGTATATAACCCGCGATCTGCGCGCGGTGCGTCAGGTAGTACGGGTCGACGCCGATGCAGTGGCCACCGACGAGGCCCGGATCGAACTTCAGGAAGTTCCACTTGGTCCCGGCCGCGGCGAGCACGTCGCGGGTGTCGATGTTCAGGCGCTGGAAGATCAACGCCAGTTCGTTCATCAGCGCAATGTTGAGATCGCGCTGCGTGTTCTCGATGACCTTCGCCGATTCGGCGACCTTGATGGTCGCCGCGCGATGCACGCCGGCGGTCACCACGCTCTCGTAGACGCGGGCGACGATCTCGAGCACTTCGGGCGTCTGGCCGGACACGACCTTGGTGATCTTGGTAAAGGTGTGTTCCTTGTCACCCGGATTGATGCGCTCGGGCGAGTAGCCGACGAAGAAGTCGCTGCCGCACTTCAGTCCCGAATGCTTCTCGAGCACCGGCACGCAGTCTTCTTCGGTCGCGCCCGGATACACCGTCGATTCATAAACGACGATGTCGCCGTGCTTGAGCACCTTGCCGACGGTCTCGGACGCTTTCAGCACCGGCGTCATGTCGGGTCGCTTCGCATTGTCGATCGGCGTCGGCACGGCCACGATGTGGAAATCGGCCTGCGACAGCACGGCGGGATCGGCGGTGAAGGTGATGTTCGCGGCTTTCAGATCGGCCGGCTCGACTTCGAGGGTGCTGTCTTCGCCGCGCTTCAGTTCCGCAATGCGGTGCGCGTTGATGTCGAAGCCGATGCAGCTCGTCTGCTTGCCGAAGGCCACCGCGACCGGCAGGCCCACGTAGCCGAGGCCGACGACCGAAACTTTGCGGTTATGCGTAGTCATTGGATGCCGTAATACTCTTTATACCAGGAGACGAAGTTGGCGATGCCGACGGCCACCGGAGTGCTCGGCTGATAGCCGACGTCCTGGACCAGCGCGGTCACGTCGGCATAGGTGTCGGGCACGTCGCCGGCCTGCAGCGGCAGGAAATTCTTCTTGGCCTCGATGCCGAGACACTGTTCGAGCGTGCCGATGAACTCCATCAGCGGCACGGGCGTGTTGGCGCCGATGTTGTACAGGCGGTACGGCGCCGACGCGGTGCCCGGATCCGGGTTGTCGCTCTGCCAGCCGGAGTTCGTCGTCGCCACGTGATCGAGCGCGCGGATGACGCCTTCGACGATGTCGTCGACATAGGTGAAGTCGCGGCGGTGGTTGCCGTAGTTGAAGACGTCGATCGGTTCACCGGCCAGGATCTTCTTCGTGAACATGAACAGCGACATGTCGGGGCGCCCCCACGGTCCGTACACCGTGAAGAAACGCAGGCCCGTGGTCGGCAGCGCGAACAACGCGCTGTAGGTGTGCGCCATCAGTTCGTTGGCTTTCTTCGTCGCCGCGTAGAGCGACAGCGGGTGATCGACGTTGTCGTGCACCGAGAACGGCATGCGCGTGTTCGCGCCGTACACCGAACTCGTCGACGCATAGACCAGGTGCTCGACGCCAACCGCCTTGCAGCCTTCCAGCACGTTGACGAAACCGACGACGTTGGCGTCGACGTAGGCATGCGGGTTCTCGATCGAATACCGCACGCCCGCCTGGGCGGCCAGGTTGACGACGCGCTGCGGGCGGATGTCCCGGAACGCATCCGCCATCACCGGGCGGTCGGCGATGTCCAGCTTGCGGAACTCGAAATTCGCGTGCGGCGTCAGCCGCTTCAGGCGTGCTTCCTTCAGCGTGGGGTCGTAGTAGTCGTTGAGATTGTCGATCCCGACGACTTCGTCGCCGCGCGCCAGCAGGCGTTCGCTCAGACGGGCGCCGATGAAGCCGGCCGCGCCGGTTACCAGAATTCGCATCACTACTCCATGTTCCTCGCAGAGCCGGCATTCTACACGCCGACACCCTGACGGGGATGTTACAAACCGCAACGCTGTCAGGAATTTGCGACCGTTTACGCGAAACCTTAAGCGGCCCCCGGCCGGCCCTGCCCCGGCCCCTCGGGGCGGGGTCCGTGACACATCTGGACGCAATCCTTAGTATTGCCGCCTAACCAAACGAGGATGCTCACCCATGGCCAACCGTCCGCCGCAGCAGGCCGATTCGATGTCCGTCGACGTCGATAATCTCTACCGCGAAGAATCGTACACGGACCTCCGGGCCGCGTCGGTGCGGGTGTTGATCCCGGTCAAGCTCGACGGCTCGGCGGATCCGTCCCGTCCCACGCATTACATCGGGGACACGACACTGATGACCCAGATGGGGCCGCTGCCGGTACAGTTTCCGCTCGAAGCGGACAACCTGGCCGACGCGCTCGCGAAGTTTCCGGACGGGGTGCGCGAGGCCATCGAGCGCCTGCAGGAACGCGCGAAAGAGATGGCCCGCGAAGAAGCCTCGCGCATCGTGGTCCCCGGCAAGGCGCCGGGCGGTATGCCCGGCGGCGGGCTGGGCGGCGGCGGCTTCGGCGGCCTCGGTGGCAAGGGCAAGATATCCTTTGAATGAGCGCGCGCGGACCGGCCCTGCGCCGGCCCCGGCCCAGCTCCCCCACGCCTGACCTCCGCCCCGCGACGCCTTCCCTCAAGACCGTGACGAACCCCGGTTCCTCCGCGCCAGCGCTGCTTGCGCGCGACCTCGCCTGCATGCGGGGCGACGAACTGATTTTCGACGGGCTGTGCCTGGCGGCTTCGGCCGGTGAAATCTGGCAGATCGTCGGCGCCAACGGCGCCGGCAAGACCAGCCTGCTGAAGATACTCGCCGGCCTCGCGCCGGCCGCCGGCGGCAGTCTGCGATGGCGCGGCGTCGAGATTGGCGTCGGCGCCGAAGCGCTGCGTCAGGACCTCTGCTACCTCGGCCACCTGCCCGGCATCACGGGCTATCTCAGCGTGGCCGAGAACCTCGACTACCTCGCTCGCCTCAGCGGCGCCACGCCCGTGATGCGGCCGGCCGAGGCGCTGCTGGCCGTCGGCCTCGCCGAACTGGGCGCGGCGCCCGCGCGGCGCCTGTCGGCCGGCCAGCGGCAGCGCCTCGCGCTGGCCCGCTTCGTGCTGCTCGCGAGTCCGCTGTGGATCATGGACGAACCCCTGACCGCGCTCGACCAGGCCGGTCGCGAGCTCGTCGAGCAGATGCTCACGGATCACGCGCGACGCGGCGGCCTGGCAGTGGTCTCGACCCACCACCCGCTCGCCGTGCCGGCGGCCCATCTGCGCCGCTTCGAGTTCGGCGCGAGCCTCGCGGCATGAGCGGCGGCACCGCGCTGACGGCCGCCCGTGCGGTGCTGGGTCGCGACCTGCTGCGCGCATGGCGACGCCGCGGAGAAATCGTGCAGCCGCTCGTGTTCTTCACGATCACGGTCTACCTGTTCCCGCTCGCCATCGGTCCCGCCCACGACACCCTGCGCGTGCTGCTGCCGTCGATCGTGTGGGTCGCCGTGCTGCTGTCGATGACGCTGACGCTGCCCGACGTGTTCGCTGCCGATCACGCCGACGGCAGTCTCGACCATCTGGCGCTGAGTCCGCATCCGCTCGCGCTGCTCGTGTTGATGAAGGCGGGCGCGCACTGGCTGACCGGCGCCGCACCACTGCTCGTGCTCGGCGGCCTGCTGTGCGCCGTGTTCGGTCTCGAGACGTATACCCTGCGCGCGCTGCTGCTCGGACTGCTGCTCGGCAGCCCGGTGTTGTCGCTGATCGGGACGCTGGCGAGCGCGTTGACGGTAGGCTTGCGCGGCGGGACCCTGCTGCTGGCACTGCTCACCCTTCCCATGTACATTCCGGTCCTTATTTTTGGCACGTCTGCGGCACGGAACGCAGCGCTGGGCATCCCGGTCCAAGCAGAAATGTACCTGCTCGCCGGCCTGTCCGTGCTGGCCCTCACGCTGACGCCCTGGGCCACCGCCGCGGCGCTGCGCGCGCGGCTGGGCTGAAGCCGGCGAACGCGGGACGCACATCCAGATCGAGCAGACCGGATAACTCACGAGCTTCATGTTCGAGCGCTTCCACAAATTCGCCTCTCCCCCGCACTTCCACGCCTTCGCGCGGATGCTGAGCCCCTGGTTGTTTGGCGTCAGCGCGCTGCTGTTCGCGGCCGGTCTGTTCGGCGGTCTGGTCTACGCCCCGGCGGATTACCAGCAGGGTGAAAGCTTCCGCATCATCTACATCCACGTGCCGAGCGCATGGCTGTCGATGTTCGTCTACATGGTGATGGCCAGCGCCGGCGCGGTGGGCCTGATCTGGAAAGTGAAGATGGGCGACATCGTCGCGCGCGCCTGCGCGCCGCTCGGCGCTTCGTTCACGTTTCTCGCGCTCGCCACGGGCTCGCTGTGGGGCAAGCCGATGTGGGGCACCTGGTGGGTGTGGGATGCGCGACTGACGTCGGAACTGATCCTGCTGTTTCTCTACCTGGGGTACATGGCGCTGCAGTCCGCGATTGAGGATCGTCGCGCCGCCGCGCGCGCAGGCGCGGTGCTCGCCATCGTCGGCGTGGTGAACATCCCGATCATCCATTATTCGGTCGAGTGGTGGAGCACGTTGCACCAGGGCGCCACCATCACCAAGCTCGACCGACCATCGATGGACATCTCGATGCTGATCCCGCTGCTCGGGATGACCCTCGCGTTCAAAACCCTGTTCGCCGCGGTGCTGCTCGTGCGCACGCGCTGCGAGATACTCGAGTTCGAACAGCACACGAACTGGGTGCGCGAACTCGCGACAGGACCGGAGGTTCGATGAAGTCCCTGACTGAATTCTTTGCGATGGGCGGCTATGCCACCTACGTCTGGAGCTCGTATGCGCTGGCGGCAGTGGTGCTGATCTGGAATGTCGTGCAGCCGCTGCGGCGCGAACGGCAGCTGCTGCGGACCATGGGCAGCCGCGTGCAGGGCGGCCGGCGGGTGGCGCCGTGACCCCGCGTCGCAAACGGATGCTGATCATCGGTCTGCTGCTGGCCGGCATGGGCGTGGCGACCGCGCTGATCCTGCAGGCCTTCAACCAGAACCTGATGTACTTCTACAGCCCGAGCGACGTGCAGGCCGGCAAGGCGCCGGACGCGCGCGATTTCCGTATCGGCGGGCTGGTGGTCGCCGGCAGCGTGAAGCGCGCCACCGACAAGCTCGCGGTCGAATTCACGTTGAGCGATCTGAAACAGGAAGTCGTCGTGCGTTACGAAGGCATCCTGCCGGATCTGTTCCGCGAAGGTCAGGGCATCGTCGCCAACGGCAAACTCGGCCCGGACGGCGTGTTCGCCGCGCGCGAAGTCCTCGCCAAGCACGATGAGAACTACATGCCTCCCGAAGTCGCCGAGGCGCTCGGCCATCCCGGCCCCGACGCCACGCTGACGAGGTCCGCGCCATGATTCCGGAAATCGGCCTGTTCCTGTGCCTGCTTGCGCTCGCGCTCGCCGCGGTGCAGGTGCTCTTTCCTGCGATCGGCCTGCTGCGCGGCGAAACCGCCTGGCTCGCGATGGCGCGGCCGGCCGCGCGCGCGCAGTTCGTGTGTCTGCTCGCAGCGTTCGCGACGCTGGTCCACGCGTTCCTGATCAATGATTTCTCGCTGACCTACGTCGCTCAGAATTCGAATACCGCCCTGCCCTGGCAATTCCGCGTGTCCGCGGTGTGGGGCGCGCACGAAGGCTCGCTGCTGCTGTGGGCACTGATTCTCGCTGGCTGGACCCTGATGGTGACGCTGCGCGACCGCCAGCTGCCGGGTGACATCGCGGCCGTCGTGACCGCCGTGCTCGGACTCGTCAGCGTTTCCTTCCTGACGTTCATGCTGTTCACCTCGAATCCGTTCGCGCGCGGTGTGCCGGCGCCGCCGGACGGCGCGGATCTGAACCCGCTGCTGCAGGACTTCGGCCTCATCGTGCATCCGCCGATGCTCTACATGGGTTACGTCGGCTTCGCCGTGCCGTTTGCGTTTGCGATCGCCGCCCTCGTGCGCGGCCGCCTGACCCCGGGCTGGGCGCGCTGGGCGCGACCGTGGGCGCTGACGGCGTGGCTGTTCCTGACCATCGGCATCGCGCTCGGCAGCTGGTGGGCTTATTACGAACTCGGCTGGGGCGGCTGGTGGTTCTGGGATCCGGTCGAGAACGCATCGTTCATGCCCTGGCTGCTCGGCACCGCACTGATCCACTCGCTCGCCGTCACCGACAAGCGCGGCGCGTTCAAGAGCTGGACGGTGCTGCTCGCGATCGGCGCGTTTTCGCTGAGCCTGCTCGGCACCTTCCTGGTCCGCTCCGGCGTGCTGACGTCGGTGCACGCGTTTGCAACCGACCCTGCGCGCGGCGTGTTCATCCTGTGCATCCTCGGCCTGTGCGTCGGCGGATCGCTGTCGCTGTACGCGTGGCGCGGTCCGCAGGTGCTCGCCGGCGGCAGCTATTCGCCAGTCTCGCGCGAGACCTTTCTGCTCGCGAACTCGCTGCTGCTCGCGGTGTCGACCGCGACGATTCTGCTCGGCACCGTCTACCCGCTGGTGATTGACGCGCTCGGGCTCGGCAAGATTTCGGTGGGGCCACCGTACTTCAACCTCGTGTTCGGACTGCTGATGATTCCGCTGGCGCTCGCCCTCGGCTGGGGCCAGTTCGCGCGCTGGAAGGAAGACAGTCTCGGGCGGCTGTGGCTGCAGCTGCGCTTCGCGGCCGGCGCGGCGCTGATCGCCGGCCTGTGCCTCGCGTTCGTGATTGACGGGCCGGCCCGCGTGACCGCCGCGGTCGGCATCGCGCTCGCCGTCTGGATCGTCGCTTCGACCCTGACCGGCCTGTGGGCACGCTGCGCCGGGCGGGCGTCGCCACTCGCCGCGCTGTTCAGCCAGCCGCGCAGTTTTGCCGGCCAGGCGATCGCGCATTGCGGCTTCGCGATGAGCATCGCGGGCGTGTGCCTGACGGTCGCAATGTCGGTCGATCGCCATGAGCGCATGGCGCCGGGCGACAGCGTGCAGCTCGGCGTCTACGAGTTCCGCTTCGAGTCGCTGAACGAGTTCGCCGGCCCGAACTACCAGGCCGACGAAGCGAAGTTCACGATTTACCGCGACGGCAAACTGGTCAGCGAACTGCACCCGCAGAAGCGCTTCTACAAGGTGCGCGGGATGCCGATGACCGAGGCCGGCATCGACGCGGGCTTCACGCGTGATCTCTACGTCTCGCTCGGTGAGCCGCTCGAGGGCAAGACCTGGAGCGTGCGGCTGCACTACAAGGCCTATGTGCGCTGGATCTGGCTCGGCGCGATCCTGATGGCCGTTGGCGGGCTGCTTGCGGCCACCGACCGGCGCTACCGGCAAACGGCGACCCAGCCCGCCGCCGCCGGCCTGCGGGCGCAGGAGTCCTGAGTCCGATGCGCTTCATCGTTCCGCTCGCGATCTTCATCGTGCTTGTGGTGGTGCTCGCGGTCGGCCTCAAACTCGATCCGCGCTACGTGCCCTCACCACTGATCGACAAGCCGGCCCCCGAATTCTCGCTGACGCGCCTTGCCGATCCGACGGCGCCGATCGCGCGCGCCGACCTGCTCGGCCGGCCGCTGTTGCTGAACGTGTGGGCATCGTGGTGCAGCGCCTGTCGCGTCGAACATCCGCTGCTCGTAGACCTCGCCCAGCGCGAAGGGATCGAAATCATCGGCCTCAACTACAAGGACACGCGGCCGGACGCCGCCGCGTGGCTGAAGACGCACGGCGACCCTTACCGCGACTCGATCTTCGATCCCGACGGCAAGCTGGGCCTGGATCTCGGCGTCTACGGTGTGCCGGAAACCTTCGTGCTCGATGCGCAGGGCGTGATCCGCTACAAGCAGGTGGGTCCGCTGACGCCCGACATCTGGCGTGACGAGATCAAACCGCTGCTGGCCCAGTTGAAGACGGACGCGCCATGAAGCCGCTGTTGCGTGCCATGGTGTTGTGGCTGGCGGTCGGCGTCGCGCAGGCCGCCGACACGCCGTTCGAATTCCAGGACGCCGAGACCGAGCGCCGGTATCAGAAACTCGCCGCCGAATTGCGCTGTCTCGTCTGCCAGAACCAGTCGCTCGCCGATTCGCACGCGGATCTCGCGCAGGACCTGCGCGACGAGGTCTACCGCATGCTCAACGACGGCAAGACCGACGAGGAGATCGTCGGCTTCCTCGTCGAGCGTTACGGCGACTTCGTGCTGTACCGTCCGCCGGTGGCCGGCATCACTTACCTGCTGTGGTTCGGCCCGCTGCTGTTGCTCGCAGGCGCGGGCGTCGTGTGGTGGCGGATCGGGCGCGCGAAAGCGCCGGTGCAACCCGACGCCGATGAAGCAGCCGCGATCGCCGCCCTGACCGGCCACCGGAACGACCCCCCATGATTTTCTGGATCCTCGTCACGATGCTGCTCGCCGGCAGCATTCTTTACGTCGCGGCCAGCGCGCGACGCAGCCGGCACGAACCCGGCGAATCGGCAGCGTCGATCTACGCCGGGCGCAGTGATGAACTCGCGTCCGACCTCGCCGCCGGCACGCTCGACGCCGCACAGCTCGACGCGGTCACCAGCGAATTGGCCCGCAACGCGCTGCACGAGCTGCCGGCTGCCACGGCGCCCGCCGCCGCCGGTGCCGTGGGGCGGCGCGGCGCATTCGTGCTGCTGACGGCGCTGCTGCCCCTGATCGCCGTGCCGCTGTATTTCGAGCTCGGGACACCGGCGCTGATCAATCCCGCCGCACCGACCGCGCCGGCGAACGAACACATGACGATGGGCCAGATGGTCGAACAGTTGCAGCAGCGCATCGACAGCAATCCGGACGACCCTGAAGCGCGCCTGTGGATGGCGCGCGTGATGATGGCCACCGAGCAGTACGGACAGGCGGTCGATCAGTACGCGAAAGTCGTGAGTCTCGTCGGCGACAAGCCCGAGGTGCTCGTGCAGTACGCCGACGCGCTGGCGATGCTGAACGGCGGCCGCATGGCGGGCCGCCCGCTCGAACTCGTCGAGCGCGCACTCACTGCCGAGCCCAATCACATCACAGCGCTGTGGCTCGCCGGCCTCGCTGCCCAGGAAGCGGCCGACATTCCGAAAGCGCGCAGCTACCTGCAGCGCGCGCGGGCCGCGAGTCTCGCCGCGCATCAACCGACCGACGAACTCGACACGCAGCTGGCCGCGCTCGACGGCGCGCCAGCGCCGGCGACGGCTGACGCCGCGCCCGTAGTCGAGAGCGCGGCGACGCCGCCGCCGGCCGCCGCTGCCGGCAGCCCGTCGTTTGCGGTGCAGATCGCCGTCGATCCCGCGCTCAGCGGCAAGTTCGGCGATGACGCGATGCTGTTCGTCGTGGCCAGGATGCCAACCGGCATGCCGATGCCGCTCGCCGTGCAGCGCCTGCCCGCCCGCGGCTTTCCGCTGACCGTCACGCTCGACGACAGCATGGCGATGGCGCCAACGGCGAAGCTCAGCAGCGCCACGGAAGTCGAGATCATTGCGCGCATCAGTCTCGCCGGGCAGCCGATTGCCGCCAGTGGCGACCTGCAGGGCCGCGTGGGGCCGCTGCCGGTCAACGGCGCCGCCGAGGTGTCCGTGCTGATCAACGAAGTCGTGCCCTGACACGCCGGTGCAGCGCCTCGCGCGAGCACCCTCGGCCAGGCACGCACCGGCGAGGATGATCCGCGCCTCTGCTCCCGCATGCTGACGCCGCCCGAGCCACGCGGCGACCGGGCCGCATCCGCGGTCGAACTGGCGGCACCGAACCCGTGGTGGCCGCAGATCTTCAAGCAGGAAAGCGTGCGGCTGTGCCGCGCGCTGCACTGCCAGCCCGACATGCTCGAGCACATCGGCAGCACCGCCGTTGCCGGGCTCGTGGCGCGCCCTGTCGTCGACATCGCGATCGGCACGGGGCCCTGCGCACCACTCGACACGATCGCCGCCATCGTCGATCTCGGCTACGCGTCACTCGGCGCCACCGCCGATCCCGCTCGCCTGCTGTTCCGCCGTCGGCACAGCCAGTCATTCGACCTCGAAGTGATCGAGTTCGGCGGCGCGCGCTGGCGCGATCATCTGCTGCTGCGCGATTACCTGCGCGGCAGGCCCGCGGCCTGCGCGCGCTACGCGGCCGACAAGCGCGCTGCGACCGCCGACGGCGCGACCTATGCCGCCGCCAAGGCCGCGGCGCTCGAAGCCCTGCTGACGGCCGCGCGCACAGCCGGCTGAACAGCGCCCGTGCTCCGAGGCGCGGCGGCGGCGCCGCGCGATGCATTCCGCTTGAGCCTGCGCAATAAACACCACCCCCGCCTTTGCTAGCGTGCAGGTCATGACATCCGTCCATGACACAAAGGGCTACGCAGCATGCTTCACGAAGTCTCCGGCGACATTCTCCTGACCAACGCACAGGTCATCGCGCACGGCGTCGCGCCGAACGATCCGTTTCATCAGGGCCTGGCCCTGCAGCTGCGTGAACAGTGGCCGGCGCTCTACAAGGACTTCCGACACTACTGCCAGACACAGCACCCGAAGGCGGGCAGCCTGTGGACGTGGATGGGTGCGTCCGGCAAGCGCATCGTGTGCCTGTTCACGCAGGACGGCGCCTACGAGCATGGCGCCAAGCCCGGCAAGGCGAGCGTGCATCACGTCGGTCATGCGCTGCGCGAACTGCACAAGCTCGCCGTCGACGAAGGCTTCACGAGCATCGCCGTGCCGCGTCTCGCGACAGGTGTCGGTGGTCTCGACTGGCAGGACGTGCAGCCGCTGATCGCGCAGCATCTGGGCAGTCTCGACCTGCCGGTGGTCGTCTACACGACCTATCACGCCGGGCAGACCGCCAAGGAACCCATCTAGGGATTCAACGTTTCCTTAATGTGACGCCGTCCACGTGGCGGCTTGCAGACATCAGCTGAGACAAGCTTGAGCAAGGAGTACAGCAGTGAAGAAGAGTCAACGCATGAGCCGCAGCGCCGTTATCGGCCTCGCGGCAATCACCACGTTCGCGTTCCAGGCCGCCGCCAGCGCGGCGGATGAGGCAGTCGAAGCGTCCGGCAAAGCCCGCTTCAATCAGTACTGCGCGGTCTGTCACGGCACGGGCGCAAAAGGCGACGGCCCGTTTGCGAGCCTGCTGACGAGCAAACCGGCAGACCTGACGATGCTCGCGAAAGCCAACAACGGCGAGTTTCCGTTCGGCCGCGTCTACGACACGATCGACGGCCGCAACATGCTGAAGGCGCATGGCACGACCGACATGCCGATCTGGGGTCAGGAAATGAAGGACGACGGGATCGGCGGCGAAACCGAACTGCGCGGCCGCCTCGTCGAGACGGTGATGTACCTGCGCACCATCCAGCAGTAAGCCGGGTTGCGGGGGGGGCCGCACGCGGCCCCTCGCCTTCCGAGCTTACGGCAGCTCTTCGATGTACGAGCGCGCGATCGGCGTCTGGACGTACAGCTTCTTGCCCGCGACCGACGCCCAGAAATAGTAGTAGCCGCGATCCGGATCGCTGGTCACCTTGCCGTCGAGGACGTCCCAGCTCTTCGCGTGTTCGCCGTCGGCGTAGGTCACGCGATAATCCCCTTCGAGCCAGGTCACGCCGAGGCGCGCGAGCCTGTTCTGCTGCTCTTCCGAGCAACCGCCGGCCGCGATCAGCAGCGGCAACAGCACCACGATCGCTGCCATTCTCGTCACTTTCATCCCTGCTTCTCCTGAGTCTGTGGCGCTGCCGTCGGCGGCGCCGGCGTTGAATCAATACCCCCGGCCGCTGCGATGCAGGCGGCGATGGACCCACGGCGGCACGGGCTTGTCATCACGCCACAGGCCGCGTCGCGCCGCACGCGCCGCCTGCTGCAGGCGCGCGAGTTCGCGATCGTCGGGCGCGAATTTCTCGTTCCACCACGCGAGCCCGGCGCCGACGATCTCGCGGCTTGCCGAACGGCCGTTGACGAAGATTTCGCCGACTTCGCGCGCATGCGTGCGATCGCCGTTGAGCCGCACGCGCACCGTGCGGCCTGCAATCAGCTCGCGCATGAATGCGTGGGCGGCACGACTGTGCGCCTGCGCCGGCCAGTCGCGGTTCGCGCGTTCGGGCGCGTCGACGCCGTAGAAGCGCACACGCAGGCTGCGCCCGGCGGCCGTGGCGACGACTGCCGTATCGCCGTCGGTGACCGACACGACACGCCCTTCGATCCATTCATCGGCCGCTCCGCAGACCGCGACCCAGCACAGCAGCGCAGCGGCGACTGCGAGGCGGCAGAGGCCGCGTGCCGTCATGCCGTGCGACCGGGCTTGCGCAACAGGTTCACACGCATCGGCGCCTTGAAGCGCGCCCCATCGGGGCCCGCCTGCGCGTCGAAGCGTCGGCGCACCTCGGCCAGGGTGTCGGCACTCAGCACGTGGCGGGTGTGGGTCGCGCCGAGAATGAGGCGGTCGAAGGTGGCGAAATCGGGAAAGTGCACCGGTGCATTGAAGAAAATCTCGTCGTCCGACAGGAACAGACCGGCGCTGACGGCCGACGCAATCGCGTCGAACGCGGCCTGCCGCACGCGCTGCTCGTCGTGGAACAGCTTCAGGATGTCATTGAACGGGCCAGCAAAGATCGGCTCGGACAGGTAGGCGTACCCGCCCGGCTTCAGCACGCGCGCGATTTCGCGCAGGGCCGCCGCCATCGAGTCGACCGGCACGTGGTGCAGCGACTTGAACATGAACGCGACATCGAACGTCGCGTCGTCGGCCGGAATGGCCTCGGCGCCGGCGAGCCTGAAGTCGACGTTCGGCAGATCCGTCAGCTGCAGGTTCTTCGCATGCTGGATTTCGTCGACCTCGAGCGCGGTGACGTGGCGTCCGGGGCCCCCCTGTGCGAGCAGGCGCGTGAGCTCGGCGCGGCCGCAGCCGAGCTCGAGCAGGCGTTTGCCGTCGAGCTCGAGGACACGTTCGATCACCTGACGTTCAGGACAGGTCTGGTCGATGGGCGTTATCGACAGGCGGAGGGTCACGGCTGCGCTCACGGGGTGTCCTTGCAGGGGAGGTCGGTCAGTCGCCGAGCATAACGCAGCGCACCGCCGGCCGCCCCGAGGGCCCCAAAAAAAGAGGCCCCGACCGGGAGGTCGAGGCCTACGCTTACGCGCAAAGCTAACTTGGGAATGTGCGGAACAAACGTTACGGATTCCCGGCCCGGCCGGCGTTGACCTGGATCAAGGGGAGCAGCCGGGCGCCCTCGTCGCGCCAGCGTGATGCACCCGAATGGCGCGCGCGCCGCCTTTTCACGCAGCGTCCGGTGGGTGTCCCGGCGCCAATCCGGTCGCGAATCGTGCTGGCGAACCTCAGGCCGTTTCTGGCTCCGGGAATTTTATTCATTCAAAACATATCGTTGCAGACGGATCGACAAATCTGGCAGATATATTGCGTTGCACAAACCAGCTGTCACCGAGGGCCGGACGATGATCACCCACCGTGTGTTGCACCTGTGCCTGGCCTTGCTCCTGGGCCTGCTCGTGACGCTGGCCAGCCAGGCGGCGGACACCAGCCGGATGCCGGGCCGGCTGTATGCCGTCGGCGACCATCGCCTCCACCTGTACTGCGAGGGCCAGGGCGCCCCGACGGTGGTGTTCGAAAGCGGGCTGGGCGGGCTCGGCGTCGAGTGGATGGACCTGCTGCAACGGGTCTCCCGCACCTCGCGTACCTGCCTCTACGATCGCGCCGGTTACGGCTGGAGCGAGCCGGGCCCGCTGCCGCGCACCGCCGGCCGCGCGGCCGACGAACTCGACGCCCTGCTCGCCGCCGCCGGCATCGACGGCCCGCTGCTGCTCGTCGCCCATTCGTTCGGCGGCTATGTCGCACAGGTGTACGCGCGCCGCCATCCGGCGCGGGTCGCGGGTCTGGTGCTCGTCGATTCCTCGCACCCCGCCCAGCTCGCGCAGTTCCCGGTGCGTCGCGGCAGCTATTGCGTCGCGCTCGAGGAAGGCTACCCGATGCGCATGGATCTCAGGCCCCATCTGCCGCGCGGTTATCCGGCCGCCTGGCGGCAGGTCGCGCGGCATCTGCTGCTGGAGGCGGAGACGGCGCGCGCGCAGTTGTCCGAACTCTGCAATTACGCCCGGAGCGCGCAGGAAGCCGGCGGTGACGGCACGCCGTTCCCCGCCGTGCCGCTGATGGTGCTCAGTCGGGGGCGAGCCGAGTTCGCCGACACGCCCCGCGGCCGCGCCCAAGAGGCCGCCTGGGCCGGGCTGCAGCGCGGGCTGGGCCACCTGACCCCGACCGGCTTGCAGCGGATCGCGCAAGCGAGCGGACATCACGTGCATCTCGACGAACCGCGGCTGGTCGTCGACACCACGCTCGACTCGCTGCTGGTCGCGCGCCACGCCGGGGAATCAGCCGGTGGGACTCGGTTCGCATCGGACCCCTGACAGGCGCGCGTCGTGGCGCCACCCATCAGGCTTGCTTATCGCGGCGACAAGAAATCGCAACTTCCGTTGTGCGGGCCAGACTCTAAGCTGTCGTCACACCTTGAGTCCGGGAGTGACCACATGGCCTTGAAGAAAACAATGACATTCGCCGTCGTGCACTTCTGCGTGGCGTTCAGCGTCGCCTCGCTGTTGACGGGCAGTGCGTTGGTCGGCGGCCTGATTGCGCTCGTCGAACCGGCCATCAACACCGTCGCGTTCTATCTGCACGAGCAGGCGTGGCGCGTGGCTGGCCATCGCGCCGCGCCCGCGTGAGCGGCAGTGCCCGCCCCTCCCCCCGGGGAACGGACGAGCCCGGATGCGATGCAACGCATCCGGGCGGCGCCACGCACACAGACGAAACGATTCAGTCCGCCTTCGGCTTGAACGCCAACAGCACGTTGCCCGGGTTGCCACCCCAGTTCGCGTAGCCGGAATTCATGTAGACGATACCGTCGACGACGACCACGCCGGACTGGTCGATCGCGCCGCCGCGCCCCGGGGCACCGTTGACGGTGTCGTAGTCGCGCACGCTGTCGTACTCCCACAGCACCGTGCCGTTGTCGGTATCGAACGCGCGCATCACGCCGCTCATCGAGCCGGAGAACACCACGCCCGGAATCGCCGTGACCGCCGCCGTCTGCGCCGGGCTGCAGCGTTCACGACCGGCACAGGACACCGCCGGTGCCTGCCACAACACTTTGCCGTCCTGCAGATTCAGCGCGAAGATGCCGCCGCCGTGCAGCGGATCGAGCGTGACCTTGTCGCCGAAGAAGCGACCGGAGTCCCAGCGCGCGTCGGACACCGCAACGTAGACCGCCTTGCCATCGGTGGCCGAGCCCCACTCGATGCCGCCCAGAATGCCGCCCTTGCCGACGCGCGTCTTCCACAGCACGGCACCACCGTTGTCGGGATCGATGGCGTGCATCACGCCCGTCTTCTGGCCGCCGAGGATGGCGCGCTTGCCATTGCCGAGGTCGACGAGGATCGGCGAGGAACCCATGTCGTGATCGGGACCTTCGTCATCCGGACAGTTCGACTTGTCCGGCAGGCTGCAGGCCACGTTCCAAGCGTCGCCGGCGAGACCCTGGTAAGTCCACGCGATCGTGCCGTCCTTGCGTGACAGCGCCATGATGGCGTCGCTGGTCGCGGTGGCCGGCTGCGAATAGTTGTCGCCGGTCGACACGTAGATCATCGGCAGCGTCGGATCGATCGTCGGCGCGGACCAGATCGCGGCTCCGTTGGGCCCGAACATCTTGCGGCCATTCGGCCCCGCCGCCTGTTCGGTCGGCGCCTGCTCGATCACATGCTTCTTCCAGCGCACGGCACCCGTGGCCGGATCGAGCGCCGCCACGGCGCCACGGAACGTGCAGCACGCATAGTTCGGATCGGCCGCCAGACCTTCCTCGAGCGAGGACACCGGCACGAACAGCGTGCCATCGACGAGCTGGAAACCACCGGTCAGGCGTGCCGACGGATGCTCGTCGGCGAGCACGGCCCAACGCTGTTCCCCGGTCGCCGCGTTGACCGCATACGCGCGGCCCGCGACGTCGCCGAAGAAGACCGTCGGTGTCGGCTCCTCACCGATGCGCGCGACGAGCATCGCGCCCTTGACCGCGGCATTCGCCTGGAACGTCCAGTGCGTGCAGCCGGTTTGGGCGTCGAGCGCATACACCGTGCCGCTGCGGCTGCCGACGAACAGCCGGCCGTCGACGACGGACGGCGGCGCTTCGGCCAGCGTCTCGCCCGGAAACGCAAACGCCCAGGCCAGGGTCAGCTTCGACACGCCGTCGCGGTCGAGGCCCGCCATCGCGGCGGGCTGGAAGCGCGTGTTCTGTGGCGTGACGCCCCAGCCATTCCAATGCGGCTTGCTGAACGGATCTGGGGTGACGGGCCAGGTGCTCGGCGCGCATTGATTGACGACCTTCGCCTGCCAGGTCGCGTCGTACGGCTTGCCGGTCACGTGCTCGGCGACCGCGACGCGTTGCGGACCATTGAGGGTAAAGGTGCCGACGACGCGCATCACGCCGGTTTCGAGCGCGCGCACCACCGCCACCGGCTCCATCTGCTGCAGGGTTTCGAACGTGGGCGCGCGTGCCGCGCCGGTGTCGTGACAGGCCGCACAGTGCTGCTTGTAGACGGCCGCACCGTCCGGCTTGTCATCGGCCTGCGCCAGCATCGGCAACCCGGCCACCAGCGCCATTCCCAGGACCTTCAACTTCATGCTCGACTCCCTCGGCTCATTTTTTTCACAGCATATTGACCGCGGCGGGACTTGCCCACCGACCTGCACGCCGCGCCTGGCACATCGCGCCGCAACACGGCTTTACAGTTCGTCGTACTTGGTCGAACGGCCGCGCGACCGGTCGACCGGATAGCGCTGTTCGTTGATCGCCATCTTCTCGCGCACCGCCGCCGCCAGGTCGATGTCGAGCACGCTCGACAGTCGCATCAGGTAAATCATCACGTCGGCCAGTTCGTGCGCGATGGCCTGACGCTGCGCTGGCGCGAGCACCGGCGCAACGTGCGCTTCTGCCCATTGAAAGTGTTCCATGACCTCGGCCGCCTCGATCGCAAGCGACATGGCGAGGTTCTTCGGCGCATGGAACTGCTCCCAATCTCGCACCCGCGCGAACTCGCGCAGATCGATGGCCAGTTCGCCCAGCGCCTGTCGCAGGGCTTCTTCACTCATCGAACGTCACTCCAGATCTGCGGCCAGCCCAACGCGAACTGGCCGGCGGTAGCGGATACGCGATCCGCCCTGTGTGCGACTTGGCTACGGCGCGTCTCTCAGGCCCGATTGATCAGCGCCACGCCCACCGCCGTCGTCGCGATGCCGATCATCTGCGTCGCGTGCAGCGTTTCGCCGAACAGCAGGTAGCCCTCGATCGCAGTCACCGGCGGCACGAGGTAGAACAGGCTGGCGACGCGCGCCGCAGCGCCGCGCCTGATCATGATCCACAGGATGCTGATCGCGCCCAGCGACAACGCGCAGCACAACCAGGCGAGCGCGAAGATGAACCGTGGATGCCACTCGACATCCCCGGTTTCGAACACGCTCGACACGATGCCGGCCACCACCGCGGTCGCCATGAATTGCACCAGCGCACCGACGCGGTTGTCGATGCCGGCCGTATGCCGCTTCTGATAGATCGTACCGAACGTGATGGCGAGCAGCGCGAACAGGCAGGTAACGAGCCCGAACAGCGGCAGCGCGCCGAGATCGAAAGTCTTGTAGACCGTCAGCGCGAGACCGGCGAAACCGACGACGAATCCGGCCCATTGCCGGGCACTGAGGGTTTCGCCGAGCAGCGGCCCGACCAGCGTCGCCGTCAACAGCGGCTGCACACCGACGATCAGCGCCGCAATGCCGGAACTCATGCCATGGGCAATGGCGACGAACACGCCGCCGATGTACACGCCGTGGAGCAACAGTCCGCTGACCGCGAGATGCAGGTAGGCCATCGGCTCGCGCGGCCATGGCGCGCGGACCGCGACGACGAACCCGCCGAGCAGCAGCGAGACGATCGCGTAGCGGTACCACATGAACGTGACCGGTTCGGCATACGGCAGGCCGAACTTGGCCCCGACGAATCCGGTGGACCACAACACGACGAACAGCGCCGGCGCAAAGCGCGCGAACGCGTCCGCTGAAGACGGCGCGGCATTCAAGACGGAAATCGATGCGTCAGAACGGCTTTTCGATCAGCACGCCGGCGGCCTGCAACCGTTCGAGTTCGGCGGGGGACTTGCCGAGCACCTCGGTCAGCACCGAGGCATTGTGCTCACCGAGCAGCGGCGCCTCGAGCGGCAGCGGCTCGGGGAAATCGCTGAAGCGCAGCGGGAAACCCGGGATGTCGAAGGTGCCGGCCACCTTGTCGGTGATCGTGCGCACGGTGCCGCGCTCGCGCAGGTGTGGTTCGTGGAGGGTTTCCGCGACCGAGAGCACCGGTGCGCAGGGCACATTGTGCGACTCCAGCACCTTGATGGCCTCCTCTGCAGTCGCGAAGGACTGCAACCAGGTTTCGATCATCGAGATGATCTCGGCGCGACGCGTCAGGCGTTTCGCATCGGTGTCCCAGTCAGGATGGGCCGCGAGGTCCGTGCGTCCGATCGCCGCGCAGACGTCTTTCCAATGGTGCAGGAAGCCCATGATCATCACGTCCCGCTCGCCACTTGCGCGAAACACGCCGGCCGGACAGACATAGGTCGCATGCCGCCCGGTACGCTGCGGCTCGATCTGGCCGTCGCTGCCGCTGTACATCACGACATTCACCTCATGGCAGTGGTAGTAGACGTCGAGCAGGCCGATGTCGAGATGCTGTCCGCGGCCGGTACGGTCGCGATAGCGCAGCGCCGCGAGAATCGCCAGCGCGCCGTGCACGCCCGTGCTGACATCGCCGATGCCGACGAGCGGAATGTATGGTGGCTGATCGGGCTCGCCGATCATCGACGTGACGCCGGAATAGGCCTGGGCGATGTAGTCGTAACCGGGCTTGCCCGCTAGCGGCCCGCTCTGGCCGAGCGCGGAGATCGAGCACAGGATGATGTCGGGCTTCACCGCTTTCAGGGCCTCGAACCCCATGCCCATCTCGGCGATCACGCCCGGCTTGAAATTCTCCACGACGACGTCGACGTGCTGCACCAGCTCCCTGATCAGCGCCAGCCCCTCGGGCTTGCGCAGATCGACGCAGACGCTCTTCTTGCCGCGATTCTGCTGGACGTAATAGAGGCTGCGTTCGTGGCCGCGGAATTTCGCGACATAGCGTGTCATCTCGCCGCCGGGCGCCGGTTCGACCTTGATCACTTCGGCGCCCATCTCCACCAGCATCCGGGTGCAGGTAGGGCCCGCGAGCGCGCGCGTGAGGTCGAGTATGCGCAGTCCTGCCAGCATCGGTTCGTTCATCGCGAGGCCCTCGTGGATCGTGTCGTCGGGTGACAGCGTCGGGCGAGTATAGGCAGGACGACGGGGGCAGCGACAGCCTTGCCGAGCGTCGCGCGCCGTGCTTCATAATGCCGGACCCTGTTGTCCCCTTCGAGGAAATGAATGATGCCACGCAACACGACACTGAGCCGCAGCATCGACGGGCGCGTCGCCCTCGTCACCGGCGCCGCGAGCGGCATGGGCCGCGCCACCGCGCTGCTGTTCGCCGATGAAGGCGCGCGCGTCGCGGTGACCGATCTCGACATCGCGCGGGTCAATGAAGTCGTCGCGCAGATCGAAGCGGCGGGCGGCACGGCGGTCGGTTATGCGCTGGACGTGACCGACGCCGCACAGCGCAAGGCAGTGGTGGCCGACATGACGAAGCGCTGGGGCGCCATCGACATTCTCGTCAACAACGCCGGCATCGCGCTGGAGACTGCGATCGACGCGGAAGATTTCGACGCCCGCTGGGATCGGACCTTTGCCGTGCTCCTGACGGCGCAGGTGCAGTTGATACGCGACTGCCTGCCGTGGCTGCAGCGCAGCGACTCGGCCCGAATCGTCAACATCGCCTCGACCGAAGGCCTCGGCGCCACGAAAGGCATCAGCCCCTATACGGCGGCGAAGACCGGCGTCATCGGACTCACGCGCTCGCTGGCGGTGGAACTGGGAGGCCGCGGCATCACCGTCAACTGCATCTGCCCGGGGCCCATCCTGACCGGCATGACGGCCGCCATCCCCGACGAAGCGAAGAAGGAATTCGCGCGCCGACGCGTCGCCCTGAAGCGCTATGGCGAACCGGAAGAAGTCGCGCAGATGACGCTGTCGCTGGTGCTACCCGCGGCGTCCTACGTGACCGGTGTCGCCATTCCGGTCGACGGCGGGCTCACGATCAAGAACGCCTGACCCAGGCTCAGGCGCCGCCGTGAGCGCCGTCTGCGCTCACGGCACCTGCAGACTTTCGAGATAACGCACCAGCGCGTCGATGCGCGCGTGTGCCTTTTTCTCGCCCAGCGCCGGCAGGACCTGTTTGTAGCGATTGCCCCAGATGGGCATCTCGCGCGTGCCATGCGCGAGCGGCTGACGGCCGTCGATCGTCGCGTAGACATCGGCGTAGGAAAAACTGCCGTGGTTGCGGCTCGCGAGTCGCG
This sequence comes from Gammaproteobacteria bacterium Ga0077536, assembly GCA_001464935.1. Taxonomy (GTDB): domain Bacteria; phylum Pseudomonadota; class Gammaproteobacteria. Next base: position 31,924 of record LNEL01000047.1, read on the forward strand.
TGAGATCCGGCGGCTGAATCTTCAGTACCCCGGCCACCGGCCCGTTGCCTGTCGCGTCCACACCGTGACAGGTTGCACAATCGAGCATGAAGCGATCGCGGCCAGCAGCGACCGGGTCGGCTGTCGTCGCGCCGTCGGCCGCCTGCAGCGTCGCCGACATCAGGCTCAGCGCCAGGCACGTCGCCAGACGGAATCGTCGTTGGGTCTCTTGCATGTCGTCACCTTCCTGCGCTGCCAGCCGCAGCGCCAGCGTTCATGAGGGCAGATGCCCGGGAGGCCTGCGCCACGACGCGCAGGCCTCGCGCGCGCCGGCCCGCCGCCGTGAGGCGCTGTGGGCACCCTAGCAGCTCGAGTGTCCTGCGACATGATGTCCGACAAGTTTCAGGCGTCGTCAGTCGCGACGGCGCAGGGCAAACACCCGCTCGACGAGTTGCGTGACGCCGCGGGCGCGAAACCGCGGTTCGGCGTCGAGAATGTCTTCGCAGGCGAGTTCCTCCAGCGTGTGACTCGCACCGAACAGCGCCGCGATTTCGGCGGCGGTCACCGTGAACGGTGGCCCGTTCATCTGCGTCGGCGGGTATTCGAGCGCGACGAGCAGGCTGCGCGTGCCGGCGCGCTGCAGGGACGTCAGCTGCGCCGCGTAGGCGGGACGCAGGTTTGCCGGCAGCGCAATCAGCGCCGCGCGGTCGTACACCGCATCGAGGGGGCCCGCGAGCGCCGGGGTCATCCTGAAGAAATCCCCGACGAAGAACCGCAGCCCCGGTACCTCGAACACCTCGAAGTCCGCCGTGCGCGTGCGCTGCGGCGTCTCCCCCAGATCGGCGAACAGGCTGTCGGCCGCATGCCGACTCAATTCGACCGCCGTCACCATGCAGCCCTGCGCGCGCAACCAGGCGAGGTCGACGCTCTTGCCCGCGAGCGGCACCAGCACGCGCGCGCCCGGCAGCAGCCCGAACGCCGGCCAGTGACGCTGCAGATGCGGATTGACCGTCGGCAGGTGGAAACCGGTTTCGCCGCGCGCCCAGCGCTCGAGCCAGAAGTCCGGCTGCATCGGGGATCAGTCGCGCAGAATCATGCAGGTCACGGACGCGGTGGCGTAGAGTTTGCCGGCCTCGTCCTTCAGGGTGGCTTCGGCGATGCCGAGCCGACGCGACAGGTTCGTCACCCGGGCTTCGGCGATCAGCAACGTGTCCTGCGGCAGCGGCCGCAGATATTTGACGTGCAGATCGATGGTCGTCGAGCCGACACCGGCTTCGAGCGCGGCCTGCACCGCGCAGGCGCCGGCCGAGTCGAGCACCGTGGCCGCGAATCCGCCGTGCACGGGCCCGTAAGGATTGGTGTGGCGCGCATCGGCGCGCGCGGTCACGCGAATGTAGCCCTGCTCGGCGGCGACGAAACGCATCGGGATCAGCTTCGCCATTTCTGCGTGCGGCTGCTCGCCACTGACCATCGCCTGGAAGTACTCCAGGCCGGTCATCTCAAGAGGCTCTTTCATCGGATTCCTGCAGCGACGGGTGAGCCGGTATTGTTCCCGCAGCAGTCGCTGCCCGCAATGCAGGGAATCTCACCGGCCGTGCAGATACCGGCGGTCGTCGAAAGACACCACCCACGCGGGGCGATACACGACGGCCAGCGTCATGCAGGCACCAGTGGCGAAAGCTTCCGGGAAGGTGATGAGGATGGCGGTCGGCAGATAATTGTCGAGCACGTGGTCAATCGCAATGCCGCCCGCGAGCACCACCAGGCCGCCGGTTGCCGTGACCGCCGCCACGGCGATCGCGGCGCCGATGAACGACGTCACGAACACGTAGATGAAAAGGTTCGGCGCCAGCCAGCGTTCGACGACTCGGGCGAAGGTGTAGCTCACGAGCACCGGCAGCAGGCCCATCACGCAGAAGTTCAGGCCCGCGCTGGCCAGATCGCCGTGGCCAGCTGCCGCACTCGCCAGCACCAGCACGGCGAGCGCGCACAGTGCCAACTGCCAGCTGAACATCAGCGTCAGCACCGTCGCGCCCAGCAGGTGCAGCCATGGTCCGAGCCCGATGCCGGCCCGCAGTTGCCACAGCGCGAGCAGGATGACCGTGGCGCCACCGAGCACATGCACCGAACCCGGCTTGCGCAGCCACCACCACGGCGCACGCCACAGGGCGAGTCCCAGCGCGACGGCCGCGATCAACAGACCGCACAGGCGTGCCGCCGGCGCGGCGAGCGCCACGGTCAGATCCACGGCAGCTCCGCGTTCAGGTGCCCGCCGACTTCATCCTCATGCGCCAGCGTCGCGTTCATCCAATGCGTTGGCGGAAAGCCATGCCGCGATCAGGCCACGACTTCGTCGGGCGGTGGTGGAAACAGTTCGCGCAGGAACGCGGCGAAACTCCGGCAGGCATCGACCGTGGTGAAAATGCCGGCGAGCTTGTCATGCCGCGTGATGATCGCGGACCCGAGGTGGCGCGTGGCCATCGTGAACAGCACTTCGTCGAGCGGCGTACCGAGATCGACGACAAACGGATCCGCAGTGTAGACGTCGCGCACCAGCCTTTGATGGGTGTCGCGATCGGCCAGATCGCGCGCACTGATCATGCCGACGATGGTCGCGCCGGCTGTCACCGGCAGATGATGAATCGCGTGCTTCTCCATCATCGCGGCCGCTTCGGCGATCCTCGCCTCCACGTCGACGGCATACGGAAACGGCGTCATCACGGCCGCCAGGGTGGGCTTTTTGTGCATCGGAATTGCCTCGCGCAATGGGCGTGCGGCGAGCATACGCGCCGACGGTCGTTCGAGTCAGGCGGCAAAGCGCCCGGACGTGCGTTGGATCAAATCCGCGCGGACTGAACGGGACGGGTCCGAGATTCCCACCGGGATTGATGCGCAAACGCTTGGGCGTTTGCTCACCCCTGCGGGGCGCGCTGCGCGAGTGGGTCGAACCGGGGGCTTCTCATCTCAATATGAGGACGCCACTCAGCAAAAAAAAACCGGCCTGGGGCCGGTTTTCTTTTACTAAGTGGCGTCCCCACGGGGATTCGAACCCCGGTTACCGCCGTGAAAGGGCGATGTCCTAGGCCTCTAGACGATGGGGACGTCGTGCCGTCACTGCGCGGACAACCGGTCTGCTAGAGGGCAGACCGGAAGAATCTGGTGGAGCTAGTCGGGATCGAACCGACGACCTCTTGCATGCCATGCAAGCGCTCTCCCAGCTGAGCTATAGCCCCAAATCCTGAACGCGGGTGCAACAGACGCGCGACATTACCCAGCCGACTCCGGACTGTCAAGCTGACGAGGCTGTCGGGTCCTGATTTCTGATCCACGCGATCGCATGGCCGAGCCGCGCGATCGCACGTTCGCGGCCCACCAGCATCAGCGTGACATCGATCGACGGCGACGCCGTCGATCCCGTGACGGCCACGCGCAGCGGCTGAGCCACCTGTCCCATTTTCATTTGAAGCGTGGCCGAGACGGTCTCCACGACCCCGTGCAATGCCGCCTGATCCCAGGCCGGCAGCGCGCTGAACGCCACACTGAGGGCCTCCAGCACCGGCAGCGCGGCCGCTGTCAGTTGCTTCGCGGCGGCGGCAGGATCGAGCGCGACTTCCCAGCCGTAGTAGGGACGGCTCTTGTCGACGATTTCGAGCACCGTGCGGGCACGCGTGCGCTGGGCGTCGATCGCCTGGTCGAGCGCGGGACCGTCTGCTTCGTCGAGGCCCGCGCCGGCGAAGAACGGCCTGCTGGCCTCGACCAGTGTCGACATCGGACTGGTCTGGATGTAGTGCTGGTTGACCCACAGCAGCTTGTCGAGCGCAAAGGACGCGGCGGCCTTGTTGATGCCGTCAAGGTCGAAGTTCGCTATCAGTTCGTCGCGCGTGAACAGCTCCTGATCGCCGTGCGACCAGCCGAGGCGCGCGAGATAGTTCAGCAATGCATCAGGCAGAAAACCGTCATCGCGATACTGCATCACGCTGACCGCGCCGTGGCGTTTCGACAGCTTCTTGCCGTCCGGCCCGTTGATCATCGGCAGGTGCGCGTACACCGGGCGCGTGCCGCCGAGCGCTTCGAGGATGTGGATCTGCCGGGGCGTGTTGTTCAGGTGATCGTCACCGCGAATCACGTGCGTGATGCCCATGTCCAGATCGTCGACGACGACAGTGAGGTGATACGTCGGCGTGCCGTCCGAGCGGGCGATGATCAGATCGTCCAGTTCTTCGTTGTTGAAGACCACGTCCCCGTGCACGCGGTCGGCGACCACCACGTCCCCGGCCTGCGGGGTGCGCAGGCGCACGACTGGAGGCACGCCTGCAGGCGGTGCGCGATCGAGGTCGCGACAATGGCCGTCGTAGCGTGGCTTCTGCTTGGTCGCCATCTGCGTGGCGCGCAACTCGTCGAGCCGCTCGCGCGAGCAGTAGCAGTGGTAGGCGCGCCCGCTGTCGAGCAGCTGCTGGATGGCGACCGCGTAGCGGTCGAAGCGTTGGGTCTGGAAGTATGGCCCGTCGTCCCAGTCGAGGCCCAGCCAGCGCATGCCGTCGAAAATGGCCTCGACCGCGGCATCCGTCGAGCGCTCGCGGTCGGTGTCCTCGATGCGGAACACCATGCGACCGCCGTAGCGCTTCGCGTAGAGCCAGTTGTAAAGCGCGGTTCGGGCGCCACCGATGTGCAGGTAACCGGTGGGGCTGGGCGGAAAACGGGTGACAATCGACATGCTCGGGGCCTGCGCTGTGACGGCCCGCGATTATAGGGAATCCGGCGCGCCCGTACCCGTGGCGCAATTTGTGACGCGCCAGCGATTGACCGCCCCGGAGCCTGCCGCCTAGAATTCGCGTCCCATCTCGATGACGGGGCGATTAGCTCAGCGGGAGAGCACTGCCTTCACACGGCAGGGGTCAGTGGTTCGATCCCACTATCGCCCACCAATATTCCAGAGATCTGAGCTTCGACCGCACCCGGTGCGCGACCCGGCCGGCACCTGTCGTGTCGACAGCACTCCCGAGCGCTTGCCCGTGTCCGGTCGCCGTCCGCCCCGTCAGGCAGCGGGCATGGCCAGGCGGCGCGGGCGTCCGACGGGGCGGGCCCCAAGGCCATCCCGTGCCCCGACGAGCGAGTCGGTCAGCCACCGCGGACACCGGCAGACGCTCACCGTACCTGATCGAGTCGCGCAGCAGCCCCGGCATGCGGAGCTATCCAGACGGCCGACTTCGCCTGCGGCCATCAGCGTAGCCGACACTCGGCAACCGGTGCGCGGACCCAACGGTCACCGGGTTCGATCGCGGCACCGGGTCATTCCGGCACCCCGGATGTGTTTCGACAGCTGAGTTGATCAGTTGACGTCGTGTGGGCGCTCACCACTTGCCGGCGTGGCCGCGACAAGTTCGACAGCACCGTCCTCGCCCACGGCGAACACGAGCGGCCACATGTACTTCGCGCGATCCGCCAGATCGATGGCATCGTTCTTGTGTTCGAACTCTCCCAGTATCTCGAGTCGATCACCTTTGATGCGCGCGACGCGAAAGCATTCGCCAGGCATAGATTTCACCGCTTTTTCCGGGCGTTTTATGACAAGTATGCGAACAGGCAGGCGCGGTTACGCTGCCTGCGGCCATACTGCTTCGAGGCGTGTGTGCACTGCAAGACTTTACAAAAACTTCGGAATGCAGCAGTGGCCGCATCGCGGCCCGAGCGCCACGTTCAACGCGGCCTCCTGTGCGTTGCGCAGAGTTGCCATCGAGGGCTCCCCCGAGCCTGGCGTGAGCACTGAAGTGCTTCGGCGTCGGCGTATTTCTGCACATCATCCGACATCGCTTGCGCGGCCGCCATCAGCCTCGTATGCCGCAACCGTGCGCAGAGGTCCAGATGAAGCAGCTCTTCTATGCCAGCCGTGCCCGCGGGCCGTTGTCGACTGTGGATCTCGAACGGATCCTGTTCGTCTCGCGGCGAAACAACGCACAACGGGATCTGACGGGGCTGCTGGTGTATCTCAATGGCGGCTTCATGCAGGTGCTCGAAGGTCCGGACAAGGCACTCGAATTCACGCTGCGACAGATCAGCGCCGACGAACGTCACGAGATGCTCGCGATCTGGACTGGCGCGATCGATGCGCGCGCGTTTCCGGAGTGGCGGATGGGCTATGCGTGTCTCGGCGCCGACGATGGCCCCACGGCTGGTTTTGCCGAGGTCTTCAACGACGAGATGACACTGGCCTCGTTGCCGGGCCTCGACCCACTGTTGCGGCGATTCCTGAAAGCGTTCAGGGCCTGTTTTCATCCTGCCGACACAGGGCTCGGTCAGGCTTCATCGCTGTCGGGCAGCGGCGGGCCCTGCGCCCGTCGCGCACCTGGCGATGTGATCCCGATCAGAAGCCCCGCATGAGCGGGGCTCGGTGTGCGGCGTACTGCCGCTGCGGCAGTCAGATCTTGCGGGTCGCGAGGGATGCTGAAGGATGACCATCGATAGCGAACAACCACGCGGACATGATGTCGTGTTCATCGTCTCGAGTGTCCCTCGCACTGAAGAGATCGCCGCTGCGTTCGGCAATCGCAAGCTCGTAGGCAGCCAGCAAATCAACGCCGTCGCCAAGGCGGTAGCCAGCCTGATCGTCGAACGAAAGCCAGCCGTCCGCGCGCAGCCGTTCGAACACGAGTTCGGCATCGGCGACGTCGGTGCTGCCGAGTCGCGCAGCCAGGTCGTACAACAGGTCGTAGCGGGTTTTCATGGTGATGCCCTCCGTGAACCTCATTCGAGCCTAGGCCACCGCCTCGCGGGGCGCCTGTCAGCAAATGGCGCGCCCCGCGCGGCAGCGGACGCGTGCTCCACAAGGGCCTCGTGGGGTTGTCGAAATCCTACGTCGCTTCAACGATGCGCCTGACACGGGACGTCAGGGACGGGACGTACCATCCATTTGCCCACACCGCCCCTGATTGCCAAGTCAATCAGCCGCGTTCCCGCGACAAACCAAGAAGCACGCCCGACGTGCGGGGGACGAAGCCCATGCCTCATCACCAGTCATCACAGGTCGCGGCCGTGCAGGCCGCGCCCGGCCCTGTCGCCGTCGTAAGCCTATTCCTTCTCACCTTCCTGCTGCTCGCGCGCCCGGTCCTGGCCGCAGAGGGCCGGGGCACCGGGCTGCCGAGGGTCGTGACGCCCGGCTGCATCGTGGCGCTGTGCAGCGGCGCGCATCCCGCCAGCGGCGACTCACCGCTCTGCCCGCGGGGCCTCGCAGCGTGCCTCGCGTTCCCGCCACGCCCCCGCGCCACCGCGGTGATGGGCGTGCGGGGGTGAGGCGCTAGTCAGCCGGGTGCACGGGCTGCGCTCAGGATGTCGCCCGCGAGATCCTCGGCGCGCTCGAGCACCACGCTCAGCATGCTGAGTTCGGCGTAGGCCGGGTGTTCGATGTCGAGTCCGGCGAACAGGTCGCGCACACCGGACAGCGCCAGGGCGAGATGTTCCGCGGCGGTGATGATCGTCTGTGAGTTGGCGTGCATGAGACTCTCCGAAAGTGTGCGTCACTGTGCCCGGCGCGATCACGGCGGTCCGCGCACCCGGCCTGTCAAACTGGGCCGGCATCGTAAATAATTTAAGGAAATTTTCCTATTTCGAACGCTGCAAGCCACCAACTCTTTGCAATTTTTTGCCCTCAATCTGCGCCGCGGACAGTCCGCTTGAATGGCAGCCCGGATTGAAAAAAATTATTTTTACAATTTTATTTTCATAAACTTATAGGCGCTTCCGTCGTCAATGCCCGCCGCAGGCCAGCGGCTGTGTTCAGACAGGCATGATGGACGATGCCCTGATTCGGAGCGGGACTTTTTCCTATTTTTTCTACAAAATACTGACGCTCAGGGCACAGCGCCAGCATGAACCCGACCGGATGACGAACATGGATCTCAAGGCGACCAATAGCCGTTACTCGATGCATCAGCGCCCCGGGCTCGTCCATGTCGAATGGACTGATGGCTTCACGATTTCACTGCAGACGATGCGGCAGATGTGGGCCGACGTGCTCAGCTTCAGCCGTGTCCGGCAGTTGAACCGGGTACTGATCGAAGGCCACCAGCCGGTCCGCGACATGAAGCCCATCGATGCGTTTCGCCATGGCAGCCTGCTGTCGTCGCTCGAGCCGCCCGGGCTGCGTATCGCGTTCTGCCTGTTCGGTTTCGAGCCGGATGTGGTGACCTGGCTGTTCAGCCGCACGGCCAATGACGGGCCAACGGCCGTCGAAATATTCAGCGATTTGCCCACCTCGCTGCGCTGGATCGGCGCCTGAGCCCTGAAAGGTGCCTTCCGCAGCCGCAGATCGGCGAAAAAGTGCTTTGAATCCCGAATCTTTTGCACATAACGGTATCGGTAAACGCCCGCGACCACTATGCTTGTCGCACGGGGAAAATCCCTGCAAAACGACAACGGACGGGCCGCTCGACGCGCCCGCGGTGGAAGGAGGCAAGTGCCCATGCAGAACCGTACGATTCGACACATCATCCAGGACCAGGAACTGTTGACCGCGACCGTCGACATGCCGGTCAGCGAAGCGGCCCGCAAGATGCGCCAGCGCCATGTCGGCGCCATCGTGGTCGTGAAGAACGAGCGCCTGGCCGGGATCTTCACCGAGCGCGACGCGCTGTTTCGCGTCGTCGCCGCCGGCCTCGACCCGACATCCACGACGGTCGCGGACGTGATGACCAAGAACCCTGCCGCACTCGATCCCGATCAGCCGTTCGCCGCCGCCCTGCACCTGATGCACGAAGGGCAGTTCCGTCACGTGCCCATCGTCGAGGACGGCCGCCCGGTCGGCATGGTGTCCTCGCGCGACGCCCTCGGGCCCGAACTCGAGGACTTCATGTACAGCATCATCCTCAATGAACACACGCGGAGCGATCTCCTCGCCTGACGGCCTTTCGCCACCCACACGCGGCATTGAAAGATGCCGCGTGCTTTGCGCAATGCCGCGTCGCCCCTTGAATTCCGGTCATTGCGCTCCATCTAGACAGACATTCGTTCCCGGCCAGACCACCACAACCAGGGATGCGCAGCGGCCGGGAAGTCCGTCGCGGATCCTGACAAGGGGCATTTCGTGACTACTAGGCCGGACGAGTCGTCGCAGGCGCTTTCTGCGCTTGCACCTGCGATCGCTCAGACTTTCGTTTCGCTGGCATCCGACATTGCGCTCGTCATCGACGCGCACGGCATCATCCGCAGCGTGGCCCTGAACGCTGATGCGCCCGCCCCGCCCGACGCCAACAGCTGGGTTGGACAGCGTTGGGTCGACACGGTGACGAGCACCACGCGGCCGAAGATCGAAAAACTGCTGCAGGAAGTCAGCGCCACCGGTGTCTCCCGACGCCGTGAAGTCAATCACCCGAACGCCGCGGGCGACGATATCCCGATGGCCTACACCGCGCTTCGACTCGGCGCCGAAGGGCCGGTCCTCGCGGCCGGCCGCGATCTGCGTGCCGTCGCCGCCATCCAGCAGCGTTTCATGGAAACGCAGCAGGAGATGGAGCGTGACTACTGGCGCAAGCGTCACGGTGATTTCCGCTACCAGATGCTGTTCCAGGTCGCGACGGATGGCGTGCTCGTCGTCGATGCCAACACGCTGACGATCATGGATGCGAACCCGGCCGCCTCGGCGATGCTCGATCTCACGCTGCCCGAACTGGCCGGCACGACGCTGCCCTGCGCATTCGAAGCGAAATCCGAAGCGGCCGTGACCGAACTGCTCGCCGCGGCGCGGCGCACCGGCCGGCCGGCCGAAGTCCGCGTCCGGGCGGCGAAACGCGATCTGCGCCTGTGCCTGAATGCCACCCCGTTCCGTGGCGACAATCGCCTGATGCTGCTCGTGCGCGCGCGTCGACACGACGGCGTGGGCGCCGCTGCGAACGATGTCACCGAAGGCACGGGCGTGTTCGAGCAGTTGCCGGAAGGGATTGTCGTCACCGACCCGAACGGCCGCATCATGCTGGCGAATCCGGCGTTTCTCGATCTCGCCGGCATCGCCGACGAAGAGCGGGCGCGTGGCCAGTTGTTGAGCCAGTGGGTCGGCAGCCGGCCGAGCGAACTCGCCGCCGTGCTCGCAACCGCGCGCCTGCAGGGACTTGCCGCACGCCGGCGCACGGTCCTGCGCAGCGCGCACGGGACCGAGCACGTGCTCGAAATGTCGGCGGCGCTGGTGCCCGAGTTCGATCAGGAATGCATCGGCTTCACGCTCAGGCGCGTGTTCAGCGCGCGCGATGGTGCACCGGCGGATGCCCGGACCCATCTGCTCGCCAGTATCGAACGTGTCGCGAAATCGATCGGCGAAGCCAGCCTGCCCGATCTGATCCGGGAATCCTCCGAGCACGTAGAACGCTATCTGATAGAGCAGGCGATGCATCGCGCCGGTGGCGACACCCGCGCTGCAGCGCGCCTGCTCGACATCGCATTGGAAAGCCTGGAACTGCGTCTGCATCGGCACCTGCTGGGCGGCGACACCGGCTCGGAACAGGATTCACCAGGATAAGAATGCACGCATGGTCAATGGCCCCGCGTTCGGCGAAGCGGACCTCACGAACTGCGAACGTGAGCTGATTCACCTTGCGGGGTCGGTCCAGCCCCACGGCGTGCTGCTGGTCCTCGATGATGCCTCGCTGCAGGTCCGCCAGGTCAGCGCAAACTGCGAACGGCTGTTGGGTATCAGCGCCGAAGCACTGCTGAACCGGCCACTGCCCGCGTCCGCCACCCACCTGCTCGAACAACTCTCGCGCCTGCATGGCAGCGATCTCGTCACGGCGCCGGTGACGATCAGCTGCGATTTGCGCGTGCGCGACTGGACCACCCGCTTCGAAGGCTGCGTGCACCGGGTGCCAGGCACGGGCGTGATCGTCGAACTCGAACCCGTCGCCGCCGGTCCGGGCGAGCCGCCCGCCGTGGCGCCGTCCGGCGATGCGTTGCGCGCGCTGCTGCTCGAGGCATTACAGAAAATCAGCCAGGCGCCGACCGTCAGCGTGCTCTGCGATACCGCCGTTCAGCATCTGCGTGAACTGACCGGCTATGACCGGGTGATGGTCTACAAATTCGACCCCGACGGACACGGTCAGGTCATCGCCGAGGCGCGTGAGACCAAGCTCGACTCCCTGCTGGGTCACCACTACCCGGCGACGGACATCCCGCAGCGCGCGCGCGAACTCTATCTGCGCAACCGGCTGCGCACCCTCGTCGATGTGAACTACGATCCGGTGCCGCTCGTGCCCCGCCTCGTTCCGGCGACGGGCCGCGATCTCGACATGTCGCATTGCTATCTGCGCAGCATGTCGCCGCTGCATCTGCAGTACCTGAAGAACATGGGCGTGACGGCGACGCTCGTGCTGTCACTGGTCCGCGAAGGTCGCCTGTGGGGGCTCGTCGCCTGTCACCACTATTCGCCGCGCAATTTGCGCCAGTCCGCACGCGCGGCATCCGGCCTGCTCGCCGAAGCGATTGCGACACGCATCGCCGCGATTGAAACCTATGCGCACGCACAGGTCGCCATCATGGTGCGACGGCTCGAACAGCGGCTCCTCGAAGCCACCTCGACCCTCGGCGACTGGCGGCCTGCCCTGTTCGGCAATCCGCGCACGATCCTGCAGCCACTGGACGCCACGGGCGCCGCGCTGTTCTACGACGGAGACGTCACGACCGCGGGCGACGCGCCGTCAACGGCCGAGTTGCGCGCCTTGATCGACTGGATCGAGCGTCACCACGGCACGGGACCATTCGAGACCTCGTCGATCGGACGCGACAATCCGTCCCTCGACACGCTGACGCCGCTGGCAGCCGGCGTGCTCGCGGTCCGGCTGTCCTCGACCCGGCCCGACTATCTGCTGTGGTTCCGCAAGGAACAACTCTGCACGATCACGTGGGCTGGCGAACCTGAAAAGCTGCAGGCGATGGACAACCCCCTCGAACTCTCGCCGCGGCGATCGTTCGCGGCCTGGTCCGAAATCGTGCGCGGCACGGCGGTGGCGTGGACCTCGTCAGAACTTGCGCTCGCGCGCGCCATCGGTGCGTCGCTGGTGGACATCATCGTGCAGATTCACGCAGTGCGCCTGCTGTTCGCCGAGCATCAGCTGACTCAGGTGAGGGCCGCGATCAGCATCGCCGCCGAGCCGGTGCTCGTCGCCGATCGCAGCGGCCAGATCCTGGCCTGCAGCGAAACGTTCACGTCGCTGATGGGCCGGCCTTGCGCATCGTTCGGCACACTCGACAACATCGCCGCGATGTTCGTGGAGCCGGCCGCCATTCACCGCGTGCTGCAGACCTTGACCGGGCAGCACGAAACCTGGCGCGGCGACGCGGAATTGCAGCGGCCGGATGGCAGCGTCACGCCGGTGAACCTGCGGGCGGAAATCGTGCCCGGCCGTGATGGCGAAGCCGTCGGTTTCATCCTGATCCTGACCGATCTCACGGATGCGCGGCGCGCGATGGCCGCGCGCCTGCAGCTCGAAGCATCGCTGACCGAAGCCGGTCTCGAATATCTCGAGCAGGAGGAAAGCGATGACATGTCGCGTGAACCCGATGCGGTATTCGGCGCCCTCCTCGCCAATGCGAGCATCGCCGCGATGGATATCATGGACGCGCGTTACGGCACCGAGATTGCGCCGCTGCTGACCGAACTCGAACAATCGACGCGGCGTGCCACCGCCCTGTATCGCCAGGCCCGTCAGTTCACCGCAGGCGACTGAGCCGCGGCCGTCAGCCCTTCCAGATCGTCGAACAGGTGGCGGTGGCGATCGAAGCCACGCACTGCTTCGTCGACCAGTTCTCCCGCCAGTCCGTCGGTCACCGGCAGTGCCTTGAGCGCCCGACGCAGTCGCTGCGCGAGCAGCGATGCGTTGTCAGGCTCCCCGAACGCGTAAAACGCAAGACCAGCCCCGGCATCAAGGCCCAGGGCACCGGCAATACGCCCGCGCACGATGCGCCCACCGCTCAAATCGCCGAGATAACGCACATACGCATGTGCCCCGAGCAGTTCGGGCCGCTCATCGGCGAGGGTCGTCACCGCGCACGCATACGCCTCGGCGCTGGGCGTCAGGGTCAGCGATGCCCAACCTTCACCGCACAGCAGCACCAGATCCTCGGCGATCGCTTCAGCCCGGTGCATCGCTGGGAGGTCGAAGCCTGCGAGTTGCGGATGCAGCGCATGCCGCGCGAGCGCGGCTTCCAGCGCGGCGTAGATGGGATGCAGGTTGCGCAGATACAGGCAGTAGTCCGGCCGTGACATCGCGCCACCGAGCATGCGCTGCATCAGCGCGTGACGCTCGAGTTCGGCGTGAACATCGGCGGTGGCCTGGCGTAGTCGCGTCAACAAATCGGTTTTCATGTTCGACGAAGGACGTGGCTTGAAAGGGAGGTTGTTAATGATCCGGAGCGCCGGCCCCGGCCTCTTCCAGAAAGCGGTCATAGGCCGACACGAATTCTTCGAGCCGCTCGAAGTGCGGCAACGCGCCGGTCGAAAACTGCTGGAAGCGCCAGTTCGGCCGCGCGCGGTAGCGCTGCTCATCGCGGTAATCGACGAAATCTCCACGGTCGCCGTGCGCCATCCACACGGGCATCGACAGCGATTCGTAAACGCGCGTGACGTCGGCGCTGAACAGGAAGCCCGACACGAAACTGTAAGGCGCATGCCGCGCGCCAGGTTGGGCTGCAACCTGCCGGTCGTACTGAAGCAGGCCTTCATCGATGGCTTTCGAACCCCAGGTCTTCGCGAGAAAGAACCGCATGCTGCGTTCACTGGTCAGCACATTGTAAAAGCCCTGTCGCCACGGCGGCACGCTGAACAGCCAGTGCAGCCACGGCATGCCGCGATGGGAACCCGACGGCCCGAGAAACGGCGCGCCCCGGTTGAAGCCCGAGGGGCTGATCAGCGCCAGGGTGTGAAACGCGGCCGGTTGCTCGCTGGCGGCGCGGGCCAGAAACTCGCTCGACAGCGACAGGGCGAGTGCATCGATCGGAGTCTGCGAGTGGCGTGACCGAATGGCCGTCGCAGCCGCCTGCACCGCGTCGGTCATCAGCCGCGCAGAATAGATTCGATCATCGCGAGCAGAGGTGCCAAAACCGGGCAAGTCGAGCGCGTAAACCGGCCGGCTCGCGCGGTAGTGGTCGTAAAGGGGCTTCACTTCGTAGGCCGAAGCGGCTGCATTGACGCTATGAATCAGCAACAGCGGGCGCGCGGCCGACGTTGACGGAGTCCGGGCGGCATACAGGGACATCGCGCCGATGGCGCTGGCGAGTTCGATGCGCTCGCCGGATACGGGGGGCGCGAGCGCGGGCGGCGTGGCGATGGACAACTGGCTACATCCTGTGGCGAGCAATAGGACGCCGACAAGACAGGATACCGCAGGCCAGCCGGACAGTGCAGGCTCAGGAGGAACCGCGGCGGAGCGCAAGCGTAAACAGTCGTCAACGCGCGCAGGAGCGCGCGCAACGCGCCAATCAGGTGCGCGGTGGAATGACAGGCGTCGGCTCCTGCCGCGGCACGCCGCCGAGGCGCTCGCCCGCGCCGAGACGCCACAGCGCTTCGCCGCGCCATGGCAGCACCAGCAGCCAATGTTCGAGCAGGCCGAGCACCACGATGCTCGACAACAGGGTGAACTTGACCGCATCGAAATCGGTCACCGCCGCCACCGCACCGCCAATCGTGGCGCCCGCGGCCAGCGTGATGGCGGTGACCGACAGCGGAAACAGCGGATTCATGCGCCTGCGATGCATGAAAGTGCGCAGGTAGCGCAAGCGTTCCGGCAGCAGTTCTTCAGCCGTATTCGGCACCCCGAAGAACAGGTTCAGCTTGGCGCTCGTGCGCATCCCCCACAGCGCAAGATAGGTCAGCGCGCCGGTGGTGTTGTCCCCGGCGCCCGTCATCAGCAGCACCGCAATCGCGCCGCCGATGATCGCGAACTCGTGGTGCAGGATCGCCTCGACGGCGTGCCGGAAATGGGTGCCGCCATGACAGCCCGGCGCGCACCCGCTGCGTCGGGGGCCGGTGATGAAGCCGAGCAGAAAGCTCAGCTCCACCCACCCCCACACCGCGAGCGCGCCGGTGTAGCCGAGCAGCGCGCCGGTCGGCGTCGTCAGATCGCTCGCCTGCCACAGCAGCACGAGGCCCAGACCCAGCAGCGCCGTACCGATCAGCATGCTGCGTCGATAGGTGCGGTCGGGCAGACCATCCAGGTACAGGATGGCGACCGTGCTGAGCCACCACGACAGCACGACCCACACGACCGACAGCACGTAGGCCACGGCTAGCGTCCCTTCGCCGCTACCACGCCGGCGCGAGCCGCGGTTCCGCGGGCAGTTCGTTGTGCTTCACCGGCAGACAGTACATCCGGGCGAAGGTCAACGCCGCGCCGACGCCGCAGGTCGCCCGGGTCAGGGCGCCCATCAGGCCGCCGCGCGCCTTGGCGCTGTCCATCCTGCGCGCGTAGCCGAGCAGTCGCTCGAGCCCGGCCATGAAGCGCGGGTCTTCGATGTCGAGGACGAACGGGAAGATCTGGCGCGTGATTTCGCTCGTGATGCCCAGCACTTTCATGTCGTAGGTCGTCGGGTCCATGCCGAGCGCTTCGTAAAACGCCGGGCGGCAATGGTCGCGCACGTACATCGTGGCGTACACGGCGAGCAGGAAGAACCGTATCCACAGCTTGTTGTGACCACGCAGCAGCTCGGGATTGGCGCGCATCAGCAGCGCGAAAGCTTCGCCGTGCTTGAACTCGTCGTTACACCACTCCTCGAACCAGCGGAAGATCGGGTGGAAGCGGCGCTCCGGGTGACGCTCGAACTGGCGGAAAATCGTGATGTAACGGGCGTAGCCAATCTTCTCTGACAGGTAGGTCGCGTAGAAGATGAACTTCGGCCGGAAGTAAGTGTGCTTCTTCGCTTTCGTCAGAAAGCCGAGGTCGACCGGCTTGCCGTAATCCTTCAGAGACTTGTTGATGAAGCCGGCATGACGCGATTCGTCGCGCGCCATGTAGCCCATCAGAGCCTTGATGTCCGGGTTCTGCACGCGCTTGCGGATTTCGCTGTAGAGCTCGCAGCCGGAGAATTCGGCGGTGACGGAGCTGACCAGGAACTCCATGAATTCATCGTGCAGTGCCGGCGGCAGCTCGCGGACCTCGGCCGAGAAGTCCTCGGTCCGTTCGAAGTGTCCGTTGTTGATGTCCTGCCGGAACTCCTCCATCAGCTGATCCCACTGGGCGCGCACCGGCGTGACGTCGATCCGGTCCATCGCCGCGAAGTCCGTGATGTAGAAGCGCGGGCTCAGCAGCGTAGTCTGCTGCGCCTGGCTCGTGGTGTCGTTAATGGTTCTCTGCGGCACTGAATTCTGCATGGGTGCTGTCTCCTCGGAACGTCGTTTCTTCCGTTGCGCTCGCGCCGCGCCGGGTGGCTGCCCAGAGCTCGGCGAAAGCGGCTTGATTGGTGTGGCCAAAAGAGGCCAGTTCGATGTGTCGGCCGGTGGCCGGATCGTCCAGCGTCAACCGGCCGTCAGGCCAGCGCGCAAGGCGGAACGGCTGCGCCTGTCCCAGTTCATGCAGGCGGCGCTCGCGCGCCAGACCACGCAGCACGCCGCGAATGAACCCGTTGGTCCCGGGCTCGATGATCGTCAACGGTGCGCCGGTCACACCGTCGAGCACGGCCACGCCGCCGTCGTCGCGATCGCGGAAATGCAGATCGACATGGATCGGCTGCGCCGAATCGACGGCCAAGTTGTCGCCGGTGCCGAGCTGCCGGCCCGCAGCGGCGAACACCACGGCCGCCACGATCAGGGCAGCCGCCGCCCACAGCGCGGCGCGCGGGAAGTGATCGGGGCGACGATGATCGTGGTTGACGCTGCTCATGTCGTTCATGCGGCCGAGGCTACGCCACTGTGCCGATCGCCGAAGTCGCGTGCACTGTCAGTGACACGCGGCGCGGCGGCCTGGGTGCCGGGCGTCTGTGCCCAGCATTCCGCGAGAATGTGCGCCACGGCATCCGGATCCGCGACTTCGCGCAACATCGGCTCCGGGCTCGAGAAGCGCCAGGGACGCACGTGCGGCCACGCCACCATGTAGCTGATTCTCGCGCCAGGCACGAGCTTCATCGGGATGCTGCCGGCGTGGGCATCGCTGCGCCCGAGCGACGCGGCTTCGATCATGCGCAGCGGGATGTTCAGCGCGATCGGCAGCGCCACGCCGAAGCGCAGCACGACGCGACGATTCGTGATCGTGTAGCAGGTGGCACGCGCATTGAGCCACGCGAGCAGCAGCAACAGCCCGATGGCACTGACGCCGAACACGAGCGGCCAGGTCGTCGCCGCGAACAGTTCGGCGCCGCGCAGGCCGTCGGCCGCGGCCTCGGCGACCCGCCACGCGAGTATCAGCCCGAAGTACACGGTCACCTTGCGCACATGGAACGCGTTACGGGCAAGGGCCCACCATTCCGGCCGTCCCTGCCAGCGCATTTCTTCACCCTCCGGCAGCGTGGCCGGAAGCCCGGGGACTGGTTCGTAGTCGTACTCGCTCACATCAGCGGCCCCAGACGGTCGGGCGTCGCGTAGAGATAACCCGATGCGTAGTAGGCGACGAGCTTCTCTTCCTCGAGCAGCGTGATGATGTCGGGCGACTTCAGACCCGGCACATCGGCAAAATGCCTGGCGTTGATCGACACCACCCTGACCCGGCCACGCGCTCCTTCAATCTTCGCGTAGTTCCATGGCAGCAGCACCGTGCGGGAACCGTTCGCCGCGGTGGTCTCGATTTCGATGTAGCGCAGCAGGTATTCGGACTGGTCGACCCAGACGTCCTTGACGACGCCACCGACGAGACCGTCCGCGCCGACGACCTTCATGCCGCGCGGATCGGGATCGCGCGACTCGAGGTAGTAACCAGGCGCTGCACGCAACGGCACGATCTTGGGCTTGCCTTCGAAAGTCAGGTCGGGCTCGTCGGCGCGCAGCGCGTAGGCGCCGGGGCCGACGCCATCGATCATCGGGTTCCCGGTGGGCTCGAGCGGCGCACCGGGCCAGGCGCCGACCGGTCGGGCCTTCAGCTCGCGCGGATCCTTTTCCGGCTTCGGCGCCACGACGTCATGGCCATGGGCCATGCGGAATGTTTTCGGCTTCGGCAACGCCGGGTAGCCCTGCAGGCGAATGCGCGGGCTGCGCTCGGACCAGTCGGACTCCATCGGATAGCCCTCGCGCTTGTCTTCCTTGCGCAGGTACAGCACCAGGCCGAAGAAGAAGATCCAGAACGCGTAGAGCGCGAGCTGGGCGAAGTCGATATAAGCGGTGATTTCTCCGGAATACATGCGCGCCTCCTGTAAAGCGAAATTTCTCAGCCGGGAAACTGCGCGAGGCCGAAATACGGCTGCTCGCGGGTTTCCTGCGTGTAACGAACCAAGGGGCCGATCGCGACGAGCGTCGCGAACAGCAACAGAATCTCGAGCTGGTAAACCGCGCCATAGCCGACCGCCGGGCCGCTGAGCGCCATGCCCAGCGCACCGCTCGAAGCCAGCGATGACACGACATCGCGGAGGGCACCGCCGCCAGCAATGGCAATCCCCGCCGCCGTCGTCTGCACCGCGCCCCAGGCCCCGAGCGCGAGTCCGGCCAGGCCACCGTGATCGAGCTGCATCGCGGCGACCAGCGTGCCGACCGCATACAGCCCGCCACCGAAGCCGATCAGCATCACGCCGATACGAAACAGCGTCGGCGAGTGCAACGGCGAAGCGAACAGCACGGCGAAGAAGGCGACCACACCCGCCAGCGCGCCGAGGCCCGCGAGACGATACGGATTCACGCGTCGATTCAGCAGTCGCGCAGCGAGCCCGAAGCCGCAGAGCGATCCTGCCGCGAGCATGGCCGTGAGGATGGACGTCGCACCGACCGGCATGTGCAGGATTTCGCCGCCATAGGGTTCGAGCAGGATGTCCTGCATGCTGAACGCCATCGTGCCGAGCGCCACGGTCCACAGAAACCGCACCGTGCCTTCGCGCGCGAGCAGCATGCGGCAGCTCGCCATGAACGCAGGGCGCACCTGCGCGGGATGCGTGAGTCGCGGGTTGCGGGGCTCCTGCTTCCACAGCGCAATCAGGTTCAGCACCATCGTCGCCAGCGCGGTGCCCTGGATGATCTGGATGAGTTCAACCTGCCGGAAATCACGCAGCAGCACGCCGTACAGCGTAGCGCTGACCACCATGCCGACCAGCAACATCACGTACAGCAGCGCCACGACGCGCGGCCGCGCTTCCTCGGGTGCGAGATCGGTGGCCAGCGCCAGGCCGGCCGTTTGTGTCGTGTGCAGCCCGAGGCCGACGAGCAGGAACGCGAGTGCTGCGGACCACTGCCCGATCCAGGCAGGGCCCTGCGTGTCGCCGGACAGCAGGATCAGGGCGAACGGCATGATCGCGAAACCACCGAACTGGACGAGCGTGCCTAGCCAGAGATAGGGCACGCGGCGCCAGCCGAGCAACGAGCGGTGCGTATCGGAGCGGAAGCCGATCAGCGCGCGCAGCGGGGCGAGCAGGAACGGCAGGGCCACCATCATCGCGACCAGACTGGCCGGCACGCCGAGTTCGACGATCATCACCCGGTTCAACGTCCCGTTCAGCAGTGCGAGCGCCATGCCGACGGACACCTGGAACAGCGACAGCCGCAGCAGGCGACGCAGCGGCAGTTCCACGCTCGCCGCATCTGCGAACGGCAGGTAGCGCAGGCTGACGTGCAGCCAGCCCCGGCCGAGACTGTCGCCGAGTTTCGTCACTTCCGCCTCAGCTCCAGTGCCTGCGACGTATAGAAGCCACTGACGATGCGCTGCGTGCGGCCACGCTGCCAGCCGGCCATGCGCGGCTCGGCGTCGAGCTTGCGGTGCAGGGTCCGCTCCGCAATCGGTTCGATCGCCGGGGCGCGATTGCCACGCGGCAGCAGGCGACCCACCGCATGCATCACCGACAGCGGCGCGGTGCGCGGCGCGAAGGTGAACAGCACCGAGTACTGCGTACGCGCCGCCAGTCCCGCCAGCACGCCGACGATGTCGTCGCCACGGTAGTGAATCAGCGAGTCCATCGACACGACGTGATCGAACTCACCGAGCGCCGGATCGTGCATGTCGCCGACGAGAAAGCGTACCGAGCCGGGACCGAGGTCCGCCGGCAGGCGCTCGGCGGCGAGTTCGACCAGCGAGCCCGACAGATCAATCGCCGTGACATCGGCGCCGCGCCGAGCGGCCGCGACCGCAAGCGCACCGGTGCCGCAGCCAGCGTCGAGAATGCGTTTGCCGCGAAGATCGGCCGGCAGCCAGTCGAGCAGCGTTGACCGCATCCGATCGCGACCAGCCCGCACCGTCGCGCGAATCGTGCCGACCGGCGCATCCGAAGTCAGGCGTTTCCAGGCTTCGAGCGCCGTGCGGTCGAAATAGGTTTCGAGTTCCCGGCGGCGGTTGCTGTAGGTTTGCGTGTGCATTATTGGAATCCCAGGAGATCGAAGATGTCGCGGTCGCGCATCGGCGCAGCCTCTTGCGGCTCGGTGCCCGCCAGCAGCGTCGCGGCCAGTCGCAGGTACTCCTGCTGCAGTGCGTGCACGCCCGGCGAATCCTCCATTTCGAACATCGTCGACTTGCGCAGACGGCTCTGACGCACGATGTCGTCATGTGGGAACTGCGCCATCGTCTTCAGGCCCACCGCGTTGTTGAAGCGGTCGATCTGATCGGTTTCGTTGCTGCGATTCGCAATCACGCCGCCAACACGCACGTTGTAGTTCTTCGACTTGGCGAGAATCGCGGCGAGGATGCGGTTCATCGCGAAGATCGAATCGAAGTCGTTGGCGGTGACGATCAGTGCCTTGTCGGCGTGTTGCAGGGGTGCGGCGAAGCCGCCACAGACCACGTCGCCGAGCACGTCGAAAATCACGACGTCGGTGTCCTCGAGCAGATGGTGTTCCTTCAGCAGCTTGACGGTCTGGCCGACGACATAGCCGCCGCAGCCGGTGCCGGCCGGCGGACCGCCCGCCTCCACGCACATCACGCCGTTGTAGCCGACGTACACGTAATCTTCCGGGCGCAACTCCTCCGAGTGGAAGTCAACGGCTTCGAGACTGTCGATGACGGTCGGCACTAGCTTCTTCGTCAGCGTGAACGTCGAGTCGTGCTTCGGATCGCAGCCGATCTGCAGCACGCGCTTGCCGAGCTTGCTGAACGCGACCGACAGGTTCGATGAGGTCGTGCTCTTACCGATACCTCCCTTGCCATAGACGGCGAACACTTTCGCTTTTCCGATCTTGAGATTCGGATCCAGTTCAACCTGGACACTGCCCTCTCCGTCCGGCCTTTTCGCCGGCCGGCTAATGCGACTGACCGGCACGGTCGTCGTGGTCATCATGCGGCAACCTCCATGGTGATACCTTCGAGTCTGTCTTCAAGTTCTTCGCCCGCGCGCTGCAACGCCTTCAGCGTTTCATCGTCGGGGGTCCAGTAACGGCGTTCGTGAGCTTCGAGCAAGCGGTTCGCCACCTTGACCGAGGCTGCGGGATTCAGTCGCGCGAGGCGCTCGCGCATCGCGGTATCGAGCACGAAGGTCTGGGTCAGCTGCTGGTAGACCCAGGGCGCCACCTGGCCGGTCGTCGCCGACCAGCCCATCGTGTTCGTCACGTGTTCTTCGATCAGGCGCACGCCTTCGTAGCCGTGCTGCAACATGCCTTCGTACCACTTCGGGTTCAGCATGCGGGTACGGGCTTCGAGCGCCACCTGCTCGTTCAGTGTGCGCACCGTCCCTTCGCTGCGGGTCTGGTCGCCGATATAAACCGGCACTTCGCTGCCGCGCGCACGGCTCACCGCGCGGCTGATGCCGCCGAGGGTGTCGAAATAGTGGTCGAGCGTGGTCACACCGAGTTCGACCGACTCCAGGTTCTGATAGGTCAGCGACACGTCCGCCAGCGCGCTCTCGAGCAGTGCCGCCTGCTGCAGCGGACGGCCGGCGCGCCCGTAGGCGAAGCACTTGCGGCGCGTATAGGTTTCGGCGAGCTCGTCTTCCTCGTGCCACTGCCCGTTCTGCACCATGTGATTGACGTTCGAGCCGTAGGCGCTTTCGTCGTTGCTGAACACCCGCAGCGCGGCCGTCTCCAGATCGCAGCCATGCTGCGCCTGGTAGGCCAGCGCGTGTTTGCGCACGTAGTTCTCGGCGAGCGGTTCATCGGCGCTCGCAGCCAGGAACGCCGCTTCGGCGAGCAGCCTGGTCTGCAGCGGCAGCAGGTCGCGGAAAATGCCGGACAGCGTGATCACGACATCGATGCGCGGCCGGCCGAGTTCGGCGAGCGGCAGCAGTTCGGCGCCGGCGAGGCGGCCGTACCCGTCGAAGCGTGGCCGCGCGCCGAGCAGCGATAGTGCCTGCGCGATCGGGCCGCCTTCGGTCTTCAGGTTGTCGGTGCCCCACAGCACGAGTGCGACGGATTCCGGCAGCGGATTGCCGTCGGCGAGATGACGCGCGAGCAGCAGGTCCGCCTGACGTCCGCCGAGACGCACGGCCATCGCGCTCGGGATGCGGAACGGATCGAAACCGTGCAGGTTGCGGCCGGTCGGCAGGACGTCCGGCGTGCGCAGCACGTCGCCCGCCGGCGCCGGCGGCACGAAGCGCCCGTCGAGCGCGTTCAGCAGCGCCGGGATCTCCTGATCCTCGGCCAGCCAGCGGTTGGCGGTGGCAAGGGTCTCGAACAGCGGCTGGGCCACGGCGTCCGGCGCCTCGCCATGGGCCTGCTCCGCCGCCAGCGCCGACGCTGCCGACCCGGTGTCGACCAGTGCCTCGATCGCCTGCCGCGACACCGGCGTGGTCTGCATCGACTCGGCCATGCTGGAGAGGAGTTCGATGCGCTCCTCGGCCGACATCGGTTCACCGACGACATGCAGGCCGTAGGGGATGAGGGTGGCTTCGAGTTCGCGCAGACGCGTATCGAGCGCCATGACGGCGCGGTCTGCGTCCTCGGCCCATGGCTGGTCGTCGCTCAGCAAATCGAGTTCGCCCGCCTGGGCATGAATCAGCAGCGCGATCTCGTGACGCTCGGCGGCGTGATCGGGCCGCATCGCGCGCCATGAGGAAATGGCGTCCTTCAGCTCGTTGAGGCCGCGATAAAGCCCGGCGTGGGCAATTGGCGGACTCATGTAGCTGACGAGCGTGGCCGCCGAGCGGCGCTTCGCAATCGCGCCTTCCGACGCATTGTTCGCGGCATACAGGTAAAGATTCGGCAGGTCGCCGATCAGGCGATCGGGCCAGCACTCGCCGCCGAGCGCCGTCTGCTTGCCCGGCATGAATTCCAGCGCCCCGTGCGTGCCGAAATGCAGGACCGCATCGGCGGCGAACTCGTGGCGGAGATAGCGGTAGAACGCAGCGAAGGCGTGGGTCGGCGCGAACCCCTGTTCGAACAGCAGGCGCATCGGGTCGCCCTC
Organism: Gammaproteobacteria bacterium Ga0077536; assembly: GCA_001464935.1. GTDB lineage: Bacteria > Pseudomonadota > Gammaproteobacteria. The sequence continues at coordinate 55,320 of LNEL01000047.1, forward strand.
GTAGCCGAGGCCCGGCTGCACACCGACGAACACGTTGCCATAGGACTTGCCGAGCACGAACAGCGACGCACCGTCGCTCTGCACCTTGCCGGGCGCGGGCCCCCACTGCGCTTCAATCTCGTCGAGCCACTGCTGGTGACGCACATAGTCGTCCACCGGCATGCGGGCGTGCACGTTGGCGTGACTGCCGTAACGCGCCGAATTACCTTCGATGATGTCGGACCGCAGCTGGTCGAGCGAGGCGGGCAGTTCGACGCCGTAGCCGGCCGCCTTCAGCGCCTGCAGCGTGCGCCACAGGGATGCGAACACTGACAGATTCATCGCCGTGCCGGCGTTGCCGGCGTTCGGCGGGAAATTGAACAGCACGATTGCGATCTTGCGCTCGGCGCGCTGCTTGCGACGCAGGGTGACCTGGCGATCGACGCGCGCGACCAGCGACTCGACGCGGTCGGGGATCGGCTGCATGTCCCGCGCGCCCTTGCCGGCGGCACCGCCGACGCGGCCACCGAACACCATCGGGTTCGTCGCGCCGTCGAGTTCGGGTATGGCGACCATCATCGTCGACTCGACCGGCTGCAGCCCGAGCGACGAGGACTGCCACTGCTCGACGGTCTGGAACTCGAGTGCATGGGCGGCGATGTAGGGCACATCGAGCTTCATCAGGAGATCGCGCGCCGCTTCGGCGTCGTTGTACGCGGGGCCGCCGACGAGCGAGAAACCCGTCAGCGACACGACGGCATCGACGATGCTGCGGCCGCCGGCGGTGAAGAAGCGGTCGACTGCCGGACGCGCGTCGAGTCCGCTCGCAAACGCCGGGATCACGCGGACGCCACGCGCTTCGAAACTGTTGATCACCGCATCGTAGTGCGCCGTGTTGCCGGCAATCATGTACGAGCGCATCAGCAACAGCCCGACCGTCGCGCGCGGGGTCGCCGGCGCCGGCAGTTCGGTGACCTGCTCGGTGAAACGCGTGCGCAGCCGCGGATGATAGAGGCCGACTTCCGGATACTCCGCCGGCGGCAGCGCCTTCAGGCCCTTCAGGCCGGCACGTTCGCCGGCGGCATAACGGCCGACGAGGAAGCGGACCATGTTCGCGATGTTGATGTCGGAACCGGCGAGCCAGTACTGCAACACCAGGAAATAGGTGCGGACGTCCTGGGCTGTGCCCGGGATGAAGCGCAGGATCTCCGGCAGGCGCTTGAGCATCTTCATCTGCTTCGCGCCGGCACTCGCCTTGTTCTCGCCGTCCTTGGTGCCGCGCAGACGCTTCAGCAGGCCCAGCGCGCCGCCCGGCTGGCGATCCATCTGAAAGCGTCCCACCCGCGTCAGGTGCATCACGTCGCGGGCCGAAAAACAGCAGACCATTGCGTCGCAGTGATCGCGCCGCGCGCGCAGTGCCGGCAGCACCGCGTTCGCATGCTCCTCCATGAACAGCATCGTGGCGATGACGATGTCGCCCTTGGCGATGTCCTGGCAGCAGCGATCGAGTGCATCGCTGTCGTGCCCCCACTCCGACGCCGCATGCAGGCTCAGGGTGAGCCCGGGCAGTTCGGATGACAGCATCTGGCCCGCGCGCTCGCTGGCGCTGGCCAGATGGCCATCCATGGTGACGATGACGACCCGGATCGGGGTCGCGTCAGCGGCCGAAGTGCGCTTTGGCATCGTAGAGCGTCTCCACGGTAATGTTCGCCACGCCGCGTTCAACGGCGAAGTGCTCTGTATTGCGACGTGCCTTGGTGCGAACGAAGAAAGGAATCTTGCGCAGTTCCTTTTCCGCCTCCGCCGTCCACGTCGGTTGGCCCGGTGCAACGACGACCTGGGCAGCTTCGATCGGTTGCGGGGCCGTCGCCACCCCAAGGTGCGAAGGCGGCGCCGCGTCGTTGAATTCGAAATCGCCGCGGAACATCTGCAGCAGATGCTCCTCCAGCCCCATCAGCAGCGGATGCACCCAGCTGTCGAACAGCACGTTCGCGCCTTCGAAGCCGTACACCGGGCTGTAGCGCGCAGGCACGTCCTGCACGTGCAGCGGCGAGGAAATCACCGCGCAGGGGACGCCGAGCCGCTTCGCAATGTGTCGTTCCATCTGCGTGCCGAGCACGAGTTCCGGTGCGGCGGCGGCAATGGCGCGCTCCACCTCTAGATAGTCGTCGGTAATCAGCGCCGGCACGCCCAGCTGCTCGGCGGCCGCGCGGGTTTCACGCGCGAACTCGCGGGAGTAGGTGCCGAGCCCGACCACCTGGAAGCCCAACTCTTCCTGCGCCACGGTGGCCGCGGCGATCGCGTGCGTGGCGTCGCCGAACACGAACACTCGTTTGCCGGTCAGATAGGTCGAGTCCACCGAGCGCGAATAGCGTGGCAGCCGTGAGCGGGTCGGATCGCGCGGCATGAAGCCGGCCGCTTCGCAGGCCTCGACACGGGACGGGTCGAGACCTGCCAGCGTCGCGACTTCCGCGAGAAAGCGCCGGGTGCCATTGACGCCCATCGGAATCGCGGTCGTGCGCGGCATGCCGAAGCTGCGTTCGAGCCAGGCGCTGACGGTGCGGCTGACTTCCGGATAGAGGTCGACGTTGAAGTCGGCGTCGGGAATGCGCCGGAGGTCGGCGGGGCTCGCGCCGAGCGGCGCGACGACGTTGACGTCGACACCAAGCTGGTCGAGCAGGCGCGAGATCTCGACGATGTCGTCCTGGCACCGGAAACCCAGCAGCGACGGCCCGAGCAGGTTCACACGCGGGCGACGGTCGGAAGGCACCGGCCCACGCGCGACGGGCGGCGTCGGGATGACCGGCGCGAGCAGTGCGCGCACCAGTTGGTAGAACGTTTCGGCCGCACCCCAGTTTTCCTTCTTCGTGTAGGCGGGCAGTTCGAGCGGCACGACGGTCGTCGGCAGGTTCATGCTCTCGGCCAGCGTGCCGGCCTGATCCTGGATCAGCTCGGCCGTGCACGATTCGCCGACGAGCATCGCCTCGGGCTTGAAGCGCTCGAAGGCCTCGGCGACTGCGTTCTTCACGAGTTCGGCGGTGTCACCACCGAGATCGCGCGCCTGGAACGTCGTGTAGCTGACGGGTGGCCGGCGATACTGGCGTTCGATCATCGTGAACAGCAGGTCGGCGTAGGTATCGCCCTGCGGCGCATGCAAGACGTAATGCACACCCTCCATCGAGGTCGCGATGCGCATCGCGCCAATGTGCGGCGGGCCTTCGTAGTTCCAGATGGTCAGTTGCATGAGCGCTGCTTCAGACGTTGAGGCGCGAACGACGCACGAGCGGCCGCGCAAACAGTTCGGCCAGATCGGCGGCCTGTTCATAGCCGTGTACCGGCGTGAACACGAGCTCGATCGACCACTTGGTGGCAAGCCCCTCCCCTTCGAGCGGGTTCGCGAGGCCGAGGCCGCAGACCGTCAGATCGGGCTGCGCGGCGCGCACGCGATCGAGTTGCTTCTCGACGTGCTGTCCTTCGCTGATCACCACGTCAGGCGGCAGCAGCGGGAGCTCCGAGGAGACCATCTTGCGGTCGAGATACGGCGTGCCGATTTCAACCAGTTCCATCCCCATTTCGCGCTTCAGAAAGCGCGCGAGTGGAATTTCGAGCTGCGAATCCGGCATGAAGAACACGCGCTTGCCGGCGAGCAGCGTCTTGTGTTTCGCCAGCGCGAGCCGGGCGCGCGCAGCCAGCGGTTGCGTGACGCTGGCGAAACGCTCGGTGCTGACGTCCCATTCGGTGGCCGCGGCGGCGAGCCACGCCGTCGTCCCTTCGGCACCAAACGGGTAAGGCGCGGTGATCAGGTGCGCCCCGCGGGCACACAGCGCGCGGATGGTCGTGCCATTGAATGGCTGGGCCGCGAGCAACTGGGTATTCGGTCCGACGCCGGGCAGCTGCCGCGCGCTCGCGCCCGGCAGAAAATGCACCGGGCCGATGCCGAGACGCTCGAAGCAGCTGCGCAGCTGACCTTCGACGATGTCGGCCACGCAACCGACGACGATCAGCTGACGTTCGTCCGTATCGGGCATCCACGGCACGAGCGCGTTCAGCGCGTTGTCTTCGCCCTGCGTGAACGTGGTTTCGATGCCGGAACCCGAGTAGCTCAGCACGCGGACCTGCGGCGAGTAGCGCTCGGTGAGACGAATCGCCGCGCGGGACAAATCGAGCTTGATCACTTCGGACGGGCAGGAGCCGACGAGAAAAAGCGTCGAAATCTCCGGGCGGCGTTCGAGAATCGTCGCGCAGACGCGATCGAGTTCGTCATTCGGATCGGCCATGCCGGAGAGGTCACGGTCAGTGAGGATCGCAGTGCCGAAGCGGGGCTCGGCGAAAATCATCACACCGGCGGCGGACTGCATCAGGTGCGCGCAGGTGCGCGATCCGACGATCAGAAAGAACGCGTCCTGGAACTTGCGGTGCAGCCAGACGATGCCCGTCAGCCCGCAGAACACTTCGCGTTGACCGCGTTCGCGCAGCACCGATGTACCTGCGTACTGGCGTTGCGGGAACGGCAACGGCTTGGCTTCTGCATTCATCGTGCGTACTCCGCTTTGACGGCATGGTGGGCGGCAGCCGTGGGTTCGGCCCGGCGCGCGGCGCGCAGCTTGAGGACGAACTGGGCCGCGTTGACGACGTAGGCGGCGTAGGCGGCCAGCGCGATCAGCATCTGTTCGCGCAGCGGCAGGCTGCCGGTGACGAAGGCATAGAGGTAAGCCGTGTGCAGCGCGATCACGATCATGCTGACCGCGTCTTCCCAGAAGAACGGGCGCGCGAACAGGTAGCAGCCGAAGACTTCCTTCTCCCAGATCGCGCCGGTGACCATGATGGTGTAGAGGAGACCGGTCTTGCAGACGACCGACCAGGTCGCCGCGAGCGCACCGTCGCCCGTCTGCAGGTAGCGCAGCACGAGCACGAGACTGACGAGAAAGACGACGAACTGGATGGGGGCGAGCACGGCCTGAACGATCGTCCATGGCGTCGCATTCCTGCGCTGGCGCTCTTCGGGTGTGTAGAGCGGCGACTTGGACTCGTACACGGGGCGACGGCTCATCGATTGTCTCCGCGCTGGCAGGATTCGGCTTCGAAGTAACTCTAGGCGCCCACCCCAAGAGTGTCAACTAAAATTGACGTAACTTTTTATTGACATTCCCGCTCAAAAGCACATGATTCATGACAGATTGACGGCGGACCCTGACTGTTGCGGTGCCAACGCGAGCGAAACAGATCGCAATCGGTGTCAACTAGGGTCTAGACTGCCTACACAAGCGGCCATTCGAGCTGCAAGCGGATGACCATCCGGGGAGGAGCGACATGGCCAGCACATGGCACCAAAGCCAACTCACAGGGACCTGGAGTGATGAAGCGGCCGCAGCGGTCTCAGCGGAGGCTGAGGACTCGGCACCGGATCGGGACGATTGTTCCGATCGCTCGACCTGGTTTCTGACCTGCCTCGCCCGCACGATCGAGGGCGAAATCATTCCACGCCTGATGCTCGCCCACCGCGCCCAGCCAGTCCGCTTCGACGACAGCGGCAAACAGGGCGTGAATCCGGGTCCGGAAGACATTGCCGAACTCGCCCGCCTGTCGATCAGGCACGAAGCCGACGTCGTCATCGCTTTCATGGAAGCGGTTGCCGCGCGCGGTGTCTCGCTCGAAAGCCTGTTGCTCGAACTGCTGGCCCCCGCGGCCCGCCACCTGGGCGAACTCTGGAATGACGACCTCTGCGACTTCACCGATGTGACCGTCGGTCTCGGTCGCCTGCAACATGCACTGCATGTCTTCACGCACGGTTCGCGCCAGGACAACGCCATCAGACAGACGCCGCGCAAGGCGCTGCTGGCGGCCGTGCCCGGTGAACAGCACACGTTCGGCGTGTCGATGGTCGCGGAATTCTTCCGCCAGGCGCAGTGGGATGTGTGCTGCGAAACCGGCGTCGGCGCCGAGATTCTGCTGGCCACGGTCCGCGCCGAACATTTCGACCTCGTGGGTCTGTCGATAGGCAGCGAAAACCGGCTGGAGGCGGTGAAAGAACTGATTCAGCAACTGCGCGAGAACTCCTGCAATCCGGACATCCGGATCATGGTCGGCGGGCAGGCGATTCTCGACGATCCCTCGCGTGGCGAGCGGATCGGAGCGGACGCGACGGCGCTGGATGGTCGCCGCGCCGTGCTCCAGTCACAGCAGTTGCTTGGTATACTCCCCGCTGATTTCCAGATTCGCTAGTCAAGCCTAACGCCATGAGAGCGCCCGATTTGGCGCCCGAACGCCCGAACAAACCCGCAGGTTCCCTGCGGGAACTGGGCACCGGTCCCGCTGCCACCCTGCTTGCCGCCACCTCAGATCTGGCGCTGGTCCTCGATCACGACGGCGTCATTCGCGATCTCGCGATCAACAGCGATGAATTGAACCGTGACGGCTATGCGCGCTGGGTCGGACAATCGTGGGTCGACACGGTCACGATCGAAAGCCGCGTGAAGATCGAATCGCTGCTGAAAGATGCGGCCAATGACGCTGCGCCGAAGTGGCGACAGGTCAATCATCCGTCGCCGCGCGGCGTCGACGTGCCGATGATGTATTCGACGCTGAAGGTCGGTGAAGACGGCCATATCGTGGCTATCGGCCGCGATCTGCGCGGCATGGCAGCCCTGCAGCAGCGCCTGGTCGACGCCCAGCAGTCGATGGAGCGTGACTACACCCGCCTGCGGCAGGCAGAGACGCGCTATCGCCTGCTGTTCCAGCTCGCGTCGGCTGCGGTGCTGATCGTGGAGGCCTCGTCGCGCAAGATCACCGATGCCAATCCCGCGGCGCTGGCGCTGATCGGCGGCAACAGTCGCAAACTCGTCGGCAGCGCGCTGGCCGACTGTTTCCCGGAAGCCGATGCGGCCGTCGTCAATGAAATGCTGACAACGGTCAAGGCCATCGGACGCACGGATGAACAACGGATCACCGGCGGCGAACGCAAACTGCCGCTGACGATCACCGCCTCGCTGTTCCGTGAGGAAGCCGGCGAACATTTCCTGGTGCGCCTGACCGCCGCCGACGCGCATGACGGCGACGCCGGCAGCGCCGCGCATTCGCGCGTTGCCGCAATCATGGAGCAGACGCCGGATGGCTTCGTGGTCACCGATCAGAACGATCGCATTCTGGCTGCCAACCCGGCGTTCCTCGATCTGGTACAGCTGGCAACCGAAGCGCAGGTCGAAGGTGAAAGTCTCGAGCGGTGGCTAGGCCGTCCCGGCGTCGACATGAGCGTGCTCGCCGCGAACCTCAAGCAGTACGGCTCGGTGCGCTGCTTTGCGACCAAACTGCGCGGCGAATATGGCTCGACCATCGACGTCGAAATTTCGGCCGTCGCCGTGCCGAACGGTGACGAAGGCTGCTGCGGCTACGTCATTCGCGACGTCGGGCGCCGGCTCGGCACGCAGACGCGTTCGGTGCGCGAACTGCCGCGTTCGGTCGATCAGCTGACGGAACTGATTGGCCACGTGTCGCTGAAGGATCTGGTGCGCGAAGCGACTGACGTGATCGAGCGGCTGTGCATTGAAGCAGCGCTCGAACTCACCGGTGACAATCGCGCGTCGGCCGCTGAAATGCTCGGCCTCAGTCGCCAGAGCTTCTACGTGAAGATGCGCCGGCACGGCCTCGGCGACCTGGCGCCTGAAGGCGAAAAGTAACCCGCGCCAAGCCCTGGCGGCATTGCTTGCCGCCACTGTCCCACCCTGACAATTCAGCCCCGACAACGGGCTGTGCGCGTCTGTTGCCGGCTCGTCGGCCCATCGCAACGCTTTCATGTAAACTTTAATTGACAGCACATGCTCGTGTGTCTATTTTTAAGGACATGCGTACGCCGCAGCCCGCCGCTGTCCTTGAATTGCTGAAGCCGGTCACCTGGTTTCTGCCGATGTGGGCGCTCGCCATCGTGACACGCAGCGACTTCAAGCCCGCGGTGTTCGTCATCGCCTTGCGGTACCTGAGGGGGCGTCCGTACGGCGCCGCGGCCATCGTCGGCCTGCTCCAGAATCCGCGCGAACGCGCCCCCTGGCTCCACGCGAACGGAGTCCCACTGCCGGTGTCCGGCATCCTGATCGGCGCGTTCGCGCTGCAATCCCTATTCACCGCGGGGGCTCCATGAGTCGCAGAACATTCGGTTGGCCCACCATCTTCAGGCTCGGCCTCGTCCAGGCTTCGCTCGGCGCGATCGTCGTCCTCACGACCTCCACGCTGAACCGCGTGATGGTCGTCGAGCTCACGCTGCCGGCGCTGCTGCCGGGACTGCTGGTCGGCATTCACTACGCGCTGCAGGTCCTGCGTCCAAGACTCGGTTACGGATCTGATGTTCACGGCCGCCGCACGCCGTGGATCCTCGGTGGCATGGCAATGCTCGCTGCCGGCGGCGCGCTGGCGGCGATCGCCACGGCGCTGATGGGATCGTCCTTCGGGCTCGGCGTGGCGACCGCTGTCCTGGCGTTTGCGCTGATTGGTGTCGGCGTCGGCTGCGCGGGCACCACGCTGCTCGTGCTGCTCGCCAAACGCGTCGACACCGAACGCCGCGCCGGCGCCGCCACCGTGGTATGGCTGATGATGATTTTCGGTTTCATCATCACCACGGCGATTGCCGGCCATCTGCTCGATCCCTATTCCCCGGCCAGACTCGTCGCCGTGGTCGGTGGCATCAGCGTCATTGCGTTCCTCGTGTCCGTGCTCGCGCTGTGGCGCGTGGAAGGGCCCGTCGAGACCAACCCTGCCGACCGCGCCGATCAGGCCGCACAGGCGGTCCCGGGCGCCTTCAAGGCCGCACTTGCCGAGGTGTGGAACGAGCCGAATTCACGGCGCTTCGCCGTATTCGTATTCGTGTCGATGCTCGCCTACAGCGCACAGGACCTGATCCTCGAACCCTTCGCCGGCGCGGTGTTCGGCATGACGCCCGGTGAGTCGACCAGACTCGCCAGCATTCAGCACAGCGGTGTCCTCGTCGGCATGATTCTCGTCGCGCTCGCCAGTCGTGCCGGCATCGGCGCGAGCCTGCGCCCCTGGATCTTCGGCGGCTGCATCGGCTCCGGCCTGGCGCTGCTCGGCCTCGCTGCTGCGAGCTTTGTCGGACCCGACTGGCCGCTGCGCCCGTGGGTCTGCGTACTCGGATTCGCCAATGGTGTGTACGCAGTCGCCGCCATCGGCTCGATGATGGCGCGCGCCGACGAAGGCACCGAACGCCGCGAAGGCGTGCGGCTCGGCCTGTGGGGTGCAGCGCAGGCCCTGGCGTTTGGTCTCGGCAGCTTCATCGGCACCGCGGCCAGCGACGTCGCGCAGGCACTGTTCGGATCGCCCGTCACGGCCTATGCCGTGGTGTTCGGCGCGGAAGGCCTTTGTTTCCTGGTGGCTGCGGTCCTTGCAGTCCAGTTGCGTGGCAACGCTGAAGCGTCGCCCGCCGTACGTCCCACTCCGTATGGCAGCCCTGCGCTGTCACCCAAACTCGCCCGGACGGTAAGCAGATGAACAACTCACCCGACTATGACGTGGTAGTGATTGGCGGTGGCCCGGCCGGCGCAATCGCGGCCACGGATCTGGCGCGACGCGGTCGACGCGTCGCGCTGCTCGACCGTCAGGGCCGCATCAAGCCCTGCGGCGGCGCGATCCCCCCGAAGGCAATCGAAGAATTCGAACTGCCTGATCACTTGCTGAAGGCGCGCGTCACGGGCGCGCGGATCGTCTCACCGACCCACCGCTGCATCGACATGCCTATCGACAACAACGGCTATGTCGGCATGGTCGACCGTGCCGAGTTCGACGAATGGTTGCGGGAACGGGCAGCGCTGCAGGGCGCGACGCGCGTGCGCGGCGAGTACGAGGACATCGTCGACAACGCGGACGGCAGCGTGTCGGTCCGTTATCGCGACGCCGACGGCGTCAGCAACGTCCTGCGGACCCGCTCGGTCATCGGTGCCGATGGTGCGGCCTCACGCGTCGCGAAGGCCCGCGTGCCCGGCGCCGGTGACACGCCATATGTCTATGCGTATCACGAAATCATCAGCGCCCCGACCGCGGGGAGCGAGGGCGTCGACTACAGCGCGCGCCGCTGCGATGTCGTGTACGACGGCAAGTACTCGCCCGATTTCTACGCCTGGGTCTTTCCGCACGGGGATACCGTCAGCATTGGCGTCGGCACCGCGAACAAGGGCTTCTCGTTGCGCGGCTCGGTGACAGCGCTGCGCAAGGCGACAGGTCTCGACGGCCAGAAGACACTGCGCCGGGAGGGCGCACCGATTCCGCTGCGCCCGCTGAAGCGCTGGGACGACGGCAAGTGCACCGTCCTCGCCGGCGATGCCGCCGGGGTCGTGGCGCCCGCGTCCGGCGAAGGCATCTATTACGCGCTGCTCGGCGGACGACTGGCCGCCGACGCGATCGAAGAGTTTCTCGTCTGTGGACGTCCGGCAGTGCTCGCCCAGGCGCGCAAGCGCTTCATGAAAGCGCACGGCAAGGTGTTCTGGGTGCTCGGCATCATGCAGCGCTTCTGGTATCACAGCGACAAGCGCCGCGAGCGCTTCGTCAGCATGTGCGGCGATCGCGACGTGCAGCGCCTGACCTGGGAAGCCTACCTGCACAAGCGGCTCGTTCGCGCCCAACCGATGGCGCATCTGCGCATTTTCCTCAAGGACCTCGCCCACCTGACGGGCCTGGTTCGTCCGTCCTGATCTCCCTGGCGCTGCCGCCTGGCAGCGCCCTTCTCCGCAGGTGAATTCCCCCATGCCGGACACCGCGCTCGGCCCCGGTCTCGTCACGGACCTGCTGCTGGGCGTGCTTGCACTGGAGCTGCTCACCATCGCCGCGCTGTCGCTGCATGCACGCCGCCATCGTCGACTATGGCGGCTGGTACCAACGATTGCGGCAGGCGGATTCCTGGTCCTGGCGTTTCGCAGCTTCCATCTCGGCGATGACTGGCGCATCAGCGCCCTGCTGCTGGCGGGATCGGGTCTCAGTCATGGACTCGATCTGGCGCTGCGATGGCAGCGCCAGATCGATTCGACGGGCTAATCAGGGAGCAGGCGTCGCAGGCGGAGCTGGCGTGGTGTCAACCGCAGGCGCAGCCGCGGTCGTCGTGCCATGGCTGCGCAGCGACGGGTAGTCCTTCGCCATGCTCACGCCCAGCAGCGGCTTCGCTGCACCCTGGTGACAGGTGGTGCAGTTCGCCTTCGGCGCGTCGGCCATCACCGGCCCCAGCCGTTCGGCCGGCAGCGTCGACTTCAGGGGTTCGAGGTACTCGTTGTTGAGCGTCCTCGCCATCTGAATGCCGTGCCAGGCCTGCACGCGTTGCGGCGTGCTTTCCTGCCAGTTGGAGAACAGCCGGCTGTTGTGGCAGTAGTTGCAGTTGACGCCGAGCGCATCGGACACGTGCATCATCAGCCCATAGGTGTTTTCGGTCTGCTTGATGTCCGGCGTGGGTTTACCGATTGCGGGCAGCGGATGATTGGACGAGACCCTGATCTGGCCACTGTCACGCAGCATAGGGCTGAACGGATCTTCCGGCAACGAGGCCAGTGCGACGCTGTCCGCCGCCACATTCTGCCCCGCCCGGTAACCCGCGTACGCCACTCGCGGCGTGTAGCCATCGTTCGAGTACCAGATGTTGGCCGGCACCGGCTGACCACGATGGCAGGTGAAGCAGGTCACACCCGTCTCCTTCACATGCGCGCTCCAGTCGGCATTGATGCTTTGCGTCATCTGGATCATGCGTCGCGCAACGACCTTCGTATACTTCGAGTCGTCGGCGAGGTTCGCCGCGTCGTGACAGTACGCGCAGCCCTCCTTCGGCGCCACCCAACTCGTCATCGCCAGCATCAGCTGGGTGAACTCGTTGGAGTCGAGATCGCCGAGGATCTGCACGTTCTGATACATCGCGCTCGCCTTCGTGCCGCTCGGCGGCAAGGCGGCGGTCGGCGGCGGCAACTGATTCGCCGCCAGCTTCTCCGCCGTATTGCTTGCCGTCTCGAGCTGCACCATCGCCGTGCCGCGGAATCCGGTCTGCAGGGTGTCCGCCGACGGCCGCTCGCAGCCCGTCAGTGGAATCAGCAGTGCGATGCCAGCCAGCGCCAGAACGCTGCGAACACATGATGAATGGGTCATGCGTGCTACTCCTCTCATGGCGCCACCGCCGGATCGACAACTGCAGGATCGATGACCGGATAGCCAGGCGCGATGCCGTGCTTCACGCCCCACAGGAACCAGTTGTCCACCGCCGTGCCGGTCAGGATGATGCCGATACCGCCGGTCAGCGGGCACAGCACGGCAAACCACCACGCCCAGCGATGGATCGACTCCATCGTCGCGTTGAAGCCCATCGTCCAGCGCCAGAACAGCGCGGCCCGCTCCGATGCGGTACCGCGATCGACGACCTGCTCGATTTCACGTTCCCCACCGAGACGGCTGACCGCGAGAATCGTTGCGCCGTGCATCGCGAACAACAGGGTCGAGCCGTACAGGAAGGCAATCGACAGCATGTGGAACGGGTTGTAGAACAGGTTGCCATAGCGAATCGAGAATGCCGCGGTCCAGTCGAGGTGCGGGAAAATCCCGAACGGCACCGCCTCGCTCCAGCTGCCCATCAGCACCGGGCGGATGAAGCCCAGCACCAGGTAGAGCCAGATCGCCGCGGCAAACGCCCACGCCGTGTGCGTGCCCATACCGAGGGCCTTGGCCCGTCGGTACATCCGCGCCCACCACAGGAGAATCGAGGCCGTCAGGAAGAAGCCAGCCATCAGCCACCATCCGCCCTCGTTCATCGGCGGAAAGCTGAGGCCATATTTGGCCGGTGGCGGCTCCAGCGCGAGCCACGGCAGCTGTCTGATGAACTGCAAAGGATCCCAGCCCACCGACGCCCACATGTTCAGGCCGATGATCTCGATCGCAATGAAGCCGAACAGCAGGGACATGATGCCCAGCCCACCGAGGTAGAACGGGCCAATCTGCGCATCGCCGATTTTCCCCATCCAGTAGAAGAAAAACGGCTTGCCTTCGCGCGGCCAGTTGCCAGCGCCCATCGGCACGCCGGGATAGGTCGGCCCGCGGACCTGCACGCTGGTAAAGATGTTCTGATAATCAGGCATATCGGTTCTCCGTTTTCTTCAGCGCCAGATCGGAAGGTCGAGCCACCAGCCCCACCACTCCGGCCATCCTTTGGTCCAGAACGGGCCACTGATGATGATGCAGACCGCACTCCAGAAGCCGGCACTCAAGGCGAGGAACAGGCCCAGCCGGTGAATGCCCAGGGTGCCGACCGAATAACCGATCGCGTCTCTGAAGAAGGTGTTCTCATGTTCTGCCGTGCGGACCGTTTCACCGGGCGCCGGATTGACCGCCGACAGAATCAGCGAACCGTGCAGTGAAAGCGCGAGCGTCGTGGTGAAGAAGAAAGTAATCGCCAGCATATGCGCCGGGTTGTAATGAAAATGCAGGTACTGGTAACCCGTGTTCGACACCCAGTCGAGATGACTGAGGATGCCGTAGGGAAAGCCATGACCCCATGCCCCCATCAGCAGTGGCCGAATGACGACCAGCGAGACATAGGCAAAAATCGCGACAGAAAAAGCAATCGGGACGTGCCAGCCGATGCCGAGCTTGCGGCAGATTTCGACTTCACGCAGAGCCCAGGAACTGAACGCGCCCACCGCACAGATCGTGATGACCTGCCAGAGTCCGCCTTCCATCAGGGGTGCGAATGCGAGCCCGTAACTCAGGTCGGGCGGTGCGATATTGATCTGCCAGACATTCCAGGTCGGGCCCATCGCCGCGCCGTATAGAATGAGCGCAGTGCCCAGCACCGCAAATATGATTGTGGTGATACCGAAAAACCCGACGTAGAAGGGGCCGATCCAGAAATCGAACAGGTCCCCGCCGATCAAGGTCCCCCCTCTGACGCGGTACTTGCGTTCAAAGCTCAACATGGCCATGACCGGGGCCTCCTATGAGAATCAATTATTCGTAAGCCGCAGAGAAGGCGGTGGAACGGGATTCCTGACGGAATTCCTGTCCACCGCCACACTGCGCTATCGCGCGGTATTGTCCGCGACCTGCGCTGCCGGCATGTCTGTCGACATGTTGTAGGCAGCCGCCTGACCTTGGGTGCGCGGTCCCTCGATCCAGTTGAAGCGACTGGTGCTGAGCAGAATGAAATGGATCAGCAATGCCACTGTGAACAGGAAAGCGAATAGCGCCGTCAAAGTCCGGCGAGGGTCGAAAAGCAGCCACATACGCCACATATCGAATTCCTCCTATGCCACAAAGGGAATGATCGAGTTCACCACGCCGTTCAGCGTGTCGATCGTCGAGGTATAACCTTCCGGGCCCGGGAGCCAGGGACGCCATTGCCAGGCAAGGACGTGAGCGATAACCGCGATGACCGTGAAGACGATGAAACTCGTCATGAAAATCGAGTGAAACTCTTTTGCTTCACCCTCTGTCAGGCCCGAAAGCGAGCCGCCAGTGTTGTCAGCCATAAATTACCTCATTACAAATGGCCCCAAGGCCGTTACCGCGAGAGCCGCGCGGCGCGGAACCCCCTGACAACCCATGCCAGGGCACGTTGGATCGCGCGACGGCGCCGCGCGATCGTCTGTTCTGCCGTTCAGAAGCCCGAACTGAGCGCGATGCTCGCGGCGCTCCTGGCTTCCTGAATGACCGAGCCGCGGCGATCGGACCACCGCAGCCAGCGCCAGCCCACCAGCCGGGCAAGGCACGCGACGACGAGAAACACCGTGAAACAGATCGCATAGAGCAGGAAGAAATCGCGTTGTTCGCCACGGTGGCTGTTCGCCACCTGTCGCGTCCTCGCGTCGAGTTGCTGTGTCATGTGCTGTTCCTCCGCCATGTCTCGATGGTCATGTCGTCGTTCTTGTGTGTCGTTCAGCCGGCCGCGCCGCTGAGTGCCGCGCGGCCCGCGCTTGCCACCAATGCCTTGGTGACGCGCTGTACGCCGCTGCTGCGGGCCTGCTGCTCCGCGTAATCGCGCATCCGCTTCGCCGCGGAGATGCGCACCAGGATCGGAACCGTGCTGAGCGTTTCGTCGAGCGCAGCCTTGGCGTCTTCGTCCCACTCGAGGACGGGATCGAGGCGGCCGGGTGTCGCTTCCACACGATCGAGCACGGTCGCCAGTGGCAGGATGTTGAACAGCGCATCGAACAGCGCGTTGCAGACTTCCTGCACGACATAGGTCGCGCCGCCGTAGCCCATGAACGGTGTGCCGGTATGACGGCGGATGATCGCGCCCGGAAAAGACGCTGGAATGTAAGCCGAGCGCCCGCCGGCCTCGGCGATGTACATCCGCTCGTTGTAGCTGCCGAACACGACCAGCGGCGACTTCTCGTGCAGCTGCGTGCGGATGGCATCGTTATCGGTCTTGGCGCCGGCCTTGCGCGCGACGGCGAACGAACACGGCATGCCGAGTTCATCCTCGAGGAAACGTCGCAGGCCGGTCGTGTAGGTCTCGTTCGCGACGACGGCGAAGCTCGCCGTGCCGAAGAAGTCCTGCGTGACGGACCGCCACAAATCCCACAGCGGCTTGATCGTCGTGTGCTTCTCACGCTCGATGAACGGTTCGGGATCGAGGCCGAGGAGTTCGCCCAGCTTGCGTAAAAAGCGGGTCGTACTGTGCAGCCCGATCGGCGCTGCGAGGTAGGGCTTGCCGAGCGCTTCGCACAGCAGGCGTCCATGTTCGCGATACATGCAGACGTTGACTTCGGCATCACCGAGCCGCGGCACGTCGGTCAGATGGCAGCCGAGCGGAAACGTCAGGTTGACCTCGGCGCCAATGCCCTCGATGAGGCGCGTGATTTCCGCGAGGTCGGACCACGTGTTGAAGTGGCCATACATCGGGCCAATGATGTTGACCTTCGGCGCCGCGGTGGTGGTCTCGGTCGCAGCGCGTGCAGCCCCTTTGCGGCCCCCATACTCCTTCCACAGCCAGGCCATGGCGCGATCCGCGCTCTGCCACTGGTCTTCGTCGATCGTACGCGGCAGGAAGCGGTGGAGATTCGTGCCTTCGGGCGTCACGCCGCCGCCGATCATCTCGGCGATCGAGCCGGTGACGACCACCGCCGGCAGGTCCGGGTCGAGCGTCTGGTGCGCGCGACGCATCGCTTTTTCGGTCCCGTCCTGGCCCAGTTCCTGTTCGCTGAGGCCGGTGACCACGATCGGCAGTTCATGCGGCGGCAGTCCATCGGTGTAATGCAGCACCGAGGTCACAGGCAGGTTCTCGCAGCCCACCGGCCCGTCGATGACGACCTGCAGCCCCTTGACCGCTGTGAAGACGTACACCGCGCCCCAGTAACCACCTGCCCTGTCGTGATCGAGGACGAGCATTTACATCATCTCCTCTGCTTTGCGCTTCGCGGCCTGACGCGCCATCTTGCGGCGATTCATCTCGCGAAACTCAGGGTGATCGACGGGTTCTTCGGTCCAGATGCCGCTGTTGTTGCCGGTGCCGACGCCTTCGAAGAAGGCCAGCATGTCGTCGAAGCGCGCCTTGTTGCCCATCGCGGCGTTGACGACCGTCGCCAGCGACCCGGCGCCGGCGGCCCCCATCAGCGGACGGGCGGAAATCAGGTTCGTGAAGTACAGCGCCGGCGTCGCGCGTTCCTTGGCTTTCTGCACCACCGGCGTCGTGCCGATGACCAGGTCGGGCCGGAACTCCTCGAACGCCGCGACATCCTGCTCGAGTGAGGCGCGGAACTGCACATGGATGCCGCGGGCAGCGAGCCATTCGCGATCGGCTTCGCTCCATTCGGTGCGCGGACAGGCGGTGCCGACATAGCGCACATCGGCGCCGGATTCGACCAGCAAGCGCGCCACCAGCAGTTCGGAGCCTTCGTAGCCGGACATCGTGATGCGGCCCTTGATCGGCGAGTTCGAGAGGGCTTTCGCAATCGTCGGCAGCACGCGGTTCTTCGCGGCGTCAATCTGTGAGCGGGCTACACCGCAGGTGTCGCCGATCGCGTCGAGCCATGCCGCGGTGCCGTCGTGACCGACCGGCGCTGAGCCGACAATCGGGCGTCCGGCGGCACTGAACTCGCGGATCGAGGCGGTATAGAACGGGTGGATCGCGGCGACGGCGACGCAGTCGAGCGCGGCATACAGTTCACGCCATTCCCGGTTCGGAATGACCGGCCCGGCGGCAAGGCCCAGCGGCTCGAGCAGTCCGCCGATCGTCACCGGGTCGACCGGGAACATCTCGCCGAGCAGCGCAATCGTCGGGCGCTCGCTGCGCCCGCCGCGCGGCGCCTGCACCGGACCGCGCTCGGCTTCCGCCCGTGCGAACTTCAGCAGGGCGCCGGCCAGCACGTCTTTCGCTTCCGCATGCGTCGGCACGCCGAAACCGGGTACATCGATGCCGATGATGCGCACACCGTTGATCTGCTTCGGCAGCAGGCGCAGTGGTACGCCGGATGCCGTCGGCACGCAGAGATTGATGACCACGATCGCGTCATAGTGTTCGGGATCGGCGAGCTTGTGGACCGCATCGCGGATGTCTTCGAACAGCTTGCCGGTGACGAGCGTTTCGGAGTTGAACGGCACGTAGCCGACACTGCGGCGCGCGCCATAGAAATGCGACGTGAAGGTCAGCCCGTAGACGCAGCAGGCAGAACCTGACAGCACGCTGGCGGTGCGACGCATGCGCAGACCGACGCGCAGCGCGCCAAAGGCCGGGCACATGCTCTGCGGCTGGTCGTGCGGGCCGCGCGGATAGTCGGCCGCATACTTCGCGAGCAGTTCACCGTTGCCGGCCGCTTCCGCGGCGCGCGTCAGCTGCTCGCGACCGCCATGGCAATCGACGCCGGCCACGGATGCCGCGGCGACGCTGTCTTGATGCTGATTGTCGTTGCTCACTGTCATGCTCCCGCTCGTCGTCAGACCGCGTCGTAGATCACTTCGAGCGTGGCGCGCGGCTGTTCCGGCTTGCCGAGCATGTCGGCGGCCGTCGCCGGCTGAAGCACGTAGTCGCGCCCCACCTGGCTGCCCTTGAACAGTCCCAGCAACGCATCCTGCGTCAACGGCGTCGGCCGCAGCGGCGGTGCGTCGGCCACGTTGCGCGCGAGGTCCTCGAACAGCGAGCCCCACTCGCTGCCGGGCCGGCCGATGATTTCGTAATTCGCGCTCTTGCGCCGGATGTCCTCGTGCGCCGGAATCGCAGCGAGCACCGGGATGCCCGCAGCGGCCGCGAAGGCCTGCGCTTCTCCGGTGTTGTCGTCCTTGTTGATCAACAGGCCCGCGACACCGACGTTGCCGCCGAGCTTGCGGAAGTACTCGACGGCCGAGCACACGTTGTTCGCGACATACAGCGACTGCAGGTCATTCGAGCCGACGACGATGACCTTCTGGCACATGTCACGGGCGATCGGCAGGCCGAAGCCGCCGCACACCACGTCACCGAGGAAGTCGAGCAGCACGTAGTCGAAGCCCCATTCGTGAAAGCCGAGTTTCTCGAGCAGTTCGAAGCCGTGGATGATGCCGCGGCCACCGCAGCCGCGACCGACTTCGGGTCCGCCGAGCTCCATCGCGAACACGCCGTCGCGCATGAAGCAGACGTCGCTGATCGAGACTTCCTCACCGGCGAGTTTCTTCTTTGACGAGGTTTCGATGATCGTCGGGCACGCCCGGCCACCGAACAGCAGTGACGTGGTGTCACTCTTCGGGTCGCAGCCGATCAGCAGCACGCGTTTGCCCTGCTGGGCCATCATGTAAGAGAGGTTCGCAAGCGTGAAACTCTTGCCGATGCCGCCCTTGCCGTAGATCGCGATGACCTGTGTCTTGCTGGTGGCGGCCGTCGGCACCGGATCGGGCTCCATGCTGGCCTCGATGCGCAGTTGTTTGGTCATGTCACGCAGTGGGCTTTCGACGATGGACGAGGTCTGCGAAGTCATGCGCGGTTTCTCCAGTCGAGAATCATTTTGAGACAGTCGGGGTCCATGAACGCTGTGCGGTAGGCTTCATCAGCGTCGCGGAAACTGCGCCGGTGGCTGATCAGGCCGTCGAGCGACAGCAGGCGTTCGGCGGTCAGATTGCGGACGGCGGCGAGATCGGGTTCCTGCCATTCGGCGGCAATCTGGAAGCGCGCTTCGCGCAGGAACGCCGGCGGGAAATCGAACGACACGCGCTCGGCATAGAAACCGGCGAGGATGATGTCGCCGCCGTGCGCGAGATGCGTGACGAGACCATCGATCGCCGCTGCGTTCCCGCTGGCGTCGATGATCGTGCGGTAGTTGCGGCAGGTGTCCGCCGACGGCTGCAGCACCTGGTAACCGGTCGCGCCGCCAGCACGCTTCGCGTCGGTTTCCCACACTGTCGGCGCGCTGCCCCATTTCAGCAGGGCGATGCGCGCGATCAGTCTGCCCAGCACACCGTGACCGACGATCAGTTGCGGGCCACCGTCATTCGCGAGCGCCACCGCGTGATAGGCGGTGGCGGCGAGCGCCAGCAGCGCGCCCTGCTCGCCCAGGTGTTCCGCGTACGGATGGGCGCGATGACCGGCGACGACCAGGCGGGACGCGGCGCCACCGAACAGGCCGCGGATGTCACCGAAACAACGCGCGCCGGGCACGAACACCTGTTCGCCGTTGCTGCGTCCCGAGGCACTGCCGGCCTCGACGATGCGGCCGACCGATTCGTAACCAGGCACCAGCGGGTAGCCCATGCCCGGAAACGGCGGCATGAGGCCCGTCCAGAGCAGCTTCTCCGTCCCGGTGCTGATGCCGCTGTATTCGATGTCGACGACGACGTCCTGCTCGGTCGGATCGGTCAGCTCCAGTTCGGTCAGCACGAGTTGACGGGGCTGTTCCATCACAACGGCACTCGCTCGCATCGTCTGCTCCCGACCTCTGGTTCGAGGCGTCCAGAAGGCCGGACGCGCTCGTATGTAATACTAACTAGACAGATAAAAATGTCAACTTTAATTTACACGCAAACAGCTTTCTAATTCGTTCAGTTGACACTCGCAATCACGAGCGTCAGCGGCAGTGGACCGGACGTGGGGCGGACGTCGACCTGGGCAAAGCCCGCCTCACCGAGCATCCGGCGGACTTCTTCCGGCGTGCGCGGCCGACCGCTGCCCATCGCCTTCAGGTACATCCCGAAATAGGCGGCGCCGACCACGTCGCCGCGTCCGCGTTCGATCATCGGTTCGGCGATGACCAGTCGGCCGCCGTCGGGCAGCGCGGCGCGGATGTTCCGCAGCAGCCGCCGCGCGGGTTCGTCATCGTGGTCGTGCAGCACACGCACCAGCGTCACGACATCGGCGCCGGCCGGCAGTGCATCGGTGACGAAGTTGCCGCCGACGCTGTCGGCGCGCGCGGCATGACCGGCGGCTTCGAGTCGCGCCAGCGCGCGGGCGGCGACCGCCGGCAGGTCGAACACCACGCCTTCGAGCGCGGGGGCGCTGTCGAGGACGTTGATGACGAAGCGGCCTTCACCACCGCCGATGTCGAGCAGCCGGCGATGACGCGTGAAGTCGTAGGCGTGGATCACTGCCTGCGACACCATGTCCTGCGACACCGACATCAGCGCCGAGTAGCGAGCCACCGCGTCCTCGTCGAGGGCCCCGGGTGTCGCGCTTTGCGCGTAGGCCCAGTACTGCCCGAGCCGGGTGCCGTGGCGTTCGCCGCGCAGCACTGCGAGTGGGTCCTGGAGATCGGCGTAGAACATCTCGTGATGCAGGACCATGGCGCGCAGACCGGGATTGGCGAGCAGCACGGCGCCGCGCGGGCCGAGGCCGATCGCATCGCGGCCGCGCAGTTCGAGCAGGCGCAGCGCGATCGCGGCGTCGAGCAGCACCTGCGCGCCCTCCGGCGGCAGCGGGAGAGACGCCCGCAGACGGGTCATCGGCACGGGGCCGTGGCGAAGCTGCTCGAGCACGTCGAGCCGCACGATCACGCCGAGCACCTGCGAGTAGACGAAGCCGGCGCAGAGGTCGAACATCGCGCGCGCTTCGCGGCGGGCGAACAGACGCACGATCGGCGCCTGTGCCGCCCAAGCATGAAACGAGGGGTTGCTCAGTGTCGCATCGCGCCAGCGCGCCCACCGGTCCCGCCACGCGCGCCAGGCGTCGCGCATCGTGGCGGCCGGCGGCGCGGCCGGGGCCGAGGTCTCAGGCCGCACGAGCCTGCACGTCGGCCGGGATCAGGCGCAGGGCTTCCGCCCGTATCAAGGCCGTGAGCTGCGCGCGACCGGCACATTCCGGAATCGCGGCGACCGAGGCTTCGACGAGGTGATTGAAGCGCTCCAGCGCGCCGCGCAGGCCGAGTTCGCGCGCCGAGCTCGGGCGCCCCAGGGACTGGTCGATGCCGATCGGTTTGCCGAGCAGCGCCGGATCCCCGGCCGCATCCTGCACGTCATCCGCGACCTGGTAGGCTTCGCCGAGTCGCTCACCGAGCAGGCGCCAGCGCTCGTAGTCGGCACCGGCCGCGAGCGCACCGGCGGCGGTCGCCGCGGCGAACAGCGCACCGGTCTTCGCGCACTGGTATTCGCCGAGCCGCACCTGTGCTTCCGACTCCCAGGCCTGACCGGCGCAAATCCCGTTCGGCATGCCGACGGCGCGGGCGACGATGCCCAGCAGCGCCGGCAGGCGCTCCGGCACGGCGACCAGGCCGCGTCCGAGCATCTGGAAGGCCAGCACGATCAGCGCGTCGCCGGCAAGGATTGCAATGCGCTCGCCGAACTGGGCGTGCACGGAGGGCAGGCCGCGGCGCAACGGGGCATTGTCGAAGCACGGGAGATCGTCATGCACGAGGCTTGCGCAGTGGAGCAGTTCGATGGCGGTGGCAGCGGCTTCGGCGGTGGCACTGCGGGTCTCACCGCAGGCCATCGCGACGGCGATGCACAGCCGCGGGCGGATGCGGGCACCGCCCGGAAACACCGCATGGCGCATCGCGGCGCCCAGGGTCGGTGGGCCGCCCCGGATTTCGGCGTTGACCACGGCATCCATCAACAGCTCATCTATCAACTGCAGCAGTTCCATTGGTCCTCCACGGCGTGTAAATTTGAATTGTCGTTGCGTGTGTCAATTAAGATAGACACTTCGCCTCCGGGAAGCAAACCGAAATCACCAGGAAGTTCGTTGTGCGACGCACGCAGGTCATCGTGATCGGGGCGGGGGTCGGTGGCCTGACGGCCGCCGCCGAACTCGCCGCGGGCGGCTGCGCCGTCACCGTGCTCGAACGGACCGCGCAACCGGGCGGCAAAGTGCGCCAGGTCGAGATCGACGAATGCCGTCTCGACGTCGGCCCGACGGTGCTGACGATGCGCTGGGTTTTCGATGAACTCTTCGCCGCGCTCGGCAGCGATCTGAACGATCACCTGCGGCTGCATCCGGCGTCGATCCTCGCGCGTCATGCGTGGGACGATCGGGGCTCACTCGACCTGTACGCCGATCGCGCCCGCACGATAGACGCCATCGGCCGCTTTGCCGGCGCCGGTGAAGCTCATCGCTATGCGCAGTTCTGCGCGCACGCGGCCGAGATATTCACGACGCTCGACGCGCCGTTCATGCGCGTCGGCAATCCGGACATGCTGGGTCTGATCAGTCATCGGCACTTTTCGGGTGTGCAGCGGCTCACGCGCATCGCCGCGTTCTCGACCCTGTGGCAGGCGCTGGGCGCTCATTTCAACGATCAGCGCCTGCGTCAGCTGTTCGCGCGCTACGCCACGTATTGCGGATCTTCGCCGTTCAGTGCGCCGGGCACGCTGATGTTGATCGCGCATGCAGAACTCGCCGGCGTGTGGTGCGCGGAAGGCGGCATCTACGGCCTCGCCCGCGCGCTCGTGGCACTCGGCCGACAACACGGCGTTGAACATCGTTATTGCTGCGACGTGCGGGAAATCCTGCTGAATCGCCGCCAGGTCACCGGCGTGATGCTCGCGGACGGCACGCAGCTCGGCGCCGATATCGTGATCTGCAATGCCGACATCGCCGCCGTCAGCGCCGGCCTGTTCGGACAGGCGGCGCGGCGCGCGGTGCCGGCCGTCGATGTCAGGCAGCGCTCCCTGTCCGCCCTCACGCTTGCCCTGCATGCGCGCACCAGCGGCTTTCCGCTCGCGCATCACAGCGTGTTCTTCGGCGACGATTACGCGGGCGAATTCGCCGATGTGTTTTCCCGGCGCACACTGCCCGCGAAACCGAGCGTGTACGTCTGTGCACAGGATCGCGGCGAACACGCATCGCCGCCTGCCGCAGGCGAACCAGAGCGCCTGTTCTGCATCATCAATGCGCCAGCGAATGGCGATACACGGCAGTTCTCCAGGCACGACATCGACGCCTGTCGCGAAGCCGCGATCGCGCAACTCGCGCGCTGCGGCCTGACGCTCGATTACGCGCGCGAGCAACTGGTGACGACGACACCACGCGATTTCGACAAGCTGTTTCCGGGCACTGGCGGCGGCCTCTACGGCAGCGCGACGCACGGTTGGCGCTCGTCGTTCTCGCGGCCGGGCGTGCGCAGTCGCATCCCCGGGCTGTATCTCACCGGTGGCAGCGTGCATCCCGGCGCCGGCTTGCCGATGGTCACGCTCTCCGGCCGGCTCGCAGCCGCCAGTGCGCTCGAAGATCTGAGGTCCGGCCGCGGCCGCAGCCGCGTCACGGTGCCGCATGCTGGCGCCTGACGCCGCCCTGAACTTCGCGCGCCCGGTGCCCGCCGACGGCTATGCGTGGTGGTATCTCGACGCCCTGAGCGACGACGGCGAGCACGGACTCGTGATCATCGCGTTCATCGGCAGCGTGTTCTCACCGTACTACGCTTACGCGCGCCGCCGCGGGCCGACGAATCCCGAACACTATTGCGCGATCAATGTCGCCCTGAAGTCGCGCCGGCAGCAACGCTGGGCGATGACGGAGCGTGGCGCTGCGCGTCTCGCCCGCAGCGACGAGGTGCTCGTCATCGGACCCAGTGCGCTGCATGCCACCGCCGACAGCCTGCGCATCGACATCGATGAAGTCTGCGCGCCCTTGCCGTTCAGGCTGCGCGGGCGGGTCGAGGTGCAGGGCATAGGCCCGGGGCTTGGCCCCTATGCGCTCGACGGCGACGCCGCACACCTGTGGCAGCCCATCGCGCCCACCGCGCGCGTCACGGTCGATTTCACGCAGCCCGGCGCGCGCTGGTCCGGCCACGGCTACCTGGACACCAATCGTGGCCAGCTCCCGCTCGAACGCAGCTTCCGCGGTTGGCACTGGTCGCGCATGCGCCTGCCGGACGGCAGTGGCCGCTTGCTGTATGACGTCGACGCGCTCGACGGCCGCGGCGCCCTCCTCGCGCTCGATATCGATCGGGACGGCGTTGCGCGGCACGGCGACGCGCCCCCGCCCCGCGTACTCGCGAAAAGTCGCTGGGGCATCGAGCGCGTCACGCGCGCGGCGCCCGACACGCAGGTCGACGTTCTCGACACGCTCGAAGACGCGCCGTTCTACGCGCGCTCCACACTGCGGACGACCGTCGCCGGCGTCCCCAGCGAGGCCGTGCACGAAAGCCTGTCGCTGCGGCGCTTCGTCGCCCCGTGGGTGCAGTTCATGCTGCCGTTCCGCATGCCCAGATCGCCGTGGTAGCGGGTCGCCGGACCGCGCCGGTCATGTGACCGCGCGGCGCGGACAGGCAAGGTCAGGGAGAGGATTCGGGGGCGGACTCGGCGTCGGGCTGTGGCGCGGCAGCCTGGCGCTCACGTTCACGCTGGCGGTCGAGGCGCTTGCAGACGAGTTCGATCACGCCGTAACCGACGGCGAAGGCGAGCACGATCAGCAGTTCGAACCACCCCGCCCATGCGCTCATCGCGTCGGGCGGCGAAGGGACGGCGGACGACCCGTGCGCACGAGCCCGGCCTGCTGGCGCTGCTCGACGCGAATGAAGAGATCAATGGTCCAGCCCGCGCGCTCATCGAAGCGCCGGGTCCAGCGTTCGAGCGCGGACTGGGAGGCCACGGTGGCGGCCCGGCTGGCGGCCGCGTCAATCAGGAAGCGCGCTTCGGCCGGCACTTCGAAACCTTCGGGCGGTGTGGCGCGCAGCGCGGCGAGCCCGGCGCGCAGCACGCATTCGGTCTTGCGCAACGGCGGCACGATCGCACGGCGATCGCAGGAGTTGTGGCCGTGACGCGCGACCTCGAGGCCGATTTCGCGATACAGCAGTCGCGCCGCATGCATCGCCGGGCGGTAATACCAGTTCAGGGCGCCGATGCCGCGCGCGGCGCGC
Source organism: Gammaproteobacteria bacterium Ga0077536 (assembly GCA_001464935.1). Classification (GTDB taxonomy): domain Bacteria; phylum Pseudomonadota; class Gammaproteobacteria. Next base: position 80,507 of record LNEL01000047.1, read on the forward strand.
TGGTACAGCACTTCAGCCACGGCCAGCAGGCGTTCGGTCACGCCGGCCAGTGCCGGTCCGTGGTGCAGCGCGCCCGGGTCGATGTCGGCATCGATGCCCGCGTCGCTGAGCCAGTCGCGCGGCAGGTAGATGCGGCCGAGACGCGCGTCTTCACCGACGTCGCGCGCAATGTTCGTCAACTGCATCGCAATGCCGAGTTCGACGGCGCGTTCGAGCGCCGGCGCGTCGCGCCGGCCCATCAGCAGCGCCATCATCGCGCCGACGGTGCCGGCAACGCGCGTCGCATAGGCGGTCAGATCGGACAGGTTCTCATAGCGTCGGCCTTCGATGTCCCACGCGAGGCCTTCGAGCAGCGCTTCGGGCAATTCACGCGGAATGTGGAATTCGGCGACGACCTGCGCGAACGCGCGGTCGGTCGGTGACACCGGCGGCCGCGCGGTGTAGATGCAGTCGAGCCGTTCGCGAAATTCCGCGAGCCCGGCCAGGCCACCGCCCTGATCGACCGCGTCGTCAGCCAGCCGGCAGAACGCGTACAACGCGGCGGCGGCCTGCCGCAGACGTGCCGGCAACAGCAGCGACGCCCAGAAGAAGGAACGCGAACCGCCGACGAGCAGGTGCTCGCAGGCGGCGAAATCGGCAGCGTCAGCCATCTGCTCAGACATGCACGCGCGCCTCGGGCACCACGCTGTCGAGCACGCGCGCCGACGACAGCACGCCCGGCAGGCCCGCGCCCGGATGCGTGCCGGCGCCAACGAGATACAGGTTCTCGATGTCTTCGCTGCGATTGTGCGGCCGGAACCACGCGCTCTGCGACAGCACCGGTTCGAGCCCGAAAGCGGCGCCCTTGAAGGCGAGCAGGCGCGTCCGGAAATCCTGCGGCGTCATCATCCACGAACTGACGACATGCTTTTCGAGGTCGGGCAGCATCGTCGCCGACAGATGACGCGCGATGGCCTGTCGATAAGGTTCGGCTGCCTCGCGCCAGTCGATGTTCGCATCGAGGTGCGGGACCGGCGACAGCACGTAGAAGGTTTCACCGCCCGGCGGCGCCAGCGAGGGATCGGTCGCGGTCGGCCGGTGCAGATAGAGACTGAAATCCTTCGCGAGCACCTTGCGCTTGAAGATGTCGCTCAGCAGTTCACGGTACCGCGGCCCGAGCATGATCGTGTGATGCGGCACGGCCGCATACTGGCGATCGGTCCCGAAGTACCACACGAACAGCCCCATCGAATAACGCGCGTTGTCGATGCGGCGGTCGGTCCAGCGGCGCCTTGACGCGGCCGGCAGCAGATGGCGATAGGTCCACGCGGAATCCGCGTTCGACACCACGACGTCCGCTTTCAACTGCTCTCCATCGGCGAGTCGCACGCCCGTCGCGCGCTTGCCGCTGACGGTGATCTCGGCCACTTCGCGCCCGCACTCGACGCTGCCACCCTGCCCTTCGATCAGGTTGACGAGTCCGCTGACGAGCCGTCCGGTGCCGCCCATCACGAAGTGCACGCCCCAGCGCCGTTCGAGAAACGCGATGAGGCTGTACACCGACGTGGTCGTGAACGGATTACCGCCGACGAGCAGCGGATGAAAGCTCAGTGCCACGCGCAGTTTCGGATCCTTGACGTACTTCGCGACGAGTCCGGCGACACTGCGATAGCTCTGCAGCCGCACGAGCGCAGGCAGTGCACGCAGCATGTCGGTGAAGTGACCGAAGGGGACGTGGCCGAGTTGTTCGAAGCCGACCTTGAACACTTCCTCGCTGAGTTTCATGAAGCGTTCGTAGCCGGCGACATCGGACGGCGAGAACTTCGCGATCTCCGCGCGCATCGCGGCCGGGTCGCCGTTGCAGTTCATCAGGGCGCCGTCGTCGAAGCGCAGCGTGTACCAGGGATCGAGCGCGCGCATCTCGACGTCGTCGGCGCGCTTGCGGCCGCACAGCGCCCACAGTTCGTCGAACAGGAAAGGCGCGGTGACGATGGTCGGCCCGCAGTCGAACGTGAAGCCGTCCTGCCGCCGCACGTAGGCACGGCCGCCGGGCGCATCGAGCCGTTCGAGCACCTGCACACGGTAGCCGCGGGCCCCGAGGCGTACCGCCGCGGCGAGCCCCCCGAATCCGCTGCCGATGACAATGGCCTGCGCCTGCGCCCGCACTGGGGCAGACGCGCGAACGACAGCGGGAGCGGGTGGCATGACTGTCAACATAGGTAGACAGTGTAACCAAGAATTGACAAAAATCCATCGCCCCGGCCGCCGCCACACCATTTTGTCGGACACCGGCCTCCTGCCGGCGACCCTGTGCCCCGGGCCGGCGGCTGCGCCTAGTCGCGGATCCGCACCGCCGCGTTGATGACCCCACTGAGCTTTCTGGCGTCCGCCTGCGGCAGGGACAGGTAGCGCGCGTGCATGTCGGCAGCGAGGCCGACCGCCAGCGCGCTGCCGCGTGGCGCGGTGTCGATGAACAGCGTGCGGCAACCCTGGGCGGCGAACTGGCGCGCCGCAGCCTGTGCGTCTTCGGCGGCGCGCGCGCGTCCGCCGCTGCCGTCGCGCGCAACGTTGGCCTGCCCGTCACTGAGCACGATCACAATCGGCAGATCGCCGCGCCGCTGGACGCTGTCCGCGAGTGCGCGCGCCGCATCGAGCGCGTCCGCGAACGGCGTGCCGCCGCCCCCGGGCAGCGCGCTGAGCCTGCGCTTCGCGCGCACCAGCGAGCGCGTCGGCGGCAACAGCAGTTCCGCCTTGCGGCCGCGAAACGCAATCAGCGCCACCTGGTCGCGCCGGACATAACAGTCGGCGAGCAGCAGTTCGACGGCGCCCTTCGCTTCGGCCAGCCGATGTGCAGCAGCCGAGCCCGACGCATCGACGACGAAGATCGTCGTCGTCTGCGTGCGCTGCTTGATCTGCCGCACGCGAAAATCCTCGCGCCGGATCAGCACCCGCGCGGGCTCCGCGTCCGCTTGCTGGCGCCGGCGCAGCGCCTGCCACGGCGCCGCCGCCCGCAGCGTGTCGATCACGCTCAGGCGTGCGTTCCCACCCGGCGTACCGGCCCGCGCGCCGCACAGCCGCCCGCGCCCCTGGCGCCCGACTTTCTGTGCGCCGGCACGGCCGGCCGATGAGGTCCGCGCACCGCCCAGCAACTGCAACGCCTGCAACTGTGCGAGCAGCCCGGGCGGCAGCGCCGCGGTTGCCGCGGCGAGTACCTGGTCGGGCAAGGGCCCCTGGTTCGATTCGGTCGGCGTGTCAGGGGGCGGTTCGGACGCCTCGTCGCGCGCGTCGCCGTCGTCCGGCGGTTCAGGCGCCTCGGCGTCGTCCGGCGGCGCCTGATCCGGCGACGGTGGCAGCCGGCGCGCGCGCGGCGCGAGCACGAACTGCGCGGCGCACGCGGCATCGTCGGCGTCGACCGTCGCGCGTTCGTGCAGGGCGGCCGCGGCACAGGCCACCCGCGCGGCGAGACCTGCGACGCGCATCGAATCGATGCCGAGGTTCAGCGCCGTGGCGCACAGGGCTTCGAGCATGGCCGGCGGCAGGGTCACCGACGGCAACCGCGCGCGCGCCGCGACGATCGCCGCGGCGTCGGGCAGTTCGACGTCGAATTCATCGTCGGGCACATCGGGCAGGATCAGCCACGGGCCGCAGCGTTCAGCGAGCCCGGCGGGCACCTGCTCGTCGTCGCTCAATCCTTCGTCGAGCGCGATCGCGGCAAAGCGGGTCGGGCGTTGCACGTTCAGACCGTCACGCTGCACGCTGACTTCACCGGCATCCATCACGCCGGCGATGCGCGCGGCGGTGCCGGCCGGTAGGCGCTCGGCCATGGCCAGCAGCACGATGCCGCCGTCGGCCTCCGCGAGCAGGCCGCGCTCCGCCACCGGCCGTCCGGCCCCGAGCGTCGCGACCAGGTCGACGCCGCCGAGCAGGCGATGATCGGTAATCGACGGCGCGGCGCGGCGCGGTGTCGGTTGTCCCGGCCAGATCGCGCAGAGATAGTCGAGCCAGCGTTCACGTGCAGGCCCCGGTGCGGCACGCAGCACCACACCGCCGATGCCGGCCGGATCGACCGCGAGCAGTGCCGCGGCGAGACGTGCGTCCGGCGCTGCGCCGTCCGCGCTCATCGATCAACCCAGTTCGGCAATCGCGCGCTCGACGCGCACCGTCGACCCGGCGTCGTCGAGCGGATTGCGCCGCAGGCGATGGCGCAGCGCGGACGTCGCGATGAGCCGCAGATCCTCGAGCGTCACGATGTCGTGTCCGTCGAGGGCGGCCACGGCGCGCGCGGCACGCATCAGGGTCAGTTCGCCGCGCAGGCCGTCGGTGCCGGCGCGCATGCACAGCCGCGAGGCCCATTCTAGCACCGCGTCGGGGACCGTGACCTGCGGCAGGCGTGCGCGCGCGTCGGTGATGCGCTTGCGCGTCTGCGTTTCGGCGCGCTTCCACTTCGCGGCGAAGGCCAGCGGATCGCGCTCATAGGCATCGCGTCGGCGCACGATTTCCACGCGCAGCGGCAGGTCGTCGGGCGTGCGCACTTCCACCGACAGGCCGAAGCGATCGAGCAGCTGCGGGCGCAGTTCACCCTCTTCCGGATTGCCGCTGCCAACGAGCACGAAGCGCGCCGGATGTCGCACGCTCAGGCCTTCGCGTTCGACGACATTCTCGCCCGACGCGGCGACGTCGAGCAGCGCATCGACCAGGTGGTCTTCGAGCAGATTCACTTCGTCGATGTACAGAAAACCGCGATGCGCGCGCGCCAGCAGGCCGGGCTCGAAGCGCTTGGTGCCACGCACGAGCGCGCTTTCGAGATCGAGTGCGCCGATCAGCCGGTCTTCGGTGGCGCCGAGCGGCAGATCGACCACCGGCACGGGCACTTCACGGGCGGCTGGCAGCGTGCCGCCTGCGGTGCAGTGCCCGCAGAGTCCGGCCGTATGCGCCGGCGCGCAGTTGTAGAGACAGTCGGTGACGACTTCGATCTTCGGCAGCAGCGCAGCCAGCGCGCGCACTGCCGTCGACTTGCCGGTGCCGCGATCGCCCAGCACTAGCACGCCGCCGATCGCAGGTTCAACGGCCGCGATCAGCATCGCGCGCTTCATTTCGTCCTGGCCTACGATGGCGCTGAAAGGAAAGGGCGCGGGGCGCGGTGTCGGTCGAGACATGCAGTGTTCCTGTGCGCGTGGGCAGCACCTGCGGCGGAAGCTCCGCGCAGCGCGCCAACGTCGCGTGACTACAATAGTTGACAGCCCGCAATGTAACATCTTTCCTCGAATACGAGGCAAGCACGCTTGAAGCACGGACGGTTGATCTGGGAAGAAGACGGGCGCGACTGGCCGCACCGCGAGTTGAGCCGTTTCGTGCACGCAGGCGGCACACGCTGGCATGTGCAGATCGGCGGTCACGGCCCGGCGGTGCTGCTGGTGCACGGCACCGGCTCCGCCTCGCACACCTGGCGCCACCTGTTGCCGCGGCTGCTGCCTCATTACACGGTCATCGCGCCGGATCTGCCGGGCCACGGTTTTTCGGGTCCGCCGCAGGATGGCCGTTACGGGCTCGACGATCTCGCCCGCGGCCTCGGTGCGCTGCTCGCGGCGCTCGATCTGACGCCGGCGATCGTCGCCGGCAACTCGGCCGGCGCCGCGATCGTCGCGCGCCTGAGTCTCGATGCGCGCACGCCGCCATCGCGGCTCATCAGCTTCAACGGCGCCCTGCTCCCGCTGAGCGGCGTCAGCGGTGTGCTGTTTCCGCCGCTCGCGAAGCTGGCCGCGCTGAGTCCCTGGGTCGCCTTCCTGTTCGCGCGCAGCGCGGCCGAGCGGCGGGCGGTCGAGCGCATGGTGCAGGGGACCGGTTCAACCCTCGACACCACCGGGGTCGACCTGTACCAGCGCCTCCTGCGCAGCCCCGGCCATGTGGAATCGGTGATCAGGATGATGGCGCACTGGCGACTCGAGCGGCTCGCCGCCGACCTGCCGGGGCTGAATTCCGCCCTGGCCCTCGTCGTCGGCCTCGCGGACCGCATCGTGCCGCCCGCGACCGCCGACGCCATCCAGCGCCTGCTGCCGTCGGCCGTCATCGAGCGTCTGCCCGGCCGCGGGCACCTGCTGCACGAAGAAGACCCCGTCGCCGCCGCCCGCTGCTTTGACGTGCAGTAAGCCCGGCTTTGGCGCGTGCACTGCGCCAAACACGCGCACTTCGGCGCACACCACCCCACATGAAGGAAGATTTGTCGCGCCAAATGAAGGCGCAGCGAAAAACCATGTACGGGGTGTTTGTACCGGGCCACTCTTGAGTGGCAGAATCACCCGGCCCGGCCCGCCGGGCCTGCTCCTGGCAGCCGTCCAGCCATAAGATGAAAGCTACTCGAGGGAGAGGATCTTGGAAAAGCACGTTTATAAAGACTCAAAAGGCCAGCGGGTCGCCAACTGGCTCATGGACCGGAAGTGGATCACCTTCCTGATCGTCGTCGTCCCGACCCTTGTCATGGCCTGGGCCATCCCGTCGATCGAGGTCTATTCGCGCTTCGCGGACCTGCTCCCCGGCAAGCACGAGTACATCATCAACTACAACCGCATGAAGCAGACCTTCGGCGGCGCGAACGTGGTGGCGATGTCGCTCGAGGTGACCGACGAGAAGAGCGACATCTTCACGGTCAAGACGCTGAACAAGATCAAGATGCTGACCGAGGAAATCGATCTCATCACCGGCGTCAACCACTACCAGGTGGCGAGCATCGCGCATCCGAAGATCCGGCGCGTGCGCACCACCGGCGGCGGCCTCATCAAGTCCGAACCCGTGCTGCCCAAGGATCTGCCGACCGATGAGGCAGGTCTCAAGCGGCTGCGCGAAGAGTCGTTCAACAACGACATCATCTACGGCACCTACATTTCGACCGACGGCCGCGCCGCGCTGATACTCGCGGGCTTCGACGAAGAGCGCCTGAACTACACCGAGATTCACACCCGCCTGCAGGAGCTGAAGGCCGAGGTCGAGAAGGACAGCGAAACCCGCCTCTACATCGCCGGCGAGCCGATGCTGAAGGGCTGGATCTTCTACCACTCGAAGGAGCTGTTCCTGATTTTCGGCGTGACCTTCCTCGTGATGGTCGTGCTGCTGTGGATCCACTTCGGCTCCGTGTCGGGCGTGGTGGTGCCGATGATCGGCACCGCGATGTCGGCCGTGTGGGGCCTCGGCTTCGTCGGCTGGATGGGCTACAACCTCGACCCGCTGGTGCTGGTGGTGCCAATTCTCATCTCCGCGCGTACGGCCTCGCACTGCGTGCAGATGATGGAGCGCTACTACGACGAAATCCGGCTCGGCAACCCGAAGGACACCGCGGTGCGCGTGTCGCTCGGCGAGCTGATCGTGCCGGCGTCGATCGCCATCTTCACCGACGCCGCCGGCCTGCTGGTGCTCGCCGTGTCGTCGATGCCGATCATCGCGAAGATGGGCTATTTCTGCGCCGTGTGGTCGGCGTCGAACCTGATCACGGTGGTCGTGCTGGTGCCGCTGGTGATGGCGCTGCTGCCCACGCCAAAGGTCACCGCGCAGGAAGAGCACAAGCATCTGCCCTCGCGCATCATGAACGGCCTCGGCCTGTTCCTGATCGGGCGCAAGGCGACGATCCTCATCTTCGGCGCGACGGCCATCCTGGCCGCGTGGTCGGTGTACTACGGCAAGAACCCGCCGATCGGCGAGTCCAAGCCCGGTTCGCCGATCCTGTTCGCCGACAGCGAATACAACGTCGCCGCCGCGCACATCGCCGAGAAATTCGCCGGTGCGAACCAGTTCAGCATCTACTTCGAGGGTGATGCCCCGCACAAGATGAAGGATCCGGAAGTCGTGCAGATGATGCAGGAGTTCGGCCGTTACATGGCGGACACCTTCAACTACGGCGGCACGCGCGAGATCCCGCACCTGGTGCGTTCGATCAACCGCCTGTACCACTATGACGATCCGCGCTGGTCGATCATCCCGACCGCGCAGAAGGACATCGGCAACACGCTGTTCATGTACGAGGCCGGTGCGGCGATGCCGGGCGTGATCCTCGAGTACATGGATCTCGAGGGCAAGACCGCGAACTTCGTGATCTTCTACAAGGATGCGACCGGCAAGACGGTGCACACGGCCGCCGAGGCCGCGCACAAGTTCCTCGACGAGCACAAGATCGAAGGCGTGACCCCGCGCTTCGCGGGCGGCATCATCGGCACGACGGTGGCGGCCAATGAGGAGACCGTGGCATCGGACTTCAAGATGACCGCACTCATCATCGCCGTCGTCATGGTGTCCGTGATCGTGACCTACCGCTCGATCCTCTCGGGCATCCTCGTGTTCTCGGTGCTGGGCCTCGCCGTGATGATGAACCGCGCGTTCATGACCATTCGCGACATCGGGCTGAACGTGAACACGATGCCGGTGACCTCGGTCGGTGTCGGCCTTGGCGTCGACTACGCGCTGTACATGCTCGACCGCATCAAGGAAGAGGTGAAACACCGCTCGCTCGACGACGCCATCGTGGTCTCGATGCGCACCACCGGTGCGGCGGTGCTGTTCACCGCGATCATGGTGATCGCCGGCATCGCCTACTGGATCCCGGGCTCGTCGCTGCGCTTCAACAGCGAAATGGCGCTGCTGCTGTGCATGCTGATGATCAGCAACATGGTCGGCGCGGTGACGGTGATTCCGCTGCTGGTCCGCGTGCTGAAGCCGAAGTTCATCACGGCCGAGCACATCGACGATTCGGAGACGGTGCGCGACCGCAATTCCGGCAGCACCTGGGGTGTGGCGACGACCTAGCCACGCGCCCGGCCCGGGCATATCGCCATCGGCGGCACGCAGCCGCCGATGGTCAGGGATTGAACGCCGCGGTAGGGACACCCGACCGCGGCGTTTTTGTTTGTGCTGACCGCAGGGTCATTACCTGTGCGGTGCGCGGTCGACGCCCGCGACGCCAGGCCGGATCGGACTGACGCGGATTCACCGCCGCCATTGCCAGTGAACGAACGACGAGCTTGACCGACACATCCCCCCCTCCCCGCGCCGGCGCCGCCGACAGGCCGCCGCGCAAACCACTCCGGCAAGGGCTGCAACGCGCCGTGCTGCTCGCGCTCGGCCTCGGCGTGGTGCTGTGGATTGGCGCCAGCTTCTTCATCGCGCGCACGATCCTCGTCGCCAGCACGCTCGAGCACGAACGGGACGACGGGCTCGGGCATGCGCAGCGCATGCAGGGCCTGCTCGACCTCGAGTTGAAGCGGCTGGCCCGGACCAGCCGCGACTGGTCCGCGTGGGATGAGACCTACGCGTTCGCCCGCGGCGACGCGCCGTCGTTCGTCGAACAGAACATTTACGACGACGTGTTCGCGAACCTGAAGCTCGATCTGATGGCCTTCATTGCCGCCGACGGCACGCCGCGCCTCGTGCGCAGCGTCGATGCGCAGACCGGCACCGCGCGTGACATCACGCCGGATGTCGCGCGCCTCCTCGCGCCGCACGGCGCGTGGCTCGATGCCCACCGCACGAATCAGGCGATGACGGGCTTCGTCGCCACCGAGCGCGGCATTCTCGCCTTCGCCGCACAACCGATTCATCGCAGCCTGCCCGACGCCCCGGGGGACAGCGCCGGCACGCAGGTGTTCGGCCGCTACCTCGGCCCCGAGTTCATGGATGAACTGCGTGGCATCCTGCGGCTGGACCTCAGCCTGACCCTCGCCACGAGCCCAGATCTGGCGCCCGATCTCCGCGCGGCGCTGACAGTCGCGGGCAAGGACGGCATCGCCGTGGCCCCGCTCGACCTGCAGCGTCTTGGCAGTTATGCGGTGTTGAGCGATCTGTGGGGCGCGCCGGTCGCCATCCTGCGCGCCCTCAGCGAGCGCAGTGGCTACCTGCACGCGCGCGAAGCGGAGCGCTCGCTGCTGCTGGCGAGCCTCGCGGTCGGCCTGCTCGCCGGTCTCGGCCTGTATCTGTTCATGGCCAGGCGGGTCCTGCAGCCGTTGCGCGCGCTGGACACGTCGGTCGCGGGCATCACGCGCGACGACGGGCGCAGCCGCGTGGCGGTGGCGGGCTACGACGACGAAATCACCCGGCTCGGGCATTCGGTCAACGCAATGCTCGACGAAATCGACGCCCAGCACGACGCGCGTGAAGCGCGCGACGCGGCGCTGGCCGCAAGCCATCTGAAGAGCGAATATCTCGCGACGCTGAGCGAGTCCGTCCGCGTGCCGCTCGGCGGCGTGCTGGGCCGGCTCACGCAGACGCTCGAACACGATCTGCCGCCCGCCGTGCGCGCGCAGCTCGATGCGGCGTACCGCGCCGCCTACGGCCTGCTCGCGCAGATGAACGAACTGCCGGACTTCTCGCGCGTGAATGCCGGGCTCAAACCCGTCGAGAAGCTGCCCTTCGATCTGCGCAGTCTCGTCGAGGACGTCACGGCGCTGTTCGCCGCGCGCGCCGCCCAGCACGGCCTGGTGCTCGCCTGCGTCGTGGATCCCCGGCTGGCGCACCGCTATTCGGGAGACCAGCACCGGCTGCGCCAGGTGCTCGCCAACCTGCTCGACAATGCGCTGAAGTTCTCGCAGCGCGGCGAAATCGTCGTCGCCGCGCGGCTTGGCGGCCAGGCCGACGGCCACGACAGCGTCGAGCTGATCGTGCGCGACGAAGGCATCGGCTTTGCGCCAGCAGGCCCTGCGGCCGGCGTGCAGGACCTCGCACGCGACGGCGAGCAGGCGCTCGCGCGGCCCGAGCAGGCAGGCATCGGCCTGGCGGTCTGCAAGCAGATCCTGACCCAGGTCGGCGGCCTGCTCGATATCGACAGCGCGACGGGCGCCGGCAGCCGCGTGCGCGCCACCGTGCGCCTGATGCGCGTCGCCGACGCCGAAGTGACGTCGCGCTTCGCCGGCCGGTGCGCCCTGCTCGCCTGCCGCGCCGGCGTCGGCCGCGACGTGCTCGTCGAGTACCTGGAGGCGCTCGGGATCGACGTGACGGTGCAGGCCGCCGACGGCCTGCACGAAGCCGGACAGATCGACGTCGTACTCGTGGACGTCGACGTCGGGCCGGCGCACCCGGCTGGCCCAGGACTCCCCGTCATCGCCCTCGTCGCTCACGGCACCCCGCCGAGCCCGGTGCAACCAGGCCGCGCGGTGCTCACCCGGCCGGTGCAATGGCAGGCGCTGCTCGCGGCCCTGGACGCCGTTCTCGCCTGAGTGTCATCCGGGCGCGAGCCTCTTGCGCGGGAAACGAACTGGTGCGGCCGCTCGCACAGGGGGTGCTGAGGCCGGCCATCCAGATCCTCTTGAGTACTTTGCAAGTACACTCCAACCCTCTGAATTCAATCAGGTCCATGCCTCCATCATCATGTGATGCATGAAGTGCTGGCGAAGCACCGGGCGCCACGAAGTGGACCGCGCCGGAAGTCAGGACCAGGCCCGGGTTGCGTGCCGCCCTGGGCTGGCAAAGTCCTGATGCAGTTTGGCTGATACGGGCCCAAGCCTCTGTTTCAAGTCGAGATCAGGCTGATCTTCAGATCTTGCTCGAAGCAGGGTGATGAGCGCGACAGTCCGGGCGCCACGGACAGCAGGCGTGCCGGCTCGAGCGGGGAACGCGTCGTCAGGCGCAACATGAAAAATCGCGGGCGAACTGAAGGGCTTTCAGGCGCGGCGCGCCGGGACGTCAGCCCGGCGGATTACGCAGCACGTCGAGGAAGGCTTCGCCGTAGCGGGCGAGCTTGGCCTGGCCGACGCCCGGCACGCTCAGCAGGTCCTCGACACTCGACGGCTGCAGCGATGCCATCGCGGCCAGCGTCGAGTCGTGAAAGATCACGTAAGGCGGCACCCCGTGCTCGTCGGCCAGACGCTTGCGACACGCGCGCAGGGCGTCCCACAGCGGCGCGGCGACGGCGGGGGCGAACGTCGCGGTACCGCCTCGCCGGGCCTTGCGTGCCGGCGCGGCCGGGTCCTCGCGCAGCCACAACTCGGTCTCTCCACGCAGCAGCGGGCGGCTCGCTTCGGTCAGCACCAGCGCGCCGAAGCGCTCGACGTCGGCCCGCAGCAGGCCGCGCACGACGCACTGCCGTATCACCGAGCGCCACTGCTCGACCGAGCGGGCGCGCCCGATGCCGAAGGTGCTGAGCGCATCGTGCCGGTGCTGGGCGATCTTGTCGGAGGTCTTGCCGAGCAGCACGTCGACGACATGCGCCGCGCCGAAGCGCTGGCCCGTGCGATAGACGCAGGACAGCAGCTGGCGGGCCGCCTCGGTGGCGTCCCAGGTCGGCGGCGCACTCAGGCAGTTGTCGCAGTTGCCACAGGGCTCGGCGAGCGTCTCGCCGAAATAGCCGAGCAGGGCCTGTCGGCGACAGTCGATCATCTCGCACCAGCCGAGCAGCGCATCGAGCTTCATGCGCTCCAGGCGTTTGTGCTGTTCGTCGGCGGTCGATTCATCGACCATCTGGCGCAGCCGCACGACATCCTGCAGGCCGTACACCATCCAGGCCTGCGCCGCGCCACCATCGCGGCCCGCACGCCCTGTTTCCTGGTAATAGGCCTCGATGCTCTTCGGCAGGTCGAGATGCGCGACGAAGCGCACGTCGGGCTTGTCGATGCCCATGCCGAAGGCAATCGTTGCCACGATCACGACGCCGTCCTCGCGCTGGAAACGCGCCTGGTGCCGCTCCCGGGTTTCCGCCGGCAGGCCTGCATGGTAGGGCAACGCGGTATAGCCTTCGGCGTTCAGCCATTCGGCAGTGGCCTCGACTTTCGCGCGCGCCATGCAGTAGACGATGCCGGCGTTGCCGCGCTGGTCGTCGAGGAAGCGCTTCAACTGGCTGCGGGCATCGGTCTTGACGTCGACGATGTAGCGGATGTTCGGGCGGTCGAAGCTGCTGATGAACCAGCTCGGGTCTTCGAGTTCGAGCCGCGCGGCAATTTCGGCGCGCGTGCGGTCATCGGCCGTCGCCGTCAGCGCAATCCACGGCACACCCGGGAAGCGTTCGCGCAGGCGCGCGAGACCGAGATAGTCGGCACGGAAGTCGTGACCCCACTGCGACACGCAGTGTGCCTCGTCGATCGCGATCAGCGCGACGCGGCTGCGCGTGAGCCGCGCGAGCGTGTCTTCCTGCAGGATGCGTTCGGGAGCGACGTAGAGCATGTCGAGCGCGCCCGCGGCGACGGCGGCCAGCACCTCGCGCTGCTCCGGCAGGCTCAGCGTCGAATTCAGAAACGCGGCGCGCACGCCGAGTTCGCGCAGCGCCATCACCTGGTCCTGCATCAGCGCGATCAGCGGCGACACCACGATGCCGACGCCTTCGCGCAGCAGCGACGGCACCTGGTAACACAGCGACTTGCCGCCGCCCGTCGGCATCAGCACCACGCAGTCCCGCCCCGCGACGACCGCATCCACGATCTCGCGCTGCGCTCCACGAAAAGCCGGATAGCCGAAGGTTTCCTTGAGAACTGCGAGCGCGCGATCGATCATCGCGCCAGTATACCGGGCGGGGCACGCGACGGCCCCGTCCGCGGAGCATCAGCGCAGCGCGCGATGGCCGCACCCGTCTTCAATGCGTGCGGTCGCGTGCGGCATCTGTGTGGGGCTTCCTGCGTCAGCCGGCCTCATGAAAGCCCGGTATCGCCTGTCGTAGCCCGGATGAAGCGCAGCGAAATCCGGGATCGCGGCAACGCCGGCGCTCGTCTCCGGCACCCGCAGCACAGGGTCGGGGTGCCGCGGTTCAACGCCGTGCAATCACCCGATCCCGGATTTCGCTACGCTTCATCCGGGCTACGACGGGCGGCGCCAGGCTTTCGGGATGTCGGGTGAGGCAGGCACCTCACGAAAGCTCGATGTAGCCCGGGTGGAACGCAGTGGAACCCGGGATCTGCAGGAGCTGACAGGCCGACCCGGGATCCGCGCTGCGCGGGACTCCCGGGCTACTTCGTACCAGGCCCTTGCAATTTCACAGCAACCTGCGGCCGTGCCAGTTCCCCGCTTCATTGCCTATCGCCCGTGGTACACAGGCTTGCGCTTTTCCATGAATGCGCGCGGGCCTTCCTTCGCGTCTTCGGTTTGGAACACCGGCGTCGAGATCTCGACTTCGAGCTTCAGGCCTTCCGCTTCGGGCAGACCGAGGCAGGCCTTCGCCGAGCGGCGAATCGCGCGTACCGCGATCGGGCCGTTGGCGGCAATCTTCTGCGCGATCTCGCGCGCCTTCGCCACCGGATCCGGCGTCACGTAGTTCAGAAAGCCGAGCTGCAACGCTTCGTCGGCCGTGATCAGGTCACCGGTCAGCAACAACTCCATCGCTTTCGCGTACGGCATCTGCATCGGCAGGCGCACCGTCGAGCCGCCGGCCGGGAAAATCGCCCACTTGACCTCCTGCACGCCGAACTTCGCCGCTGGCACCGCGACGCGCATGTCCGTGCCCTGCACGATTTCCATGCCACCAGCGATCGCGTGGCCGTTGATCGCCGCGATGATCGGCTTGCCCGGATCGAAGTTGCGCAGCAGCGCGCGTCGCGGCAGGTCGCGATCGGCGACGACGCGTTCGTCCCATTCGTTCTCGGGCTTGCGCGCGCCGGAGTACAGCGGGATCAGTTGCCCCAGGTCCGCGCCCGCGCAGAACACCGAGCCCACCCCGGTCAGGATCGCAACGCGCACCGAGTCATCATCGCGGACGGCCACCCAGGCATCGGCCAGTCGCGCCGCGACCTCCGGGTTCAACGCATTGCGCGCCTCGGGGCGGTTCAGGGTGATCAGGGCGATATTGTCGGCAACGCTGTATTCGACGACGGACATGGCAGGCCTCCGCAAGACTGGAAAGCCACCATCATCGCACCGGGATGTGCGTGTCGCACAGAAAAAAGCGCGCGCCTGGCATCCGTGCGTTGAGCCCTGGCCAGGGGCTGCCTGTGACGGGCTGCATATGGCCACCGAGAACACCGAGAACACAGAGAAAGAAACATTGGGCAGGCGCCACCGCTGCGCTGGTGGCGAGCTTAGCGACTGAATCGCGCCAACGCCGGTTCTATCGCCCTCTTTCCAGAGGCAGCGGGAGTGAAAGTCAGGGGTGGTTACAGGCACAGCAGGGCCGTCCCAACCAATATTCATCTATATTTTATTTTTCCTTCTCGGTGTTCTCGGTGTTCCCGGTGGCCATATTCAACACCGATCACCACGCACCCACCCAACCGAACCGCCCAACGCCTGCCGCCCGGCGCGCCCCCGCTAGCTGCTGTTGCGCAGGCCGGCCGCGATGCCGTTGCTCGAGGTGCGAATGCCCTGCCTGGTCCCGGGATTGGCTTCGAACGACCAGGCGTGTCAACAGTGCGTTCACCCCGTTCGCTGCACGCGCCCCGGCAACTCCCCAACCAATTTCTCTTTCTGTGCTTTTCTTTCTCTGCTTTTTTTCTCTGTGTTCTCGGTGGCCATATTCAACACCTATCACCAAGCACCCACCCAGCCGAACCGCGCCCACCGCCTGACGCCCGGCGCGCGCCCTCGCTAGCCGCTGTTGCGCAGGCCCGCCGCGATGCCGTTGATCGAAATCAGGATGCCCTGCTTGGTCTTGGTATCCGTTTCGCCGGCGCGCCAGCGCTTCAGCAACGTCGTCTGCACGTGGTTCAGCGGGTCGAGGTAGGGGTAGCGCTGGCGGATGGCGCGGGCCAGCGGCATGTTGCCGTCGAGCAGGCGGCGCTGGCCCGTGATCGCGCACAGGGCATCGAACGTGCGCTGCCACTCGGCCTTGATGCGCGGGAAGATGCGCTCGCGCAGTGCCGCGTCCTGGACCAGGTCTGCATACGTGCTCGCGATGCCCATGTCGGTCTTCGCGAGCACCATGTCCATGTTCGACAGCAGGGTCTGCAGCATCGGCCAGCCGCGATACAGGTGGCGCAGACGCGCCATGCCAGCGTCGCCGTGGCGGGCGACGAAACCGTCGACCGCGCTGCCGAAGCCGTACCAGCCCGGCAGGATGATGCGCGCGAGCGACCAGCTGAACACCCACGGGATTGCGCGCAGATCCTCGATGCGCGCCGAGGGTTTGCGCGACGTCGGGCGGCTGCCGATGTGCAGTTCGGCGATCTCGCTGATCGGCGTCGCCTCGCGAAAGAAACTCGCGAAGCCTTCGGTCTCGTACACGAGATTGCGATACGCGCGATACGCGGTCTCGCTGAGTTCCTCCATCACCTCGACATAGCCCGGGTCGACGGTCTCCGCGCCCGGCAGCGGCTGCAGCGATGCTTCCATCGTCGCCGCCATCAGCGTCTCGAGATTGTAGCGCCCGGTTTCGTGATCGGCGTATTTGCTCGCGATCACCTCGCCCTGCTCGGTCAGCCGGATCTGGCCGTTCACCGAGCCGGGCGGCTGCGCGAGGATCGCGAGATGGCTCGGCCCGCCGCCACGACCCACCGTGCCGCCGCGCCCGTGGAACAGTCGCAGGCGCACGCCGTGGCGGCTGAACAGAGTCGTCAGCTCGAGTTCGGCCTTGTACAGCTCCCAGTTCGCGGTGAGGAAGCCGCCGTCCTTGTTGCTGTCCGAATAGCCGAGCATCACTTCCTGCAGGCCATGGCGGCTGTCGACGAGCGCGCGGTAGGCCGGCAACGACAGCAACTCGTCCATGATCTGCCCGCAGCCGCGCAGATCGTCGATCGTCTCGAACAGCGGAATGATGTTGACGGCGAGCTGGGGCGGCGTGCCTGGCCGCAGCAGCCCCGCTTCCTTCAGCAGCAGCGCGACTTCGAGCATGTCGCTGACGCTGTCGGTCTTCGAGATGATGTAGTTCTGCACGACCGCCGCGCCGTAGCGCTGCTGCAGCTCGGCGGC
The DNA here is from genome assembly GCA_001464935.1 of Gammaproteobacteria bacterium Ga0077536. Taxonomy (GTDB): domain Bacteria; phylum Pseudomonadota; class Gammaproteobacteria. The sequence goes on from LNEL01000047.1 coordinate 97,280, forward strand.
GACATCGAAGATCGCGAGTTCGGCGCGCGTGTCCTCGCTGTACTCGACGAAGCGTGAGCGCAGCGGCCGCGCGGTCGCGAGTTCATCGAGCAGCCAGCGGCGGCGCTCGTCCTCGGGCAACGCGCTGTAGCCGCTGCGGCCGGCGCCACGCGCGAACAGTTCGTCGACGACGGCCTCGTGCACGCCGCTGTGCTGCCTCAGATCGAGCGGACACAGGTGAAAGCCGAAGACTTCGACGGCACGTCGCAGTTCGCGCAGCCGGCCGCGGGCGAGGCGCTGGCCGCCGTTGGCGAGCAGCGAGTCGAGGAGCACATCGAGTTCGCCGGCGAACTCGGCGCTCGTCGCGTACGGCGCGCCGGCGCCGGCTGGCGCATACAGCGCCGGATGATCGTCGAGCACCTGCGAAGTCGCGGCGAGCCGCGCATAGATGCCGGCCAGCGCGCGCCGGTACGGCTCGTGTTCGCGATAGCGCGACTGTTCGGGCGAGGCGGCGGACATCGCGGCGAGCGCCGGGCTCACCTTCACCAGGAACTCCGACAGGCTGAACTGAGCCATCAGTGCCTGCACTTCCTCGAGGTAGTAGTCCATCGCCACCGTCGAATGCGTCTGCACCGCGTAGCGCGTGACCTCCGCCGTCACGAACGGATTGCCGTCGCGATCGCCGCCTATCCACGAGCCGATGTTGAAAATCGCGCCCACTTTCAGATCGCCATGGCCGCGCGCGGCGAGCTGATCTTCGAGATCGGCGTACAGCCGCGGCAGCTCGCGCAGAAAGGTGTAGCGGTAGTAGGCGAGGCCGTTGTTGATCTCGTCATTCACCGTCAGCTTGACGGTGCGCAGGATGCGCGTATGCCACAGCAGCAGCACCTGGTAGCGCAGCTGCTCTTCGTTGGCCGCGAGTTCGGCCGGCGTCAGCGACATGCGATCGCGTTCGGCGAGCAGGCGCGCGATTTCGATCTGGCAGTCGAGAATGCACTTGCGCTGCACCTGGGTCGGATGCGCGGTCAGCACGGCCGACAGCAGCGAGTCGGACAGGAAGTCGGCGAGAGCTTCGCGCGTCGTGCCGGCGGCCGCGAGCCGCGTCAGCGCCGCCTCGACGGTGGTGTCGTCACTCGGATCGTCGTCGTACCGGCGCAGGCGCTTGTTGTGCTGATCCTCGGCGATGTTTGCGAGCAGCGAGAAATAGCTGAACGCGCGCACGACGATGAGAATCGCCTCCTCGTCGAGCCCGTCGAGCAAAGTGCCGAGCGCAGCGCGCGCGTCCTGATCGTCGTCGCGACGGAAGCGGATCGCGAGCTGCCGCACCTGTTCGATCAGCGAGAAAGCGGTTTCGCCCTCCTGCTCGCGCAAGGTATCGCCGAGCACACGGCCAAGGGTCCGGATGTCATCGCGAAGCTGGCCGTCGGCGACATCGTCCGGGGCGGAGAGTGCTAGCAGATCCATGATGCCGATCTCCCCTTTTTTTGCTGCGGCGCGTTGATGATGCCCCGCAGCGCCGCCGCTTGGCAATGCTTCGCACGTCGACACCACGGTTGTATACACAACGCCGGCGCGGCAGGATTCGCAGTCTTCGCCACGTGCCCGTCACCCGGGCCAGGAGCTTGTCGATGAACATTCTTGAAGGCATCCGCGTCCTCGACTTCACGCAATACCTCGCCGGTCCGACCGTCACGCGCCTGATGGCCGAGATGGGTGCCGAGATCATCAAGGTGGAGTCGGCGCCGGGTGGCGATCCGTCGCGCCTGCTGCCGGTGATCAAGGACGGCCGCAGCGGCTATTTCGTCCAGCAGAACCGCGGCAAGCAGAGCCTGTGCCTCGATCTGCGCCGTCCCGAGGCATTGGCAGTCGTGCGTGGCCTCGTCGGCGCGGTCGATGTCGTCGTCGAGAACTTCGGGCCCGGCGTCATGGAGAAGCGCGGGCTGGCCTACAGGGATCTCGCGCAGATCAATCCCCGCCTCGTGATGGCATCGATCTCGGCCTACGGGCGCGAGAGCCCGCTGTCGCACAAGACCGGCTACGACTGGGTCGCCCAGGCCTTCGCCGGCATCATGCACATGACGGGGCCGGCCGACGGACCGCCGATGCCGGTCGGCATGGGCATCGCCGATGTGTCCTCAGGCGTGCATGCGTTCTCCGCGATCGGCTATGCGCTGTTCCATCGCGAGCGGACCGGCCGCGGCCAGTGGCTCGACATCTCGATGATCGACAGCATGTTCCACATGAACGAAATCTCGGTGCAGGCGCATTCGATCACCGACGGTGCGTTCGTGCCGAAACGCGCCGGCAACAATCATCCGCTGGTGGCGCCGTTCGGCGTGTTCAAGGGGCCGACGGGCTACCTGGTGATCCTCGCCCTGCAGCTGCAGTGGAAAGGGCTCTGCGAGGCGATGGGGCGACCCGATTTGGAGCACGACCCGCGCTTCGCCGACAGCAACTCGCGCGCACGCAACCAGCATGAGCTGACGCCGCTGATCGAAGCCTGGCTCACCGGCTTCGACGACAACGACGCGGTGCTCGCGCGGCTCGAACAGTTTCGCGTGCCGTCGGCGCCGGTGCTGAGCCCGGCCGACGCCGCGACCCACCCGTATTTCCGCGCCCGTGGCACGGTGCGCCGCGTCGAGGATCCGGTGCTCGGCGCGCTCGACATTCCGGGCTTCCCGCTGCGGTTTTCGGAGCAACCCGATCTGCCCGAGCTGCAGGCACCGCTGCTCGGCGAGCACAACGCGTCGGTGCTCGGCTCGGTGCTCGGCTATTCGGCCGATCAGATCGCCGCCCTCGCGGCCGCCGGCGTGCTCGCCAGCGCCGATCGCTGACGCCCTGCCGGCGGGATTGACCGCCGACGGTGCGCCGTTACGGGCTCTTCAGGCCGGTTGCGCGCCCGGACGCCCTTCTTCGACGACCCACGTCGAGTGTGTGCGGCACGCCGAGTCGGCGCGTCGCACATCGTCGAGCGCGCGCAAGTCCGCGCTGAAGCGCGACGCCGTGAGATTCACCCGCACATAACCGCGGTACAGGCCCGTCGCGAGCCGCACGTGCGGGCCCTCGGCCGCGGCGGTCTGCATCACGGTCTCGGGCGGCGGCTGCGAGGTGACGGACGTCGTCACGAATTCGCTCGCGAGGACGGGCCCGTCCTCGCGCGCGAAATCGGTTTTCAGATCGTTGACCCAGAACGCGTGGACATCGCCGCCGAGCACGACCGGGTTCGTCGCGCGGGTGTCACGCAGAGTCTCGAGCAGGCGCTGGCGCGCGGCCGGATAGCCGTCCCACGAATCCGAGTAGTAGAGCTCGCCGGCGCCCGCCTGGTTGTCCGCCTGCGCCATGCGCGTGGTCTGCGCGAGCAGGTGCCAGCGCGGCGCGGCGTCACCCGCCAGTCCCGCCGCGAGCCACGCCTCCTGCTGCGCGCCCAGCATGCTCGCCGCGCGCTCCTCGCGCGCCGCGCAGTGTTCGATCAGGTTCGAGCCACCGCGTCCCGCTTTCGGGCACGGCTGCGGGGAGCGGTACTGGCGCGTATCGAGCACGTGGAAGCGCGCGAGCGTGCCGTAGTCCACGCGCGTGTGCAGTCGCAGGTCCGGGCCCAGCGGCGTCATCGCGCGACGCAGCGGCTGATGCTCGTAACAGGCCTGGTAGGCCATCGCGCGACGCGCGAGCATCCAGCGCGGATCGTCGAGGTCTTCCGCATGGTCGTTCGCGTAGTCGTTTTCGACCTCGTGATCGTCCCAGGTCAGGATCCACGCACACGCCGCGTGCGCCGCCTGCAGATCGCGATCGAGCTTGTAACACGCATAGCGCGCACGGTACTGCTCGAGCGTGACGGGTTCGGCCGCTTCGTGGCGGCGCACATGGTCTTTGCCCCACGAGCTCTCGTAGATGTAATCGCCGAGGTGCACCAGCAGCTCGGGATCGTCGGCGACGATATGACGATACGCCGCGTAGTAACCCTGCTCGTATTGCTGGCAGGACACGAACGCGAAGCGCAACGCATCGGGCGTCGCGTCCGCCGCGGGGGCGGTCCGGAACCGCCCGACCGGACTCGTCGCATCCCCCGCGTGGAAGCGATACCAGTAATCGCGAGCGGGCGCGAGCCGCGCGGTCTCGACGTGCACCGAGTGCGCCCACGCGGGCTCCGCATACGTCAGGCCGGTGTCGGCGAGCTGTGCGAACTCCGCGTCGTGCGCAATCTCCCAGCGCACCGGCACCGCCAGCGGGTCCATGCCGCCGCCTGGTGCGAGCGGCGCGGGCGCCAGACGTGTCCACAGCGCAATGCCGTCCGGCGTCGGGTAGCCGGCGGCGACCCCGAGCACGAACGGATCGGCGCCGAACACGGGCTTCGCCCACAGCGGCGGCAGCGCGGACACGGCGCTGCCGGCAAGCAGACACTGCAGGAATCGGCGTCGATCGAAGCGGGGCATGCGGGCTTCCTTGAGCGGCGGAGAACGGGCGGACTCTACGGCCTGTCGCCCGCCGCGACCAGCCCGCGCGCGGGGCTGAGCGGCCACTCACGGCCACTCGAAGCCAGCGCAGGTGAGTTTCCCTTGCGCGCCATCGCCGGCGCCCGCAGCATGCGAACCATTGTCTTGCGCCCGCACCCTGTCATCGCGATGTCACCATTCTCCGGCCTGCGCTTCGTGCTGCTCCTGGTCGCCGTCTACGGCACGTGCGACTGGGCGTATCAACGAATCCCGGACGCCGTCCTGCGCGACTCCGTGTACTTTCACGTGTTCGTGCGGCCGGGTGCGGCCCTCGTCAACCTGATTGCGCCGGGCGAACACGTGCAGGCCGACGGCAACCTGCTGCGCTCGTCGCGGGCGCTGCTCGAAATCGTCCGCGGCTGCGATGGCGCCGGGGCGCTGTTCCTGGTGCTCGCCGCGGTCCTCGCGTTTCCCGCGACCTGGAAGGCACGCGCGATCGGCGCGCTGAGCGGCGCCGCGCTCGTCTACGGGCTGAACACACTGCGGCTGGTGGGCCTGTATTTCGTCGAGGCCTACCGCGCCGACTGGTTTCAACCGCTGCACACCTATTTCGTGCCGAGCCTGCTCGTGCTCACGCTGTGCGTGTTCTTCATGCAATGGGCGGCGTGGGCCAGCCCCGCGCGCGATGCAGCGCGCTGAACTGCAGCGCGTGCCGCTGCGTCTCATCGCCGCCTGGCTGGCGCTGTCGGCGCTGGGGCTCTTCGCCGGCGAATTCCTGATCGGCCTGAGCCGGCCCGCGCTGTCGCTGATGCTGACGCAACTCGCGCCCGGCCTCAGCGGCCCGCTCGAGTTCATCGAACATCGCGGGCAACGCCACCTGCGCTTCAATGCGCGCACCACGTCACCGCGCACACTCGGCCCCATGGCCGCCCTCCCCGCCGGCCAGCCCCTGCCGTCCAGCGCGAGCCTCGCGCACGTGCTGGTGCCGCTCGTGATCTTCGGCAGCCTCGTCGTCGCGTGGCCCGCCCGCAGCGGCGCCGAGGCCTGGCGTCGGCTGATCTGCGGTAGCGTTGGCGCCGCGCTCGTGCTGCTGCTGACCACCCCGGTGCAGCTCGTCGGGCTCATCGAACTCGCCGTGCACGATTACGCCCAACAACAGGGCGCGCCGCGCGCACCCCCGCTGCTGGTGCAGGCCATGCTGATGCTCGAAGGCGGTGGCCGCTGGGCGCTGCCGGTGGCGATGGCGACGCTGGTGATCGCGCTCGCGCGCGCCGCCCGTCGATCCGACGGCTGGGCAGAGCCGCTTGGACGCGCCGCACAAAAGCCCTAAAGTGCAGCGCTGAGCTCATTCGGCGCCGCGCATGTCCATCAGACAATCAGTTCTACACGTCCGCCAGCGGTCGAGGCCCGTGTGCTGAGGCTCATCGCAGCCGCCGACGAGTTCATGCTGACGCTCGACGCTGACGACGCGGTTGTCGCGACGAGTGTCCTGCGGCCGCGCGACGGCGCGGTGACAACGGGCGGCAACACCGCGTTCGGCCAGTCGTTCGTCGATCTGCTGCCAGCGGCGCATCGCGCGTCGATGACGCGCCTGCTCGCGGACGTCCGCCAGCAGCGCCGGCCGGTCACGCAGCACTTGCGCTTCGACGGCCGCACCGAATCCTTCGCGTGCACCATCAGTGCCGTGTCCGACGCCACGGGCGGCGCCAATCAGCTGATTTGCGTGCTGCGCAACCACGCCGCCACCGTGCAACCGGCGGTCGACCGTTTCGACGAGGCACTGTCGCTCGCGCGCGTCGCCTGGTTCGAGCGCGATCTGCGCACCGACATCGGCATCGGCTCGCCGTCGCTGGCCCAGATCTACGGGCTCGAACATCCGCGCGGCCCGTGGCATTTCGACGAAGTTCGCGCCCGCATCCTGCCGGAGGATCTGCCGGGCCATCACCAGGAAATTGCGGCCGGCCTCGAACGGCGCTTCGATGATCTCGAGGCGCGGGTCCTCCAGTACCGCATCCGGCGCCCGGACGGCACGGTGCGCCACCTCGAAGTCCGCTATCGCAATCTCTACAGCGTCGAGCGCCCGCGCACGTATGGCCTGATCTTCGACATCACCGAAGCCAAGCAGATCGAAGGCGAACTCGTCGACAGCCGGAACTGGCTGAATCTCGCGCTGCGCGCCGCGCGCATTTTCCTGTGGGAGCGAGAGCTGGCGACCGACGTGGTGCGCACGTCGTCCAATTTTGCGCAATTCACCGGGCTGCAGACGGCCCGCACGACCTGGACGCACCAGGAACTGCTGAACACGATGCCGGAGGACGCTCGCCAGACATTCGACGAGGCGAGTGCACACTGGATAGCGGGACGCGAGGTGCGCCAGCCGCGCGTCGCGATCCGGTTGGCAGATGGCACCCACCGCTGGATCGAGTCCAGCGGCAGCGTGCAATCGAACGAACACGGACAGCCGACGCATCTGCTCGGGATCACCTGGGACGTGACGTCAGTCGTCGAGCAGGAACTCGCGCGCAAGGCCAGCGACGAGCGCCTGCGGCGCATCGCCGACCTGGTGCCGGGCGTGGTGTACCAGTTCAAGCGCGATCCTGACGGTCACTACTCGTTTCCGTATGCGAGCGACGGCATACGCGACATCTATGGCGTCACGCCCGACGACGTGCAGGCAGACGCCGCTGCCATCATGGCCAGCATCCACCCGGAAGATCTGCGTGGCGTGCTGCGTTCGATGCGCGTGTCCGCCGAACAGCAGACGCGCTGGCAGCATCATTACCGCGTGGTATTGCCCGAGCGCGGCGTGCGCTGGGTCATGGGCACCGCGACGCCACAGCTCGAGCCCGATGGCGCGACGCTGTGGCACGGGCACATTGTCGATGTGACCGATCGGCACGAAGCCGAGAGCCTGTTGCGGGAGAGCGAAGCGCGCCTGTCACTCGCGCTGTCCGCGGCCGGCATGGCGTCCTGGCAGTGGGACCTTCAGACCGACCAGGTCACGACCACCAGGGCTCTCAGCCTCATGCTCGGCTTCGAAAGCCCGACGGTGTCGTCCGACCGGCTGTTCAGCGGTGTGCATCCTGCCGATGTCGACGCTTTTCGCGCGCAACTCGACGAAGTGGCGCGCACGGGTTACCGCGATCAGTTCAGCGTCGAATATCGCTTCCGCTGGGCGGATGGCGTGTACCGCTGGGCCGAGCTGCGGGCGCGCGGTGTGTTCGATGAGCACGGCAAGATCACCGCGTACTACGGCGTCAGTCTCGACATCGACGAGCGCCGACGCACCGAGGCCGAGCGCGAGCGTCTGCTGCGGCAGCTGTCGCAGGCCCAGAAAATGGAAGCGATTGGTCTGCTCACCGGCGGCATCGCGCACGACTTCAACAACATCCTGGCGAGCGTGCTCGGCTATTCGAGCCTGGCCCTGCAGCGCTTCGGCGCCGCGAATCCCGGCAAGCTGTCGGACTACCTGTCGGAAGTGATCAAGGCCGGCGAGCGCGCGCGCGACCTCGTTGCACAGATGCTCGCGTTCAGTCGCGGCGAAACCAGCGAAGTCGCCAGGCTCGAAGCAGCGCCGCTCGTTGAGCAGATGATGAAGATGTTGCGCCCCATTCTGCCGAGCAGCATCGAGATTCGGGTCGATATCGCGCCCGACCTGCCGGCGGTCACCGCCAACGCGGTCCAGCTGCAGCAGGTATTGCTGAACCTGTGCATCAATGCACGCGACGCGACGAACGGCGTCGGCACGATCGCGATCACGGCGCGCTATGAGCATGTCAATCAGGCCGACTGCGCGTCCTGCCACCATCGCTACAGCGGCAAATACGTCGTGCTGTCGGTCAGTGATGACGGCAGCGGTATTCAGGAGGCGCAGCGCACACGCATCTTCGAGCCCTTCTTCACGACCAAGTCCGAACAGAAAGGGACCGGCATGGGGCTGGCGACGGTGCACGGCATCGTGCATCACCACGGCGGTCATCTGGGCCTCGTGAGCACGATCGCGGTCGGCAGCACGTTCAGCGTTGCGCTGCCGGTCGCCGATGTGCTGCAGGACGCGGGCGACAGCGTCGCCGGTGGCAGTGAGGTCGAGCAGTTGCCGGTCGCCGCGTGGCCGGCCCGGATCCTCGTGGTCGACGACGAACCCTCGATTGCGCAGTGCACGGCCGAAGTGCTCGAAATCGCGGGCTTCCGCGTCAGCATCGAGACCGACTCGCTGCGCGCGGCCGAGCGCCTGCGCGCGGCCCCGAATCATTTCGACCTCCTCGTCACCGATCAGACGATGCCCCGGCTGACCGGCCACCAGCTCGCCATCGAAGCGATGATCGAGCGCCCCGACCTGCCGGTACTGCTGGTCACCGGCCACAGCGCGGCCGTCGACGAGCAGCAGGCGCTCGCGCTCGGCATCAAGGCCTTCCTGCGCAAACCCGTGCCACGCATCGATTTGCTGAACGCGGTGAAAAACGCGCTGCCGGAAGCGGCGCCGCGCAAGGCGCGTGCGCGACGCGGCGGCTGATAATCGCAGCTTGGGCCACCGGGAACACAGTGGGGCAGCAAGATGGCGGCGACAACATCGTAGGTTGGGCTGACGCAGGAAACCCAACACACGAGGCACTATCCGCAGGTCAACGGCGGCGCCCCGTCACCCCGACGAACCGCCCGCCGCAACAAGCCGAGATGGGCGTCGACGCGATGTTCACCTTTCTTGTCGGGCTTCCTGCGTCAGCCGACCTACGCAGCCGCAAGCTTCCGGTCGGCCCGAAACGGCCGTAGGTTGGGCTGACGCAGGAAACCCAACATCAGACGCAAGAGAATGGCAGCGGCGTCATAGCACAGACCATGTAATCCAGCGGATGTGTTTGTTCGACGTTCACCATGATTCCCCGTTCGCCAGAGCACTGCGTGTTGGGCTTCCTGCGTCAGCCCAACCCACGCCCATCGCCTGCGCACGCGCAATCTGCATTCCTCTGAGTACGCGGTGGCAGATCCAGCGAACATCCGCCCTTGGCGTAGCGCCGGTGCCTCGGGGGACGGTGGGCGTCCGGCGCAGGCGACGCCGGCGTGCGCCAGGCGGCCAGGTCCATCGCTCAATCCTGCCCCGGTGCCAGCAGCTGCAACGCGCGGCGGGTCGCGGCGTGGCGTTCTTCGTTGACGGGGCTGACGGCGAGCACCGGCAGGTCGACCCCGGCGGCGCGAAACGCGGCGAGTTGCGCACGACAGCGCGCGGGTGTGCCGACGACGCAGACTTCGTCGATCAGATCCTCCGGGATCAGGCGCGCCGCGTCGCGGCGCTGGCCGGTGCGCAGGATTTCCTGCACGGCGTCCATCACCTCGCCATAGCCGGCCCGGCGCCATTGCCGCCGATAGTTCGGCAGCGACGCGAAGAACGCGAGGTTGTAGCGCGCGGCAGAACGCGCTGCCGCTTCATCGTCGGCGACGAAGGTCGGAATGCTGAGGCAGCAGTGGCACGCGGCCGGATCGCGCCCCGCGGCACTGGCGGCGGCCTGCGCAGCCTGCACGAGCTGCGGCAGGTAGGACAGCGGCGACAGGTATGGCATCAACCCGTCACCGACCTCGCCGGCCACGGCCGCACTCTCCACCGTGTTGCCGGCGACGTATACCGGCACCGGATGGCTTGCGGCCTGCGGCTTCAGCAGGCCGTGCGCGCCTTCGCCGGCCAGCGCGCGCTTCACCGTCTGCGTGTACTGCCGCAGGGTTTCGCGCGCATTGCCCATGTCGATGCCGAGCGAGGCGAGCATCTGGCGATGACTCATGCCGAGGCCGAGCATCAGGCGGCCACCGGACAGCTCGGCGATCGCACGCGCGGTGGCCGCGCAGAGATACGGATGCCGGTAATAGATGTTCGCGATGTTGGTGCCCACGGTGACCCGTGTGGTCGCGGCGGCTATCGCCTGGCTCGCCGCCAGTGCGTCGCCGCGGCCTTCGTTGACGAGCACCGCTTCATAGCCGAGCGACTCGGCGAGTTGCGCGAGTTCGATGAACTCCGCGAGCGTCGCATCGGTCACCGTCGACAGGACGACGCCCAGTCTCTCCTTCATGCGCATGTGCCTCGCCATGCGTGCATCAGCGGCGGGTGATGACGGGTGACGGCGGATTGACCGGATTCGGCAGCCGCTCCGACAGGTCGAACGGCGCATCTTTCCAGCCGTCGGAGCCCGCGACCGTCAGCCGCCGGCTCGCAATCCGCCAGCCCGCCGGGGTGAGCCTCAGATGGTCACGATAACGACCCCACAGATCGATGCGCCGGCCGTTGCTCGCCAGCACGTGCCATGCATAGACGTAGGCCGTTGATTCGGCCGCGTCGTCGCCGCTGAAGCGGATGCGCACGTTCGACAGGTGATGGCTCGTCATCGTGAACACGCCTAGGGTCTTGGCGAACATCCGTGTCAGCTGCTCATGGCCAATCACGGCGTGCTTCGCGCCGAGTTCGAAACAGCCGTCGTCGCAGAACACGTGTTCGACGATGCCGGCCGGATCGTTGCGATCGACGTAGTGGCAGTAGTCCTGCAGGGTTTCCGTGATCAGGGTGCGTTGCACCTGTTCCCACAGCGCGCGTTCGGGATCCGGCAATGTGGCCATCGTGAAGTCTTCTGCCAGGCTCGTGGCGGTTCAGTAGCCGGCCTTCGCGTACGGCGTGTCGCCGTCGCGGCGGTAGACCAGCAGGTTGCGGCGATAACGGCAGATCTCCACGCCCAGCTGATTGCGCGCGAAGGTATCGACCGTCAACACGCCTTCGTGCGGCCGCGACTTCGACGTGCGCGCTTCGACGATCGTCGACTCCGCCTCGACGGTGTCGTGCTCGTGCACCGCCCCGAGCGTGATGTCGGTCCAGCCGAGATTCGCCGATACGCGGCCGAAGGTCCGCGTCGTCAGCGCCGTGACCGCGCCGAGCAGCACCGTCTCCGGCACCCGCACGCGCCCGCCGCCCCGCGTGTCGATCCACGCCGCGTCGTGAAAGGCCGGCGCGAAATCGAAGGCGCGGCGCGCATGCTGGACCAGATCCGCGCGATGGAAGGTGCGCCGCGGCGCGTGGATGAAGCTCTCGCCGGGCCGCGCATCCTCGAAGAACAGGCCGCACTGTTCAATCAAGACGTCCCCGTGCGCGCGATAGCAGGCGAAGCGCGCCTCGCGCGCCGGTGCGCCGAGCGGCTCGAGCGCCACCGCCTGCCAGCCGGCACTGGTGAAGATTTCGACGTCCATCACGAGGTTCGCGAACGGCACCGGGTCGGGCACGGGCGTGCCGTCGTGATGACGATCCTTGCGGCCGGTGATGCGCACCGTGACCACGCCGACACCGTCGCTGCCCGGCCGGCACTCGAGGATCTCGCTCTCGGCGTAGATCGTGTCGCCGCCGAACACCGGCGCGGACAGGCTGATCTCGCGAAAGCCCAGGATGTCGCGCCGGCAGCCGAGGGTGCGCGAGGTCATGCCGACGAGCCGCTGTACCGTCAGCGTGCTGACCATCAGCGGCCGCTGCCAGCTCGACTGCCCGGCATAGCGGGCGTCGAAGTGAATCATCGCACCGTTGTAGCTGTCGAGCGTTTCGTCCGCATTGTCCTGCTGGCTCAGCGTGACGCCGGGCCGGTGCACATAGCGCTGGCCGGGCGCGAAACGCTCGAAGAACAGGCCGAAGTGCTCGCGATAACGCTGCGGCCCGGCGACGTAGAACGGCGTGTCGATCGTGTCGCTCATCTTCTGTCTACGCCACGGAGTGCCGCTTGATGTACTGACGCGCGATGATCATGCGCTGCATCTCGTTCGTGCCCTCGCCGATGCAGGTCAGCGGCGAATCGCGATAGAAACGCTCGATGTCATATTCTTTCGAATAGCCGTATCCGCCGTGGATGCGCATCGCTTCGGTGCTGTTCTCGAGCGCAGCTTCCGACGCGAAGAACTTCGCCATGCCGGCTTCCATGTCACAGCGCTCGCCGCGATCGAAGGTTTCGGCAGCGTCCAGCGTCAGCAGCCGCGCGGCGCGGGCGCGCGTGACCATTTCACCGAGCTTGAGCTGAATGGCCTGGTGCTCGCAGATCGGCTTGCCGAAAGTCTTGCGGACCTGGGCGTAATCCGAGGCCAGCCGCAGCGCACCTTCGGCAAGCCCGACGCCGCGCGCGGCGACGTTGATGCGGCCGAGTTCGAGGCCGCCCGTCGCCTGGAAGAAGCCCTGGCCTTCGACGCCGCCGATCAGGTGTTCCTTCGACAACCGGTAGTTGTCGAACACCAGTTCGCCCGAGTCGATGCACTTGTAGCCGAGCTTCTCCATCTTCTTGCCGACGGTGAAGCCCTCCTTCTTCGGCGCGATGAACAGGCTCATGCCCTTGTAGCGCGGCTCGGCATTCGGATCGGTCTTCACCAGCAGCGCGATGCACGAGCCTTCGATGCCGTTGGAGATCCAGGTCTTGGTGCCATTGATCACATACTCGCTGCCGTTCCACTTCGCGGTGGTGCGGATGCCCTGCAGGTCGGTGCCGGCGTCCGGCTCCGTGAGCCCGAGGCCGCCGCGGATCTCACCGCTCGCGAATTTCGGCAGCCACAGCGACTTCTGCTCGGGCGTGCCGAACTTCTCGACCGCGAGTGACATGATCAGGTGCGAATTGAAGATGCCGGTGATCGACATCCACACCGACGAGATGATCATCACGAGCTTCGCGTAGGTCGTCGCCGGCAGGCCCAGCCCGCCGTACTCCTGCGAAATCGTCGCGCCGAAAAGCCCCATCTCCTTCATCTGCTCGACGATTTCGTGCGGATAGCGATCGGCGTGGTCGTATTCCTTGACGATCGGTTTGAGCTCGCGGTCGGTCCACCGCTGGATGGTGTCGAGCAGGATGGCTTCGTCTTCCCTGCTGAATTTTTCGTTGGCAACGGTCATGAGGCAGTTCTCCTGGAGCAAAGGGACGGCCGGCGACGCCGGCCGTCGGGGTGCGGGTTCAGTCGAGCGTGACGACGATCTTGCCGAGCGCGCGACGCTCCGACAATTCGCGGATCGCGCGGCCGCCTTCGGCGAGTGGCAGCCGCAACGACACGTGCGGCCGGATCTTCCCCTGCGTGTAGAGCGCGATGAGTTCAGCGTTGTTGCGCGCATTCTCGGCCGGGTCGCGCTCGGTGAACGCGCCCCAGAAGATGCCGACGATCTGGCAGCCCTTCAGCAGCGCGAGGTTCAGCGGAATGCGCGGGATGCCGGCCGGGAAGCCGACGACGAGAAAGCGCCCTTCCCAGGCGATGGCGCGCAGCGACGCTTCGGCATAGTCGCCGCCGACGGCGTCGTAGACGACATTGGCGCCCTGCTTGCCGCAGACCGCCTTGAACTGCTCGGCGAGCGCCTTTGCGCCGTCCTTGTCGAACGGCCCGCGCGGATAGACGATGCCGTCCGCCGCGCCGTGCGCCTTCGCGAGTTCGAGCTTGTCCTGGCTCGAGACCGCGGCGATCACCCGCGCGCCCATTGCCACGCCGAGTTCGACCGCCGCCAGGCCCACGCCGCCGGCCGCACCGAGCACGAGCAGCGTGTCGCCAGCCTTCAGCGCGGCGCGCTGCTTGAGCGCGTGATACGACGTGCCATAGGTGAAAATGAACGCGGCACCTTCGTCGTAAGGCATGCCGTCCGGCATCGCGATGCATTTCGCGGCGCTCGCCGCGACCTGCTCCGCCATGCCGCCGTGACCGACCAGCGCGATCACGCGGTCGCCGACCTTCAGGCTGCTGACAGCGCTGCCGACGGCCGTGATGTCGCCGGCGACTTCGCCGCCGGGCGCGTAGGGGCGCGTGGGACGGAACTGGTACTTGTCCTCGATCATCAGCGTGTCGGGATAGTTCACGCCGCAGGCACGTACGCGGATGACCACCTCGTTCGCGCCCGGCACCGGGGCCGGCAGGTCACTGCGCAGGACCAGCGTGTCCGGCCCGCCGACGACTTCACTCACCAATGCTCGCATGCAGGAATCCTCTTCATGCGCCCCGCCGACAGCGGTGGGCGCGGTTCGGTAAAGACCCGAACGCTAGCATGAAGAAAGCCTCGCGTCGCGAGGGGGCAAGGCAGGCTCGAGAGGGCCCGCGGCAGTGCCGTCCATGGCGTCCCGCCCCCTGGGGGGAAGCGGGCACTGGCTGCCGCGGGCGCCGGATCATTGGGGGACCGGCGGCTCACACCTTGCCCGCCCGGCATGACGTGCGCATGACGAACCCGACGCGGTCGTGACCCATGGCGACCTGCCGCCCCGACGGATCCGAAAGGTCGCCGCAGGGCAGCACGGCACGGCATAATGGCCGGGTGCGTACCCTGATCTTTCTACTCGTGGCACTCGGCATCGGCGCCGGCGGCTGGTGGCTGACGCGGCCGAAACCCGTCGAAGTGCTGCTGCATACCGTCGAACGCGGACTCGTGCGCGCGACCGTCTCGAACACCCGCGTCGGCACCGTCGAAGCCTGCCGCCGCGCACGCATGTCGCCCTCGGCCGCCGGCCAGGTCGCGCGCCTGCCCGTCAAGGAAGGCGACAGCGTGCAGGCGGGCGACGTGCTGATGGAGATCTGGAACGACGACCTCCAGGCGCAGCAGCGCCACGTCGACGCCGAGATCGTGGCCGCCGGTCGGCGCGTCGAGGAAGCCTGCGCGCAGGCCGACGGCGCCGGCCGCGAAGCGGAGCGTTTGCGCAAGATGAGCCAGAAGCGGCTGGTGTCCGAAGACGCGCTCGACGTCGCGCAGACGCGGGCCGCTGCCACGCGCGCGGCCTGTGCTGCCGCACGTGCGGCGGTCAATGTGAGCCGGGAAAGCCGCCAGGTCGTCGAAGCCCAGGTCGAACGCACACGGCTGCGCGCGCCGTTCGCCGGCGTCGTCGCCGAACTGAACGCCAAGCTCGGCGAATTCATCACGCCCTCCCCGACCGGCATCGCGACCTTGCCCGCGGTTGACCTGATCGACATGGCCTGCCTGTACGTGTCCGCCCCGATCGACGAAGTCGATGCGCCGCAGATTCGAACCGGCATGCCGGCCTGCGTTTCGCTCGATGCCTTCGATGACAAGCGCTGCGGCGCCGTCGTGCGCCGGATAGCGCCGTATGTGCTCGACCGCGAGAAACAGGCGCGCACCGTTGAAGTCGAAGTCGAGTTCACGCAGGCGGACGACCTCAGGGGCCTGCTGCCCGGCTACAGCGCCGACATCGAAGTGCTGGTCGACGAGCGCAAGGACGTCGTGCGCATCCCGACCGAGGCCGTCGTCAAGGACACGCACGTGCTGGTGCTCGTCGATGGCGTGCTGGAACTGCGCGAGTTCGAACGCGGGCTCGCGAACTGGGAGTACACCGAGGCGAAGGCCGGCGTCGAGGCCGGCGAGCAGATCGTGCTGTCGGTCGGCCGCGACGGCGTCAAGGCGGGCGTGCCGGCGGTCGAGGACGATGGCATCGACGAATGACACGGCTGCCGCGACGGACGCGGCGACAGCCCCGGATCGCGCGCCGCCGCTGATCGAACTGCGCGCGGTCACGCGCATCTTCACTCTCGGCGGCGACACCGTGCGCGCCGTCGACGGCGCCAGCCTCGCCATCCGGCAGGGCGACTACTGCTCGATCATGGGCCCGAGCGGCTCGGGCAAGTCCTCGCTGCTGAATCTGATCGCACTGCTCGACCGCCCGACCAGCGGCCAGTACCTGCTGAACGGTACCGATGTCACTCACCTGTCCGACGACGAACTCGCCGCCGTGCGCAATCGCACGATCGGCTTCGTGTTCCAGTCGTTTCACCTGGTGCCGAGACTGACCGCCGCGCAGAACATCGAGCTGCCCCTGCTGCTCGCCGGCATCACCGGCCGCGAGCGCACCGAGCGCGTGCGCAGTGCCCTGCAGGCGCTGGGCCTGACCGAACGCGCGTCGCACCGGCCGGCGGAGCTGTCCGGCGGCCAGCGTCAACGTGTGGCGATCGCACGCGCGATGATCATGCGCCCGCCGCTGCTGCTCGCTGATGAACCGACCGGGAACCTCGACTCCGCGTCCGGCGCGCAGGTCGTGGACATCCTCGAGACCCTGCAGCGCGAACAGCAGGTGACGCTGATCGTCGTCACCCACGATGCCGATCTCGGCGCGCGGGCTCGACGTCATCTGACCATCGTCGACGGACGTATCGCGAGCGATACCCGCAGCGCGTGACCGGCGCCCTGTTCCAGGCCCGGCACATCGGTCACTATTCGGTCTGAATCGCGCCATCACCCTCCATTCACCCAACACAGCCAGACGACCATGAGCAGCCGCAAACCGCTAGCCGACTACCGCTTCCTGTTGACCAATGACGACGGCATCGACGCCCCGGGCATCAAGGTGCTCGAAGAGGTCGTCCGCACGCTGTCCGACAATATCTGGATCGTCGCGCCCGACAGCGAGCGCAGCGGCGCGAGCCACTCGATTTCACTGCACAACCCGATCCGCGTGCGCCGCTGCAGCGAGCGGAGCTGGGCCGTGTACGGCACGCCGACCGACTGCGTGCTGATGGCCTATCACGAACTGATGCGCGACGAACGTCCGACCTTCATCCTGTCCGGCATCAACAACGGCGCGAATCTCGGCGAAGACGTCAGCTACTCGGGCACCTGCGCCGCCGCGATGGAAGGCACGCTGCTCGGCATCCGCTCCATCGCGCTGTCCGTCGTGCGCTCGCTGACCGGCACCGCACGCTGGGACGCCGCGCAGCAGCGGCTGCCGGCGCTGCTGACCAGTCTCATCCAGAGCGACCAGTGGCCGGCCGGCAGCTTCCTCAACATCAACTTTCCGGATGCGCTGCCGGCCGAGGTCACCGGCGTGCGCGTGACCCGGCAGGGCCAGCGTCCGCCCGGCGCCTTCAGCATCGACGCGCGGATCGACGCCCGCAACGTGCCCTACTTCTGGGTCAAGATTGCCTATCCCGACGGCGAGAAGACGCCTGATACCGATCTGCACGCGATCCACGAAAACGCCGTGTCCGTCACGCCGATCCAGCTCGACTTCACGAATTACGAATGGCGCGGGCGGCTGCAGCAGGCGCTCGACGGGTGAACGGTGCGGCCGTCAGGCAGCCCGACGCACGCCGGGGTGCAAGCCGTGGCCGTATTCGAACGCCGCGGCGTGCCGCTTCGAATGCAAATTTTTGCGGCCTGGCGCGAGATCCCGAACCAGGCCCGGTATCGGCCGGCGCTGTCGTGCTAGCGTCGACCCCACAACAACAAACAAGCTGGGAGTTCTCCGTGCGTCTACTGCCTCTTGCTTCCGTGTGCTGCGCGTTCGCCCTGCTCGGCCATGTCGCGCACGCCGCGCCCGTGCGGGTCGACTTCAGCGGCACGATTTCCGGCACGAATCCGGGCCCGCTCGACGCGAATGCGCCGTTCAGCGGGAGCTTCCTGCTCGACGACACCGTGGTGCCGACCTTGAGCACCAGTGCGGTTTACCTGAACGCCATCGATGACTTCGTGCTGACGACCGGTGGACGCGACTTCCGCGGCGACAACGGGCGGCTGCAGATCCAGCTCGCTTCCAGCGATTTCCTGTCCGGCACCTTCAGTCTCGGCGCCGCCACGGTCGACGGCAGCGTGCCGGACGGCGCGAACGCCTACACGCTGGCGAACATCAGCTTCGATTTCCGATTGCCGGCCGGCACCCTGCCCGGCCTGACCCCGTTGCCGTCGGGCTTCGACATCACGGACTTCACGTTCATCAGCCTGACGCTGGCGTTCGACCACCCGACGGCCAATGCGATAGACAGGAACACGATCCTGCGCGGCGCGAGCTTCGACACGCTGACGTTCGCCCCCGTCCCGCTGCCCGGCGCGCTGTGGCTGATGGCCAGCGCGGGCGGGCTGCTGACGTGGGTGGGCCGCCGGCGCGCCGCCTGAACAGCCGAGCGCGAGTATCGATCAGTCGCCATGAACCCCGGCGAGAACCCTGGACTACAACCGTAGGTTGGGCTGACGCAGGAAGCCCAACACACGAAGCACTAACCCCACCTCAACGGGCACGGCTGCGCCAAGTCAAACCACCCGCCGGAACGGGCTGGGATGCGCATCGATGCGATGTGCGGCCTCAATGTTGAGGCTTCCTGCGTCAGCCCAACCTACGTCTGCCTCTGGCGCAGGAACACTCTGTATTCCTCGGTGTTCTCTGTGTTCTCGGTGGCTAATCCCGCGAACATCCGCAGGCACGCACGGCGGACGAAGCACAGTGAAGCCTGCCGCTTTCCGCCCGCCTGCTAACCCGCCGAGGCCACTCTCACCGGTGGCGTGCTTTCGCTCAATTCCCGCGTGACGAAATCGTCGGGCAGATCGAAAGCACCGCCGAAGCCCTCGTCCATCTGCGTGTATTCGGGGCGCCCCGTACCCGCCGGCGGCTGCGGGACCGGGGTCGCGGGCGCCACGAACGACGGCGGATTCTTGTAGCGCGCGAGTTCCTCGGGCGTGATGCCGTTCAGCTGCACGACTTCCGGATCGATCCACGCGTCGGCGTCGATCCCGCTCGCCGACGTCGACACCTCGAGGACCAGGTTCTCCGGCCCGCCGAAATAGATCGATTTGCAGAAACCGTGATCGAGCGGCCCGAGCACGCGCACCCCCTTGGCGCGGATGCGATCGCGCATTGCGAACAGTTCGGTATCCGTGTCGCAGTTGAACGCCAGGTGCTGCATCACGCCGGGCGCGCAGGGCTTCACCGGGTTGCCGGCATGCGAGACGCCGAACTCGGTCGGGATGTCCTTCACCGCCGGCGCATAGACGAAGGCCACCGAGCAACTCGGATTCAATTCCATGAACGCATGGAAATACCCCTCAACGTTGTGCATCCAGTACAGCGCCTTCAGCTTCATGCCGAGCACGTCGGAAAAGAATTCGATCTGCGATTTGACGTCCGCTGTCATGATCGCGAGGTGGTGTACGCCGTTCAGGGTCGCCATCGGGAAGTCTCCTCGCCGGAATGAGGGCCCGAGTGTGCCGCTTGCCGCGGCGCACTGACAATCGGCCTGCCCATCGTTCCTGTGCAGCCCCGGCTGTCGGTCGCGACGGCCGCTGTCGCCAGGCCCCGCCGTGCACTGCGCTTCAACGGGGCGGCCCGGGATTTCGGTGTGCGGCCGGACGACCGTGCGGGATCCGGGGTTTCGGTGCGCTACCATGGGCGTCCACCTGCACCCACGCCCGCCCATGAAATTCGATCTCGGCAACCTGAACCTGCGCCAGCTCCGCTATTTCCTCGAAGTCGCCGAGCTCCACAGTTTCACGCGTGCCGCCGAAACGCTGCATGTCGCGCAATCGGCGCTCTCGCGCCAGATTCGCATGCTCGAAGACGACCTCGGCGTGATCCTGTTCAACCGGGTCGATCGCGGCGTCACGCTCACCGAGCCCGGCGAACGTCTGCGCGATCGCTCGGCGGCGCTGCTGAAAGATCTGCACCGGCTGCGTCATGAAGTGGTTGGCGATGCCGCCGGGCCCCAGGGCGACCTGGCGGTCGGCATGCCGCCGTCGATGCGCGACATGGTCACCCTGCCCTTGATGCGCGAATACTGCCGTTCGTTCGACAAGGTGACGCTGCACGTGCACGAAGGCATCAGCGTGGATCTGTCGCGCCTGGTCCAGGAGGGCCAGCTCGACTGTGCCGTGATCGTGGACATGATGGCCGTGCCGCAAGTCAGCACGGGCCCGCTGATGCGGGAGCGTCTGTATCTCATCGGCCCGCGCGGCGCCGGACTGAGCGTGCGGAAGGCCGTGTCACTCGACGAGGTCGCCGCCAGGCCGTTGATCCTGACCACCCGTCCCAACAGTCTGCGACTCGTCGTGGAGAACGCGTTGGCGGAAGCGCATCTGCCACCCCGCATCATCGCAGATTCGAATTCCACGTCGGCCATGGTCGAACTGGCCGCGGACGGCATGGCCTACACCGTGTTGCCTTACTGCGCGGCGTGGAAGGCCATCGTCGACCGTCGTTTGTCGACCGCGCCAATTGCAGGCCTTGCAATCGACTGGGTGTACATCGAGTCGTTGACGCGCAAGAAGTCCCGCGCGGCGACCGAATTCAGGCACGTCCTGTTCGAGCACTGCGGCAGGCGCATCAGACGCAGGCAATGGCGAGGCGCCGAGATGAGCAGTTCGTCCTGAGGAGGTGTGCGGGACTCGCGGGCCGCCACAGGTGGAACATGCCCGGGCAGTGCCGCGTCCCAGGCGTCGGATCGGCATCCAATCCCGAGATGCCTGCCAGCGAAATTCAGTATTGGCAGCCCGTTGCTGCCAGCTTCTAGACTCCGTGGCCATCGCACAGTCGAACGCCAATCCAGGAGTCCCGCATGCCACGCCATCACACCGACGCACCGTTCGATCTGAAACATCTGAAGGAAACCGCCGAGCGCTGCAGCAACTGGGGCCGTTGGGGGAGCGACGACGAAATCGGGACTCTCAATCACGTGACACCCGCGGACATCGTGGGCGCGGCCGGACTGATTCGTCGTGGCAAGGTGTTCTCACTCGCGCTGAACTTCGATCGCAACGGACCCCAGCGTGGGCTCTGGGGCAATCGCTTCAATCCGATACACACGATGCTGGCGACCGGCACCGACGCGGTGTCGGGCAACCAGGACGCCGGCGGCCTGCGCTATGCCGACGACGCCGTCAGCATGCCGCTCCAGTGCGGCACGCAGTGGGACGCGCTCGGACACATTTTCTACGAGGATAAAATGTGGAACGGGTACGACGCGACGCTCGTCGATTCGAACGGTGCTCAACGCAACGGCATCGAGAAGGTCAAGGACAGGATGGTCGGCCGCGGCGTGCTGCTCGATCTGGCGCGGCACTGTCAACGGGACTGTCTCGCTGACGGCACGGCGATCACCTGCGCCGACCTCGACGCCACGGCGGCCGCCCAGGGCGTGGAAATCCGCAGCGGCGACTTCGTCCTGGTCCGCACGGGACAGATGGAAGACCGCCTCGCGTCCGGTGAATGGGGTGGCTATGCCGGCGGTGATGCGCCCGGGCTCGCATTCGAGACCGCGGACTGGATTTTCGGCAAGGACATCGCCGCCATCTGCACCGATACCTGGGGCTGCGAAGTGCGACCGAATGAAACGACCGACGCCTCACAGCCCTGGCATTGGGTCGTGATCCCGAAAATCGGCATTTCGATGGGCGAGATCTTCTTTCTCCAGGCTCTCGCTGACGACTGCGCGCAGGACGGTGTCTACGAGTTCTTCTTCTGCGCCCCACCGCTGCCTATCACCGGCGCCGTCGGCTCACCGATCAACCCGATCGCAATCAAGTAGCCGCCGTCATGATCACGCAACTCAAGACTGGCAAGCCGCAGGCCGTCCGGGCGGAAATCGAACAGCAGGTGCGCAATACCGTCGAGCAGATCATCAACGATGTCGCCCGCGAAGGAGAGCAGGCAGTGCGCCGGTATTCCGGGCAGTTCGATCAGTGGAACCCGCCGAGCTTTCGACTCACGCCCGACGAGATCGAACGCTGCGTCGATACCCTGACCCCACAGGCGCGGGACGACATCGAGTTCGCGCAGGCGCAGATCAGGCGCTTTGCACAGGTCCAGTTGCTGAGCTTGCGTGACGTCGAGATCGAGACGCTGCCCGGCGTCGTCCTGGGTCATCGCAATATTCCCGTCAACGCCGTGGGCTGCTACGTGCCGGGTGGAAAATATCCCCTGCTTGCCTCTGCCCATATGAGCGTGGTGACCGCAAGGGTCGCCGGCGTGAAACGCATTGCGGCCTGCGCACCGCCGTACAAGGGTGAACTGCCGCATGCCGTCATCGCGGCGATGGCGCTGGCGGGCGCTGATGAAATCTACGCATTCGGTGGCGTGCAGGCGATTGCGGCGATGGCGCTCGGCACCCAGCATACCGAAGCCGTCGACATGCTCGTCGGGCCAGGTAACGCCTACGTCGCAGAAGCGAAGCGCCAGCTGTACGGCAAGGTCGGCATCGATCTGCCGGCCGGGCCCACCGAAACGCTGGTGATCTGCGACGACAGCGTCGACGCCGAACTGGTCGCCGTCGATCTGATGGGGCAGGCGGAACACGGGCCGAACTCGCCCGCGATCTGTGTGACGTCGAGCCGGACCCTCGCCGCCGCCCTGCCGGCGGCGATCGAGGCAGTGCTGGCGCGCCTCGACACTGCACCGATCGCCCGCGTCGCCTGGGAAGACTATGGCGAGATCATTCTCTGCGACACCCGCGACGAAATGCTGGGCGAGGCCGAACGGCTGTGCTCCGAACACGTCCAGGTGATGACGGAAGATCCCGAGTGGTTTCTGGCCCGCATGACGCGATACGGTGCCTTGTTCCTCGGCAGCCGCACCAACGTGTCCTTCGGTGACAAGGTGATTGGCACGAACCACACGCTGCCGACCCGTGGTGCCGGCCGCTATACGGGCGGGCTGTGGGTCGGCAAGTTCATCAAGACGCACACCTATCAGCAGATCAGGACCGATCGCGCGGCCGTTGAGATTGGCCAGGTGTGCTCGCGACTGTGCGCACTCGAGCATTTCTCCGGCCATCAGGAGCAGGCCGACATTCGCGTGCGTCGCCTGGGCCTCGCAGGTTAGGGCGATGCCGCAGGTATGCGCATCCCTGGCGGACACGGTCGCCGTCGTGACCGGCGGCGCAGGTGGCATCGGCGCTGCGATTTGCCGCGGGCTGGCGGACGAAGGCGCCAGCGTAGTCGTCGGCTACCACCGTTCACCCGCGCCGGCCGAAGCGCTGGCTGCGGCGCTCGGGGGCCGAGGTCGCCACTGCGCCGTATCGGCACCGGTGACGGACAGCGCTGCATTGGCGCGCATGGCCCGCACGGTGGCCGACACCTACGGCCGATGTGACGTGCTGGTGAACTGCGCCGGCACCACCCGTTTCGTGCCGCATCACGATCTCGATGCGCTCGACGACACCCTGATCGACGACATCCTGTCGACCAATGTCCGTGGACCCTTCGCAGCCGTGCGGGCACTGCGTCCGCTGCTGGCGCAAGGCGCGGGCGCACTGGTCGTCAATATTTCCTCGATTGCGGCGACCACCGGCATGGGCAGCAATGTGATGTACTGCGCGTCCAAGGCTGCGCTGGACAGCCTCACGAAATCACTCGCGCGCGCCCTGGCCCCAGGCATTCGTGTGCTGTCGATTGCACCTGGCCTCGTCGACACACCGTTCATCGCCGGACTCGATCCGGCCTGGCGCGATGAACAACTCGCCCGCAGCCCGCTCGGTCGCCTCGCGCATCCGGCGGACATCGCGGCGGCTGTCGTCGCCGCCTGTGCGACACTGACGTTCTCCACCGGCACCGTCATCGCCGTCGACGGCGGTCGCCCGCTCGTCTAGTGCGCGCTCCCCGAAGCACTTCGATCACTTTTCAACCCACGCCATAGCGGCACAAGGAGCAGTTCGATGTCGAACCGTAAGACACTGTTAAAGGGCGGCACGATCATGACGCTCGCGCCCGACGGCGCATTCGGCAGCACATTCACGGGCGATTTGCTGATCGACGGGACGCAAATCGCGGACGTGCGCCCGTCCATCACCGACGCGCAGGCCGAGACCATCGACGCCACCGGCTGCCTCGTGATGCCGGGCCTGATCGACACCCACCGCCACGTGTGGCAGACCGCCCTGCGCGGCGTGTGCCATAACGAAACGCTGAAGGGCTACATGCGCGAGATCCGCTTTCTCCGCGCGAAGCATCACCGCCCTGAGGACATCTACACCGGCAACTGGGTCGGCATGCTGGAGGCATTGAACGCCGGCATCACGACCGTGTGGGACTTTTCCCACTGCATCAATTCGCCGGCGCATGCAGACGCCGCCATCGACGGCCTCGTCGACTCGGGCGCGCGCGCGGTGTTCGGCTATGGTTTCAACGAGGTCCCGCTCGAAGCGCCCGGATTCCAGAATCTCGCCGGGCGCATCAAGGACATGCAACGCATTCGACAAGGACGGCTGGCCTCGGACAGCGCGCTGGTGACGATGGGTGTGGCCACGTCGGACCTGCTGATCTGCGGCCTCGATCAGTTCAAGCAGGAACTGGCCGCCGCGCGCAGTCTCGGCCTGCCCGTCTCGATCCATTCGAACACCTGGGAGTTTCCGGAGCGTGAGCCGGAGGTGGCCTTGATGCAGGCGCACGGCCTGCTCGGCAGTGACCTGCTGTTCGTGCACACGAATCTGTCCAGCGACGAAGAGATCCGGATGATTGCCGATTCCGGCGGCTGGATCTCCTCGACCCCGGAAACCGAGATGCAGATGTCGATGGGGCCGTCGGTCATCGGCCGCTTCGCCGCCGCCGGCGGTCGTCCGACCTTCGGCTGCGACATCATCTCCAACAACAGCGGTGACCTGCTGACCCAGGCGCGCCTGGCCTTGCAGACGCAACGCATGTTCGACAACGCGGAGGTGCTGGCCGGGCACCGTGGCGCTGACACCGTCAAAGTCACCACCGAGGACATGCTGCGCGCCATGACCGTCGACGCCGCGACGGCGTTGGGGCTCGAGCGCCGGGTCGGCACACTGGAAATCGGCAAGGAGGCCGACGTGATCATGGTCCGCCTCGACGACGTCAACACGATGCCGCTGCACAATGCGGCCGCGACGCTGCTCCTGCACGTGCACCCGGGCAACATCGACTCGGTGTACGTGGCCGGCCGCTGCCTCAAGCGCGGGGGCAGGCTCCTCGCCGATATGACGCGGGCGCGTGAACTCATCGCCGTGTCGCACGAGCACATCAGCAGTGCGGTCGCCCGCGATCAAAGCACGCTGCCGGCGGGCTACAAGGGCGACTGACAGCCCGCACGCGGAGTGGCACAGGCAGGTAGCTCGATTTCGTCGCCCGGAGGCCGCACAAGCCGGAATCCGGGTCGAAGCCGGCACGGCGTTCATCTCCGGCGTCAGCGCCACTTCATCGCAGCGGACGCAGAGACATACAACACCCGCCCCTCCCTGTCTCCGGATTCCGCTTGCGCTGCATCCAGGCCACAGTCGGTGGGCGGTGCCGTGATCGCGCGCGCCCTTACAGGTGGCGGCGGAAAAACTCGAGGCTGAGGTCCAGCGCGCGGACGGCGTCTTCTTCACGATACGGGCGGCCGCCCTTGCGCGCGAAGGCGTGGTCGGCGTCGGGATACTTGTGAATCTCGACGAGCGGGTTCGGGCCGAGACGGCGCTCGAGCATCGCGTTGATTTCCGGTTGCACCCAGCGATCCTGCATCGCCATGTGCAGCATCATCGGGCGGTGCAGGTGCTTCGCCTCACGGATGCTGTGCTCGATGTAGGTGCCGTAATAGGCGACCGCGCAGTCGATGTCCGTGCGACAGCACAGCAGATAGCAGAGCTTGCCGCCGAGGCAGTAGCCGACTGCACCTACCTTGCCGTTGCACTCGGGCATGGTCTTCAGAAAGGCCCGCGTGTCTTCCATGTCCTGCACGCCGAGGTCGTAGTCGAACTCGTAGTACAGATCGAAGGCCTTCTCGGCGTCCGCCGGGTTGCGATCGGACAGTTCGACGCCGGGTTCCTGCCGCCAGAACAAATCGGGGACGAGGCACACATAGCCCGCCTCGGCGAACTCGTGTGCGTGGTGACGCATCGTGTCGTTGACGCCCCAGATCTCCATGATCGCGATGATCGCGCCCACCGGCGTGCGATCCGGCACCGCCAGGTAGGCACCCATGTCGCCGTCGCGGAGCGGGACCTTGATGTGGCTGCACTTCATCTACGCGGGCCTCTTACTGCCGCGCCGACGTGCCGCCGTCGATCACCAGAATCGTGCCGTTGCAGTAACCCGCCTCGTCGGACGCGAGGAACAGGCAGCCGGCGGCCATTTCGTCCGGCGTGCCGGCGCGCGCCATCGGGGTGATCTGCGCGGCCACTGCGGGATCGTCGAACACGTTCATCACGGAGGCTATCATCGGCGTGTCGGTATAGCCCGGGCACACGCAGTTCGTGCGCACACCGTCCTTCGCATAGGTCGTCGCCAGCGCGCGCGTGAGGTTGATCACGCCGCCTTTGGCGGCACAGTAGGTGTGCGCCGTCGGCATGCCGAACAGGCCGGAGATGCTCGCGACGTTGACGATCGATCCCTTGCCCTGCTTCAGCATCTGCCGCAGGCAGGCGCGGTTGATGAACGCGCAGGCATCGAGATTGAGGCCAATGACTTCGCGCCATTTGTCCGGCGTCGTGTCATCGAGCGGATGCATCGACCCCGGGCTGCGCTCGTTCCAGCTCCAGCCGACGCTCGCCGAGTGGACGAGGATGTCGATGCGGCCATAGGCCGCCACCGTCGCAGCGACGATTTCGTCGCAGGACTCGGGCTGCGACAGGTCCTTCGCCAGCACCATGCCGCGGCCGCCGAGCGCATGCACCTCGACCAGCGCCTCGTCGAGGTTCTTCTGCGTGCGCGAAACGCCGACCACCGTCGCGCCTTCACGCGCGAACATGCTCATGCACGCCCGCCCGATGCCCGTCCCGGCCCCGGTGATCACCGTAATCTTGTCTTTGACTCTGTCGACCATTCGAGCAACCTCAGGTTTGGGTTAGCCACCGAGAACACAGAGAACACCGAGAAAGACGCTTGGATAGGGCGCCACCGGAGCGCCCAAGACGGGCGTGCCGGCGACATCGCGGAGAGTCCCGTTCAATTCTCCTCTTCCCTCGGTGTTCTCTGTGTTCTCGGTGGCAAGAATCTGCGTTTCAGTACCGTTCAACGAGCGTCGCATTGGCCATGCCACCGCTTTCGCACATGGTCTGCAGGCCGTAGCGGCCCTGCTTCGCTTCGAGCACGCGCAGCAGGTTGGCCATCAGGCGGCCGCCGGAGGCGCCGACCGGGTGGCCGATCGCGATCGCGCCGCCGAACGCGTTGACGCGTTCCGGATCCGCGCCCGTCGCCTTCTGCCACGCGAGCACGACCGACGCAAACGCTTCGTTGACCTCGAACGCGTCGACCCGGTCGATGGACAGGCCCGCGCGCTTCAGCAGTTTTTCCGTCGCCGGGATCACACCTGTCAGCATCATCAGGGGGTCGTCACCCATCACCGCGAAGTGCGTGATGGCCGCGCGTGGCTGGAGGCCCAGGCGTGCGGCGGTGGCCTCCTCCATGATCAGCAGCGCCGATGCGCCGTCCGACACCTGGCTCGCATTGCCGGCCGTCACGCTCCATCGGATCTCCGGGAAACGCGCCGCCATCGCGGCGTCCTCGAACGGCGTCTTCAGCGACTGCAGTTTCTCGTAGCTGCTGTCGGCGCGGATGCCTTCGTCGCGCGTCACGCGCTTCACGCTGCCGTCGGCCTGCGGGACGTCGACGGCCACGATGTCACGCTCGCTGCCGGCGACGTCCGCCGCCGCGCGCAGGTTCGAGCGCAGCGCATAGCGGTCCTGGTCTTCTCGGCTCAGTGCATAGCGCGCGGCAATCAGGTCGGCTGAAATGCCCTGGTGGATGAGGCCCTGCGGATAGCGCGCCTTGAAGCGCGGGCCCTCGCTGTCCTTGCCCATGCGGTTGATGCGCATCGGCACGGTGCCCATCATCTCCACACCACCGGCAATCACGACATCGTAGGCGCCGGCGATCACGCCTTGCGCCGCGAAGTCGATTGCCTGCTGCGCCGACCCGCACTTGCGGTCCAGTGTCACCGCCGGCACGGACTCCGGCAGGCCCGCGGCGAGCGCCGCCTGGCGACCGATGTTGCCGGCCTGTTCGGCGACCTGGATCACGCAGCCCGTGATCACGTCTTCGACGAGCGCCGGGTCGATGCCCGTGCGGCGGACCAGCGCGCCGATCACTTCGGCGTAGAGGTCCACCGGATGAATGCCCGCGAGGCTGCCGTTCTCGCGGCCACGGCCGAACGGCGAACGGCAGACATCGACGATGACGGCGCGGCGCGCGGCGCTCATTTGAAGCGACGCAGCGATAGCTTGAGGTCGGGCGAGGTGACCTGCACCACCGGCGAATTCGCCAGCTTCATCAGGCGGCGGACCTGGTCGAGCTCGGGTGAGGACAGCGTCGGAAAGCTCGTCTTCACCGGGCCGTTCGCCAGCGCCTTGTCGACTTCGGACGACGGCACCAGCGCGCGCAGGATCAATTCATCATCATTGCTCGTGCCGAAACGCTTGCGCAGTTCCTCGATCGTCGGCTGCTCCGGCGGATTCGCGCAGATCTCCTTCGCACGCGGTGCCGACATGATTTTGTCGAGCACGTTCGGGTCGATCGGCGCGACGGTCTCGCCGTAATGCTTCGCGGCGTACTGGATCACTTCGTCCGGAATCACCGAGTAGCGCTGGCCGGTGACGATGTTCAGCACGGCGAGCGTGCCGACGAGCTGGCTGAACGGAGTGGCCATGCCCGGATAACCGAGTTCGCGCCGCACCACCGCTGTTTCACGCATCACTTCGTCGAGCCGGTCCGACATGCCGTGCTGCACGAGCTGGGCCTTCATCGTGCCGACCATGCCGCCCGGGATCTGGTGCTGCACGGACAGCACGTCGTATTCCGCGTACTGGTTGACGAGGAAGCCACCCGCCTTGCCCATCGCCTCGAAGTGCGCGGACACCGGCGGCAGCAGCGAGATGTCGATGTTGTGGGTGTGGCCCAGCAACTCGACGTTGCGCGTCATGATTTCGATCGACGGCACCGACGGCCCGTTCGCCATCGGCCGCACCGCCGTGTGCAGGATGCTGACGCCGAGCGGAATCGCGTCGAGATAGGCCTTCGCCGACTGGCCGAGCAGGTTGTTCGAGTGGAACTCGATCGGCTTGCCGCGCGACTTGGCCACAATCGCCGGCAGCAGCGTCTGCAGGCGCTCCTTCTCGAGCACGCCGGCCGTGTCGTACAGCAGGATGGTGTCGATGTCGGGACACACGGACAGCTTGTCGGCCTTGTCGGCGTAGTACTCGTCGGTGTGGACCGGCGAGAGCGTGAACATGATGGAGCCGGCGACTTCCGATCCGAACTCCTTCGCGACCTTCGCGAGCCGGTGCATCTTGTCGATGTTGAACAGCACGTCGTAGATCCAGAAGCTGCGGCAGCCATGCACGTTCAGCTGGCGCATCCACGCGTCCATCAGCGAATCGGGCGTCACGCTGAAGGTCACCGAAGCGTTCGAGCGCATGCCGGCGCGAATCTTCGTGCGCGGCATCGCCTGCACCAGCAGGTCGAGCCCTTCCCACGGGTTCTCGCGACAGTACTTGATGAGGCATTCGAACATCGACGAGCCGGTCAGGTCGATCACGCGATAGCCGGTACGGTCGACGAGCGAGGCCACGGGCAGCGCGTGACCGGCCTGCATCCGCATGCCCCACAGGCTCTGCTGTCCGTCGCGCATCGTTTCGTCGAGGAATTCGATATGTGCCATGGTGGCCTTACTCCTGGTGCGCGCCGAAGGCCGGCAATCCGGTCTTTTCGAGCCAGCGCGTGTTCAAGTGGTTGTGCATGAAATCCGGGTGCCGCGCGATGTAGCGCAGCAGCGGCAGATTGGTCGTCAGCCCGCCGATTTCGCAGCGGTCGAGGGCCTCGGCGAGGCGCTCGACGCAGGCTTCGCGCGTCGCGGCGGTGATGATCAGTTTGCCGATCATCGAGTCGTAGAACGGCGGCACGAGGTAGCCGTCGTAGCAGTGGCTGTCGAGGCGCACGCCGGCGCCGCGCGGCGGGCCCCAGTGCGTGATGCGGCCGGGGCTCGGGCGGAAGTCGTGGTAGGGATCCTCGGCGTTCAGCCGGCATTCGATCGCATGACCGCGCACGGGGATCTGCGCCTGCGTCAGCAGCAGCGGCTCGCCGCCCGCAATGCGGAACTGCAGCTGCACGAGATCGAAGCCCGTGACCTGCTCCGACACCGGATGCTCGACCTGGATGCGCGCGTTGACCTCGATGAAATAGATCGCCTGGCGGTCGACGTCGTAGAGGAACTCGACGGTGCCGGCGTTCTGATAGTTCAGCGACGCGACGAGGGCGGTGGCCGCCGTATGCAGCTGGCTGCGCAGCGCGTCCGGCATCGCCGCGCACGGCGACTCCTCGAACACCTTCTGGTAGCGACGCTGGATCGAGCAGTCGCGTTCGCCGAAATGCACGACATGGCCCTTGCCGTCGCCGAACACCTGCACTTCGACGTGCCGGGCGTTCTCGACATAGGTCTCCATGTACATGGTGTCGTCGCCGAAGGCTTCGCGCGCTTCGTTGCTCGCCTTGTCGAAGCCCGCCGCGATGTCTTCCGGCGAGCGGGCGATGAACATGCCGCGACCGCCGCCGCCGGCCGACGCCTTGATCAGCACCGGGTAGCCGAGTTCCTCGGCCGCCGCCTGCGCCATCGCGACATCGTTGATGCGATCGGTGCCCGGCACCAGCGGCACGCCGGCGGCGCGCGCGATGGCCTTCGCCTCGAGCTTGTCGCCGAGCGCCGCGATTGTCTCCGCGCGCGGGCCGATGAAGGTGATGCCGTGCTCGGCGCAGAGTTCGGCCAGCGCCGCGCGCTCGGACAGGAAGCCATAGCCCGGATGCAGCGCGTCGCAGCCGGTCGCGAGCGCGGTGTGCACGAGCAGTTTCGGATCGAGATAGCTGAGCCGCGACTGCGCCGGGCCCAGCACCACGGTGCGGTCGGCGTCGCGCGCGGCCATGCTGTCTCGGTCGGCGACCGACACGGCCTGCACGGCCTCGATACCGAGCGCCTGGGCGGCGTGCACGACGCGCGCGGCGATCTCGCCGCGGTTGACGCTGAGGACGCGGGAGATCGCCATCAGTCGGCCGGCTCCACGATGATCAGCACCTGGTCGAACTCGACCATCTGGCCGTCGCGCGCACGAATCTCGCGCACGGTGCCCGCGATGCCCGCGCGCACCGGCGCAAACAGCTTCATCACTTCGATGAGGCAGACCTCGGTGTCGGGCTCGATCACCTGCCCCACTTCGACATACGCCGGGGCGCCGGGCTTCGGTGCGCGATAGAAGGTGCCGAGGTTCGGCGCGCGGATGACGAGCATGCCGTCCGGCACCGGTGCCTCGCCGGTTGGTGCTGCCGCCGCGGGTTTCGCTGCCGCCGGCGTCGCAGCCGCAGGCGCGGCGGCCGGTGCGAGCGCAGCGGGGGCCGCGGCGCTTGCACGGGCGGGCCCGGTCGCCTGCGGATCGTTCGACAGGAACAGTTCGAAGTCGCCGACCTGGACGTGCATTTCATCCCAGTCCGACTGCTTGAAGATCTCGATCAGGCTCTCGATGTCGCCTGCCTTCACCGGGGTCTGCTTGCCGGTACTCATACATGTGTCCTCAGGATCTGCTCTAGGTCTATCGTTGATGCGCGGGCCATGGTGGTGCGGTTCAAGCCTGTTCGCGTGTCGCTTCGAGCGCGGCCAGCAGCACGGGCAGCCGCGGCGAGGCGACGATCACGCGCACGCCGGCGGCCAGCGCCGCACGCACGCCACCGTCGCTGGCAATCGCGCCGCCGCGCACGCAGCCGTGGCCGGCGATCAGCGCCGGCAGGCGTTCGATGTCCTCGCCGCCGTCCACGCTCGTGAGATCGAGCGCGTCTGGGCCGCCGTCGGCGAGCACGGTCAGGGGCGCGCGCGCTTCCGCCCAGCGCGTCAGCGCCGCAAGCGACGGCTCTGCGTTCTCATCGGGCGCCACCACCGGCAGCGCGCCGGCGTACAGGCAACCGCTCGCGCCGTCGACGGTGACGAGCCGGCCCTCGAGGGCGGTCACCGAGCCGTCGCCGCAACCGACGACGCAGGCGACGCCGAGCGCGCGACTGACGACCGCCGCGTGCGAGGTCGCGCCGCCCTGTTCGGTGACGACCGCGCGGCACGCGATCATGCCGTGTACGTCGTCGGGGCTGGTGGTCGCGCGCGCGAGCACGATGGCTTCCCCGGCGAGCGCGCGCCGCTCGGCTTCGTCGGTGTTGGTGACCACGATGCCGACGCCGACGCCCTGGCACGCGGCCTCGCCTTTCGCGACGCAGTCAGCGGCAGCGGCCGCCCCTTCGGCGAGGCGCGGGCTCAACAGCGTGCGGACCTGTTCGGCCGTCACGCGCGAGAGCGCCGTCGCTTCGTCGATGCTGCCTTCGTTGACCATGTCGACGGCGAAGCGTACAGCGGCGGCCGGCGCGCGCTTCGCGCTGCGCGTCTGCAGCAGGAACAGCTTGCCGGCCTGCACCGTGAACTCGATGTCCTGCACGTCGCCGTTTTCACGTTCGAGTGTGGCGGCGGCCGTCAGCAGTTCCGCGTGCACCGCCGGCATCTGCGCGCCGAGCGCGGACAGCGGCAGCGGCGTGTAGCGCCCGGACACCACGTCCTCACCCTGCGCGCGGGCGAGGTATTCGCCATAGGGCGCGCGCTCGCCGGTCAGCGGGTTGCGGCTGAACAGCACGCCGGTGCCCGACTGCTCGTCGAGGTTGCCGAACACCATCGCCTGCACGGTCACCGCGGTGCCGAGCGTGTCGGGAATGCCGTGATGCTGGCGATAGCGCCGCGCGCGCCGCGAATTCCACGATTCGAACACCGCCTGCACGGCGGCGAGCAGCTGCGCGCGCGGGTCGGTGGGCACCGGCGCGCCGCCGGCGTCTTCGATCACCTTGCGCCAGTCGGCGGGCGTCGCGTGCTCGTCGAGATCGGGAATCACGGCTTTCAGCACGATGCGCGCATACAGATCGAGAAAGCGCCGGTGTGTGTCGCGCGCGAACCGTGCGTCGCCCGTGGCGCCCGCTAGCGCCGCCTCGGTGGCGTCCGTGATGCCGAGGTTCAGCACCGTGTCCATCATGCCCGGCATCGAGATCGCAGCACCCGAGCGCACGGACACCAGCAACGGACGTCCGCTGCCACCGAAACGGCAGTCGCTCGCTTCTTCGAGCCACGCGATGCCACGTGCGAGTTCATCGGCGAGGCCGTCGGGCATTGCGCCGCTCTCCAGGAATCCCGTGCAGGCGCGCGCGGTGACGACGAATGCCGGCGGCACCGACAGGCCCAGCGCGCGCATGCGTGCGATCGACCAGGCCTTGCCACCGATCAGTTGCTTGTCCGGCAGCGCGCTGCCGTCGATGGCCAGCGTGTGGGGACCGAGTTCGAATGCCATCGGGCGCTTATTCCTCGCGCGCGCGGCCGAGCACGCGCAGCAGGTCTTCGTGCATCTCGAACCACACGGTGTGATAGCTCTCGATCTTCGCGTCACTGACCCACTGGACCTGGCCGCGCTCCGCTTCTTCGAGCGCGCTTTCGAGCTTGTGACGGTAGACGGCCAGCCGCGGCAGGCCGCGGATCAGCTGGGCGAGAATCGGCTCGAAGCGTTCGTGCACTTCGCCGAGGCGGTCGAGCACGCCGGCGTCGTAGTCCTTGTTCGAATGATCGTTGCGCACTTTCTGGCCGCCGACGTCGAGCGTCTGCCAGTCGGTGATCACCTGCTTGAGTTCGACGTTCACGCGCTCGAAGCGGTCGTAAGCAGCGACGAACGCCTGGTCCGCGCGCAGCTCGCCATAGAAGCGCGAGTACTGGTTGTCGAGAATCATGCGGCCGGCCGGCGACAGCACGTAGCCGCCCTGCGCCTCGACGACGCGCCCGCCGGTGGCAGCTTCCTTCAGCAGGCTGTCGGCCCGCGCCTCACTGAGCCCCACCGCGCCCGCGACGACCGTGGCCGCCGCGTGCTTCTTGATCGCCACGCCGTGCAAGGCGAGATGCATGTCGTTCATCACCCGCTCCCCGCTCAGGCCTTGTCACGCTGCGCGGCGATGCAGCGATCGCGCACTTCGCGACGCAGGATCTTGTTCGCCGCGCTCTTCGGCAGACTGTCCCAGACTTCGAGGGTCTTCGGCCGCTTGTAGTTCGCGAGCCGTCCGCGCACGTGTTCGAGCAGCGCCTCGGGTTTCAGATCCGGGCGGCCGGCGACGACGGCGTGGATGCGGTCGCCCCATTTCTCATCCGGCAGGCCGACGACCGCCGCTTCGACGACGCCGTCGATCTCGAGCAGTACGTCTTCGACTTCGCGCGGATAGACGTTGTAGCCACCGGAGATCAGCATGTCGTTCTTGCGATCCATGATGTAGAAGTAGCCGTCTTCGTCCATGCGGCCGACGTCGCCGGTGTGCAGCCAGCCGTTGCGGAAGGCCTGCGCGGTCGCTTCCGGGCGGTTCCAGTAATAGGCCATCGTCTGCGGGCCGCGGCAGCAGATCTCGCCGATTTCACCGGGCGGCAGCGGGCGGTCTTCGTCATCGAACACGGCGACGTCGACGAAGGTGAACGGCCGCCCGCAGGAGCCGATGCGATCGTGCTCGTCGGGGCCGAGGCAGGTGATCACCATCGGGCTTTCAGCCTGTCCGTAGCACTGCGCGAACACCTTGCCGAAACGCGCCTGCGCGCGTTCGAGCACGGACGGCGCAATCGGGCTCGCCCCGTAGCTGATGGTACGCAGGTTCAGCTTCGCACTGGCGAGGCCGGGCTCTTCGAGGATCATCGCGAGCATCGTCGGCACGAGGAAGGTCATGCTCGCCTGCGTGCGCTCGGCAAGCACGAGGAATTCGGCGGCATCGAACTTCGGCATGATCAGCGAGGTCGCGCCGCGCGCGATGCACGGCAGGAAGAAGGCGCCAGATGCGTGCGCAATCGGCGCCGCGTGCAGGAACGTGTCGCCAGGCTTGATGTCCGGCACGAGGTCCATCAGGAACGCCGACAGCTCGGCGAGTTCGCCGCGCGTGGTCAGCGTGACCGCCTTCGCCTTGCCGGTGGTGCCGCCCGTGAAGCCGAGCCGATACGGCGCGTCGAGCGCGCGATCGACGGCGCAGGGCTTCTGCTCGCCGTTGGCGATCAGCGCCGCGAGTTCGTCGGGCCCTATCAGCTGCTCCGCGCGCAGCCCGTCGATGCCGGCGTGGATCACGGCGCGCGCGCCACTGTCCTCGATCTTGTACTGATGGTTGTCGAGCGTCTCGCGGGTGTTGAGCCCGACGCGCACGAGGCCGGCCTTGGCGACCGCGTAGTAGGCCACCAGGCATTCGATGCTGTTCGCGAGCAGCACCCCGACGCGGTCGCCGGGCACGAGCCCGCGCGCGAGCAGCGCATTGCCCAGGCGATCGGTCGCGAGATCGAAATCGCGGAAGCTGATGGAGCGGCTGCCCTCGACGAGGCAGGCGGCGTCGCCGAAGTACTGGGCGGCGCGGCGGATGAGAGTCCCTATTTGCATGGCGGCTGTCGTGATGGTCTGGTTGGGTTCGTGATCAGGCGTCGCGGCGAAGTGCTTCGACGTCGGCGCGGGAGAGCCCGGCACCCCGATCTCTGAGCCGGCGCGAGTCGCGCTGCTCGAGGCGGTAGAGTGTGTCGGCTTCCGGCGTGGTGTGGTGATACTTCAGCCAGCTCTCGCACAGGAACTTGTAGTCCTCGCCGCACACGGCCGGCGTGAATTCGCGCGCACGCCGGTTGTACTCCGCCAGCGACAGCACGCCCTGCGTGGTGCGGTAGCGGTCCTCCTTCGGCGGCAGGTGGCTCACGCCCGGCGCGAGCCCCCCGACGGTGCGCGTGTAGTCGCCGTCCTTGAGGATCGAATATGGAATCAGCGAGTACATGCGCGCCGGCGTGTTCGCGTGCTGGCACATCTGGTATTCGTTGGTGCGCTGCGTGGGGTTGCTGAGCGGGCCCAGGATTTCCCACAGCGACATGTTGCTGTATTCGTCGTTCAGCAACGGGCGGAAGCGCTCGGCGCGCTCGTCGATCATCACCCAGTCTTCCGCCGCGTAGCAGCCGGCGACGTGGGCGAGATCCTTGATGATGCTGAAATAGGTGATGGCGCCGGCGTCGACCATCTGGTCGCGGCTCCAGCCGGCGATGCGCTGCCAGAGCTTCGTGGTCGCGTCTTTCGCCTTCTGCGCGAGCATCTCGAAGGTGCGCGTGAGCTCCTCGCGGCTGCCCATGCCGACCGGGGTGTGCCCTTCGGACAGCGTGTCCGAGGTGTAGAGCCCGACGCCGACCATGTGATGTGACTTGAACTCGGGCTGGGACTCGAACGAACCCCAGTCGTCGATGATGTTGAAGTGGCAGCCCTTGACCGCCATCGGCACCGTGAGGTTGTTGTAGGGCATGTCGGCGGCGACGCCGTCGAGCCACGGATAGTCGCCTTCGGCGAGATCCATGAAGTCGCGCACGATCATCTCGCGCTCGTCGTCGAGCTTGTAGGGGCCCTGGTTGTGGAGCGCGATGCGGCTCTCACAGGACACCAGGAAGCCGTACTGCGAGGTCGCCGCCATGAAACCCTGGGCGGCGGTGTGCAGCGGGTCGCCTTCGACGCAGTCGTACATGTCGGCGTGGAAGATCTGGAGTTTGCGTTCCGGCAGCACCTGCGCGCGGTGGCCGAAGTCGCGGTTCGTCAGGTGGCCGTCGTTGCGATGCCACGCGAGTTCGAAGCGCTTCCAGAAGTCCATCACGTAGATGACGTCTTCGACCGCGTCCTGCGGCCGGATCATGCCCATCGCGATCAGGTATTCGCGGCCGAGCAGGTAGAACGACGGCAGGCACCAGCCCATGGCCGGGTTCTGAATCTTGATACCCATGTTGCGCGCGCGGTCGCCGATTTCCTCCGCCGCCATGTGCTGTTCGATTTTGCGCAGCAGCGAAGGGTAGCGGTAGAAGCACATGAAGTAGGACAGGATCATGTACGGCGACACCGGGAAGAGCTTCGACTCCTGCACCGTGCGTGTGAGGCACAGCCAGTAGGTGAGATCGGTGTTCTGCTGAATCAGGTTGTTCGTTTCGAGCAGCTGGGTGTAGGTGATGTCTTTCATCGCTGCCGCCTTATTTCGTCACGCGCCACACGCGGCCGGTCATCTCGACGCCCTTCTGGTAGGCGTCTGCCGTTTTGGCGGTGGCCGTCGATTCGATGCGCACCGTGTCGCCTTCACGGATGCCCGAGAGCTTCGAGTTCATGAAGCACGGAATGCCATACTCGCGCGTGAGGATGCCGAGATGCGAGCGCACGGTGCCGCCCGCGCACAGCACGCCGGTGAACTGCTCGAGGATCGGCGCGGTGAGGGTGCCGCCGGAGTCGTCGATGACGGCAATCGTGCCCGGGGGCACGCCGTTCTGCAGATACGTGAGCACCATCGCGCTGGAGCGGATGTAGCGCGCGGTGCCGACGAGATCGGTGTCGTACTGGACCACGTTGTCGCCGCAGCCGCAGAGTTCGAGCCCCGCCGCATCGGCCGGCGCCTTCGGCGCTTCAGGGTGCTCGAAACTGAAGGTGGCGAGATCCTCGCCAACGCCCTGCGCCGCGGTGTAGGCCTCCGGGCGTTCCTGCTGCGACTTCAGCGCGGACCACACGTAGCGGTGGCCGTAGTCGAGGAGCTTTTGATCGATCGCGCGGAAGTCGCTGGCGGTGATGAGTTCGAAGGCCGTGCCGAACACGAAGTCGTTCCAGTCTTGGCCGGACTCCGCGAGCTTGCGCCGCACGAGTTCCTTGATCGCCCCGTGAAACGCCTCGACGACCGGCGTGCCGCACTGGTCACCGTATTTGTCGGAATCACCGTAGAGTCGGGCCATTGTGTCCACCTCGAGCGGAGTGCGCCGGCGGCGGCGCCGTGAGAGTCCGGCGAGTCTGAACAAGGCGATCTGGGCTGTCAATCGAGGGACGGGGTTCTCATACGCGATTGTTCTACAATCCAAAATTGCCGCGCCGCAGCAGCCAGAATCGCGTTGACAGCGCACGCGGTGCCGGCCAGCATGCCGCCGACATCGATGCACGAAAGCCGCCTCCGCCGATGAAAGCCCGCCCCGCCGCCCGAACCGACCTCGCCCCGGCGCGTCGCGTCCCGGCGGCCCGGCGCGATCAGAGTTCACCGGACCAGGTCGCCGAAGCGCTGCGCGACGGCGTGCGCACCGGGCGCTACGTGCCGGGCCAGCGGCTCGTGGAGGCGGATCTGACCGCGGAGCTGAAACTCAGCCGCGGCCCGATTCGCGAAGCGCTGAAGCTGCTCGCCGCGGAAGGCATCATCGAACTGCACCGCCATCGCGGCGCGTATCTCCGCCAGCTCACGCGCCGCGAAGTGAACGACATCCTGAGCATCCAGGAATCGCTGACGGGCCTCGCCGCCCGCCTCGCGGCCGAAGAGATCCGCACCGGCAACCATCGCGCCCGCTTCAAGCAGGCCTATGCGGCGCTGATGAACGCGTACAAGTCGCGCGACGGCAGCGGCGTGCTCGATGCGCGCGTGCGCTTTTATACAGAGCTGGTTGCGATCGGCGGCAACGCCGAACTGACCCGCTTCGTGCCAATTCCCCAGACCAACCTGCTGCGCGCCCAGTTCGAACGCCATCTGCCCGCGAGCGAACGCGCCAAGCGCCGCCAGGACTACCCGGCGATCGCCCGCCTCATCCTCGCCGGCAAAGGGGCGAGCGCCGAGACCGCGATGCGCAAACACATCCGCGCCACCCGCGCCGCGATCAACGCCCTGCCAGACGATGTCTTCGCGAAGGAAGTGATCGCGCGGGCCTGAACACCTGATCGCAAATCCGCCCGTAGGTTGGGCTGACGCAGGAAGCCCGACGGTCATGAAGCACCTGCCTCACCAGGCGTCATGACAGCCCGGTGCTGCTAGTCGTAGCCCGGATGCAGCATCGCGAAATCCGGGATCAGGAGCTTGCACAGCGTTGAACCGCGGCAGCCCGAGCCCAGGTCAGGGGTGCCGGGGATGAACGGGGGCGCCGCCGCGATCCCGGATTTCGCTGCGCTTCATCCGGGCTACGAGAGGCCGTGCTCGCGCTGCCTCTCGTAGCCCGGATGCAGCCCGTAGGTTGGGCTGACGCAGGAAGCCCAACGCGTGCGCCCTCATGGCGCTACCAGCATGCGCTCTAGTAAACCACCGCTCGAGACCGATGGACCGGCGTGATTGAGTGCTCGATGACACGTCCATGTTGGGCTTCCTGCGTCAGCCCAACCTTGTATTGTTCCGTGGTCGCCCTGAGGTCGCGTCTCGGGGCGACAGGACAGTCGGACGCCGTGCCCAA
>LNEL01000048.1 GCA_001464935.1 Gammaproteobacteria bacterium Ga0077536
GGTGGCGCAGGTAGACGACGTCGTGCGCGCGACAGATCGCCGGGGTGTCGTCGGTGCTGCCGTCGTCGACCACGATGATTTCGACACCGGCAAACGCGTCTTTCAGGCGGGGCAGGGTCTTGGCCAGACCGATCGCCTCGTTCTTCGCGGGCAACACGATGCTGAAGGGGGGGCGTCTGGAACCGTCTGCGCTGCTCAAGCGGTACTCCTTGTCGATCGTCGTGCTGCGTCACTGCCGAGATGCGCGGTCCGCCAGGCGCCGCCGGGCCGATTGTAGCGGAATCGCGCGGCCTGTCAGCGTTGGCAGGCGGGCGGGCTCGCCGTGAGTCAGCGGCCGCCAGGGCGCATGCGGCACGCGTCGCGGGAATCAAGCGGAGCCATTGGGCAGCGCAGGCGGGAGCCGGCCTCGTCGTCTACGCGTTCACCGTCTCGCCACAGACGGGCGCTGCGATTACAGCTGATGCCAGCCCGTCAGGTCAGCACCTGTTCGAACAGCTGCCCGTAGCGCCCGGTCACTGCCTGCCAGTCGAACTTCTCCAGCGCGTCGGCGCGGGCGCGCGCCGCCAGCTGCGTGCCGAGGGCGGGCGAGTCGAGCAGACGGACGATCGCGTTCGCCAGCGATGTCGCATCGGCGGCGCGGGTGACGAGGCCGTTGACGCCGTCTGTGACCACGTCGCGTATCGCTTCGAGATCGGAGACCACCACCGCGCAGCCGCAGCCGATGGCTTCGACCGTGACGAGCCCGAGCCCT
Organism: Gammaproteobacteria bacterium Ga0077536; assembly: GCA_001464935.1. GTDB lineage: Bacteria > Pseudomonadota > Gammaproteobacteria. Next base: position 752 of record LNEL01000048.1, read on the forward strand.
TCCTGATCGCCGCCGCGATCGACGACCGACGGCACCACCGCGATGGCAGCGGCCGAATACAGCTGCGGCAGTGCGGATTGTGGTTTCCCGCCGAGGAAGTTCACGCAGTCGGCCAGCCCGAGTCGCGCCGACTGCGCTTCGAGTGCGACACGCTCGGGGCCGTCGCCGACGATGTCCAGCCGTACGTGCGGGTGCGACGCATGGACGAGCCGCATGGCGTCGAGCAGATGGCGCACGCCTTTCTTCTCGACCAGGCGTCCGACGAAAATCACTTTGGCCGGGTCACGCGCCACGCCGGGCACCGGCACGAAGCGCGTCTGCAGGTCGACCCCCATCGAGGCCACGCGGATTCGGTCGGCCGGCACGCCTTCGCGGGTGAGGACATCCCGCATGTGATGACTGACCACGGTGACGCACGCCGAGCGGGCGGTGACGAGGCGGCGCAGCGCGCGAAAGGCCGGCGCGCGCAACGCGAACAGGTCGCCTCCGTGCGCGGTGCAGACGAGCGGAGTACCGCCGAGCAGCGGCAACAGCAGCGCGGCGAGCAGGCCCTGCGGGATGATCCAGTGCGCGTGCACGACGTCGAAACGCCGGCCCCGTCCCATGCGCAGCAGTGCGATCGCGTACGCCACGAGCAGGAGCGGGACCAGCAGCACGCGCAGCGGACGTTCGCGCAGCCGGCTGACGATGCCGCCCTGGCCGATCAGCGTTTCATGGCGTTCGAGGCCGTAGCGAAACCGGCGCACGCGCACGCCGTCCATCACTTCGTCCGTGGCGCTGTCGGGCAGATGCGGTGTCAGCACGACCACTTCGTGTCCGAGGCCCACCAGCCGGCGGCTCAACTCGTGCACGAAGCCTGGCGTCGTATCCTCAGCCGACCGAGGGTACGTCGACGCCAGGACCAGGATGTTCACGCACCGGTGCCGAATTTGCGCACCGGAAACTCCCGCAACACCTCGATCATTTCCGGGAACACCTTCGGCGTCGCGGCGACGATGTCGCCGGTCTTCAGCAGATCCTGTCCGGGGTAGGGCGTGCCGACGATGCCGCCCGCTTCCTGCACCAGCAGCGCGCCGGCGGCGATGTCCCAGGCCTGGAGGCCGAACTCCCAGAAGCCGTCGAGACGCCCGGCGGCGACATAGGCGAGATCGAGCGCGGCGGCGCCGGCGCGACGCACGCCGTCAGCGCGATGCAGAAAGCGGCCGAAGGACTGCAGGTAGGGGTCGATCAAGGCTTCGTTGCGAATCGGAAAACCCGTCGCGAGCAGCGACTGATCGAGACTGCGGCAGCGGCTCACGCGCAGGCGGCGGTTGTTCAACTGGGCGCCCGAGCCGCGCGTGGCGGTGAACAGTTCGTCGCGCAGCGGATCGTAGACGACCGCCTGCTGCACTTCGCCGCGGACGGCCAGCGCGATCGACACGGCGATCTGCGGATAGCCGTGCAGATAGTTCGTCGTGCCGTCGAGCGGATCGATGATCCACACGAAGTCGCTGTTACCCTGGGTACCGCTCTCCTCGGCGAGCATCTCGTGATCGGGATAGGCCGTGCGCAGCGTGTCGATGATGGCCTTCTCGGCCTCGCGATCGACATTGGACACGTAATCACGGCGACCTTTGAGGTCCACCTGCAGGGTGTCGGTCCGTTCGAGACTGCGCTGGATCACGGTGGCGCCGCGGCGCGCCGCCCGGATGGCGATATTGAGCATCGGATGCATGATCAGGGGTTCCCCAGGCTGGGTGTGCTCGACGCCGGGTGCTTGCGCGGACGAGCTTCCATAGAATGCCGCGGATTCTACCGGATACGACAGGCAACGCGGAGATTAACGGTGCCCGACCCTGAGAACCCGCCGCCCGTCACGAGTGGCCTGCTGAGCCGCACGCGCGTGGTGCTCGTCGAGACTTCCCATCCCGGCAACATCGGCGCCGCGGCACGCGCGATGAAGACCATGGGCCTGCGCCAACTCGTGCTGGTCCGGCCGCGACTCTTTCCGTCGGCAGAGGCCACGGCCCGCGCGTCCGGCGCTGACGACCTGCTGCAGGCGGCGGTCGTCGTCGAGTCGCTGGAGGCCGCGATTGCCGACTGCGGCCTCGTGCTCGGCACGACGGCGCGCATGCGACATCTCGAATGGCCGGTGTTCGCGCCGCGCGAAGCGGCGGCGTGGACGCTCGCGCAGCCGACCAGCGGCGACGTCGCGCTCGTCTTCGGGCGTGAACAGTCGGGCCTCGCGAACGAGGAACTGGCGCTGTGCCAGCGCGCGATCCGCATTCCGACGGCGCCCGACTTCAGTTCGCTGAACCTGGGCCAGGCCGTGCAGATCTGCGCCTACGAATTCCGCCTCGCGGCCCTCGGCGACGCGGTACCGCCGCCGGTCGAGGAGGATCCGCTGGCGACGCCGGCCGAACTCGCGGCGCTGGTCGAACACGCGAAGCGGGCCATGGCCACCGTCGACTATTACGACCCCGCGCGGCCGAAGCTGCTGCCCGTGCGTCTGCAGCGACTCGTCGCCCGCCCGGGTCTCGCGCGCAGCGAGGTGCAGATCCTGCGCGGCTTCCTGACCGGTGTGGAGAAACTGGCGGACGGCACGCTGGCCACGCGGCGCAAGCGTGATATCGGAGAGGAATGAAGCCGGTGGCCACGCACGGGGCGACACCCTGACAGGGCGGTGACGCTGGCGCCCGCGGCGCCGCCCGTGCTTACAGCGTGCCCGTGTAGGCGACCCGCTCCGCCGGCGTGCCGGCGCGAATCACGCCGACGGCGCGCGCGGTGTCGCCGTGTTCGCGCAAGGTCGCGATCACGGCATCGGCGTCAGTGGCGGGCACGATGGCGAGCATGCCGAGACCGCAGTTGAAGGTCCGCAGCATCTCGCTGTCCTCGACCGGGCCGTGCTCACGCAACCACGCGAAGACCGGCGGCAGTGACCAGCGGTCGAGATCGATTTCAGCGTACACGCCGTCCGGCAGCACGCGCGGCAGGTTATCGGTGATGCCGCCGCCGGTGATGTGGGCGAGGCCCCGGATGTCGTGTCGGGCGATCGCCGCCAGCAGCGAGCGCACATAGATGCGGGTCGGTGCGAGCAGCGCCGTGCCGAGCGTGCGGCCGTCGAAGGCGCTGGCGAGGTCGGCCCCGCTGCGCTCGACGATCCGGCGCACGAGTGAGTAACCGTTCGAGTGCACGCCCGTGGAGTCGATGCCTAGGATCACATCGCCCGCCGCGATGCGTCGGCCGTCGATCAGCCGGGATGCGTCGACGATGCCGACGGTGAAGCCCGCCAGATCGTAATGACCGGGCGCGTACATGTCGGGCATCTCGGCGGTCTCGCCACCCAACAGCGCCGCGCCGGCCTGACGGCAACCGTCGGCGATGCCTTCGATCACCGTCGCTGCAACCGCGACGTCGAGCTTGCCGGTCGCGAAATAATCGAGGAAGAACAGTGGCTCAGCGCCCTGGACCACGACATCGTTGACGCACATCGCGACGAGGTCGATGCCGATCGTCTCGTGCCGGTCGAGGTCGATCGCGAGCTTGAGCTTGGTGCCCACGCCGTCGGTCGAGGACACGAGCACCGGGCTCTCGTACTGCTGTTTGGCGAGTTGGAACAGGCCGCCGAACCCCCCGAGCCCGCCCATCACGCCGGGGCGCAGCGTCGATTTGGCGAACGGCTTGATGCGTTCCACGAGGGCGGTGCCATTGTCGATGTCGACGCCGGCGTCGCGGTAACTGAGAGTGTCCTTGCTAGTCATGCGGGCATAGTAATGGCGGGGTCCGGCAGCGTAAACCGCGGATTCGACGCGACTTCCCTTGACTTGGATTTCCCCTTTCGCATAGCGTCCGCGCATGATCCGTGCCCACCACCTGCCGGGGCTGCTGCTGTGGCTGCTCCTCGGCCTCGCGCTGCTGCCGGCTGCCCGCGCAGCATCCGTGTCCAATCTGTACGGCGCCGTGGTGCCCGTGGCCGATCGCTCCCAGGCCGAAACCGACCGCGGCGTCACGCAGGCGCTCGGCGTCGTGCTCGTGAAGCTGACCGGCAAGCGCGCCATCCTGACCGAACCTGCCGGACGGCAGTTGCTCGGCCGCGCCGGCAGCTTCGTCACGGTGGTCGGCCACGAGGCGGGCGGCACCGAGGCCGGGGGCTATCGTCTGCGCGTGGATTTCGATGCCCGTGCGGTCGCCGGCGCACTGCGCGAACGCGGCGCCGTGCTGTGGGGCGCGCAGCGGCCGCAAACCTATGCGTGGGTCGTCGTCGAGGATGCCGACGGCCGGCGCTTCGTGCCCGAGGCCACTTATCCCGAACTGCGCGACGCGGTGAACGATCAGGCCGCGGCGCGCGGGGTACCGCTCGCGCGCGGCAGTGTCGATGGCGGTCTCGCCGCGAGCCTGTCGACCTTCCCGCCCGCTGAACTGTTGACGGCGATCGTCGGCGACACCACGCCGCCGCCCGATACGCCGACGCCCGTCGCCGCGCCCGTCCAACCGCCGCGGCTGGCCGGTCACCTGACCACGACCGACGGGCTCGCATGGCGCGGCAGTTGGCGCATCGTCATCGACGGCGTGGCGACCGACTGGGAGAACAGCGGCGACAGCGCCGCCGCCGTGGCCGCTGCCGGCGTCGACCAGGCGGCCGATGCGCTGGGCCGGCATTTCGCCAATCCCGCGGTGTTCGGCGGTGGCGTCGCCGGCCTCGAACTCGCGGTGCAGGGCATTGCCAGCGCGAACGACTACGGCCGCGTGTTCAGCCTGCTGCGTGGCCTCGATACCGTGACGGCGCTCGCCGTCAAACGCGTCAGCGGCAGTGAAGTCCTGTTCCAGCTGTCGGCGCGCGGCGGTCTGCCGGCCGTCGCGCAGAGCCTGCGCCTGACGACGGTGCTGGTGCCGGTGGCCGAGCGGCCCGGCGCCTATACGCTGGCGGCGCGCTGAGCGCCGTGCCGATGACCCTGACCGATTCCCAGAAATGGCTGGTGCTCGCACTCGTGATCGCCGGCGGCGTGCTGTTGTACCTGCTCGCGCCGGTGCTGACGCCGTTCGTCGTCAGCGCGCTGCTCGCCTATCTCGGGGATCCGCTCGTCGATCGCCTGGAGCGCCGCCGGCTGTCGCGGACCGTCAGCGTCGTGATCGTGTTCATCACGATGTTCTTCGCCGGCCTGCTCGCGCTGGTCGTGTTCGTGCCCGCGCTCGAAAACCAGATCTCGGTGCTCATCGGCAAGCTGCCGACCGCGCTTGCGTGGGCGCAGGAGCGGCTGTTGCCGGTGCTCGCCAGCCGCTTCGGCATCGAGATCGATCTTGACCCGGCACAGATCAAGGAGCACCTCAGCGCGCACTGGCAGGAACTGTCGAAGGTCGCGCGCGGCCTGGTGCTGCAGCTCGGCCGCTCGGGGCAGGCGTTGCTGGGGTGGCTGAGTTTCGTGCTGCTGGTGCCGGTCGTGACGTTCTACCTGCTGCGCGACTGGGATCATCTCGTGGCGCAGGTGCGCGAGCTGTTGCCGCGGCCGGTCGAACCGAGAGTCACGGCCCTCGCCGGCGAGATCGACGCGGTGCTCGCCGAATTCCTGCGCGGACAGCTCACGGTGATGGCGGCGCTTGCCCTGATGTACATCGTCGGGCTGTGGGCCGTCGGGCTCGAACTCGCGTTTTCCATTGGTCTCATCGCCGGGCTCGTCAGCTTCGTGCCGTATCTCGGCGTGATCGTCGGCGTGGTGCTCGCAGGCCTCGCGGCGCTGCTGCAGTTCCAGGATGTCTGGCATCTCGTCGCGGTGGTTGCCGTGTTTGGCATCGGACAGATGCTCGAAGGCATGGTGCTCTCGCCGCTGCTCGTCGGCGATCGCATCGGCCTGCATCCGGTGGCGGTGATCTTCGCGGTGATGGCGGGCGGGCAGCTGTTCGGGTTCTTCGGCGTGCTGCTCGCTCTGCCGGTCGCCGCCGCGATTGTCGTGCTGTTGCGCCACTCGCGTGACGAGTACAAGCGCAGCGACCTGTACGGCACTGCTGCGTCCGACGAATCGCTCCCCGGTCTATGAGCGCTGGTGGCGAGCGCTGGCGGCAGCTCACGCTGACGCTGTTTCGCGACACCGGGGCGAGCTTCGACAACTTCCATGCCGGCGACAATCGCGAAGCGCTGCGTGCGCTCGCGACCTGGGCCGCGGGCGAGGGGCCGTGGTGTGTGCTGCTGTGGGGCGCGTCCGGCATCGGCAAGTCGCATCTGCTGCAGGCGGCGATCCGCGTGGCCGCCGAGCGCGGCGCGCAGACGATGTACGTGCCACTGCGCGAAGCGCGCGACTACGGCGCTGACGCCCTCGACGGTCTCGATGAACTCGACGCGCTCGCGCTCGACGATGTCGACGCGATTGCCGGCGAGCGCGCGTGGGAAGACGCGCTGTTCGGGCTCTACAACCGCATGCACGCCGCCGGCGGCCGTCTGATCCTGAGCTGTCCGGCCGCGCCGCGCGATCTGTCGCTGACGCTGCCCGACCTGCGCTCCCGCCTCAGCGCCGCGCTCGTCTATCACGTGCTGCCGCTCGCCGACGACGACAAACACGCGGCGCTGATCGCCGCCGCCGCCGCGCGCGGCATCAGCCTGCCGGACGCCGTCGCGAGCTATCTGCTCCGCCGCCTGCCGCGCGACTGGCCCGCGCTGCACACGGCCCTCGCGACGCTCGACACGGCGTCACTGAGCGCGGGCCGCAGCCTGACCGTGCCCTTCGTGCGGGAAGTGCTGCGCCTGGAGGACTGACGAAGGGCCACCGAGAACACCGAGAACACCGAGAAATTCAGGGCGGAAGTCGACACTCGCCCAAACGGGTGCGCACTCCCTGTGGGTGCTGACGAGGCGTTGTGCCCCCGTCTGGAGCAACCAGATTCAGAAATCTTCTCGGTGTTCTCGGTGGCCCATTCACCGCACGTCAACGCAGTGCCAGCCTCGCCAGCCGCCGGCCCAGCGCCACGCACAGCTCGCGTTCGTGATCGGACAGCGGGCGGTCGTCATTCGGACCCGCGACGTGGCTGGCGCCGTACGGGGTGCCGCCGGTGGTGGTTGCGACGAGGGCGGGCTCGCTGTACGGGAGGCCGACGATCAGCATGCCGTGGTGGAGCAGCGGCATCATCATCGTCAGCAGCGTCGTCTCCTGGCCGCCGTGCAGGCTGGCGGTCGACGTGAACACGGCGGCCGGCTTGTCGATCAGCGCGCCGGACAGCCACAGATCGGACGTCGAATCCCAGAACGCCTTCATCGCGGCGGCCATGTTCCCGAAGCGCGTCGGCGAGCCCAGCGCCAGGGCCGCGCAGTCGCGCAGGTCGTCCTTGGTGACGAACGGCGGGCCGTCGTCGGGGACCGCCTCGGCGGGGGCCCCCCACGGCGGCACGGTCCGAAGCTTTGGATTCGCGCCCGGCACGGCGAGCACGCCGCGCGCGATCTGTGCCGCCATTTCGCGCACGTGGCCATGGCGGCTGTAATAAAGGACGAGCACATCGGTCATGATGTCGTGTCCGTCAGCAGCGTGAGCACGGCTTCCGGTGGGCGACCGATCGCCGCGCGCTCGCCGATCACGACCACCGGCCGTTCGAGCAGCACCGGATGCGCGACGAGGGCGGCGATCAGCGCTGCTTCGTCATCGAGCCGCGCGGCGAGATCGAGTTCACTGAACGCTGCCTCACCCCGGCGCAGCAGGTCACGCGCCGGGCGGCCGAGTTGTCGCAGCAGACCTTGCAGCGTGGCCGTGTCCGGCGGGCTCCGGAGGTACTCGATCACGGTTGGCTCGACGCCGTGCTCGCGCAGCAGTGCGAGCGTCTCGCGCGATTTCGAGCAGCGCGGGTTATGGTAGATAATCGCCTTCACGAAGGGACTCCGGGAGTCAGGGCATGTGCGCCAATGGTGGTCTCGAACGCGGCGGGTGGCAATCCGCAGTCGCCCGCGCATGACATCGCGCGCGCTGCCGACCCTCGTGGTGCTGGGTTCGATGGTCCTCGCGCTCGGCGGACTCGGCGCGCGTACGCTGACCACGCAGGACGCGCGGCGGGCCGACGCGTTCCAGCGCGCGCACGCGCTCGCCGCCGCCGACATCGAACAGGCGCGCGCCCGACAGGCACTGTGGCTGGGCACCGACGCGTTGCTGGCGCGCGCGGGGCGTGCCTTCGAACTCGGCGCGTTTCACAACGCGCTGCTGTTCGCCGGCCGTGCGAGGCAGGAAGCGCGACTCGCGCAGAATCAGGCCCGGCTCGAAGCCGCCCGCTATTTTCTCGAGCTCAATCGCGAGGCACTCGCCGCGTCCGCCATCGACCAATTGAGCGCGTCTCTGGACCGGCATGATGGACTTGCCGCTGCCGGCTACGCGCGCGCGCTGGGCGCGGACATCCCTTGATGCGCGAGTCGCTCACCGACCAGGGCCGCCGCGCGCTGTACGTCCTCCGGGACGTCTACCGCAGATTCGACGCGCAGCGCGGCACGGACATCGCCGCGGCGCTCGCCTTCACCTCGATCCTCGCGCTGGTGCCCCTGCTCGTGGTGGTGTTCGGCGCGCTGTCGCTGTTCCCGGCCTTCAAGGTATGGGAAGGCGCGATCGAGAACTTCGTGTTCCACAATTTCGTGCCGGCGCTCGGCGAGCAGATCCAGACCTATCTCATCGACTTCACCAGCAAGGCGCGTGAACTGCAGACAATCGGCATCGCGTTTCTCATCGTCACCGTGCTGTCGATGCTGTGGACGATCGAATCGACCTTCAACCTGATCTGGGGCGTGCGTCGTCAACGGCCGCTCGCCGTGCGCTTCCTGGTGTACTGGGCGGTCCTGACGCTCGGGCCGCTGCTGATCGGCATTGGCATCGTGGCGACGTCGGCACTGGTATCGCTGCCGCTGATTGCCTCGCTCGACACCGGGCTGCTGTCCACACGGCTGCTGCAGTGGCTGCCGATCACGGCGACCGCCGCCGCCTTCGTGCTCTGCTACAAACTGATACCGCACCGGCCCGTCCGAATGCGCCATGCGCTGATCGGCGGCGTGGCGGCGGCGCTCGCGTTCGAGGCGGCGAAGCGCCTCTTCGCACTGTACGTCACGCAGTTTCCGACGCAGCAGGCGGTGTATGGCGCATTCGCCGCGGTGCCGCTGTTCCTGCTGTGGGTGTACCTGTCGTGGGTGATCGTGCTGCTGGGGGCACAGCTGACGCACAGTCTCGCGGTCGCGCCCGGGCCGCGGCGCATTCCGCGCGGCGACTGGCGCGCCAGCGATCTCTATTGCGGCTTCCGGCTGCTGCAGCGGCTGCACGTCGCCCAGCACGACGGCAAGACCTTGAGCGACGAGCGGCTGCGCCTGCTCGAACCCGAGCTCGATCACGCGTTGCTGGACGACGTGCTGCTGCGCCTCGAGCAGGTGAACTGGATCGCGCGCGACACGCGCTACGAATGGCTGCTGCTGCGCGATCTGGATGACCTGACGCTCGGCGATCTGGCGCGCATCACGCCACCCGACGACACGCTGGGGCGCTGCGAACCCGCGCGGCTCGCGCCGGAGGATGGCCGTCTGCATGCGCTACTGCTCGAATACGCCGCGCAGTCGGCCGCGGTCCTGTCGCGACCGCTGGCCAGTCTGCTCGCGGCCGACGAACCCCCGCTTGATCCCGGGCGCACGCAGTTGCGCAAAGCCGGCTGAGATGCCGACGCGCCATTATCTCGTCAGTGGCACCGTGCAGGGCGTGTATTTCCGCGGCGCCACGCGCGAGACGGCCGTGCGGCTCGGCGTGTGCGGCTGGGTGCGCAATCTGCCGGACGGCCGCGTCGAGGCGCTCGCCCATGGCACGGCCGAACAGCTGGTGGCCTTCGAAGCCTGGCTGCACGAAGGACCGCCGCTCGCACGCGTCAGCGAAGTGCTCGTCGCCGACAGCGATGAGCCGGTGACGAACGGCTTCCGCTGACGCGGAGTGGGCAGCATGACCCGTCGCGAAACACCGATCGTGCTGCTGATCTTCATCGCGACCGCGCTGCTGTTCGCGTGGGTGGGCATGCGCCCCGAATTCAACGGCCTGCTGTCGGACTCGTACGTGTATCTCGCGGCGGCCGAGGCCACGGCGCCGGGCGCGGGGCACGACCCGCGCCTCGTGCGTCACCTGCTCGACGCCTATCCGTTTCCGCCGCTCTATCCCGTCGTGCTCGGTCTGCTCGGCGGCGGATCGACGGCGCCGGCGACGACCTATGTGATCGGCGCGGTGACGCTCGCGCTCGTGTGCGTGCTGATGCAGCGCTGGCTGCGCAGCGTCGGCGTCGCACCGCTCGCCGCGACACTCGCGAGCCTGACGTTCGCGGCGCTGCCGTTGACACTGCAGTCGGCGATGGGGGTGCTCAGTGAACCACTGTACATGCTGTGCGTGCTCGGTGCGGCGCTGGCGCAGAACGTGCGCCGACCGACCGTGCGACACTGGTGGCTGGCGGCGCTGCTGGTCGCGCTGGCCGCGCTGACGCGCAGTGTCGGCGTGGCGGCGGTCGCCGCCTTCGGGCTGTGCTGGCTGTTCGCCGGTGCGTGGCGCGTGACGCGCGCCGCGCCGCTGCTGGCCGCGCTGCCGCCGCTGGGATGGGCCGTGTACAAGCAGCTCGCCGGCTTTGGTGACTACGCGCTCGAGACCGTGACGGCGCGCGATCCGCTGGCGATGATCGCCGTCAACGCGCAGGCCTGGCGCCAGTACGCGGTGAGAGCCGTTGATCTCGCGGCCCGCGATCACACGGCGCTGGCGCTGGCGGCGCTCGGCGTGCTGGCCGCGGGCGTGTGGCTGGTACGTCTGCTGCGGGGCCGCTTCGACGCATGGCACGCCGCGATCTACGTCGCCATCATGATGGTGTGGCCGCATCCGCACCACGCGGCGCGTTTCCTGTTCGTGCTGCTGCCCTTCGCGATCGGCTACCCCGTGCTCGCGCTGCAGGCGCTGGCGGCGCGGCTGCGCGTGGGGGCGGCACTGCTGCCGGCACTCGCACCGGCGCTGCTGCTCGTCCTCGCGTTGCCCAGCACGACACCGCTGCTGGGCACGCTGTGGCGGCAGCGCGCGGAACCGATGGCGACCGCGCTGCGCGGCCCGGCGTGGTATCAGTCGAACAGCCGCCAGGCATCGCGCTCGATGGCGTTTTCGCGGCGGCTCGCCGGCTTTCAGTCCCGGCACCTGTCACTCGTGCCGGCCGGGGCGTGCGTTGCGTCGATCATCCCGCAGCAGGTGCTGGTCTACGGACCGCGGGCGGGCATCGACCTGACGAAAGTGCGCGCACGCGGCCAGACGCTCGAACAGGCGCTGGCGCAATGTCCCTATGTCCTGATGGTGGCGGCGCGTCCGTATCCGCCGGTGACGGGGATCGGCAGCCTGTTTCCGTTCGATGCGATTCGGGACCGGATGGAAGTGCTCGCGTTCGAGCGCGCCCGGCCCGACGATCCGCAGAGCCCGCCGATCGCGCTGCTGGCGAAAGTGCGGTGAACCGCGCGCCGCGGGGCGGCGCGCGGTGTCCAATCAGCCTTCGGCGTAGCGTTTGATGAGCTGCTTGCCGAGCGCCATCATGTGCACCTGGTCCGGACCATCGGCCTGGCGGCACCAGCGTGCGTAGCTGAACGCTTCGGCCATGAAGTAGTCGGCGGTCAGGCCGCCGGCGCCGTGGATCTGCATGCAGCGATCGATCACGGTCTGTGCCATCAGCGGCACCGTGATCTTGGTCGCGGCGATCATGTCCATCGCGTCCTTCGCGCCGACCTCGTCCATCTTCTGCGCGGTCTTCATCGTCAGCAGGCGCGCCTGTTCGATTTCGGCAAAGCTCTTCGCGACGTCTTCGCGGATCGACTGGTGCTCGGCGAGCTTCTTGCCGAAGGTCGTGCGTGACACGCTGCGGCGGCACGCGTATTCGAGTGCGCGCTGCGCGCAGCCGATCAGGCGCATGCAGTGATGGATGCGGCCCGGTCCCAGACGACCCTGCGCGATCTCGAAGCCGCGGCCTTCGCCGAGCAGGATGTTCTCCGCCGGCACGCGCACGTTGTCGAAATGCACCTCGGCGTGGCCCTGGGGCGCATCGTCGTAGCCGAGCGTCGTCAGCGGGCGGACGAGCGTCAGGCCCGGTGTGCTCTTCGGCACGAGGATCTGGCTCTGCTGCAGGTGACGGTTCGGGTTGTCGGGGTCGGACTTGCCCATCACGATGAAGATCTGCGTACGCTCGTACATCGCGTTCGTGATGAACCATTTGCGGCCGTTGATCACATAGTGGTCGCCGTCGCGTTTGATGGACGTTTGCACGTTCGTCGCGTCGCTGGACGCGACGTCGGGCTCCGTCATCGCGTAGCTCGAGCGGATTTCTCCGTTCAGCAGCGGCTTCAGCCAGCGCTCCTGCTGCGCAGGCGTGCCGTACTTCATGAACACTTCCATGTTGCCGGTGTCCGGCGCGTTGCAGTTGAACACCTCCGGGCTCCACATCACACGGCCCATGATCTCGGCGAGCGGCGCGTACTGCGCGTTCGTCAGGCCGCCGTGGTGCGCCGGCATGAACAGGTTCCACAGGCCTGCGGCGCGCGCCTTGACCTTCAGTTCTTCCATCAACGGCACCGTCGCGAAGCGGTTCGGCAGTGCGTTCAGCTGTTCGTGATAGCGCTCTTCATTCGGGTAGATATGCGCGTCCATGAAAGCCTGCAGCTGGTCCTGCAGGGCGGTGGGGTCGGTGAAAAGTGTGTCGTGCATGGCTCGGATCCGTTCGGTGGTGGGTGATGGGCCGGCGCGCCCTGGCGCTGTGGCCGGATTATAAGCGCGCAGCCGGCCCGATGGCGGTGGCCGGCGCGCTGATACATTCGATACAAATCGCGATCAGGCGCGATATCCCGCTGCAACCCGGGCTGCAGACACTGGGTTCCGACACGCGCCACTGGGGCGCGTGCACTGACCCCAGATTCGGGAGAACCGCGATGAAAACATCCCTGCTAGTCCTGCTTCTCGTCACCGGCCTGCGGCCCGCGGCCGAGGCGGCACCCGCCGGCTTTGCGCCCTGGTCGATTGACGAGCATCCACGGGAGGAGTCCGTGGCCCGGGTGCACGTGCCGCGCGCCGGCTTTGCACCGTGGCATGAGCCCGGCCGCGGGCCGATTGACGAGACCGTCGAAGTGCGTCCGGCCCTGGCCGTGCGCGCGCACGGCTTCAGTCCGTGGCTGAAACCTGACGTGTGAAGCCCTTTCGCGACAGGGTCCCGGCTGCACGCCGCGCGCGAGCGGCCGGGTTCCCTGAGGAGGTTGCGATGAACGATCCCCGACACCCAATGCTGTTCAGTGGACTGCTGGTGCTGCTGCTCTCGGCCTGCCTGACGGCCGGTACGGCGGGCACCTCACTGACCGATGGTGCCCGGTGGCCGTCTGCGACATTGATGCCTCTGCTGGTGCAGACAGTCGGGCTCCCGTGAGCCGGGGGCGACCCGGCCCCGGGAAGCCGCCGCGCGGCTCAGCGCTTGCGCGCCCGCGTCATCAGGAAATGCTGCCGCACCACGTTGTGCTTCAGATACAGCGCAATCAGATCTTCGAACTCGCGGCGGAACTGCGCGAGGCGCGCCGGCTCGTTCTGCAGCATCTGCACGAGCTTGATCACCGGCGCGGCGGTGGCTTCGAAGGTCACGCGGTAATGGGCGGGGCTCAGTGTCGGCGTCGACATGATCTCGCGCTCGAACACGATGTCCGTCACCGCGTCGCCGAGACGCTCGCGAACGAGGCGATCGGTGCCCCAGTCGGTCGCCGGCGGCACGCCGGCCGGTGGCGGCAGGTAGCTGCTGACGAGGCCGAACATGCGGCCGGTGAACATCTCCGGCGGCCACGTCGAAAACGCGATGCGGCCGCCCGGCTTCAACACCCGCAGCATCTCGGCGATCGTGACGTCGGGTCGTGGGCCGAACATGTGGCCGAACTGGCTCAGGACGACATCGAAGGCGCCGTCGGCATACGGCAGTGCCTCGACGTCGCCTTCCAGGAACTCGATGTCGACGCCTGCCAGCGCGGCGTTGTGGCGGGCGCGTTCCAGCAGTGCCGGCGCGAGATCGAGACCCTGCACGTGCGCACCCGCGCGCGCCGCCGTGACGGCGACGACGCCGGTGCCGCAGGCGACGTCGAGCACCCTGTCGGTGGCGCTTACCCCGGCGAACTGCACCAGCGCGGCTGCGGTCGGCGTGGTGATCGTCTCCAGCGGCGCGAACAGGGCCCAGCCTTCGCGCTGGGCCGCTTTGAACGCGGCAAACGGATCGGTGGCCATCTCAACCTCCTTGCTTGATTGATTGGGGCGTCGTCAGCTCGCCACGAGGCGATACAGGCAGCCGACCACGCTCGGGGCATAGCGCCCGGGCGCGAAACTGTTGGCGAGCGCGGCCTTGGCACGCCAGCCCGTGCAGTGCCCGGGGGCGAGCAGCCGGGGTGCGATGAGGGATACGAGGTCGCGCGCCGTGTCGTCGATGCGCTGTTCCATGATCTTGCCGGCGAGATGATAGCCGCCGAGCACGACGTCCATCGGGGCCTGCGGGAACTCGGCCTTGGCGCCGAGACAGGCGTTGACGATGCCGGCATGCGAGCAGGCCGACATCACGCTGACGCCCCGTCCGCGCACCTGCGCGGCCAGGTAGCGCTCGTCCATGATCAGCGGATCGGCTTCGAGCTTGCCGTCGCGGAAGGAATGATGCCCGGCGAGGCCGGTCTCGTAGGCCGTCACGCGCGGAATCGCGCCGCTGCTGAAGAAGAATCCGCCGCCGACGAGATGCGCATCGGCCGCCTTGAGAATGTCGCCGCCGGCGGCGGCGAGGCTTGCAAAGTCGGGCTCTGCCGGCAGCAGCACCAGCGTGCCGTTGGCGGTCATCAGGCCGCGCTGATCGGGGCGATCGGGATGCAGGTCGACAATCGGCGCCGGCAGGCCGGCGGCCGCGCGCGCGGCGGCGATCGCCGCAATCACCGGCGCCAGCCCGCCACTGTGATCGTAATGCCAGTGGGAGAGGAACACGCACTCGATGCGGGAGAGATCGATGTCCAGCCGCTGCGCGTTCGCGAGCCAGACGTCCGGATACGGGCCGACATCGAACAGCACAGTATGCGTTTCGGTGCCGCGGCGTCCGGTCGCGAGGACCGAATAGCCGTGGCACGCGCAGCACAGCTGATCGAACACCACCTTGCACTCGTGGCCCTCGTGGACGCGATCTGCCGTACGACGCGCCAGCAGATGCATCACTTCAGGAATCTGCGGCACGCCGTCGTCCACGCTCGACAGGGTGTCGGTTTCGTTGTCGACGACGACGAGCAGATCGAGCGCGTCGAGGAGGGCGAGGCTGGCGGCTGGCGACATCGGAGCACCTGGCGTTGAAGGAGCGGACAGTGTAGCGGACGACGCGCGGCCTGCGCTGCCGCCGGTTTGCGAGCGGCTTGCCACGCTGGCCGGACTTGCTACGCTGCTACCGGATTCTCCACCGCAGCCGAGGCAGTGCAATGCAATACGATCTGATCATCAAGGGCGGCATGATCGTCGACGGCAGCGGCGGCACGCCCTATCCGGGCGATGTGGGCGTCATCGGCGGACGCATCGCGAACATTGGCCGGGTCAGCGCGCCGGCGCGCCGCGTCATCGACGCCGATGGCCTGATGGTCACGCCGGGCTTCGTCGACGGGCACACGCACATGGACGCGCAGGTGTTCTGGGATCCGCTCGGATCCTCGTCGTGCTACCACGGCGTGACCACCGCGATCATGGGCAACTGCGGTTTCACGCTCGCGCCCTGTGCCGCGCGGGACGCGGACTTCGTGTTCCGCAATCTCGAACGCGCCGAGGACCTGTCGCGCGACGCGATGCTCGCCGGCATCGACTGGCGCTGGGAGACCTTCCCGGAGTTTCTCGACGTCGTCGATGCGCTGCCGAAAGGCATCAACTACGGCGGCTACATCGGCCATTCGGCGCTGCGCACCTGGGTGATGGGTGAACGCGCGTTCAGCGAGCAGGCCACGGCAGAGGACCTCGCGCGGATGTCCGCGCAGCTGCAGGCGGCAATGCATGCGGGCGCCATCGGCTTCTCGACCTCGCGCACCTACAATCACCTGACCTCGGACGACCGCCCCGTCGCGAGCCGCGTCGCAGACTGGGATGAAGTGCGCGCGCTGGTGATGGCGATGGGCGACACGGGGGCCGGCATCTTCGAGATCGCGAGCGAAACGCCGGGCCGCAAGCCCGAACGCCAGCGCGACTACTTCGAGCGCCTGATCTCCCTGACGGTCGAATCCGGCCGCCCGCTGACCTTCGGCATGTTCAGCACGCGCATCGCGCCGGAGGTGTGGCGGCCGTTCTACGAGGTCGCGAACGAAGCGGCGCGGGCCGGCGGGCGCATTTTCGTGCAGGCGCACAGCCGGCACCTGTCGACCCTGCTGTCCTTCCTCACGCACACCCCGTTCGACCACTGGGAGATCTGGCGCGAGCTGCGCGCGAAGCCGCTGGTCGAGCAGAAGGTGCTGCTGCGCGATCCGGTGTGGAAGCAGCGTCTCGTCGACATCGCGAACCGGCCGTACGACGGGCCTGCGATCGTCGGCGCCGAGGCGCGGCCGCCGGAATGGGACTGGGTGTGGCTCGTCAACGATTACGGCGTCGAGCAGCGCATGGACGAGGTCGCGCGCGAACGCGGCGTCGATCCGGTGACGGCGATGATCGACATCGCGCTCGAACGCGACTTCAACGTGTTCTTCCGCCAGCCGCTGGCGAACGAGGACCAGGGCCACGTGCTCGAGATGATGCGCCACCCGCGCAGCGTCGTGACCTTCTCCGACTCCGGCGCGCACGTCGCGCAGATCATGGATTCATCTCTGCAGACGCACCTGCTGAGCCACTGGGTGCGCGAGCAACAGGCCTTCACCTTCGAAGAAGCCATTCGCCTCATCACCTACGACACCGCGACCGCCTGGGGCCTGCACGATCGCGGCCTCGTGCGCGTCGGCATGAATGCCGATCTGCTCGTGATCGACCCGGCCACGCTCTCGCCGCTGATGCCGACCGTCGAGCACGACCTGCCGGCCGGCGCGAAGCGCCTGGTGCAGAAATCCCGCGGCATCCACGCGACGATCGTCAACGGCGAACTGATGCTCGACAACGGCGTGCCGACCGGGGCCCTGCCCGGGCGCTTGGCGCGGGGGCCGTTGGCGCGACGACATTGAGGACCGGCGTCGATCAGCTCACGCAGGTGACCTACCCGAGCGGCATGGTCGTGAACTACACGCGCAACGCGGCCGGGCAGGTGTCGACCGTGCCGTCGGTCACGAACGCCACGACCACGCTCGCCTCCAGCCTCCAGTACGAGCCCTTCGGCCCGCTGAAGGGGCTGACCTACGGCAACGGCATAGTCGAGACGCGCAGCTTCGACCTCGCGGGCCGCCTGAGCGGCATCACGGCGCCGGGTAAGCAGAACCAGACCTTCGGCTATGACCCGGCGGCTCAGGACGGCGAGCATCGGCGGAGTGCTGAGGTCAACGCGAACCACCAACGGCCTCGGCCAGCGGGCCCTCAAGGACTCGACGCCGCACGACAACCGCGTCATCCGGGCGGTGTACGACGAGGCGGGGCATGTGTTGAGCGAAGCGGTGCTGCAGGGCGGCACGCTGCTGCACTACCGGGAGTACGTATGGCTCGAAGACCGGCCGCTGGCCCAAATGACGAACGTGAAGGCGGGGAGCACGTGGACGGCTAGCGTCATCGACTACCTGCACACGCGAGGAAAATGGGGACAGATCTATTTTTGGTTTCGAGCTTCGTCCTATCGCCCGCGTCACGTGCCGCTCCGCCTCGCGAAAGGCGATTAAATAGATCTGTCCCCAATTCGCTACCGGGAGTACGTATGGCTCGAAGACCGGCCGCTGGCCCAAATGACGAACGTGAAGGCGGGCAGCACGTGGACGTCGAGTGTCATCGACTATCTGCACACGAACCAGCTGGAGCGGCCGCTGTTCATGACGGACAGTGCGGGCGTGGAGGTGTATCGCTGGCAGCCGACGGATGCGTTCGGGGTGGGGACGCATAACACGGATGTGGATGGGAATGGGCAGCATCGCGACACCCGACTTGGCTTGCCGGGGCAGCAGTGGGATTCCGAGACTTCGACTTGGTATAACTATTTTCGGGATTACAACGGGAGGTGGGGGAGGTATACGCAGAGTGATCCGATTGGGTTGGCGGGGGGCATCAACACCTTTGCTTATGTGGAAGGCAACCCTCTGCGCTACACGGATCCGAAGGGATTGATATGCAGTGGGTCAGATTGTCGTGAACCGCCGTTTGATCCGTCCCCCAACGGCCCGCAACCGTCGCCCTACCCGAAATCGCCGATCCCTTCTAGCTCCCCGCCGGATGCCCAGCGATACGAAATTTGCGGGGATTTACCTCCGCCACTACCAACCGTGTGCGAGCACTGTGTCGACTATGCATGCAGCTGGGCGCCCGCGTATTGCTGTGATATCGACTTCAAAGGCTGTGTGAATGGCCAATTGGACAATCCACGAGTGGTTGCGGAGTGTAATGCAAGGTTGGCATCGTGCATGTTTCGAGGAGGGAAATAATGCGTGGCCAGAAGCTTCGCACGTACCTGGTGTGCTCTATCGTTTTCGTTTCTCTGATCGCTGCGATTCGAGCGCTGGAACTAAGTTCATGGACGACAAGCATTGCCGCAGTTTTCAGTGTGTTATCTGTCTACAGGTGGCGAGCTTATATGAATCCAGCATTGATAGCGGTACTTATCTCAGTCGTCACCGTTGCGTTACCGCTATTCTTTCTGATTCTGATCGGAAGGCATGCGGGAATTGGAAATCCCATCAAGGAAATAATGGCGGCATTAGCATGGCCCGAGATGCTAGCTCCGGTGCTCGCAGGCACATTAACGGCTTTGGCCATAAGACAGGAAGTCGGCGATGCCCGTCACTTGAATTGATTGCGCTGACATCCGGGGCGGTGGGCACACCCTGCGTATTTCACTCATGCCGGGCCAGCATTTCACGGCAAGGCGGGCCGGCGTTTCACCCATGCTGGGCCAGTCCCGGTCAGTGCGGCGGAACGGTGACGACTTCGGATGGAATCGGGGACACTGGGCAATGAAAAAGGGGACAGATCTATTTTTGGCCATTTTTGGCCTCGAGCTTCGTCTTATCGCCCGCGCCACGTGCCGCTCCGCCCCGCGAAAGGGGATTAAATAGATCTGTCCCCAATTCGCACGTGACCACGCCGACCACCGTCGGCGGGACGATCTCCGTCCCGGGCTTCGATTTCAGCATCACCGCGCTTGGCTCGTCCGAGGTGATGTCGGCCGCTATGAGCCTGACTACACCGCAGCCAGCGTCGAACTTCAACGGCACCGGTTCGGTAGCCACCGTCGCGCGCGAGTTCAGCGTCACCGCCAGCGGCAAAGGAAAATGGGGACAGATCTATTTTTGGTTTCGAGCTTCGTCCTATCGCCCGCGCCACGTGCCGCTCCGCCTCGCGAAAGGCGATTAAATAGATCTGTCCCCAATTCGCTGAATGTGTGAACGGTCAGAAATTTCTGGTTACTGTCGACGCATTCGGCGGTGGCGTTGGATTAGGGGCGCCCGGATCGATATCAGGAAATGGAGTGAGTTTCGAAGGCGGGAGAAACTCGATAGAACCGCAAGTCTTTAATGGCCCCTATACGAGTTTCGGTTTCGGCTTCGCTTATGGCATTGGTTACGGGTATAGCGCAACCAGGTTATGGGACGCCGTCTCTCCTTGGTCGGGTTCTCTCTCGGGTGGTTTGGACTTGGGAGGCGTTTATGATCTTGTCGGAACTGCAAAAGTAGTTCGTGTTCAAGGCCCTTTCTGCTGCTCAGAGCAGTATCCGGCTAGGAGAAGGAAATGCTGATTGGAATAGGCGGCATTGTACTGGTTGTGGCGCTCTACTCTGCGAGAGCGGCGTTCATCTTGCGGCTTCGTGACGAGAATCCATCTCTTGTGGCGCGGCTCAATAATCCGACGCTTGTTGATCGTTTTGACTCAGTCCTGTCTGCGGCAAAAGATAAGGAATTTCAATCGCTGAGTGAATCTACACGAATAGCATTTCGAGTGTTTCAACTTCTAAGTGCCGCTCTACCCGCTTACGTACTGCTTTGCGTTTTTCTGGCGCTCAGTGGAGGCCCATGAGCGGTTCCGCGGAAAAAGCGGACTGAAATCGGGGACACCCACCATCTAGAAAAAGGGGACAGATCTATTTTTGGCTTCGAGCTTTGTCCTATCGCCCGCGCCACGTGACGCTCGCGCCGCGAAAGGCGATTAAATAGATCTGTCCCCAATTCGGCCCCGAGCGGAGCGATTGGGGCGGAGGCAGCGAAGCAACCAAAAGAACGGTGCCCGTAGATGTCAGTAAAAGTTGCTAGTTCGGACATCGCACGCCTAAAAACCTTGATTTGCGTACTAAATGTGGTTTTGGGATCGGTCGCGTTAGCGGCACACGGAGAATTGTTTGGAAGAGCGATTCTTGGGGTGCTAATTGTGGGCCTTGGACCAATCGTCTGGAACGAATGGTTGCATAAAGAATTGTTCTCGACTGAGCGTGGCAGGCTGATTATGACGTACCGGAATTTCGAGATGATAGGACTGTTGGCGGCAGTGGGCGTTTTGCTAGTTGTCGCACATTCGCTGTTTATTGCGGCCCCGAACGCTGGGTAATCGGCGATCGAAAGAGGGGCGGTTCCGGGGACACCCACCATTTAAATCGTTGTCGAGACGCGCAGCTACGACCTCGCCGGCCGTCTGAGCGGTATCGATTAAATAGATCTGTCCCCAATTAGCGCGCTCATCGGCGTTGTAGCCCGGCTGCCCAGCGCTTCGGCTGATGCCGGGCAATAACGCGGCACAGAGTTTTACACTCGATCCGGGCATCTTTTAGTAACGTGGACGCTGACTTGCTACCCGGGTGGAACACGGCATGCTCATCAACATCCTGAGGAAATGGCGATTCGCCCTCGCGCTCGCCGCAACCAGCTTCCTGCCGTTGCAGTCGGCACATGCATTCAGTGCCAGTGCGTCCGCCGTGCTCGACTGGGATGCGTTCGAGATCGTGTTCAGCACCGGTGGCGGCAGCGCGCCTTTCGGCGCACTGACGAGCGCCAGCATCTTTACCCCTTCGACCGGCGGCATCGACAGCACCAGCCATGCCGACCTGACCACGCCGACCACCGTAGGCGGGACGATCTCCGTCCCGGGCTTCGATTTCAGCATCACTGCGCTTGGCTCGTCCGAGGTGATGTCGGCCGCTATGAGCCTGACTACGCCGCAGCCAGCGTCGAACTTCAACGGCACCGGTTCGGTAGCCACCGTCGCGCGCGAGTTCAGCGTCACCGCCAGCGGCAACGGTGTGATGACCGCACGCATTCCGTATGTGCTGAACGTGAGCACCGATGCGACCGGCATCTTCGGCCAGGCCGAAGCCTCGTTTAGCCTGCGCCGCGTTCGCGGCGCGGGTTCGACATTCACCAACGCGACTTTCGCCGAGTTGTTCGGCGATGCCGGCACCAATGGTGGTCTGCTCGCCGACGCCGGCGTGCTCAGCCTGTCGCTGCCTTTCCTGCACGGCGACGCGATCACTTTTGCATTGCAGGCAGTGGCCGGCGGCTCTGCCGATGTGCCGACCACGGTGCCGCTGCCGCCCGCCGTGTGGCTGTTCGGGGGCGCCCTGCTGCCCTTGCTGAGACGCATGCAGAAGTCCGAAAAAGGGGACAGATCTATTTTTGGCTTCGAGCTTTGTCCTATCGCCCGCGCCACGTGACGCTCGCGCCCCGCGAAAGGCAATTAAATAGATCTGTCCCCAATTCGCACGGCCGCGCTGCGCGCGTCGGCGAACGGTGAGCGCCCGAACCACTGCGGAAAGCTGCGCAAGAGGCCCGCGGTGCCGGCGAGCTTGATCCGGCCGTCGGCCAGCGCCTGGCGCAGTTCGACATCGCCGCCCCAGACTTCGCTGAGTGTGCGCCGATCGCTCGTGACGTAGACATCGACGTCGAGCGCGCGATCCTCGTCGCAGACTTCGGTCGCGCCGTTGTCGGCGACCAGGTACCATTTGTTCATCGTCGGCAGATCGGTCAGCTGGAACAGGATCACCGTGCGTCCAAGCGGCAGGCAATCGGTCGCCAGCGTGAGCTGGATGTCGCGCATCAGCACGTCGGTGTTCAGTTCGTGGTCCGACAGGCGCGTGATGATCCAGCGCGATGACCAGTTCCCCAGTGCGAGCAGGATCGGCTCGAGCTCACGGCCCGCAGGTGTCAGCTGATATTCATGGCCCAGATGTTCGGGACGGCGACGCCTGACCACCAGTCCCTGCGCCTCGAGCGTCTGCAGACGTGTGTTCAGCAGCGTCGGCGAAAGTTTCGGCAGGTAGCGGCGGAACTCATTGAAGCGCGTCACGCCGGTCAGCAGTTCACGCAGGATGAGCAGGGTCCAACGCTCGCCGAGCACCTGCGCGGCTTTTGAAATCGGACAGTACTCACCGTAGTCGTACATCGCGGCGGCCCTCCGTGATTGGTACAGATTTTGTAGCCGGATAATACAAATCCTGCACTGTCACGCGCAGTGACCTGACCTTAAGTTGCGCAACACGCCTACGATACGTGCGCCCGCACGGAGGCCGTCATTCAAACGCACAACGGAGTGGTCCAACATGAGTCAATATCGACACGCACTGCCCCAACTCGGATCGCGCATCTTTCTGACAGACGTCGGACTCGAGACGATGCTGGTCTTCCACGACGGCATGGACTTGCCGGCGTTCGCCTCTTTCACGCTGCTCGACACCGTCGACGGCACCGAGCGGCTGCGCCGCTACTATCGCCGCTGCCTCGCGCATGCGGCGAGTCTGGGCCGCGGATTCGTGCTCGAGAGCCCGACCTGGCGGGCGAACGCCGACTGGGGGCGTCAGCTCGGCTACACGGCCGCGGGGCTGGCCGATCGCAACCGGCGCGCCATCGCGTTGATGGTCGAACTGCGCAACGAGTTTCGTCACACCGCGCTCCCGATCGTCATCAGCGGCAATCTCGGCCCGCGCGGCGACGGCTACGATCCCGGCGCGCCCGACGCCGCGGAAGCCTACGAGGCCTATCACCGCGAGCAGATTGCAGTCTTCGCGCGCACCGAAGCGGACATGATCAGTGCCTTCACGATCACGAACGTGCCGGAAGCGATCGGCATCGCGCGCGCGGCGGCTGCCGTCGGCATGCCGACGGTGATTTCCTTCACGGTCGAAACCGACGGCAGGCTGCCGACCGGCGAGTCGCTGCGCGCCGCGATCGAGGCAGTGGACGCGGCGACCGACAGGGCGCCGGCCTATTACATGTTGAACTGCGCCCACCCGACGCATTTCGAGTCCGTGCTCGAGGAGGGCCCCTGGATCGAGCGGATCCGGGGGCTGCGCGCGAACGCATCGCATCGCAGTCATGCCGAACTCGACGCAGCCACCTCGCTCGACGACGGCGACCCGGCGGCGCTCGCCGCGGCGTATGGATCACTGCGGCGGCGCTTCCCCCAGCTCTGCGTGCTCGGCGGTTGTTGCGGCACCGATCACCGTCACGTCGAGGCGATCGCCGCGGTCTGCGAAGACACGGGGCCGGCGCTTGCCCCGGCCTCGCTGGCCGCCCATGCGCCGCTCGCCGCGGTGACCACGGCGACGCTCGCGCTGTTCGGCTTTCTGCTGTTCTGTCTCACCAATGCGGTGCAATACCCGCTGGTGGTGTGAGGGCGAGCGGAGACGGGGCAGGCAGGATGACGTCGCCCCGTCCGGCGCTGCCGTGACGGGCCGGCGCCGCGTCGGCCTTCAGCTGCGGGGCAGTTTGCGCAAAATCGTCTCCACCGCTTCGTCGATCGGGATGTCCTGCGCTTCGTCGTCGGTGCGCGCCTTGTATTCGAGCGTGCCCTTGTCGAGGCCCCGATCGCTGATCACCAGGCGATAGGGCACGCCGATCAGTTCGAGGTCGGCAAACATTACGCCCGGCCGCTCGTTCTTGTCATAGAACAGCGTGTCGATGCCGGCGGCGACGAGCGCCGCGTACAGCGCCTCCGCCGCGGCGCGCAGGCGTTCGGACTTGTGCATGTGGATCGGCGCGAGCGCGACGGTGAACGGCGCAATCGACACCGGGAACACGATGCCCTTGTCGTCATGGTTCTGTTCGATCGCCGAGGCCACGATGCGCGACACGCCGATGCCGTAGCAGCCCATCGTCATCGTCACCGAGCTGCCTTTTTCATCGAGCACGGTCGCCTTCATCGCTTCGCTGTACTTGGTGCCGAGCTGGAAGATGTGGCCGACCTCGATGCCGCGCTTGATCTCGAGCACGCCCTGGCCGTCCGGGCTCGCGTCCCCGGCGACGACATTGCGCAGGTCCGCGCAGGTCGGCTCGGGCAGATCGCGGCCCCAGTTGACCCCGCGCAGGTGCTTGCCGGCGACGTTCGCGCCGCAGACGAAGTCCGCGACCTGCGCCGCCGCGTGATCGACGAGCATCGGGACCTTGATGCCGACCGGCCCCAGCGTGCCCGGCCCGCAGCCGAACGCCGCGTGGATCTCGTGCGGCTTCGCGAAGCGCAGCGGCGAGGCGACCCCCGGCAGGGCCTGGGCCTTCACCGCGTTGAGTTCGTGATCGCCGCGGATGACCAGCGCGATCAGCCCGTCGTCCTCGCCGCCGACGACGAGCGTCTTCAGCACGCGCTCGGCGCCGAGCTGCAGGTGGCCGGTGATCTCCTCGATCGTGTGCTGCGTCGGCGTGTCGACCTCCGCCAGGGTTTCGCTCGCGGCCGGGCGCGGGCCGGGCGGCACGGGCGCCGGCACGAGTTCGACGTTGGCCGCGAAGTCGCCGGTCGTCGAGAACGCGATCAGGTCCTCGCCGGAGTCGGCGAGCACGTGGAATTCATGGGATTTCGAGCCGCCGATGTTGCCGGTGTCGGCGAGCACCGCGCGCCACGACAGGCCGATGCGGTCGAAGATGCGCGAATAGGTCGCATACATCTGCTGATAGGTGGTTTCGAGCGAGTCGCGGTCGAGGTGGAAGGAATAGGCGTCCTTCATCAGGAATTCGCGGGCCCGCATGATCCCGAAGCGCGGCCGCACCTCGTCGCGGAACTTGGTCTGGATCTGGTAGAAATTGGCCGGCAGCTGCTTGTAGCTCTTGATCTCGCGGCGGATGAGGTCGGTGATGACCTCCTCGTGCGTCGGCCCCAGGCAGAACGGGCGGTCGTGGCGGTCCGACAGGCGCAGCAGTTCCGGGCCGTACTTGTCCCAGCGGCCCGACTCCTGCCACAGCTCGGCCGGCAGCACCCCCGACATCAGCAGTTCCTGCGCCCCGGCGCGGTCCCACCCGCAGGCCCAGCGGCAGCCAGGTGTAGATGCCGCTCGCGAGCTGGCGGATCATCCCGGCCCTGAGCATCAGTTGATGGCTGATGACTTCCGCATCGGCCGGGGATTCGCGCAGGGTGGGCAGGAGCAGGTTCGAGATTCGCATGGGCTTCGCTTTGGACCGGTAAGACCCGGCATTCTCGGGGAAAAACCGCGCCGAGGAAAATGGGTAAATTGTGTGAACAGGCCTTTTTTGCCTTGAACCGTCGCCCGAATCACATTATCTTGCACGCCCCTTCTGCCTGACGGCGCCCTGCCGGCCGGGCTCAACGGGACACGCCGCGCCCGGGCTCACGAGGCCCCGGCGGCGATCCAGCACCTCTCCCGCCACCGCGGAACCGAGGCAAGGGTCGAGGCACTTGCTGCAACATAGTGAGGAGAACGCGATGAGCGAAACTTTGCGGGGCGCCGAGATCTTCGTGCGCGCCCTGATCGACGAAGGCGTGGAGTTCCTGTTCGGCTACCCCGGCGGGGCCGTCCTGCATATCTACGACGAACTCTACAAACAGGACACCATCAAGCACATCCTGGTCCGCCACGAGCAGGGCGCGACGCATGCCGCCGACGGCTATGCGCGGGCCACCGGCAAGCCCGGCGTGGTGCTCGTGACTTCGGGCCCTGGCGCGACGAACGCCGTCACCGGCATCGCGACGGCCTACATGGATTCGATTCCGATGGTCGTCTTCACCGGCCAGGTGCCCACGCATCTGATCGGCAATGACGCCTTCCAGGAAGTCGATTCGATCGGCATCACGCGCCCCTGCGTGAAGCACAACTTCCTCGTCGAGCGCGTCGAGGATCTCGCGGTCACGATCAAGAAGGCGTTCTATGTCGCCACCTCCGGCCGTCCCGGTCCGGTGGTCGTCGACATCCCGAAGGACGTCACGGCGAACACCACCGAGTACGTCTATCCGGAAACGGTCGACATCCGCTCGTACAAGCCGAACACGCGCGGTCACCCCGGCCAGATCAAGAAGGCGGCGCAACTCATCATGGGTGCCGAGCGCCCGATGATCTACACCGGCGGCGGCGTGGTGATCGACAACGCGGCGAACGAACTCACGCAGTTCGCGCGCCTGCTCGGCTACCCGGTCACGAACACGCTGATGGGGCTCGGCGCCTACCCGGCGACCGATCCGCAGTTCATCGGCATGCTCGGCATGCACGGCACGTACGAGTCGAACATGGCGATGCACCACTGCGACGTGCTGATCGCCATCGGCGCGCGCTTCGACGATCGCGTGACGGGCGATCTCGCGAAGTTCTGCCCGTACGCGAAGATCGTGCACATCGACATCGATCCGGCGTCGATCTCGAAGAACGTGCGCGTGGACGTGCCGATCGTCGGCGGCGTCAACAACGTGCTGTCGGAGCTGAACCGTCAGTTGCAGGAAGCGCACGTGAAGCCGGTCGATCGCGACACCAACGCGTGGTGGAAGCAGATCCGCGACTGGCAGAAGCTCGACTGCCTGCGTTACGACAAGACCAGCAAGCTGATCAAGCCGCAGGCCGTGATCGAATCGCTGTGGCGCGAAACGGGCGGTGATGCGTACGTCACGTCCGACGTCGGTCAGCACCAGATGTGGGCCGCGCAGTACTACAAGTTCGACCAGCCGCGACGCTGGATCAACTCGGGCGGCCTCGGCACGATGGGCTTCGGCCTGCCGGCGGCGATGGGCGTGCAGCTCGCGTTCCCGGATTCCCAGGTTGCCTGCGTCACCGGCGAGGCGAGCTTCGTGATGTGCGTGCAGGAGCTCTCGACCTGCCTGCAGTACGACCTGCCGATCAAGATCGTCAGCCTCAACAACCGCTACATGGGCATGGTGCGGCAGTGGCAGGAGTTCTTCTACGACCGCCGCTATTCGCATTCCTACATGGATGCGCTGCCGGATTTCGTGAAACTCGCCGAGGCCTTCGGCCATGTCGGCATGCGCATCGAGAAGCCCGAAGACGTCGATGGCGCCCTGCACGAAGCGTTCTCCATGAAGAAGCGCCTGGTGCTGATGGATTTCATCACCGACCAGAGCGAAAACGTGTATCCGATGATCGCCGCGGGCAAGGGTCAGCATGAAATGCACCTGGCGCCGGGCACCGAGACGGACCGGGAGCTGGCCTGACATGCGTCATACGATATCCATCCTGCTCGAGAACACCGCCGGCGCGCTGTCGCGCGTCGCGGGCCTGTTTTCGGCCCGGGCCTACAACATCGAATCGCTGTCGGTTGCGCCCACCGAAGACCCGACCGTGTCGCGTCTGACGCTCGTCACGCGCGGCTCACCGGAAATGATCGAGCAGATCACCAAGCAGCTGAACAAGCTCGTCGATGTCATTCGCCTGATCGATCTGAACGAGGGCCGGGCCATCGAACGCGAGCTGATGATGGTCAAGGTGCGCGCCATCGGCGGCGAGCAGCGCGAAGAACTCGCGCGGATCGCCGACATCTACGGCGGGCGCATCGTCGACGTCACCGAGTCGAGCTACATCGTCGAGATGACGGGCGACAGCGACAAGCTCGACGCGTTCATCGAGATGATCGGCGCCAAGCGCATTCTCGAAGTCGTGCGCTCCGGCGTGCTCGGCATCCTGCGCGGCACCAAGGCGCTGCGGGCCTGAACTGAACGGAAACGGCCGCAGCCGCGGTCCACAGCAACAAACAAACCGAGCGGGCCGCGTGGCGCGGCTGCCAACCTGGAGTAGCAACTATGCCCATGACCATCTATTACGACAAAGACGCCGACCTCTCGCTGATCCAGCGCCGCACGGTCGCCATCATCGGCTACGGTTCGCAGGGCCATGCGCACGCGAACAACCTGAAGGACTCGGGCGTGACGGTCGTCGTCGGCCTGCGTGAGGGTTCGAGCAGCTGGACCAAGGCCGAGAAGGCGGGTCTTGCCGTCAAACCGGTCGGCGAGGCGGTGAAGGGCGCGGACGTCGTGATGATCCTCGCGCCGGACGAACACCAGGGCGACCTCTACCGCAGCGAAATCGCGCCGAACATCAAGCAGGGTGCGGCGCTCGCGTTCGCGCACGGCTTCAACATCCACTTCGGCCAGATCCAGCCGCGCGCGGACCTCGACGTCATCATGATCGCGCCGAAGGGCCCGGGCCATCTCGTGCGCTCGACCTACACGCAGGGCGGCGGCGTGCCGAGCCTGATCGCCATTGCGCAGAACACCTCGGGCCAGGCCAAGGAAATCGCACTGGCCTACGCGTCGGCGAACGGCGGCGGCAAGGCCGGCGTCATCGAAACCAGCTTCCGCGAAGAAACCGAAACCGATCTCTTCGGCGAGCAGACCGTGCTCTGCGGTGGTGCCACCGCGCTGATCCAGGCCGGTTTCGAAACGCTGGTCGAAGCCGGCTACGCGCCGGAAATGGCCTACTTCGAATGCCTGCACGAACTGAAGCTGATCGTGGACCTGATCTACGAAGGCGGCATCGCGAACATGCGCTACTCGATCTCGAACACGGCCGAATACGGTGACTTCACCCGCGGTCCGCGCATCGTGACCGAGGAGACGAAGAAGGAAATGAAGAAAATCCTGGCGGAAATCCAGAACGGCGAATTCGCCCGTGAATGGATGGGCGAGAACCGCACCGGCGTCGCCGTGCTGCAGGCCAAGCGCCGCATCGCGCGCGGCCACCAGATCGAGGAAGTCGGCGAGCGCCTGCGCGGCATGATGCCGTGGATCAAGGCCAACCGCCTCGTCGATCAGTCCAAGAACTGAGTTCGCTCTCCGCCGCCGCGGCCCCGCGGCGGCGTCCGCCGACCGCCGCCAGCAGGCTCCACCCGGGGCCTGCGGAACGGACGCCCCGGAACTTGCGGTGCCCCCGTCCGCTCTACACCTGCTGCAGGAGGTGCATGCCGATGACCGACCGACGCCCGGACAACATTCACCGGCTGATCAAGCCGAACGCGCAGGCGCTGCGCGGTCGCGGCATCTATCTGTTGCCGAACCTCTTCACGACCGCGGCGCTGTTCGCCGGCTTCTATGCGCTCGTGATGTCGGTCAACCACCGTTTCGAAGCAGCCGCGATTGCAGTGCTCGTTGCCATCGTGCTCGACGGCATGGACGGGCGTATCGCGCGCATGACGAACACCCAGAGCGATTTCGGTGCCGAGTACGACAGCCTCGCCGACATGGTGTCCTTCGGCGTGGCGCCGGCGGTGCTCGCCTACGAGTGGATGCTGCACGACATCGGCAAGTTCGGCTTTCTCGTCGCCTTCGTCTACGTGTCGGGCGCTGCACTGCGGCTCGCACGCTTCAACGTGCAGAAGACGGTGCAGGACAAGCGCTACTTCAAAGGCCTGCCGAGCCCGTCGGCGGCGGCGCTGGTCGCCACCAGCATCTGGTTCGGTGACACCTACCAGCTGCACGAGTACGGTGCAGCGGTCGTGCTGACGCTGCTGATCACCGCCGCCGCGGCGCTGCTGATGGTCAGCAACATCCGTTACTACAGTTTCAAGGATCTCGACCTGCGCGGCCGCATCCCGTTCGTGGTGCTGCTGGTCATGGTGCTCGTGTTCGGCTTCATCTCGCTCGACCCTCCGCTGATCATGATGCTCGGCTTCCTCGGCTACGCTGTCTCGGGCATGTTGTTCACGCTGATGCAGTTGCGCCGTTCACGCGCCGAGCGGCGGCGCGATGCGGCACGGGAGCGGGACGTGGCCTGAGGCGTTGGTGTCTGCCTCGGTGGTCGAATTGCCACCGAGAACGCCGAGAGAAAAGGGGATTTGGAGGGCGCTGTGCGACCCTGCGAACTCGTGGACTGACCTGCTCATCTCCTGACTGATGGTTGCCGGATTCGTGCCGGCCATTTCATTTCCCCCCTCGCTGTTCTCTGTGTGCCCGGTGGCTGAACAGGCCACGGGGGCGCAGGGCGGTCAGGCCATTGCCCGGCACTCGAGCAGGTGGGCACACCGAACGTCAGCGCGATGGGGCGGGGAGGGCGGCGTCGCCTGCGAACAGTGGGAGCGGCGGCAACGCGCGGGGCGCCCGCAGTCTTTGGTGATCACCTTCAGCGGTATGGTGTCCCTTACCGGACTGGCGAGCACCGCCTGAAGCGCGCCGTCGCCGAGGGAAAACGTGTCGACCGCCTGTCAGTGCCCCAAGGCCCTTTGCAACTGCTACCTTTGTCGGACGAACCGGCCATCCCGGCCGGTCACCAGCCCCGGAGCGCCTCGCCATGCTGACCAAGGAAGCCCTGTTTCCGCCGGAACTGCCGCGGCCGCGCGTCGCCTACTCACCGGCGATCAAGGCCGGCCCTTTCGTGTTCGTGTCGGGGCAGCTCGCGTCCGATCTGAACACGGGCACCCCGGCGCACGCGACGATCAATCCGCAGTTCCCGTTCCACGGCACGGAGATCGAGCGCCAGGTGCGCTACATCGGCGAGAACATCGCGGTGTGCCTGAAGGCGGGCGGCGCGGGGCTCGGGCACGTCGTGCACCTGACGAACTACCTTGTCGATCCGGCCGATCAGCCGGGCGCCACGCGCGCGATACAGGGCTGCTTCGGCGGCACACCGCCGCCGACGTCGACGATCATCGTCGATGAATTGCCGATTCCCGGCTGCCGCTCCGAGATCGATCTCGTCGCGCTGGTGCCGGACGCCGGGCAGCGCCTCGAATTCCTGAACCCGCCCGCGCTGCCGGCACCGTTGCCGGCCGGCCTCGACGGCCCGCCGCTGCATCACCTGGGCGTGAAGTGCGGGTCCTGGCTCTTCACCAGCGGCGTGCTGGCGACGGATTTCGCACAGGGTATTGCCGCCGAGGCCAGGACCACTGACACGTTTCCCTACTACGGCGAGAACGGGCGGCTGCAGGCGGCGTACATCCTCGAGCGCCTGAAAGCCGTGCTCGCCGCCGGTGGCGCAAGCCTGCACGACGTCGTGAAGGCCGAGGTCTACCTGACCGATCTGAAGGACTTCTTTCGGCTCGACGAGGTGTGGAAGGAATACTTTCCGATCGATCCGCCGGCGCGCACGACGGCGCCGGTGCGCGATCTGGGCATCCCCGGCGCGCGCATCGCGATCAATCTCATCGCCTTCCAGCCCGGCCCCGGCCAGGTCCGGCGCACGATTCACACCGATGCCGCGCCGACCCCGCTCGCGCACGAACCGCAGGCCGTGCAGGCCGGGCCGCTGCTGTTCTTCTCGCAGCAGTTGGCGACCGACTATCGCACCGGCGTGCCGCCGGAAGCGAAGCTGAACCCGGCGTTTCCGTATTACGGCTCGGAATCAGCGGCGCAGGTGAACTACATCGTCAAGCACATCGAGGCGATTTGCGCGGCGGCGGGCACGTCGTCAGAGCACCTCGTGCGCCGCCGCGGTTTCTACACGGACTTCGCGGAGTTCTTCACGTCCTTCGCGACCTGGGGCAAAGCCTTCCCCAGCGCGCCACCGGCGAGCACGACGATCCGCGTGCCAGCCCCCCTGCTCGTGCCCGGCTGCAAGGTCGCGATCGATTTGATCGGGCTCATTCCGGGCGCGGGTTGAATCAATCGAATCTAGCCACGGAGAGCACGGAGGGCACGGAGGAAGAAGCTGATTGGTTCCCGGCGCTACCGATAAGCCATCGCCAACGGCGCAGGCGCCATGACGGCGGCCCAACATCATTATTTAATAGTCTTCTCCGTGCCCTCCGTGCTCTCCGTGGCTAGATTCCAGCCGATGTTTTCGCAGGCACATCGTCGCTACGTAGACGCTCGCAGGAACTCGCACAAAGCCGAATTGAATTCGGCCGGGCGTTCGAGGTTGGAGACGTGTGCGGCGTCGAGTTCGACGAGCCGTGAGCCGCGGACGCGGGCGTGCATGTCCTGCATCGCGGCGAGCGGGGCGCCTCCGTCATGTGTGCCGGCGATGAAGAGCGTCGGCACGGTGATGTCGGCCAGCCGGTCGAGATAATCGAGAGTCTTCAACGCGCCGCACGCCGCGACATAGCCGGCGACCGGGGTGGCCGCGATCATTTTGCCTACCCACTCGAGTTCGGCCGCGCGCTCGCGACGCGTCTGCGCGGTGAACCAGCGTTCGAGACTCGGCGCGACCAGCGCCCGCAGGCCCTGCTCGCGGGCGATACGCGCGCGCTCGTCCCACGTCGCCTGACCGGCCGCCGGCACCTGCGCGATGCAATTGGCCGCGGTGATCGAGTGCAGCCGGGCGGGATGATCGAGGGCGAGACCGAGCGCCGTCATGCCGCCGAGCGAGAGGCCCACGAAATGCACGCGTGGCAGTTCGAGTGCGTCGAGCAGCGCGACTGCGTCGTCGACGAGCGCAGGAAACGCATAGGCGCCGGGCGGCAGTTCGCTGCCTCCGTGCCCACGCTGGTCATAGCGAATCACGCGGTACTCGCCGACCAGCGCCGCCACCTGCGGCTGCCACATGTCGACGTTCGCGCCGAGCGAATTCGAGAACACGACCGGCACGCCGTCAGCCGGCCCGTCGATGACGCAGTTGAAAGTCAGACGCGATGTCCTGATCTGCATGTCGCCTACTCCTCTTCGCCGAGTTCGCGGTTGACCAGCGGCATCACTTCCGTGGCCATCAACGCCATCGAACGTCGCGACAATGCAACGTCCGCCCAGTCGTGGCCGGCATACACCAGCGTGCCGAAGGCGCCGGTTCGGCGTCGCAGATCGAGGATCTGCTCGGCGACCTGCGGCGGCGTGCCGTGGATGACCAGCGAGTTCATCACGTAGTCAT
Organism: Gammaproteobacteria bacterium Ga0077536; assembly: GCA_001464935.1. Classification (GTDB taxonomy): domain Bacteria; phylum Pseudomonadota; class Gammaproteobacteria. The sequence continues at coordinate 33,800 of LNEL01000048.1, forward strand.
GCGTCACGTCGGCATCCGCCATGTCGGGCTGGCCCTTGAACAGCTCCGGCCGGCCGTTGCCGATCAGCTTGCGCATCAGGCTCCGGTAGTAATGGCCGTAGGGGCCCGCGGGATTCAGCGCGTAGTCGCGCGCGGTCTTTTCGTCGTCGGCGACGAAGATGCTCTTCGCGACGCGCCAGTCCGCCCGCCGCGGCGCTTCTGCCAGTGCGTCGCGACCCATGCCGGCTGCAGGAAGTTCGCCGAGATGATCGACCAGCCGCGGCGCGCGGCCTGGCTCACGCTGTCCGACATCGGCGACATGCACGCCACCATGATCGGCGGATGCGGCCGCTGCAGCGGCGGCAGGATCGCGCCCTGGCCGATCTCGAGGTCCATCGTGCGTCGCGTCGTCACCTGCCAGAACCGACCCTCGATGTCATACGGCGGTGGCTCACGCCAGATGCGCAGGATCTGGTCGATGGATTCATTGAACATCGCCTTGCGGTCGCGATCGAGATTGCCGAAGACCTCCGCGTCCGAGCGCAGTCCACCCGGACTGATGCCGAACACGAACCGCCCGTTCAGCATGTGATCGACCATCGCCACCTGCGCGGCCACCGCCGCCGGATGCGCGTTCGGCAGGTTCACCGTGCCGCTGCCAAGCGTGATGCGCCGGGTCTGGTAAGCCAGGCTCGCGAGAAAGATGAGGCAGGAGGTGATGGTTTCGGCGCGGTCGGTGACGTGCTCGCCGACGAAGGCCTCGGCGAAGCCGAGTTCGTCGGCGAGGAGTATCGCCGCCCGGTCTTCGGCCAGCGTCTCCAGGTAGTCCCGCCCAGGCGGATGCAGCGGCATCGTGAAATAGCTGAGCTTCATCCACTGTCCCTCTCAAGTCCGTGCCTCGTTATACGCCATTGCGCGCGGGAACGGGGCTGCAGACAGCCACCGGGAACACCGAGAACACCGAGATTTTCGCAGCGGCGCGGAGGCCTCGCGGAGGCGCGCGAGGTCTGCCGAATCAAGCCTGCCCATTCCTCGGTGTTCTCGGTGCTCTCCGGTAGCGTCGGGGCCGATGCAGCCGCCTTTTGGCTTACAATCCGAAGATACCGCCGCCCGCGTCCGGGCGCGACACCAATCGAGCGGGACGGCCGGGTCGTCCTGCGGGAGCAGCCCATGAAAGACCGCCTGATCATTTTCGATACGACGATGCGTGACGGTGAACAGAGCCCGGGCGCCGCGATGACCAAGGCCGAGAAGGTCCGCATCGCCAAGGCCCTCGAGCGCCTGAAGGTCGACGTCATCGAGGCCGGCTTTCCGATCGCGAGCCCCGGCGACTTCGAGGCCGTGCAGGCCGTCGCCCGCGCGGTGAAGGACGTCACGGTCTGCGGCCTCGCGCGCACCGGCGACGCCGACATCGACCGCGCCTGGGAGGCGCTCAAGGATGCGCCGTCCTACCGCATCCACACCTTCATCGCGACCTCGCCGATCCACATGCAGAAGAAGCTGAAGATGGAGCCGGACGAAGTGCTGGCGCAGGCCATCCACGCCGTGAAGCGCGCGCGCAACTACACCGACAACGTCGAGTTCTCGTGCGAGGACAGCAGCCGCTCCGAATTCGATTTCCTGTGCCGCATCGTCGAGGCCGTGATCGCGGCGGGCGCCACCACCGTCAACCTGCCGGACACCGTCGGCTATGGCGTGCCGGACCAGTACGGCGCGTTCGTCGGGCGGCTGATCGAGCGCGTGCCGAACAGCGACAAGGCCGTCTTCAGCGTGCATTGCCACAACGATCTCGGGCTCGCGGTCGGCAACTCGCTGGCCGCCGTGATGCACGGCGCGCGGCAGGTCGAATGCACGATCAATGGCCTTGGCGAGCGCGCGGGCAACGCGTCGCTCGAGGAAATCGTGATGGCGGTGCGCACGCGCAAGGACTACTTCCCGTGCGAAACCCGCGTCGAAACCACTGAAATCATGAACTGCTCGCGCCTGGTGTCGACGATCACCGGGTTCCCGGTGCAGCCGAACAAGGCGATCGTCGGCGCGAACGCGTTCGCCCACGAGTCCGGCATCCACCAGGACGGCGTGCTGAAGCACCGCGAGACCTACGAGATCATGCGCGCGCAGGATGTCGGCCTGAATTCGAACAAGATCGTCCTCGGCAAGCTGTCCGGCCGCAACGCGTTCCGCACGCGCCTGAAGGAACTCGGCACCGAGTTCGCGAGCGAGCAGGATCTGAACGACACCTTCAAGCGCTTCAAGGAACTCGCCGATCGCAAGTCCGAGATCTACGACGAAGACCTGCAGGCGCTGGTGTCCGACGCAGACGTGTCGGTCGCCAACGAGCGCATCAAGCTCGTCGCCCTGCGGTGCCGGACCGAAACCGGCGAAACCCCGCACGCCGAGCTCACGCTGTCGATCGACGGTGACGAGCGCAGCGCGGGCGGCGACGGCGACGGCCCGGTTGATGCGGCGTACAAGGCGGTCGAACAGGTGATGCACAGCGGTGCGAGTCTGCAGCTGTACTCGGTGAACGCGATCACCACAGGCACGGACTCCCAGGGCGAGGTCACGGTGCGGCTCGAACGCGCGGGTCGCATCGTCAACGGACAGGGCGCGGATACGGACATCATCGTCGCCTCGGTGAAGGCCTACCTGAATGCGCTGAACAAGATCCTGTTCCCCGTGCATCGCGAACATCCGCAGGCCGCCGGCTCGGTCTGAGGGCAGCGCAGATGAATGCCGCCGGTCGCCGCCAAGCCTGCCTGTCCGCGATGGGGGTGACCGCATGGGTGCCGCGCACTGCCGCCGTCGACAGTCCGGCCGCCCTCGAGGCGGATGTGCCGGCGGCGCTCGTGCCGTCGGCCGGAGAGGGCGCGCCGGACTGGGATACGCTCGCCGCGACGGTCGCGGCCTGCCAGCGCTGCGAGCTGCACCAGGGGCGTACGCAGACGGTGTTCGGCGTCGGCGCGCGGCGCGCACGCTGGATGATCATCGGCGAGGCCCCCGGCCAGGAGGAAGACCGCAAGGGCGAACCCTTCGTCGGCCGCGCCGGCCAGCTGCTGAATTCGATGCTCGAAGCGCTAGGCATGCGACGCGGCGAGGTCTACATCGCCAACATCCTGAAGTGCCGGCCGCCGAACAACCGCGATCCGCAGCCCGACGAAGTGGCGCAGTGCGAAGGCTACCTGGCCCGGCAGATTGAACTGATCTCACCGCGCATCATCCTGTGCGTCGGCCGCATTGCCGCCCAGAATCTGCTGAAGACCCAGACCCCGATCGGCAAGCTGCGCGGTCAGCAGTACCACTACGGGCCGCAGGCGGTGCCGGTGGTCGTGACCTACCACCCCGCCTACCTGCTGCGCTCGCCGGCCGAGAAGCGCCGGGCCTGGCAGGACCTGCTGTTCGCGCGCCACGTGTTCGCCGCGGCGGAGGAGGGCGCCTGAGCGCGCAATTGCAGACCCCGGAGGCGAGCCTGCGCCCCATGCGCGAGCACGATCTGCCGCAGGTCGTCGCCATCGAGCAGCAGGCCTACGAGTTTCCGTGGTCGCTCGGGATCTTCAAAGACTGTCTGCGCGTCGGCTACTGCTGCTGGACGCTGGCATTCGACGACGCCGTCGCCGGCTACTGCATCATGTCGGTGGCGGCGGGCGAAGCCCACGTGCTGAATGTCTGCGTCGACGAGACTCGTCGGCGCCGGGGCCATGCGCGCCGGATGCTCGAACACATGGTCACGCTGGCCCGCGGCCATCGCGCGACGATTCTCTTTCTCGAAGTGCGGCCGTCGAACCGGGCGGCGATCGACCTCTACCTCGACTTCGGTTTTCGCCAGCTCGCCGTGCGGCGGGATTATTACCCTGCGCGCGATGGCCGCGAAGATGCGCTGGTGCTGGCGCTGCGCTTCGACGAAGACGCGCCGCCCGGCAGTTGAATCACCGGGCGGAGTCCGCTAGCCTTCGGTATATAACAAAGACTTACGCGCCCGGTGGGGCATGCGTACAACCGTTGGGGAACAAATTGCCATGAATCATCGTGTTCTTCGTGCAGTGGTGGCGGCCGTGGCCCTGGCCGGCGCCGCGCTGCCGGCCGCCGCCATCGACCGCGTGGCCTTCGAAATCGGCACGTCGGCCGGTGACGCCAATGTCGATCGCTACGGCGCCAACCTGGCCTGGGATTGGGGCGTCGAATGGTTCAAGACCGGCAACTGGGCGCTCACCGGTTACTGGGAAGTGGGCGTCAACGCGTGGGACGCCGATCCGGGCCGCACCGGGACCGAGACCCTCGTCGACGGCCACATCACCCCGGTGTTCCGCTGGCAGCGTGCTGTGTCGACGCCGCTCCCGGTGTTCCTGGAATTCGGCGTCGGCGCGCACGGGCACAGCGAATCGGAAATCGAAGACAAGGATTTCGACGTGCCGTTCTCATTCGGCAGCCACATCGGCGGGGGCCTGCGCTTCGGCGAGGGTGGCCGGTACGAGCTGATGTATCGCTTTCAGCACCTGTCGAACGCGAGCATCGGCGACAAGAACCCGGGCATCAATTTCCACCTGATCAACATCGGGTACCGGTTCTAGCCTCGGCGGCGGGCGGGACCGCGTCCGCGGCGTCCCGCCCACCCACTCCCCATACCCGGCAGTCGCAGCGTCCGGTACGCTAATCCCCCTGCCTGCCCCGCAGCGCGGTGCTAAACTGCGTGCGCAGACGACAGACTCCAAGCTTGGAACCTCTCAGTCAGGACGACCGACCGGATGGGTGTGCTCGACGAACTCAAGCAACAGGCCGCGGCGATGCGGGACGCCGAAGAGGAGCGCCTGCGCCTCGCACAGGCCCGCGCCAACGCCGTGCTCGCGATCGCGCTGCCGGCCGTCTTCCGCATTCATCTCCATCTGCGTGAACTGGCCGAGCAGCTCCGCGTGCTCGAGCCCGAGACCCGGCTGAGCCTCGAGATTCCCGGGCTCGGCAGCGTGCCGGGTTTCCGTCAGGAACGCATGGAAGTGCTGGCCGAAGGGCATCCCCCCGATCGCGTCGTCGCGCGTTTCCTGTTGCGCTACGAGCGGCGCGGCCAGTTCGAGGTCAAGGGTGTCGGTGCGCTCGATGGCTGGCTCGACACCGCGCGGGCGCGCGGCCTCAACGTCAAACTCGTGCGGCTGCTCGAGCCGCTCGGCAGCATCGAACGCGGTCTGGTGACGATCGAAGACTCGGTGCCGGCCTCGCTGAGCTTCAGCATCGAGCGCGATTCGGGCGCGATCCTGCTCCTGATCCGCAATTTCGAGGAACTGACCGAACGGCGTCATCTCATCCGGCCGGAAGACGTCAACACGCGCTGGCTCGATGAACTCTCGAAGTACATCCTGCGCCAGCCGCACCGTTTCCTGGTCGAGGAACTGCCGGAAGACATGCGCGAACAGTTGCGCCGGCGCCTGGAAATCGACAAGCGTCGCCAGCAGGGTTTAGACGACGACCCGCGCGCACCGCTCGCGCCGCGACTCAAGAACCTGTTCCGTCGGCGTCCGCTGCTGACGCTCCACTATCGCGATCAGCAGCGCGAGATCTCGCAGCTCGAAACCGACTTCCTGATTGGCCGCAGCGATGGCTGCGATCTCATCGTCCGTGAGCGGCGCGTGTCGCGCTTTCACGCGCGCATCGAGCAGCACGAGGATCACTACGTGCTGATCGACGAAAGCCGCAACGGGACCTGGGTGCGTTTCGCCGATGGCGCCGAACAGCATGTCGTCGGCGCGTCGCTGGCGCTGGTGGGAAGCGGCCTGATCGGCCTCGGCGCGCCGCCGGACGCCGCGAATCCGAACGTCATCCAGTTCTCCGCCTGAGCCGCCGCACGCCCTGCGCAATCCCCGCGCCCGCGGTTCAGCCGCGGACCGCGACGCAATCGAATTCGATGACCCGCAGCCCGCCGTCGCGATTGACCGGAAACATGCCGGAGACTTCGAAGCCCAGTCCCTGCAGGCGTGGCAGCACGTCGAGATAGTCGACCATCCCGACGTACACCGGTTTCAACGACAGTTCGGTCTGCAGGCCCAACACCTGCGACAGGCAGCCGCTCGCGCCGCTGAGCACTTCGCTGTCATAGCCCTGCGTATCGAGCTTCAGGAAAATGCGCGGCGCGGCGATGCCGGCCGTGCATTCTCCGATCACATCATCGAGACGGCGCACGCGCACCACTTCGCTGCCGATCACTTCGCTGTCGCCGCCGAAACGCTGCAGCGAATAGTCGGTCGGGTTCAGAAAGGAGTCGAACACGCTGTGGCGGGTCAGGTTGATCTGCTGTTCGGACTCGCTGGCGCCCAGCGCCAAGGGCAGGCACTCCCAGTCCGGGTCGCGTGACGCGCGCTCGACCAGCGCGCGGTAATTGCCGCTGACCGGCTCGAAGGACACGATGCGTCCGCGATAGCCGATGCGTCGTAACAGGGTGCCGGTCTGTCCCTTGTTGGCGCCGACATCGAGCACGAGATTGATGTCGAGGCGCGACAACACGGTGGCGAGATGATCCGCGAGACATTCCATCGGATCCTGTACCGGGCGATAGGCCGTCAGCTGAAAGTCGGCCAGCTTCAACAGCGCCCGGCTCGCCCTGCTCGTCAAAGCGCCGCGCACCAGTTGTTTCGCCGTCCTGCGCAGCGCACTCATTGCGGGCGTACCGGCTGCCGCCGGTCAGTCATCTGCATCATGGGCTTGCTCTCCGGGGCGACATCGCGCCGTCACGACCCTGATTGTCGCTGACGCGCGCGGTCGATGCGACAGGTCGCACACCCGGTGTCGGCGGGCTGCCCGCGGGAACGGCGCCTACCCGTTCAGGGGCGGGGGCGCTTGGGGATTTTGGGGCGGGTGGACTTCAGCAGGCCGTCGAGGCGCAACTGCCGGTGCTTCTCGGCGGTCGTCTTCACGCGCAGCCAGTTCATCACAATCGCGGCGATTCGTTTCATCGATGACTCCGGGCGGCGGGCGGGCGCGGAGTATGCGCCCGATCGCGCCGCGCGTCCGAACCGATCGCCGCGCGCGACAGCGCGGAATCGACGCCCGCCTTCCGCTGGCGGCAGCGCGCTGCAATTCCGGTAATATCTGGCCGCAGTGCCAGGTGTGCCGTGGACGACAGAGGATGGGCAGATGAAGTACCCGACGATCGAAGACACGATAGGCGGCACGCCCCTGGTGCAGCTGCAGCGGCTCCCCGGCACCGGCGACAATACGCTGCTCGCCAAGCTCGAAAGCCACAACCCGGCAGGCTCCGTGAAGGATCGGCCGGCGCGCAACATGATCCTGCGCGCCGAGGAGCGCGGGGACATCAAGCCCGGCGACACCCTGATTGAACCGACCAGCGGCAACACCGGCATCGCGCTCGCGATGGTCGCGGCGATGCGCGGCTACCGGATGATCCTCATCATGCCGGACAACATGAGCGTCGAGCGCCGGGCCGTGATGAAAGCCTACGGCGCGGAGCTGATCCTCGTGCCGAAGGAAGGTGGCATGGAGTCGGCCATCGATCTCGCGCGCTGCATGGAGAAGGACGGCGAGGGCAAGGTCCTCGATCAGTTCGCCAACCCCGACAATCCACGCTCGCACTACCTCGGCACCGGCCCCGAAATCTGGCGCGACACGCAGGGGCATGTCACGCATTTCGTCAGCGCGATGGGCACCACCGGCACCATCATGGGCACGAGCATGTATCTGAAGGAAAAGAATCCGGCGATCCAGATCGTCGGCGTGCAGCCCGGTGAAGGCGCGTCGATTCCCGGCATTCGCCGCTGGGCCGCGCCGTACATTCCGAAGATCTACGACCGCAAGCGCGTCGATCGCATCATCGACGTCACGCAGGAGGAGGCCGAGGAAACCGCGCGCCTGCTCGGCCGTGAAGAAGGCATCTTCTGCGGTATTTCCGCCGGTGGCGCCGTCTGTGCGGCGCTCAAGCTCGGCCGCGAAGTCAGCCACGCGACGATCGTCACCATCATCTGTGATCGCGGCGATCGCTACCTGTCGACGAACGTCTTTCCCGGCTGAGGCAGGCCGGCGACGGGGACTGCGGGTCCCCGCGCGGACCACGGACGGCCAGCCTCCATGTCCATGATCCGCGGGTGCCGGGCCGTCGTGCTGGCCGCCGGCGTCGCGTGCGGCATCGCCCCGGCTGCCGGCGACTTTTCGCTGTCCCTCGCCGTTGGCGATCTGCTGTTGCCGAACGGCATCCGCTTCGGCGCCATGCGCCTCGACTGTGGAAGCCTGGTGCTGGACGGCGATACGCTGGTCTGCCCGGCGGCACGGCTCACGATCGGCGAGTCTCCGCTGGGCCGGCTCAGCCTGCCGCTGTCCGCCCGCGTCCAGGGCGGACGCTATGTACTCGACGCCGCGGAGTTCGCGCTGGCCGATGGCCGCGTCACGGCCGGGCTCACCGTCGAGGGCGACGCGCGGCACCTCAAGGCACAGTTGCGCGATGTCGACCTGGCCCTGCTGCAGGCGCTCGCGCGCCGCGCGCTGCCCGACCTCGCGGCCGTGGATCTGAGTGCCGGCCACGTCGATCTCGAACTCGACTGCGAACTCGACGGCACGCGCCCCGGCAATTGCCAGGCGCGCGGTCGCCTGCGCGCGCTCGATGTCGCCGGCGCGAGCAGCGCCGAGGCGGCGACGATCGCGTTCGATCTCGAACAACGCGTTCGCCGCGACGGTGACGACTGGCGTGGCCGCCTCGTCCTCGAAGCCGGCACGCTGTACCTCGAGCCCGGCGTGCAGATCGGCACGCTGACACCGGGACTGCTGCTGAAAGTCGAAGACGGCCCGATTGCCGTCGATGTCGTCGCCGCGCGCGCGCGGGATGGCCGTGTGAGCCTCAGTCATGCGCAACTCGAGCATCCCGGCGTCGCCACGATCCGCTTCGACGGCGCGGCCACGCTGCTGCCGGCGCCCGCGTGGCGCGAGGCCGCACTCGACTTCTCGACGAGCGCGCTGGCGCGCTTCTATGCGATCTATCTGCAGCCACTGCTGCTCGGCAGTTCACTGGGCAGCCTCAGTGCGAGCGGCCGGCTCGATGCATCGCTGCGGGTCACGGCAGGCACGATCGCCCGCCTCGATGTCGACTGCGTGGCCTGCGGCTTCGATGACGACGCCGGTCGCTTTGCGATTGACGATCTGAACGGCGGCCTGCGCCTGCATGCGGACGCCGCGCCGCTGGCGTCGGCTTTGCGCTGGGGCAGTGCGTCGGTCTATCGCCTTGCGCTCGGGCCGGGACGTATCGACTGGGCGTCGAGCCGCGGCCAGCTGCAGGCAGTCGCGTGGCAGGACGTGGCGATCTTCGACGGCGCATTGCATCTCGACCAGGTGCGCCTCGAGGACTTCGGCAGTACGCGCATGAAGCTCGTGCTCGGTGGCCGCATCGATCCGATCACGCTCTCGTCACTGACGGCGAGCTTCGGCTGGCCGCCGCTCGCCGGCCAGGTCAGCGGCACGATTCCGACGCTGACGATCTCGCGGCGGCGTATCAGCGTCGACGGCGATCTCGACATCGGCGTGTTCGGCGGGCAGATCGTGCTGCGCGATCTGCGGCTGACCGATTTCATCAGCGCGGTGCCGCGTCTGCGCACCGATGTCCTGGTGCAGGGGCTCGACCTCGGTCAACTGACCAGCACCTTCTCGTTTGGTAATATCGAAGGGCATCTGGACGGCGAAGTCCGCGATCTCCGGCTCGAGGCCTGGCAGCCGGTGTCCTTCGACGCCTACCTGGCCACGCCGGCCGACGACGATCTGCCGCACCGGATCAGCCGTCAGGCGGTCAACAACCTGAGCAAGCTCGGTGCCGGCACGGGGGGGCCGCTGGCCAGCGGCTGGCTCAGCCTGATTCCGTCGTATTCGTTCGGTGAGCTCGGGTTCGGCTGCCGGCTCATCAACGGCGTGTGTCATCTGCGCGGCGTGGCGGACGTGCCGGGCGGTGGCTTCAAACTGCTGACCCGCGGCGGCCTGCTGCCGCCATGGATCGAGATCCGCGGCGCCGGCGAACAGATTGCGTGGCAGACGCTGCTCGACGGCGTCGAACAAATCGCGCAGGGTGATGTGGAGTTCGAAGTCAACGTCGGGCGTCAGACCGCGCCCCCCAAGGAGAATCAGTGATGAAAACCCGCCTCGTCTTCTGCGCGCTGGCCTGCGTGCTGGCCGCGTGCGTGACCGTGAACGTCTATTTTCCGGCGTCCGCCGCCGAGCGCGCGGCGGACATCATCGTCAAGGACATCTACGACGCCGGCGCGGCGCCGAAGCCGACTTCGGGGCTGGCCGCGCCGCTGCGCGCGGGGCTCGTCGCCGTGCTGAACGTGCTGGTGCCGGCCGCGCACGCGCAGCAACCCGACATCAACATCTCGACGCCCGCGATCGCGACGCTGCGCGCGGCGATGGAAGCGCGACACGCGCAGCTGCGTGCCCATTACGACAGCGGCGCGATCGGCATGCAGGCCGACGGCCTGATCGTGCTGCGCGATCCCAAGCCGGTCCCGCTCGAGGCGCGCAACCTCGTGAAGAAGCTCGTGGCCGACGAAAACCTCGATCGCAACCGGCTCTACAGCGAGGTCGCGCAGGGCAACGGACATCCCGAATGGGAGCCTGACATCCGGCGGATCTTCGCCGCCGCGTGGGTCGAGAACGCGCCTGCCGGCTGGTGGTATCAGAGCGGCGGCAACTGGTCGCAGAAATAACGACCCTGGCCGGTCGACACCGGGCGTGCTCCCGAGTGCCTGCTGCAAGGCACGTTGCGTGCGGAATGGTGGCACTGTGCCCAGGCAAGTCAACGCCGCGGCCGATCGTGAGCTGCAGAACGTACAGATGATTTTCAGATAGCCGGGTGGAGTGCGCGCACTATGCTGAACAATGTATTCGTCTTCGATATCGAGACCGTGCCCGACGTCGACGGCGCGCGGCGTCTGTATCAGCTGAAGGACCTCAGCGACGAGAGTGTCGCCAAGGTGATGGCGGCGAAGCGGCAACAGGAAACCGACGGCGCCAGCGACTTCCTGCGCCATCACCTGCACCGCATCGTCGCGATCTCGGCCGTGTTCCGGCACGACGACAAGCTGTCCGTGTGGTCGCTCGGCGATGAGGACGCCACGGAGGCCGAACTCGTGCGCCGCTTCTTCGAAGGCATCGAGCGCTATTCGCCGACGCTGGTGTCGTGGAACGGCGGCGGTTTCGACCTGCCTGTGCTGCACTATCGCGCGCTGATCCATGGCATCAGCGCGCCGCGCTACTGGGACACGGGCAATGACGATCCGAGCTTCCGCTACAACAATTACCTCGGGCGGTTTCACTGGCGGCACATCGACCTGATGGACGTGCTCGCGGCCTACCAGCCACGCGCGTCGGCCTCGCTCGATGACATCGCCACCCTGCTCGGCTTCCCCGGCAAGATGGGCATGAGCGGCAAGGATGTGTGGCCGAGCTACCTCGCGGGGCAACTGCCGGCGATCCGCCAGTACTGCGAAACCGACGTGCTGAACACCTACCTGGTGTTCCTCGCGTTCGAGCGCATGCGCGGTCATCTGCTCGATCGCCAGTACCACGAGGAAGTGGCGCGCGTGCGCCAGATGCTGACCGACGGCCACAAGCCCCACTTCAACGAGTTCCTCGCCGCATGGCCCGCCGACGACAGCACAACCGACGCCCGGCCGTAGACCTCGCGCCGGTCACGGCGGAGGTCGAACGGCTGTCGCACGAAGGGCGCGGCGTCGCCCGCGTCGATGGCAAGATCGTCTTCATCGACGGTGCGCTGCCCGGCGAGGAAGTGCGCTTCCGCTACGACCGTCGTTACGGTCAGTACGACGAAGCGACGGTGCTCGAGGTGCTGCGCGCAAGCCCCGATCGCATCACGCCGCAGTGCGCGCACGCCGGGCGCTGCGGGGGCTGCAGCCTGCAGCACCTGGGCATCGAGGCGCAGATTGCGCACAAGCAGGCCGTGCTGCTCGAGCTGCTGTCGCACCAGGCGGACCTCGCGCCGTCGCGCGTACTGCCGCCGGTGACCGGGCCGCAGTGGGCGTATCGCCGTCGCGCGCGGCTGAGTGCGCGCTATGTGCACAAGAAAGAAGAAGTGCTGATCGGTTTTCGCGAGAAGGCCTCGCACTACATCGCCGACATCACACGCTGCGAGACGCTGGTCGCCGAGGTAGGCACGCGTCTGCCCGAGTTGCGCGCGCTGCTGTCGTCATTGAGCTGCGCCGGCGACATGCCGCAGGTCGAAGTCGCGGCTGGCGATGACGAGGTCGTGCTGATCGTGCGGCACCTGGTGCCACTGAGCGCGGACGATCTCGAGCGGCTGCGCGCGTTCGAGCTCGCCACGGGGCTGCGCCTGTACACGCAGGCCGGCAGCCTCGAGACCGCGCAGCCGTTGACCGGGCCCGCGACACCGCTGCGCTATCGTGTCGACGGGCTCGAACTGCAGTTCCAGCCCGGCGACTTCGTGCAGGTCAACGCGACGATCAACGCGACCGTGGTGCCGCTGGCGCTCGACCTGCTCGCGCCCGGGCCGGCCGACACGGTACTCGATCTGTTCTGCGGACTCGGCAATTTCACGTTGCCGCTCGCGCGCCGTGCGGGGACCGTGGTCGGCGTCGAGGGCGAAGCGGGACTCGTGGCGCGCGCCGCGGACAATGCCGCGCGGCTCGGGCTCGCCAATGCGGCATTCGTCACCGCGAATCTCTTCACGCCGGCGGGCATCGCGGCCATTCCCTCCCACCGCTACACCCGGCTGCTGCTCGACCCGCCGCGCTCGGGCGCCGCCGAGGTGCTCGAGGCCTTCGATTTCCGCCGCATCGAGCGCGTGTGCTACGTCTCCTGCAACCCGGTGACCCTGGCGCGTGACGCGGCGACACTGACGAAGCAGCACCGCTACGTGCTCGAGGCGGTCGGTGTGCTCGACATGTTTCCGCAGACCACGCACGTGGAGTCGATCGCGCTGTTCAGCCGTCGGTGAGATGCACTGCCGGGCCGGGTGGCGCCGCGGCCGGACGTGCCCGCCGGTGGGCGAGGGGCGGCAGAACCACGCGAGCGCGTCAGGCCCCCAGCCAGCGCAGGGCGGCGGTCAGGTCGTCGAAGATCTGCACGCTGACCCTGCCGTCATTGGCGCGCCGCACGAAGGTGCGCGTCAGCTCGTCCTGTTCGTAGTCGTAAAGACAGAGGGCGACGCGCTGCACCGGGCGATCGATCCCGGCGAGGAGGCTGCCGTGCGCCACGGCGTCGTCGGCGTTCATGACCCGCGCGGGCCGCTCGCCCTCGATCAGCACATGCCGTTTCATGCTCGAGGCGCACGCCGACTGCACATCGGTCCACAGCGGCACCACGCACGCCAGCCGGAATTCGAAAGTCGGGGCGAGCTCGACGTGCACGAGCTGATTGATCGCCCCGATGTGGTATGCACCCAGACCCATAGTCCGCCTGTATCGCCCGGCTTCGGGCCCGGGGTTCTTAGTTGCAGAGAGCCTACAAAATTAAGCGCAGCTGATCTCGATGGATTAATCGAATCGGGTTAGGAAATTGTCCCGACGAGTGGGCGTTGTGACAGTTGTCTACCGTGCCCACGGGGTGGTCATCCGGACGAGCGGGGCGATGACGTCGCAGGACCCCCGTTGGCCACCGGGTGTCCGAGGGCTCTTGAAGGGCCCCGACGGACCTTGCTGGTGGCGGACCTCGTGCGCCGACCTGCGCCCGGTACGCTGCCGCCTGGGTCGCCATGGCAGCGGTCCGCGCAGGACGGGTACACTGCGGCCGCGCGCGTCGCGATTCTCCTGCCGCGAGCCGGCAGCGCTTGCCGTTTCTCCACACCGGTTCCGGAGTCCACATGCCGTCCGTGGTCGTTCGCCTGTTCGTCGCCCTGTTCGCGTGCCTGCTGCTGTGCTGCCCGTTCACCCGGGCTGACGCCCCGGTCGACGAGGACTTTCCGCTGTCACTGTCGCGGTCCGCCGAGCGGTGGACGGGCGACCTCGAGGGCATGCTCGAACGGCGCATGATCCGGGTGCTCGTACCCTACAGCCGCACGCTGTTCTTCAACGACCAGGGCCAGGAACGCGGCGTGACGGCCGAAATCGCGCGCGAGTTCGAGTCCTGGCTGAATCGCAAATACCAGCGCCAGCTAGGCAAACGGCCCCTGACGGTCTACCTGATCCCGACCACGCGCGACCGGCTGTTGCCGGCCCTCGCGGAAGGCCTCGGCGACATTGCCGCCGGCAATCTGACGGTGACACCCGCGCGTCGCACGCTGGCTGATTTCGTGATCCCGCCTGAGCTCGGGGTGGTGCGTGAGTTGGTGGCCACCGGCCCCGGCGCGCCGATGCTGGACACTCTCGACGATCTGTCGGGCAAGACCGTTCACGTGCGCGCCGCGTCGAGTTACGCGGAGAGCCTGGCCACGCTGAATACCCGGCTGGTCGCCGCCGGGCGCGCACCCGTGACGATCGTCGCGCTGCCCGATGCGCTCGAAGACGAAGACAAGCTCGAGATGCTCAACGCAGGGCTGCTGCAGATCGTGGTGATCGACGACTGGCTCGCGCGGATCTGGCGCACGGCATTGCCGCAGGTGACGATTCGCGACGACCTGGTGCTGCGTAGCGACGGGCACACCGGCTGGGGCATCCGGCAGGCCAGTCCGGGCCTCGCGACAGAACTTTCGGCCTTCTTTGCCGGACTGCCGCACCGGGCCGACGGCTTCGCGGTGCGCATGGCGCAGTTTCAGCGGCGCTTCACCCAACTCCACAACAACACACACAGCACGGAGCTGCGGCGGTTCGAGGCCACGCTGCACCTGTTCGACAAGTACGGCGATCGCTATGGCTTCGACCCGCTGATGCTTGCGGCCCAGGGCTACCAGGAATCACGTCTGCGACAGGACGCGCGCAGCCGTTCCGGTGCCATCGGCGTGATGCAGGTGATGCCGGCAACCGGCAGGGAATTGAAAGTCGGCGACATCACGCAGATCGAACCGAACATCCATGCCGGCACGAAGTACATGAGCACGTTGATGTCGAAGCATTTCGCCGACGCGACGTTCAGCGAGTTCGACCGGCCGCTGTTCGCGTTCGCGAGCTACAACGCGGGCCCCAACGCGATTGCGCGCCTGCGGCGGCTCGCGGCGCAGCGCGGCCTCGATCCGAACCAGTGGTTCAATCACGTGGAGGTGATCGTCGCGGAAAAGATAGGCCTGCAGACGACGACCTACGTGCGCAACATCTGCAAATACTACGTGGCCTACAAGCTGATCAACGCGGCACGCGCGTCACGCGGCGAGCTCGGCATCAGCGGCAGCTGAACGACAGCGCGCAGCGTAGCGCGGCGAGCCTGGCGGGCGTCTCGACCGCTCCCTCAGCGATTCTCGAGCCGGTTGTAGTCGAGGAGGCCGGCGGCGATCGGCTGCGCGGCACGGTGTTTCGCGTGCAGTTCGTCACTGAGCGACCAGAAGCGCGGACTGGTCCGCCGCACGCCGTAACGATCGAGCAGGGCGCGATAGTCCGCCTCGCTGCCGAGCTTCGCGATCGCCGCGGCGAGCGCCGGCAGCTCGTCCGCCCCGACCTCGAGCAACACGTTCGGATAGGCACCCAGGATCCCCGGCACGACCGTCAGCGCGTCTTCATCGGGCAGGCGCCGGTCCGCCTCGCGAAACATCGACGCGATATTGCTGTACGCGCGCTCGCCGAGCAGCGTGAACACGCCGCTGCCGCGCACGTTCAGCAGCATCGTCTCCGGTAGCAGCGACGCTGCACGCCCGCGGACCCCTGCGAGCGCCTGCAGGGCCTGCGCCTGCGGCAGCCCGGGGTCAAGGGCATAGGCGTCCGGGCCCATCGCCCGTCCGACGCGCGCGCGCAGGGCCTCGAACAGCTCCTGCTTCGGATCGTCGGTGCGATAGCGATAAAGCGGCTCGATGACGTCGTGCGTGAAGTACACCTGGACGTATTGCCGCACATCGTCGACGGCGTCCCGGTACCAGTCGGCGATTTCCCGCTCTCGCGTGGCAGGGGGCAGGAAGGCGAGGAAATTCATCTCGGACTCGATGCGCAGGAAATCCATGTACAGGCGGGTCATCGCCTGGTGGGCCGCACTGCCGTACACGTCGAAGCCGGCGACCAGCAGGTAGTGAATGCGTTCGAGGGTCGGGTAGTCGATGAGCCAGGCCGTCTTCGGCGGCGCGCCGACGAGGCCGCGCACGACCGTCGCATTGTCATGATGACGGAACACCGTCAGCGCCGCGTTCGGATTATCACCGTCACCGTTCCACACCACGTCGATGCCGCCACGATCGAACACCTCGCGCTGCGTGCGAATGAAGCCGAGCTTGGAACGCAGGTAGCGTTGCTGGGCACGGGCATACGACTGCCAGTGCGCGATCGACCACAACCCGCTGCCGGCCTCGGCCGGCAGCCGCAGATGCGCCTCCTGTCCGGCGAGAAACTTCGCATAGGTGTGTTCTTCGAGATAGCCCGGGGTGGTGAAGAACACCCAGAAGCGATCCTGGATGACGTTCAGCGCCACGCTGCCGCGACACACCGGACCCTTGATGAAATTCATCAGCGTGAACTGCGCTTCATCGAGCAGGAAACGGTGGCGGGCCGTCTGCGGCAGGCTGGCGAACGCGATGAATGGATTCGCGGCCGTTCGCGCATCGTAGCCCGGCAGGTCGGTCACTTCGTACGCTGCGTCGAGGAACCAGCGCTGCCACTGCGCGCGCCGCGCGTCGGTGAGCGCATAGGGCATGTGCGTCTTGTCGACAATGCTCTCGG
Organism: Gammaproteobacteria bacterium Ga0077536; assembly: GCA_001464935.1. Classification (GTDB taxonomy): domain Bacteria; phylum Pseudomonadota; class Gammaproteobacteria. Next base: position 50,515 of record LNEL01000048.1, read on the forward strand.
GGTCGCGCCACAGCCGATAGTAGACGCGCGCCACGCCGGGGTCGTCGAAAGGCCTGCGCGTGGCGATGACGTCGATCGGCTGTCCGGGCGGCGTGCGCGAGCGCACGAGCTTGAAGTAGACCGTGCGCGCGCCCGCGTCGTCGAAGTAGAGGTGGGCGAGGAACAGGTGCTCGTAGAGATAGCGCGCGACGAGGCGCTCCTTGAGGCCGTCGCGATTGAAGAAGGATTCCCAGGCCGCGATATCACGCTGCACGGCGGGCGTCAGCGTGGGCGGGACCGACCCCGGTGCGCCGGCTGCGAGCCAGCGCTGGAGGGTGTCGAACTCGGCCGCGGGCAGGTCGGGCAGGCCGAACGGCATGCTCCACAGCGGATACCGCGCGGCGAACGCATCGAAGGTGTCTGGGCGCGGGCACTGCGCCACGCGCTCGCGCGACACATCGAAGGTCGGCGGCAGGAGGTTGCCGGCGGGCAGCGGCTGCGTCTGGCGCAGCGTGAGCAGGCGTGCCATCAGGCCGGTCGCCGGCGACGCCTGCGCGTCGGCCAGCACCGGATGAAAGCCCAGCGCGCGCCACGCCGCGACGTCGTGGGCATCCTGGTGGAGGCGCGTCGGGGGCGCTTCGGTCAGCCGCGTGCCGTCGTACACCGGCGTGGGGTTCGCGCCGCGCACGAGGCCGGCGTGGTCCTCGAGTTTCAGCTGGCAGGGGGCGTCATTGCACGCATGGCAGACCACGCAGCGCTGTTCGAGCACCGGACGCACCTCGCGGCTGAAATCGGGCACCGGCAGCCGCGTGGCAACGGCCGGGGTGCTCGCGGGGACCTCCGGTGCCTCGGGCACACGCGTGAGATCCGTGGTGCAGCCGGCGAACGCGAGACCGCATACCAGGCCGGTGCGCCACCAGGGGCGGCGTGCGGGCGTCGGGCGGGAAGAAGTTGTCGACTTCACTGTGCTGAGGGCGTGCTGGAAGAAAATCCTGTCCGCTATCGTCCACGTGAACGGCACGAGCGGCAAGCCGGGCTGACGCAGCCCGGGCGAGGCCAGACCTTGTCGCGCGTCAGGCCCCTGGCCGCCGCCGCAAGAGCAGCGCGGTGCCGATCAGGAAACTGCCGCAGACCACCGCGATGGCCAGTGCGTAGCCGAACAGGCGCCGTTCGTGCGCCTGGAGCAGGCGGTCGAGCCTGTCGACACCGGCGGCCGCGCCGTCGCCGGTCGCGAGTGTCCCCTGCAGTGCCTCGACGAGGGTTCTTGCATCGCCCGTCAGTTGCACGAGGCCGGTGATGGTGGTGTCGAACCGTGCGAGGTCGAAGTTCGAGTCGCTGCTGCCGGCCTGCCAGGTGTTCAGCAGCGTGAGGCTGTCGCGCAGGCCGCCGGTGGCCTGCGCCAGGTGCGCGGCGAGCGGCGTCAGCTGTCCGGCACTGCCATTGACGTCCGCGATCAGCGCCGCCCGTTCGGCGCGCAGAACCTCGCCGAGCTGCGCGATCGCCTCCATGCGCTCCCGTCGCACGAGTGCGGCGAGGGCGGTCAGGGCTTCGGCACGCTCGCGGGCGATTTGATCGGGCAGCAAACCGACGAGCGTGGAGAGTTCCGCCGTGGTCCCGGTGAAGCGGTCGAAATTGGCCGTCAGCGACTGCACCTCCGGCAGTTCCAGTGCACCGTGCAGATAGGCCTCGGCCTGCCATTCGAGCAGCATCGGCATGTGGTTGGCGAGAAACAGCGCACGTTCGGCAACGCGTCGCATCTGTTCGAGTTCGTCAGCGGCCTTCGTCACGGGCGCGAGCAGGCCACCGCGACGCAGGCGTGCGTCGAAGCGCTGCTTGAGCGCCGAGTCCTCGAGATCGTGGAAACGCACGAAGGCGACGTAGCGTCGATCCGGATTCGCGGCGTGCCACTGCTGCACCAGCGACTGGATGCCGGCAATGTCCTGCGCATCGAACACCAGTGCGGCGAGCTTCTCGATCTGGTCTTCGAGGATCTTCAAGGCCTGCGCCATGCGCGCGGCATTCCCGGGCGCAGCCCACGGGTGCCGCTGATCCTCCCACACCATGCGCTGCAGACGCAGCAGCACCAGCAGGTCGCGCATCACGCGCAGCGGCTCCGGCTCGGTGACCGTGGTGATCGCCGCGGTGACGTAGACGACTTTGGTCTGCTTGAAGCCCGCGCGCTCGGTGACGTCGGCGGCGGCCTCCGCGCTGCGGTCCGCGGCCTCGGCGATCGCCTCGAGGTAGCGATCGGCGAAGGCGAGCAGTTCGCTCTGCAGCGTGGTGGCCGTGAAGCGTGCTGCGCGTGTCGGGTCGTCGACGCCCGGCAGCGGCATGGCGGTGGCGGGTTGCTCGTCGAGTGCGAGCGGCGCGCTGTCGACCGGGGCGGGCGTTGCGGCGGGGCGATCCGTCGCCGCGCGTCCCGCGCTGCGTCTCGCTTCGTCGGAAAGGATCACGCAACCGGCGAGTTGGGCTGCGAGCATCGCGAACAGTGGCGCGAGCAGCGGCGCGCGGCGGCGCCGCGCCATCTGCGTCATGGCGCGTCAGCCGGTGGCTGTCCGGTAAGGGCCGGATTCGCCGCGCGCAGCGCGCGTTCGGAGCGCGTCAGGTAATCGGCCGGAAAGCGCCAGATCGGCGACGGGGGCTGTTGCTCCAGCCCGCGCGTCGCCGGGTCCAGTCCATAGCGCAGGCTCATCAGCACGTCGCTGCTCACCCACGGGCTCTGCCGGAAATAGGCGTGGCCATTGCCGGCATCGAAGTTCGCCGCGCCTTCGACATCGACCAGCGACAGCCGCTCTGACGCGGCGACGAACTCGCGCATGCGCACATCGAGCATGCCGGGCAGGATCTGACCCATGCGCACGTGCGAGAAAATACGGCTCGACAGATGCAGCGCCTTGTCGGCCGGCGAGGTATAGAACGTCAGGTGTTCCGGCACCCGCAGCAGGCCGTCGATGACATAGCTGGCGAAGACGTCGGTGTCGACGTCGGAGCCGACGAGAATCACGTGGCCGAGTTTGGTCGTGCGCCGGATCGAGTCGTCGTCGCTCTGCTGGTGGATCAGCGCACTCTCGTACAGCGACGCGAGCACGAGGCGGGTGCCGGCGCTGTAGCCGACCACGTGAATGCGCCTCGCGCTCGTTTCGCGGGCGACGAATTCGATCAGCGTGCGCAGCGCCTGCGCCGACAGGCGCGCCGTTTCGATGTCCTTCAGGTAAGCGAGGCGGGCCGGCGTCGAGGGCCACGAGAAGGCGACGAACGCGCCTTCGTAGCCCATGAAATGCCAGAGCTCCGAGGCCACCATCAGCGGATTCTCGAACGTGACCTTGTAGCCGTGCACATAGATGAAGACGTCCTTGACCGGCGAGCGTGCGAGCTGGCGTTCGACGCGCGCGACGAACTCGGTCGCCGCGCGTCCGTCGGTGGCGTCCGCGAGCTCATGCGGCGTGAAGGCCGAGACGCTGTCGGGCAGGATGCCGAATTCCTCGACGTCGGCGACGTGCAGCGGAAAGTGGCCGGGGCGGTTCTTCAGCAGCGAGATTTCACGCGCCCGCGCCCAGTCGATGTCGGACTCGCCAAAGGCGATATCCGCGGCGCCCAGCCGCAGCACATAGCCGCGATCGCCGCCGTAGCGCGACGCACTTGTTTCGGGGGGCGCCGGCGCGCGGTTGGTCGCGAACAGCATCTCGAGCGCCGCCGCGTCGGTGTCGCTGGTGCTCGCCGGCTCGGCGCCGAACGGTGCCGGCGCCGTCTCGTAGGCGGCCGGCGTCGGCATCAGTTCGAGGGGCTTCAGCGCGGGATTGGTACAGCCGGCGAAGGCGGCGGCCAGCAGCGCCCAGAGCGCTGATGCAAGGACACGGCTGACGGCGAACCTCGGACGCATGATGGGGACATCGTCTACTTGTGATGTCCGGCATTATGTTGGCGTGCCTGCCGGAATGCCATCGCCATCCGGCACCGCGCGCATCAGCGCGGCGACGCGGCGTTCTCGCCCGGCGGCCGTGCCGGTGGCGTGTACCACTCCGCCGGCGGCACCACCTGCGGGCTGGGCGGGTCGGCCATGTAGTGCGGCGACATGATCTGCACGCCGTGCTCGTTGAAGACGTCCTGCACGTTGCCGTGCAGCTGACTGATCGCCTCGGCGCGACGCTGCGGCGCGTGGCGGTTGCCCTGCGCGCACAGTCGATATTCGACATAGAAATCCGACAGCGCCGTCTGAATCACGTACGGCGGCGGATCGTCAGCGACCCCGGGTGTGCGCCGGGCCGCTTCGAGCAGCATCGCGTGCACCTGTCGCCACGGCGTCGCATAGCCGATGGTGACGGCCGTCTGCAGCACGAACTGGCCATTGGCCACGAGCCGCGAGAAATTGCGCACGGGCTGGCCGAACACGAACGCGTTGGGCAGGCTCACTTCCTCGCCGAGCCCGGTGTGAATCTTGGTGGCGAACATGCCGACCGCGGTCACCGTGCCCTCGGTCTCGCCGATCCGCACGTACTCGCCCGGCCGCAGCGCACGCGAATACATCAGGCTCAGGCCCGACACGATTTGTCCGACCACGCCAGAAGCACCGAGCGAGAGCATCAGGCCCGCGAGTACCGATACGCCCTTGAAGGCCTGGCTGCTCGCGCCCGGCAGGAACGGGTAGGCCATCGCCAGCGCGAACAGCCAGATCACGAAATTGCCGACCCGGCGCGTGGGCCCTGCGGTGTCGGCATCGAGCCAGCCGAGCACGAGATTGCCGCGTTCGGCGCGTTCCATCAGCACGGTGTGACCGCGCGCGACGAGGCGGGCGATGATGAAGATCAGGGCCGCCGTCACGAGGCCGGGCACGGCACCGGCCGCCGCCAGCAGGAACTGGGTCAGCACGTCCAGCAGCCACTGCGACGAGCGCTCGGCCCATGGCCGGGTGAACGCGAACTGCCGCAACACGAAGGTCAGCCACACATCGAGCAGCAGCAGCGAGAAAATCCACAGGAAGACCTTGCTCAGCTTGTCGAGCGTCGACTGGACGTGTGGCGTATAGGCCTTGACGAGCTCTTCGCCGTGCCGCTTCAGCTCGAGGGCCTCGAGCGAACGGCCCAGCCGGTTCAGCGTGGCCCGCCGCAGCCGGAACACCCCGAGCAGCAGCAGGTACGCGGCCACCGTCGCGCCGGCAGTGTAGGCGGCCCCGATGCCGATGCGGTGGAGGTCGCCCATCTCGCGCACTTCGGAGACAGCGAGCTGCAGGCGCGCGCGCACCGCTTCCGACGCTTCGGCGACGGTCGTCGGCGGCAGCGGTTCGAGGTCGTCCTCGAGCAGGTAGAAGACGATATGGCCGTCGATGCGCAGCCCGGCCGCCGCCATGTCGGGCCCCAGCAGGGTGGCGCTGGCATCGTCGACGGCGGCGCGCCGCGTGCGCGCGGTCGGGGTCGACAGCCAGACATCCACCGCGGCGCGGCCGCCGTCGGCGAGTGCCGCGTCGACCGCGGCACGGGCCAGCGCGGCGCGTTCCGCCGGCGAACGCCCGAGCAGGGTGGCGCGGAAGGTCACGATCGGGCGGCGGTTGACGTAGAGCGTGTCGGCGGCGTCGGGTGTCGCAACCCCGGCAATGGCCGCGGTGTCCTCGCCCGCGGCGAACGCGGGCAGGAGCAGCAGCAGCCAGCACAGTGCGGCGAGTGGCCAGTGTCGCGAGCATCGGAACAGGGCTGCGCCGGACACGGGCTGGATTCCTTTGGCGTGATTTGCTGACAGAAAGCTTGCCGCAGTTCAGGGCCGCAGTCGACTCGGGCGTCACCGGACGAACGGCGTCGCGACACATGACGAGGGTGTGACGGCCCCCCGTTTCTTTTGCAAAACCTGACGTTGCGCGCATTTAATTCGAAGCCAGCGGGTGCTGCGATGCCGTAAGATGCCGGCATCCGAGACCCGCCCGAGATGGAATCCCCAGCACCGACATGACAGCCCTGACTCACCTGCAACGCCTCGAGGCCGAGAGCATCCACATCCTGCGCGAGGTGGTCTCAGAGGTCGAACGCCCGGTCATGCTCTACTCGATCGGCAAGGACTCGGCCGTGATGCTGCACCTGGCGCGCAAGGCGTTCTACCCGGCACCGCCGCCGTTTCCGCTGATGCACATCGACACCACCTGGAAGTTCCGTGCGATGTACGAGATGCGCGCGCGGATGGCGCAGGAATCCGGCATGGAACTCCTCGTCTACCAGAACCCGGAAGCGAAGGCGCGCGGCATCAATCCGTTCGACCACGGTCCGCTGCACACCGACATGTGGAAAACCGAGGGCCTGAAGCAGGCGCTCGATCTGCACGGCTTCGATGCGGCGTTCGGCGGTGCGCGACGCGACGAGGAGAAGAGCCGCGCGAAAGAGCGCATCTTCTCGTTCCGATCGGAGAACCATCGCTGGGATCCGAAGAACCAGCGGCCCGAACTGTGGAAGCTCTACAACGCGAAGAAGGCCAAAGGCGAGAGCATTCGCGTGTTCCCGATCTCGAACTGGACCGAGCTCGACATCTGGCAGTACATCCACCTCGAGCACATCCCGATCGTGCCGCTGTACTTCGCCGCGAAGCGTCCCACGGTATGGCGCGACGGTCTGCTGCTGATGGTCGACGACGAGCGCTTCCCGCTCGCGCCGGGCGAAGTGCCGGTCGAGCGCTCGGTCCGTTTCCGCACGCTCGGCTGCTACCCGCTGACCGGGGCGGTCGAAAGCACCGCCGCGACGCTGCCGGAGGTGATCCAGGAGATGCTGCTGACCACCACCTCCGAACGCCAGGGTCGCGCGATCGATCACGATCAGGCGGCCAGCATGGAGAAGAAGAAGCAGGAGGGCTATTTCTGAGCGCGCGACGGTGCCGGCCTCTGTCGCCCGCCGTCAACGCAGCCTGGAAGCACTGACCATGAACGACGCCGTTGAATCCTCATACAAGGCCGATGACCTGATCGCACGGGACATCGATGCCTACCTGCACGCGCACCAGCACAAGTCGCTGCTGCGTTTCATCACCTGCGGATCGGTCGACGACGGCAAGTCGACGCTGATCGGCCGCCTGCTGTACGACTCGAAGATGATCTTCGAGGATCAGCTCGCGGCGCTCGAGGCCGACTCGAAGCGCGTCGGCACCCAGGGCCAGGAAATCGACTTCGCGCTGCTCGTCGACGGTCTCGCCGCGGAGCGCGAGCAAGGCATCACGATCGATGTCGCCTACCGCTTTTTCGCCACCGACAAGCGCAAGTTCATCGTCGCCGACACCCCGGGCCACGAGCAGTACACGCGCAACATGGTCACCGGTGCGTCCACGGCGGATCTCGCCGTGATTCTGATCGATGCACGCAAGGGCGTGCTGACGCAGACCCGCCGCCACAGTTACCTCGCGCACCTGATCGGCATCCGCAACATCGTGCTGGCCGTCAACAAGATGGACCTGATCGACTACGACCAGGCGAAATACGACACCATCGTCGCCGACTATCGCGCGTTTGCGGCCTCCATCGGCATCAGCGAGTTCACGCCGATGCCGATCTCGGGCTTCAAGGGCGACAACGTCACGGCGAATTCGCCGCAGATGCCCTGGTACACGGGCCTGCCGCTGATCCAGCACCTCGAGACGGTGGAACTCGACGTGACCGCCGACCAGGCCAAGCCGTTCCGCCTGCCGGTGCAGTGGGTGTGCCGGCCGAACCTTGATTTCCGCGGCTTCGCCGGCCAGATTGCCACCGGCCGCGTGCAGCCCGGGGACCGGGTACGCGTGCTGCCGTCAGGCCGCACCTCCACGGTCGAGCGCATTGTCATGCTCGAGGGCGATCTGTCCGAAGCCGTGGCCGGTCAGTCGGTGACCCTGACGCTCGCCGACGAGGTCGACTGCTCGCGCGGCGACGTGATCGCGCTGGCCGACCAGCCGCCTGAAGTCGCGAACCAGTTCGAGGCAACGCTGGTGTGGATGGACGACGAGGCGCTGCGTCCGGGCCGCCCGTACTGGCTGAAGCTCGGCACCCAGCTCGTGTCCGCGCAGGTGCATGCGCCGAAGTACCAGGTCAACGTCAACACGATGGAGCATCTCGCGGCCAAGACCCTCGAACTGAACGCCATCGGCGTCGTCACGCTGACCACGGACAAGCCGATCGTCTTCGAGCCCTATGCGCAGAACCGCGATCTCGGCGGCTTCATCCTGATCGACAAGTTCACCAACGGCACGGTCGCGGCCGGCATGCTGCATTTCGCGCTCCGCCGCAGCCAGAACGTGCACTGGCAGGCGATCGAAATCACGCGCGAGGCGCATGCAGGGCAGAAGCACCAGCATCCGCGCCTGCTGTGGTTCACGGGCCTGTCGGGCGCCGGCAAGTCGACGATTGCGAATCTCGTCGAGAAGCGGCTCTTCGCGCTCGGCAAGCACAGCTTCCTGCTCGACGGCGACAACGTCCGTCACGGGCTCAACAAGGATCTCGGCTTCACCGACACCGATCGCGTCGAGAACATCCGGCGCATCGGCGAAGTCGCGAAGCTGATGACGGATGCGGGGCTCATCGTGCTGACGGCGTTCATCTCGCCGTTTCGCGCCGAGCGCGACATGGTGCGTGGCATGTTCGCGGACGGCGATTTCATCGAGATCCACGTCGACACCGCGCTCGTCGAAGCCGAGCGACGCGACGTCAAGGGACTCTACCGGAAGGCGCGCGCCGGTGACCTGAAGAACTTCACCGGCATCGATTCCCCGTACGAAGCGCCCGAGCAGCCGGAGATCCGGATCGACACTGCTTTGATGTCGGCGGAGGAAGCCGCCGAGTACATCGTCGAACAGTTGCTGAATCTCGAGGCCGGCGGCGCCTGAACGGGGCCGGCCCGCTCAGGCCGGCACGAGTCTGAACATCGGCAGCGCCTGGCCCGACGGATGGCGCTCGAAGCACACGCTGACCGGTGCATCGACGCGGATGTCGACCGGATCCGCGCCCAGCAGATTGCTGATCATCCGCAGGCCCGGCTGCTCCTCGAGTTCGACTTCGACGACCACGTACGGCACCTTCGCGACCGCCGCCGGATGCACCGGATGCGTGATCACCGTCCAGCTGTAAAGCCGGCCGCGACCCGACAGCGGGGCCCAGTCGAAACCCGCGTGCTGGCAGTGCGTACAGATCGGCGCCGGATGCCAGCGGAAGCGCCGACACGCAGCGCAGCGCTGCATCACGAGTCGCTCTTCGTTGCAGGCCGCCCAGTACGGCTCGCTGCCGTACTCGGGGATCGGAAACGGAAAAGCCGTCACGTCGTTCATGCGTCTGCCCTCAGGATCACCGCGGACGTCGGCACGCCGTTGCCTGCCGTCACCAGCGCGTGGCGCGCGCCGCGGATCTGGTGGCGCGCCGTGCCGCGCAGCTGGCGCACGGCCTCGATCGTGTTCTGCATGCCGTGCAGATAGCCTTCCGACAGATTGCCGCCGCTCGTATTGAGCGGCAGGTCGCCGTGCGGCAGGCGGAAGCGGGCGCCGTCGCCGACGAAGTCCTTGCCCTCGCCGCGCTGGCAGAAGCCGTAGTCCTCGAACGCCATGAGCACGAGCGGCGTGAAGTGATCGTAGAGATAGACGCAGTCGAGACGGTCGTGCGTGATCCCCGCCTCGGCGAACAGCCGCTTCGCCGCCACCGTCGATTCACTCGCGTCGGCGTCGATGTCGCGCACCATGAAGCGGTGGTTCCAGGCGCCCGCGCCCATCCCGGCCGCGGCGATCGTGATTGGCTTCTGCCGCAGGTCACGCGCGTGTGCTGGTGTCGTCACCACGATCGCGGCGCCGCCATCGGTCTCGAGACAGCAGTCGAGCAGGCGCACGGGATCGGCAATCATCCGCGAGGCCTGGTGATCCTCGAGCGTCATCGGCCGCCCATGCATCATGGCGTCGGGGTTCATGTTCGCGTGGTGTCGGCAGGTCACCGCGATCGCGCCGAAGTGTCGCGACTCGGTGCCGTACAGGTGCATGTGACGCCGCGCGGCCAGCGCTGTCATCTGCGCCGGGCTGAACAGGCCGTACGGCGCAAGGTAGCCCATGCGGCCGTCGGCACCGGCTGCCGTGGGGGCCTGGCCGAAGCGTGGCGTGCCGCGCCCCGAGCGCTCGTTCATCGCGCGGAACGCAACGACGGCCCTGGCCTGGCCCGTCGCGACTGCCATCGCGGCGAGGGCCAGCGTGCCCAGTGGTCCGCCGCCACCGCCGTATGGCACCTCGGCGAAGAAGCGCAGTTCCGGCATGCCCAGGCAGCGCGCGACGTCGACGAGATCGTTGTTGTCCATCGTGTACTTCACGAGGCCGTCGACGTCGGCGGGGGGCAGCCCCGCGTCGGCGAGCGCGGCGCCGATGGCCTCGCAGGCCAGCGCAAGCTCGCTGCGCCCGGAATCCTTCGAGTATTCAGTGTGGCCGATGCCGACGATGCAGGCGCGATCGGCGAGTGAGTGGCTCATGCTTTCCTCATCGGGTGTCGCACAGGGCGTTCTCCGGGCCCGTCAACGGCGCCGGGCACGGGGCGGACCGCGGCGGTCCGCCCCGCTCGTTCATCGCACGCCGGGTACTCAGGGCGCGCAGCCGAACACCGGGTTGAAGGTGATCAGCGTGAGGTCGAGCTTGCTCGCCTTCCACTGGTTGCCGATCTTCTTCGCCGTCAGCGAGTAGGTGCCGTTGGCGACGGCCACGCACTGCGAGACGCCGCCGACCGTGCTGCCCGACACCACGTGCGAGGCGTTCAGGTAGGCCGTGAGTTTCGCGGTGCGGCCGCGGATCGACACGTCGACGTTGCTGAGCATGTGCTGCGTGAAGTCATAGCCGTTGCCGCGGAACACGCCGTTGACGAAATCGGCCCACGCCGCCGGGCCGATGTAGGCCTGCGTCGTCGACGGATCGGGGAAGGTCTGTGAATTGAACGGCTGCTGCGGAAACCAGGCCCGGAACTCGGCGTCCGACGTGAAGCAGCCGCGGTAGATGGCGAGGCCTTTGTCGCGCGGACTGGTGTTCGTGGTGGCATCGCCTATCGCATCCGTGCCGCGCGCGTAGCAGTAGATGAGGTCGGCGACTTCTTCCGTGTCCGAACGGCGATCGCTGTCGGCCAGCGCCGACTGTGCGCCGCCCAGCGCGAGTACGGCCGCGATCGCCGCTGCCTGCATGCCTGTGGTGTTCATGAACTCTCCCTCGTCGTGTCGTTGTTGTCGTTGTCGTGATCGATGGCGGGCTCGCACAGGAGACCGCCTGGTGCAGACAGTGCGCCGCGCTCGTCGCGATGGTCAAGCCCGCCGCTGTCCGCGCGCAGCATTGTTCGGCGCAGCAAGGCGGCGGCAGGGTCAGCCGACGCTCAAGCCCACAGCGGCGCGAAGAAGCGCTGCGCGACGTCAATGACGAAGGCGGGCTGTTCTTCCGGAATGAAGTGTCCGCAGCGTTCGACGACGCCCCCTTCGACCTGCTCGGCGACTGCTTGCCAGTAGGGGCGCACGTCACCGAGGAAGCTGTCGCCGGCGTACACGCTCACCGGGATCGTCAGCTTGTCGGTCGCGTTCGCCAGGTTCACCGCATCTTCGCGCAGGCCGGCCGCATACCACTGGAAGCCGGCGCGGATCGAACCCGGCAACGAGTTCACGCGCACGTACTCGGCGATGTCCGCCGCACTGAACACGTCCGGGCTGTAGTTGAAATCGAGCGTGGTCAGGAAGCGCCGCAGGTAGCCGTCGATGTCACGACTGACGAGCGCTGCGGCCCAGTCGGGATTGCCGCCGTGGAAGAACACGTGATTGATCTTCAGCGCGAGTTCGAGCGGAAAGGCTTCGCCGGCGCGGATGAGCCCAGGAATCATGTCGAGGATCAGCAGGCGCTCGACGAGATCGCGATGATCGTAGGCCAGGTAGAAAGCGACGGCACCGCCCCAGTCGTGACCGATGACGCCAGCCTTCTCGTGCCCCAGTTGTCGCAGCAGTTCCCGCACGTCGCCGGCCAGCGTGCGCTTGTCGTAGCCCGACATCGGCTTTTCTGAATCCCCGAGTCCGCGCAGATCGGGGGCAATCACCGTGTAGTGTTGCGCGAGCGCCGGGATGACCTGTCGCCATTCGTACCAGCTCTGCGGCCAGCCGTGCAGCAATACCAGTGGGTAGCCGCTGCCGGCGGTCACGTAGTGCATGCGAAAGCCGTTCACGTGCCGCTGATGATGGGTGAGGTTTGCGATCATGGGCATTTGCTCCTCGCTGGTGGGCTGGATACGGGCCTGATTTTCCCTTTTACAACATGGCGGCAAGCACAGGGTGTGTAGTGCGTACGATAAACACGCGCGCCATCTGCACACTGCGCGGGTCACGGCGCACGGTCAAGCCAAGATTGTCCGCGCGGCCGTGGCCGCTTGCAGCCTGCGTTGAAGCGCTATCGGACGCCTGCTGCCGGCCGCAGGTTTCCTGCGTCTGCTGGCCAATGAAATTCGAATTGATCGTCATCACGCCGCACGCGCACCATGGTTCGTATAGTGATTGTGGCGCTGATCAAGCAGTGGTGGCCGTCATGCACGCGTTTCGCAGAATTCAGTGGGTCTCTGCTGGGCGAGCCGCCGCGACCGCGGCATTCGCGCAAGCCCTGGCCAACGCGCATTCCGTCTGGCGGGGCGCCATGGACAACTTCGCACGCCGGTTCAACCCCACGATAAAGGAATGGGTGTTGAGCACGCTGCGCGACGCACGCAAAGTGTCGGAGATGAAGCCGATGGGCCTCATCGCGCCCGTCACCGCTGACTAGCCTGTGCCGCCGAACAGCCCAGACACGGTGCCACGCGTCACACAGCCAGCCTGGCATGAACGAAGCGTTGAAGAAGTCCGTTCAGCGTTGACGACCTCCGCCACCGGCCTCAGCGGGCCGGAGGCGGCCCAGCGGCTCGAACGCCATGGACTGAACCGTCTGCCCGGCGTCACCCAGCGTAGTGCGCTGGATCGCTTCTTTCTCCAGTTCCACAACATTCTGATCTATGTCCTGCTGGGTGCGGCGGCAATCACCGCGGTACTCGAACACTGGGCAGACACGGGCGTGATTCTCGCTGTGGTGCTGGCCAACGCCGTGATCGGTTACATCCAGGAAGGCAAAGCTGAAAAGGCGATGGACGCCATCCGCCACATGCTCGCGCCGCGGGCGGCCGTGATCAGGGACGGCGCGCGACACAGCGTGGAAGCCGAGGCGCTCGTCCCCGGAGACCTCGTGGTGCTCGAGCCCGGCGACAAGGTCGCCGCCGATCTGCGGCTCACCGAGACCTATGGCCTGCAAGTCCAGGAAGCCATCCTGACCGGCGAATCGGTCCCCGTGGACAAGAGCCCGGCGCCGGTGGCCGGCAACGTCGCGCTGGGCGATCGCCTGTGCATGGCGTTTTCCGGCACGCTGGTCACCAGCGGTCAGGCGCGCGGGATCGTGGTTGCCACGGCCGCGGACACCGAGATCGGCCGCATCAGCGGCATGCTCGGTGCGGTAGAAACGCTGACCACGCCGCTCGTCACCCAGATGGGGCTTTTCGCGCGGTGGCTGACAGTGTTCATTCTGCTGATCGCCTCACTGCTGCTCCTGTATGGCTACTTCGTGGGCCATCATGACTTCGGCGACATGTTCATGGCGGTTGTCGGCCTGTCCGTCGCCGCCATCCCGGAAGGGTTGCCGGCGGTGCTGACAATCACGCTGGCGGTCGGCGTGCAGGCAATGGCAAAACGCCACGCGATCGTCAGGCGCCTGCCGGCGATTGAAACGATCGGCTCGGTGTCGGTCATCTGCACCGACAAGACCGGCACGCTGACCAGGAACGAGATGATGGTGGCCGCCGTCGCCACGTCGGGCCGGCTGTTCGCAGCAGATGGCCAGGGCTATGCGCCCGACGGCGCGATCAGTCTCGACCACGCCGTCATCGCACCACGTGATTTTCCGGTGCTGGGCGAAATGGGCCGTGCATGCGTGCTCTGCAACGACGCCGCGCTCCATCATCGGGGCGATACCTGGACGGTCGAGGGCGATCCGATGGAAGGCGCGCTGCTGGCGTTTGCCGGCCGGGCCGGTACCGACATTGCGCGCATCCAGGCCGACTGGACGCGTACAGCTGCGATTCCGTTCGATGCAAAGCATCGTTTCATGGCGACGCTGCAGCACGATCATGACGGGCAGGCGCTCATCGCCGTCAAGGGCGCGCCGGAACAGATCATTGCGATGGCGGCCGGGCAGCGTGCCGCGACCGGCGACGTCGAGCCACTCGACGCCGAGCACTGGTTGTTGCAGGCCAATCAGATTGCGGCACTCGGGCAGCGGGTGCTGGCGATCGCGGTGAGATCAGTGCCGGACGCGCAGTCCGCGCTCGAGTTTACCGACGTGCAGGGCTCGCTGGTGCTGCTGGGCCTGGTCGGCATGCTCGATCCGCCACGTCCCGAAGCAGTCGAGGCGGTGGCGGAGTGTCGCGCGGCGGGCATCCGCGTGAAGATGATCACTGGCGACCATGCGGTGACCGCGCTCGCGATCGGCACGCAGATCGGGCTGCAGAATCCGCATCGGGTGCTGACCGGGGTCGACCTCGATGGCATGAGCGACGTGCATCTCAAGGATGCGGTGCTCGATTGCGATATTTTCGCCCGGACCAGCCCGGCGCATAAGCTGCGGCTCGTCATGGCGCTGCAGTCACACGACATGGTCGTCGCGATGACCGGCGACGGGGTCAACGACGCGCCCGCGCTCAAGCGCGCCGACGCCGGCATCGCGATGGGCCGCAACGGCAGCGAAGCGGCGAAGGAGGCGGCAGAGCTGGTCCTCGCCGACGACAACTTTGCGTCCATCGTCGCTGCCGTGCGCGAGGGGCGTACGGTGTACGACAACATCAAGAAGGTGATCAGCTGGACCTTGCCGACCAATGGCGGTGAAGCGATGACGATCATCGTCGCCCTGCTGTTCGGTCTGGCCCTGCCGGTGACCCCGATCCAGATCCTGTGGATCAACCTGATCACTGCCGCGACGCTCGGCATCGCACTGGCGTTCGAACCGACCGAGGCCAATACGATGCAACGCCCGCCGCGCCGGCGCGGCGAACCGCTGCTCGGCAGCGAGCTGATCTGGCATATCGTGCTCGTGTCGCTGCTTTTCCTCGGCGGCGTCTATGGCATCTATACGTACGCAGTGGACCGCGGATACCCGGTCGAAGTCGCGCGGACACTGGCCGTGAACATGCTGGTGGTGCTGGAAATCTTCCATCTCTTTTTCATCCGCAACATCTACGGCACCTCGCTGAGCTGGCAGGCCGCGCGCGGTACACGCACGGTGTGGATCACGGTCGCGGTGGTGACGGTGGCCCAGTTCGCCGTGACCTATGTCCCCTGGCTGCAGGCCGTCTTCGGGACCGGCCCGGTCGCGTTTCGCGACGGTGTGATCGTCGTGGCGCTCGGTGCCGCTTTCTTCGCCATCATCGAAGCGGAAAAGCAGCTGCGGCTGCGACTGCGGCTGCTGCGCTCGGCGTGAGGCGCGAGTGATTCTCGGGCGGCCCGGCCACCATGACGCGGGCGTCAAGCTTCAGCGGGGGCCGTCAGGCACGCCGCCGCCGCGTCCACAGCAGCCCCAGCGCACCGAGCAGCAGACACTGCGCGCCCGGCAGTGGCACGGGCTGATACAGGACCTGCAGCGCGATGCGCCCGTCGATGCCGGCGAGCGCGAGACTGAACTGCCCGTCATGTGCGTTTGCGAAGCCGGCGAGATCGAGCAGCACTTCGGCCGGATCGAAACCGGTGACGGTGTCGGCGCTGAGGATGGTCCACGCATGACGCGCCGCCTGATCGAAACCTGCCAGCGGTCCTGGCGCATGATCGGAGCGCAGTGACTTCAGGGCGATCGTGAACGCCGAATTGGCGGTGGTGCCGGCGTTGAAGTCGACATTGCCGGTGATCTCCCACAGGTCGAAGCCGACGCCCGGCGCGCCCAGCGGATCGACGATCTCGACTTCGTAGCGGCCTCCTGCATTCAGCGTCACGGATCCCGTCTGCGCGAGTCCGGGCGAGTTGCCGGGCGCGAAGGTGCCGCCGTCGTTGACCGTGACCTCGCCGAAACGCCCGCCACCTTTGGCGGTGCCGAGGAAATTGATCTCGAGCGGTGCGCTGATCGTGCCGTTGTTGATCAGCAGCGCGCCGTTGAGTGCGACGAGATCGCCGGCGAGTGTCGCTTCCGCGGCCAGCGACAGTCGCGATCCGCCACCCGAGACCAGCGTGCCGGTGACGGTGGCGCGGGCACCGCGCTTCAGTTCGATCTGCCCCGCGTTCTCGAGGTCGATCAACGCGAGATCGCCCTGCGCACCGACCTTGCCCGCCGCAGAGATGGTGACGCCCTCGAGCCGCACGGCGGCCAGTGCGTCGAACGCGCCGGACAGCGTGCCTTCGCGCCAGATCGTGGTCGTGTTGGCGACGAAACGCGAATTGACGCCGAGCGTCGTGCCGGTGAAAGCGCCTGGCGCCAGGTCGCTGCTGAAACCCGTGCCCCGTAACAGGCCACCGCTCATCACGGCGCTGATGAACGATATCGTGCTGTCGGCGTCGGTGCGGAAGGTCTTGCCGGAGGCGAGTATGCGCGAACCGAGTTCGAAACGGCCGCCGTGGCGCGCGATGAATTCGCGCGAGGCGATGTCCATGAACAGTTCAACGACCGCATTCGTGCCGTCGACGATCGTGCGTCCCGTGTAGCGCTGCGGTGTGCCGGCGAACGCCAGCCGGAAATCCTGGCCGACGAACGCAAGGCTGCCGGGGCCGGTGGCGGCATCGGTCACGGACGTGAAGAACAGGTACGAAAACGGGCTAGACGCTTGCGGGGTGACATTGACGGTCCACGCGACCGGCGCGGTGAACGCCGTGGCGCCGAACGGCGCGTTCGGATCGCTGAGCGCGACGCTCGAGCTGAAGTTGTCGAGGATGCGCTCCGTGGTGATCAGGCTGCCGCGATCGACGACGACGCTCGATTCGTCGACCAGCGTCAGGGTGCGGGCGACGGTCACGACCGCGCCGCTGCCGATCTGCAGCGCGCCGCCACTGCCGGCGACTTCGAGGTCGCCGACGTCGAGGCGTGCGCCCGCGCTGACGTCGAGGCGCGACGTCTTGTTGTCATAACCGTACACGCGGGCCACGCCCTCGCGGAGATCGACGACCGCGCGGTTTGCCAACTGCAGACGGCTATTGGTGGTGCTCTCCACGCCGACGTGGATGAACGCATCGGCGTCCGGCATCGCATACGTGCCCGTTCGCATCAGCAGCAGGCCGTCCTGGACATCGATGGCGCCGAGATCCGCGCCATTCGTGAAATGCTGCGTGCTGGCGCCGATCTTGCGCAAAGGCCCTTCCAGCGACAGGTGGCCGCCGAAGCTCGCGAACCGCGGTTTGTTGCCGC
Source organism: Gammaproteobacteria bacterium Ga0077536 (assembly GCA_001464935.1). Classification (GTDB taxonomy): domain Bacteria; phylum Pseudomonadota; class Gammaproteobacteria. Next base: position 67,861 of record LNEL01000048.1, read on the forward strand.
CGAGCACCAGCGACTCAGTGCCCGGCGCAAAATCGAACGCGCCGTGGAGCGCACCGATCGCGAGGCTCTCGCCGGACGAAGGCGTGAGCAGCGTGGCGCCGGGCGCCAGCGTCAACGTGGCATTGTGCAGCGTGCGCAGACCCACGCTGAGCGTCCCTGCGTCGACGTTGACCGTGCCGCCGAAGTCACTGTCCTCGTGAGTGAGCGTCGTGGTGCCGGCGCCGATTTTACGCAGCGTGCCGGACGTCCCGGTCAGCTTCCCGCTGAACACCGACGGCGTCGCCGCAAGACGCGAGGCGAGGGTTTCATCGCCGATCACCAGCTCGCCGCCGTTCAGCGTAATCGTGCCCGCCTGGCCGAGGCCGGCGCGGCTGTCGAAGCGGTTGAATCGCGCCTGGCTGTTCGCATTGATCACCAGTTGGGATGCCGTGGAGCCGAACGACAGCACGGGCGCGAGCGCGCGGCCACCGTCGCTCAAGGTCAATTCGCCGACACCCGGATTCTGGGCGAATACGCCGCCGAGCTGCAGCACGTCCGCGGCCTCTACCCGCGAGTCGATGCCCGACACCAGCGCGCGCGACGTCGCGCCGGCAAAGCCGATGCGCAGATTCCCGAGGCTCGCCGGATTGCCCGGATCGCGCACGGCGCTCAAGGTCGAGCCGAAGAGCACGTTCAGGAGCGCATTGTTGTGCAGCTGCACGTTGCTGCTGGCGACGACGTGCGCCCCGTCTTGCAGGCCCAGCGCGGCACCGTCTTCGATGAACAGCGACGAGTTGCCGCCAAAGCCCTGCGAGCCGGTGGCGGACAGCCGGACGTCGACGCCGAACAGCGCCGAGTTTCCGCTCAGCAGGTGCAGGAAGCCAAGTTCGGACGCAACATTCGAGTTCGCCACGTCGCGCACGGACAGACTGGCGATGCCCGCCGTGCCGACGCGCAGGCCCGACACGGCGCTGCCACCGACGCCGTTCTGGAGGAGCGTGAGGGCTTCGAGGTCGGCACGACCGGTCAGGTTCAGCACGGTGTTGCCGAGGTCGAGGCGGGTGGCCGCATTCAGCGCGCGCACGCTGAGCGACGGCAGGCCGCCGGTGTCGAAACGGGCGAAGGGGCCGGTCAGGGACACGGAGGTGTCGCGGAGCGTGTCGGCGGTACCGGCGCGCAGCGTGCCCTCGGCGACGGTGAGCGTCCCGTCATAGCCGGCGGGCGACGCGAGCACGAGCGTGCCGCGGCCGGTCACGTTCAGGTCGGCTGTGACCGCTGGCCCGACCTGGAGTTGGCTGGCCAGCGTTGCCGTCACGTTGTCGGCCACCTCGATGGCCGAGCGGTTGGCGAGCTGCAGCGTGCCGTTGCGCAACACGTAGTTCGTGGTCGCGAAGCGCAGGCCGCCGGCAAGGATGACGCCTGCGAGGTCGACGGTGCCGGCGGTGCCGCCGAAGATCGCCACTGCGTCGGGCGCGTTCGGCCAGCGCAGGCCGGTGTTGAACAGCGGTGGCGCGAACGGATCGACGCGGATGCCGTCGGCGCGGGATGACCAGACCGGCGAGGTCAGATTCCACGTGCCGTCGCCGCCGGTGCCGGCCTTGACGTCGTTGGCGTCCCAGAACAGTTCGGCGGCCGACAGGTTGGCCCCCGGGGGTCGCGCAGATCAGCACGATGGCTGCGCAGACGCTTCGACCGACAGTGCGATGCCAGGGCCATGACGGAGCCTGGCGGTGGCGCTTGCCGTCCGCGATGTTCTGCAGGGCAAGGCGCGATAATCCGATGAGCGTTTTCATGGTGTCTTCCGCAATGCGCGTGTCGGGATGAGGGTCGCGTCGAGCATAGCGGTGACGCGCGCGGGTGCCCCTGTACTAATGGCCAGGCGCCAGGTGCGCAGCCGGGATTCGGCGACTGGCGAAGGCCGGGGCGCGGATGCGATGATTCGCCCTTCGCGCGTGACGCGATCGACACGATTCATACAAGCGATCTTCGACATCGCGGATCAAGCATCAGAGGGGAGCTCTTCATGCTGCAGTTGCGTAGCCTGGCCTGCCTGTCGGCCATCGTCGTTCTCGTCGCCTGTTCGGAGCAGGAACCCCCTGCGGCGACCGAGCCCGCCGCGCCGCCGCCGGCGGCTGCCGCACCGGCCGCAGTGCCAGCCGCTGAGCCTGTGGCCGCCGCGACCGCGCCGGCCGCGTTCGCCGCCGTCACCGGCGAGCGCATTGCCGCCGCCGACCAGGAACCCGGCAACTGGCTGAGCCACGGTCGCAGCTACGGTGAACAGCGCTTCAGCCCGCTCGACCAGATCAATGCGGACACCATCAAGGATCTGAAGCTCGCGTGGTATTTCGACTTCGACACCAACCGCGGCGTCGAGGCGACCCCGCTCGTCGTCGACGGCGTGATGTACACGACCGCCTCGTGGAGCGTGGTGTACGCGCTGGACGCGAAGACCGGCAAGCAGCTCTGGCGCTACGATCCGCAGGCCGATCGCAAGCAGGCGTTCTATGCGTGCTGCGACGTCGTCAATCGCGGGCCCGCGGTGTGGGGCGACAAGGTGTTCGTCGGCGTGATCGACGGGCGCCTGATCGCGCTCGATCGCGCCACCGGCAAACTCGTGTGGGAAACGCTGACGATCGAGAAGGGCAAGCCCTACACGATCACCGGTGCGCCGCGTGTGGCGAAAGGCAAGGTCATCATCGGCAACGGCGGCGCCGAGTTCGGCGTGCGCGGTTATGTCAGCGCGTATGACGCGGACACCGGCGAGATGGCGTGGCGTTTCTACACGGTGCCCGGCAACCCGGCAGACGGCTTCGAGAACGCCGCGATGGAGAACGCCGCGAAGACCTGGACCGGCGAATGGTGGAAAGGCGGTGGCGGCGGCACGGTGTGGGATTCGATGGCGTTCGATCCCGAGCTCGATCTCCTGTACGTCGGCACCGGCAACGGCTCGCCGTGGAACCAGCGGCTGCGCAGCCCCGACGGCGGCGACAACCTGTTCCTGACGTCCATCGTCGCGCTGCGACCCGACACCGGCGAGTACGTGTGGCATTACCAGACGGTGCCCGGTGACACCTGGGACTTCACGTCGACCCAGCACATCCTGCTCGCCGACCTCGAATGGGGTGGCAAGGTCCGCAAGGTGCTGATGCAGGCGCCGAAGAACGGGTTCTTCTATGTGATCGATCGCGCCACCGGCGAACTGCTCGGCGCGGACCCGTATGTGAAAGTCACCTGGGCCTCGCACGTCGATCTCGAAACCGGTCGACCGGTCGAGGCGCCGAACGCGCGTTACGACCTGAGCCAGCAGGCGCTGCAGCCCGGTCCGTTCGGCGGCCACAACTGGCATCCGATGGCATTCAATCCGGCGACGAACCTCATCTATGTGCCGACGCAGGATCTGCCGTTCCTCTACAAGGAGGACAAGGCCTTCGAGCCGTCCGCCGCGCACTACAATCTCGGCATCCACTTCGACGCCGGCGCGCTGCCGGAAGACAACGTGAAGGCCGGCGAGATCGCGAAAACGATCACCGGCGCGCTGACGGCCTGGGATCCGGTGGCGAAGAAGCCGCGCTGGCGGGTCGAACTGCAGGACGTGTGGAACGGCGGCGTGCTGACGACCGCGGGCAATCTCGTGTTCCAGGGCACCAATCGCGGACAGCTCAACGCGTATCGTGCCGACACCGGCGACAGGTTGTGGAGCGCCGATGGCCAGACGGGCATCCACGCCGCGCCGATCTCCTTCGCCGTCGACGGTCAGCAGTTCATTGCGATCAGTGCCGGTTCCGGCACGGCGATGGCGTTGCCGGGCGGCCAGCTCGCCTCGCACAGCCTGCCGCCGAATCGCAGCCGCATGCTCGCGTTCGCGTTGAACGGCAGCGCGAGCCTGCCCGCTGCCGCCGTCGTCGAACGCAAGGTGGCTGCCGATCTCCCGGCCGTCACCGGCAATACCGACGCGCTCGCGACCGGCAAGACGCTCTACCAGGGTTACTGCTCGCGCTGTCACGGCGACAACGTCGTCAGCGGCAACGTCATTCCCGATCTGCGCTACTCGACCGCCGATGTCCACGCCCAGTGGCAGGCGATCGTGCGCGACGGCGCGCTGCTCGGCAACGGCATGATGGGCTTCAAGGAGTGGCTCGACGCGGAGCAGGTTGCGCAGATCCAGCAGTACGTGCTGAGTCGCGCGCACGCGGCGAAGTAGCGGCTGCGCTCAAGGCTTGACCTGTTCACTGCCGGCTGTCCCGGCTGTCCCGGCTGCACGCCGGGCGCCGGCGGTCGCGCGCCGGGGCGCACCCGTCAGGCGCGGCTCCCGCTCAGCAATTCGGGCAGCAGGGCGCCGGCCTGCATCTTGTCGATGCAGCGGTCGACGCCGACGGCCTGTGCGCCACGGCGCACGGCGTCCACCAGCTCGTCACCGGCCATCATCACCATCGCCATGCGCGCGGGCGGGAACTGCGCGCGCAGCGCCTGCGCGACCCGATAGCCGTTGAGCTTCGGCAGGTTGATGTCCAGCAGCACGAGATCGGGTTCCCAGTCGCGCGCGATGCGCAGCGCTTCTTCGCCGTCGAAGGCCGAGCGCACGTCCTGACCGAGTTCTTCGAGCATGTGGGTCAGCGAATCCTGCATCGCTTCGCTGTCGTCGACGACGAGCACACGTTTATGCGCGCAGGTGCCGGTCGGCGCCGCAAGGCCCGGTGACGCGACGAGATCGGGCGCGCCGGCGCTGGTGGACAGACGCAACACGAATTCGCTGCCTGCGCCGGGTCCTGCGCTGCGGGCTTCGATGCGCCCGCCGTGCAGCGCCATGACGCGCGCCGCCGTCGCGAGACTGAGGCCGAGGCCGCTGCGATCGTCCGGCAGCGGTGCGCTGGCCGAGAAGCGGGGCCTGAACAGCAGCGGCAGCCGTTCCGGCGCGATGCCGCGCCCGTCGTCGCGCACGCGGACCGACGCCTCGGGGCCCTCGACGCGCAGTTCAACGTGGATCCGGCCGTGCTCGCGCGTGAAACGCAGCGCATTGTCGAGCAGATCGCGCAGCACGCTCGCGAGGTGGGAGGCGCTGCCCTCGATCGGGACCGGCATCTCCGGCAGTGTGACGAGCAGCTCCCGATGGCGGCTTTCGAACGCCTGCCGGTTGGCGTCGATGGTGTCCGCGACGAGCTGTCGGAGGTCCAGCGGGCTCGCGCGCAGCACGGCGTCTTCGCGCAGCAGATGGTCGGCCGCCGCGAGCTTCTCGAGCAGGCGTCCGATGCTGCCGATCTGGCGTTCGAGCATCGCGGTCGCCGGCATCAGGCGCTGGTCCTCCGCGGCCCGCAGGCGAATCAGCTGCGTGACATTGCCCATCGGGGCCAGCAGGTTGCGCAGTTCGTGAATCAGATGGCCGACGAAGGCGCCTTGCCCGACGCCGGTCGCCGCGAGGCTCTCGGTGGTCAGCGCGGGAGGCGATGAAAGGTCCTCGTGAGGCACAGCGTAGTCCCTGGTTGGGTGGCAGCGGCGTCCGGGCCGTCGACCAGGCCAGCCGGGGGCGCAATGCCATGCTAGGCAGCGTCCGCTATCGGGGCTGTCAGACGATAGCCCCAGGACCGGTCGGCACGGGTCAGCCGGATCATGCGTCATCGCGCGCGGCAGCGCGAGAGCGGCCGGTGCCGGCGGCGGCACGGCGAACGGGGATGGGCTCGCCTGCGGACGAGCTTGAGTTCGAGGTACGTGGCCCGCTATCGTGCGCCGGCCTCATGCGCGCCCACATCGTCACCCACGTTCTCGTGCTGGTCGTTCTGCTGCTGGCGGGTTGCGCGCGCCCGCCCGACGACGTGCTGCGCGTCGGACTGGTCGCACCGGCGGTGACGCTCGATCCGCGCTACGCAACGGACGCGACTTCGTCGCGGCTCTGCCGCCTGATCTTCCAGGCGCCAGCCGACTTCGATGCGGATTTCAGGCCGACGCCGGCGTTGATGAGCTGGGAGACCCCGGCGCCGACCCGTTATCGCCTGACGCTGCGCGGCGACCCGCGCTTTCACGATGGCACGCCGTTGACGGCGGCGGACGTCGCGGCGACCTACCGCGCGGTGCTCGAGCCCGCGCGCGCGTCGCCCCATCGCGGCTCGCTGGCGAACGTGCTGACGATCGATGTCATCAATCCGCGTCAGGTCGATTTCACGCTGCGGCAGGCCGATCCGCTGTTTCCCGGCCTGCTCGTGATCGGCGTGATGCCGGCGCGCGACGCGGCCGCCGAGCGGATCGAAACGCCCGTGGGCAGTGGCCCGTTCAGCGTCTCGCAACTGCGGGCAAAATCCCTGATGCTGATTCGCCGCGCCGATGCGCAGCGCGTCGAGTTCGAGGTCGTCGAGAACGAAACGACGCGCGCGCTGAAGCTGACGCGCGGCGAACTCGACCTGGTGCAGGGAGGATTCGCGCCCGAGGTCGCGGACTGGCTCGCGCGCACGCCGGGGCTCAGCGTCACCGAGCGCAACGGCACCACGTTCAGCTATCTCGGCTTCAATTTCGCGCACGGGCCCACCGCCAATCCCGCGGTGCGCCAGGCCATTTCGCTGGCGATCGATCGCGCCGCGATCATCCGGCACGTGTTTCGCGGACAGGCGCGGCCGGCGGCGGCGATCCTCGTCCCCGAGCACTGGGCCGGCGCGCCGACGCTGCCGTTGCCGGCCCATGATCCCGCCCGCGCGCGCGCCCTGCTCGCCGCCCTCGGTCATGATCGCGAGCACCCGCTGCGGCTCGCGTACAAGACCTCCAGCGATCAGTTCCGCCTGCGCATCGCGACCATCCTGCAGGCCCAGCTCGCGGCAGTCGGCATCGCGCTGGAGATCCGCAGTTATGACTGGGGCACGTTCTACGCCGACATCAAGGCCGGCAATTTCGAGCTCTACGGCCTGTCCTGGGTCGGGTTGCAGCTGCCGGATATTTTTCGTTACGCGTTCCATGCCGATTCGACACCGCCGGCCGGGGCGAATCGTGGCCGCTATGCGAACCCGCTCGTCGATGCGCTCGTCGAACGTGCCGAGGCACAAACCGCGCTCGACGTGCGCGCCGCGCGCTATCGCGACATCCAGGCCCGCCTGCTCGACGACCTGGCCTACGCGCCGCTGTGGTACGAGAACCAGATCGTCGTACGCCGTGCGCGCGTCATCGGCTACGATACCGATGCGAGCGGCAGCTTCGACGCGCTCGCGACCGTCCATGCCCTCGGATCACGGGAAGCCCATGTCGCGCCGACGCCTTGAAATCGATCTGCTGCGCCAACGCATGCGCTGCTACGAGGGCCAGGCCTTCGTGCGCGAGTACTGGGTGTCGACCGCACGCAACGGACCGGGCGAAATCGTCAACAGCGAATGCACGCCGCGCGGCCGCCACGCCATCGCCGCGAAGTTCGGGGCGGGCGCCGCGCCGAACAGCGTATTCGTCGCGCGGCAGGCCACCGGCGAAATCTACTCGCGCGAGTATGCCGCGACGCAGCCGCCTGGCCGTGACTGGATACTCACGCGCATCCTGTGGCTCACGGGTCTCGAGCCCGGCTTCAACCAGGGCGGCGAGGTCGACAGTCACGCCCGCTACATCTATCTGCACGGCACGCCGGACGACACGCCGCTCGGCGTGCCGGGATCGCGTGGCTGTGTGCGCATGCGCAATCGCGACATCATCGAACTGTTCGAGCGCGTCGAGGTTGGCGATGAAGTCCTGCTGTACGTGGGCTGACGGCGGGCGCGCGGCGCTGGCCGCGCTGGCGCTGGGCTGTCTCGCGCTGCCCGCTGTCGCCGTCGAGTTTTCAGGGCTTGCGTTCGTGAACGACGACGCCACGCTGTCGATTCGCAGCCGCCGCGTCGCGCTGTGGGGCATCCACATCCCGCGCACGAGCGAGGACTGCCAGACTTTCACGCGTCCGCCCGAATGCGGCGCACAGGCGAGCCTCGCGCTTAAATTCAGGGCCGAGGGCTTCGTGCACTGCACCTCGCACGGCAAGCGCGCCGATGGCGTCACCGAGGCGAGTTGCCGCGTCGATGCCGATGGCTACGCGCATGGGCTCGACCTCGCAGCGCACCTGATCGAATACGGCTGGGCGGTCGCGCTGCCCGACGCGCCGTTCGAATACCACGTGCTCGAGCGGATCGCGCGCCAGACCGGCCGCGGCGTCTGGGGCATTCCGGGCGTCGTCGGCGCGCCGCTGTACGCGCCGGGCGCGCCGCGCTGACCGGAGTCGTCGCATGGCGCAAGACGCACTGGCCCGCTGGCATCATCTCGTCCAGATCCGTGACGCGGCGGCACTCGACGGCCTGCTCGCCGAGACCGTCGTCTTCCACTCGCCGGTGGTGCACACGCCGCAGCAGGGCAAGGCCGTCACCACGCGTTATCTCGCCGCCGCACTCCGGGTCTTTCTCAACGACAGCTTTCGCTACGAGCGCGAGTTCGTGAACGCGACGGGTGCGGTGCTCGAGTTCACGGTCGACATCGACGGGATCCAGGTCAACGGCGTGGACATGCTGGGCTGGAATGCGGAAGGCCTCATCACCGAGTTCAAGGTGATGCTGCGACCATTGAAGGCGGTCAACCTGATTCACGAACGGATGAAGGCCCTGCTCGCGGCGCAGGCCTGAAGCGCGCGCCGCCCGCTGCGGCACCTTTCAGCGGCGTGGCCGGCACCGCCGCGTCGCCGGTCAATTGATCCCGATTTCGCTGATATCGCTAAAGTCGGTTCGGTGTGCGCCGCTAAGTCCACCATGAAACGCATCGTCTACAGTTCGGCTGCCCGCGCCAATCTCGGCGAGGACGAGTTGAAAACCATCCTTGAACGTGCACGCGTGCGCAACGCGCGGCGCGATCTCACGGGCATGCTGCTGTTCCGGGACGGGGTGTTCATCCAGCTGCTCGAAGGCAGCGAGGTGGAAGTGGACCTCGTGTTCGAGTCCATCCGCCGCGACCCGCGGCATCACCGCGTGACGACCCTCGTCGACGAACCGATCACGCAGCGCGCGTTCGAGTCGTGGGCAATGGCGTTCAAGGTGCCACAGCGCTCGCAACTCGATGCAACGGGCGGACTACCGCGCAAACGGACGTCGATGATCGACCTCAGCACCAACGCGCCACACGCACTGTCCCTGCTGATGCGTTTTGCGGAGCCGGCCGATCTCGCGCCGGTGGCGGTGACCCAATCGCTGCGTCGAGCCGCCCTGACCCGACGTTAACGGGATAGCGGCGCACGCGGCCGCTCGACTCAGCCGCGCTGCATGAAGATGTAGTTGTTCATGCTGACCAAATGGCTGCGCAGCCACATGCCGAACTGGGTGGCCGGCCGGATCAGCGGCGCATCGCCGTTCTTGTCGTAGTAATACGAATTGGATCCCGCGCAGTTGCCGAAGAACAGCACCTGGTTGCCGCGCCGCTTCAGCATTTTCTCGAAATCGTCGTCGTACGCCCGCTGCTTGACCTCGATGTAGTTCGCGTCCTGTTTGCGCGCGGCGGCGAGGCAGCGCGCGAAGTGCCGCACCTGCGTGTCGATCATGCCGAACCATGACGCGCTGGCCGCGGAGTAGGGGCCGAAGATCATGAAGTAGTTCGGGTAGTTCGGCACCGTGATGCCCTGGAACGAACGGAAGCGGTTGCGGTTCCAGTAGTCGCCGATTTCCGTGCCGTCGCGACCGAACGTGTCGAAGGCCGGCACGATGCCCTTCTCGAACACGCTGTAACCGGTGGCGCAGATGATCACGTCGACCTCGCGCGTCACGCCGTCGCGGCTGACGATGCCCTGCGGCGTCACGCTGTCGATTGCATCGGTGATCAGCGCCACGTTCGGCCGGTTGAACACCGGGAAGTACACGTTCGAAAAACTGGGCCGCTTGCAGAAGAAGCTGTAGCGCGGGATCAGCTTCTCCTGCAGCACAGGGTCGTGCACCTGCTTGCGGATGTGGTCGACGCCGACTTTCTGCAGCCACGCGTACAGCGCCGGCAACTGTCGGTAGTGCGAGAAGCCGATACCGAACAGCAGTTCGTTCAGCACGTTGGTGACGACGCGCGTCGCACGCTGCGCGATCGGCCAGCGCCGGAAGAACGCACGTGTCCCTTCACCGATCCGGATGTCCGGCTTCGGCAGCAGCCAGATCGGCGTGCGCTGGTAGACGTCGAGGCTCGCGACGCGATCGACGATCTCGGGAATGACCTGGATGGCGGTCGCGCCGGTGCCGATGACCGCGACGCGCTTGCCGGCGAGATCGACGCCGTGATCCCACTGCGCCGTGTGCATGATGGTGCCCTGAAAGCCCTCGATGCCCGGGATGGCCGGCAGCTTCGGCGGTCCGAACAGACCCGTGGCGCTGACGAGATAGCGTGAGCGGATTTCCTCGCCGCCGGCGATGCGCGTCAGCCAGGTGTTCGTCTGATCGTCATAAGCGGCGCTGGTGACGGTCTTGCCGAAACGGATGTGCTGGCGCACGCCGTATTTCAGCGCACAGTGATCGGCATAGGCCTTCACTTCGGCGCCCGGGGCATAGAGCCGCGACCATTCGGGGTAGGGCTCGAAGCCGTAGGAGTAGGACGTCGATGCGACGTCGACGGTCAGCCCCGGATAGGTGTTGTCGCGCCAGGTGCCGCCGAGATCGTCCGCGCGCTCGAGGATCGCGAAATTGTCGATGCCCATTTTCTTCAGGGCGATGCCGGCGCCGAGGCCGGAAAAGCCGGAACCGATGATGAGGACCTCGAGGTCGAGCGGGGCGTGGGGCATGGGACGACATCCGGCGGCAACTTGAACAAGCGGATAGTGTGCCCCAGACCGGAGCCTGGTGCACCGCTCGACCTGTGCGCCCCGGGCCCTCGGCGGCCGGGGCGCGAGTGCCGCCTCAGGTGCGCTGGCGCAGACGTCTGCCGAGCAGGCCGAGCGCGGTGCCGAACAGAACCGCGCCGGCCGGCAACGGGACCGGCGCCGGCGTCACGTCGAAGCCGATGGACGCGCTGCCGGTGGCCGTCGTGATGCCGACGCCGATGCCGCCGTTCTCGGCGAACAGGATGTCCCCGAACGAGTAGCGCGTATCGACGCGCCAACGGCCGAGCGATTTTTCGGTGTCCCACACGGCGTCCGTCGGCGCCAGCCAGAACTGATCGTCACCCGCCGCAATCGTGCGCGTGCTGGCGAACTGCTGGATGCCGGCGAGGAACCACTTCGAGTCGAGAAAGGTGAACGGGCTGCTGCCCGGCAGATCGACGAACAGCCACGGCGTCGGCCCGTCGATGGAGAACGCCGAGACCTGTGTCGTGCTGAGCGGGGCGGCGACCATGTACGCCGCGTCGAACGGCACGACGGCTGGCGGCGGCAGCGCGGCGTGGCTTTGGGTGACGAACAGGAACGCGGTGACGCCCGCGGCGAGCGTGGTTTTCATGCACAATCCCTCTTGTTTTTTTGGCTGGTGACCACGCGCACTGCCCTGACAGTGCGCGCGAAGTCATCGTAGGGGCGGCCAGACGTCACGACAACGTGACAGGCGGGCGAATTCCGGTATTTCTACCGCGCGGCTGGCACACAGGCCGAATCACCCGGGACGCACGGCCCGGGCGGGGGACCGACAATGGAAATAAACCTGGCGACCACTGCCGACATTCCGGCGCTCAGCGGTCTGCTGAGCCTGCTGTTCGCGCAGGAGGCGGAATTCGCGCCTGACGCCGCGGCCCAGCAGCGCGGGCTTGCCGCGATCATCGATGAGCCCGCCGTCGGCGCCATTCTCGTCGCCCGCGACGGCCCGGTGGTGATAGGCATGGTGAACCTGCTGTTCACGGTGTCCACGGCGCTGGGCGCGCGCGTGGCGCTGCTCGAAGACATGGTGGTCGCGGCGAAGGCCCGCAATCGCGGGGTCGGTGGCGCCCTGCTCCGCGAAGCCATTGCGTATGCGCGCGGCCAGGGCTGCCGCCGCATCACGCTGCTGACCGATGCCGACAACGTCCGCGCGCAGGCGTTCTACCGCGCGCAGGGGTTTGCGATGTCGCCGATGGTGCCGCTGCGCCTCGCGCTCGACTGAGCCCGCCGCTTCAGACCAGGGTTTCAGAGCGGGATTATCAGGATTTGGCCTTGAGGCTCTCGCGTACGAGTTCGCGTGCGAACTTCTTGATCTGCGCATCGTGCAGGACCAGTTCGCCGCCGGTTTTCACCGCCGCGATTGCCAGCCGGCCGACCAGCATCAACAGCAGGATCGCGATGATCCACGCCACGAAGTAGGACATCCGGAAGCCGAGAACCTCGCGCTCGACGTCCTTGCTGCCGTCGGCCGTGTCCGCGCCCGGCATCTGATCCGGCTGGCTGACGCGCGAGAGCGCGTGGTCGAGATTCGAGCCACGCTCGATCGACTTGGCCAAGCGCTCGATGTTGGCGGGATTCTTGTACAGCGACCAGGACTCGGCGATCACGGCGAGCGAAATCCACAGCCCCACCAGCATCAGCACGAAGCCGAATCCCCGCACGATGAACTGCGAGAGCTGGGTGCCCCGCTCGCTCCATTCGACGGGCGGCGACTCTTCATTGAACTGGTAGCGGGCCATGCTCGACATCCTCGTAAAGGCAGTGGTTCGCGGGTGGTCGCGGGCAATGTAGCACAGGCCATCGCGAGGGGCCGGCGGCGCGCCCGGCCGCGCGATTCCGGCGCGTCGCCGAATCGGCTATCGTGCCGGCATGCCACACTCAGGCTTCTGCCGCCGCCCGTGTTGTCCCGTCTGCTAGCACGCGGCGCGGCGGCGTGCGTGGTCATCCTCGGTGTCGCGACGCTCGTGTTCCTGCTGCTGCATCTTGCACCCGGCGATCCGGTCGAAGCGATGCTTGGCGAGAGCGCAGGCACCGCCGATCGCGCGGCCTTGCGCGCCGAACTCGGCCTCGATGCCCCGCTGCCGCTTCAGTACTGGCGTTTTCTGCGCGGGCTTGCCGCGGGCGACTTCGGTCATTCCCTGCATACGCGCGAGTCCGTGGCGCAGGCGATCGCCGAACGCCTGCCGTACACCGCGGCGCTGGCCGGCGCCGCGCTCGGTCTCGCGATCGCCTTCGCCCTGCCGCTCGGCCTCTACAGTGCGTTGCGCGCCGGCAGCCGGCTCGAAACCCTGACGAGTGTCGCGGCCGTCATCGGCATGTCGGTGCCGAGTTTCGTGCTCGGCCCCCTGCTGATGCTGGTGTTCGCGGTGTGGCTCGGCTGGTTGCCGGTGGCGGCCGCCGGCACCGCCGCCGGCCTCGTGTTGCCGGCCCTGACGCTGGGCCTCGCGCTCGCGGCCTTGCTCGCGCGAATGGTGCGCGCGGCGGTGCGCGAGGTGCTCGATGAGGACTACATCAAATCCGCGCGCGCCCGCGGCCTGCCCGAGCGTCGCGTGCTGTGGCGACACGCACTGCGCAACGCCGCGCTGCCGGTGCTGACGGTCGTCGGCATGCAGTTGGGCGCACTGCTCGGCGGCGCCGTCATCACCGAGATGGTGTTCGGCTGGCCGGGCCTCGGGCAGTTGACGATCGAGGCCATCCAGCGCCGCGACTATCCGCTGGTGCAGGGCTGCGTGCTGGTGGTCAGTGCGAGCTACGTCTTCATCAACATGCTGACCGATCTGCTCTACGGTCTGTGCGATCCGCGCACGGTGGCGGCATGACGATGCGGCCGAGCACTGCCATCGCGCTGGTGCTCGTCGTCGGTTGGGCGATTGCCGCCCTGCTGCATCCCATGCTCCTGCCAGAGGCGACCGGTGTGGACCTGTCGCGCCTGTTCGTGCCGCCGACGGCCTCGGCCTGGCTCGGCACCGATGAACTCGGGCGCCCGATCGCGCAGCGCGTGCTCGCTGGGGCCGCAGTGTCCTGCGGCATCGGGGTGGTGGTCGTCGCAGTGTCGCTGGCGACAGGCACGGCCTACGGCGTCGTGTGCGCGTACGCGGGCGGCGCGGTCGACGCCGTCGGCGCGCGGATCATCGACGTGTTCATGGCGTTTCCCGGCATCCTGCTCGCGATCGGCCTCGCCGGCGTGCTCGGTCCGGGCGCCGGCAATGTGCTGATCGCGCTGTGCGCGGTCGGCTGGGTCGGCTTCGCGCGGCTCGCACGCGCGCAGACGCTCGCCATCAAGGCCCGCGATCACGTGACGGTCGGGCGCGCGCTCGGCTCGCCGCCGTTGTTCATCCTGCTGCGGCACGTGCTGCCGCTGACCGCCGCGCCGCTGATCGTCGAGGCGACTTTCGCGCTCGCGGCGATGGTCGTCGCCGAGGCCGGCCTGTCGTTTCTCGGCCTTGGCGCGCAACCGCCAACGCCGTCGTGGGGGAGTATGATCCGGCAGGCCATGCAATACCTGCTGGTTGCGCCACACATGCTGCTGGGGCCCTGCGCCGCGCTGATGTCGGTTGCGATCAGCGCCAATCTGCTCGGCGATCGGCTGCGCGATCGCTGGCAGATCAAACGCTGAGGAAGCGCGCTTGAGTCTTGGACCGCTGATGATTGACATCGAGGGCCTCGCGCTCGATGCCCGCGATCGCGAACTGCTCGCGCATCCGCTGGTCGGCGGCGTGATTCTGTTCTCCCGCAACTACGCCGACCGCGCCCAGCTCATGGCGCTGTGCCACGACATCCACGCGCTGCGCAGCCCGCCGCTGCTGATTGCCGTCGACCACGAAGGCGGCCGCGTGCAGCGCTTTCGCGCGGGTTTCACCGAGCTGCCGGCGATGGCGCGCCTCGGCGAGCATTACGCACGCCAGCCGCAGGCCGCGCTGTCGCTCGCGACCGAACTCGGCTGGCTGATGGCGGCGGAACTGCGCGCCGTGGGCGTCGATTTCAGCTTTGCGCCGGTGCTCGACCTGTACACGCCGACGAGCCGCGTCATCAACGAGCGCGCGTTCCACGCCGAGCCGGAAGTCGTCGGCCGTCTCGCCCAGGCGTTCGTGCGCGGCATGCATGGCGCCGGCATGTCGGCGGTCGGCAAGCATTTCCCGGGACACGGCACGGTCGCGGCGGATTCGCATCACGAGCTGCCGATCGACCGTCGCCCGCTGTCGCGACTGCGCCATCGCGACATGGTGCCGTTCCGCCTGCTGTGCGCGGCGGGGATCGAGGCGATCATGCCGGCACACATCCTGTTTCCCGCCGTCGACAGCGTGCCGGTCGGTTATTCCAAACGCTGGCTGTCCGACATCCTGCGTGGCGAGCTGCAGTTCCAGGGCGCGATTTTCAGCGACGATCTGTCGATGTCGGGCGCGGCCATCGGCAACAGCCCTGTCGAACGCGCGCATGCCGCGCTCGCCGCCGGCTGTGACATCTGCCTGATGTGCAACGATCGGCCGGCCGTCGAGCGTGTGCTCGATCAGCTCAGACTCGATCCCGAGCCGCTGTCGCTGGTGCGCATGATGCGCATGCACGGGCGCACGGCGCTCGGCGAAGCCGAACTCGCGGCCGACCCGCGCCATGCGGCCGCGCGCCATGTCGTCGAGCGACTGGCGGCGGCGCCGTCGCTGGAGCTCGGTGACGATGCGCCGGCCTGAGCGCTGGCGGCACGCGTGCGCGCTGCTGCTGGCGGGCCTGTTCGGCCTGCTCGCGCCGGCGCTGCGCGCCGCGGATCTCGGGTGCAGCGCGCGCCTCGAACGCGACGTACCGGTCGCCGCGCCCGCGCATCGACAGGGCCTGCTGTGGGAGGTCACGAGTCCGGCCGGCGTGGTCGGCCATCTGCTCGGCACGATTCATCTGTCGTCGCCGGAGGTCACGAACCTGTCCCCGCAGCTGCGCGCGGTGCTGGACGGCAGCGCGCGTTTCGGCATGGAAGTGCTGTTCGACGCGCCGACGCTGAAGTCGATCGCCGAATCGATGTGGGGCGGCGACGCGGGCGGTCTGCGCGCGCAGGCCGATCCGGCGCTGTTCGCCCGCGCCGTCGAGCTGCTCGCGGACCATGGCATCGACGAGGCGACGGCCGGGCAGCTGAAACCGTGGGCCGTCTACACCACGCTGAGCCTGCCGGTCGAACAGCAGGGCCCGCCGCTGGACCTGTTGCTGATGAACATCGCCGAGCAGGGCGGCAAGACCCTGTTCGGCGTCGAGACGCTCGCCGAGCAGCTCGCCGTGTTCGAGCGCCTGTCCGCCGCCGATCAGATCACCCTGTTGCGCGAGACGGTGTGCCACTACGACGCGCTACAGCACGATCTGCAGACGCTCGTGACGGCGTACGCGGCCGGCGATCTCGCGCAGCTCTACCGCGAGGCGCAGCGCTATGAGTCGCCGGTGCAGCGGCGGCTGATGGCGACGCTGCTCGACGAGCGCAACGTGCGCATGGCCAACCGCCTGCTGCCGCAGTTCGAGTCGCCCGGCACCTTCGTCGCCATCGGCGCGCTGCATTTGCCCGGTCCCGGCGGGCTGCTCGAGCGGCTGACGCAGGCCGGTTTTCGCGTTCGCGCGCTCGACCGCTGAGCATGGCGCCGTCCACCGCACGATTTTTGCGATCAGCGCTGGTACCATCGCGCGCATTCCACGCCTGAAGGCAGCCGCCGGTCCACACAGCCATGCGCATTCCTTTCACCAAGATGCAGGGTCTCGGCAACGACTTCGTGCTGCTCGACGCGCGCCGCGCGCCGCTGGCGCTGACGCCCGCGCAGCTGCGGCGGCTCGCCGATCGCCGCTACGGCGTGGGCTGCGATCAGATCCTGCAGATCGACCCGCCGACACTGCCCGGTGCGGCGGCGCTGTACCGCGTGTTCAACGCCGACGGCAGTCCGGCCCAGCACTGCGGCAACGGCGTGCGCTGCGTCGCGCATTACCTCGCCGCCCGGGGCGCGGTCAGCGGGCGCGACCTCGTCATCGAGCTCGGCGGCCACGGTTACGCGCTGCGGCTCGAAGACGACGGCACGGTGCAGGTCGACATGGGCGAGCCGGATTTCGAACCCGCGGCGCTCCCATTGGCGGTCGCCGCGCGCGCGCCGCGCTACACGCTGCATCACGGTGAGCGCGAATGGACTTTCGGCGCGGTGTCGATGGGCAATCCGCACGCGGTGATCGCCGTGCCCGATGTCGACAGCGCGCCGGTGGCCGACATCGGCGCGTGGCTGCAGGCGCAGCCGCTGTTTCCGGAGCGCGTCAACGTGGGCTTCATGCAGGTGCTCGACGCCGGGCGCATCCGGCTGCGCGTATACGAACGCGGCGCCGGCGAAACGCCGGCGTGCGGCACCGGCGCCTGCGGGGCGGTCGCCGTCGGCCGGCTGTGGGGCATGCTCGGCGCACGCGTCGTCGTCGAATTGACCGGCGGCGAGTTGACGATAGAGTGGGGTGGGCCAGGCTCGCGCCTGTGGATGCGCGGACCGGCCGTCACCGTGTTTGAAGGAACCATCGAACTGTGAGTGTCATGTCCGAACGCGATCACGCCGCCGATCAGATGCCGAACGCCGCCGCAGTGGCCCGGTATCTCGCCGCCCATCCCGAGTTCTTCAATCAGCACCTCGAACTGCTGCGCACGCTGGAGATTCCGCACGCGACGGGCCAGGCCGTGTCGCTGTGGGAGCGACAGATCGCGGCGCTGCGCGAAGAGATCGAGCGCATGCGCGCACGCTTCGACGAGCTGATCGAACAGGCCACGCACAACGAGACGGTGATCCGCCGCATCCAGCAGCTCGCGCTCGAACTGATGGACACGGCCGGCCCGCAGGCCGCATTCCGGCTGCTGTCCGCGCGCCTCGCCGAAGACTTTCGCGCCGATCGTGTGACGGGCCTCGTGTTCGCGGGCGCTGCGTTCATCGACAGTGACGACGCGCGTCAGTTCGTCGGCGCCGATTCGCCGCGGCGCGATCCGTTCAAGCATGCACTCGCGAAGCGCGAGCCGGTATGCGGCCGGCTGACGCAGGCGCAGACGCAGGCGCTGTTCGGCATCGAAGCGTTCGACAGCTCGCACGTGGTGCTGCCGCTGCACGGCAAGGGCTGGGACGGTCTGCTCGTCGTCAGCAGCCAGGATCCGACGCGCTTCGAGTCGAACATGGGCACCGAATTCCTGTCCTTCCTGCGCGACGTCGTCACGCTCGTGCTCGAGCCGTGGGTCGCGAAACCGCGCCGCAGTCCCTAGGTCCCGCGCGCGGCAGCCCTGACATGTCTGCCC
Source organism: Gammaproteobacteria bacterium Ga0077536 (assembly GCA_001464935.1). Lineage (GTDB taxonomy): Bacteria > Pseudomonadota > Gammaproteobacteria. The sequence continues at coordinate 85,899 of LNEL01000048.1, forward strand.
GCTTCGACGCCTCGATGATGGAGGGCTGGCTGGCCAGCCTCGGCGGCCTGTCGCCGCACACGCAGGCCGCCTATCGGCGCGATCTGGGCCATTTCCTCGAGTACTGGGCCGGCGCCGCGGCCGCCTGCGGCGGCATCGTCGACGCGCACGCGGTGCGCGGTTTCGTCGCCACCATGCACCGCGCCGGCCACAGCGGACGTTCGATTGCGCGCGCGCTGTCGGCGCTGCGCGGGCTGTTCCGGCACGAGATCAGGCACGGCCGTCTGCGTGAGAACCCGGTCGCCGACGTGCGCGCGCCGAAATCCCCGCGCCGTCTGCCGCGCACGCTCGACGTCGATCAGGCGAACCGCCTGCTCGACAGCGCGCCGAGCGAGCCGCTGGCGCTGCGCGATCTCGCGATGTGGGAACTCGCCTATTCGTGCGGGCTGCGCGTGTCCGAGCTGGTGGGGGTCGACGTCCAGACACTCGATTTGCGCGCGGGGGAAGTGCGTGTGCTCGGCAAGGGCCGCAAGGAGCGCCTCGTGCCGGTCGGCCGCAAGGCCATCGACGCCGTGCAACGCTGGCTGCCGGTGCGCGCCACGCTGGCTGCGGCCGATGAGCCCGCGCTGTTCGTCGGGCGACGCGGCCGGCGCATCGCGATCCGCGAAGTCCAGACGCGCCTGAAAGCATGGGCCAGCGCGCAGGGCCTCGACGTGCCGCTGCATCCGCACATGTTGCGGCACTCGTTCGCCACCCATCTGCTCGAGTCCTCGGGCGATCTGCGCGCCGTGCAGGAACTGCTGGGCCACAGTGATATCCGCACGACACAGGTCTACACGCATCTCGATTTCCAGCACCTCGCGCGCGTGTACGACGCCGCGCATCCGCGCGCGCGCCGCAAGCCGTGACGCCGCGGCGACGATGGGTCGCACACGGACCGTCCTCCCGTCTCGCTGGCCGCTCGCCGCTGCAAGGCCGTGACAGGATGGTCGTCGCCGCCGGCCTGGCACGCCTTCGCGGGACCGCGCACGGCGACGGTCTCCCGCTTGCCGAAGTCGGGCTGTCGGCAACGCCAGAATGTGCGTGCCGGCATTCATGCTGGCTGCGGCCCCGCGTGACGTCGCGGGTCAGCGGTGCGCCTCGCCGCAACGGCCCGGCATGAGCGATCTGTTTGCCGGCGAAGGCACCTGCGTGCGTCTCGACGACGGCGTGGCGTATCTGCCGGCTCACGCGCTGCCCGATGACGATGCCCTGCTCGAGGCCTTGCAGGGCATCCTGTCGGCGGCGCCGTTGCGGCACATGGTGACGCCGGGCGGGCTCGCGATGTCGGTCGCGATGACCAATTGCGGAGAGGCCGGCTGGGTGTCCGATCGACAGGGTTATCGTTATGCGCGCGAGGATCCCGTCACTGGCCGCGCCTGGCCCGCGATGCCGGCGCTGTTTCGCGCGCTCGCTGCGACCGCCGCGGCAGCGGCCGGCTTTGCGGAATACTCACCGGACGTCTGCCTGGTGAATCAGTATGTGCCCGGCACGCGCCTGTCGCTGCACCAGGATCGCGACGAGCGGGACTTCGCACATCCGATCGTGTCGGTCTCGTTGGGCCTGCCGGCGACGTTCCTGCTCGGCGGCCTGCAACGCCGCGATCCTGCCCGTCGTCTGCCGCTCGGCCACGGCGACGTGCTCGTCTGGGGCGGCCCCGCGCGCCTGCGCTTTCACGGCGTGCTCGCGCTCAAGGACGGCCTGCATCCGCAACTCGGCGCGCGCCGGATCAACCTGACGTTCCGGCGCGCGCTGTGACGCGGCCACGCCCGGCGCGCCGCCGCCCGTTATTGTTCGGCTGATGCGGCGTGCCGCGCCGGCTGCCGGCGCTGCCTGAACACCATCAGCGACAAGGCCCCCGCGCAGCACGCCATGGCGGCGAATTCGAGCACGCCGAGCGGCTCTCCGTGCACGATCGCACCGGACACCATCGCGACAATCGGCACCAGGATGGTGGCGACGCCGGCGATGTTGGCCGGCAGCATGCCGACGATCGCGAACCAGCACAGGTTGCCGAGGCTCATCGGCACCACGGTGATGTAGGCAACGACGGCGAGCGTCTGCCAGCCCGGCACGAACCACTCGTGGTCGCCCAGCAGCAGCGCACCGACGCTGACGGGCACGCCTGCGAGCAGCAGTTGCCAGCCCGTCAGTACCAGCGCCGGCACGCCGATCGGGCGACGCTGCAGAATCAGGGTGCCGACGGCCCAGCCGAGGCCGGCGAATATCCCGAGCGCAAAGCCGAGCGGCGCCTTCGCATAGCTGTCGAGCGCCGGCCACATCAGCAGGCACACCGCGAGCCCGCCGAGCACGAGTGCTGCGATCTGGCGCCCGTCGGGCCGCTGTCCGAGCACACCCCACGCCATCAGTGCCGCCCACAGCGGCATCGTGAAGCCGAGCACCGCGGTCTGGCCGGACGGGATCAGCAGCGTCGAGTAGGCGCTCGCGATATTCCACACCACGAGGTAGCAGAACGACGAGGCGAGCAAAGTGCCCCAGTGCCTGCGCGGCACGTCGAGCAGCTGGCCCCGCGCCCGCGCGATCACGAGCAGCATCAGGCCCGCACCGGTCATGCTGCACGCACGGAAGGTCCACACTGAAATCTCGCGCATCGCGATCGGAAACAGCGGCCAGTTCGTGCCCCAGATCAGGGTGAGCACGCCGAGCAGGAGCAACGCGCGTGGCGTGAGGGTCCGGGCAGTCATCGGCGGAGGCTCGCACGCGGCAGTAGCGCCGCGCAAGCTTGCCGGCTCGTGTGCGGAATTGATCGCGATCAAGCGCCGGCGACAGCGCGCGGCAGCCGCCTTGAAATCCCGCCGTGCGTCCACCATTTCCTGGCTATACGGAGCGCAGGTGCGCTTCGAACCAGACATAGAGGACGAGCACCATGGCAAACATGATCAACTTCGGCGGACGCAGCCTGTTCGATGATTTCTTCCGCGACGTGGCCCCGGGCTATTTCGTCAAGCCGCTGCACGGCGATCCGCTGCCCGCGCAGATCAAGGTCGATATCAAGGAAGACGGCAACGCGTACACCGTGCAGGCCGAAGTGCCGGGCGTCGGCAAGGAAGACATCCACGTCGGCGTGGAAGGCGGGGTCGTGACGATCTCCGCCGAGGTGAAGCAGCAGGATCAGCAGACGAAGGACGAGAAGGTCCTGCGCAGCGAACGCTACTACGGTTCGGTTTCGCGCAGCTTCCAGCTGCCGCAGGAAGTCGATGCGTCAGCCGCCAAGGCGAAATACGAGAACGGGATCCTGGTGTTGACCTTGCCGAAGCGCACGCAGGCGTCGACGCGGCGGGTGACGATCGAGTAAGACGCCGCGCGGCACGACTTCGCCACCGCTGCCCGGGCTCATGGTCGGGCAGCGGTCCGGTGTTTCGCCACGGTGCGCGGGATTCGACCTGACGCCGCAGGTGGCGCACGGCGGCTGCCGCGAACACCGGTGCGTCAGTCGCCGAGGCGTCCATGCTGCTGCGTGTCCGGCATCAGCGCGGCGGCGACGAAGGCGAGCGCGAACAGGCCGGCGACGATCCAGAAATACACCGACTCCATGCCCGCCTGTTTGAGGTAGAGCGCGGCGCTTTCGGCGTTGCCGCCGAAAATTGCCAGCGCGATCGCATAGGGCAACGCGACGCCGAGGCCCCGGATGTGGGTCGGATAGAGTTCGGCTTTGAGAATGGCGCTGAGCGCGTAGTAACCGGACAGCAGGAACAGCACGGCGACGCACAGCAGGTAGACGGTCCAGGGATCGGTCGCGGTGCTCAGCGCGTGGAGTGTCGGCACGGCGCACAGCGCGCTGCTGCCGAAGCCGAACAGCATCGTGCGCTTGTGCCCGACGCGATCGGCGAGCCAGCCGACGAACGGCGGAAAGAAGATCATCGTCGCGAGCACGGCGGTCATGATTTCAGCGACCATGGCCTTCGGCAGCCCGGCGCTGTTGACGAGCAGCTTCTGCATGTAAATCGCGTAGGTGTAGAAGCCGACTGCACCGCCCGCGGTCAGCGTGAAGACGATCGCGGTCTCCTTTGGATACTCGGCAATCAGCGCGAGCGGGCGGCCCCGGTGCTCGGGCGCGGTCTGCTCGCCGGCGAACGCCTGCGTCTCCTCGATGTTGCGCCGAATCCAGAACACCACCACGGCGAGCGCGGCGCCAATCGCGAACGGAATGCGCCAGCCCCAGGCGTACAGCGCCTCTTCGCTCAGGGTCCGTTGCAGGACGACCTGCAGACTCATCGCCGCGAGCTGGCCGCCGATCAGCGTCACGTACAGGAAACCCGACCAGAAGCCACGACGTTCACGACTCGCCATTTCACTGACGTAGGTGGCCGAGGCGCCGTATTCGCCGCCGACGGCGAGCCCCTGCATCAGTCGCGCGACGACGAGCAGCGTCGGCGACAGCGCGCCGAGTCCGGTCGGCGTGATCGCAATCAGCAGTGCGCCACCGCACATCAGCGCAACCGACAGCGTCAGCGCGGCGCGGCGTCCGGCGCGATCGGCGTAGGTGCCGAACAGCAGCGCGCCGAGCGGCCGCACGAGGAAACCGCCCGCGAACACGAATGCGGTGTTCAGCAACTGCGCGGTCTGATCGCCGGCCGGAAAGAACGCGCGCGAGAAGTAGATCGCGAACGACGCATACGCGAACCAGTCGAACCATTCGACGAAATTGCCGGCCGAGGCGCCGAGGATGTTGCGCAGTCGGCGTGCGGCCCGCGGGTCGGCAGGGGCGCTCATGCGATTGCCCGCGCCGCGTCGTGATGGCGCGCGTCTGCCGCCCACGGGGTGCCGGTGGCGATTGGCGAAGCAGCGAACGGGCGCATCAGTCGGGGCACGGCGTGGCGCCGGGCGACGTTGCCCGGCGCCCGCGTGCGTCCGGTCCGGCTACGAGAACGCGATGCCGGCGTAGCCGCCCTGCGCCGCCGCCTGCAGGTGCTTCGCGTACTCGACGCCGCCCGTCGCGAAGATGTTGTAGCGCGTGTGCCCGTATTCGTGGCCTTCGAGATTGGAGTTGTAGCCGGTGATCCAGCTCTGCGCCTTGCTCATCAGAAGGCCCTGGTAGCTCGCCTTGACCGCATTGCACCAGGCCTGCTCGGCCTCCGGCTTCGCATCGAAGCGCGTATGACCGGCGTTCATCATGTGCGTGAGCAGCGGCACGATCCAGTCGACGGCAATTTCCGATCCGCGCGGGAAGTTCGCGGCCGCGGTCTGCGGCCCGCCCAGCATCACCATGTTCGGGAATCCGCTCACGAGCATGCCGAGATAGGTGACGGGACCGTCAGCCCACTTGTCGCGGAGCGTCTGCCCGCCGAGACCACGGATGTCGATGCGATCGTAGGCGCCGGTGAACGCATCGAAGCCCGTCGCGTAGACGATGATGTCGAAGTCGAACGTCCGCTCGCGGGTGCAGAGGCCGGTCGGCGTGATGCGCTCGATCGGCGTCGCCTTCGAATCGACGAGTTCGACGTTGTCACGGTTGTAGGTTTCGAAGTAGTTCGTCTCGAGTGGCAGACGCTGGATGCCGAAGCCGTGGTCCTTCGGGATCAGGCGCTCGGCAAGCGCCGGATCCTTCACGCGCTGGCGGATGCGGTCGGCGATGTACGCCGAGATCTCCGCGTTGGCGTGTTCGTCGATGAAGATTTCCGCGAAGTTCGCGAGCCAGATGCCGAAGCCGGGTTCGTCGTAGAGCCGATCCCAGAACGCGCGGCGTTCCGCCGGCGGCACCTCGGAGAAGCGCCGGCTGTCCGGCACGTGTTCGAAGGCCGCCGGCGAGCGCGCGCAGGCGGCGAAGATCTCGTCGTACCGTGCGCGGATCGACGCCATCTCCGCGGCCGAGATCGGCCCGTTGTTCAGCGGCGCGGCCCAGTTCGCGCGCCGCTGGAACACCGTGAGGTGCGCGGCCTGCTGCGCAACGACCGGAATGATCTGGATCGCCGTCGCGCCGGTGCCGATGATGCCGACGCGCTTGCCGGTCAAATCGAGCGGTTCATGAGGCCAGTTCGAGGTGTGGAACGAGAGGCCCCTGAAATCGCTCATGCCGGGAATCTTCGGCAGCGTCGGCGTCGACAGCGGGCCGAGACCGGTGACGACGACACGCGCGGACAGCGTGCGCCCGTCGCCGAGGCGCAGGTGCCAGAGGTCCGTCTGTTCATCGAAATGCATGACCTCGACCCGGCAACCGAACTGCATGTGTTCGCGCAGTCCGAGCCGGTCGACGACGAAATTCAGGTAGCGCAGCGTTTCGGGCTGCGGCGAGAAACGTTCGGTCCAGTGCCACTCCTCGAGGAGTTCCTTCGAGAACGAGTAGCCGTAGGTGTAGCTTTCGGAGTCGAAGCGGGCACCGGGATAGCGGTTGTTGTACCAGGTGCCGCCGAGATCGCCGTTCGCGTCGAGCACCGTGGCGCGCACGCCGAGATCGACGAGCCGCTTGATCTGGTAGATGCCGGACACTCCCGCGCCGATGACGATCACGTCGTAGTCGCAGGGTGCTGCCATGGTCGAGGTCCGGAAGGCTTGAGTGGCTGACTTCGACATGGCAGGCCTCGTCGTGAAGAGTGCCGCTACTGTAGCAGCACGGCGAAATCGGCCGCGAGAGGAATCGGGGCCGACCACGCATTTCTTCACACGCTCAGCGCTGCAGGTTGCGATGCTGCGCTGTGGCGCAACATGCAGCGGGTGCCGCCCCCGGGGTCCGGCCCTGCCGCGAACGCGGCAGCGGCCGACGGCGCCCGGGCGCATTCGCCCCCGACTCAGTTCGTGAACGGCTCGGCCATCGCCTGCACCACGCCGACGCCGAAATTCGCGGCCCCCGCCACGAGCTGACCCGCGGCGCGCACGCCTCCCTTCACGCTGCCACTGACGACGCCGACCGGACCGTAGGCCTGCGTGTCCTGCGAGATGCCTTCGAACACTTTGACCGGCGAGGTGACGGCGTCGGCGACGCCGCCGGCGGCACGATTGACCCCGGATTCTTCAGCGAGCGCGGGCTGCGCGACGGCGAGGACGGAGGCAAGCGCGATGGTGAAAACGGATTTCTTCATGAGGAAACTCCCGGATGATGCGTTGTTGATTCTGTTGTGTCGCCGGCAGGCATGCGTGACTGCGTCGACCCGTCGCAAGGTTTAGCAGCGCGCATGACGGGCTGCCGGGCCGACATCCGGAACTGCGATTGAATCGGGAAACATCGCAACACGGGAAGAATCCCTCTCAAGCGCCGGCGCGGGCCGGCCGCTGTAGTGCGATCGCGTTGCCCGTGCCCGGGGGGTGAACGGGCAGAAGCCCGCAGTCCCCGACGCCAGGCCGCGCTGCCCGCTACTCCCCGACGACGTACACCTGCCCGTCGCGCACGCGCACCTGCTGCAGGCGGATCCCGAGCTCTTCCTCGTAGCGACGCACCAGGCGCGTGTCGCCCTCGGCCATCAGCGTGATGGCGACCCCGCGCGCGCCGGCACGCCCGGTCCGGCCGACACGGTGCAGGTAATCCCTGCTCTGCGTCGGCACGTCGAGATTGATGATGTGCGTGACGCCCTTGATGTCGAGGCCGCGCGCGGCAACGTCGGAGGCGAGCAGCACGCGCACCGCGCCGCTGCGGAAGCCGTCCATCGCCTGTTTGCGATCGAGCTTGTTCAGCGTGCCGCTCAGATCTGCGACCGGCACCGTCTGGCGTTCGAGCAGCGCCGCGACCTGTGCCGCAGTGTCGTTGCGATGGACGAAGACCATCGCCCGTTCAGGCAGCAACGCATGGAAGATCCGGCGCACCATGTCGGGCTTGTCGCGTTCATCGCAGACGACGTAGAAATGTTCGATGTTCTCGTTCACGGCGACCGCGCCGGTCTTGACCATCGCCAGCGACGGCGCCAGTGCACTGACGGTGGCCGTGAGCGCGGCGTCTTCGGTCGCCGACACGAACACCAGTTGTCGCGTCGGCGGCGCCGCCCCGATCAGCGCGCGAATGTCCGGCAGTCCGTCGACGCCGAGCAGACGGTCGGCTTCGTCGACGATCAGGTAGCGCAGCTGCTGCAGTTTCAGCTTGCGCATCTCGACGAGCTCGCGAATCCGGCCGGGCGAGCCGACCACGAGGTGCGGCTTCTTCTTGAGCTTGTCGAGCTGGCGATCGAGCGCGGTGCCGCCGATCAGCAGCAGGATGCGCGCGGCGCGGCCGGCATGTTGCGCCAGGTCTGTGCACTGGCGCTGAATCTGGATGGCGAGCTCGTGCGTCGGCGCGACGATGACCGCCTGCGTTGCCGCGAGCGACAGATCGAGGCCGTCGAAGACCGGCAGCAGGTAGGCGAGTGTCTTGCCGGTGCCGGTTTCGGCATGCAGGTAGGCGTTCCGGCCCTCGCGCAAGAGGGGTATCGCCGCCGTCTGGATGGCGGTGGGGATTGTGATCTGCTGCCGGCCGAGGGCTGTGATCAGATCTTCCGGTACGGCGAGTGCTGTGAATGTCATGGGCAGTCCTGATCGGGTCCGTGAGCGCAGGCAGGCGGGAAGGGCGGTCGCACCGGCAGCCGCGGCGCGGCGATGGCCGGCCGGCGAGCGCATTGCGGTGCAGTGTAATGGAACGGGCGCCGTTCGCGCGCACACACGCAGCGCGTGGCGAGGTCATGTTGCAAAGCGGCATCGCGCAGCGCCGCGCTGGCGTGCCTCGCCGCGCGAGACTGGGGCGTGCGGTGATTGGCAAAACGGGCTGGACGCCAGCTCCGACGCTGTGGCTACAATGCGGCAGTCAGGTCAACCGAGAGTGTGCCCGTGAGCTATATCGACGCCATCGACAAAGTCGAGGTCCCCCGACCACCGAAGTATTACACGCCACCGCGGTTCGAGACCGTCAGCGGTCTGCCGATTGCCTATCGTCGTGAGGGCAGCGGCGAAGCCGTCGTGCTGCTGCACGGCGCAGGCTTCACGCGCATGTGGATCCCGCTCTACCAGATGCTGGCCGCGGGCTGCGATTTCATTGCGCCCGAACAGCCGGGTTTCGGCGAGACACCGATGCCGAAATGGTTCCGCAACTTCGACGACCTGACGCTCCTCTACGATCAGCTGTTCGAACAGCTCGGGCTCGATCGCATTCACCTCATCGGCTTCTCGATGGGCGGCTGGGCGGCGGCGGAATTCGCATCGTTCTACCCGCGCAGACTGAAGTCGCTGTCGTTGATCACGCCCGTCGGTCTGCGCCTGCCGGACAATCCGGGCGTCGACATCTTTCAGCTCGCGCCGGCGGAACTGATGGACCGACTGTTCATGGACAAGGCGGTGATGCGGGATTTCCTGCCCGACCCCGACAACTTCGACGAGGGCATCCATCTCTATTCCGAATTCTCGGCGGCCGCGCGCCTGATGTGGGCGCCGCGCTACAACCTCGCCCTTGAGCGCCGCCTGCAGCGGCTCACCTGCCCGACGCTGGTCGTCGGCGGCGAGGTCGATCGCCTGGTGCCGAACGAAATGTCCGATCGCTATGCCGAGGTGCTGCCGAACAGCCGGCTCGTGCGCATTCCGGGCACCGGTCATGAACCCTGTCTCGAGCGGCCGCGCGAACTCGCCGACACGCTGCTCGGCTTCATAGCGGAGACCAAATGATGAACAGGCTGCGTTTCTATTTCTTCCACCTGATGCCGTACCCGTACATTCCGCCGGCGGCTGACATCGACTCGAGTTGGGTGTCCCTGTCGAACAAGCACTACGACCCGCAGCGCGGCCGGATTCTGTACGAGGAATACATCGATCAGCTCGTCGCGTCCGAGCGCTACGGTTTCGACGGCGCGGTCGTCAATGAACACCATGCGAATTTCTACGGCACGATGCCGTCGCCGAACATCATTGCGGCGATGCTGATCCAGCGCACGCGGCACATCCCGATCGGCGTCATCGGCAATGCGATTCCGCTGCACGGCAATCCGCTGCGCGTGGCCGAAGAAATCGCGATGCTCGACGTCATCTCCGGCGGCCGCATCATCTCGGGCTTCGTGCGTGGCATTGGCTGCGAATACTTCAACAACGGCGTGCCGCCCGGCGACTCGGTCGCGCGCTTCGACGAAGCGCACGACCTCATCATCAAGGCGTGGACCGATGACGGCCCGTTCACCTGGCAGGGCGAGCACTTCTACATTCCGAACGTGAACCCGGTGCCGCGCCCGATGCAGCAGCCGCATCCGCCGATCTGGATCCCGGGACAGGGTTCGCTGGAGACCCTGCAGTTCGTCGCGCGTCACCGCTATACCTACATGATGGTGTTCGCGCCGCTGTGGTTCACGAAGATGGCGTTCGACGGCCTGCGTGAGGAATGCCGGCGGCTCGGTTACGAGGCACCGAAAAGCATGTTCAACGCGTGTGTCCCGACGTACGTGGCCGAGACCGACGAGCAGGCGCACCGCGAGGCGAAGGCCCACCTGTCGTGGGTGTTCAACACCGGACTCAAGATTCCCGATCAGCTGTTCTTCCCGCCGGGTTACATGAGCACCAAATCCTTCCGCAACTTCGTCGGCGCGCTGAAGGCCGGCAAGGTCAAGCCGCAGCAGCAACTGAGCTACGACGAGCTCGTGAAGGATCGCTACATCATCGTCGGCTCGCCCGAAACGGTGAAGAACCAGCTGGGCGAATACTGCGACGAGGTGGGGGCAGGTGGCATTCTGGCGGTCGGTTCATCCTACGGCCCGATGCCGAACTGGATGGTGACCAAGAACATGCAGATCTTCTCCGAGGAAGTGATGCCCGAGTTCCGCGCGAGCGACGGCAAGCCCGACTACCTGCGCGAGGAGCCGGTGGCGCCGCGCACGCGCGCCGAACTCGCCGCCCTCAAGGGGCGTCCGCCGGAGGCGGCGCGTTCGCGCGTGACGGGTGCCGATCAGCTGATCGATCACCGCGTCGCGCATCTGCCCGAGGTCATCGATGCGAGCATGCGGGGCCATGACTGGTCCCGCGACGAAGAACGTCCCGCCTCCGCGGGCTGAGCGCTCACGGCCGCGGCTGACGGGCAGCCCCCGTCGGCCGCGGCGCCGCGGTCATGGCGCCGTCGCGGTGCCGGCGCTCATACGCCGCCGTGCACCCACTGTCCGTCCAGCATCGTCGCCTCGACCCGGGCCGAACGGATCTCGTCTTCCGGACAGGTCATGAGATCGCGATCGAGGACGATGAGGTCGGCGCGCTTGCCGGATTCGATCGAACCGATCTCGTGCTCCATCCTGAGGGCCCACGCGCCATTCCAGGTAAAGCAGCGCAGCGCCTCTTCGCGCGTGATGCGCTGCGCCGGGCCGATGACTTCGCCAGTCAGGCCGGCCTGGCGCGCGAGCGACTGCCACACCGTGAACATCGCATCGTGCGGGCCCCAGTCGGTGCTCTGTGCAATCGGCACGCCGCCGTCCAGCCAGTCGCGCAACGGGATCGCGTGCTCGGCACAGGCCTCCCCCAGCCGCTGCCGATAGACTTCCGCGCCTTTGCCCCAGATGAAATTCGTGCTGGTGGTGGGGGCGATGCCGAGCCGCGCGCATTCGGCGATCTGCGCGCGGGTCGGAAACTCGCAGTGCTCCAGCACATGGCGCTTTTCGCGCAGCGGGCTTTCGCGGTCGATTTCGTCGAAGGCTTTAAGCGCGATGCCGATCGAACCGCGACCGGCGGCCTCGGCATGGATGCGAAAGTTCATGCGCGCCGCGAGGCGCAGAATCTCCCGGTAGTGATCCCACGGGATCAGCGGTCCGGGGTGCACGAGATCGCCGAACGGGCCCGGATACGGGGCATCGTGGCAGGCCGCCCCGTGCCAGTACGGCCCATCGAGACCGACACTGCAGCCGACCACCTTCAGCTGTGCGGTGCCGAATCCGCCGTTCGCCGCGAAGCGGACCGTTTTCAGATAACGCTCGATGTCGCCGAGGGACTGCCGGCCATCGATCTCGAAGGTGTAGAAGACGCGCACGGGCAGGCGTCCGTCGTTCAACAGCTCCGCGTACGCGCGCAGTTCCTCCGGATCGGTCAGATGCGCCTCGAGCAGCGTGGTGGTGCCGTGCGCCGAGAACCTGGGCGCGAGCGCGGCGATGCCGTCGCGGACATCCTCGTAAGCAGGACGGGGGGCGACGCGTTCGATGAGCTGGTACAGCGGGTCGGCGTTGTACAGCGGTTGCATCGCACCCTCGAGCAGGCCGGTGAGCCGGCCGTCTGCGTCGAGCTCGACTTTCGAATGCGGTGAACAGTCGAGACCCTGGCTGATGCCGGCGGCCCGCAGGGCGGCGCTGTTCAGCACGGCGAAGTTGGGCACGCGATTCGTCGGCGCCTGGATGTAGACCGGGTTGTCCGGCGCGATGGCGTCGAGTTCGGCGAGGCTCGGGATCGCGCCTGCCGCGCGCAGGTGGTCGGCATTCAGAAAGTACGGCGGGTCGCCGATCGGCATCGCGACCACCCATTCGCCCGGCCGTGCCGCTGACACACGCGCCTGCAGCCGGTCCAGGATCTCGCGCCTGGACGTGGCGCCGGTCAACGACACCTTCAGTTCGTCCAGCCCGAACAGCGCGACATGGCCGTGGGTGTCGACGAAGCCGGGCATCAGCGTGCGGCCGCCGAGATCGACCTCGCGGGCGCCGGCGGTCTTGAACTTGCGCATGTCCCGCGTGGTGCCGACGGCCAGGATGCGCTCATCCTTGACCACCACCGCTTCGGCCTGATCGAACGCGGCATTGACGGTGAGCACCTTGCCATTCACGAAGATCGTGGTGTGACCCATACTGGCCTCCTCGCTGGTCGGTGCGTCGAGATTATCAGGAACATCGCAGCGACCGCATTCGTTTGCGCTTGAAGTCGCCTCGCGTCGCGCTTAGGCTCGACCGCAAGGATGCACGAGGAGTTGCCGATGAAGGCCGAAGTCATTCCCGAGCAGGCAGTGCCCCGCGGCAAGTACCCGCATTTCAAACGCGCCGGCGATTACGTCTTCGTGTCGGGCATCAGCTCACGTCGCCCTGACAATACCTTCGTCGGCGCCGACGTCGATGCGCTGGGCACGGTGCGCTTCGATGTCCGGGCCCAGACCCGCGCCGTGCTCGAATCGATTGCCCGCATTCTCGCCCACGCCGGCGCGAGCCTGGCGGATGTCGTCGACGTCACGAGTTTTCTCGTCGACATGGGTGACTTCGCCGGCTACAACGAGGTCTACGGTGAGTTCTTCGATCACGACGGTCCGGCGCGCACCACTGTTGCGGTGCATCAGCTGCCTCATCCGCTGATCCGCATCGAGATCAAATGCACGGCCTATGTGCCGCGCCCGGTGGAGGCTTGAATGGCGACCGGCAAAATTCTTGCGGGCTTCCTGGCACCACATCCGCCGCACCTGGTCTACGGCGAGAATCCACCGCAGAACGAACCGCGCTCGCGCGGCGGCTGGGAGCCCCTGCGTTGGGCCTATGAACGTGCGCGCCAGAGCATCGAGCGGCTCAAGCCCGATGTGCTGCTGGTGCATTCGCCACACTGGGTGACGCAGGTCGGTCACCACTTTCTCGGCGTGCCGCATCTGAGCGGCAAGTCGGTCGATCCGATTTTTCCCAACCTGTTCCGGTACAACTTCGATCTGACGGTCGACGTCGAGCTCGCCGAGGCGTGTTGCGAAGAAGCGCGCGCCGCCGGTCTCGTCGGCAAGATGATGCGCAACCCGAAGTTCCGGGTCGATTACGGCACCATCACGACGCTGCACATGATTCGCCCGCAGTGGGACATCCCGGTGGTGGGACTCTCCGCCAACAACTCGCCGTATTACCTGAACATGGAAGACGGGCTGGGAGAAATGGCGACGCTCGGCGCCGCGACGCGGCGCGCGATCGAGCGCTCGGGCCGGCGTGCGGTGCTGCTCGCCTCCAATACGTTGTGCCATTGGCATTTCCACGAGGAACCTGCGATCCCCGAAGACATGTCGCGCGAGCACCCGCAGAGCTACGACGGCTACCTGTGGGACATGCGCATCATCGAACTGCTGCGGCAGGGTCGCACGCGCGAAGTCTTCGAACTGCTGCCGGACTTCATCCGCGAGGCCTTCGCCGAAGTGAAATCAGGCGCGTTCACCTGGATGTTCTCGGCGATGGGCTATCCGGAAATGCCAGGCGAGCTGCACGGTTACGGCACGGTGATCGGCACCGGCAACGCCGTGATGGAATGGGATCTGACGCGCGTCGCCTGAGCCCCGGCCGCACCTTTCACACGGAGTTCGCATGTCACTCGTCGCCGCTTTTCTCGTGCCCGGTTCGCCGCTGCCCCTGCTGCGACCGGAGGTGCCGGTGTGGGCCGGCCTCGTGGCCGCGCATGCGCAGGCGGCCGCGGCGCTCGCCGAAGCCCGGCCTGACGTCCTGATTCTCTACTCGACCCAGTGGCTCGCCGTGCTCGATGAGCTGTGGCAGACCCGGCCTCGCGTGCAAGGCGTGCACGTCGACGAAAACTGGTACGAGTTCGGCGATCTGCCGTTCGATCTGCGCGTGGACACCGAACTCGCGCAGGCCTGCATCGAGGCGACGCCGGCACTCGGCGTGCGCTCCAAGGGCGTGGATTACGACGGCTTTCCGATCGACACCGGCACGATCGTCGCCAGCAGCTTCCTCGATCCGGCACATCGTTACCCGGTCGTGATCGCGGCCAACAACCTCTATCACGACTGGCAGAGAACCGAAGCGCTCGGCGCGCTGGCGGCGGCGCAGGCCGCGCGGCTGGGGCGGCGCTATGCGGTGATCGGCATCGGTGGCCTGTCCGGAACGCTGTTCCGGCATGAGATCGAGCCGGCGTCGGATCACATCGCGTCGACCGCCGACGACGCCCTGAACCAGCAGTTGCTGGCGAGACTTGCCGCAGGCGATGCGCCAGCGCTGCGCGCGTTCGTCGCGGACTATGCCGCGAGTGCGCGCGCCGACATGGGCATGAAACACCTCGCGTTCGTGCTGGGGGCGCTGGGCGAGGCCTACCGTGGCGCGACGACGCTCGGCTACGGGCCCGCTTACGGCAGTGGCGCGGCGGTCGTCCGGTTCACGCTGTGAGCGCGCGGGCGTTTCGATGAGCTTTGCCGAGTACGAAGATCTCGACGCCCTCGGCCTGGCGGCGCTGGTCAGGCACGGCGAGGTCAGTCCGTTCGAAGTCATGAGCGAAGCGATACGGCGCGCCGAGGCGCAGCAACCTGCGCTGAATTTCCTGGCACATCGCGCGTTCGAGCAGGCCCTGGACCGCGCGCAGGATCCGGCCCTGCCCGACGGCCCGCTGAAGGGGGTGCCGTGGCTGGTCAAGGAACTGGCGACGGCCTGGGCCGGGCAGCCGTTCACGAATGCGTCGCCGTACATGAAAGACGTCGTGGCCCCGTTCGATTCGCTGACGCTGCAGCGGATCAAGGCCGCCGGCATGATTCCGTTCGGCAAGAGCACCTCGCCCGAACAGGGCTGGATGCTGGCGACCGAGTCGAGTCTCTTCGGTATCACGCGCAGTCCGTGGGATCCCGAGCGCACGCCGGGCGGCTCGAGCGGTGGCTCGGCCGCCGCGGTGGCGGCGCGAGTGCTGCCGATGGCTGAAGCCTCCGATGGCGGCGGCTCGATCAGGGGGCCGGCTGCCAACTGCGCGCTGGTCGGCCTGAAGCCCTCGCGCGGTCGCATCAGTCTCGCGCCGGCCGCCGCCGATTTCTGGTATGGCGGCGCGACGATCCTGGGCGTGTCCCGCAGCGTGCGCGATACCGCCGCGCTGCTCGACGTGACCCATGGCCATCTGCCCGGTGACCCCTACCAGATTGCGTCGCCGTCACGCCCCTTCCTCGACGAAGTGGGCGTGGATCCCGGGCGCCTGAAGATTGCGATCGTCACGGACAGTCCGGCCGCCGGCATCGCCATCGATCCCGAGATCACGCAGGCCGTGGGCGCCGCGGGTCGGGTCCTCGAAGCACTGGGTCATCATGTCGAGCCGCAACCGGTGCCCTACGACTACTGGCCGCTGTTCAAGACCTACACCGCGATCGTCGCCACCCAGACGGCCGGCTTCTTCGACAGCATCGCCGGGCTCGTCGGCAGGCCGGCCACGCGGGCCGACATGGCGCCGTTCTACTGGAGCCTGTGTGCCAAAGGCCGTGCCTTTTCCGGCGTCGAACATTCGAATCATGTCGAGCAGATGCGCACGATCTGTCGCGACCTCGCCGGACGCATGGCCGCGTTCGATGTCTGGCTGATGCCGACGCTGCCGATGCTGCCGCGTACGCATGGCTACTACGACATGTCGCTGGACTGCGAAACCTACGACGACACGCTGATGGGCCCGGACGCCTGTTTTACCGCGCCGTTCAACGCAAGCGGCGCGCCTGCGATCTCGGTGCCGATGGGACTGTCCGCGGCCGGGCTGCCGATTGGCGTGCAGTTCGTCGGCCGTGACTGTGCGGAGGCCACCTTGATCCGCCTCGCGGCGCAACTGGAGCAGGCACGACCCTGGCGCGATTTGAAGCCGCCGCTGCGGCGATAGAATCGCGCGGCCGCCCCCGGAATCACCCGCGCGCCCGCCGACCGGCAGGACACCCGGGGGCCGGCCCGCGGCCCCAACCCCTGGACAGCGCTGGTGTACAATCCCGGCCTCTTTTCCACGGGTTCCGAGTCATGGAGCAGTATCACGCGACCACCATCCTGTCCGTGCGTCGCCCGGGCCACGTCGTGGTCGGCGGCGACGGTCAGGTGTCGATGGGCAATACCATCCTGAAAGGCAATGCGCGCAAGGTGCGGCGGCTGTACCAGGAGCGCGTGATTGCCGGGTTTGCCGGCGGCACCGCCGATGCTTTCACGCTGTTCGAGCGCTTCGAGGGCAAGCTCGACAAGCACCAGGGAAACCTCGTGCGCGCCGCGGTTGAACTCGCGAAGGACTGGCGGACCGACCGCATGCTGCGCCGGCTCGAGGCCCTGCTGGTCGTCGCCGATCGCGAATCCTCCCTGATCATTTCCGGCAACGGCGACGTAATCGAACCCGAGAACTCGATCATGGCGATAGGCTCCGGCGGCAGTTTCGCGCAGGCCGCGGCGCGCGCGCTGGTCGAGAACACCGAGCTGGATGCCGCCAGCATCGTGCGCAAAGGTCTCGCGATTGCCGCCGATATCTGCGTCTACACGAATTCGAACGTCGTCCTCGAAGAGATCAAGTTTTAAAGCCCATGCCGACTCGTGAACAGCAGTTGATGGCGCTGACGCCACAGGAAATCGTCGATCAGCTCGACAAGCACATCGTCGGTCAGGACGCGGCCAAGCGCGCCGTCGCCGTGGCGCTGCGGACGCGCTGGCGGCGCAGCCAGGTGCCCTCGGCGCTGCGCAACGAGATCATGCCGAAGAACATCCTGATGATAGGCCCCACCGGCGTCGGCAAGACCGAGATCGCCCGGCGCCTCGCGAAGCTGGCCGGCGCGCCGTTCATCAAGGTCGAGGCGACGAAGTTCACTGAGGTGGGTTACGTCGGCCGCGACGTCGAATCGATCATCCGCGATCTCGTCGAAGCCTCGGTGACGATGACGCGCGCCGAGGCCACCGCGCAGTTCCGCGAGAAGGCGGCCGACGCCGCCGAGGAGCGCGTGCTCGACGCGCTGCTGCCGCCGCCGCGCGCGTTCGGGGAGACGACCGAAGCCGACGAATCGAGTACCCGTCAGCGTTTCCGCAAGATGCTGCGCGAGGGCAAGCTGCACGACAAGGAAATCGAGATCGAGGTGGCGCAGCCGCAGGCGGGCGTGGAAATCATGACGCCGCCGGGCATGGAAGAGCTGACGAGCCAGCTGCAGAGCATGTTCAAGGACCTCGGCAACACGCGCAAACGCGCGCGCCGGGTCAAGATCGAAGAAGCGCTGAAGCTGCTGACCGACGAGGAAGCGGCGAAACTCGTCAACGAAGATGACATCCGGATGCGCGCGGTCGCCAACGTGGAACAGAATGGCATCGTGTTCCTCGACGAGATCGACAAGATTGCGCGGCGGGGCGAAACGCAGGGACCGGACGTGTCACGCGAAGGCGTGCAGCGCGATCTGCTGCCGCTGATCGAAGGCTGCACCGTCAACACCAAGCAGGGCATGATCAAGACCGATCACATCCTGTTCATCGCGTCCGGCGCATTTCACCTGTCGAAACCGTCCGACCTGATCCCCGAACTCCAGGGGCGGCTGCCAAACCGGGTCGAGCTGACGTCGTTGGGTGTCGAGGATTTCGTGCGCATCCTCACCGAGCCCACAGCCTCGCTGACCGAGCAGTACCACGCGCTGCTGAAGACCGAAGGAGTCGAGCTGTCCTTCGCCGAGGACGGCGTGCGACGCATCGCCGAGATCGCCCACCACATCAACGAACGCAGCGAAAACATCGGTGCGCGCCGGCTGCACACCGTGATGGAGCGTCTGCTCGAAGCCCTGTCCTTCACCGCGCCGAGCCGCACCGGACAGTCCGTCGTCATCGATCAAGCCTATGTCGAACAACACCTTGGCGAGCTGGTCAAGGATGAGGACTGGGCCCGCTATATCCTGTAGGCTGCGCTGCCATGGCTGAACATATTCCGACCGACATCGAACTCCATCAGGTTTCGCGGGTACTCGAGATCGCCTTCGATGACGGCGTGCGCTACCGCCTGCCGTGCGAATACCTGCGGGTCTATTCGCCGTCGGCGGAAGTCCGTGGTCACGGTCCCGGCCAGGGCGTGCTGCAGACGGGCAAGGAAGCCGTCAACGTCAAGGGCATCGAGCCGGTCGGCAACTACGCGGTGAAGCTGGTGTTCGACGATGGCCATGATACCGGGCTCTACACCTGGGATTACCTGTACAAACTCGGCCGCGACTTCGACACCAACTGGCGCGAATATCTCGCGGCGCTCGACGCCGCCGGTTACGCGCGGAAGGCCACTGCCGGCAACTGAGGCCCGCGCCTTGAGCAGCGATCGCGAAACGCATTTCGGTTACCAGCGAGTCCGCGAAGAAGAGAAGGCCACGCGCGTGCGCGGCGTGTTCGATTCGGTCGCCGGGCGCTACGATCTCATGAACGACCTGATGTCGCTGGGCATGCACCGTGTCTGGAAGCGCATCGCCACGTTCATCGCCGGTGCCCGTCCCGGCGATCGCGTGCTCGATCTCGCCGGCGGTTCCGGCGACCTGACGCGCCTGCTTTCGCGCGACGTGGGGCCGGACGGTGAGGTCGTCATCCTCGACATCAACCGCAGCATGCTCGAGGTCGGCCGCGATCGCCTGATCGACGCCGGCGCGATCGACAACGTGCGCTTCGTGCAGGCCGACGCCGAGTGTCTGCCGTTTCCCGACCGCAGCTTCAACGTGATCACGATGGCGTTCGGTCTGCGCAATGTCACGCGCAAGGAGCGCGCGCTCGCCGAGATGTATCGCGTGCTGAAGCCGGGCGGGACTGCGCACGTGCTCGAATTCTCGCAGGTGTCGTCGCCGGCGCTGTCGAAGCTCTATGACCTCTACTCGTTCAGGCTGCTGCCGAAGCTCGGCGCGCTGATCGCGAAGGATGAAGCGAGCTATCGCTATCTCGCCGAATCCATCCGCATGCATCCCGGGCAGGAAGCGCTCGCCGACATGATGCGCGAAGCGGGCCTCGAGCGTTGCCGTTACCTGAACCTGCTGGGGGGCGTGGTCGCCCTGCACAGCGGCATGCGGCTGTAAGCGGCAGATGATCGCGGATCTGATCGCGCCTCAGCGTGTCCTCGAGCGGGTGGCCGGACTCGTCAACCGCCTGTTGCGCGAAGACGAAGTGGCAAGTGCGCAGCTTGCCGAACTGGCCGGCCGCTCGGTCGAAGTGCAGGTCACGCGGCTCGGCCTGCGGCTGTGCCTGGCCATCGAATCAGACGGCATCCTCCTCGCCACGCGCAGCGTGGCGCCGGCCGATGTCGTGCTCGAAGGCAACCTCGCCGATTTCATCGCGATGGCGCGCGCGCATCGCGCCGGCGATGCGGTGCCGGCCGGCAAGGTCCGCATCCAGGGCGATCTTGCGACCGTGCGCCAGCTCGAGACCGCTTTCGACAGCCTGTCGATCGACTGGGAAGCGCAACTTGCGCGCGTCATCGGCAATCTGCCGGCGCGCCAGGTCGGTCGCGCCATCGAAGGGGCGTTCGCATTTCTGAAGCAGGCGCATGCGAGCGTCGAACGCGACGTCAGCGAATACCTGCTCGAGGAAGCGCGCCTGCTGCCGACCGCGCCCGATATCGAGCACCTCGGCGCCGAGGCGCTGCGCCTGGACATGGCGCTCGATCGCTGCGCCGCGCGCCTGACGCGCCTCGAGCGGAAAGCGCGCCGATGATGCATCTGCCGAGTCACTTCCTGCGCGTGCTGACGATTCAGCGCGTGCTGATCCGTCATGGTTTCGACCAGATCCTGTTCGCGATGCCGATGCTGCAGCCACTGCGCTTCGTGCGCTACCTGCTGCCGTGGAACTGGACCCGCCCGAACTATGGCCCGCGCGCACCGCGCATCCGCGCGGTGCTCGAAGAACTCGGTCCGCTGTTCGTCAAGCTCGGCCAGATGCTGTCGACGCGGCGCGATCTGCTGCCGGACGACATCATCGAAGAGCTGTCGAAACTGCAGGATCACGTACCGCCGTTTCCGGGCGCGCAGGCGCGCGAAATCGTCGAGCGCGCGTACGGCAAGCCGGTTGGTGAAGTGTTCAGCAGCTTCGATGAGCAGCCGTTGGCGTCGGCCTCGATCGCGCAGGTGCATGTGGCGCAGCTGCAGGACGGGCGCGAAGTCATCGTGAAGGTCGTGCGGCCCGGCATTCGCCGTACGATCGAGCGCGACATCGGACTGATGCGGCTGCTCGCCGACACGGCGGAACGCTACTGGTCGCGCGGACGCCTGCTGAAGCCCGCGCGGGTGGTCGATGAATTCGAGAAGACCATTCTCGATGAACTCGACATGTTGCGCGAGGCGGCGAATGCGTCGCAGATTCGCCGCAATTTCGCCCACTCGCCGGATCTCTACGTGCCGGAAATCCACTGGGGGCTGTCGCGGCCGAACGTGCTCGTGATGGAACGCATCGACGGCATTCCGATCAGCAATATTCCGGCGCTGCGCGATGCGGGTGTCGATCTCGAACACCTGGCGAAGACAGGCGTCGAACTGTTCTTCACCCAGGTGTTCCGCGATCACTTCTTTCATGCCGATCTGCATCCCGGCAATCTGTTCGTGCGCCCCGGCGCCGACGGTGGCCTGCCGGTGTTCGTGCTCGTTGATTTCGGGATCATGGGTTCGCTGTCGGAGTTCGACCAGCGTTATCTCGCCGAGAACTTTCACGCCTTTCTCGAACGCGACTACCGGCGCGTCGCCGAACTGCACGTCGAATCGGGCTGGGTGCCGAAGGAAACCCGCGTCGACGACTTCGAGTTCGCGATACGCACCGTCTGCGAACCCATTTTCGATCGCCCGGTGCGCGAGATTTCAATCGGTCAGCTGCTGGTGAGACTGTTCCAGACCGCCCAGCGCTTCCACATGGAAATCCTGCCGCAGCTGCTGCTGTTGCAGAAGACGCTCGTCAATGTCGAAGGCATCGGGCGCCAGCTCGATCCGGAACTCGACCTGTGGCGCACCGCGCGCCCGTCGCTCGAGAGCTGGATGCGCGATCGCGTGGGCCTGCGCAGCCTCATCCGTTCGACGCGCGAAAGCGTGCCGCGCTGGATCGATCGCCTGCCGGAACTGCCGGGCCTGGCATTCGATGTGCTCGATCGCCTCAAACAGGGACGCATCGAACTGGCGACCCACGATCAGATCCTCGACGACATCCGGCGCGAAATCCGCAACGTGCATCGGCGGCTGTCCTATTCGGTCGCCGGCGCCGGCCTCATCATCGCCGCCGGCGTTCTGCACAGCATGGTCGGCGAGCCTGGCAGCAGCTGGGCGGCGTATCCGGCCGGCGTCTGGATCCTCGGCGGCGTCGGCGCGCTGATGCTGCTGCGGGCCTTTCTGATTCGCGACGTCTAGCGCGCTGCGCCGCCGCAGGCGGAACTCGCCGGCGACGCGTCTCAACCGCCGCGCGGCGACGTCGTGCAGGGGGGAAGGGTGTTCACCGGCGTCACGACCCCGTCGACCTTCCCGAGCAGACTCGATACCGGCACCAGCCGCACCTCGTCCGCGGCCGGGCGCCAGGCGTGCAGCACGGCGAGGGTTTCGCGATAGGGGTGGCCGATGCCGAGCGCGTAGCCGTGGCGTTTCGCGCGGGCGACGAGCGTGGCGAGCTGGCGCCGGATGGCCGTCGGGCGCCGCTGGTTGTCGAGGAAGACATCGCGCTCCAGCGTGGGCACGCCGCGTTTGCGCATCGTGCTCGCCGCGACGGTGCGCGCGGTCGTGCGGCTGTCGACGAAGAACAGGCCGGGCTGCGCGGCAAGCTGTCGCGCCAGCACCTCCATCGGCCGCGATTCGCCGGTCAGACGGCTGCCCATGTGATTGTTGATGCCGACGACCGCCGGCACGCTCGCCAGCGCGGCACTGAACGCCTGGCCGAGCGCGGCGTCCGACATGTCATGCATCAGCGCGTCGGGGCCCAGCAGTTCGTTGCGGCGTTCGGCTTCCATCGGCAGATGCAGCAGGCTGTCCCGCCGCAGCGCGCGCGCCGCGGCCACGAAGCGCGCGCCGTGCGGGCCATGGGGCAGGACGGCGTAGGAGTAGGCGCCGGGCAGGCCCAGCGCCGCGAGATCGGCGCCGGGCTGGTAGCCGATGTCGTCGATCAGGATCGCGACCGCGGGCGGCGTGCCCGCGGCCAGGCACGCGGCCAGTGTCAGCGCCGCGAGCGACACCGCCGGTTCAGCCCGACGGCGGCGAGCTTCGCGCCTGGAGCAGGACCATGCCCTTGAGCAGGTTCAGGGCTTCGTAGAGTTCGTAATCCTGCTTGGCGAGTTCGGCACGCTGCGCGCTGTCGTCGCTCGCGGCCTCGCCCGGCGGCGCGTCCTTGGTGTCCTTGTTCTCGAGATGTCGATCGAGCTGCGATTCCTTGACGAAGGCACCGTCCTCGGCATTGAAGTCGGCGACCTTGAGCTTGTCGATCTTGATGTCGGGCTTGATGCCCTCCGCCTGAATCGAGCGGCCGTTCGGTGTGAAGTAACGCGCCGTCGTGATCTTGATCGCCGCATTGTTGTTCATCGGCAGGATCGTCTGCACCGAGCCCTTGCCAAAGGTCTGGCGGCCCATGATCACCGCGCGCTGACGGTCCTGCAGGGCGCCGGCCACGATTTCGGACGCCGACGCCGAACCTTCGTTGACCAGCACCACCAGCGGCGCGCCGCCGATCAGATCCGGTGGCTTCGCATCGAACTCGAGCTTCGCATCCTCGATGCGGCCCTCGGTGTAGACGATGCGGCCCGCGTCGAGGAACGCGTCGGACACCGCCACGGCGGCGCCGAGCACGCCGCCCGGGTTGTTGCGCAGATCGAGCACGAGGCCTTTCAGCGCCGACTTCGATTCGGTCTTCAGCTTTTCGAGCTGGGCCACGAGATCGTCGCCGGTGTTGGCCTGGAACGCCGACACGCGGACATAGCCGAAGCCGGGTTCCAGCAGGCGGCCGCGTACGCTGCGAATCTTGATCACGTCGCGCACGAGCGTCAGCTCGATCGGCTTCTCGACCCCTTCGCGCATTAGGGTGATGCCGATTGGGGTACCTGGCTTGCCGCGCATCTTCTTGATCGCTTCGTTCAGTGAAATGCCTTTCACCGGTGCGTCGTCGAGCTTGATGATCGTGTCGCCGGCCTGCACGCCGGCGCGGCTCGCAGGCGTGTCGTCAATCGGCGCGATCACGCGCACGAAGCCATCCTCGGTCCCGACCTCGAGCCCGAGGCCGCCGAACTCGCCGGTCGTGCCTTCCTGCAGTTCTTCGTAGGCGTCGGCGTCGAGATACGTCGAATGCGGATCGAGGCCGGCCAGCAGGCCCTTGATCGCGCTGTCGATCAGCTTCTTGTCGGTGACGGGTTCGACGTAGTCGCTCTTGACCTTGTGGAAGATCTCCACGAGCAGGCGAATGTCGTCGATGGGAATCGGTTCGGCCGCCGGCGCGGCGGGCACTGCGGGGACAGCCGGGGCGCTGGAGGCTGCCGGCGCCGCGGGCGCGGCCGGCGATGGCTGCTGGGCTGCGAGTTCCGGGCCGAAGGCGCTGCCGAGCAGGGCGGCCAGCACAGCGGCGTGGAGGCGATGTTTCATTGAAGTGTGATGCACACCAAGGTTGATCGCGCCGCGGATTGGGCGCTGCGTCATTATGCAGGATTTCGACGCGCAGACACGCGCGAAGTTGTGGCCCGCGTCGTGGACGCGGGTGACGATGCCGACTGTCCGACGGCCGGGCGGCCGTTCAGGCCGCGTGCTGGGCGGCGTCTTTCAGATGAACGAGGGAATGGCCGGTCATTTCCGGCGGCTGGCGCACACCGAGCAGCGCGAGCATCGTCGGCGCGATGTCGCTCAGACAGCCGGTGCCGGCCATTTCGGCGTCCCGGCCGAAGTAGACCAGCGGGACGAGGTTGCTGGTGTGCGCCGTGTGCGGCTCGGACTCGCCGTCCGGCGCCGCGCGCATTTTCTCGGCGTTGCCGTGATCGGCCGTGATCAGCATTTCGGTGCCGGTGCGGCGGCAGGCGTCGGCCAGACGGCCGAGGCAGGCATCGAGGGTTTCGATGCAGCGGACGGTCGCGTCGAAATTGCCGGTGTGGCCGACCATGTCGGCATTCGCGTAATTGCAGATCATCGCGTCATATTCGCGGCTGTCGATCGCGGCGACGAGCCGGTCGGTCACTTCGGCCGCGCTCATTTCCGGCTTTTCGTCATAGGTCGCGACGGCCGGCGACGCGACGAGGAGGCGGTCCTCGCCGGCGAACGGGGTTTCTTCGCCACCGTTGAAGAAAAACGTGACGTGCGCGTATTTCTCGGTCTCGGCGATGCGCAGCTGACGCAGGCCCTGTTCGGAGACGACCTGCCCGAAGGTGTGGCTGAGGTCGATCGTCGGAAAGGCGACCGGCACCTTGAATTGTTCGCTGTAGTCGGTCATCGCGACGAAGCGGCCGAGTGCCGGCATGCGCGCGCGCTCGAACGCGGTGAATTCAGCGTCGATCAGCGCCGTCGTCATCTGGCGGGCGCGATCGGCGCGGAAGTTCGTGAAGACCACGACGTCGCCGTCCGCCATCCGCACCGGTCCGTGCTCGTCGACGATGGCGGTCGCGGTGACGAATTCGTCGGTCTCACCGCGCGCGTAGGCAGCCTCGAGCGCCGCCAGCGGGTCGCTCGCGACGTGCGGGGCGACACCGTCGACGATGAGGTCGTAGGCCTGCTTGACGCGATCCCAGCTCTTGTTGCGGTCCATCGCGAAATAACGGCCGATGAGGCTGCCGATGCGGCCGATGCCGGAGGCGGCGCAGTGCCGGGCGATCAGTTCGAGCGACGGGGCGGCGCTTTTCGGCGGCATGTCGCGGCCGTCGAGGAAAGCGTGCACGTACAGGCGCCGCACGCCACAGCGCCGCGCGAGTTCGATCAGGGCGACCGTGTGGTCTTCGTGGCTGTGCACGCCGCCCGGCGACAGCAGGCCCAGCAGGTGCACGGCGCGGTCGCTGCGCGCGGCGAGTTCGAAGGCCGAGCGGAAAACGGCATTGTCGAAGAAGTCGCCGTCGGCGATCGACTTCGAGATGCGGGTGTAGTCCTGGTAGACGAGACGGCCGGCGCCGAGGTGCATGTGGCCGACTTCGGAATTCCCCATCTGGTCGTCCGGCAGGCCCACGTCGAGGCCGGAACAGCGGATCAGCGTGTGGGGACTGTCCCGCCACAGCCGGTCCCAGTTCGGTTTGCGGGCGGCGTGGATCGCGTTGAAGCGGGATTCTTCGCTGTGTCCCCAACCATCGAGGACCACCAGCAGGACGGGGTGTTTCACCTTGGACATGGCGGCTGTTTTCTGTCTCTCACTGGGCCTGTTTCACACACCCGCCGCGGTCGTCACCATGCGGCGCGCGGTGGGATTGAGTGTATCATACGGCCCCTCGCCGCCCCGGCTTGCAACACCTTGTCACGAAACCGCAATTCATCCGACGGACGGGCTCCCGCGCATGGCGCAATTCATCGAATTCATCGCTAATCATCTGGTCCTGTTCGCCGGCTTCGTCGGTGTGCTGGCAGCCCTGATCTATACGCTCGTGCAGGGCGGCGGGTCATCGGCCGTGTCACCGCAGCGGGCGGTCCTGGTGCTGAACCAGGAAGACGCCGTGCCCGTCGACCTTCGTCCGGAGGCGGCGTTCAAGGCCGGTCACATCATCAATGCCCTGAACGTGACGCCGCAGGACATCGCCGGCGGCGCCGCGCGCCTCGCCAAGTACAAGGAGCGGCCGCTGCTCGTGTACTGCGAGAGTGGCGCGCAGTCGGGTAGCGCGGCCAAGGCGCTGCGCGCGCAGGGTTTCGGCAAGGTCTTCAGCCTGCAGGGCGGCCTTGCCGCCTGGCGGGGCGAGAACCTGCCGGTCCAGACCATCAAATAATCGCGGGCCGCAGGCACGCATTCGGCATCCACACACACAGGGCATCTCACCATGGCGAATGAAAACGAACAGCCGGTCCAGGGCCAGCTCGGCATCCAGAAGATCTATATCAAGGACCTGTCCTTCGAAGCGCCGAATGCGCCGAAGGTCTTCACCGAGCAGTTGAACCCTGGGCTCGACCTCCATTTCGCGAACGCCGCGACCAGCCTGGGTCAGGACGTCCACGAAGTGGTGCTGACCGTCACCTGCACGGTGAAGCAGGACGACCGCACGATCTACCTCATCGAAGTCCAGCAGGCCGGCATCTTCAACATCTCGGGTTTCGGCGAGCAGCATCTGCCCGCGATCCTGGCCACCGCCTGCCCCAACATCCTGTTCCCGTTCGCGCGTGAAGCGATCTGCGACGTCGTGACCAAGGGTGGCTTCCCGCAGCTGCTGCTGTCGCCGGTGAACTTCGACGCCCTGTACGCGCAGGAACTCCAGCGCCGCCGCGCGGCGCCGGCCGATCAGAAGCACTGAGCGACGACGACCCGCGCATGACAGCGCCGGTGTTTCTCGTGCTCGGCGCCGGCGCCTGGGGCACGGCGCTGGCGACCGTCCTCGCCGATCGCGGCCGCCCGGTTGCGTTGTGGGGCCGTGATGCCGCTGCCCTGCGCGAGCTGGGCGCGCGCCACGAAAACGCCCGCTACCTGCCCGGCATCCGGCTGCCCGCGAGCCTCCAGATCGTAGAGCACCTCAGCGACACGCCCAGCGCCTGCGCCATCGCCGTGCTGGCGACACCGTGCCAGACCACTCGCGGTATCGCCCGCGCGCTGCGCGCCGCCGTGCCCGGCCTGCGCGGACTGGTGTGTGCGGCGAAAGGGCTGGAACTCGCGACGGGGCTGCTCGTGCACGAGGTGGTGCGCGAGGAATTCGGGCCCGGGGTCGATCTGGCCCTGTTGTCCGGGCCGAACTTCGCGCGCGAAGTCGCCGAAGGGCGGCCGGCCGCGGTGACCATCGCGGCCAGCAGCGCGGAATTCGGCGCGAGCCTGCTGGCGGGCTTTCACACGGCCCGCTTCCGACCCTACCTGACCGACGACCTCGCCGGCGTCGCGGTCGGCGGCAGCGTGAAGAATGCGCTCGCCATTGCGGCCGGCATCGCCGACGGGCTCGGCCTCGGCGCCAACTCCCGCGCCGCACTGATCACGCGCGGCCTCGCGGAAATCGCGCGGCTCGGCGTTGCGCTCGGCGCGCGGCCCGAGACCTTCATGGGCCTGTCCGGTCTCGGCGACCTCGTCCTGACCTGCACCGACGACCAGTCGCGCAATCGCCGTTTCGGGCTCGCACTCGGGCGCGGCACTTCGGTGTCCGCGGCCGAGGCCGGCATCGGGCTGGTCGAAGGCGCCGCGACCGCGCCCGCGGTGGCCGCCCTGGCCGCCCGACTTGACGTCGCCATGCCCATCGTCGAACAGGTGGCCCTGGTGCTCGCGGGCACGACGACGCCTGCCGCCGCGGTCGAGGCGCTGATGGCGCGTGAGCCGGGCGCCGAGGACCGCACCTGGCGACGCTGAGGTTTCCGGCAATTCAACCTCTGAGCTGTGACGCCGCTAACACTTCCAGGTGAAAGCGGCGGGGCGAGTGGGCGTCCCCCGACATTCACGGGGGAAGCATGCGAATTTTTCCGACACGACACGCGCGGGGGCGGCAGACGCTCGCCACCTGCATCGACGACGACGGCTGTGCCGTGGCGCTGGTCGACCACGCCGCGCCCGGCGGCGCCGCGTTGTCCCAGCTCGAATTCCTCGCCGGCGATCCGTCGCGTAGCGCGGCGCTGCTCGCGCGCTGGGTCCGTGAGCGGCGGCTCGGCCATGTCGGCTGCGTCAGCCTCGTCGCGGCTGCCGACTACAGCCTCGTGCTCGTCGACACCCCCGAAGTGCCCCCGGCCGAACTGCGCGCCGCGATGCGCTGGCGCGTCAAGGAACTGATCGACTTTCATATCGACGACGCCGTGATCGACGTCTTCGACGTGCCGACCGATGACGGCCGCGCCGCGCGGCGCATGTACGCGGTCGCCGCGCGCAGCGAACGCGTCCAGCGCGTCGCCGGCATCGCGAAGGCTGCCGGGCTCGCGCTCGAAGTCGTCGACATCCCCGAATTCGCGTTGCGCAACCTGGCCGTGCGTCTGCCCGAAGACGATGCAGGCGCTGCGTTGCTTCACTTCGATGCGCATCACGGGCTGATGACCGTCACCCGACGCGGTGCGCTGTATTTCTCGCGCCGGCTCGATTGCGGCCGCGAGCGTCTGCAGCAGGCAGGGCCGGCGCTGACGCCGGCGCTCGAAGGCACGCTCGATGCGCTGACGATTGAAATCCAGCGCTCGCTCGACTTCTACGAGCGTCATTTCGCGCAGCCGTCGATTGGCGGCATCGTGCTCGCCGGCCTGCCCCAACCAGTCGCCGGACTCGCCGAATACCTGCAGGCGCAGCTCGGCATTCCCACGCGCTGGCTCGATCTGGCGTCGCTGTACCCGGCGACGGCCGCCCTCGCGCCCGCCACGCTGGCTCGCTGCGTCCTCGCGATCGGGGCCGCGCTGCGTGAAGGGGTGAAAGCCGCATGAGCCAGCAGATCAACCTGTATCAGCCGACCATGCGCGAGCCGCAGCGCGTGTTCGCCGCGCGCTCGATGCTGCGCATGGTGGCAGTCGTCACTGGTGGTCTGCTCGTGCTGCATGCCTACGCGTGGTGGCAGGTCGACACGCTTGCCGCGGAGGCGCGCGCGCTGGGTGTTGCACGCGCCGCTGCTGAACGGCGCTTCGACGAACTGCAGTCGCGACTGCCGAAACGGGTTGCCGATCCGGCGCTGGCCGCGCGCGTCGCCGCGCTGCAAGCCGAGCTGGAACAGACGCGCCGACTGGCGACGGCGCTCAATCACGGTGCCTTCGGCAACACATCCGGGCTGTCCCCCTTTCTCGCCGGTCTCGCGCGTCAGCACGTCGCCGGTACCTGGCTCACCCGCATCGACATCGCCGCCGGCGGTGCGCAGATCGGGGTCGAAGGCCGGGCGCAGGCACCCGAACTGGTGCCGATGTACGTGCAGCGTCTCGCGGCGGAACACGCCTTCGAGGGCAAGGTGTTCAGCCGACTCGAACTCGAACGCGATCCGGCCGATGCCGCCGTGGCTTTCACGCTTGCGACCGTCGGCATCGAAGCGGCGGAGAAGTCCCGGTGAGCACCGCACGCAAACCACGGAGCGGCGCGACGCAGATCATCGCGCGCCTGGATGCCTTGACGTTGAAGGAACGCGTGCTGATCGCAACGTCCGTGCTGCTGAGCGTCGCGCTCGGCTGGCATGCGTTGCTGCTCGAGCCACTCGACGTCCGCAAGCGCGCGCTGGTGGCCGAGATTGCGACGGGTGCTGACGCCCTGCAGCGGATGGAAGCGGTCAGCAATGAATTGATCGCCGGTGCCCACGTCGACCCGGATGCCAGCACGCGACAACTGATCGCTGCGCGTGA
Source organism: Gammaproteobacteria bacterium Ga0077536 (assembly GCA_001464935.1). Taxonomy (GTDB): domain Bacteria; phylum Pseudomonadota; class Gammaproteobacteria. The sequence continues at coordinate 115,831 of LNEL01000048.1, forward strand.
CCTCGAACTGCACGCCCTTGCAGCCTCCGTCGAAGCCAAGGTCGGGCGCGTGGTACCGCCGGCGCAGATGGCGCAGGTGCTGGAAACGGTGCTGAGCCGTTTCCGCGAACTGGAATTCCTGGGCCTCGAAGGACTTGGCGTGGAGCCGCTCGTCGAACCAGTCGAGGTGGCGGCCGAGACGCAGCCCGACCTGGCGCCCACGGCGGACCGGCCGGGCGCGCCGCGCGAACTGATTGTCGCCGCGGCCGGCACCGGCCCGCGGACCGCTTACCGGCACGGGATCCGCATCCGGTTCGCCGGCAGCTACCTGGCGACGATTGCGTATCTGCAGGCGCTGGAGGCGATGCCGTGGGGATTCTTCTGGGACCGTGTCGAACTCGAAACGCGCGATTTCCCGCGCGTCGAAGGCTCGATCGTCGTGTACACGGTCAGCCTCGAAGAGGGCTGGATTGGTGTGTAAGCGGGGCTGCGCGTGGGGGCTGATCGGCGCGTTGCTCGGCGCGCCGGGAGTGACACTCGCGCTCGAACTGGTCGACCCCATGCAGCCGCCAGCCGCGCCGCCGATGGCACAGGAGGATGAGCCGGCGGCGGCGCGCGCGGTGTGGCGACTGCGCGCGATCAAGGTCGAGGCACATCGGCGCAGCGCGATGATCAATGGGCGGATGGTCGCCGAAGGAGAGGAGATCGACGGGGCGCGCGTGGTCGAGATCAAGCCGCGCACCGTCGTCATTGCAGTCGGAAACGAGACAACGAGCCTGAGTCTGCTGAAGCATGAAATCAAAACCAGATCTGCCGCGACGCGCTGAGCGCTGGCTGCTTGCCGGGATTGTCGTCGCGCTGGCGGCGTGCCAGAGCGCGCCGCCGCAACGCAAGACCCTCGACGATATGCGGGAGGCCCTGAGCGAGGGGCCCGCGAGCGCACAGACGACGCCGACGGTGCCGGATGAGGTCAGTCGCGCGCTGCTGCCGAGCCTGCGGCTCGACACCCATGAGGCACCGCAGGTCGTCGACGATCAGCGATTCGACATCGCCGTCAACGAAGTGCCGGCGCAGCAGTTCTTCATGAGTCTCGTTGACGGCACGAAGTACAACATGGTCGTGCACCCCGAGGTCAGTGGAAAAATCTCCCTGAACCTGAAGAACGTGTCGATTCCGGATGTCATTGCCGCCGCCCGCGACGTCTACGGCTTCGAGTTCGAGCGCACGCCTTACGGATTCCAGGTGCTGCCGTCGCGGCTCGAGGCGCGGGTGTTCCAGATCAACTACCTGAACATCGAGCGCAGCGGCGCGTCATCGACTTTCGTCAGCGCCGGCACGCTACAGGAAGGTCCCAACGCGCCGCTCGATGTCGGCGCGACGCGGGACAATCCGTCCGGCAACACCGACAACGAAGGCGGTCGCGGCCAGCGCACGGTGGTCGGCACCCAGATCAACACGATCTTCCCGGAGACGAGCTTCTGGCAGGAGCTCGCGAGCGCCGTCACCGCGATCGTCGGCGACGGCCAGGGCCGCAGCGTCGTCGTCAACCCGCAGTCGGGGGTCGTCGTGGTGCGCGCGATTCCGACCGAACTGCGCGAAGTCGAAGCCTACCTCCAGGCCTCGCAGCTCATCGCCCAGCGCCAGGTGATCCTCGAAGCAAAGATTCTGGAGGTCGAACTCGCCGACGGTTTCCAGGCCGGCATCAACTGGGCGGGCGTGTTCAGCGAGTTCACGGTCGGCCACACCGGCGGCGGCAAGGTGTTCGAAGGTGAATCCGGTCGCAGCGATCTGCAGGGCGCCGCGTTCGATCTGATCCCCGGCGTGACCAACATCGCCGGCGTGCCGGCGTCGGCGTTCGGCGGCGTGTTCTCGCTGGCACTGAACGGCGGGGACTTCTCGGCCTTTCTCGAGCTGCTGCAGACGCAGGGCAATGTGCAGGTGCTGTCGAGTCCGCGGATTTCGACGATGAACAACCAGAAGGCGATCATCAAGGTCGGGACCGACGAGTTCTTCGTCACCGACGTGTCGACGACGACGATCACCGGCACCGCGACGACGACCACACCGAACATCGAACTGACGCCGTTCTTCTCCGGTATTGCGCTCGACGTGACGCCGCAGATCAGTCGCGATGGTGACGTGATGCTGCATATCCATCCGTCGGTCAGCGAGGTGGTCGATCAGCAGAAGAACATCACGATTGCCGGTGTCGACCAGACGCTGCCGCTTGCCCGCAGCACCGTGCGCGAGTCGGACTCGGTGGTCCAGGCGCGCAGCGGCCAGCTCGTGGTGATCGGGGGCCTGATGCAGACGCGCGAGCGCAACCAGGATGCGAAGACGCCGATGATGGGTGATCTGCCGCTCGTCGGCGCGCTGTTTCGCCAGAAGCGCACCGAGGGCGTGAAGAGTGAACTCGTGATCCTGTTGCGGCCTATCGTCATCGAAGGTCCACAGCATTGGGCCGCCGCGATCAACGGCGCCCGCGGTGAACTCGAACAGATGAATCAGCAGCTCGATCGCTGGGGTGCACCGGCCGGCGGCAACGTCGGCATTCCGGTGCCCTGAGCGCCACGTCAGGCTTACGCCGGGTTTAGCAAGGAAGAACCATGTACCTGCAGCATTTCAGATTGCGTGAACTGCCCTTCACGCTGACCCCAGACACCGCCTTCTTCATGGAGCGCGCGGGCTATCTCGATGCGCTGAACGTGCTGCTGGTTGCGTTGCGCAGCGGCGAGGGCTTCGTCAAGGTCACCGGCGAAGTCGGCACCGGCAAGACCATCCTGTGCCGCATGCTGATCAACACGCTGGGCGAGGAGTTCAAGTGCGCCTACCTGCCGAACCCCTATCTGCGGCCGTCGAGCCTGCTGCTGTCGATCGTCGAGGAGCTGGGACTCGATCTGCCGAAGCGCAGTACGCAGCACCAGCTGCTGCGTCGGCTCAATGACGGACTGCTCGATCTCGTGGCGCAGGGCAAGCGCGTCGTCGTATGCATGGACGAAGCCCAGGCGGTTCCGTTGCAGACTCTCGAAGCGCTGCGGCTGCTGACCAATCTGGAGACCGAGAAGCGCAAGCTGGTTCAGGTGGTGCTGTTCGGGCAACCGGAGCTCGATGGCGTGCTCGATCAGCCTTCGATACGGCAGTTGCGCCAGCGCATCTCGTTCGGCTACGGCCTGCAGCCGCTCGACCGGCGCGGCGTCGACGACTATCTCGCGCATCGGCTGTCGGTCGCCGGGCATGAAGGCGCGAAGCTGTTCCAGCGCCGCGCGGTCGACGAAATCTATCGCGGCAGTCGCGGCGTGCCGCGACTCGTCAACATCCTCTCGCACAAGTCGCTGATGGCGGCGTTCGGACAGGGCGATCTCGGCATCGAGCGTCGCCATGCCCGGCTCGCGATCGAAGACACGGTCGATGCGCGCGTGGCGTCCGCGCGGCGCACATCGTGGTTCGGCCTGTTCAATCGTCTGTCGAGCAGCGCCACATGAGTCTCATCAACCAGATGCTCGCCGATCTCGAAGCGCGCAAGGGTGGCAACCTGCGGCATGCCGACTCGGCGATCGATGGCCTGCAGGCCGCGACGATGCTGCCGCGCCCGGCGCCCGAACATCTGCGGCCCGCACTCGGCGGCCTGCTGATCGTGGCTGCGCTGGCCGCGCTGTGGGCCACGCGCGAACCGCTGTTCGCCCTGCTGTCGGCGCGCGACGCCGAGGTGGTGGCGCCCGTCATCAGGTCCGGGGCGCCGCCTGCCGTAGAGGCGCCGAAGGCCGTGATCCTGGCGCCGCCGCCGGTGGCGCTCGACCAGCTGCCCGCGCTGCCGTCGACCCCCGTGGTGGTGCTCGAAGCGCCGCCTGTCGACATCGCGCCGCCGGTCGACACCCGCGTCGAGGCGGCGCCGGCCGTTATGCCAACGCGCCCGGTCCCGAGCGCCGCGCCAGCGGTGCAGGCGCCGCCGCTCGAGCCTGCGGTGCCGGCGCGCACCGCCACGCCGCCGGCAGTGCCGGCCGATCTGGCCCCGGTTTACCTGTCACCTGAGACGGGTGAGGAGTCCGCGACAGCCCCCGCCACCGCATCGCGGCTCACGCCGCTGGCGGGCGATCCCGCCGTCGAGTATCCCGGCAGTTTCCGGCGCGAACAGACCACCACGCCGGCGGCGACGCCGGCCGCGCGGCGCTATGCCGAGATCACATCACTGTTCGCCAATGGTCGTCGCGACGCCGCGCTGTCGATGCTGCGCAGTTTCGTCGCGGCAGAGCCCGCGCGGGAGGATGCGCGTCAGCGCCTGGCGCTCGAACTGATTGCCGACGGTCAGCGCGGCGCCGCCGAGGAACTGCTGCGCGCCGGCCTCGCGCCCGATCCCTCGTCCGCGGCGCTGGCGCGGCCGCTGGCCCATCTGCTGCTGGCGCAGGACAAGGCCGAGGCGGCGATCGCCGTGCTGCGGCCGGCAACGCCTCCGCTTGCCGGCCACGCCGATTTTCACGCGCTGCTGGCCGCCGCCGAACAGCGCATCGGCGCGCACGGGCTGGCGATCACGCGTTACCGCGGCCTGCTGAAGGAACAGCCCCTGAACGGTGGCTGGCTCGTCGCGCTCGGCATCTCGCTGCTGGCCGTCGGCGAAGACGCGGATGCGATTTCGGCCTTCGCGCGCGCGCTCGACGACCGCGCGCTCGCCGAGTCGCTGCGCGCCTACGCGACGCGCGAGCTCGTGCGGCTGAAAGACCGCCAGCCGTGAGTGCCGTGCGCAAGAAGCTGCGCATCGGCGAGCTGCTCGTCGACAACCGCATCATCTCGCAGCAGCAGCTCGATGCGGCGCTCGCCGAACAGAAGAAGTCCGGCCGCAAACTCGGCAGGATTCTCGTCGACAGTGCGTATATCAGTGAAGACGCGCTGCTGAGCTTCCTGTCGCAACAGCTGAATCTGCCTTTCGTCGAGCTTGCACACTATCGCTTCGAACCGGCGGTGGTGCGGCTGATCCCCGAAATCCACGCGCGGCGCTTCCGCGCCATTGCGCTGAAGGACAAGGGTGACTGCGTGCAGGTGGGCCTGTCCGATGCGACGAATATTTTTGCCTACGACGAACTGTCCCGCATCATCGGCCGTTCGATCGAAGTAGCGGTCGTGCGCGAGCAGGAGCTGCTCGACAGCCTCGAGCGCGTCTATCAGCAGAGCGACCGGATCACCGGTATCGCCGAGCAACTCAGCGATGAACTGAAGGAAGGCGATTTCGACGTCGACCAGCTTGCCGCCGGCGCCGACCTGAGCGATGCGCCCGTCGTCAAGCTGCTGCATACGCTGTTCCAGGCCGCCGTGCAGGTGCGCGCGTCGGACATCCACATCGAGCCCGACGAGGCGGTGCTGCGCATCCGCCAGCGCATCGACGGCGTGTTGCACGAGCAGGTCCTCAACGAAAAGCGCATCGCGCCAGCGCTCGTGCAACGCCTGAAGCTGATGGCGAATCTGGACATCTCGGAGAAGCGCCTGCCGCAGGATGGTCGCTTCAGTCTGCGCGTCAGCGATCGTGTGATCGATGTGCGCGTGTCGACGATGCCGCTGCAGTTCGGCGAGTCGGTCGTGATGCGCCTGCTCGATCAGAGCGAGGGCGTCCGTGATCTCGAGGTGCTCGGCATGCCCGGTGGCGTGCTGCGCCGGTTCATGGCCGCGATCAAGCGCCCGCACGGCATGGTGATCGTCACGGGGCCGACCGGCAGCGGCAAGACTTCGACGCTCTATTCGGCGCTGAAGTTGCTGAACGAACCCGAGGTCAAGATCATCACGGTCGAAGACCCGGTCGAGTACCGTCTGCCGCGCGTCAACCAGGTCCAGGTCAATACGCAGGTCGGGCTCACGTTCGCGCGCGTCCTGCGCACGACGCTGCGGCAGGATCCTGACATCGTGCTGGTGGGCGAAATGCGCGATCAGGAAACCGTCGAAATCGGGCTGCGCGCCGCGATGACGGGTCACCTGGTGCTCACGACGCTGCACACCAACGACTCGGTCAGCACCGTCAGCCGCTTGCTCGACATGGGGGCTGCCCCGTATCTGCTGGCGTCGTCCGTCAATGCCGTGCTCGCACAGCGTCTCGTGCGTCGCATCTGCAGCCAGTGCGCCCGCGAGGACGACCTGTCCGGCGGCGCGCGCGCGTGGGTCGGCTCGCGGCTCGGCGCGGGCCCCCACGCGTTTCGCCGCGGCGACGGCTGCCACCACTGCAACAACACGGGTTATCGCGGGCGCGTCGGCGTCTACGAGATGCTCGAGCTCAATCCGGAGCTGTCGCTCGCGCTCGCGGCCGGAGATTTGGCCACCTTCGCGCGGCTCGCCGGTGACAGCGCGGGCTTTCGGCCACTGTCGCTCGCCGCGCTCGACTATGCGCTGGATGGCGTGACGACGGTCGCCGAGGCGATGCGCATCGCCGCTGACAACACGCTCGTCGACGTCGACGACGTCGCGGCCTGACGGGATTTCGGCGGTGCCCAGCTTCCGGTATCGCGGTCGCGGCGGCCGTGGCGATCTGCTCGAAGGAGTGTTCGAGGCCGCCAGCGCTGACGCGGCGGCGGCCCAGCTGATCAACAGCGGGATCACGCCGGTGGCGATCGAGGAGGCCGTCGAGACGACGGACGTCTTCGCGCAGTGGCGGCGCTGGCTGCGTTCGCGCACGCCCGATCTGTCGGAACTGATCCTGTTCTGCCGGCAGATGTACACCCTGATGCGGGCCGGTGTGCCGATCACGCAGGCGATGAACGGGCTGTCGCGCTCGACGCGCAATCCGGTGCTGGCCGAGGCGCTCGGCGAGGTGCGGTCGACGCTCGAGTCCGGCCGCGAACTGTCGGTGGCGCTGGCGCAGCACCCGTCGATGTTCTCGTCGCTGTTCGTGAGCACGGTGCGCATCGGCGAGAACACGGGCCGGCTCGACGAGGTGTTCCTGAAACTCGCGGAATATCTCGACCGCGAGCGCGACACCCGCGCCCGGATCAAGTCCGCGCTGCGCTATCCGTCATTCGTGCTGGTGGCGATCACGCTCGCCATCGGCGTCATCAACGTCGTGGTGATCCCGCAATTCGCGCGCATCTTCGAGCGCGCGGAAGTCGCGCTGCCGGTGCCGACGCGCATGATCATGGCGACCTCCGAATTCTGCGTGACCTGGTGGCCGGCGCTGCTGTGTGGGTGCCTGCTCGCGATCGCCGCGTTCCGGATGTGGGTGAAGACCGATGCAGGCCACTACCAGTGGGATCGCTTCAAGCTGCGGATCCCGATCGTCGGCGGTATCCTCCAGCGCGCGACGCTGGGCCGGTTTGCACGCGGTTTCTCGATGTCGCTCGCCGCTGGCGTGCCGTTGACGCAGAGTCTCGGCGTGATGGCGCAGGCCGTCGACAACGAGTTCATCGGCGAGCGCATCCGACACATCCGCAACGGCGTCGAGCGCGGCGACACGCTGACCCGCAGCGCGACGGCGACCGGCATCTTCACGCCGCTGGTACTGCAGATGCTCGCGGTCGGTGAGGAGACCGGCGCGGTCGATTCGCTGCTCGCCGAGGTCGCCGGCTTCTACGAGCGCGAAGTCGATTACGACGTGAAGAACCTCAGTCAGACGATCGAGCCCGTGCTGATCGCGGTACTGGCGGCGCTCGTGCTGGTGTTCGCACTCGGCGTGTTCCTGCCGATGTGGGATCTGGCGGGCGTGAAGCTGTCCGGCGAAGGCTGACGAATCCGCCGACCTCGTCACATTCCGCCACTCAAGTACCCGGTAAGCCGGACCGATAGTTAAGCCCAAGCACCATCCTGAACAAAGGAACAGCGTTCATGCGTCGTCAATCCGGTTTCACTCTCATCGAGCTCATCACCGTCATCGTCATCCTGGGCATCCTGTCCGCGTTCGCGTTGCCGCGCTTCGCCGGGCTCGAGTCGCAGGCACGGTCAGCGTCCATCGACGGGCTCGGCGGCAGTGTCCGCAGTGGCGCGGCGCTCGCACATGCGGTGTGGCTTGCCAACGGCAACAGTCCGACCACCATCACGATGGAAGGCGTGACCGTCGACATGGACGCCACGACCGGCTACCCGGATGACACCGATACCGGCATTCGCCGTGTCTTGCAGACACTCGATGGCTACACGGCAGGTGCCGTGACCGGTGGCGGCTACGAGTTCGGCGTCGACGGCGCGACGACGGCCTCGTGCAATGTGAACTATTCGCTCGGCGGTGCCGCCGGCGTGCCGCCGACCGTGACCGTGACCAATGACCGCAACAACAGCGGCGACTGCTCCTGATTCGGACCTGGCCGCCGCGCGCGCGCAGCGTCCGTCCGGGCGCTGCGCAATGTCGTGTCGGACCGCGGGCTTCACCCTCGTCGAACTGATCGCCGTGATGGTGATCATCGGCATCCTGGCGGCGACCGCCGCCCCCCGCTTTTTCGCCACCGACACGTTTGCCGCCGCCGGCTTCGCCGCCGAACTGCGCGCGGGCCTGCGCCACGCACAATCGCTGTCGCTGGCCTCGGGCTGCGCCACGCGCGTCGTTGTCGAGCGCACGGGCTACCGCCTGCAGCGCTGGACCGGCGGGGCAGATTGCAATGACCGCGCCGGCAAGCCTTTGACGATAGGCCGTCCCGGCGGTGGCCTGTACGAGGCACGGACCCCGGCGGACGTCGCGGTGACGCCGGCGACGCTCAGCTTCGACAGCTTCGGGCGGCCCTGCGACGATGACGGCGCGCCGCTGGGCGCATTGCTGACGCTTGCCGTCGGCGAACAGCGCATCGATCTCCAGCCCGACACCGGCCTCATCGAGTGAAGGCAGCGCGACGATCACAGGCCGGGGTGACTTTCGTCGAACTGGTCGCGGCGATCGTCATCATCGCAGTGGCAAGCCTCGGCCTCATGCTCGCGGTCAGCGGTGCGGTGGGTCGCAGTGCGGACCCGATGATCGAAACGCAGGCTGCCGCCGTGGCGCGTGCCTACCTCGAAGAAATCTCGCTCGCCGGCTTCTGCGATCCGGAGTACGACCCGGACGGCAACCCCGCGACGGGTTGCCGCCAGGAGTGCATCGCGAGCGCGTGCGCGAAAGGTTGCGGTGGCGCCGCGTTCGGCGGCGAAGGCGGTCGCGCGGGTTTCGATGACATCTGCGACTATCAGGGCCTCGACGACGACGGCGTGCGCGATCGACGCGATCTGGCGCTGCCGGCGCTCGCCGCTTACCGCGTGCGCGTGGGCGTGGCGGACAGCGGCGTCAAACTCGGCGACCCGGCGCTGTCGGCGGACAGTGGCCAGGTGCTGCGCATCGACGTCAGCGTCGACCATGCGGGGCTCACCACGCCGGTTCGCATGAGCGTCTTTCGGGCGAATGTCGAATGAGCGCTGGACGCCGCTGTGCTGGCTTCACGCTCGTGGAACTGATCGCGGTGATGGTCGTGGGCGCGATTCTTTCGAATGTGGTGTGGCGGAACCTGAGCGCGCCGCTGCGCGGCTTCGCCGACATGGGCCGTCGCGCCGAACTCGTCGCAACGGCGAATCTCGCCGCCCAGCGCATGGCGCGCGAACTGCGTCTCGCGCTGCCGAACAGCGTTCGCATCAACCCCGACGGCACGGCGCTCGAATTCCTGCTGACGACCGGCACCGGGCGCTATCGGGCCGCGACCGACCCGGCCAACCCGGCAAGCGATCCGCTGGATCTCAATGCGCTGTCCGACCGTTTCGACGTGCTTGGCAGTTGGCCGTTGCCGGCCGGCGTGCGAACCCATGACGCCGGTGCGGCCGCCTGTCTGAAGGGCGTCAGCGACTGCGTCGTGATTTACAACACCGGCAATCCGCAGGACTGTACCGCGCAGGCGGCGGGCACGCGCACGAATGCGTGGTGTGGCGACAACGTGGCGGCGATCAGCGGGTTCGATGCCGCGCGCGGCGTGCTCGCCGTCGACCGCAGCGATCAGCCCGGCGCCTGGCCGACCGGCTCGCCCGGCCAGCGCTTCTATGTCGTCGAAACGCCGGTGAGTTTCATCTGTCGCGGTGGCCGGCTGCTGCGCCACGCGGCCTATCCGATCGAGACGATTCAACCCGACCCGCCCGCGAGCCCGGGCATCCCATTGGCGACCCGCGTCACCGACTGTGCGTTCAGCTACGAGCCGGGCAGTGCGACACGGGCAGGGCTCGTGGTGATCAGGCTCACACTGAGCGCTGCGAACGCCGAGGGCGTCGATGAAGCGTTGACGGTGCTCGAGCAGGTCCACATGCCGAACTCGCCATGACAATGCGGGGCGGCCAGCGCGGCTTCTCATTGATGTCGGCGATTTTCCTCGTCGTGGTGGTGGCGATGATCGCCGGTTTCGCGGTGTCGATCGGCAACGCCCAGCGCAGTGGCCGTGTGCTCGGGCTGGTCGCGACGCGCGCGGCGTTTGCCGCGCAGAGCGGGCTCGACTGGGCGGTGGCGGTGGTCACCGACACGCACGCCTGTGTGCCGGGGGGGGCGACCCTGAGTCCCGAGGGGCCCGGGCTCGACGGCTTCGTCGTGACCGTCGACTGCGTGGCGGTGGCGGTGACCGAGGGATCGGTGCCCTACACCATTTTCACGCTCGACGTGGTCGCGAGCAGCGGCGCCGAGGGCAGCGAGGACTTCGTGCGGCGACGGGTGTCGGCGCAGGTGGCCGACGGCGCACCCTGAGCGGGGGCGCTCAGCGCATGCCGGGCAAGCCGAGCTGGCGCAGCGCCTCGTAGAGGCCGACCGCGACCGCGTTCGAGAGATTGATGCTCCGGTTGCCGTCCTGCATGGGGATGCGCAGGCGCTGCGCCGGCGGCACGGCGTCGAGCACGGGGCCCGGCAGACCGCGGGTTTCGGGCCCGAACAGCAGGAGATCCCCGGCGGCGAAGCACGCGTCGTACAGACTGACTTCCCCTCGTGTCGAGAAAGCGAACAGGCGCCGTCCGGCCACGGCCGCGGAGAATGCGCCGTAGTCGGCGTGCTGCCGTACCGTGGCCAGCCACGCGTAGTCCAGGCCCGCCCGCCGGACCGACGCCTCGTCGATGCGAAAACCGAGCGGTTCTATCAGATGCAACACGGCGCCGGTGTTGGCGCACAGGCGTATAATGTTGCCCGTATTCGGGGGTATCTCGGGTTCGTAGAGCGCGATGTCTATCATCGGGCAGGGTTCGATCAGGCAGCGGCTGAGGGTGGAGACATGGACGCGACAGCGGGGTTGGATGAACGCTTGAAGGTGTCGTTTTGCGGACTGCCGTTTGCCTCGCCGCTGGTCCTGTTGTCCGGTTGTGTCGGGTTCGGCGAGGAATATACACGGGTCCATGGCTTTTCGAATGCCGATGTCGGGGCGATCTGCCTGAAGGGCACGACACTCGCGCCGCGCCTCGGCAACCCGGCGCATCGCGTGTTCGAGACACCGGCCGGCATGCTGAACGCGATTGGATTGCAGAATCCGGGCGCGCGCACCGTCGTCGACGATATCCTTCCTGCGCTCGATTTCACTGAAACGCGCTTCATCGCGAACGTTTCGGGTTCGACCGTCGAAGAGTACGAGGAGGTCACGCGGATCTTCGACGACTCGCCGATCGACGCGATCGAAATCAACATCTCGTGTCCGAACGTCAAGGAAGGCGGTGTCGCTTTCGGCAACAGTCCGGACATGTCGGCGAGGGTCGTCGCGGCCTGTCGCCGGGCGACGAAGAAACCAATCATCACCAAGCTGTCGCCGAACCAGACCGATATCGCCGAGAACGCGCGGCGCTGTCTCGAGGCTGGCAGCGATGCGTTCGCGGTGATCAATACCCTGATGGGCATGGCGATCGACAGCGAACGGCGGCGACCCGTGATCGGCAACAACCAGGGCGGCCTGTCAGGCCCTGCCATCAAGCCGATTGCGCTGCTGAAGGTGTGGCAGGTCTACCAGGTGTGTCGCGCGCACGGCGTGCCGATCATCGGCCAGGGCGGCGTGGTCAATGCGACGGATGCCATTGAGTTCATGCTGGCAGGCGCGAGCGCGGTGGGCGTGGGCACGGGTCTGTTCTACGAACCGCTGGTGTGCCGCGAGATCAACGACGGCATCGTCGACTATCTGGACCGCCATGGCTTCCGGCAGGTCAGCGAGATCGTCGGCGCGCTCGAACTGAACGGCGCGCCAGTCGCGACTCCTGCGGCCTCCTGTCGCTGACCCTCAGCGCAAGAGGCGCTTCAGGAATACCCGCATTTCTTTCGCGGCCTGCACCTGGCCGCTCATCTCGGCGGTGACGATCCCTTCGCGGTAGGCTTCCTGGGCGGCCTCGGGCTGACCGGCGGCCACCAACGCCTGGCCCAGCAGCTTCCATGCGGCGACGTAGGAAGGATCGAGCAGCAGGGCCGCCTGCAGATGCACGATCGCCTGCGCCGGATCCTCGGCGAGCCACGCGTTGCCGAGACTGAAGCGCAGCAACGGGGAGTCGGGACCTTTCGCCAGCAGCTTTTCGAAGTTCGCAATGCGCTCGTTCATGCAGATGCTCAGTCGCGGGCGGCTTCCTTGATGTGGCGCGGATCGATGCCGAGACTGCGCAGCTTGCGGTACAGGTGCGTGCGCTCGATGCCGACGCGCTCGGCCACCTTGCTGACGCTGCCTTCGCACGCGTGCAACTGGTACTCGAGGTAGCTCTTCTCGAAGCGCTCGCGCGCCTCGCGCAGCGGCAGGTCGAACCCTGGCGGCACCGTGTCGAGATCCGGCTGGGAGCGGATGCCGAGCGCAGCGCTGATCTCCTGACCTTCGACGGTCTCGCCGTTGCCGAGGATCAGCAGGCGCTGCACGAGATTGCGCAGTTCGCGCACATTGCCCGGCCAGCGGTAGTCGCGCATCCGTGCCTTCGCGCCGGGTGAGAAATCACGCCGCTGCAGGCCTTCGTGATTGACGAAGTAGTCGAGGTAATGGGTCAGCAGGTCGTCAAGATCCTCGATGCGATCGTGCAGCGAGGGCACCCGCAGCGGCACCACGTTCAGGTGATAGAAGAGATCGTCGCGAAAGCGGCCGGCATTGACCTCGGCCTGCAGGTCGCGGCGCGTGGCGGCAACGATTCGCACATCGATCGGCACCGGCTCGCGCCCGCCGACACGCAGCATTGCCTGTTGCTCGAGCGCGCTCAGAAGCCGTGCCTGGGTGCTGAGGTCCATGTCGGCGATGTCCTTCAGGAACAGGGTGCCGCCATTGGCCTGTTCGAGCGAACCGTAGGTCACGTGCCCGTCGTTCTCGGTGCCGAACAGCTCGGCATCCGGGTTCTCGCGGGCGAGGCCGGCAACGCCGACCGCGACGAACGGACTGCCTGCACGCGGGCTGTGCAGGTGCAGATAGCGCGCGACGACTTCCTTGCCGCTGCCCGATTCGCCGGTGATGAACACCGCCGTCTTGTGCTGCGCGATGCGCAGCACGCTCGATCGCAGCTGTTCCATCGCCCGGCTGCGGCCGATGGGTTCGGCCAGCGGCGGCGCGGAGCGGCGCAGGCCGATGTTCTCGCGCTGGAGATTCGCGTTCTCGAGCCCGCGCTGGATCGTGATCAGCAGCTTGGCGATCGACAGCGGTTTCTCGATGAAGTCGTACGCGCCGAGGCGTGTGGCCTCGACGGCCGTTTCGACGTTGCCGTGACCGGACATCATGATGACGGGTACGTCGAGGTGGTTGTCCGCCGACCATTCCTTCAGCAGCGAGATGCCGTCGGTGTCCGGCATCCAGATGTCGAGCAGGATCAGGTCCGGCCGTCGCTGCCGGCGCGCCTCCCGGGCCTGGGCGGCGTTCTCGGCGACGCTGACGTCGAAGCCCTCGTCGTCGAGAATTTCCTTCAGCAGGATGCGAATATCGGGTTCGTCATCGACGACCAGGATATGGCGAGCTGTCATGAGGCTCTCCTGTTGTCTATGGCCCCGGCGGGGGAGTCTTTGCCGTCCAGCGGCAGCCGTATAGTAGCGCAGGCACCCGGCCCGTCGTTGTTTTCGAGGGTCACGAGGCCGCCGTGCTCCTCGATGATCTTCTTGACGATCGCAAGTCCGAGCCCCGTGCCTTTGGTCTTGTTCGTGACATAAGGTTCGAACAGGTTGCCGAGCAGGTTCTCGGGAATGCCGTCGCCGCGGTCGGACACCGAGATTTCGACGTGGGCACCGGCATCCGTGCTCAACAGCCGGGTCGTGATGAAAACCTGCGGTGCGGCCTGGGCGCCGGCAGAGGCCTCCAGCGCGTTCTTGATCAGATTGTTGAATACCTGCCGGATTCTGCCGGCGTCGATCGAGGCCGACGGCAGCGCCGGATCGAAGGACAGCTCGAACGACGCATCCTGGTTTGCATTCCGGTAGAGGTCCACGACCGCCGAGATCAGGCGATTCAGGTCGGTCTTCTCCTGGTTGATCGTCGGCGTGCGCGCGTAGTCCGAGAACGTGTTGACCATCGACTTCATCGTATCGACCTGTTGCACGATGGTGGTCGTCAGCCGATCGAGCGTCTCGGCATCCGCCGGCGCCATCTTCGACAGGTATTTCTGACGCAGGCGTTCTGCGGACAGCTGGATGGGGGTCAGCGGATTCTTGATCTCATGCGCGAGGCGGCGCGCCACTTCCGACCACGCCGCGTCGCGCTGCCCCTGCAGCAGCACGGTGACGTCGTCGAAGACGACGACATAGCCTGCGCCCTCCTTGCCGTCCGTCGACAGGCTCGAGCCGCGACACATCAGCACGCGGCGGCCGGTGCGGCTGAAAATCTGCACCTCCTGCTGCCAGCGCTGGGTGGAGGCGGCGAACTGCGGCTGCACGCCATCGACGAACGGGCGCAGGTGTTCGCGCTGGCTGGCGAGACACTCCATCGGCTCGTTGGCGATGTTCGAATCGCCGACGTCGAGAATCCGTCGACCTGCATCGTTGAGCGTCGTGATGCGGCCGTCGCGATCGAGCGCGAGCACGCCGGAGGAGAGCTGGCTCAGCAGGGTGTTCAGATAGCGATGCTGGACGCCAATCTCGTCGCGCGCGACCGCGATGCGGCGAGTCATCGCGTTGAACGAGCTGACGAGAAAGCCCATGTCATCGGCGGTCGTCACCGGCAGCGTGGTTTCGTAATCGCCCGCCGCGACCGCGGCGGTGCCAGCCGCCAGATCGCTGATCGGTGCGGCGAGGCGCTGGGCAGAATAGAACGCGGCCCAGATCGCCGTGGCGATGCTCGACAGCAGCACGAGAGTCAGCGTCATCGCGAAGCTGAGTTTCAGCTTGTCACGCAGATACACGAGTTCGTTGTACTTGGCGTGGGCACTCTCGACGCTGCTCGCCAGCTCGTTCATCTGCGCCGCCACCGGAAACAGCGCCTGCAGAATGCGGCCTCCGCGGCCCATGTTGCCGTCGGACACCGCCACGGCGACCCGAATGTAGAGTCCGTCGTTGCCGATGGGTTCGAGTCCGATGTAACTGCGTCCCTGCTTGACCTGCAGGAGAATGGGCGCGGAGGGCAGGTTCGGCACGAGATCGGTGCCGCTGCTGCTGGACTCGAGCAGGCGGCCCTGCACGGTGACGATTGCGAGTTCCTCGGCGCCGGCCCGCCGGCGCAACTGGTCGAGATCGCCCGGACCCGGATCCCAGCTGTTGGCGACGATCGTACTGCCGGGATTGCGCAGCGCATCGAGATTCAGGACCCCGCTGGGTTCGGCACCGAGCCCCATCTCCTCGGCGACCTTCTCCGTCTGGCTCAGCACTTCGCGCATGCGCAGATCGAGCGCGCTGCGGCTCAGTTCGAGCGCGTCGTCGAGCGCATCGCCGATGCGGACGTCGAACCAGCTGTCGACGCCGCGCGCGAGGAAATTGATCGAAAACGCGTAGAGGACGAGGATCGGCAGCACCGACAGCGCGACGAAAATGATCAGCATACGCAGCGTCAGGCGCGCGCCAGGCTGCCGCTGCCGCAGTTTGCGCAGCAGGTCGCGTGCATTGATGACGATGAGGCCAATGAATGCGCACAGCCCCAGCAGGTTCGTGATCAGCAGCACGGAGAACAGCGCGCCGAACCGGCCGGAGTTCTGAATCGCGGCGCTCATCAGCACCAGCGAGCCCAGCAGCGAGGCGCTGAGCAGTCCGACCGAGGTGGCAACCGCGAGGCGTGGCTTCACGGCACGAACACCCATTCATACCAGCCCGACGACACGCGCCAGCCGGGTGACACGTAGGCAATCGGCCGCAACGGTGCAGGCAGCGCCTCGATGTCGAGCCGCAGCCGCAGGCGGGCCCGGTATTTCTTCACCGGTTTGTCCGCGGCGGCCTGGCCAACGACGAAATCACGGACGTCGCCGAGTGCGTCGAGGGCCTCTTCGATGTTCTTGAACGTGTGCTGTTGATCCGCGCCGGGTTCGCTGAGGGTATAGCCATCGGCGAGCGCATGACGCGAGAGCAGAAAGCGCCGCGTGGCCGTGATGACCTCGGCGTCCCACCAGAACCGCCGTGGCCGCATCAGTCTGGACTCGAGGTCGAACTCGAGCGTGACACCATTTTCCAGTGCCTCGAGCGTATTCTTGTTCAGCTTCACGTCGAGTCTGGCGTCGACGACGAAGCGCTCCTCGTCGATGCGCGCGGCGACGGTCTCGACCGTGATGTTGCGGGCGAACGTCGCGCCCGGCCACAGCACGGCAAGCAGCAGCCAGAGCATCCACAGGCCGTGCAGGCGTCGCTCAGTCATGTGCGGCTTTCTCGATGACGCAGAAATAAAAACCATCCATGTCGTGCTCGCCACTCAGGATCTGGCGGCCATGGCGCGTGGGACGCCCCCACGCGACGTTGATGGGCGCCGCCAACGCATCGCGATGGCGCTGCAGCGCGGCGCTCAGCACGTCGTCGTTTTCCTGCGGCAGGATCGAACAGGTTGCATACAAAAGCTTACCGCCCGGACGCAACAGCGGCCACAGGCCGTCGAAAATCGCGGCCTGCCGCGCGGGGAGCAGCGCGAGATCGTCGGGCGCTCGATGCAGCTTGATGTCGGGGTGGCGACGAATCACCCCCGTCGCCGAACACGGGGCGTCGAGCAGGATGCGGTCGTACAAGGTGCCGTCCCACCAGGGCGCAGGCAGGGCGGCATCGCCCGCGATGACGCGGCATTGCAGGCCGAGGCGCGCTGCGCTCTGGTTGACGCGCGCAAGGCGGACCGGATCGATGTCCAGCGCCGTGAGTTCGAGAGCGTCGACCGTTTCGAGCAGGTGCATGGTCTTGCCGCCCGGCGCCGCGCAGGCATCGAGCACGCGCTGACCCGGCTGCGCATCGAGCAGCGGTGCGGCAAGTTGTGCCGCTCCGTCCTGTACCGACACGAGGCCGGCATCGAAGCCGGGCAGGCTCGAGACCGGCACGGCGCTCTCCAGCACGATGCCATCCGGGCAGTGCGCCAGAGCGCGGGCGGCGAGGTCCGCGTCCTGCAGGCGAACCAGGTATTCATCGCGTGCGAGCTGACGACGATTGACGCGCAGGGTGAACGGCGGGCGCGCGGTGGCCGCCTGCATCACGCGCTGCCAGTCGTCGGGCCAGGCCGCGCGAATGGTGTCGATGAGCCAGCGTGGGTGATTCCAGCAGGCTTCGGCATCGTCGGTCGTCGGCGGCACGAATCGTTCACGCTGGCGCAACGCATTGCGCAGCGTCGCATTGACGAGACCCGACGCCCACGACTTGTCCAGGCTCCGCACGGCAGCTGCTGACGCATCGACCACGGCATGTTCAGGGACCTGCATCTCGAACAGTTGATAAAGCCCGCTCAACAGCAGCATCTCGATGACCGCATCGCGCTTTCTGAGCGGACGCTCGATCAACTGCGACAGGTGCCGCCGCAGCGAGTAGTAATGGCGCAGGACCCCGTAGGCACATTCCTGGATCAGCGCCTGGTTGCGGGGATCTGGCGTCAGGCGACGCGCGGCGTCGAGCTCGCGGTCGAGCGAGGCGCCGTCGTTGATCACGTTCAGCAACACGTGCGCAACGCGTGCGCGCGGCGGGGTGGATTCCTGAGCCTTCAAAGCGGCAGATGCTTGCGGTAACCGTTCAGGAACTCGCGCGCATTCATCGCGCGCTTGCCCGGGGGCTGCACCACCGTCAGGCGCAGTGCGCCACTGCCGCAGGCGACCACGATACCGTCGTCGTCGACGCCAATCACGGTGCCGGGTGCGTGCGTGTCGAGGTGGCTAACGGCGGTCGCCGCGATCACGTTCAACGTCAGTCCACCCAGGCTCGCGATGGCCAGCGGCGCTGGATTCAGCGCGCGCACCTGGCGCGACAGCGCCTCGGCGTCGAGCGTCCAGTCGATCAGGCGATCGGCACGTTCGATCTTCCTGGCGTAGGTCACCAGTGATTCGTCCTGCACGGTTTCATGCAGCGTGCCCGCGATCAGCGCGTCGAGGGCCGCCCGCAGTGCCTGTCCGCCGAGTGCCGCAAGCCTGTCGTGCAGGCTGCCGCCAG
This sequence comes from Gammaproteobacteria bacterium Ga0077536, assembly GCA_001464935.1. Taxonomy (GTDB): domain Bacteria; phylum Pseudomonadota; class Gammaproteobacteria. The sequence continues at coordinate 134,204 of LNEL01000048.1, forward strand.
TGTCGTCGGGTTCGATCCCCAGCGTCGCGCGCAACAGCATCGGGCCTGCGTCGAGCCGTTCGACGATGCGCATGATGGTGACGCCCGTCTGCTCGTCGCCGGCCATCAGCGCACGCTGAATCGGCGCAGCGCCTCGCCATCGCGGCAGCAGTGAGGCATGCACGTTGATTGCGCCGCGTGCAGGCGCATCAATGACAGCCGTCGGCAGGATCTGGCCGTAAGCGGTCACGACCAGCAATTCGCAGTCATGGGCGAGAAAGCGTTCGAGCGCAGCGGGGTCGCGCATCGAGGCGGGTTGTTCGATGGGCAACCCGTGGGCGGCGGCGGCCAGTTTCACCTCGCTTTCGCGCACGGCCTGTCCGCGACCGGCGGGGCGATCGGGTTGCGTGTACACCGCCACGACGTCGATGCCCGAATGCCCGAGCAGCGCCTGCAGCGACGGCACGGCGAAGGCGGGCGTTCCGGCAAAAATGGTTTTCAGTGGGCGCATGGCTCGCGCGGCGCTGTGCGCCCGGCTGGATCTGACATGGAGACTGACTGGCAACGGATGCCGCGCACGGCATCCATGGCGTTCACAGCGCCTGTTTCTGCGCTTTCTCGAACTTGCGACGGATGCGCGAGCGTTTCAGCAGCGACAGGCGATCGACGAACAGTTTGCCGTCGAGATGATCGATTTCATGCTGCACGCAGACGGCGAGCAGGCCGTCGAGCTCGACCTCGAAGGGCGTGCCGTGCTGATCGAAGGCCTGCACTTTGACCCATTCGGCGCGTTCGACGGTCTCGAACACGTCGGGCACTGACAGGCAGCCTTCTTCCATCTGCTCCACGCCGCGCAGTTCGATGATCTGCGGATTGATGAAACAGCGCGGATCGGTGCCGTCGCGCGAAGTGTCGGTGACCAGAATGCGTTTCGGAATGTTCACCTGCGTCGCGGCGAGGCCGATGCCGGGCGCGGCATACATCGTTTCGAACATGTCCGTGACGATGCGCTGGACCTCGTCACCGAACACCGAGACTGGTTTGGCAATCGTGCGCAGGCGCGGGTCCGGGTAATGCAGGATTTGCAGTATCGCCATGGTGAATCCGGTTCGTTGAGTGCTCTCGAAGGATAGGGATAAGGCACTGATTTTTCAAGATGAATTCCCTCGGTTACGAAGACCGGCACGTGGCTGTCGTAATTTGGGAGTTTTCTGCTAAACTACATTAACCTATGTGCATAAGAGCATTGATATGCATAGAAAATTTCTAATTTCTATGTGCCTGGCCGGTTTTCTGGCCACCGCTTCGGCCGCCGAAGTGGTGCTGAATCCTGCCCATCCGCAGAACTATACCGTGGTCCGGGGCGACACCCTGTGGGATATCGCGGGCCGCTTTCTGACCCATCCGTGGCAGTGGCCGGACATCTGGCAGGTGAATCCCCAGATTCGCAATCCGCATCTGATCTACCCAGGGGATCTGATTTCCCTGACGTACCAGGACGGCAAGCCGATTCTGAGCCTCACGCGCGGTGGGGCGTTCGGCGGACGCAACGTCAAGCTGACACCCTCGGTGCGCGAGTCGGCGCACGATGACGCCATTCCGCCGATTCCGCTCGATGCCATCCACCAGTTCCTGAGCCGGCCGAAGGTCGTCACCGAAGCCGACATCGATTCGGCCGCCTACATCGTGGGCAGCCAGGACGACCATCTGGCCGTCGGCGTCGGTGGCCGGGTGTACATCCGTGGGCTGCCGGAGAATCCGGGCAACAAGTTCAGCGTGTTCCGGCCCGGCGGCGCCTACAAGGATCCGGACACCGGCGCGGTACTCGGCTACGAGGCCCTGCACGTGGCCGACCTCACGCTCCATGCGCTCGGCGACCCGGCCACCGGGGTGCTGACCTGGAGCAATCGCGAAGTGCTGAAGGGCGACCGCCTGATGCCCCAGGAACTCGACGAGTATCCGGATTTCATTCCGCGCGCGCCCGGCAGCGACATCCAGGGCCGCATCATCTCGGTCATCGACGGCGTCTCCCAGATTGGGCAGCATCACGTCGTGGTCATTAATAAAGGTGCGGCCGACGGGCTGGAACCGGGTCACGTGCTCGCCATTTTCCAGGCGGGCCAGGAAATCACCGATCCCATCGGCACCGAGATGGCGCATCGCCAGCGGCTCGAGGACCTGAAGCGCCAGGAACTCGAGAACCCGTCGACAGTGGGGCGTTTCTTCGATGGCGTGGCGAACGATGTGCGGGATGCGAAGCTCAAGGTCGACAAGGCGCTCGGCGAGCGCATCGGCGGCGCACCCGTCAAGGTGCAGTTGCCGGAGGAACGGGCCGGCGAACTGCTGGTATTCCGGACCTTCGACTCGGTCAGCTACGGACTCGTGATGAACACCCAGCGACCGGTGCACGTCCTCGACAAGATCCGTAATCCCTGATCCTCCGCCCCGGATGAAACGCGTCCGAAGGGCGCGCTACGATGCCAGTCGATGGACAACGGACTGGACATCGACGGGGCGTTCTTCGTAGCCGTCCTTCACGCGGCGCTCAGCAACCGCCTCGATCCGCTTGCCGACGGCATTGGCCGCCTGCGGGCGCTCGTGTCGGCCGGGGCACCCCGGCCCGCGCTGTTCGCCGCTGTCCGCACGCAACTCGCCCGCCACGGCGTCGACCCCGACTGGACGGCCGGCGAACGCGTCTGCGACTGGCTCTCAGGCCGGGGCCGCTCCCTGCTGGTGCTGGGCGCCGCGGGCTATCCGCCGCTGCTCGCCGCCGTGCCGGCCGCTCCACCCGTGCTGTTCGTCGAGGGCCATGCCGGACTGTTGTCAGCGCCGCAACTGGCGATTGTCGGCAGTCGCCGGGCAACGCCGTCGGCCCGGGACCTGGCCAGGACGCTGGCCCATGAGCTCGCCGGACTGGGACTGACGATCACCAGCGGACTGGCCAGCGGCATCGACGGGGCAGCGCATGAGGGGGCGCTGGGACAAGCGGGGTCGACCATCGCCGTGTTCGGCTGCGGCGTTGACCGGATTTATCCGGCCAGTCACCGCGAGCTCGCCGCGCGCGTGCGGGCCGAAGGCGCCGTGGTCGCGGAATTTCCGCTCGGGCAGCGTCCGGCGCCGGCCATGTTTCCCCGGCGCAACCGGATCATCAGCGGACTCGCTCTCGGCACCCTGGTGGTCGAGGCGGCCCTGACCAGCGGCTCGCTGGTGACAGCCCGCCACGCGCTCGACCAGGGACGCGAGGTGTTCGCCGTGCCGGGCGCTGTCTGCAACCCCCTGAGCCGCGGTTGCCATGCACTGCTGCGCGACGGGGCGGTGCTGACCGAGACCGTTGCCGACATCCTGGCCGAACTGCGTGGATTCGCGCCAGGCGGGCCGTCCGGGCCATCTGCAGGCTGCGTCCACCCGGCCGAATCGCGGTCGCCAGACCTCTCGCCCGAACAGCGGCAGGTCTACGCTGCCTGCGACTTCATGCCGCGTGGCGTGGATCTCATCATCGATGAGTGCGGATTGACGGCCCCGGAGGTTTCATCCATCCTGACCGCGCTTGAGATGAAGGGAGTAGTGCGCGCCACCACAGGCGGCGCCTATGTCCGCACCGGAAAGATTCCCGCTTGAGTCCGTGCCCAGCACGAGCAACCAATCGTCCGTTGGCGCGAGTGGGCCCCGCGAAAATGCCCTCACACAGTGAATCGCCGCCAGCTTCGCCCCGAGACGGATCATGAATCACACGGTGATAGACGTTCTAATCTACATATTCGAGCACTACGCGGACGAAGACGCAGACATACTCGATGACCACGACCGCCTGCGCGGTTCGCTGCGCGAAGCCGGATTCGAGTCGGGCGTCGTGCGGCGCGCGCTGGACTGGCTGAAGGACCTGGCCTGGAACCACGACAACGTCGCCGAGTCCGTGCTCGAGCAGCCGACGTCGCATCGCTGCTTCTCGACCGAGGAACAGCTGAAGCTGGATCCGGACTGCCAGGGGTTTCTGCTGTATCTGGAGTCGACCGGTGTGCTCGCGTCGACCACGCGGGAACTGGTGATCGAGCGCGTCATGGCGCTGGACTCCGACAACATCGACGTCGAACAGCTCAAGTGGATCGTCCTGATGGTGCTGTTCAACATGCCTGGACAGGAAGAGGCCTACTTTTCGATGGAAGACCTCGTCAATGAAGGGGCGTATGGTTTCCTGCACTAGGCAGCAACCGGCCCCGTCCAGCGCCACTTCCCTGTTCGCTCAACCTTAGGATTCATTTCAGTCCGATGGGACATAAATTGGTCATTGTCGAGTCACCGGCAAAGGCGACGACGATCAAGAAGTACCTGGGGCCGGGTTACGACGTGCTCGCCTCCTACGGCCACGTCCGCGATCTGCTGCCCAAAGAGGGCGCAGTCGACACCGAGCACGATTTCAAGATGACCTACGAGGTCATCGAAAAAAACGCGAAATATGTCGATGCGATCACCAAGTCCGCCCGCAAGGCCGACGAGCTCTACCTTGCGACCGACTTGGACCGCGAGGGCGAGGCCATCTCATGGCATATCCTCGAGGTTCTGAAGGAGCGTAAGGCGCTCGAAGGCAAAAAGGTCTGCCGCGTGATCTTTCACGAGATCACGCCCCGCGCAATTGCCGAAGCGGTGGCCAATCCGCGCGAAATCTCGACCGATCTCGTCAACGCCCAGCAGGCGCGCCGCGCACTCGATTACCTCGTCGGCTTCAATCTGTCGCCACTGCTGTGGAAGAAGATCCGGCGCGGGCTGTCGGCGGGGCGCGTGCAGAGCCCGGCGCTGCGCCTGATTTGCGAGCGCGAGGCCGAGATCGAAAAATTCATTCCGCGCGAATACTGGACGGTCGATGCCGACATGACGGCGGCCGCCGGCAGTTTCACGGCCAAGCTGGCCCAGTTCGCCGGCGAGAAGATCAAGCAGTTCTCGATCACCGATCAGCCACAGGCCGAAGCAGTGCGGGCCGGCATCATGGCCGGCACCGACGGCAGCTTCACGGTGCAGTCGGTCGAGAAGAAACAGCGCAAGCGCCACCCGGCGCCACCGTTCATCACATCCACCCTGCAGCAGGAAGCCGTGCGCAAGCTCGGTTTCACCGCGCAGCGCGCGATGCGTGTGGCCCAGCAGCTGTACGAAGGCATCGACGTCGGCAACGGGTCCGAAGGCCTGATCACGTACATGCGTACCGACTCGCTGAACCTGGCCAACGAGGCGCTCGACGAACTGCGTGATTTCATCCTGCGGGAGTATGGCGCGCAGGCGCTGCCGCCCAAGCCGCACGCGTACAAGACGAAGTCCAAGAACGCCCAGGAAGCGCATGAGGCGATCAGGCCGACATCGGTGCTGCGGACGCCCAAGGACGTCAAGGCCCACCTGGCGCCGGACCAGTTCAGGCTCTATGAACTGATCTGGAAGCGCACCGTGGCGTGCCAGATGAATCCCGCCGTGATCGACGCGGTCGCGGCGGAACTGAAGTCCGACGGCGACGCGGTGTTCCGCGCCACCGGCATGACGATCGCCGAACCGGGCTTCATGGCGGTCTACGCCGAAAGCCAGGACGAGGAGACGGCCGAGGAAGGGGCGCTGCCGGCCCTGCGCGAAGGCGAGAAGGTCAAGCTCGACGACGTGCGCATCGATCAGCATTTCACCGAGCCGCCGCCGCGCTATTCGGAAGCGAGCCTGGTCAAGACGCTCGAGGAATACGGCATTGGCCGGCCCTCGACCTACGCTTCGATCATTTCCACGCTGATTCAGCGGGATTATGTCGAACTCGACAAGAAGCGGTTCCGGCCGACGGACATCGGCCGCATCGTGGGCAATTTTCTGACCACCCATTTCGGCCACTACGTCGACTACGACTTCACGGCCAGGCTCGAGGACGAACTCGATGCCGTGTCACGTGGCGAGAAGGACTGGATCCCGCTGCTGCAGGAGTTCTGGAAGCCGTTCAAGGAAACCGTCGAGGACAAGGAAGCGAGCGTTTCGCGCAAGGAAGCCACCCAGGCCCGGCAACTGGGCACGGATCCGGTCTCCGGCCTGCCCGTCTCGGCGCGAATGGGACGTTACGGGCCCTACATCGCCGTGGGCGACCCGGATGACGAGAGCGCCAAGCCCAAGTTCTTCGGGCTGCGCCCCGGCCAGCGCATCGACACGATCACGCTCGAAGAGGCCATGGCGCTGACGAAGCTGCCGCGCCAGCTCGGGGCGTCGCCGGAAGGCATCGCGGTGTCGACGAACATCGGCCGCTTCGGCCCCTATATCCGGCACGGCGACAAGTTCGTCTCGCTGAAGGCCGAAGACGATCCCCACACGCTGACGCTCGAGCGCGCGCTCGAACTCATCGAGGCGAAAAGGCTGGCCGACGCTGCGCGCGAGCTGAAGGTTTTTCCGGAGTCGACGATCCGGGTGCTGAACGGGCGCTTCGGCCCGTACGTGACGGACGGCAGCAAAAATGCCCGTATTCCCAAAGACGTGGAGCCGGCGAGTCTGAGCTTCGAACAGTGCCAGGAGCTGCTGCTGACCGCCAAGCCGGCCTTTGGCCGGGGTCGCAAGCCCGTCAAGGCGGCACCCAAACCGGCGAAGGCCGACAAGCCGGCGAAGGTCCCGACCGGCGAAGACCGCCGCCAGCGACAAGCCGAAGGTCGCCAAGGCCAAGCCCGCGCGCAAGGCGACGAAAGCCTCCAAGGCCAGCGCCTCGAAGACTTCCACGGCGGCGAAGCCGGTCAAGAAGACGAAGTCGGCAGGCCCCGCGAAAGTCGCCAAGGCCCCTGCCAAGCCGAAGGTCGCCGTCGAATAAGCGTCGCCAACGGGGGCTGCGACAGGCGAGGTCTGGTTATTTTGGGTCCGGGGGCAGATTTGTTGCGGATAAACGCATTTCGTCGTTGACACGAGCGGCGCAACTTACGACAATTTCTGGCTACCGTTTTGGAGGGGTACCCAAGCGGTCAACGGGAGCAGACTGTAAATCTGCCGGCTCTGCCTTCGTAGGTTCGAATCCTACCCCCTCCACCACCGTT